>NZ_JBXUNH010000008.1:0-273123 GCF_057197165.1 Pseudomonas sp. SYWMCR5
CGCCGATGGTAGTGTGGGGTTTCCCCATGTGAGAGTAGGTCATCGTCAAGATTCATTTCGCAAAACCCCTATCTGCGTGAGCAGGTAGGGGTTTTGTCTTTCTGGTGCCCAAGAAAAACCGCTGCTGCGGTCAGCGCAGATCCCACAACAGCGGCTCGGGTTATCGCCTTCAGCTCAGTAGATTGCGCACGTTCGCCATCGCCTCATCGGCAAAGCCCTGGAGAAATGCCTGGAAGCCTGGCAATGCCTCCGGGCCGCCTTCCCAGGGTTCGGCCTGGATAGTCCAGACCGCACGGCTGCGATGCGCATCCAGCGCCTCGACCTGCATCGCAGCCCACAGGTTGCCGATATTCAGGCTGGTGTAGATCAGGCTCCAGGTCATCTGCATTGTTTGCTCGTCTCGCGAGTTCAACTGCTCGATGACCACATTGCCATCCTTGAACAGTTTCTTGCGCACCGAACGCACTCCGCTTCCGGTCATCTCGATATGGGCCAAGGCGGGAATGAACACCGGGAAGCCGGCGAAGTTGCCGACGATGTTCCATGCAGCCGCCGCCGGGGCTGCAATGTCCACGCTGGATACCACCAGGCAGCCTTGTGGATTACGGACCAGCGTGTCGGGTTTGAGTGTTTGCATGCGATGTTGCTCCTGTTGTGAATGAACGAAGGAATCAGAGAAAGCCGATAGCGCTCAGGTAGCGGCAGCCGCGGCGCAGCAACTGCGTATCCTTGGCCGGGTAGCGGGCGCCCATGCGCCGAACACCCTCGCGGGCATTGCCGTGCTCGATGCTGGAGATATCGCCGATGTCCTCCTCGAAGCCGTCGAGGTAAAAGCCCAGGACATCGAACAGCGCGTTGTCGCGATCTACCCGCCTCAGCTGGCCTTGCCACTGCTCCACCTCGACCAGCTCGAAGCGGTGGCCCTGCTCGCGGAATGCGGCCAGGTAGTCTTGCCAACGCAGCGGTTCGGGGTTGTGCAGGTTGAAGACGCACTGCGCGGGTTGGTGCCTGCTGCTGTGAAAGGCGATGAAGCGGGCCAGGAAGTCCACCGGCATGAGGTCGAAATCGATCTCCAGCCGTGGTACCTGGCCCAGCTGCAGTGAGCCCTTGAGCATCAGCATCAAGCGATTGCGTTGGGGCTGGCACACGCCGTTGCGGCTGTCGAAGCTGATATTGCCGGGACGGAACAGATTCACCCGTACCCCTGCTTCACGTGCCCGCTGGAGGATACGTTCGCCGACCCATTTACTCAGGTTGTAGCCGTTGCGGATGTAGATTGGCGGAGTCGGCGCGGGGCCTTGCTCCAGCACGCGGCCGTCGCTGTCCATTGCGCTGCAAGCGGACAGCGTCGAGACGAAGTTGAAGACCTTCTTGCGTCGCCCTTCACACAGGCGCAGGCATTCGAACAGCGGTTCGATGTTGTCGCTGACCAAGGCCTGGTAATCGAGTACGTGATTGACCTGGGCAGCGTTGTGCAGCAGTGCGCCGTAGTTCAGGTCGAGATCGTCGTAGTCCGCTTCGCTCAGCCCCAGCCGAGGGCGGCGCAGGTCCGCGTCGAATACCCGTACGCGCTTGTCATCAAGGCTTAGCTGATTGTCTGCCAACGCCTGTCTGAAGCGTTCAGTGGCACTCTGGGTTGCGCTGCTACGTACCAGGCACGCCACCTCCGTGGCCCCCCAGTCGAGCAGTGCTTCGACCAGATGTACGCCGAGAAAGCTGTTGGCGCCCGTGACGATAACCTTGTGCACATCGCCCATGGCCTGCAGAGGCAGTACCTGCAGGTCCAGGTCACGGTTGGCGTCCTGCTCCAGGCGTTGGAGCGAAGTCTCCAGGGAGTTACCGTCACCGTCGAGCAGCGCACCCAGGCGCTGTAGCGTCGGCTGTTCGATGAAGCGGTTGATCGCCACGCCGCGGCCGAAGGCCTGGCGCACCTCCAGCAGCAGCCGCGATAGCAGGATCGAATGCCCGCCCAGACTGAAGAAGCTGTCGTCGACGGAAATATCCGACTGGGCCAGTTCCAACAGCTCACTCCAGAGCCCGAGCAGACGCTGCTCGGTCGGTGTGCTGGGTGCTAGCCGCTGTGCCGCTGGCAAGGTCAGTGGATGCGCCCGCAACGCCTGGCGGTCGACTTTGCCGTTGGCGGTGTAGGGCATTTGCTCCAATACCTGGTAGAACACCGGACGCATGTAGTCGGGCAGATGCCGCTCAGCATGCTCACGCAATCCAGTGTCGGCCGCATCACACGTCGGTTGCGCGGCGAAAGCCAGGACGCGGCGTTGGGCATCGATCACCACCGCGATCTGTGCATACAGGCCGCTGTTGCGCAGGCAGTGCTCGATTTCTTCCGGCTCTACGCGAAACCCACGGATCTTCACCTGATTGTCGCGTCGCCCGCACAGCTCGATGCCCTGTGCGGTCCATTTGCCAATATCACCTGTACGGTAGGTGCTCAGCGAACGGCCATCGGGCAGGTCGAGTACGACGAAACGCTCGGCGGTCAGTTCCGGATTGTTCAGATACCCCAACCCGACCCCCGGGCCGCAGATGTACAGCTCTCCGGGTGTCTCCTGAGTGACCGGCTGCAAGTCGTCGTCCAGGATCAGTACCTGGGTATTGGCGATTGGCACCCCCAGGTTGCGATTACTGTCCCCGGCAGCGCAGACGCGAGTCGTCGCCAATACCGTGGTTTCGGTAGGGCCATAGATGTTGTGCATCCGGCATTGTTCGCTGTACCGCGCGATGACCTGGGGCTCGCAGACATCGCCCCCGGTGATCAGGTGGCGCAGGCCAAGCGGCCTGTCATGCGGGAGGATGCTCAACAGCGCTGGCGGCAGAAACGCATGGCTCACCGCCTGGCTGTGGATAAGTTGCACCAGTTGCTGGGGATCGCGGCGCTGGTCATCGCTGGGCATGACCAGTTCCGCGCCGCAGGCGAAGGTCGGCAGGATATCCAGCAGCGAGGCGTCAAAGCCGATGGTTGAGAACTGCAGCACCCGGCTGTGCGCATCCAGTGCGACATGCTCGCGATACCAGGCGATGAAGTGGGTGAGGTTACGCTGGCTGAGCAGCACGCCTTTCGGCTGACCGGTGGTGCCTGAGGTATAGATCGCCACGCAGGCCCGGTCTGCTGTCTCGGGCCGCAGGACCAGCGAGGGCAGGCAGCTGTCAGTGGGCACCTGCAGCGTGCGCACATCCAGCAGGGCCAACTCGGCCTGTGGCTGGCCGTCATGCAGCAGGACCCGGGCGCCAGCATCCTGCAGAATGCGTTGACGACGTTCTGTGGGTGTCGTCGGGTCCAGTGGCAGGTAGATTGCGCCGCAACCCAATATCGCCAACACGCTGGCGTAGAGTGCTGGCGACTTGGCCAGGCAGACGCCCACCACCACTTGCTTATCGTCCTGATCAGGCAGTAACGGCAGCAGTGCCCGTTGCAAGGCCGCGCTCAGTGCGTGCAAGTCGTGATAGCTGCTGCGCTGGCCATCGCGGTTCAGCGCCGGTTGCCGTGCGTGTTGGCGCAGAGCTTGGTCCAGGCCCTCCATCAAGCCGACTTCGCTGCTTACCAGCAGGTCTGTGCGTTGAGAGCGGTTGAACGGATGTCGGTAGGCCAGCGTTTGCAGCCAATCCAGACCGTGCTCACGCGTTTGCAAGCCGGGCTCGACGGCGCACGCTTCGTTCAGATGCTGAGGGTCGCGGGCGAGGTACGCGACCTGCCGGGTGACCAACTCCTCCAAAGCTCGCACCGCATCTTCACGTAGTTGCTGGCCATTGCCCGAGATGGGCGCGACCAGCGGTACGCGGCTGATCAGGCGCGCAGCCGTGGCACTGGCGCACCAGCACAGCAGTTCCAGGTGTGGCAGGGTGTCGGCGTGGCTGGCGCCCAGGCGCACCCTGAGCAACGGCGTTTGCCCCAGGTGTGCCCAGTCACTGGTGCACAGCACCAGGCTGCCGTCCTCCAGAACCAGAGAGTGATGGCTGGCCAAGGCCTGGCGTAGCATCGAGGGTGAATCGGCCAGCAGGGTGGCGTGGCCCTGCTCGTCGAGTATTCGGGCCAGGCTGCGCAGCGCAAGGCTGTGGCCGACCATCAGTATGTCGAGACGTCGCATGCGGATCTCCTCAGGGCAGGTAGCCGCGCAGGGCTTCCTGCACGCAGGGCGACTCGAGCATCGAGCTGCTGCGGAAGAAGCGCAGGATGTTGCCCAGCAACGGATGCTGGTGGTTGATCGGGTAGGCCAGGCCGAGCACTTCCTCGCGCAGCGACTGGCGCAGCGTTTCGCTGACTGGCAAGGCCTCGATCAGGTTGAAGTCGAAGGCCTGCTGGATGTCGTTGGTCAGGTACTGGCCCAGGAACACGGGCAGCACCTGGGCGATCATCTGGCGATCGACCTCGGGCGCGGCTTGCCAATAGATGCGCGTCAGCCGCGCCCAGAAGCTCGAATGCCGACCTTCGTCGAGCAGGTGATCGGCCATCAGCCCCTTCACCGAGGGCTTGACCGTGTCGTCGCGGGCGAAGGCGGCGACATCGTCGGTCAGGGTGTTTTCGGCAATGCCGACGCAGATCAGCTCAAGAGCGTCCCGCAGCGTTTCCGGCACCCGTGCCAGTGCGGTAGGGATCGCACGGCTGAGTTCGATCTCGGTGGGCAGGGCGATCGGCTCGAGGCCGGTCAGGGCGATGGTCTGCTGCAGGAAGTCCATGGCCACCAGCGCGTGGTAGTCCTCGTCGACCACCACGGTCATGGCGTCATAGCGGCAGGCGAAGGGAAAGCGCACGGTGAAGCGGTCCTTGGCAATCCGCCGGGCCGTGCGGTCGACGATCTCGGTCTCGAAGATCACCACGTCGTTGATGAACTTGTAGAGACTCTGCACCAGCACGAAATCACGCAGGTGCGGGCAAGCCCGTTGGAAGGTGGCGCTGAGTACCAAGGGTTGGCGGCTGAGGGGGTAGATCAGACGCTGGTCGTCCTCGAGCCGCCGCCGCGGGCGAGTACGGATGGTGGCACGCTCCTCCCAGCTGTCGGCGAAGGAGCGGTAATCGAGCGCGTTCATGGCGTGACCTCGCTGGCGGTGACCTGCAGCGAGGCGCGCAGACGGTCCCACAGCGCGGTGCGGCTCTGGACCGCGGCGATGGCGGCTTCGTACACCTCGTGTTGACGTTGCGGGTCATCGTTCACCAAGCGTGCCAGCAATGCTTCGGCGGCCGGGCCGTGGTCTTCGGCGTCGACCTCGATGTGGCGCTGCAGGTAATAGCGGAAGGTCGGGGCCTGCGCCTGGTCGATGCCCCATTCGTCGAGGATCTGCTGGAACATCGCCGGGATGACGCTTTCGCGGCCATGCAGGAAGGCGGCTGCCACGCGATGGGCAGGTGCGTTGAGTGCCACCTCGAGAGTGTCACCGACGAAGTGCCTGGCGGCCTCGCTGGCGCCACAGCGCTGCAGGGCAGTGGCGTAGTCGAGGCCCTGTTGTTGCAGATGGACGAAGCGCTCGATGGCCTGGGTGCTGGCACCCACTTCGCGCATGGCGTCCAGATACAGTTCGAAGTGGCTGTAGTGGCCGTGCTGCAGGCAGTCATCAGATTCTTCGCCGAGCACGATCTCGTTGATCAGGCGGGCGGCGGCGGGGTCCACCGGTGGTAGCCAGGGCAGGCTTACGCAGGTCAGTTCCCGTTGCAGGCGCTTGGTCAGCGACATGAAGTCCCACACCGCGAAAACATGGGTTTCCATGAAACGTTGCAAGGTTTCAATAGTGTCGATTTCTGAGAAGAGCGGGTGTTGGGCGAGCGTGGATTTATGACTGGAAAGTGTGCGCTTCAATGTGCTCATGGTTGATATCCATTGTGTGAAAGTTGGCATGTTTTCCCGATAAGTTGCAGCCGCTGAAATACGCCGGGCGAACGGGGTCCTCGACAGGTACTCGATGGCTGAACAGTCTCGGTGATGGTGGCCGCCCCTTGATTCGTCTGGCGCGTACGTAGTCAAGCCGTGTCGGGTGTCGGCGATATAAAAGTTAGAACAACATCAAAGTTTGCCGCAAATGTTTTTTGAAATATTTTAATAATTGAAAAGTTTCGAGCAATAGTGTGCTGAATAAAACATTTGAAGTGTTTTATTTTGGCAAGACAGGCCCCTTCCGATAATTAGTCATCAGAAAAAAAGTTGAGTGAATGCCTCACTCGAAGCACTGGTGAATGGAAGTACGAGGATGTTCCACTGTTGAGGGGCGGCTGATCGCCACGCGGCCCTTGCCCCGGTGTCGGGCTCCTTCTGCGGGTAAATGGAAGGCATGCGACCGGGCCCGGGACGGACGATCGGCAGTCGCAGCGCGACTAGAGTGGGCTCAAACGACTCGCGCTGCCATGGTCATTGGCAGCGCATCAGGGGAAACAACGCCTTCAAGAGGGGGAGTAGCCTGCTCAGAGGCTCAATAAGCCAAGATGCGTGTTGAAGATTCTCACGAGTCTTTGGTCTTGATACGACTTGTCGACCCTATGGTCGGGCAACTCGATGAGCTCCAGTTCGCGCCGGACGAAGGCGTGCCAGCCAAGCATTTCGGGGAGGGCTCCAGGTGGGTAGAGGACCGTCACCGGTAACCGTATGGCATTCGCGCTGGCATCGGGTTCTGCCACCCTTGGGCTGTCACAGCTGGAAACAAACAAATGGCGGGTCTGCCCGGGGTACTCGCGTTCCGCCAGTTGTGCCAGCTCGAACGCCATGTGGGCTCCCAGGCGCTGGCCAAACATGGCATGGGGCCCTTCGAGGTAAGGATGCAGGTGCTTGGCCACGGTTCGGGCCAGGGGAGAGGGGCCTTGCAGCGGGTCGCACGGGCTGCATTCGGCATGGCGTCGAACATCCACTGCTATCAGTTCGATATGGTCGCTCAAGGCATGGGACCAGGCGCGATATTGCTCCAGGTGCTCCTGGCTACAGGCGAGGCAGATCAGACGGATTCTCGAGGGTTGCCCGGAGTGCTCTGGTGCCGGTGGTTTCTGGACGTGCACTGTCTGTCCTTCGCTCCGTTCGGTGCCGGAGCTTCATGGCTGACACGGCTTTTGGCTATGTCAGCGGGTGATTCATTTGCCGGCTTGGCTGTTCAGGTAGTTCCTGATGGTACGTGATGCCGTATTGAGGTGCCTTTCCAGCACGTCGATGGCCTGGTCCACCAACTTGTCGCTGGCAGCGTCCACCAGTGCGATGTGGTCGTCCTGAGTCAGCTTGCCCAGGCCCATCGACGACAGGTGGAAGCGCAGGAAGCGCTCCTCTTCGTTGAGCTCGATCTCGATCATGCGCAGCAACTTGTGGTTGTGCGCCTTGCTGTACAGCGTCATGTGGAACAGGCGGTTGAGGCGGCCGATCTCCGCGTGGCGTGTCTCGTTCTCCAGTTGCTGGATGTAGTTGCGGGCGAGGGCGATGTCGCTAGCGTCCAGGTGGGGAATCGACTGGCGCAGCGCTTCGGTCTCGAGCAGAACGCGCAGGCCATAGGTGTCGACGGCATCTTCGCCGATCAGCGGTGCGACCACGGCGCCCTTGTGCATCACCACCTTGAGCAGCGATTGCGCCTCGAGCTGGCGCAGCGCCTCGCGCACTGGCATGCGGCTGACCCCGAACAGGCCGGCGAGCTCCTGCTGGCGCAAGGCGGTGCCGGGAGGCAGCCGCCCATCGACAATAGCGCTGCGCAGACGCTCTTCGATCACGCTGCGGGCAAGGTGCGCTGGCACCTGCTCGTTACCCAGCACGGAGCTGAGGAGTCTGGTTTTCTCGGCCACGCGGAGTCTGCCTCGATGATTGCGATGATTGGATCCAATAACCCTAGTCAGCGGGGTGATGGCTTGTCAAACCGCGGTGACGGTGCCTGCGGCCGATGGAATGCGGCTATCGTGAATGAAGTCATCGAGCAAAGGAAGTCGGACTTTTCCTGGCTCGATGATCGTAACCTCCTACGCTTTTTCACGCGCACCGTGATTGTAAGGTGCCATTGTCTTTTCCCCCGGCAAGCCGCACCATCGCTGCTTTGGACTGGTCTGGATGGGTGTTCGCAGTGGCGATACCTGGAATGCTCAATTTGGCCGTGCGTCGCCTCGGCCTCGCCGTGCTGCTTGGCTGCCTGCTGCTGGGCGGCCTGCATGCGGATTGGGATTTCGCCCAGATCAGCCGCCGCGCGCAACAGCTGTACGGCCCGCTTGGTGCAGGGCAGGGGCGTATCGACGCCTGGCAGAACCTGATGGCCACGCAGAACCAGGGCAGCGAACTGGACAAACTGCAGGTGGTCAACCTGTTCTTCAACAAGCAGCTGCGCTATGTCGAGGACATCGACCTGTGGCATGAGGTCGATTACTGGGCCACGCCGGTCCAGTCGCTGATCAAGGGTGCCGGCGATTGCGAGGACTACGCCATCGCCAAGTATTTCAGCCTGCGCCGCATGGGTGTGCCCGCCGAAAAACTGCGCATCACCTACGTCAAGGCGTTGCGCCTGAACCGGGCGCACATGGTCCTGACCTATTATTCAAGCCCACAGGCCCAGCCGCTGGTGCTCGACAGCCTGATGGACGCGATCAAGCCGGCCAGCCAGCGCAACGACCTGCTGCCAGTCTATGCCTTCAACGGCGAAGGTCTGTGGCTGACCGGCGCCGGGGGCAACAAGAAGGTCGGCGACACCAAGCGCCTGTCACGCTGGCAGGACGTGCTGAAGAAAATGCAGGCCGAAGGGTTCCCGGCCGAACCGGTTTATTGAGGAGCACAGATGTCACTGTTCAAACAATTGCTGCTTGCCATATGCCTGCTCCTGACCATCGCCTTCAGCGGCAGCTTCATGTTCAGCCTGGAGAGTTCGCGCAGCCAGTACGTCAACCAGCTGCGCTCCCACGCCCAGGATGCGGCGACGGCGCTGGCCTTGTCGCTCACACCGAACATCGATGATCCGGCGATGGTCGAGCTGATGGTCAGCTCGATCTTCGACAGCGGTTATTACTCGAGCATCAAGGTCATCGACCTGGACTCCAACGCCGTCCTCGTCGAGCGCCATGCCGAACCAGACAGCAATGGCGTGCCACGCTGGTTCATCGGCCTGATCGGGCTGGAGCCGGCCGGCGGCGATGCCATTGTCAGCCGGGGTTGGCAGCAGGCTGCGCGCGTCGAGGTGATCAGCCACCCGATGTTCGCCCTGGCCAAGCTCTGGCAGAGCGCCCTGGGCAGCCTTGGCTGGTTGCTGCTGTGCGGGGTGGTGAGTGCGGTGCTGGGCGCACTGCTGTTGCGCCGCCAACTGCGGCCGCTGGACTACATGGTGGCGCAGTCCCACGCCATCGCCCGCCGTGAATTCCTCAGCCTGCCCGAGCTGCCGCGTACGCCAGAACTGCGTCGGGTGGTACAGGCGATGAACCAGATGGTCGAGAAGCTCAAGGCACTGTTCACCGAACAGGCCGAGCGCAGCGAAAAGCTGCGCAGCGAGTCGTACCAGGACAGCCTCACGGGGCTGGCCAACCGGCGCTACTTCGAAATGCAGTTGAACACGCGTGTCAGCAACCTCGAAGAGGCCCGAGCCGGTTACCTGCTGTTGCTGCGGGTGCAGGACCTGGCCGGCCTCAACGCCCGCCTGGGCGGCCAGCGCACCGACCAGTTGCTGCAGGCGGTGGGCGAGCAGTTGCGGCGCACATGCGCCAGCTATCCGGAAACCAAGGACTTGATCACCCGCAGCCGCGGTGGCGAGTTTGCCGTACTGGCGCCGGGGATGGTGCATGAGGAGGCAGTGCAACTGGCACAGGCCCTTGAGGCGACCTTGCAGAGCCTGCATGTGACGGGGGCCAGCGATGTCGACCCGGTGGCCTGTATCGGGTTGGCGCCGTTCAGCCCTGGGGATGCACCGCAAGCATTGTTGAAGCTGGCAGACGAGGCGCTGGCACGGGCCGAGAGCCAACCGGAACCGGGCTGGGTCTGCCTGGAGCAGGGCGCCGCGGCCCAGGCTGCCGACAGCCATCACGCCTGGCATTCACGCCTTGACCAGGCGCTGGACAAGGGACAGTTCGAACTGTTCTTCCAGCCCGTGGTGGATTGCCAGGCGCCAGAGCGTGTCCTGCACTTCAAGGTGATTTCGCGTCTGCACGATGGACAGGGTGAGGCGCTCGCCGCCGGGCGCTTCCTGCCTTGGCTCGAGCGCTTCGGCTGGATGCCACGGCTCGACCTGCTGGTGCTGGAGAACGTGTTGCGGCATCTGCAGCAGCATGGCGAGTCGCTGGCGCTGAACCTTTCCGCCGCCACCCTGGCCGATGCCAAGGCGTTGCAGCGAGTCTACGAGCTGCTGGGGCAGCATGCGGCATTGGGGCCCAGGTTGACCTTCGAGATCGGCGAGGAGCAACTGCCAGAGCAGGCACAGCTGGAGAAACTGACCCGCCACCTGCACAAGCTCGGTTTCGGTCTGGCGCTGCAGCGCTTCGGCGGGCGCTTCAGCATGATCGGCAACCTGGCTCACCTTGGGTTGGCGTACCTGAAGATCGATGGCGGTTATATCCGCAGCATCGACCAGGAGCGGCACAAGCGGCTGTTCATCGAAGCGATCCAGGGGGCAGCGCACAGCATCGACCTGCCGTTGATCGCCGAACGTGTGGAGACGGAAGGGGAGCTGCAGGTGCTGCGCGAGATGGGCGTGCAGGGAATCCAGGGGCAACTGGTTGGAGAGCCAGCGCCCTGGAAATGAGGGCGCTGTACCCGCAGATCCTCAGATCAACCCGCCCTCTTCATCGTCTTCGATCAGGTTGTTCAGGCTTCCCAACGCCTTGCGCGCGGTGGAACGGCTGAGCAGTTTGGCCTGGGCACCAGGGGGCAGGTCGGTGATGCTGAACACGCCCTTGGCGGTCAACACCTCGATCAAGTCCTCGAGCACACGGATCATGTCCAGATCGCTCTGTTTGAGCTGCTTGAGACTGTTCTCCACGACATCATCGGCGAACCATTCCTGGATTTCGGTATGGTCGGCCGGCAGCGTGTCGGTGTGCTCGGCAAACGCAGCTGCTTCTACCCGCAGCAACTGGCCGTTGGCATCGCGTTGCACGTAGAACATGGCATCGACCCTCGTCACGATGATTCCTTCTTGGTTGTCAGCAGCATAGGCAAAGTTCAGCAGGCCTGCCGGGCCTGGCAGGCGAGTATGCGCCGTGAGGCGACGGCAGGAAAGCGCCGCACCCCCGGCGGCCGGTAAAGGCCGCCCGGGGCGTGGGCATCAGCTGTTGGAGTTGTCGATCTTGATGGTCGGGTCGGCGCCACTGATCAACGAGTTGATCGTGGTGTTCGACCAGTTCACGCCCTCGAGCTTGATGGTCACGTCAGCGTTGGCCAGGCCGCCGGCAGCATTGAGTTTGCCTTCGGTGCTGACCTGCAGGGTCGACTCACCGTTCACGGTGGTGATCTTCAGGAAGTTGTCGATGGTGCTGGCCTTCTCGCCCTGCAGCAGGTCGCGCAGGTCGAGGCGGTCGCCCTCGGTGGCCTTGAAGTCTTTGATCACGTCATTGCCCAGGTCGCCGGCCTTCCACACGAAGGTGTCGGCACCGGTGCCACCGATGAGGATGTCATCACCCTTGCCACCGATCAGCACGTCGTTGCCAGCACCGCCAATGAGGATGTCGTTGCCTTCACCGCCCAGCAGCGTGTCGTTGCCGGTGCCGCCGAGCAGGATGTCGTTGCCACGACCGCCGTCGATGTAGTCGTCGCCACCCTGGCCGAAGATGATGTCGTCGCCATCACCGCCCATCAGCGTGTCGTTGCCGTCGTTGCTGCGCGAGATATCGAACTCGGTGTAGTGCTCGGTCACGTACTTGTGCATTGCCCGTGCATCTACATCGCCCGCATCGACGCCCAGCTTGTTGGCGACATAACCGCGGATCGCATCGACACCGGTACCTGCGACCGAGTCGAAGGTGACCAGGTCACCGAAGATGATGTCGTTGCCGTCACCGCCGTTGACCGTATCGTTACCCGGCTGGGTGACCTCAGTGTGACCGAGGATGGCTTCGGCCAGTTTGCTCGGGTCGATGTTGGTCTGTGGCTTGCCATCGGTGTCGAACGGCTTGAGATCGTTGGTCTTGATATCGCTGTTCAGGCCGATGGCCTCGACCTGCGACAGACCCGACAGCAGCTTGAAGGCGGCGGTCGAGTCGTTCATGGTCGCGGTCGTGGTATCGGAGCCGTTACCGGCGCGGGTGGACAGCTCGTAGCCACCGTTACCTTCGGCACGTACATCGCCGCTGGTGGTCACGCTCCAGCCGCCCCAGGAGTAGGTCTGTACGGTCAGCTTGCCGGTGCTGTCTATGGTTATGTAGTTGGTATTGTCCAGGTACTTGGAGATCGTATTGCCTGGTTTCCAGTTGTTCGCCGTCAGGAAGCTGTCCAGCGTGGTGCTGGTGTTGCCCAGGGTCGGGTTGCCGCGCTCGCTGGTCTGGTAGTAGGTCGGCTTGCCGTCGGTGACGAAGAACGTCTGGTTGCTGCCGGTGTTGCCAGCATTCTGGAGGTTCTGGAACCAGTTGGCGGTGGTCTTGAAGGCGTCCTCGTAGTTGGTGCCGCCGTTGGAGTTCAGCGTCTTCAGGGCGTTGAGCAGGGTCTGCAGGCCGGCATCGTTGAGGGTCACCGAGACCGAGGATTTCACCTGGCTGGCGAAGTCCACGAGCAGGATGTTCACGGTACCGGACTGGTCGCCCTTGACGCTGGCGGCCAGGGTCTTGAACACCGACTCCAGCGACTGCTTCGCCGCATCCACGCCAGACGAGCCCATGCTGCCCGAGGTGTCGACGATGAAGGCGATGTTGTAGTTCTGACCTGGCACCACGTGCAGGCCGACCACGTCGGCGACGACGATATCGTTGCCATCGGTACCGGTGAAGCTGTCGCCTTCCGACGTCAGGTTGCTGGTGTTGTAGGTCTGCGGGTACACCGTGACCTTGATGGTGCCTTCGTTGGTCGCGGTGCTGCCGCCAACGCTTTCGGTGGACGTGGAGCTGACCTTCACATCGAATTGGCCGCTGTAGTAGGTCGGTGGCTTGATTGCCAGGCTGCCCAGGTTCCAGCCGGTGACGTCCACCGCGCTGCTACCGACGGTGAGGCTATGGCCTGCGTTATCGCTGATCACCGAGCCCGCCGGGATGCCGCTGAGTTTCACGCTCAGGGTTTCCGAGCCGTCGGTGTCGGTCAGGTTGGTGTTGATGCCGACCAGCTTGACGGGGGCGCCATTCTCACGACCTTCGTTGAGCTTGTAGCCGTCGTAGTAACCCTGGCCGTTGCTGCCGTGCAGTTCGGAAACGGTCAGGCCGGCATTGGTCATCGCCCCGAGGTTCGGGTACATCGGGATGGTCGAGCTGTTCAGGTCGGTGACCGCGCCGTTGCCCACCTTGATGTTGATGTCCAGGCTGCCTGGGCCGGCCTGGTTGGCGTTGTAGATCTCCAGGGTGTAGTAGCCGCTGGTGGTCGGCGTGTAGCTGCCGGTGATGGCGCCACTAGCGTTGCCCCAGGTGCCGCTGGCGACGTTCTTGCCGCCGATCACGATCTGCAGGCTGTCGTCGGCCGTGCCGCTGAAGGTGTAGGTCTTGCCGGCTTCCAGATAGATCAGGCCGGAGGTCTTCGAGCCGGTGCCCGGGGTCACGGTGGCGGTGGTATCGACCGTGGTGACCTGCTCGCTCTTGCTGGCGTTGCCGGAGTTGGCGAACACGTTCTTGAGCTGGTCGCCGGTGATGCCGTTGCCGTTGTTGCCCAGGCCGTTGAGGCTGTTCCAGGTTTCCTTGGTCAGACCGATCGAGTTGACGTTGTTGTTGCCGATCGACAGGTCAGGCCTGTCGGCGACCGGCGTGATATCGACCTTCATGGTCACTTCGCTGCCGGTGTTGGTGCCATCGTTTGGCTTGTACTTGATCTGTGCGTAGTCGGCCTGCTTGTTGCCCACGCCGCTGCCACCATAGCCATCTGCGCCCGACTGGTTGGCCAGCGGCACGAACTTGAGCTTACCAGCGGCGATGTCGGCCTGACTGATGGTCTGGTTGAGCGACACGTCGACCCACGAAGTGCCGTTGAAGAACTTCAGGTTGCCCAGATCCGGCAGCTTGCTGATGGTCACGCCCAGGCCGGTGTTGCCATCGGCGTCGGTGACCTTGAAGTCGCCCCACTGGAACACGTAGTCGGTGTCTTCGGTGCCAGTCACGGCGCCGCCTGGCGATACCGGCATGTGGT
Organism: Pseudomonas sp. SYWMCR5; assembly: GCF_057197165.1. Lineage (NCBI taxonomy): Bacteria > Pseudomonadati > Pseudomonadota > Gammaproteobacteria > Pseudomonadales > Pseudomonadaceae > Pseudomonas > Pseudomonas sp. SYWMCR5. The sequence goes on from NZ_JBXUNH010000008.1 coordinate 14,190, forward strand.
CGTTGTCGATGATCGTGGTGGTGACGCTCGACTTGCTCGGGTTGACCTGCAGGTTTTCGAAGCCGCCGCCGCTGACACCGCTGATCTGGACGGTGAAGTTCTCCGAGCCCTCGACGAGTTGGTCATCAATGGTCTTGATGTCGAAGGTGGCGGTGCTGCTGCCAGCCGGGATCTTCACGGTGACCACGCCGGTGTAGTCCTGGCCGTTGGTGGCGGTGCCACTGTAGCTCAGGGTGACAGTGACCTCGGTCTTGGACGGATTGGTCAGGGTCAGGGTGTAGTGCGCGGTGTCGCCTTCGGTCACCGACGTGTCGCCGCTGATGCCCACGGTGGTCAGGTCGCCCTGGCCGCTCGGCTCGTCGGTGACGGTGGTGGTGACGGTATTGCTGCCAAGGGTCAGCTTCTCGAAGTTGTCGCCGCCGGTGACCGATTCGATCTTGTTGACGATCGGTGCCTGGCCGCCGACATAGACGTCGTCCTTGGCGGTGATGGTGAAGGTGCCAGTGGCGCTGCCAGCCGGCACGGTGACCTTGGTGCCGTCGCTGAGGGTGAACACCAGGCCGCTGTGGCCGGTGACCGACAGGCCCTGGGCGTTGGTCAGGGTGACGGTGTAGGTGACCTGGCCGCCTTCGGTGACAGTGGTCTTGTCAGCAGACAGCGTTGCAACGACTTCGCTGATGGTGTCGGTGATCTGCACGGTGGCCGAACCACCGAGCTCCAGATTCTCGAAGGTCTTGCCCGGAACGGTGGCGTCGCTGATGCCCACGGTCAGGGAACCCGAGTCTTTGAAGACGTCATCGCCCTGGGCTGGCGCCTTGTACTCGACCTGCGTCTGGCCCGCGGCGATGGTGACCTTGTCGCCATTGCTCAGGGTGACAGTCAGCGGACGATCCAGCGGCTGGTTCACTTTGACGGTGAACGACGGTTGCTGATCTTCAGTGACGTTACCGTTGCTGACGATGGTGACCGAGACCTTGTCGCCCTGGTTGCCGGAGCCCGGCGTGCCCACACCAGGTTCGTCGGTGACGGAGGTGGTGACGGTGTTGCTGCCGAGGGTCAGCTTCTCGAAGTTGTCGCCTCCGGTGACGGACTCGATCTTGTTGACGATGTTCGGCTGGCCACCGACGTACACGTCGTCTTTCGCGGTGATGGTGAAGGTGCCAGTGGCGCTGCCAGCCGGCACGGTGACTTTGGTGCCGTCGCTCAGGGTGAACACCAAGCCGTTGTGGCCGGTAACCGACAGGCCCTGGGCGTTGGTCAGGGTGACGGTGTAGGTCACCTGGCCGCCTTCGGTGACGGTGGTCTTGTCGGCGCTGAGGGTCGCGACTACTTCGCTGATGGTGTCAGCGATCTGCACGGTGGCCGAGCCACCGAGTTCGAGGTTCTCGAAGGTCTTGCCCGGAACGGTGGCGTCACTGATGCCCACGGTCAGGGAGCCCGAGTCTTTGAAGACATCATCGCCCTGGGCCGGTGCCTTGTATTCAACTTGGGTCTGGCCCGCAGCGATGGTGACCTTGTCGCCATTGCTCAAGGTGACGGTCAGCGGACGATCCAACGGCTGGTTCACTTTGACAGTGAACGACGGCTGCTGATCTTCGGTAACGTTGCCATTGCTGACGATGGTGACGGAAACCTTGTCGCCTTCGTTGCCAGTACCCGGAGTACCAGTGCCCGGTTCATCGGTGACGTCAGTTTTCACTTCGCCCTGACCCAGAGTCAGTTTCTCGAAGTTATCTGCGCCAGTAACGCCTTCCAGCTTGTTCACGATTGCTGGCTGGCCACCGACGTACACGTCGTCCGGTGCGTGGATGGTGATGGTGCCGGTAGCGCTGCCAGCCGGAACGGTCACCTTGGTGCCATCCGACAGAGTGAAGGTCAGGCCGCCATGGCCTTTGACGTCAAGGCCCTGGGCGTTGGTCAGGGTAACGGTATAGGTGATCTCACCGCCTTCGCTGACGGTGGTTTTGTCAGCAGTCAGCGTCGCGACAACTTCACTCTCGGTGTCAGCGATTTGAACAGTTGCCGAACCGCCCAGCTCGAGATTCTCGAAGGTCTTGCCTGGGACGGTGGCGTCACTGATCCCAATGGTGAGCGAACCGGAATCCTTGAAGACGTCATCGCCTTGGGCTGGAGCCTTGTACTCAACCTGAGTCTGGCCTGCAGCGATGGTGACTTTGTCGCCATTGCTCAAGGTGACAGTCAGCGGACGATCCAGCGGCTGGTTCACTTTTACGGTGAACGACGGCTGCTGATCTTCGGTAACGTTGCCATTGCTGACGATGGTGACGGAAACCTTGTCGCCTTCGTTGCCAGTACCCGGAGTGCCAGTGCCCGGTTCATCGGTGACGTCAGTTTTCACTTCGCCCTGACCCAGCGTCAGTTTCTCGAAGTTATCTGCGCCAGTAACGCCTTCCAGTTTGTTCACTATCGCTGGCTGGCCACCGACGTACACGTCGTCCGGTGCGTGGATGGTGATGGTGCCGGTAGCGCTGCCTGCCGGAACGGTGACTTTGGTGCCGTCGCTGAGCGTGAACACCAAGCCGTTATGGCCGGTAACCGACAGACCTTGGGCGTTGGTCAGCGTGACGGTATAGGTGATATCGCCGCCTTCGCTGACAGTCGTTTTGTCAGCAGTCAGGGTCGCGACAACTTCACTTTCGGTGTCAGAGATCTGAACAGTGGCCGAGCCGCCGAGCTCCAGGTTTTCGAAAGTTTTACCTGGTACGGAAGCGTCGGAAATACCAACGGTAAGGGAGCCCGAGTCTTTGAAGACGTCATCACCTTGGGCTGGAGCCTTGTACTCAACCTGCGTCTGGCCTGCAGCGATGGTGACCTTGTCGCCATTGCTCAGGGTGACAGTCAGCGGACGGTCCAGTGGCTGATTCACTTTGACAGTGAACGACGGCTGCTGATCTTCGGTGACATTGCCATTGCTGACGATGGTGACCGAAACCTTGTCGCCTTCGTTGCCAGTACCCGGAGTACCAGTACCCGGTTCATCGGTGACATCGGTTTTCACTTCGCCCTGACCCAGAGTCAGCTTCTCGAAGTTATCTGCGCCGGTAACACTTTCCAGCTTGTTGATGATCGACGGCTGGCCGCCGACGTAGACATCGTCCGGCGCGTGGATGGTGATGGTGCCGGTGGCGCTGCCTGCCGGAACGGTGACTTTGGTGCCGTCGCTGAGCGTGAACACCAAGCCGTTATGGCCAGTAACCGACAGACCTTGGGCGTTGGTCAGCGTGACGGTATAGGTGATCTCGCCGCCTTCGCTGACAGTGGTTTTGTCAGCAGTCAGGGTCGCGACAACTTCACTTTCGGTGTCAGCGATCTGAACAGTGGCCGAGCCACCCAGCTCGAGGTTTTCGAAGGTCTTACCCGGAACGGTGGCATCGGTGATGCCGACAGTCAGAGAACCCGAATCCTTGAAGACGTCATCACCTTGTGCAGGTGCCTTGTACTCAACCTGAGTCTGACCTGCGGCGATGGTGACCTTGTCGCCATTGCTCAGGGTGACGGTGAGCGGACGATCCAGTGGCTGATTCACTTTGACAGTGAACGATGGCTGCTGATCTTCGGTGACATTGCCGTTGCTGACGATGGTGACAGAGACCTTGTCGCCTTCGTTGCCGGTGCCCGGAGTACCAGTGCCCGGCTCATCGGTGACATCGGTTTTCACTTCGCCCTGACCCAGAGTCAGTTTTTCGAAGTTATCGGCACCAGTGACTGATTCCAGCTTGTTGATAATCGACGGCTGACCGCCGACGTACACGTCGTCCGGTGCGTGGATGGTGATGGTGCCGGTAGCGCTGCCAGCCGGAACGGTCACCTTGGTGCCATCCGACAGAGTGAAGGTCAGGCCGCCATGGCCTTTGACGTCAAGGCCCTGGGCGTTGGTCAGGGTAACGGTATAGGTGATCTCGCCACCTTCAGACACGGTGGTTTTGTCAGCAGTCAGCGTCGCGACAACTTCACTTTCGGTGTCAGCGATTTGAACAGTTGCCGAACCGCCCAGCTCGAGATTCTCGAAGGTCTTGCCTGGGACGGTGGCGTCACTGATGCCCACGGTCAGGGAACCCGAGTCTTTGAAGACATCATCGCCCTGGGCCGGTGCCTTGTATTCAACTTGGGTCTGGCCCGTCGCGATGGTGACCTTGTCGCCATTGCTCAAGGTAACGGTGAGCGGACGATCCAACGGCTGGTTCACTTTTACGGTGAACGACGGCTGCTGATCTTCGGTGACATTGCCGTTGCTAACGATGGTGACGGAGACCTTGTCGCCTTCGTTGCCGGTGCCTGGTGTGCCAGTGCCCGGCTCATCGGTGACATCGGTTTTCACTTCGCCCTGACCCAGAGTCAGTTTCTCGAAGTTATCCGCGCCGGTAACACCTTCCAGCTTGTTGATGATCGATGGCTGACCGCCAACGTACACGTCGTCCGGCGCATGGATGGTGATGGTGCCGGTGGCACTGCCAGCCGGAACGGTCACTTTGGTGCCGTCGCTGAGGGTGAAGACCAGGCCGTTATGGCCAGTAACCGACAGACCTTGGGCGTTGGTCAGGGTAACGGTATAGGTGATCTCACCGCCTTCGCTGACGGTGGTTTTGTCAGCAGTCAGGGTGGCGACAACCTCACTTTCGGTGTCGGCAATCTGAACAGTGGCGGAGCTTCCCAGCTCGAGGTTTTCGAAGGTTTTTCCTGGAACACTGGCATCGGTCACGCCAATGGTGAGCGAACCGGAATCCTTGAAGACGTCATCGCCTTGAGCTGGAGCCTTGTACTCAACCTGCGTCTGGCCTGCAGCGATGGTGACCTTGTCGCCATTGCTCAGAGTGACGGTGAGCGGACGGTCCAGTGGCTGGTTCACTTTTACGGTGAACGACGGCTGCTGATCTTCGGTGACATTGCCATTGCTGACGATGGTGACCGAAACCTTGTCGCCTTCGTTGCCAGTACCCGGAGTACCAGTACCCGGTTCATCGGTGACATCGGTTTTCACTTCGCCCTGACCCAAGGTCAGTTTTTCGAAGTTATCCGCACCAGTGACACCTTCCAGCTTGTTCACGATCGCTGGCTGGCCGCCAACATAGACGTCGTCCGGAGCAGTGATAGTGACCGTGCCGGTAGCACTGCCCGCCGGGATGGTGACTTTGGTGCCATCCGAAAGGGTGAAGGTCAGGCCGCCATGGCCAGTGACATCCAGGCCCTGACCATTGGTCAGGGTGACGGTGTAGGTGATCTGGCCGCCTTCGGACACGGTGGTCTTGTCGGCAGTCAGGGTCGCGACGACTTCGCTCTCGGTGTCGCTGATCTGGACGGTGGCCGCACCACCAAGCTTCAGATCCTCGAACGTCTTGCCCGGTACGCTGGCGTCGGTCACGCCCAGGGTCACGGAGCCCGCGTCCTTGAATACGTCGTCACCCTGCGCCGGCAGGCTGTAGGTGGCCTGGGTCTGGCCTGCGGTGATGGTAACTTTGTCGCCATTGCTCAGAGTCACGGTCAGGTCGTGGTCGAGCTTCTGGCTTACGGAGACGGTGAAGGTCGGCTGCTGGGCTTCAGTCACGTTACCGTTGCTGGCAATGCTGACAGTCACGGTATCGATGCTGTCGCTGACCACGGTCTGTGCCGGGGTCGGGTTGGGCACCAGGTTCTCGAAGTTGCCGCCGGTGGCGCCGGTAATGGTGGTGCTGACCGTGCTGCCATTGACGAAGACGTCGTTGGCTGGGGTCTGGAAGTCGACCGAGCCACTGGTCTTGCCGGCTTCGACGGTGACGGTCTGGCCGTTGGACAGGGTGACGGTGACCGGCGTCTGTGCCGGGTTGGTCAAGGTTACGGTGTAGGTGATCACGCCGCCTTCGGTGACGCTTGGCGAAGCGGTCAAGGTGGCGGTGGTGGTGTCGACCGAGTCGTTGATCACGGTCTGTGCCGGAGTCGGGTTCGGCACCAGGTTCTCGAAGTTGCCGCCGGTGGCGCCGGTGATGGTGGTGCTGACCGTGCTGCCATTGTTGTAGACGTCGTTGGGCGGGGTCTGGAAATCGACCGAGCCGCTGGACTTGCCAGCCTCGACGGTGATCGTCTGGCCGTTGGACAGGGTGACGGTGACCGGCGTCTGCGCCGGGTTGGTCAGGGTCACGGTGTAGGTGATCACGCCGCCTTCGGTGACGCTTGGCGAAGCGGTCAGGGTGGCGGTGGTGGTATCGATCGTGTCGGTGATCTGGGTCACCGCAGGCGTCGGGTTCGGCGTAACGATCAGGCCATTGCCACCGGTGGTACCGGTGATGGTGGTGGAAATCTGGCCACCATCGATGTACGGCGTGTCATTGGCAGGAATGTTGACGTTGACCGAGCCGCTGGTCTGGCCAGCCGGAATCACGATCACCGCGCCGTTGGACAGGGTGACGGTCAGGTTGCTCTGCGGCGCCTGGCCAACCGTGGCGGTATAGACGATGACGCCGCCCGCTTCGCTGATCGAAGGGGTGGCGCTCAGGCTCAGGCCGGTTGGAATGGGATTGTTGTTGGTGGTGGTGTCGTTGTTGCTATCCAGCCCACCGACTTCTTCGTTTGCCAGGCCTGCGGCGAAGCCCAGGGGGCCGGTGGGGAAGCCGATGCTCGGGTCGACAACGCCTGCGGTTTCTTCCAGCAGCACGAAGCTGTGGCCACCACCGACCGAACCACCGCCTGCGGCAGCAGGGCCGGCAGCGGGCGCTTCCAGCTCGGTGGTCGGGTCGACGCCGGAGGCGATGGCCTGTTGCAGCTCTTCGACCGAGGGTGCGGCCTGCGCAGTGGCCTGGGCCAGGTCGGTGCTGCTGTCGGGCGCATCGGCGCTCCATTGAGAGTCGCGGCCCAGATCGAGCATGCGACCGTCGGCCAATTCCAGGGTCACGGCGCCGCCCGGGCCGGTAAGGACTTCCTCGCCTGCGAACAGGCGGTCGCCTTCGATCAGCACGCGCTTGATGCCTTCCGGGGATACTGCGATGACTTGGCCAACAATGCTTTTGACGATGGCAACGACAGTGCTCATGGAACTCTCCGGGATGTGTCTCAATTGGCTTCCGGCCGGCGTGCGAACCTGCTTCCGCTGGAATGTTACAAAAATGATTTGACGCTTTTATGCGTCAATATTGCGTCAATAATTTTCGGCTATTAAGTTTATGCCAAAGTATTGACCTTCCTCTCGCCATCCTAAACAATCGGCAAACTAATGTCACATTGATATTTGGGTAAAAGCCTCTTCCTTTCGTATTAATTACGTACAGTCTCGCAAGCTCGCCAATCGTTCAGTTTCGGCCGCTATTTTCACGGGCCAGACCCGCTTCGGCCGTGATTTGGGACAACAGCGCCACTTGGGAATCAGTAAAAATGCGTGCGTCACTTTTCACCGTTCTTCCTCTCGCCCTTGCAGCCTCCATTGCCCAAGCACAAACCCTGCCGCAAGCCATGCAACAGGCCTTGGACGTGCACCCGGAAATCCAGGCCGGGGTCAACGCCCGCACCGCCGCGGACTATCAACTGCGCGCCGCGCAGGGTGGTTACCTGCCGCGCGTCGACATGACCGCCGGCTACGGCCGCGAGGGCAGCGATTCGCCGAGTACGTCGCATCGCTGGGAGACCTTGAACCGCGGCGAGTCAAGTATCCGTCTTCGACAAATGGTTTTTGACGGTTTCGCCACCTCCAGCGAAGTCGGCCGTCAGCAAGCCACCGTCAATGCCCGCGCCTACTCCCTGATGGGCACCTCCGAACGCACCGCGCTGACCGTCGCCCAGGTCTACCTCGATGTGCTTTCGCGCCGCGAGATGGTGCGCCTGGCCGAAGACAACCTGCGCAACCACGAACGCATCCTCGACCAGATCAAGCTGCGCACCAGCCGTGGCGTAGGCCGCCTGGCCGACCTCGACCAGGCCGAAGCGCGTCTGGCGCAGGCGCGCAACAACCTGATCACCGAACAGACCAACCTGGCCGATGCCAACACCAACTACCTGAGCGTGGTCGGGCAGATGCCTGACGAACTGAGCGCGCCCGCGCCGTTCATCGACCTGCTGCCGGCCACCCTGGACGAGGCGCGCCACCAGATGGTCGAGAGCAGCCCGATCCTGCGTTCGGCAGAATCCGACATCGCTGCGGCCGAAAAACAATACGAAGCGGCTAAGTCTAGTTTCTATCCACGTTTTGACGCGGAGCTCGGACGGACGGCAGACAACAATCTCGACGGCTCTGTCGGCCACAACAATGAATGGCAGGCCATGCTGCGCATGAACTTCAACCTGTACGCCGGTGGCAGCAACAAGGCCGACCTCGAATCGAAGTCGTATCTGGCCAACCAGGCGCTGGATATCCGCAACAACGCCTTGCGTCAGCTCAATGAGGAGTTAGGCTTGGCATGGAATGCTCTGGACAACGCCAACGCCCAGTTGCCGATCGCCCAGCAGTATGTCGATCACAGCACCCGGGTGCGCAGCGCCTACCAGCAGCAGTTCGGTCTGGGCGAGCGAACCCTGCTTGACCTGCTCGACAGCGAGAATGAAACCTTCACCGCGCAACGTCGTCTGGTTGAAGTGAAGAACACGCAGTTGTTTACTCAGTACCGAATCAAGGCGACCATTGGTCAACTGCTGAAGAGCCAGGGTGTCGTAGCCCCCATGGCGACCGTCGTACAGAACGATCTGAAGCCAAAGGTGAACCTGCCAGGCATGAACTGAAGGCGCACCTGTCCTATCCAACCGCAAGGATGAAGAGAGCGCCGCGTGGAATCTGAAGTCAGTCGAGTACAACTCAACCATGATCCACGCAGTCAGCATGACGATCCGCTACTGGACAGCCTGCTGACCCTGTGTGTCCTGCACCAGAAGCCCGCCAGCCGGGCCATGCTGACCACCGGCCTGCCGCTGCCGGCGCAGCGCCTGAGCGTCGAGCTGCTGCCGCGCGCCGCCGCGCGCGCGGGCTTGCAGGGGCGTTTGCTGCAGCGCAAGCTCGAGCAGATCCCCAGCATGGCCATGCCGGCCATGCTGCTATTGAAGGAAGGCCGCAGCGCCGTCCTGGTCGGTTGGGAAAATGAAGACACCGCGCGCCTGCTGCTCAGCGAGAGCGACGGCGGGGAAGTGCTGGTCACCCGCGAGGCGCTGCTCAGCGACTACAGCGGCAAAGTGTTCTTCGCTCAGCCGCAGCACAAGTTCGACGTCAACCACGGCAACTTGATCCCGCGCGCCCGCTCCTGGTTCCGCGACACCCTGATGCGCAGCAAATGGCTGTACATCGACGCCATCGCCGCCAGCCTGGTGATCAACCTGATTGCCCTGGCGGCGCCGCTGTTCGTGATGAACGTCTACGACCGCGTGGTTCCCAACCAGGCCACCTCGACCCTGTGGGTGCTGGCAGTGGGTATCGCCGGTGCCTATGTCTTCGACCTCATCCTCAAGGGGTTGCGCAGCCTCTGTCTGGACCTCGCCGGCAAGAAGACCGACCTGATCATTTCCGCGACGCTGTTCGAGCGGATCGTCGGTATGTCGATGAAGTACCGCCCCGCGCGGGTCGGCAGCTTTGCGCAGAACATCCACGAGTTCCAGGGGCTGCGCGACTTCCTCGCTTCGCTCACCCTCACCAGCCTTATCGACCTGCCGTTCACCCTGCTGATCCTGATGGTGATCGCCATCATCGGTGGGCACCTGGTATGGATTCCGGTTTTGGCCTTCCCGCTGGCCCTGGGCATCGGCTATGCCCTGCAGAAACCATTGATGGCGACGATGGAGCGCACCATGGCGCTGGCTTCCGAGCGCCAGTCCAGCCTCATCGAGACCCTTGCCGGGCTGGATGCGGTGAAGGTCAACAACGCCGAGAGCGAGCGCCAGTACATGTGGGAGCAGACCCTCGGCACGCTCAGCCGCCTCGAGCTGCGGGTCAAGGTCCTGTCGGGCCTGGCGATGAACATCACCATGCTGATCCAGCAGCTCGCCGGTGTGGCGATGATCTGTGTCGGCGTCTACCTGATCATCGACGGCAACCTCAGCATGGGCGGCCTGGTGGCCTGCTACATGCTCAGTGGCCGCGCGCTCGGCCCGCTGGGTCAGCTCAATGGGCTGCTGGCCCGCTACCAGCAGGCCAAGGTGACCATGGTCGCGACCGACCAGATGATGGAACTGCCCCAGGAGCGCAACTTCGAAGAGCGTCCGCTGAGCCGTCAGGTATTGCAGGGCGCGGTCGAGTTCCGCGGCGTCGAGTTCACCTACCCGAACCAGCAGAACCAGGCACTCAAGGGCATCAACCTGGTCATCCGGCCTGGTGAGAAAGTCGGCATCATCGGCCGCAGTGGTTCGGGCAAGAGCTCGCTGGCCAAGTTGATCGTTGGCCTTTATGAGGCCGACGGCGGCTCGCTGCTGGTGGATGGCGTCGATATCCGCCAGATCGACGTCAGCGAACTGCGCCACAACATCGGCTACGTGCCCCAGGATATCCAGTTGCTGGCCGGCACCCTGCGCGACAACCTGGTCAGCGGCGCCCGCTACATCGAAGACGAGCTGATCCTGCAGGCCGCAGAGCTGGCGGGCGTGCATGAGTTCGCCCGCCTGCACCCCGACGGTTACGAGCTGCAGGTCGGCGAGCGCGGCCAGAATCTCTCCGGCGGCCAGCGCCAGAACGTCGCCCTGGCCCGTGCGCTGCTGCTCAATCCGCAGATCCTGCTGCTCGACGAGCCCACCAGCGCCATGGACAACACTGGCGAAGAGCGACTCAAGCAGCGCCTTGGCGCGGTGATCGAAGGCAAGACCGTGCTGCTGGTCACTCACCGGGCGTCGTTGTTGTCGCTGGTGGACCGGTTGATTGTCATCGATCGTGGACAGATCGTCGCGGATGGCCCGAAAGCCGCCGTCATGGAAGCGCTGAAGAAGGGGCAGATCAGTGTTGCATAAGCTGGATATCGGGCGTTTCAAGGACAACCTGCGCCGCTACTTCAAGGGCTCCGAGTCGCTGGCAGGCCAGCCGCTGCCAGAGGTCAACAAGGCACTGATCGAAGATGCCCCGCGCATCGTGCGGCTGACCATCTGGGGCGTGATCGCCTTCTTCGTGTTCCTGATCGTCTGGGCCAGTGTCGCGCCCATCGATGAGGTGACGCGCGGCGAAGGCAAGGCCATCCCGTCGTCGAAGGTGCAGAAGATCCAGAACCTGGAAGGCGGGATCGTTGCGCAGATCTACGCCAAGGAGGGGGAGATCGTCGAAGTCGGCCAGCCGCTGTTGCGCCTGGACGAAACGCGCTTCGCCTCCAACGTCGACGAAACCGAGGCCTCACGCCTGGCCATGGCGCTGCGTGTACAGCGCCTGAGCGCCGAGGTCGACGACAAGCCACTGCAGATCGACGAGGAACTGCGCAAGGCTGCGCCGAGCCAGGCAGCCAGCGAGCAGTCGCTGTACCAGAGCCGCCGCCAGCAACTGCAGGATGAAATCAGCGGCCTGGAGCAGCAACTGGTGCAGAAGCAGCAGGAGCTGCGCGAGTTCAACTCCAAGCGCGCCCAGTACGCCAACAGCTTGCAGTTGCTGCGCCAGGAAATCTCCATGTCCGAGCCGCTGGTGGCCCAGGGCGCGATCTCGCAGGTCGAGGTGCTGCGCCTGCGCCGCGCCGAAGTCGAGAACCGTGGCCAGATGGACTCCACCGCCCTGGCCATTCCCCGCGCCGAGGCGGCGATCAAGGAAGTGCAGAGCAAGATCGAGGAAACCCGCGGCAAGTTCCGCAGCGAGGCCCTCACCCAGCTCAACGAGGCTCGCACCGAGCTGAACAAGGCCACGGCCACCAGCAAGGCGCTGGATGACCGGGTCAACCGCACAATGGTCACATCGCCGGTGCGCGGTATCGTCAAGCAACTGCTGGTGAACACCATCGGCGGCGTGATCCAGCCGGGCAGCGACATCATCGAGATCGTGCCGCTGGACGACACCTTGGTGGTGGAAGCGAAGATCCTGCCCAAGGATATTGCCTTCCTGCACCCGGGGCAGGAGGCCACGGTCAAATTCACCGCCTACGACTACACCATCTATGGCGGCCTGAAGGCCAAGCTCGAGCAAATCGGTGCCGACACCATCACCGATGAAGACAAGAAGACCACCTATTACCTGATCAAGCTGCGCACCGAGAAGAGCCATCTGGGCTCGGATGAGAAGCCGCTGCTGATCATCCCGGGCATGGTCGCCACGGTGGATATCCTCACCGGCAAGAAGACCATCATGAGCTACCTGCTCAAACCAATCATCAAGGCCCGCTCCGAGGCGCTGCGCGAGCGCTGATCACGACCCGGCCCGGTGGTCCCTGTAGGAGCGGGCTTGCCCGCGAAAAGAACACCGCGCTGCCTGGCACGGGCTACGCGCGTGTTCGCGGGACAAGTCGGGGCGCCGAACCGCCGCTCCTACACAGAAACTCCCGCAGTTTTTCCACCAGGCCATCGCAGCCCGTATATGCATATTCGCTAAAGATATTTAAATTTCCATTCTTATGACTTTATAGTCGCTCCTACTGCGTACCTGCCGACCAATCGGCGCGCCGCACGACTCGAACCCATACGGGAAATCCCCGTGCGTTTCTGAATCGATGCGCGCCCCTGGAAGTCGCGCACTGCGTGGGAGTGAACAATGTCAGCCGCCTCGAACGCCTTGTCGTCCATCGACAGCGCGCAGCCGCAACGCTTCGAAATCCGCCCCTTCTCCGGTGCCGTCGGTGCCGAGATCATCGGGCTGGACCTGTCCCGGCCGGTCAACGCCGAGGACTTCAACCGCATCCATCGCGCCCACCTCGACCACCATGTCCTGGTGTTCCGCGACCAGCGCATCACCCCCGAACAGCAGATCGCCTTCAGCCGCCGTTTCGGCGTGCTGCAGATCCATGTGCTCAAGCAGTTCCTGCTGGAAAACCACCCCGAAATCCTGATCGTTTCCAACATCATCGAAGACGGTCGCAACATTGGCCTGGGTGATGCCGGCAAGTTCTGGCATTCGGACCTCTCCTATAAAGAGCTGCCGAGCCTCGGTTCGATGCTGCATGCCCAGGAGCTGCCCAGCGAGGGCGGCGACACCCTGTTCGCCGACATGCACAAGGCCTGGGACGCTGTGCCCGACGCGCTACGCAAGGTCATCGAAGGGCGCAGCGCCGCGCATTCCTATACCGCCCGTTATTCGGAAACCAAGTTCGAAGGCAACTGGCGCCCGACCCTGACCGCCGAGCAACTGGCCCAGGTCAACGAAGTCATCCACCCGGTGGTGCGTACTCACCCGGAGAACGGCCGCAAGGCGCTGTTCGTCAGTGAGGGGTTCACCACTCGCATCGTCGGCCTGCCCGATGACGAAAGCCGCGATGTACTGCAGCAGCTCTACGCCCTGAGCGTGCTCGAGCAGAACATCTACCGTCACGCCTGGCAGCCCCACGACATGGTGTTCTGGGACAACCGTTCGTTGATCCACCTGGCTGCCGGCTGCCCCGCGCACCTGCGCCGCAAGCTCTATCGCACCACCATCCAGGGCGATGCCCCGTTCTGACGACTGAGGACTCTCATCATGCGTAAATCCATCAGCCGCCTGGCGGCCAGCATCGGCCTGGGCGCGAGCCTGATCGTAGGCGGCCTCGCGGCGCCGGCGGTGGCCCAGGCCGAAGGCAAGATCCGTATCGCCGAGCAGTTCGGCATCGTGTACCTGTTGCTCAACGTCGTTCGTGACCAGCAACTGATCGAGAAGCACGGCAAGGAGCAGGGCATCGACATTCAGGTCGACTGGGCGCAGCTTTCCGGCGGCGCGGCGATCAACGACGCGTTGCTGTCGGGCTCGGTGGACATCGCCGGCGCCGGCGTCGGGCCGCTGCTGACCGTCTGGGATCGCACCTACGGTCGGCAGAACGTCAAGGCCGTGGCCTCGCTGGGCAACTTCCCGTACTACCTGGTCAGCAGCAATCCCAATGTGAAGACCATCGCCGACATTTCCGAGAAGGACCGTATCGCCGTGCCGGCGGTGGGTGTTTCGGTGCAGTCGCGCTTCCTGCAGTACGCGGCGGCCAAGCAGTGGGGCGACAAGGAGTACAACCGCCTCGACAAGTACACCCTGGCCGTGCCGCATCCGGATGCCACAGCCGCGCTGCTGGCCGGCGGCACCGAACTCAACGGGCATTTCTCCAACCCGCCGTTCCAGGACCAGGCCCTGGCCAACAAGAACGTGCACATCGTGCTCAACAGCTATGACCTGCTCGGCCCCAACTCGCCGACCCTGCTGTTCGCCACCGAGAAATTCCGCAAGGACAACCCCAAGACCTACAAGGCATTCATCGATGCGCTCGCCGAAGCCGCCGACTTCGCCCAGAAAGACAAGGCCGCAGCCGCCGACACCTACATCCGCGTGACCAAGGCCAAGATCGATCGCGATGCGTTGATCAAGCTGATCGACAACCCGCAGTACGAGTTCACCATCACGCCGAAGAACACTTACCCGCTGGCCGAATTCCTCTACCGGGTCGGCGCCATCAAGCACAAGCCCGAGTCGTGGAAGGACTACTTCTTCCAGGATGAGCGCCCATTGCAAGGGAGCTGATCGACCATGACCGCCCCATTGCCAGGCCACACGGTCAGCAACCTGAGCCGTGTCGACACCCCACCGCTGCTCAAGGTGGACAATCTCAGCCTCGAATACCGCACCGCGCAGCGCGTGGTGCGGGCCACTCACCAGGTCAGCTTCGAAGTCGATCGCGCCGACCGCTTCGTGCTGCTGGGCCCATCCGGGTGCGGCAAGTCGACCTTGCTCAAGGCCGTGGCCGGCTTCATCGAGCCGCGCGAAGGGCAGATCCTGTTGCAGGGCCAGCCGGTCAAGGGCCCAGGCCCTGACCGCATCGTCGTGTTCCAGGAGTTCGACCAGTTGCCGCCGTGGAAGACGGTCAAGCAGAACGTCATGTTTCCGCTGCTGGTCTCGGGCCAGCTCAAGCGCGCCGAAGCCGAGGCGCGGGCGTTGCACTATCTGGAGAAGGTCGGCCTGGCCGCCTTCGCCGATGCCTACCCACACACCTTGTCTGGCGGTATGAAGGCGCGCGTGGCGATTGCCCGCGCGTTGGCCACGCAGCCGAAGGTGCTGCTGATGGACGAGCCCTTCGCCGCGCTCGACGCCCTGACCCGGCGCAAGATGCAGGAAGAATTGCTGCTGTTGTGGGAAGAGGTGCGCTTCACGCTGCTGTTTGTCACCCACTCTATCGAGGAGGCGCTGGTGGTGGGCAACCGCATCCTCTTGCTGTCGCCGCATCCGGGACGGGTACGGGCCGAGGTGCACAGCCACCAATACGACCTGGGCAGCCTGGGTGGCAGCGATTTCCAGGCCAGCGCCCGGCGTATCCATCGCCTGCTGTTCGACGAAGCCGGTGAGCCGGAGCAGGCCTCGGATCTGGGCTTCAACGATATCCGCATCGCTTACTGACAGGAGGAGCCTGCGCATGACGACCACACCTGCACGCCAGGAATACGAAGTGCCGCTGCAGCCTTTGCCAGGGCTTTCGCTGGAGCGCGATCTGCCGCTTGCCCAACGTCTGTGGCAACAGGCCTGGTTGCGCAAGACCGTGATTCTTGTACTGCTCGCCCTGATCTGGGAGGCGGTGGCGCGCTATACCGCCAACGACCTGCTGCTGCCGACCTTTCTGCAAACGGCGGCGGCATTCTGGGACGGCATGGCCAGTGGCGAGCTGCCGGCCAAGGTCGGCGTCTCGCTGGTGGTGCTGCTCAAGGGCTATGTGCTGGGGATCGTACTGGCCTTCGGTTTGACCAGCCTGGCGGTCTCGACCCAGTTCGGCCGCGACCTGCTGGGTACCCTGACCTCCATGTTCAACCCACTGCCGGCCATCGCACTGTTGCCGCTGGCCCTCTTGTGGTTTGGCCTGGGCGACAACAGCCTGATCTTCGTGCTGGTGCATTCGGTGCTCTGGGCACTGGCGCTCAACACCTACGCGGGCTTTCTCGGGGTGTCCGAGACCCTGCGCATGGCCGGGCGCAACTATGGCCTGCGTGGGTTGCGACTGGTGCTGCACATCCTGGTGCCGGCGGCATTGCCGTCGATTCTCTCGGGTCTGAAGATCGGCTGGGCCTTCGCCTGGCGCACCCTGATCGCCGCCGAGCTGGTGTTCGGCGCCAGCAGCGGCAAGGGCGGGCTGGGCTGGTACATCTTCCAGAACCGCAACGAGCTGTACACCGACAAGGTATTTGCCGGGCTGGCGGTGGTGATCCTGATCGGCTTGCTGGTGGAGGGCTTGGTGTTCAATACCCTCGAGCGGTTGACCGTACGGCGTTGGGGGATGCAGAGGTAGTTCCGCGCGCAAGCAGGTTGGGTGCCTGTTTCTGCGTTATCAGGCCAGGTATCGGGCGGCCGCATTACTCAGCGTCTTGTGAATCTCATCTCTCAACGCCTCCGGCTGCTCGACCACCACGGCCTCACCCTGGCCCAATACCCACCAGCGTAACGTCCAGCCGTCTTCTACCGTCGCCCGCAATCGATGGCCATGTTGCAGCGCCGTCAACTGCATGTTCGCGCTCAGCGGCACTTCTCGCAGCTGTCGCGCCAGCTGATCGCTGACCCACGCCTGCAGTTCCAGCCCCGTGCCCTGGCGGGGCTGCTGCGGGTCGCCGCGCAGGTAGTCCAGCAAGTCAAAATTGCCACGCGGCTCGCCCATGGCGCTGGCCGACCAATGCCAGCCGAATGGAATGCTCTTGTCATTGCGCTCCAGCGGGAAGATCAGCGACAACTCGTTGAGGTCGCGCTCGACTGTGCGCTTGCTGACATTGAAGCCGACATCGCGCAGTCGCCAGACCAGTTCGGCGCTGGTGACTCCCGGTGAACGGCTGGGCAATTGACGCAGCAGCGCCCACTGGCGGCTGAGGGTGGCGCGGGTAGTGGCGAACGGCAAAGGGTAACGTCCTTGTCTAGGCTTGCGGCATTAGCATGGCGGGCACCGCGGCAGATGGCAATTCGCTACTTTGCGCTGAGATCGCGGAACCGCGATTTGGTTGCGTCGAGGTGAATCGTTCGCGACAGGTTTCGTCGTGTCGTCGCGCAGAATCGCCTCATCACAGTCGAGGTCGGAACTGTGGGACGTTCAATGAGGATGAACATGTCTGCTGCCAGCAATATCCATTCGCTGCTCGCCCGTCTCCTGCCCGAGCGCATCGTGCCTGCGCCAGCCATTCCACGGCGACACCTGCGCCTGTTCGCTGGCGTCGGCATGCCCACCCAGTGGGCGGTGCTGGGTGAGCGCTCTGCGCTGGTGAGCCGTCTGGACGAGGCAGTGGATGTGCAGGCGATCTACACCGACCTGCGGCACCAGGCACTGGAAGGCAATGCCGCGGTGCTCAACGACCTGGGCTGGATCTGGCTCAATGGCCGCTACTGGCGCGCCGACACGGCGCTGGCCAGCCATCTGCTGCGCATGGCAGCGTTGCAGGGCAATGCTGCAGCCTGGTTCAACCTGGGGCAGCAGCACTATTTCGGCAAAGGCGTGGCGGTGTGCTATGCCACCGCTGCGGAGCATTACCGGCATGCTTTCGAGCGGGGGCTGTCGCACGCTGCCGCGGCCCTGGGCGACCTGTACGAGGAAGAAGTCTGCGATGCCGATCAGGACTGGGAGGTGGACCTGGCCGAGGCTTACCAGTGGTTCCTGCGCGGAGCCCAGCGTGGCGAGGCACGTTGCCGGTTCGAGGTGGGTTACCGGCTGCTGTATGGACTGCATGTCGAACCGGATACGCGGGCGGCGCTGTACTGGCTGGAGCTCGCGGCAGGGGCTGGGGTGATGCAGGCGGCCGAGGAACTGGCAGTGCATTTCAGTCGCCGCGATGGGGCGCGCTACCTGGAGTGGCGCGATCAGGCGATCGCACTGGGCAGCACCCTGGCCTTGACCATGAAGCTGGAGGATCAGGTTCAGTCTTGAGTCCGGTGGGGTGGTGAGGCCTTCGCGGGCGCGTGGGAGCGGGCTTGCCCGCGAAGGCCTCGCCGCCGATCCCGACTGTAAACACACTGTTCATCGCCCCCGGTTGACGAGGGGGGGAGGGCTGGGCGTATATTGATAGTTAGCAAACTATGAATATCCTCGGTTCCTCCATATGACACTCGATGCACTGCACCTGAAAGTCAGCAGCGGCATGGTCGTTGCCGGTCGTCACTGGCGACGCATCTGCCATGCGGCGCTGACCGGCTATGGCATCTCCGAGGCCTGCGCGGTGCCGTTGCTGATGATCGTGCGCCTGGGCGATGGCGTGCATCAGGTGGCCGTGGCCCAGGCCGCCGGCCTGGAAAGCCCGTCGCTGGTGCGTCTGCTCGACCAACTGTGCAAGGCCGGGCTGGTGTGCCGCACCGAGGATCCGCTCGACCGACGCGCCAAGGCGCTGAGCCTGACCGCCGAAGGACGTACCCTGGCCGAATCCATCGAGCGCGAGCTGGTGCGCCTGCGTCGCGAGGTGTTGCATGGCATCTCGGCTGCCGACCTGGAAGCGACCCTGCGGGTGATCCGTGCCTTCGAAGTCGCTGCACAGGGGACGTCGGCGTGAACGGCTTCTTCAGTTCAGTGCCGCCTGCCCGCGACTGGTTCTACGGCGTGCGTACCTTCGCCGCGTCGATGATTGCCCTGTACATCGCCTTGCTGATGCAACTGCCGCGCCCCTACTGGGCGATGGCCACGGTCTATATCGTCTCCAGCCCCTTCGTCGGCCCCACCAGTTCCAAGGCGCTGTACCGCGCGGTCGGCACGCTGCTCGGTGCGGGTGGTGCGGTGCTGCTGGTGCCGCCGCTGGTGCAGTCGCCCTTGTTGCTGAGCATCGCCATCGCCCTGTGGACCGGCACCTTGCTGTTTCTCTCGCTGAACCTGCGCACGGCCAACAACTACATGCTGATGCTGGCCGGCTACACCTTGCCGATGATTGCCCTGGCCGTGGTCGACAACCCGCTCGCGGTGTTCGATGTCGCCTCTTCGCGGGCCCAGGAAATCTGCCTTGGCATCGTCTGCGCCGCCGTGGTGGGAGCGATATTCTGGCCGCGTCGTCTGGCGCCGGTGGTGATGGGCGCCACGGGCACCTGGTTTGGCGAGGCGATCCGCTACAGCGATCTGTACCTGAGCCGAGAAGCTGTGGCCGAAAAGGTCGCGGGCCTGCGCGGCTCGATGGTTGCCACCTTCAACAGCCTGGAGCTGATGATCGGCCAGCTCGGCCACGAAGGCGCCGGCCCGCACACCGTGAAGAACGCCCGCGAGCTGCGCGGCCGGATGATTCACCTGCTGCCGGTGATCGATGCCCTCGACGACGCGCTGGTCGCCCTCGAAGGCCGTGCGCCGGAGCAGTTTGCACAGGTCCAGCCGCTGCTGGCATCGGCCCGCGAGTGGCTCAAGGGCACCGCCGACAGCGCTTCGGTCGCGCGCTGGACCGCGCTGCACGAGCAGATCGACCGCCTGCAACCGCGCGCCGATGCGCTCGACCAGCGCCACGCCCTGCTGCTGTCCAACGCCCTCTACCGCCTCAGCGAATGGCTCGATCTCTGGCAGGACTGCTGCACCCTGCAGCATGCACTGCGCCTGGACGACACCAAGCCCTGGCGGGCGGTCTACCGTCATTGGCGGCTGGGCCGCCTGACGCCATTCTTCGACCGCGGCCTGATGCTGTATTCGGTGTTCTCCACCGTCACCGCGATCGTCGTCGCCTGTGGCCTGTGGATCGGGCTGGGGTGGAACGACGGCGCCAGTGCCGTGATCCTCGCCGCCGTGGCCTGCAGTTTCTTTGCGGCGATGGACGACCCAGCGCCGCAGATTTACCGCTTTTTCTTCTGGACGCTGATGTCGGTGATCTTCTCCAGCGTCTATCTGTTCCTGGTGCTGCCGAACCTGCACGACTTCCCGATGCTGGTGCTGGCATTCGCCGTACCCTTCATCGTGGTCGGCACCCTCACCGTGCAGCCGCGCTTCTACCTCGGCACCCTGCTGACCATCGTCAACACCTCGACCTTCATCAGCATCCAGGGCGCCTACGACGCCGACTTCTTCACCTTCCTCAATGCCAACCTGGCAGGCCCGGTGGGGCTGCTGTTTGCCTTCATCTGGACCCTGGTGGTGCGCCCGTTCGGTGTGGAGCTGGCCGCCAAGCGCATGACCCGCTTCGCCTGGCGCGACATCGTCGAGATGACCGAGCCTGCGACCTTGGCTGAACAGCGCAAGGTAGGCGTGCAGATGCTCGATCGCCTGATGCAGCATCTGCCGCGCCTGTCGCAGACCGGCCAGGACAGCGGCATCGCCCTGCGCGACCTGCGTGTGGGCCTGAACCTGCTCGACCTGCTGGCCTACATGCCGCGTGTGGGCCTGCAGGCCCGTGAGCGCCTGCAGACCGTCATCGAAGAAGTCGGCGGCCATTACTCAAGCTGCCTGCGTGCCGGCGAGCGTTTGCACGCACCTGCAGCGCTGCTGCGCAACATGGAGCGGGCACGCCTGGCGTTGGCGCCTGACCAACTGAACGAGCGCGGCGAGCCCCGTGTCCACCTGCTGCATGCCCTGGCCGGCTTGCGCCTGGCACTGTTGCCAGGCGTCGAGGTGATGCTCGAGCCGGTCGAACAACCGCAACTGCCACCTGGAATCGACGGAGCGCCGCTGTGATCGGTGAAATGGATATCAGCGGGGTGTTCCTGCCCACGCTGCTGGTGATGATGTTTGCCACCTACCTGCTGTTCCTGGGCGTGCACGCTGTGCTGGTGCGCCTGCATTTCTACCGCCTGGTCTGGCACCGGGCGTTGTTCAACGTTGCCCTCTACGCCGTACTGCTGGGTGCGGTGGATCACTTTTGCCGAAGCCTGATGCTGCCATGAAAAAACCGTTGTTGACCTTGGGCCGTGTGGTCCTGACATTGCTGGTGGTGACCTTCGCGGCCGTGCTGGTCTGGCAGATGGTCGTGTACTACATGTTCGCCCCCTGGACCCGCGACGGCCATATCCGCGCCGACGTGATTCAGATCGCCCCGGATGTGTCCGGGCTGATCCAGAAGGTCGAGGTGCGCGACAACCAGGTGGTCAAGCGTGGTGACGTGCTGTTCACCATCGACCAGGACCGCTTCGGCCTGGCCTTGCGCCAGGCCCGGGCGACCCTGGCCGAGCGCGAGGAAACCCTGGCCCAGGCCGCCCGCGAAACCCGGCGCAATCGCAAGCTGGGCAACCTGGTGGCGGCCGAGCAGCTTGAAGAGAGCCAGTCGCGCGAGGCCCGTGCCCGCTCGGCGGTGAGCGAGGCGCAGGTGGCGGTCGATACCGCCCAGCTCAACCTCGACCGTTCGGTGGTGCGCAGCCCGGTGGATGGCTACCTCAACGACCGCGCCCCGCGTGCCCATGAGTTCGTCACGGCGGGCCGGCCAGTGCTGTCGGTGGTCGACAGTGCCTCGTACCATGTCGATGGCTATTTCGAGGAAACCAAGCTCAGTGGCATCCATGTCGGCGATGCCGTGGACATCCGCGTGATGGGCGATGACACGCGCCTGCGCGGCCATGTCGAAAGCCTGTCGGCAGGGATCGAGGACCGTGACCGCGTCAGTGGCGCCAACCTGTTGCCCAACGTCAACCCGGCGTTCAGCTGGGTGCGCCTGGCCCAGCGGATCCCGGTGCGCATCGCCTTCGATGAGGTGCCGGCAGACTTCCGCATGATCGCCGGGCGTACCGCGACAGTGTCGATCATCGAGGGCCCGCGGCCATGAAGCGCCTGATGCTGGCAGGGCTGGCGCTGTCGCTGGGGGCCTGCGCCATGGTCGGCCCCGACTACCAGGTGCCCGAGGATGCCGCGGTGCAGCGCAGCGACCTGAACGGCCCGTTGCGCCAGGATGCCGCGAGCGTGGTGTCGGCACCGGTGCCGGATGATTGGTGGCAGTTGTACCAGGACCCGCGCCTCAATGCGCTGGTGCGCCAGGCGTTGAGCGCCAACACCGAGTTGCGCGTGGCGGCGGCGAACATCGCCAAGGCCCGCGCGCAGGTCGAGGTCGCCGAGTCGCAGGGGGGCTTCAGCGGCGGCGCTAAGGCCGGTGCCCAGCGTCTGCAGGAGTCCGGCGAAGCGTTCCTGCTGCCGGAGAAAGTCCCGGTGGCCAACATCGGCGAGGCGATTCTCAGCGCCTCGTACCAGTTTGACCTGTGGGGCACCTTCAAGCGCGGCACCGAAGCTGCCAAGGCCAATGCCGACGCGGTGCAGGCAGCCGCCGACACCGCGCGCATCACCCTGGTGGCCGATGTGGTCAAGGCCTACACCCAGGTGTGCTCGGCCAATGAGGAGTACCACATCGCCCGCGAATCGCTCGACCTGCAGCAGCAGAGCGTGCAGTTGAACCAGCGCCTGCGCGATGCCGGCCGTGGCGACGAGACCCTCGTCACTCGCTCGCAGACCCAGTTCAAGTCGTTGCGCGCCGAGCTGCCGCGCTTCAAGGCCGAGCGCGAGGCTGGGCTCTATACCCTCGCCGCATTGCTGGCCAAACCGGTCGACCAGTTGCCGCCTGGCACCGCCGAGTGCGCCGAGCTGCCGCATCTGGCCCAACTGATTCCGGTGGGCGATGGCGCGGCGCTGCTCAAGCGCCGTCCCGACGTGCGTCAGGCCGAGCGCCAACTGGCGGCTGCCACCGCGACCATTGGCGTGGCCACCGGCGCCCTGTATCCGAACATCAGCATTGGCGCCCAGGTCGGCACCATCGGCATTCTTGATAACCTCGGCGAGCCTTCGACCAACCGCTGGGGCTTCGGCCCGCAGATCAGCTGGGCCATCCCCACCAACGGCACCCGCGCCCGGATCCGCGAAGCCGAAGCCTCGACCCAGGCCGCGCTGGCGCATTTCGATGGCGTGGTGCTCAACGCCATCCGCGAAACCCAGACCCGCCTGGCGCAGTACAGCGCCCTGCTGGACCGTCGCGATGCCTTGGCCGACGCCGAGCGTTCGGCGCAGGAAGCGGCCGACCAGACCCATCGCTGCTATGAGGCCGGGCGCGAGTCGTTCCTCGCCGACCTGCAGGCGACCCGCGCCTACACCGACGTGCGTGCGCAACTGGCGGCAGCCAATACCCAGGTGGCGATGGGACAGATCGGCGTGTTCCTGGCGCTGGGTGGTGGCTGGAAGGCCACAGCGCCTCAGTGAGTAGGGTATTCGTGAGTTTGTAGGAGCGGGCTTGCCCGCGAAGCAGGCGCCGCGATTCCACGGTCACACCGCATGGAAAACGTTTGCGCATTTCCCGGTCCGACACTCAAGTATTCCCCCGCGACGCCGATCTATTAGCACCAGCGTCCCGGAAGAGGACGCGATTTCCCGTTCAATATGAAGCGGGTGGTCAGCGTGATCAGGACGATCCCGGCCTCTTGCCAGGAGCTTCGCAATGTCTCGACCCCGTGCCCGGATTGCCTCGCAACTCGGCATCGCCCTCGCCATCGTGCTGGCGCTGGTGATCACCGGCAGTACCCTGTTCGCCCTGCGCTCGCTGGACGACGCCAACCTCGCCACCCGCCAGCAACACCTGGCCAGTGAAGCGCGGCTGCTGGCCGACCAGCTCGACACCTTCCACGGCTCGCTCAAGGACAACACCCAGCGCCTGAGTGGCCTGTTCGAGCGCCGCTTTGCCTCGGGTCTGTCGTTGCATGCCGACGAGACCGTGCAGGTAGCCGGCCAGGCCACGCCCGCCCTGTACCTGGGCGACCAGCTGATGAACAACGACTTCAGGGTCGTCGATGAATTCCAGCAGATGACTGCCGGCATCGCGACGCTGTTCGTGCGCAGCGGCGATGACTTCGTGCGCATCACCACCAACCTCAAGAAGCAGGACGGCAGCCGCGCCATCGGCACGCAGCTGGATCGCCAGCACCCAGCCTACGCCAAGCTGCTCGCCGGGCAGATGTATGTAGGGCGTGCGCTGCTGTTCGACCGCAACTACATGACCCGCTACGTGCCGGTGAGCGATGCCAGCGGCCGGGTGATCGCCGTGCTGTTCGTCGGCTTCGACTACACCGATGCGCAGAATGCGCAGTTCGCCAATCTCAAGCGCTTCCGCATCGGCCAGACCGGCTCGCTGGCGCTGCTCGACAACCAGGGGCAGTGGCTGGTGCCGCCTGCGGGCGTGGCCGATCCGCAGGCTGCGGTTGCCGCAGTGGCCGGCCTGGGCGACAAGGGCCGCTTCTGGACCAACGGCCAGCAGCAACTGTTCAGCGTGGTCGAACCCTTTGCCGAGGGGCCGTGGACTGTTGTGGCGAGCATGCCCGAGGCGGAAATCCGCGAGGTGACCTGGAGTGTCGGCCTGCGCCTGGCGATCGGCAGCCTGCTGGCGATGGTCCTGGCCGTGCTCGCCACGCTCTGGCTGCTGCGGCGCAAGCTGCGCCCGCTGGACGACCTGGTGCGCCAGGCCGAAGCCCTGGGCGCGGGTGATCTCAGTGCGCGCCTGGCGGTGACCAGCGAAGACGAGATTGGCCAACTGGCGCGCAGCTTCAACCAGATGGGGAATGCCCTGGCGACCATGGTCGAGCACATTCGCAGTGCTTCCGAGCAGGTCAGCGCGCGCTCGCGCTCCCTGGCCGGGCTTTCGTCTGGTGCCTGCGAGGGCATGGAGCAGCAGTCAGGCGAGATCACCAGCATGGCTGGCGCCGTCGAGGAGTTCAGCGCCACGTCGATGAACATCGCCGAGAACATGGCCGGCACCGAGCGCATGGCCCAGGACAACGCCCAGCAGACGCGCATCGGCCGCAGCGCCATGGACCAGGCGTCCGTCTCGCTCAAGCAGATCGCCGAGGCGCTGGGCGGCACCGCCACGGTGATGGACAGCCTGGGCGCACGGTCGCAGGAAATCGGCGGCATCGTCGGGGTCATCACCGCGATTGCCGAGCAGACCAACTTGCTGGCGCTCAACGCCGCCATCGAGGCGGCCCGCGCTGGCGAGCAGGGCCGTGGTTTCGCCGTGGTCGCCGACGAAGTGCGTGGCCTGGCGGCGCGCACGCGTCAGGCCACCGACGAGATTTCCGGGATGATCGCCAGTATCCAGCAGCAGACCGGGCATGCCATCAGCACCCTGGAGCAGGGCAATCGCCTGATGCAGGAAGGCCTGGAACGCAACGACAAGGTCGCTGAGGCACTGGCGCGCATCGACGAGCAGAGCCGCGCGGCGGGCGAGCAGTTCACGGCCATCAGCACTGCGACCCAGGAGCAGAGCAGCACCGCGAACCTGCTCAGCCGTAACCTGCAGAGCATCGCCCAGGCCAACAGCGAGCAGCACGACGTGGCCAATGAACTGGCGGCCACGGCCAAGGAGCTCGAGGGCCTGGCCGGGCAGTTGCGCCAGGAAGTGGATCGCTTCCGGGTCGGCGGTTGACCTGATCGGACCAGGGCTGCGATGCGGCCCTGGATGCAAGTTTTTCCGCAACATCGTCGATCCCTTCCTAGACTTGTAAGTCTCCACGAGAACTGGTCCAGGAAGAGAAGATCGCCATGTCCCAGTCGCCATCCCTGCAGCAACTGCAAGTGCCCAACCCTTTTCTGCAGCGCCATCTGGGCCCCGATGCCAGCGAGCAGAGCGCCATGCTCGCGGCCCTGGGCGTTGCCAGTCGCGATGCCCTGATCGAGCAGACTGTCCCGCCAGGTATCCGCTTTGGTCGCCCGCTTGACCTGCCCCCCGCCCTCGACGAGCAGGCGGCCCTGGCCAGGCTGGCCGGATACGCCGGGCAGAACCAGGTGTGGACCAGCCTGATCGGCATGGGCTATCACGGCACCGTCACGCCAACCGTCATCCTGCGCAACGTGCTGGAAAACCCTGGTTGGTACACGGCCTATACACCCTATCAGCCCGAGATCGCCCAGGGCCGCCTCGAGGCGCTGCTCAACTTCCAGCAGATGATCATCGACCTCAGTGGCCTGCCGCTGGCCAACGCCTCGCTGCTCGATGAGGCGACGGCCGCCGCCGAGGCCATGGCCCTGGCCAAGCGGGTTGCACGCAGCAAGAGCAATGCGTTTTTCGCCGACGAGCACTGCCACCCCCAGACGCTCTCGGTCTTGCGAACCCGTGCCGAAGGTTTCGGCTTCGAGCTGATCGTCGATTCGCTGGAAAACCTCGGCAAGCACTCGGTGTTCGGCGCGCTGCTGCAGTACCCCGACACCCATGGCGAGGTCCGCGACCTGCGGCCGCTGATCGAGCACCTGCATGGCCAGCAGGCGCTGGCGTGCGTTGCCGCCGACCTGTTGAGCCTGGTGGTGCTGACGCCGCCTGGAGAAACCGGGGCCGACGTGGTGCTTGGGTCGAGCCAGCGCTTCGGTGTGCCGATGGGCTATGGCGGGCCTCATGCTGCGTATTTCGCCTGTCGTGACGACTACAAGCGGGCGATGCCTGGGCGCATCATCGGCGTGTCCCGCGATGCCCGTGGCAACACCGCCCTGCGCATGGCCCTGCAGACCCGCGAGCAACACATCCGCCGCGAGAAGGCCAACTCCAACATCTGCACCGCCCAGGTGTTGCTGGCCAATATCGCCGGCTTCTACGCCGTCTACCATGGGCCCGACGGCCTGCGGCGCATTGCCCAGCGTGTGCAGCGCCTGACCCAGATCCTGGCGGCCGGGCTGCAGGCCAAGGGCATCAAGCGCCTCAACCAGCACTTCTTCGACACCCTCACCCTCGACGTGGGCGGCACCCAGGCCGCGATCATCGAAAGTGCCGAAGAGGCGCGCATCAACCTGCGCATCCTAGGGCGCGGGCACCTGGGCGTGAGCCTGGACGAGACCTGTGACGAAGCGACGGTACTCAAGCTGTTCGACGTCTTCCTTGGTGTCGACCATGGGCTGGACGTCGCCACCCTCGACCAGCAGCCCCTGCCCCCGGCAGTGCCGGACACTCTGCTGCGCAGCACGCCGCTGCTCGAACACCCGGTGTTCAACCTGCACCACAGCGAAACCGAGATGCTGCGTTACCTCAAGCAGCTGGAGAACAAGGACCTGGCGCTGAACCAGTCGATGATCCCGCTGGGCTCGTGCACCATGAAGCTCAACGCCACCAGCGAGATGATCCCCATCACCTGGCCTGGCTTCGCCCTGCTGCATCCCTTCGCACCGGCCGCACAGGTGCAGGGCTACAAGGCGATGATCGACGAGCTGGAGGCTTGGCTGTGCGCGATCACCGGGTTCGATGCGATCTGCATGCAGCCCAACTCCGGCGCCCAGGGTGAATATGCCGGGCTGATGGCCATCACCCGTTATCACCGCAGCCGTCATCAACCGCAGCGCACCCTGTGCCTGATTCCGTCGTCGGCCCATGGCACCAACCCGGCGTCGGCGCAGATGGCGGGCATGGAGGTGGTGATCGTCGACTGCGACGAGGCGGGCAATGTCGACCTCGATGATCTCAAGGCCAAGGCGCGCCAAGCCGGGGATCGATTGTCGTGCCTGATGGTCACCTACCCCTCGACCCATGGGGTGTACGAGGAGGGCATTCGCGAAATCTGCGAGGTGGTCCATCAACAGGGCGGGCAGGTGTACATGGACGGCGCCAACCTCAACGCCCAGGTGGGCCTGGCGCGCCCGGCGGATATCGGTGCCGACGTCTCGCACATGAACCTGCACAAGACCTTCTGCATCCCTCACGGCGGTGGTGGGCCGGGCATGGGGCCGATCGGGGTGCGGGCGCACCTGAAGCCTTTCGTCGCCAGCCATCCGGTGGTGCCTGTAGCGGGCCTGGACCCGAACAACAGCGCTGTCAGCGCAGCGCCCTGGGGCAGTGCCAGTATCTTGCCGATCAGCTGGATGTATATCGCCCTGATGGGGCCGCAACTGGCCGATGCCAGCGAGGTGGCGATCCTCAGCGCCAACTACCTGGCCAGTCGCCTGGCGGGGGCCTTTCCGGTGCTCTATCGCGGACGTAACCAGCGGGTCGCCCATGAATGCATCCTCGACCTGCGTCCGCTCAAGGCGCAGACCGGGATCACCGAGGAGGACGTGGCGAAGCGCCTGATGGACTATGGCTTCCATGCGCCGACCATGTCGTTCCCGGTGCCGGGCACGCTGATGGTCGAGCCGACCGAGAGTGAGTCGAAGGCGGAGCTGGACCGCTTTGTCGAGGCGATGCTGGCGATCCGTGACGAGATCGCTCAGGTGCAGGAGGGCAACTGGCCGGCGGACGATAACCCGCTCAAGCATGCGCCGCACACGCTGGCCGATGTACTGGGGCCCTGGGATCGGCCCTATGGTCTGGAGCAGGCGGTCGCACCCAGTGCGCATGTGCGCTTGCACAAGTACTGGCCGGCGGTGAACCGGGTGGACAACGTGTACGGCGATCGCAACCTGTTCTGTGCTTGCGTGCCGGTGGACGCGTATCGCTGAGCCCGGGCCTGCTGTGGAGGCGGTGCTGCGCGGGTCTGTGCGCGCAGCCCGCTCCCGCAGCGGGCGTCGGGTGCAGGTTACTGAGCGGTGAGGTTACGGGCCAGGATTGCGTTGGCCAGTTCCATGTCGCTGGCCTGGACACCAGGGTTGTCGGCGCGCACCTGACGCATCGCCGCTTCCAGGTAAGGGCCGCGGATCGATCCTTCGCTCGCCACGAAGCTGCCGGCATCGTCCTGGGCGGCCGCGACGAGCTTGTGGTCCTTGAACGTCAGGTAGGTGGAACCGGTGGTCGCACCGGACGAAATGACGTTGCGCCAGAAGCCGTCGGCCATGGCGGAGCCGATCGGCAGGGACAGCAGGGCAGCAGCCGCAATGGCGGTTTTGAAACGCATGTGAATTACCTCGAACGATGAGGGCGGGTGATGCGAGTTTGGATCGCCGCGCGGGCCGCAAGTTCCTTTGCACGCTGCGTATGCCGGGCGCTCAGGCACATACCCGCAGGACTTCTTCCAGGCTGGTCAGGCCCCTGGCCACCCGGTCTTCACCGCAGCGGCGCAGCTCGCGCATGCCCTGTGCCAGAGCCTGCTGGCGCAGGCTGGCAAGGTCGCTGCCCGGGCCAATCCGGGCTCGCAGGGCGTCGTCGAGCACGAGCAGTTCGAACAGCCCGGTGCGCCCCTGGTAACCGGTGCCGCGACAGAGGCGACACGCCGCTTCACGTGTGCCAGGACATCCCTTGCAGGCGCTGCAGAAGGTGCGTGCCAGGCGCTGGGCCATCACGCCGATCAACGTGGCCTTTATCAGGTAATCGGCCACACCCAGCTCCTGCAGGCGAGTAATTGCGCTGCAGGCGTCGTTGGTGTGCAGGGTCGATAGCACCAGGTGTCCGGTCAGCGCTGCTTGCACCGCCACCTGGGCGGTTTCGCGGTCGCGTATCTCGCCGATCATGATGATGTCCGGGTCCTGGCGCAGCAGAGCGCGCACGCCGTTGGCAAAGCCGAGGTCGAGGCTGGGTTGGACCTGCAACTGATTGAAGCCGGGCTCCAGGCGCTCGATCGGATCTTCGATGGTGCACAGGTTGACCTGTGGCGTAGCCAGGTGCTTGAGGCTGGCGTAGAGCGTGCTGGTCTTGCCCGAGCCGGTGGGGCCGGTGAGCAGAATGATGCCTTGGCGTTTTGCCAACAGCGCGTGCCACTGACCCAGCAAGCTCCCTTCGAGCCCCAGGCGCTCCAAGTCTTCGTGCAGCTGTTCGGGGTCGAAGAGGCGCAACACCAGTTTTTCGCCGAACGGTGTCGGCAGGGTCGACAGGCGCAGCTCCACCTGCGCGTTGCCGGGCAGGCGGCTTTTCAGGCGTCCATCCTGTGGGCGGCGTTTCTCGGCGACATCCATGCGCCCCAGGTGCTTGAGGCGGCTGACCAGCGCCAGGACCACGCTGGCCGGAAACAGGTAGACCGTATGCAGCAGGCCGTCGATACGGTAGCGCAGGCGGCCCTCGTCGCGCTGCGGCTCGAGATGGATATCGCTGGCGCGCTGCTCGATGGCGTACTGCAGCAGCCAATCGACGATATGCACGATGTGGGCATCGTCGGCGCTGATGGCGCCGCCGCGCCCACCGAGCTCCAGCAACTGCTCAAGTTCGCCCAGGCTTGCCCGCTGCTGCTGGTGGGCGCCCTGTACGGATCGCGACAGGCGCTGGAACGTGTCGCCAAGCTGGCGCAGTTGTACAGGGCTGGCCAGCACCCGGCGAATCGGCTGGCCGAGGCTGCGGCTCAGGTCGGCTTCCCACTCGCGTTGGTAGGGTTGTGCGCTGGCCACCGTAACACCGGTCGCGTCCATGGCCACGGCAAGGATGCCGTGGCGCTGGGCGAAGGCGGGGGAGATCAGGCCGGCGACGTGGGCCAGATCGACCTGCAACGGGTCCAGGCGCAGGAAGGGTTGGCCGACGCTGTCGGCGAGCCATTGGCAAAGGGTGTCGAGGTCCAGCGTATGGCCGGGGCGCAGGCGGTCGCTCAGGGCGAGGCTGGCAAGGATTTCGAGAGGATGGCCAGGGTGGCTGGGGGCCTGTTCGAGTGCACGCAGGGCGTCGCTGGGGGCCAGGCGATGTTCGGCGAGCAGCCTGTCGAGAAGGCGCTTGAGGTCGAGGCTGTCATCTTGAGTGTTGTGCATGGCGGCGTCCTTGCCGAGGCTGCTGAAAGGCCCAGGCAAGGGTAGCTGCACAGCGGGGCAGTGCCTTGGCGAAGGCGTTTCTGGATCTTGCGGGGCAGATGTCAGCCCGCCGCCACCTCAGACAGTTTCGGCACGCTTTCCAGAAAGACCTCGCCGACACACACCAGGTTACGCATCTTCTGCGCGATCACCCCGGCGCGGTGCCAACTGAGGCCGTCGATACCGATCTCCAGCTCCAGCAGGTCGTCGCGCTGGCACACCTGCACGCTGTGCGGCGTGAGGAACTGCAGGGCGAAGAGGTTGAGTACCCGGCACAGGCTGTCCGGCTCGGCCTCGATGTCGAGGCGGTAGCGGACCTCGCCATGCAGGGCGCTGGCGGCCCAGGCGTCGCTACGGGGCTGAGGGGTGTGCCGTTCGAGTGCATTCATGGAGCGTCTCCTTCGATGTGGAGAAATTCTCGCAGGTCGAAACCGGCATTTCTTCGCTATGATTCACCTGGTTTTGTGGTTTGGCGAATAATAATTGTCGCATTGGTAGGCTTTGGAGAATTGATCATGCAAAGCGAGTTGGATGCCTACGACCGACGCATCCTTGAACTGCTGCAGGAGGATGCGTCGTTGTCCAGCGCGCAGATCGCCGAACGTGTCGGGCTGTCGCAGTCGCCGTGCTGGCGTCGGATACAGCGCCTGAAGGATGAAGGGGTGATTCGCGGCCAGGTCACCTTGCTGGACCGCAAGAAGGTCGGGCTGAACACGCAAATCTTCGCCGAGGTGAAACTCAACGCGCACGGGCGGTCGAACTTCACCGAATTCACCGAGGCGATCCGCGGCTTTCCGGAAGTGCTGGAGTGTTATGTGCTGATGGGGGCGGTCGACTTCCTGCTGCGTATCGTCACCTCGGACATCGAGGCCTACGAGCGGTTCTTCTTCGAGAAGTTGTCGAACGTACCAGGGATACAGGAAGTGAACTCGATCGTGGCGCTGTCGGAAATCAAGTCCACCACCTGCCTGCCGCTATCGAGGTGAGGCCTTCGCGGGTACATCGGTTCGGTGCCCCGATATACCCGCGAAGCAGCTGACGCGGTCTTACACCTTGAGCAGGTGCTTCCAGGCGCGGCTTTGGTCGATGGCGCGGGCCTGCTCGATGCGGGCTTCGAACAGTTCGCCCGACTGCTCTTCGGCCAGCGGCTGCTCGGCCAGTTCGTGCAGCTTCTTCAGATCGCCGTACAGGCGGTCCAGTTGCGGCACTTCCAGCACCTGGCGGGCGTGGTGCAGCCAGGTCAGCAACTGCTCGATGCGCGGCAACTGTTCACCCAGATCCTCCGGGCGCTGGGTGTACAGCGGCAGCTTCAGCGCGCGGCCTTCTTCACCCAGCTGGTGGTGCAGCCAGCTGGCCAGTTGCGCCTTGCCCTGGCGCTCACCGCGGCCCTTGCGCTCGACGGTCCAGGCGCGCGCCAGCAGCCAGCGCGAGGTTTCCAGTGAGAACTGGCCCCAGCGCGTGTCTTCCAGCTCTTCGGCGAACTGCTCGGGTGCGGCGCGGCGGATGTCTTCGTCGTCGTTGCCGGCCTGTACCAGTGGGCGCCAGTCTTCGAGCAGGGCGTCGAGGCGGCTGCGCAGGTCACGGGTGGTGGCCCGTGGCGCGGCCTGGCCCAGGCTGCTGGTGAGGGCGCGCAGCTCTGCCAGGCACTGCACCCATTCCTGCAGCAGGCGCCAGTGGCCGTTATGACGGTACTGTTCGGCCAGGCGCTGGCTGCTGCCCAGCAGTTGCCAGGCGAGCGCGGTGTAGGCGTCGTCCACGGCCATTTCGGCGTCCAGCTCGGTGTGTGGCAGGCTCAGCTCGTAGCTGTCGGGATCGAGCAGACGATAGCCCCGCTCGGCCTTGCTGATGTCGCAGGGCATCAAGGCCAGCGTGGCGGACAGCTCGGCGGCCAGCTCCAGCAGAGCTTCCGGGGCGCCTTCACGCAGCTCCAGTTCGAGCTCGCAGATTTCTTCCTTGCGTTTGCCGGCGATCACGAAGCCTTGGTCGAGCGCGGCTTCGATCACCACCTTGGCCTTGCCGCGACCCCAGGAGATCTCGGCGTATTCGCGGGTGAAATCGGTGGTGAACAATGGCTTGATGGTTTTCTTGTCCAGCTCGGCCAATTGCTCGGGCCAGCAGCTGGCGTCGAGTTTCTTCAGGTCCAGCTTGACCTTGTCCAGGTACCACTCGTACTCGTTGCGCTCGGACAGGCCGGCAACGCTCTGCCCACGGCATTTGAGGGTCTGGATGATGACCTCGCCGTCGCGGCGCAGGCGCAGGGCGACGCGGGCTGCAGAGAGCTCGCGGTCGGGGGTGTCGAAGTACTGGTTGAGCAGTTCGCGGGTCTGCCAGCCGGACTTGTTGCGCTTCTTCAGCAAGGGGTGCTCGCGCAGGGCGGCAAGGGTCTCGCGGCTGGCGCGGAGCTTGAGTTCGGTTTCTTTGTGCATCGCTGGCTCGAAGGAAGGCGTGGTTGGCGGAGAGTCTACAGGAGTTGCCCTGCCAAGGGACGGCATTGCTATGATGACCCCCATGCTTTACGAGGAGTCCGTGCATGCCGTTGCCATCGCTCAAAGACCAGTTCGCCGCCCTGATCGCCGCCCCCTCGGTCAGCTGCACCCAGGCCGCATTGGACCAGTCCAACCGTCAGGTCATCGACCTGCTCGCCAACTGGCTGGGCGATCTGGGTTTCCGTTGCGAGATCCAGGAGATCACTCCAGGCAAGTTCAACCTGCTCGCCAGCCGCGGTACCGGCCCGGGCGGCCTGGTGCTGGCCGGCCACAGCGATACGGTGCCGTTCGATCCGCAGTTGTGGAGCAGCGACCCGCTGAAACTCACCGAAGTGGATGGCCGCTGGATCGGGCTGGGCAGTTGCGACATGAAGGGCTTCTTCGCCCTGGTGATCGAGGCGGTGATCCCGCTGCTGGAGCACGATTTCAAGCAGCCGCTGCTGATCCTCGCCACCTGCGATGAAGAAAGCTCGATGTCCGGTGCCCGCGCCCTGGCCGAAGCCGGGCAACCGCTGGGCCGGGCGGCAGTGATCGGCGAACCCACTGGGCTGAAGCCGATCCGCATGCACAAGGGCATCCTCATGGACCGCATCGATATTCTCGGGCGCAGCGGCCATTCGTCGGATCCAAGCCTGGGCCACAGTGCCCTGGAGGCCATGCACGCGGTGATGGGCGAGCTGATGGGCCTGCGCCAGCAGTGGCAGCAGACCTACCGCAATCCGCAATTCACCGTGCCCACGCCGACGATGAACTTCGGCTGCATCCATGGCGGCGACAACCCCAATCGCATCTGTGGCCAGTGCGCCCTGGAGTTCGACCTGCGCCCGTTGCCAGGGATGGACGTGGAGCAACTGCGTGCGGCGATCCGCGCGAAGCTGACGCCCGTGGCCGAGCGCCATGAAGTGCGCATCGACTATGCGCCGCTGTTCCCCGAGGTGCCGCCGTTCGAGCAGACCGCCGATGCCGAGCTGGTGCAACTGGCCGAGCGTCTGACCGGCCATCGTGCCGAAGCGGTGGCCTTTGGCACCGAAGCGCCTTATCTTCAACAGCTGGGTTGCCAGACCATCGTGCTCGGACCCGGCGACATCGCTTGCGCCCATCAGCCGGGCGAGTACCTTGAAATGTCACGAATCGAGCCTACCGTGCGTCTATTGCGTGACCTTATCCGGCACTACTGCCTGAGCTAAAAGTCCACTGACCTGATTCGTTCCTGCCTAGAGGAGACCGCGCGTGACCGCAAGCCTGTTCCGACGATGACTTTCGAACGTTGTGCGCCTTCACCCGTCTCGTTCACTTATCCACAGGCCCTGTCATGCCCGAATACGTCAACTGGCTGCGTCATGCCTCCCCGTACATCAATGCCCATCGCGACTGCACCTTCGTGGTCATGCTCCCCGGCGATGGCGTCGAACATCCCAACTTCGGCAATATCGTCCACGACCTGGTGCTGCTGCACAGCCTGGGCGTGCGCCTGGTGCTGGTGCACGGTTCGCGCCCGCAGATCGAAAGCCGCCTGGCTGCCCGGGGCCTGACCCCGCACTACCATCATGGCCTGCGCATCACCGACGCCGCGACCCTGGAGTGCGTGATCGACGCCGTCGGCGCCCTGCGCCTGGCCATCGAAGCGCGCCTGTCGATGGATATCGCCGCATCGCCCATGCAGGGTTCGCGCCTGCGCGTGGCCTGCGGCAACCTGGTGACTGCACGGCCGATCGGCGTGCTGGAGGGTGTCGACTACCACCACACCGGCGAGGTGCGGCGCATCGACCGCAAGGGCATCAGCCGCCTGCTCGACGAGCGCTCCATCGTGCTGCTGTCGCCGCTGGGCTATTCGCCGACGGGCGAGATCTTCAACCTGGCCTGCGAAGACGTCGCCACCCGCGCAGCCATCGAGCTGGGCGCCGACAAGTTGCTGCTGTTCGGCGCCGAGCCGGGCCTGCTGGACGAAAAAGGCAAGCTGGTGCGTGAGCTGCGGCCGCAGCAGGTCCCGGCGCACTTGCAGCGCCTGGGCAGCGACTACCAGGGCGAGCTGCTCGATGCTGCCGCCGAGGCCTGCAAGGGCGGCGTGGCGCGCAGCCATATCGTCAGCTATGCCGAGGACGGTGCGCTGCTCACCGAGCTGTTCACCCGCGACGGCGGTGGCACGCTGGTAGCCCAGGAGCAGTTCGAGATCGTCCGCGAGGCGACCATCGAGGATGTCGGCGGCCTGCTGGAGCTGATCAGCCCGCTGGAAGAGCAAGGCATCCTGGTGCGCCGTTCGCGCGAGGTGCTGGAGCGGGAGATCGAGCAGTTCAGCGTGGTGGAGCGCGACGGCATGATCATCGCCTGTGCGGCGCTGTATCCGATCGCCGAGTCCGAGGCGGGCGAGCTGGCGTGTCTGGCGGTGAATCCGGAGTACCGGCATGGTGGTCGGGGGGACGATCTGCTCGAGCGTATCGAGACCCGTGCGCGGCAGTTGGGCCTCAATACCCTGTTCGTGCTGACGACCCGTACGGCGCACTGGTTCCGCGAGCGCGGGTTCCAGCCCAGTGGCGTGGAGCGCCTGCCGGCGGCGCGGGCTTCGCTGTACAACTACCAGCGCAATTCGAAGATTTTCGAGAAGTCGTTGTAGGTCAGTACCGGCCCTATCGCGGGACAAGCCCGCTCCCACAGGTACTGCAGAGATCTCAAGACCGATGCAGAGCCTGTGGGAGCGGGCTTGTCCCGCGATAGGGCTGGCCAGGTCCAATGAAAAACGCCGCCCCTGAGGGCGGCGTTTTCGTTTACACGGTATGCAGGTACCAGTTGTACTCGAGGTCGGAGATCGAGTGTTCGAACTCCTCCAGCTCGCTCTCCTTGCACGCGACGAAGATGTCGATGTACTTCGGATCGATGTACTTGTTCAGGATCTCGCTGTCGTCCAGCTCGCGCAGGGCATCGCGCAGGTTGTTCGGCAGGCTCTGTTCCAGCTGCTCGTAGGAGTTGCCTTCGATCGGCTCACCCGGCTCGATCTTGTTGGTCAGGCCGTGGTGCACACCGGCCAGGACCGCAGCCATCATCAGGTACGGGTTGGCGTCGGCACCGGCCACGCGGTGCTCGATGCGCACGGCGTCCGGCGAGCCGGTTGGCACGCGCAGGGCCACGGTGCGGTTGTCCAGGCCCCAGCTCGGCGCGTTCGGTACGTAGAACTGCGCGCCGAAACGGCGGTACGAGTTGACGTTCGGGCAGAGGAACGCCATCGAAGCGGGCAGGGTCTCGAGCACACCGCCGACAGCGTGACGAAGCGCGGCGTTCTGCTCGGGATCCTCGCTGGTGAAGATGTTGTTGCCATCTTTGTCCAGCACGGAGATGTGTACATGCAGGCCGTTGCCAGCCTGGCCCGGGTAGGGCTTGGCCATGAAAGTGGTGTCCATTTCATGGTCGTAGGCGATGTTCTTGATCAGGCGCTTGAGCAGCACTGCATAGTCACAGGCCCTCAGCGGATCGGGCACGTGGTGCAGGTTGACCTCGAACTGCGCCGGGGCGCTTTCCTTGACGATCGCGTCGGCCGGGATACCCTGCTCCTTCGCGCCTTCGAGGATGTCCTGCAGGCAGTCGGCATACTCGTCCAGGTCGTCGATCAGGTAGACCTGGGTCGACTGCGGACGCTTGCCCGAGATCGGCGAGCGCGGCGGCTGCGGACGGCCGTTCACGTTCTCCTGGTCGATAAGGTAGAACTCCAGCTCGAACGCGGCACAGATGGTCAGGCCCATGTCGGTGAACTTGCTCACCACCTGGCGCAACACTTCACGAGGGTCGGCGAAGAACGGCTCGCCTTCGATTTCGTGCATGGTCATCAGCAGTTGCGCGGTCGGGCGCTTCTGCCAGGGTTCGTTGGAGAGGGTGCCAGGGATCGGGTAGCAGATGCGGTCGGCGTCGCCGATGTCCAGGCCGAGGCCCGTGCTTTCGACGGTCGAGCCGTTGATATCCAGGGCGAAGAGGGAGGCGGGCAGGTTGATGCCTTTCTCGTAAACCTTGTGAAGGCTCGTGCGTTCGATACGCTTGCCACGAACCACACCATTCATATCTGCAATCAGAAGGTCAACGTAGAGAACCTCAGGATGTTCCTTAAGGAACGCGTTCGCTTCGTTAAGCTGAACGGCACGCGGGGGTACCGACATGATGCAACACCTTTGTTGTTAAAAATATCAATCAAGGGGGGCTTGCAGACCCAGTCAATCGAAAAGACAAACTGATGTCAAGCCAACCTCCTGATGCCCTGAAATGGCACATCAACGGCGGATTTGCTGCATATAAGGGCATCCCATTATCCGCTAAATCTGTAGGAAAGGGCTACGGCGATGGTGGCGTATTTTATTTTTTACGGAGGTGTTGTGAAAAAAAATGAACGAGGCTAAGCTCGGTCGCAACCCATAACAGTAATAATACGAGGGTCACATGGTCCGCCAGTCGCGACCTGAAAGCGCCGCCTGCGCTGCGCAGTCAGGTATTTTCACCGCTTGCCGAAAGGCCCTCGCGCGCCTGGCCCATCCCTGGAGCAGACTGGCCGCAATAATTGACGACCGGCACAGTCAGCCCTCGCCCCGTAGCAGTTTACTGCACGCTTTTCTTCCTTCCTGCCCTTTGCTTTCGAGATCGATACGCGTTTTGCGCGTGAATCGGCTGCCGTCCTGCGCATGGGTTTTTGCTTTGGCAACATACTCCATCCAGAATCAATGCGTGGGCCTTGCCAGGCCCTGCCGCGCCGAATGCGCCGACATTGACCGACGCCAGGCGTCAGTAGCGCCCGCCCCGCAGGGGCCGGGTCAAATGACCTCCTGAGGTATTTATGAGTAACAACCTCGACCAGCTCACCGATTGGTTGAAAGAGCACAAGATCACCGAAGTCGAATGCCTGATCAGCGACCTGACCGGCATCACCCGCGGCAAGATCTCGCCGACCAACAAATTCATCGCCGAAAAGGGCATGCGCCTGCCCGAAAGCGTTTTGTTGCAAACTGTGACTGGCGACTACGTCGATGACGACATCTATTACGACCTGCTCGACCCGGCCGACATCGACATGATCTGCCGCCCCGACCAGGACGCCGTGTTCCTCGTGCCCTGGGCCATCGAGCCGACCGCCCAGGTGATCCACGACACCTACGACAAGAAGGGCAACCCGGTCGAACTGTCGCCGCGCAACGTCCTCAAGAAAGTGCTCAAGCTCTACGCCGACAAGGGCTGGCAGCCGATCGTCGCGCCAGAGATGGAGTTCTACCTGACCAAGCGCAGCGAAGACCCGGACTTCCCGCTGCAACCGCCGGTGGGCCGCTCCGGCCGTCCGGAAACTGGCCGTCAGTCGTTCTCCATCGAGGCCGCCAACGAATTCGACCCGCTGTTCGAAGACGTCTATGACTGGTGCGAACTGCAGCAGCTGGACCTCGACACGCTGATCCACGAAGACGGCACGGCGCAGATGGAGATCAACTTCCGTCACGGCGACGCGCTGCACCTGGCCGACCAGATCCTGGTGTTCAAGCGCACCATGCGCGAGGCCGCGCTCAAGCACAACGTGGCCGCGACCTTCATGGCCAAGCCTATGACCGGCGAGCCCGGCAGCGCCATGCACCTGCACCAGAGCGTGATCGACATCGCCACCGGCAAGAACATCTTCTCCAATGAAGACGGCAGCATGAGCACGCTGTTCCTGCATCACATCGGCGGCCTGCAGAAACTCATTCCCGAGGCGTTGCCGCTGTTCGCACCAAACGTCAACTCGTTCCGCCGCTTCCTGCCGGACACCTCGGCGCCCGTGAACGTGGAGTGGGGCGAAGAGAACCGTACCGTCGGCCTGCGCGTACCGGATGCCGGCCCGCAGAACCGCCGCGTGGAAAACCGCCTGCCGGGCGCCGACGCCAACCCCTACCTGGCCATCGCCGCGAGCCTGCTGTGTGGCTTCATCGGCATGGTCGAGGGCATCGAGGCCAGCGCGCCGGTCCAGGGCCGTGGCTACGAGCGGCGCAACCTGCGCCTGCCGCTGACCATCGAGGACGCCCTGGAGCGTATGGAGAACAGCCGGTCGCTGGTGCAGTACCTGGGCAAGAAGTTCATTACCGGCTACGTCGCCACCAAGCGCGCCGAGCATGAAAACTTCAAGCGCGTCATCAGTTCCTGGGAGCGCGAGTTCCTGCTGTTTGCCGTGTGATCAACCCTGGGGCCGCAGGAGCGCGGCCATCGGATAGTGGAGAAGCAGATGAGCGTCAACAACCCGCAAACCCGTGAATGGCAGAACCTGAGCGGCGAGCACCACCTGGCACCCTTCAGCGACTACAAGCAGCTGAAGGCGAAGGGGCCGCGCATCATCACCAAGGCCCAGGGTGTGCATTTGTGGGACAGCGAGGGGCACAAGATCCTCGATGGCATGGCCGGTCTGTGGTGCGTGGCGGTTGGCTATGGTCGCGAAGAACTGGTCCAGGCGGCAGAGAAGCAGATGCGCGAGCTGCCGTACTACAACCTGTTCTTCCAGACCGCTCATCCGCCGGCGCTGGAGCTGGCCAAGGCCATCACCGACGTGGCCCCCGAAGGCATGAGCCATGTGTTCTTCACCGGCTCCGGCTCCGAAGGCAACGACACCGTGCTGCGCATGGTTCGCCACTACTGGGCGCTCAAGGGCAAGCCGAACAAGCAGACGCTCATCGGCCGGGTCAACGGCTACCACGGCTCCACCGTGGCCGGCGCCAGCCTTGGCGGCATGAGCGGCATGCACGAGCAGGGCGGCCTGCCGATCCCGGGTATCGTGCACATCCCGCAGCCGTACTGGTTCGGTGAGGGCGGCGACATGACCCCGGATGAATTCGGGGTGTGGGCTGCCGAGCAGTTGGAGAAGAAGATTCTGGAAGTCGGCGAGGACAACGTCGCCGCCTTCATCGCCGAGCCGATCCAGGGCGCCGGCGGGGTGATCATTCCGCCGGACACCTACTGGCCGAAGATCAAGGAGATCCTCGCCAAGTACGACATCCTGTTCGTCGCCGACGAAGTGATCTGCGGCTTTGGCCGTACCGGCGAGTGGTTCGGCTCCGATTATTACGATCTCAAGCCTGACCTGATGACCATCGCCAAGGGCCTGACCTCCGGTTACATCCCCATGGGCGGTGTGATCGTGCGTGACAAGGTGGCCAAGGTGCTCAGCGAAGGGGGCGATTTCAACCACGGCTTCACCTACTCCGGCCACCCGGTGGCAGCGGCGGTGGGGCTGGAGAACTTGCGCATCCTGCGTGACGAGAAGATCGTCGAGCGCGCACGCACGGAAGTGGCACCGTACTTGCAAAAACGACTGCGCGAGCTGCAAGACCACCCGCTGGTGGGCGAGGTACGTGGCCTTGGCCTGCTCGGCGCAATCGAATTGGTCAAGGACAAGGCGACCCGCAGCCGTTACGAAGGCAAGGGCGTGGGCATGGTTTGCCGCAACTTCTGTTTCGACAACGGCCTGATCATGCGCGCGGTGGGCGACACCATGATCATCGCGCCGCCACTGGTGATCAGCCATGAAGAAGTGGACGAGCTGGTGGAAAAGGCGCGCAAGTGCCTGGATCTGACCCTGGAAGCGATTCGATAGGCGTTTGCTAGGCTAGCGATGTGACATTAAGTCGTTACAAGGCCCTGCTTTTGTTGAAACAGCGCCTTGTAACTTGCCAGACTAGCGGTTGTTTCAGTCGTCCGGCGCTTGCACCACGGGACCTGGCAGCTGAACAGATGGCTACTAAAAAAATTCTGGAGCATAACGCATGAAGAAAATGGGCAAGACGTTGTTGGCCGCCGCCCTGATGGGTGCCATGGCCACTGCTGTTCACGCTGAAGACAAGGTGCTGAACGTCTACAACTGGTCGGACTACATCGCTCCGGACACCATCGCCAAGTTCGAGAAGCAGACCGGCATCAAGGTCAAGTACGACGTCTTCGACAGCAACGAAACCCTGGAAGCCAAGCTGCTGGCAGGCAAGTCGGGCTACGACATCGTCGTGCCGTCCAACAACTTCCTGGCCAAGCAGATCAAGGCCGGCGTCTACGAGGAGCTCGACCGCTCCAAGCTGCCGAACTGGAAGAACCTCGACGAAGACCTGCTCAAGGCCGTTGGCGACGCCAGCGATAAAGGCAACAAGTACGCCTTCCCGTACATGTGGGGCTCCATTGGCATCGGCTACAACCCGGCCAAGGTCAAGGCCGCGCTGGGCGTGGACAAGATCGATTCGTGGGACGCCGTGTTCAAGCCCGAGAACATCGCCAAGCTCAAGAGCTGCGGCGTGAGCTTCCTCGATGCACCGACCGAAATGCTTCCGGCCGCGCTGCATTACCTGGGCAAGCCGACCGACAGCACCACCAAGGAAGACCTCAAGGCGGCCGAGGACCTGTTCCTGAAGATCCGTCCTTCGATCACCTACTTCCACTCCTCCAAGTACATCGGCGACCTGGCCAACGGCAACATCTGCGTGGCCGTCGGCTACTCGGGTGACCTGGAGCAGTCCAAGGCCCGCGCCCACGAAGCCGGCGACAAGGTCAAGCTGGACTACATCATTCCGAAAGAAGGCGCTGGCACCTTCTACGACATGGTCGCCATCCCGAAAGATGCCGAGCATAAAGATGCTGCCTACCAGTTCATGAACTTCCTGCTGCAACCGGAAATCATGGCCGAGATCACCAACGCCGTGCGCTTCCCGAACGGTAACAAGGCCGCGACCCAGTTCGTCGACAAGGACATCACCAGCGACCCGAGCATCTATCCGCCAGCGGAAGTGAAGAAGCATCTGTACGCGATCGCCGCCCCTGAAGCGGCCGCCCAGCGTTTGATCACCCGTAGCTGGACCAAGATCAAGTCGGGCAAGTAAGCCCTGTGCGGGGCTCTCTGGGCCGGGGTTTTCCGGCCCAGGGGGCATAAACCTCGATTGTTGATTGCGACATCCCAGCCACGCAGGTAAGTTGCGCGCCGGTTTTGCGTGTACGGCTGCTCCCAGCCGCCACCGAAGGCTCTGATTGTGAGGACCAACCACTTGTCTATTTCTGTATTGCGCAAGGCCATGATGGCTGGAGCAGGTCTGACGCTGGCCTGCAGCGTTCAAGCGGCGCCCACGGTGCACTTCTACAACTGGTCCGACTATGTCGGCCCGACCACGCTCGCGGACTTCGAGAAAGAGACGGGCATCAAGCCCGTGCAGGATGTCTTCGACTCCAACGAAACCCTGGAAGGCAAGCTGCTGGCCGGCAACACCGGCTATGACGTGGTGGTGCCGTCCAACCATTTCCTCGGCAAGCAGATCAAGGCGGGCGCGTTCCAGAAGCTCGACAAGCATCTGCTGCCCAATTA
Organism: Pseudomonas sp. SYWMCR5; assembly: GCF_057197165.1. Classification (NCBI taxonomy): domain Bacteria; kingdom Pseudomonadati; phylum Pseudomonadota; class Gammaproteobacteria; order Pseudomonadales; family Pseudomonadaceae; genus Pseudomonas; species Pseudomonas sp. SYWMCR5. The sequence continues at coordinate 56,504 of NZ_JBXUNH010000008.1, forward strand.
TTCCAACCTGGACCCAGCGCTGATGAAGCGGCTGGAAAAGAACGATCCGGGCAACCAGTACGCCGTGCCTTACCTGTGGGGCACCAACGGCATCGGCTACAACGTCGACAAGGTCAAGGCCACGCTGGGCGTGGACAAGATCGACTCCTGGGCGGTGCTGTTCGAACCCGAGAACATGAAGAAGCTCTCCAAGTGCGGTGTGGCCTTCCTCGACTCGGCGGACGAGATGCTCCCGGCGGTGCTCAACTACATGGGGCTCAACCCCAACAGCACCGATCCCAAGGATTACGCCAAGGCCGAGAAGAAGCTGCTGGCGGTACGTCCGTACGTGACCTACTTCCACTCCTCCAAGTACATCACCGACCTTGCCAATGGCGACATCTGCGTCGCGGCAGGCTTCTCCGGCGATGTCTTCCAGGCCAAGGCCCGTGCTGAAGAAGCCAAGAAGGGCGTGAACCTGGCCTACGCCATTCCCAAGGAAGGCGGCAACCTCTGGTTCGACGTGCTGGCGATTCCCAAGGACGCCAAGAACGTGAAAGAGGCCCACGCCTTCATCAACTATTTGCTGAAACCTGAGGTTATCGCCCAGGTCAGTGATTACGTCGGTTATGCCAACCCCAACCCCAAGGCTGGCGACCTGATGGACCAGGCTGTGAGAACTGACGCCGCGGTTTACCCACCGCAGGAAGTGCTGGACAAGATGTTCGTCAACGCGGAGTTGCCCCCCAAGGTGCAACGTCTGATGACCCGCAGCTGGACCAAGGTCAAGTCGGGCAAGTAAAAATCCAGACCCGACGTGGCCCTGCACGCAGGCCGCTCGGGCACAAAAATCTTGTTGGGAGTTTCACTCATGGCAGTTGCCTCCGGTGCCTATAAGAAAGCCCTCGAGGGTGACCAGCAGCCCAAGCAGGTGCTGGTCAAGATCGACCGGGTCACGAAGAAGTTCGACGAAACCATCGCCGTGGACGATGTGTCCCTGGAAATCCGCAAGGGCGAGATCTTCGCCCTGCTGGGCGGCTCCGGTTCCGGCAAGTCCACCTTGCTGCGGATGCTTGCAGGCTTCGAGCGTCCGACCGAAGGTCGGATCTTCCTCGATGGTGTCGACATCACCGACATGCCGCCCTACGAGCGGCCGATCAACATGATGTTCCAGTCCTACGCGCTGTTCCCGCACATGACCGTGGCGCAGAACATCGCCTTCGGCCTGCAGCAGGACAAGATGCCCAAGGCCGACATCGAAGCCCGCGTGGCCGAGATGCTCAAGCTGGTGCACATGACCCAGTACGCCAAGCGCAAGCCGCACCAGCTCTCCGGTGGTCAGCGTCAGCGTGTGGCCCTGGCCCGCTCGCTTGCCAAGCGTCCGAAACTGCTGCTGCTCGACGAGCCGATGGGCGCGCTGGACAAGAAACTGCGTTCGCAGATGCAGCTGGAGCTGGTCGAGATCATCGAGCGGGTCGGTGTGACCTGCGTGATGGTGACCCACGACCAGGAAGAGGCCATGACCATGGCCCAGCGCATCGCCATCATGCACCTGGGCTGGATCGCCCAGATCGGCTCGCCTGTGGATATCTACGAGACGCCAACCAGCCGCCTGGTGTGCGAGTTCATCGGCAACGTCAACCTGTTCGAAGGTGAAGTGATCGACGACGCCGAAGGCCACGCGCTGATCGCCTCGCCGGAGCTCGAGCGCAAGATCTACGTCGGCCACGGTGTCACCACCTCGGTCGAGGACAAGCACATCACCTACGCGCTGCGCCCAGAGAAGTTGCTGGTGACGACGACGCAACCCGATTTCGAGCACAACTGGTCGCGCGGCAAGGTCCACGACATCGCCTACCTGGGCGGTCACTCGGTGTTCTACGTCGAGCTGCCGAGCGGCAAGATCGTCCAGTCGTTCGTCGCCAACGCCGAACGCCAGGGCGCGCGCCCGACCTGGGGCGATGAAGTCTACGTGTGGTGGGAAGACGACAGCGGCGTGGTACTGCGCTCATGAAACCGCGAAAGCTCAAACGAGCCCTCCAGCGCATCATCCCCGAGGGACGCCATCTGGTGATCGGCGTGCCGTTCATCTGGCTGTTCCTGTTCTTCATGCTGCCGTTCTTCATCGTGCTGAAGATCAGCTTCGCCGAAGCCGACGTGGCGATCCCGCCTTACACGGAGATCTACACCTACGTCGAGGACAAGATCCAACTGGTGCTGAACCTGGCCAACTACGGCCTGCTCACCGAAGATGACCTGTACATCTCGGCCTACCTGGGCTCGCTCAAGGTCGCCTTCTTCAGCACCCTGCTGTGCCTGCTGATCGGCTACCCGATGGCCTACGCCATCTCCAAGGCCGAGAAAGAGATGCAGACGGTCCTGTTGCTGCTGATCATGATGCCGACCTGGACCGCGATCCTGATCCGCGTCTATGCCTGGATGGGCATCCTCAGCAACAACGGGCTGCTCAACAGCTTCCTGCTGTGGACCGGGCTGATCGACCAGCCGCTGCAGATCCTCAACACCAACCTGGCGGTGTATATCGGCGTGGTCTATTCGTACCTGCCATTCATGATCCTGCCGCTGTACGCGAACCTGGTGAAGCATGACCAGAGCCTGCTGGAAGCCGCGAGCGACCTGGGCTCGAGCACCTTCAACAGCTTCTGGAAGATCACCGTGCCGCTGTCGAAGAACGGCATCATCGCTGGTTGCATGCTGGTGTTCATCCCGGTGGTGGGCGAGTTCGTGATCCCTGAACTGCTCGGCGGTCCGGAAACCCTGATGATCGGTAAGGTGCTGTGGCAGGAATTCTTCAACAACCGTGACTGGCCGGTGGCATCCGCGCTGGCAGTGGTGATGCTGGCGATCCTGATCGTGCCGATCCTGCTGTTCAACCGCAGCCAGGCCAAAGAGATGGAGGGTCGGGCATGAAGCGCTTCAGTTTCTCCAAGCTGATGCTGGTGCTCGGCTTGCTGTTCATCTACCTGCCGATGCTGATCCTGGTGATCTACTCGTTCAACGCCTCGAAGCTGGTGACGGTGTGGGGCGGCTGGTCGGTGAAGTGGTACGTCGGCCTGCTCGACAACACCCAGCTGATGGGTTCGGTGATGCGCTCGCTGGAGATCGCCTGCTATACGGCGGTGGCTGCGGTCGCGCTGGGCACCCTGGCGGCCTTCGTGCTGACCCGGGTCACCCGCTTCAAGGGCCGCACGCTGTTCGGTGGCCTGGTCACCGCGCCGCTGGTGATGCCCGAGGTGATCACCGGTCTGTCGCTGTTGCTGCTGTTCGTGGCCATGGCGCAGATGATCGGCTGGCCGCAGGAGCGTGGCGTCGTCACCATCTGGATCGCCCACACCACCTTCTGTGCCGCGTATGTGGCGGTGGTGGTGTCGGCTCGCCTGCGCGAGCTGGACCTGTCGATCGAGGAAGCGGCGATGGACCTGGGTGCCAAGCCGTGGAAGGTGTTCTTCCTGATCACCATCCCGATGATCGCGCCTTCTCTGGCAGCAGGCGGCATGATGTCGTTCGCCCTGTCGCTGGATGACCTGGTGCTGGCCAGCTTCGTGTCCGGCCCTGGCTCGACCACCTTGCCGATGGAAGTGTTCTCGGCCGTGCGCCTGGGCGTTAAGCCTGAGATCAACGCCGTGGCCAGCCTGATCCTGCTGTCGGTGTCGTTGGTGACCTTCCTGGTCTGGTACTTCAGCCGCCGCGCCGAAGAGCGCCGCCGCCGGGCGATCCAGCAGGCCATCGAGGAAGGTGCTGCAGCGAACGTCGGGCAGCCGCAGGTGCGGCGTCCGGCTCCGGCTGCTGCGTCGGCCTGACGGCCCTTTCGCGGGCAAGCCCGCTCCCACAAGGATGGTGCAACGTGCACTGAACCTGTAGGAGCGGGCTTGCCCGCGAAGGCTTCACCACCGATTCAAAGCCAGACCGCATCCCAATGCGGATACTCCCGCACACTGCTGACCAGCCCTGCTCTCAGTGGATTGGCGATGATGTATCTGGCTGCCTGCACCACTTCCTCCTCCTTGCGCAAAGCGGCATCGTGATACCCCGGTTGCCAGACGGGTACATGCCTCACTCCGGCCTTGCGCAGGGTGATGGCGCTGCGCGACTTGAACCTGCGCATCAAACTCCCAAGCGTCACCCCCCTCAACTCGATCAACCAGTGCAGATGGTCCGGCATCAGCACCCAGGCCAGCGTGCGGCTGGCGTTTTCCTGATCTGACAGGCGTAGCTGTTTCACCACCAGCCGGGCGCTGCGCAGGTCGTGGAACAGGGGTTGTCGTTCGTGGGTGACAGTGGTCAGCAGGTAGCACCTGCCAGGCTCTGAGCAGCGGCCGCGGCGCAGGCGGGGAGAGTGGGCCAGGAGCATCGAATTTCCTCCATGAAATTGACCTTTGGAGGTTAGCGGTGCTGGTCCTCCCTTGGCGCCAGTCATGGTTTCCGGATTTTGCGGTGGCCTCTTCGCGGGCAAGCCCGCTCCTACAGGCACCACAACTCTCTGTAGGAGCGGGCTTGCCCGCGAAAAGGCCACCGCCAATCCAAAGCCGACCCCACCAGTACCGATTATTGAACCCTGAACTACGCTGACAGTCGCATCCCACGAATCATTTGCGCGCAAGCAAGGAGCCTGCATGACGTTTACGCGTCCGCTGTTGGTCGTTTGCCTGGGGTTGTTGGCAGTGTTGTCAGGCTGCAAGGAACAGGCGTCCAGCCCTGAACTGCCACGCGTCGGCGTGGCACGGGTCGAACCTACCGATTTCGCCGCCAACGTCACCCTTACCGGTGATGTGCAGGCGCGCGTACAGACCGACCTTTCATTTCGCGTGGGCGGCAAGATCATCGCCCGCAGCGTCGATGTGGGCGATCACGTCAAGGCCAACCAGGTGCTGGCGCGCCTGGACCCGAAAGACCTGCAGAACAATGTCGACTCGGCCAAGGCCGAGGTATTCGCCGAGCAGGCGAGGGTCACCCAGACCCGCGCCGCCTTCGTGCGTCAGCAGAAACTGTTGCCCAAGGGCTACACCAGCCAGAGTGAATACGACTCGGCTGAAGCTGCCCTGCGCAGCAGCCAGAGCGCGCTCAAGGCGGCCCAGGCACAACTGGCCAATGCCCGCGAGCAATTGAGCTACACCGACCTGGTGTCCGAGGCGGACGGCGTGATCACCGCGCGCCAGGCCGAGGTCGGCCAGGTGGTGCAGGCGACCATGCCGATTTTCAGCCTGGCCACCGACGGCGATCGTGATGCCGTCTTCAACGTCTATGAGTCGCTGCTGGTGTCGCCACCCAGTGACGAGGGGGTGATCGTCCGGCTTGTGGATAACCCCAAGGTGCAGGCCGAAGGACGGGTTCGCGAAATCACTCCGACGGTGTCTGCCGAGAGCGGTACGGTGCAGGTCAAGGTGGCGCTGCGTAACGTGCCGGCTGCCATGCAGTTGGGCTCGCCGGTAACCGCCACGGCTCACGCACAGGGACGCCCAAGCATCGAATTGCCCTGGTCGGCGCTGACCAAGGCGCTGCATGAGCCGGCGGTGTGGGTGGTGGGCGAGGGCGACAAGGTCGAACTGCGCAAGGTTCAGGTGGCGCGTTACCTCACCGGGCGCATCGTCATCAGTGACGGCGTGAAAAGCGGCGAAACCGTTGTGGTCAGTGGCGGCCAGTTGCTGCATCCGGGCATGCAGGTGCAGAAAGTCGACGCCAAGAGCCCCGGAGGTGAGCCATGAAGCCCTTGCTGGTGTTACTTGCCGCAGCAGCCCTGCTGCCCGGTTGCAAGGGTGATGAGCCGGCGCCCGAGCCCGTACGGCCGGTGCTCTCGACCCTGGTCGAGCCGCAGACGCAGTCGCAGCTCGGTCGTTTTGCCGGCACCATCCAGGCCCGCTTTGAAAGCACCCTGGGCTTCCGAGTGTCCGGGCGCATTGCGCGGCGCTGGGTGGACGTGGGCGCGCAGGTGAAACCGGGCGACACCCTGGCCACTCTCGATCCCACCGACCAACAGAACCAGCTGCGCGCCGCCGAAGGCGACCTGGCGCGAGTCCAGGCGCAATGGATCAACGCCCAGGCCAATGCCCGTCGCCAGCAGCAGTTGTATGACCGCGGCGTCGGCGCCCAGGCCCAGCTGGACATTGCCCAGACCGACCTGAAGACCACCGGCGCCTCGCTCGAACAGGCGCGTTCGGCGCTCAGCCAGGCACGCGACCAGCTCGGCTACAGCACGCTCAAGGCCGACCATGGCGCCGTGGTCACGGCCTGGCGCGCCGAAGCCGGGCAGACGGTCAGTGCCGGCCAGGAAGTGGTCACGCTGGCGCGCCCGGACGTCAAGGAGGCGGTGATTGATCTGCCGATCCCAGTCGCCGAGCAGTTGACCCCGTCGCTGGTGTTCACCGTGGCATCGCAACTGGAGCCGGCCATCAGCACCACCGCCACGCTGCGCGAGCTTGAGCCGCAGGCCGATGCCGCCACCCGCACCCGACGTGCGCGGCTAAGCCTGGCCAGTACGCCGCAGGCGTTCCACCTCGGCACCGCCATCAGCGTCACGCTCAGCTCGGCGATCGCGCCGCGCACCGAGCTGCCGGCTACCGCCCTGCTGGAGCGAGACGGCAAGACCCAGGTCTGGGTGGTCGATCCGCAGCACAAGACCGTGGCCACCCGTGAGGTCACACTCGTGGAGCGCAGCGAACGGCGCGTCGTGCTGGGCGCCGGTGTGCAGCCGGGCGAACGGGTGGTGACGGCGGGTGTGAACAGCCTGAAGCCGGGCCAGCAGGTCAAATTCGACGAGGACGCACGATGAAAGGAAGCTTCAACCTGTCGGACTGGGCCCTGAAGCACCAGTCCTTCGTGTGGTACCTGATGTTCGTCGCCTTGCTGATGGGCGTGTTCTCCTACATGAACCTGGGCCGGGAAGAAGACCCGTCCTTCACCATCAAGACCATGGTGATCCAGACCCGCTGGCCCGGTGCGACCCAGGACGAAACCCTGTACCAGGTGACCGACCGGATCGAGAAGAAGCTCGAGGAACTGGACTCGCTCGACTACGTCAAGAGCTACACCCGGCCCGGCGAGTCGACGGTTTTCGTCTACCTGCGCGATACCACCAGGGCCGAGGATATCCCGCAGATCTGGTACCAGGTGCGCAAGAAGATCCAGGACATCCGCGGTGAATTCCCCCAGGGCCTGCAAGGGCCGGGTTTCAACGACGAGTTCGGTGATGTGTTCGGCTCGATCTACGCCTTCACCACCGATGGCCTGGACCTGCGCCAGTTGCGCGATTACGTCGAGCAGGTGCGCGCCGAAGTGCGCGAGGTGCCGAATATCGGCAAGGTCGAAACCATCGGCGTGCAGGATGAAGTGCTGTACCTGAACTTCTCCACCCGCAAGCTGGCGGCACTGGGCATCGACCAGCGCCAGGTGATGCAGGCGCTGCAATCGCAGAATGCGGTGACTCCGGCCGGGGTGATCGAAGCCGGGCCAGAGCGCATCTCGGTGCGCACCACCGGCCAGTTCGCCTCGGAGAAGGACCTGCAGGTGGTCAACCTGAGAATCAACGACCGCTTCTTCCGCCTGGCCGACATCGCCGATATCGAGCGCGGTTTCCAGGATCCGCCCGCCCCCATGTTCCGCTACAACGGCCAGTCGGCCATCGGCCTGGCGATCGGCATGAAGAAGGGTGGCAACATCCAGGAGTTCGGCAAGGCACTGCGCGACAAGATGGACAGCATCACCGTTGAGCTACCGGTGGGTGTGGGCGTGCATACCGTGTCGAACCAGGCCGTGGTGGTCGAGGACGCCGTGGGCGGCTTCACCAGTGCGCTGTTCGAGGCGGTGATCATCGTGCTGGTGGTCAGTTTCATCAGCCTGGGCATACGCGCAGGCCTGGTGGTGGCCTGTTCGATCCCGCTGGTGCTGGCGATGGTTTTCGTGTTCATGGAGTACAGCGGCATCACCATGCAGCGCATCTCGCTGGGTGCATTGATCATCGCCCTGGGCCTGCTGGTCGACGATGCAATGATCACCGTAGAGATGATGGTCACGCGCCTGGAGATGGGCGAGAGCAAGAACGACGCGGCGACCTATGCCTATACCTCGACGGCATTCCCGATGCTCACCGGCACCTTGGTCACCGTTGCCGGCTTCGTGCCCATCGGCCTGAACGCCAGCTCTGCGGGCGAATACACCTTCACCCTGTTCGCGGTGATCGCGGTGGCGCTGCTGGTGTCGTGGGTGGTGGCGGTGTTCTTCGCGCCGGTGCTGGGCGTGCATATCCTCAGCAGCAAGGTCAAACCCCATGATGGGGAACCCGGCCGCATCGGCCGCGCCTTCGAAAGCGGCTTGCTGTGGTGCATGCGCAACCGCTGGCTGACCATCGTTGGCACCGTGGTGCTGTTCGCCCTGGCGGTGTTGAGCATGCGGTTCGTGCAGAACCAGTTCTTCCCGTCTTCGGATCGCCCGGAGATCCTGCTGGAACTGAACCTGCCGCAGAACGCGTCGATCCAGGAAACCCGCCGTGCGGTTGATCGCCTGGAAGCCACCCTCAAGGACGATCCGGACATCGACCACTGGAGCACCTATATCGGCCAGGGCGCGGTGCGTTTCTACCTTCCGCTCGACCAGCAGCTGCAGAACCCGTACTACGCGCAACTGGTCATCGTCAGCAAGGGGCTGGAGCAGCGCAACACGTTGATTCCCAAGCTGCAGGAGCGGCTGCGCAATGATTTCGTCGGCATCGGCACCAATGTGCAATCGCTGGAGATGGGCCCGCCAGTGGGGCGTCCGATCCAGTACCGGGTCAGCGGCAAGGATATCGACCAGGTGCGCAAGCACGCCATCGACCTTGCGACCTTGCTCGACCAGAACCCCAACATTGGCGAGATGATGTACGACTGGAACGAGCCCGGCAAAGTCCTGCGGGTCGAGATCGCCCAGGACAAGGCGCGCCAACTGGGCCTGTCGTCCGAAGACGTCGCCAACGTGATGAACAGCATCGTCACCGGTGCACCGGTGACCCAGGTCAACGACCAGATCTACCTGGTGGACGTGGTCGCGCGCGCCAAGGACAGTGAGCGCGGCTCGCCCGATACCCTGCAGAACCTGCAGATCGTCAGCCCCAGCGGCACCTCGATCCCCTTGCTGTCGTTCGCCACGGTGCGCTACGAGCTCGAACAGCCATTGGTTTGGCGGCGTGACCGCAAGCCGACGATCACCATAAAGGCATCGGTCAACGGCGAGATCCAGCCCACCGACCTGGTGGCCCAGCTCAAGCCGAAGATCGAAGAGTTCGCCGCTTCGCTGCCGGCCGGTTACGAAGTAGCCACCGGCGGCACCGTGGAGGAGAGCGGCAAGGCGCAGGGGCCGATTGCTCAGGTGATTCCGCTGATGCTGTTCCTGATGGCGACCTTCCTGATGATCCAGTTGCACAGCGTGCAGAAGCTGTTCCTGGTGGTCAGCGTCGCGCCGCTGGGGCTGATCGGCGTGGTGCTGGCGCTGGTGCCGACGGGAACGCCCATGGGCTTTGTTGCGATCCTCGGGATTCTTGCGCTGATCGGCATCATCATCCGCAACTCGGTGATCCTGGTGACCCAGATCGACGAATTCGAGGCCCAGGGCTACTCACCTTGGGACGCGGTGGTCGAGGCTACCAACCATCGGCGTCGGCCGATCCTGCTCACGGCCGCAGCGGCCAGCCTGGGGATGATCCCCATCGCCCGCGAGGTGTTCTGGGGCCCGATGGCCTACGCCATGATCGGCGGGATCATCAGCGCAACGCTGCTGACCTTGCTGTTCCTGCCGGCGCTGTACGTGGCCTGGTACAAGATCCGCGAGCCGCAGGCGCATAACTGAAGCTTCAACTTCCTGTAGGAGCGGGCTTGCCCGCGAATGCAACAGTGGCCGCACCACAGCATTCGCGTGCAAGCCCGCTCCCACAGTCACCCGCTTACCTGCTCAGAAATTCAGTTATATAAACATTCTTAAACAGTATTTTTAAGAATATCCCGCCCTCACTAAGATTGCCCTCAAGCCAGGCGCAATCCCCTTCTTCTGCCCGGCACCCTTACTCAATGGAGAACGAGCATGAGTGCATCTCTGCGTAGCATCGACGGTCAGGACGAAGCCACCATTCTGCGTGAAATCCAGAGCGCGCTGCGCGACCTGCGCTTCGGTGCAGTGGAGATCACCGTGCACAACGCTCAGGTCGTGCAGATCGAGCGCAAGGAGAAATTCCGCCTGCAGCAGCCCGGCAACAAGTCCGGCTGATCCGACACATCCAACTAGAAAAAATGCCAATCGGGAGCTTCACCATGTCCATCCGCCGTTATGCGCTCGCCGCTCTGGCCAGTGCCGTTTTTGCCGGTTCCGCCATCGCCAAGGATTACGAACTGCTCAACGTGTCCTATGACCCGACCCGTGAGCTGTACCAGCAGTACAACGCCGAATTCATCAAGCACTGGCAGCAGGCGCACCCGGACGACAAGGTGAAGATCCAGCAATCCCACGGTGGCTCGGGCAAGCAGGGCCGCGCGGTGATCGACGGCCTGCGCGCCGACGTGGTGACCCTGGCCCTGGCTGGCGATATCGACGAAGTCGCCAAGCTCGGCAAGACCCTGCCGGAGAACTGGCAGACCCGTCTGCCGGATGCCAGCACCCCCTACACCTCGACCATCGTGTTCCTGGTGCGCAAGGGCAACCCGAAAGGCATCAAGGACTGGGGTGACCTGGTCAAGAAAGACGTCTCGGTCATCACCCCCAACCCGAAAACCTCCGGCGGCGCCCGCTGGAACTTCCTCGCCGCCTGGGCCTATGGCCTGAAATCCGGTGGCAGCGAAGCCAAAGCCAAAGAGTACGTGCAGGAGCTGTTCAAGCACGTACCGGTGCTGGACACCGGCGCACGCGGCTCGACCATCACCTTCGTCAACAACGGCCAGGGCGACGTCCTGCTGGCCTGGGAAAACGAAGCCTTCCTGGCGCTGAAGGAAGACGGCGGCAGCGACAAGTTCGAGATCGTCGTGCCTTCGCTGTCGATCCTCGCCGAGCCGCCAGTGGCGGTGGTCGACAAGAACGCCGAGAAGAAGGGCAACACCGAGATCGCCACCGAATACCTGAAATACCTGTACAGCCCTGCTGGCCAGAAGATCGCTGCAGAAAACTTCTATCGTCCGCGTGACGAGAAAGTCGCCGCCGAATTCGCCAAGCAGTTCCCGAAACTTGACCTGGTGACTATCGACAAGGACTTCGGTGGCTGGAAAACTGCGCAGCCGAAGTTCTTCAACGACGGCGGTGTGTTCGACCAGATCTACCAGGCGCAGTAAAGGCCAAGGAAAAAGCGGGGCCGCAAAGCAGCCCCAGGATTTCAGAAGTTTGCACCGGCCCGGAATCTGTTCCGGGCCAAGTGCGTTCAACCAGGGATATTTATGTCACGTCGCATCTCCCCCGTCATACCCGGCTTCGGGCTGACGCTGGGCTACACCTTGGTGTATCTCAGCCTGATCGTGCTGATACCGCTGGCGGCCATGTTCATTCATGCCTCGCAGCTGACCTGGGAGCAGTTCTGGAACATCATCAGTGCACCGCGGGTCATCGCGGCGCTCAAGCTGAGTTTCGGTACCGCCCTGTTCGCCGCCATCATCAATGGCGTGATCGGCACCCTGCTGGCCTGGGTGCTGGTGCGTTACACCTTCCCCGGGCGCAAGATCATCGATGCGATGATCGACCTGCCGTTCGCCCTGCCCACCGCCGTCGCCGGTATCGCCCTGACTGCCCTGTACGCGCCTGCGGGCTGGGTCGGCCAGTTCGCCACCGACCTGGGCTTCAAGATCGCCTACACCCCGTTGGGCATCACCCTGGCCCTGACCTTCGTCACGCTGCCGTTCGTGGTGCGTACGGTGCAGCCAGTGCTGGCGGACATCCCGCGTGAGGTCGAGGAGGCCGCCGCCTGCCTGGGTGCCAAGCCGTTGCAGGTGTTCCGCCATGTGCTGGCGCCGGCACTGCTGCCGGCCTGGCTGACCGGTTTCGCCCTGGCATTCGCCCGGGGTGTGGGCGAGTACGGTTCGGTGATCTTCATCGCCGGCAACATGCCGATGAAGACCGAGATCCTGCCGCTGCTGATCATGGTCAAGCTCGACCAGTACGACTACACCGGCGCCACCGCCATCGGCGTGCTGATGCTGGTGGTTTCCTTCATTCTGCTGCTGCTGATCAACCTGCTTCAGCGGCGCATCGAAACCCCTTGAAGGAGGCCCGGTCATGTCTTCGTCATCCATAACTGCAAGCTCCGCCGCCAATGCCGCCCGCCGCGGCAGCGCCACCTCGCGCCGTGTACTGATCGGCCTTGGCTGGCTGGTGTTCGCGCTGTTCCTGCTGCTGCCGCTGGTGATCGTGGTGTCCCAGGCGCTGAAGAATGGCTTCGGCACCTTCTTCGAGGCGATCTTCGAGCCTGACGCGCTTTCGGCGCTCAAGTTGACGCTGCTTGCGGTGGTCATCTCGGTGCCGCTGAACCTGGTGTTCGGCGTCAGCGCTGCCTGGTGCGTGAGCAAGTACAGCTTCCGTGGCAAGAGCGTGCTGGTCACCCTGATCGACCTGCCGTTCTCGGTCTCGCCGGTGATCGCTGGCCTGGTCTATGTGCTGATGTTCGGCGCCCAGGGCCTGCTCGGCCCCTGGCTGCAGGACCACGATATCCAGATCGTCTTCGCCCTGCCGGGCATCGTGCTGGCGACCATTTTCGTCACCGTGCCCTTCGTCGCCCGTGAGCTGATCCCGCTGATGCAGGAGCAGGGCACGCAAGAGGAAGAGGCCGCGCGCCTGCTGGGCGCCAACGGCTGGCAGATGTTCTGGCATGTCACCCTGCCGAACATCAAGTGGGGCCTGATCTACGGCGTGGTGCTGTGTACCGCGCGGGCCATGGGCGAGTTCGGTGCGGTGTCGGTGGTCTCCGGCCATATCCGCGGCGTCACCAACACCTTGCCGCTGCACGTGGAGATCCTCTACAACGAGTACAACCATGTCGCGGCCTTCAGCGTGGCCAGCCTGTTGCTGATCCTGGCGCTCTTCATCCTGCTGCTCAAGCAGTGGAGCGAGAACCGTATTAACCGCCTGCGCCATAGCGCAGCGGAGGAATGAGTCATGTCGATCGAAGTTCGTAACGTCAGCAAGCGCTTCAACAGTTTCCAGGCCCTGAACAACATCAACCTGGATATCCACAGCGGTGAGCTGGTCGCGCTGCTCGGCCCCTCCGGCTGCGGCAAGACCACCCTGCTGCGCATCATCGCCGGCCTCGAGACGCCGGATGACGGCAGCATCGTGTTCCACGGCGAGGATGTCTCGGGCCACGATGTGCGCGATCGCAACGTCGGGTTCGTGTTCCAGCACTATGCGCTGTTCCGCCACATGAGCGTGTTCGACAACGTCGCCTTCGGCTTGCGCATGAAGCCCAAGGGCGAACGCCCGAGCGAGAGCAAGATCGCCGAAAAGGTCCATGAGCTGCTGAACATGGTTCAGCTCGACTGGCTCGCCGACCGCTACCCCGAGCAGTTGTCGGGTGGCCAGCGCCAGCGCATCGCCCTGGCCCGCGCCCTGGCGGTGGAGCCGAAGGTGCTGCTGCTCGACGAGCCGTTCGGCGCCCTCGATGCCAAGGTGCGCAAGGAGCTGCGCCGCTGGCTGGCGCGGTTGCACGAGGATATCAACCTGACCTCGGTGTTCGTCACCCACGATCAGGAAGAGGCGATGGAAGTGGCCGACCGCATCGTGGTGATGAACAAGGGCGTGATCGAACAGATCGGCTCGCCGGGCGAGGTGTACGAGAAACCGGCCAACGACTTCGTCTACCACTTCCTCGGCGACTCCAACCGCCTGGCCTTGAGCGAGGGCAACCATGTGCTGTTCCGCCCTCACGAGGTGTCGCTGTCGCGCCATGAGACCGAGGGCCATCACGCTGCCGAAGTCCGCGACATTCGTCCGCTGGGCGCGACCACCCGGGTGACCCTGAAGGTCGAGGGGCAGAGCGAGCTGATCGAGGCCGAAGTGGTCAAGGATCATGACAGCCTGACCGGCCTTGCGCGCGGCGAGACCCTGTTCTTCCGGCCGAAGGTCTGGCAGAAGGTCGCCGATATCTGACGCTTGTGCAGATGTTGAAAAACCCGGGTTCGTAGCCCGGGTTTTTTTATGCCTGGACGAAGGGTGGGGTGGCGATGTGGCCCTTAGCCCGCCGTTTTCCATACCTTGCACGAATATTTTGCATGCCGACCGTGCATTACTTTCCGTCCTCACCGCTACAGCCCTTGCGCCACGCGGCTTTGCGGGAACCCTGAAAATCTTATATTCGATTTTTGTATAGCTTTAATTTTAAACATTACTTTCAGAGATAAGCCTCTAAAACGGATGATTCAGCCACGAGGACCGGCCAAGGTCCGAAGACCTGCATCACGTTTCCAGGAGTCGATTCAATGGGTAATGTCCAGACGGCCGCGAGGGCCTACGACCAGCCATGGCGCCCGGCCCAGGGCGACCTGGTCGAGCTTGGACGCACGCTTCGCCTGCCGCTGGCGCAGCTGCGCCTGCAACGCACGCCGGTCAGTGGTCTCAAGCGTCGCGACAAGCTGGCGCTGGGGTTGCTGGTGCTGGTGCTGCATGGCGCTGCGGCCTACTGGGTCAGCCAACGACCAACCCCCGAGCTGCCGGTGATTGCGCCAGAGATTCCGCCGATGACCATCGAGTTCGCCGCTCCGGCGCCGCCGGTCGTCGAGCCGCCACCGCCTGTGCCTGTGGTCGAGCCACCACCGCCACCACCACCGGTGGTCGATGAGCTGGCCGCCAAGCCTGTGCCGAAACCTGTGCCCAAACCAAAACCTGTGCCCAAGCCCGTACCCAAGCCGCAGCCCAAGCCGGTCGAGGCGCCGCCACCGGTGCCGACGCCCGCGCCTGCACCTGCACCACCAGCACCGGCACCGGTCACGCCCGCTTCGGCCAATGCCGCGTACCTGAAGAACCCGGCGCCGGAATACCCGCAACTGGCCCAGCGCCGTGGATGGGAAGGCACCGTGCTGTTGCGGGTCGAGGTACTGCCCAGCGGCAAGCCGGGGCAGATCCAGATCCAGAAGACCAGCGGCCGCGATGCCCTGGACGCCGCCGCGCTGGCTGCGGTTAAGCGCTGGAGCTTCGTGCCGGCCAAGCAGGGAGACGTGGCCCAGGTGGGCTGGGTCAGTGTCCCGATCGATTTCAAGCTTCGTTAACTCGCGCCATCGAACCGAACATAGGAAGACTTCATCATGAGCCTGTTGGCATCCCCTCTCGAATCCGTTGAAAGCGCCGTCATCTGGCTGCTGGTTGGTTTTTCCGTGGTCACCTGGGCGTTGGCCCTGGTCAAGGTCGTGCAGTTCGTGCGGCTGAAGAACCAGGACAAGCGCTTCCATGCCCAGTTCTGGGCCGCTTCTAGCCTCGACTCGGCAGCCGGGATCAGCCATGAGCAGCCTGGCCCTGCCGCCCGCGTCGCCCAGGCCGGTTATGCCGCCATCGCCGTGGGCGAGCCGGGCCAGGCAGCCGACCTGAGCCATGCGATCAACCATCAGGATCGCCTCGAGCGCGCCTTGCGCCAGCAGATCGTGCGTGAGCGCCGTTCGCTGGAAACCGGCCTGGCGGTTGTCGCCAGTATTGGCAGCACCTCGCCGTTCATCGGTCTGTTCGGCACCGTGTGGGGCATCATGGAAGCGCTCAAGGGCATCAGCGCTGCCGGCTCCGCCAGCCTGGAAACCGTGGCCGGCCCGATCGGTGCGGCACTGGTCGCCACGGGCGTCGGTATCGCCGTCGCGGTCCCGGCGGTGCTGGTCTACAACTACTTCCTGCGCCGCCTCAAGCTGACCGCAGCCGACCTCGACGACTTCGCCCACGACTTCTACAGCCTGGCGCAGAAGAGTGCCTTCCGCGTCCTGGTTCACCCGACCCTGCAAAAAGCCCAGGCCGGTTTCGGCCAGCCGGTGAAGGAGGCTTCCTGACATGGCGTTCTCGACCCAGGACAGCGACGAGGTCCTCAGTGAAATCAACGTCACACCGCTGGTGGACGTCATGCTGGTGCTGCTGGTGGTGTTCATCGTCACCGCGCCCTTGCTGACCAACGCCATCCCGATCAACTTGCCCAAGACCGAAGCCGTGGCCCCAGTGGAGCAGAAAGACCCGCTGGTGGTGAGCATCGATGGCGGCGGCAAGCTGTTCATCAACAAGGACGAGATCCAGCCGGACCTGCTGGAAACCAACCTCAAGGCGGCCAGGGAAAAGGATGCGGATGTGCGTGTACAGCTGCAGGCTGACGATGGCGTCAACTACGGCGAAGTGGCGCGGGCGATGGCCGCCATCGAACGTGCCGGGATCAGCAAGCTGGCGGTGATCACCGCGCGTTGATCGGCAATACCCTCTTCAGGCAAGTGCTTCAGGGCCATTTCTCTTGGCAGGGGATGGCCTTTTTTTTATGCCCGCCCCGGGGCGCACAAACCCTGTAGGAGCGGGCTTGCCCGCGAAAAGGCCAGCCCAGACAACCAATAATTATGGTTATTAATAAATAGCTTCTTATTCCTTTACGAATATAACTGCCTCCCTATACTGGGTTCCCAAGCACGCAAACTTCCAAGGAGGCGTCCCCATGCGCAATGAGTCGATTCGTTACCTGATTGTGCCGGGCTGGCAAGGATCGCCAGACAATCATTGGCAAAGCCACTGGCAGCGCAGCCTGCCCAACAGCGCCCGGGTCGAGCAGCACGATTGGCTCACCCCGCAGCGGCGCGACTGGATACAGGCACTCGAGCAGGCGATTGCCGCCGAACGCTCGCCGGTGATCCTCATCGCCCACAGCCTGGGTTGCATCACCATCGCCCACTGGGCCGCGCAGGCCAGCCCTGCGCTGCTGCGCCAGGTGCGAGGGGCGCTGCTGGTGGCGCCCGCGGATGTCGAACGGCCGACCTGCGCGCCGGCCTTGCGCAATTTCGCGCCCATTCCCCTGCACACGCTGCCGTTTCCCAGCCAGGTGGTCAGCTCGGACAACGATCCGGCCGTCAGCGTGCCGCGTGCACTCTACCTGGCCAAGGCCTGGGGCGCGGAAGCAGGGTTGTTGAGCAATGCCGGGCACATCAACGTCAAGTCCGGTCACGAGCGCTGGGAACAGGGCTTCGCCTACCTGTACCGCCTGCAAGGCCGGATCGAGCAGCGCTCCCTGCGCCGCGCCTGACCTGGCCTTTCAACCGATTTCGCTGAACCCCTGGTCGCCTGCGTCTGGGGCGGGAGTTTTCCATGAGTTTCAACAATCCCTTCGGCCAGCCACTGCTGACGTTTCCCGAGCTGGACAAGAGCCCGCTGAGCATCCGTGCCAAGGCGCTGGTATTCGTCGATGCACGTTCGCAGCAACTGCGCGAAGCGCTCGAACGCCTGGCGCCGCAACCGCTGCCGGTGCTGATCCGTGGTGAGACCGGCACCGGCAAGGAGCTGCTG
Source organism: Pseudomonas sp. SYWMCR5 (assembly GCF_057197165.1). Lineage (NCBI taxonomy): Bacteria > Pseudomonadati > Pseudomonadota > Gammaproteobacteria > Pseudomonadales > Pseudomonadaceae > Pseudomonas > Pseudomonas sp. SYWMCR5. The sequence continues at coordinate 73,940 of NZ_JBXUNH010000008.1, forward strand.
GCAAGGCAGATCCACCGTGCCAGCGATCGCGCGGGGTTGTTCGTCTCGGTCAACTGCGCGGGCATCAGCCACACCTACGCCGATGCCGAGCTGTTTGGCTACAGCGCCGGTACCCATGGCGGCACGGCCAGCAGTCGCGCAGGCTGGTTCGGTTCGGCCAATGGCGGCACCTTGTACCTGGACGAGATCGCCGACCTGCCGCTGGCCATCCAGGGCAAGCTGCTGGCGGCCCTGGAGAACCGTGAGGTCACTCGGGTCGGCGCCCAGCAGGCGCAGGCCGTGGATGTGCGTCTGGTGGCCGCCTCCAGCATCGACCTGGCCCAGGCGGTGCGTGCCGGGCGCTTCAACGAACGGCTGTACCTCTATCTGCACGAGGGCGAACTGGAATTGCCGGCACTGCGCCAGAGGGTGGGGGACATCCTGCCGCTGGCCGAATACTTCGTCGGCATCTACAGCGTGCGCCTGGAGCGCAGCGTGCCGCTGATCAGCGAAGCGGCGCAGCAAGCGCTGGAAGCCCATGCCTGGCCCGGCAACACCCGCGAGCTGGAGAACGTCATCCACTTTGCCTTGCTGGTGGCCGACGGTGATGAAATTCTCCCGCAGCACCTGGACCTGCCCGAGCGTGCGCCCCTGGCCAGTCTGGCCAGCCAGCTTGCGCAACTGGGGCGCAGCCGTGAGCCAGGCACGCGTGCCGCCTTGCGTGAGCTGCTGGAGCAAAGCCTGGCCGAGCTCAATGCATCCGCGAGCTAGAGCGGTTGTCGGTCGCTCATAAGCAAAACAGCTGATGGCTTTTTGTTTTTGGAATAAGCAGCGAATCAAAAGATATTGTTAGGGCATAAAAAATCCCGGTATCGTCCGCTCCACGCCCACTGTCGAGACGGTGTGGCACCTGACTTCGCCATCGTCGATGGCCCCAGCTTGATAACAAGGATCACCATGAAAAAGACCCTGCTGACGACTGCCCTCGCTGCTGCCCTGTCGCTGTCCGGCCTGGCTCACGCCGCCGAAAAACTGGTGGTAGCCGCCACGCCGGTGCCGCACGCCGAAATCCTCGAGCTGATCAAGCCGACCCTGGCCAAGGAAGGTGTTGACCTGCAGATCAAGGTCTTCACTGACTACGTGCAGCCGAACGTGCAGGTCGACCAGAAGCGCCTGGACGCCAACTACTTCCAGACCCTGCCGTACCTGAAGAACTTCAACGAAGGCAAGGGCACCCACCTGGAAACCGTGATCGGCGTTCACGTCGAGCCGTTCGGTGGCTACTCCAAGAAGGTCAAGAGCCTGTCGGAGCTCAAGGAAGGCGCCACCGTGGCTATCCCGAACGAGGGCAGCAACAGTGGTCGCGCCCTGCTGCTGTTGCAGAAGGCCGGCCTGATCACGCTGAAGGATCCGAAGAACGCCCTGGCGACGCCGAAAGACATCGCCGAGAACCCGAAGAAACTGAAATTCCGCGAGCTCGAGTCGGCCATGCTGCCGCGCGTGCTGGACCAGGTCGACCTGGACATGATCAACACCAATTACGCGCTGGAGGCTGGCCTGAACCCGGCCAAGGATGCGCTGGTGATCGAAGGCAGCGACTCGCCATACGTGAACTTCCTGGTCGCGCGTCCTGACAACAAGAACAGCGACGCCATCCAGAAGCTGGCCAAGGCCCTGACCAGCCCTGAAGTGAAAGCCTTCATCGAGCAGAAGTACCAGGGCGCGGTACTGCCGGCGTTCTGATTTGCCGGGTTAGCGCTTCACATGAAAACGCCGACACTGTTGTGTCGGCGTTTTTGTTTGTGCGCTGCGGTGTCCTTTTCGCATCCTCAATCCCGAGACCGTCACCGGCTCTTGTAGGAGCGGGCTTGCCCGCGAAGAAAGCACCGCAATCCCGAGCCCCGTCAACGCTGCTCGGCAAGCGCCTTGCGCAGGGCCAGCAACCACTGAAGTTGTTCGTTCGAAACAGGTGTGCTTGGGCTGTTCATCGTTGTCGTCCCTGTGGGCCTGGCAGGCCGATCAGTCTGAAGTCCATTTGAGAGATATTTCGAGGGAAAGATCCCAGACGGATGTATGAAATTTCCGGTTAGCCCGTCGGGTGATATCAATATGCAATAAGGGTATTTAGAGAAAGTTTTTTATGCCTTTAGAGTCTACCTATCGTGCTTACCGGCACATCCCTTTCATCGTCCACGACGCCGAGCCATCCTCGCGTCGAGCCCGGAACCTTGCCCATGTCGTACCTCCGTGACCTTGTGTCGAGGCGTTATCCATGACCTTCGACACTGCCTTCATGCTTAGCACACTCCCGGCATTCCTCAAGGCCGTCGGCGTCACCCTGCAGGTCGGGCTGATCGCCATCGCCACCTCGCTGCTGGTCGCCGTGTTCAATGCCGCCGTCCTGGTGTTTCGCACCCCCTACCTGTGGCGGCTGGTCAAAGGCTATGTGGAGCTGGCGCGCAACACGCCGCTGCTGATCCAGTTGTTCTTCGTCTATTTCGCACTGCCGACCCTGGGTTTGAAAGTATCCGGCTTCGCTGCCGCGATCATCACCATGACCTTCATGGGCGGCGCCTACCTCACCGAGGTGCTGCGAGCGGGTGTCGAAGCGGTGCCACGGGCGCAGCTGGAGTCCGGGCGCTCCATCGGCTTGTCCGAGGGCCAGTTGCTGCGCCACGTGATCCTGCCCCAGGCCGGCATCCTCAGCCTGCCGGCGCTATTCGCCAACTTCATCTTCCTGCTCAAGGAAACCACCGTGGTCTCGGCGGTAGCCGTGCCGGAAATCCTCTACACCACCAAGAACTACATCGCCCTGTACTACAAGACCTACGAGATGCTCGCGGTGCTGACGTTGCTCTGCGTGCTGCTGTTCCTGCCGTTGTCGCTGCTGCTGCGCCACCTCGAAAGGAGGCTGCAACATGGCCAGTTCGGCAATTGAGCTGCTGCTGGTGTCCTTGCCGCAACTGGCCAAGGGCGCCGGACAGACCCTGGCGATCTCGGCCTTGGGCATCGTCTTCGCCACCCTGGGTGGTGTGCTCTATGGCGTGCTGGCCACGCTGGGCAAGCGTGCGGTGAACATCGCCTTGCAGATCTATCTGGAGCTGTTTCGGGCGATACCGGTGCTGGTCTGGCTGTACCTGGTGTTCTTCGGGTTGCCGATCTTCTTTTCGCTGAGTATCCCCAGCTTCTGGTGCGCGGTGCTGGTGCTGGGGCTGTGGGGTGCCAGCGAGGTTGGCGAGGTGGTGCGCGGGGCCCTGGCTTCGCTGCCGCGCGGCCAGCGTGAGGCGGGGTTGTCGATCGGCCTGTCGGGCCTGCAGTTGTATGGGCACGTGCTGTTGCCGCAGGCCCTCAAGCGCATGACGCCGCCCACCATCAACATCTACACGCGCATCGTCAAGACCAGCTCGCTTGCCGTGCTGATCGGCGTCGTCGATGTGATCAAGGCCGGCCAGCAGATCATCGAGCGTACCTACGAGTCGGTGCTGATCTACGGCGTACTGTTCCTGTTCTTCTTTTTCATCTGCTATCCGCTTTCCGCCGCTTCGCGCGCGCTGGAACGCCGCTGGGCCCACTCATGAGCGCATTGATCGAATTCCAGGGTTTCAACAAGTTCTTCGGTGAGCACCAGGTGCTCAAGGGGGTCGACCTGCAAGTACAGGCCGGCGAAGTGGTGGTGATCCTCGGCCCCAGCGGTTGCGGCAAGAGCACCCTGCTGCGTTGCCTGAACGGCCTGGAGGAGGCCCATGGCGGTAGCCTGCGCCTCGATGGCCAGGACTTGCTCGGCCCCGGCACCGACTGGCGCCAGGTACGCCAGCGGGTGGGCATGGTGTTCCAGAGCTATCACCTGTTCGGTCACATGAGCGTGATCGACAACCTGCTGCTCGGCCCACTCAAGGTGCAGAAGCGCGAGCGCGCCGAAGCCCAGGCGCAGGCCGAGGCGTTGCTGGCGCGGGTGGGGTTGCTGGACAAGCGGGACGCCTTCCCCCGGCAGTTGTCAGGCGGCCAGCAGCAGCGCATCGCCATTGTTCGTTCGTTGTGCATGAACCCGCAGGTGATGCTGTTCGACGAGGTCACCGCAGCCCTGGATCCCGAGATGGTCAAGGAGGTGCTGCAGGTGATCCAGGGCCTGGCCCGGGACGGCATGACCCTGCTCATCGTCACCCACGAAATGGCCTTCGCCCGGGCGGTGGCCGACCGTATCGTGTTCATGGAGGCCGGCAGGATCCTTGAACAGAGCGACCCCGAGAGCTTCTTCAGCCAACCGCGGACCGCACGCGCGCAGCAGTTCCTGGACAAATTCTCCTTCGTCGAAAGCCTGCCGAAGACACTACACAAGGAACTGTCATGAAAACTGCCCACTTCACCAAACTGCTGGCGCCGCTGTTCGGCCTGGCCTTGCTGGCCGGTTGCGACAAACCCGCGGAGCCGGGCAAGTCGGCTGCGGCGACGTCCGCGCTGTCCACCAGCTACCTGGAAACCATCAAGGCCCGCGATAAGTTGATCGTCGGCGTGTTCACCGACAAGCCGCCGTTCGGCTTCGTCGACGAGAGCGGCCGCTATGTGGGCTTCGACACCGATATCGGTCGTCGCTTCGCCAAGGACCTGCTCGGCGACGAGAACAAGGTCGAGTTCGTGGCCGTGGAGCCGGCCAGCCGCATCCCGTTCCTGCAGAGCGACAAGGTCGACCTGATCCTCGCCAACATGACCGTCACCCCGGAGCGCAAGGAAGCGGTCGACTTCACCAACCCCAACCTGCGTGTGGCGGTGCAGGCCATCGTGGCCGATGGCAGCCCGGTGAAAGCCCTCGATGACCTGGCCGGCAAGACCATCATCGTCACCACCGGCACCACCGCCGATATCTGGCTGACCAAGAACCACCCGGACTGGAAGCTGCTCAAGTTCGAGAAGAACAGCGAATCGCTGCAGGCCCTGGCCAATGGCCGTGGCGACGCCTATGCCCAGGACAACCTGATCCTGTTCAGCTGGGCCAAGCAGAACCCGGGTTACCGCGTGTTGCCAGAGTTGCTGGGTGACGAGGCGCCGATTGCCCCGGCGGTGAAGAAGGGCAATACCGAGCTGCGCGACTGGGTCAATGCCGAGCTGGCCAAGCTGGGCGAGGAGAAGTTCCTGCTCAAACTGTATGACCAGTACGTGCGCAAGGAGCTGAGCGACGACACCAAGCCTGAGAGCGTGATCGTCGAGGGCGGCAAGTGGCAGGGGTGAGTCAGGGTCCAATCGCGGGGCTGCACTGCAGCCCCGGCGATATCAGCGGTTACGCGGCAACCAGTTCAACAGGAACTCATTCACCACCTTCGGGTTCTCCAGGCTGGAGATATGCCCTGCGAACGGAATCTGCGCCGCCAGGCAGCCGATGATCCGTGCCATTTCGTTGCTTTCGGCAGGCGGACGCGGAATATCCTGGTCGCCGCAGACCACGATGGTCCGCTCTGCCGGCAACTCGCCCAGTCGGCCCAGCAGGTCAGGGCGTCCGAAAATCACCCGCCCCATCGGGTCGAGGCTCTGGCGAATGGTCTCGGCGCTGCTGGCCTTGAGGTCGGCGCGGAACTGCTCGCGCACGTCTGGCACCGTCTGGCCGCCGGCATGGAAGAAGATCGGCACCACGATGTCGAGCAGTGGGTCAGGGAAGAACCCTGCGCCGCTGGCGGCATCCAGCAGGCCGAAGTACTTCAGGCGCGTGGCTTCAGGTTCGGCGCCGAGGTAGGTGTCCATCAGCACGATGCGGTCAACCCGTTCCGGGTGTTCGATCGCCAGCTCAGCACCCCACATGCCACCGACCGACAGGCCGACCAGATGGCATTTGTCGATGCCCAGCGCGTCGAGAAACGCCAGGTGCTGGCGTGCCAGCGCGCTCATGTCGGTGGTGGTGGCTGGTGGTGCCTCGGAGTCGCCATGGCCCCAGAGCTCGGGCACCAGCACGCGGAAGTGTTTCGACAGCGCATCGATCTGCGGTTGCCACATCGCGGCAGACCACAGGTAGCTATGGCCCAGCAGCACCGGGAAGCCCTGGCCCTGGTCGACGTAGCTCATGCGGGCGCCGTCGATTTCGATGAAGTGCTTTTGCATGAGGAAGGCTCTTGGAAGAAAGGGGCGAACAGGTTACCTGTTCGCAGTGTGAAGGGTTGTGAAACTGGTCATGTTAGGGCTGCTCTGGTGGTGAGCTTTTCGACAGCAGCGCGTTCACTGTCCCGGTGGCACCAGGCGCAAGGTAGTGCGCGCCGGAATCACCCCCATCTGCGCCTTGTGATACCGCCCCTGTACATAATCTTCGGCCTGGTCCGAGTAATGGCGGTCGAACGGCACGCCACTCTGGCCTACAGGGTTGATGGTCAGCGCTTGCCCGGCGTCGGCGAAGTCGATCAGGCGTCGGGTCGAAGGCCCGTAGTTCACCGGCCAGGGCGCCGGGCCGATCTTCGCCGACAGGTTGTTCGGCACCTCATGGGTGCCCGGTGCGGCGAAGGGGCCGACATTGAACAGCAGGTTCAACGGTTTCTGCTGACCCAGCGGGTGGTTATGGGTGAGGGTGTGGGCCTTGCCCCATTGCCAGTCGGCCGGGTCGCTGCCGTACAGCTCGCGCAGATGCGCCAGGCTGCGTTGCCAGGCCTGGCGGACGATGGCGGTGCGGTCGGTGCGGTCGTGGCCGCCGCGCAGGTTCCACCAGGGTGAGTCGGCATCGGCGGCCAGGCGCGGTAGCGCGGCGTCGATGGCGCGGGTGCTGATCAGCACCTGGAACCAGGTGTCGCCCAGCTCGTCATGCAGGGCCGCGAACGCCAGCTCGTAGAGGAACTGGTTGAACAGCGTGGCGCTGGTCGAATCCAGTGGATAGTCGCCGCGCCATGCGGCCAGTTGTTCGACCAGTTCCTTCTGTTCGTCACCCTCGGCGATCGCACGCAAGGTATTGAGCAGCGGCGCCAAGGTGCGGGGGCCGTAGTCGGTGCTGGTGTCCAGCTGCAGCGCCTGGCTGTTCTGCACATCCCATTTGACTTGCGGGTCGGCCAGTCGACGATCCAGCTGGCGGCCACGGTCGGGCAGGTTGTAATAGCCGGGGATCGGCATGGCGGCCGGGGGCTGGTAGTTGGCCGAGACGATGTAGCCGCTGGGCGGATTCTCCTGCTGGGGATTGGCGCTGAAGGGGTAGAAGCCGAGCTTGTCGGCCTGGTGGGTGCTGCCGTCGAGAATGAACGCCGGGTTGACCCCGTCCGGACGAATCGGCAATTGCGCCGAGGCCCACCAGCCGATGTCACCGCGAGCGTTGGCCCAGACCAGGTTCAGCCCCGGTGCCTGGATCTTCGCCGCGGCCTCGCGCATCTTGCCCAGGGTGTCGGCGCGGTTGACCTGGTAGAAGGCATCAAGGATGGGGTTTTCGGTTTCGAGGAAGGCCCACCACATGGCGACAGGGGTTTGCCCTGCGGTTTCGCCGAGCACATCGTTGACGATCGGCCCGTGGGGCGAGCGACGCAGGGTGATGGTCACCGGAGCTTCGCCCTTGACCGCGATCTGCTGCTCGGTTGTCTCCAGCGCGCGCCATTGGCCATCGACCATGACCTGGTTGGTGTCGGCGGGGTTGGTCTTCTCGGCGATCAGATCGACGTCGTCGTTCTGGAACATGGTCAGGCTCCAGCCGAAGTCGCGATTGTGACCGAGCAGGGCGAAGGGGTTCAGCGCCTGGAAATAGCCGTAGAGGTTGAAGCCGGGCGCCGACAGTTCAGCCTCGTACCACACTGCCGGTACTGCGAAGCCGATATGCGGATCGCCCGCCAGCAGCGGGCGGCCACTGCGGGTATGGCTGCCGGCGACAGCCCAGGCGTTGCTGCCTTCGAACTGCGGGATACCCGCGTCGCCAAGCGCCTGGTGGCTGAGCCGGGCCAGGCCTTCGAGTGCGCGCCAGTCGTTGGCGGCAAGGGCCGGGTGCAGAGCTCCGTCAGGTTGCCAGTCGAGGTCGAAGATCTTCAGGTAGTCGGGGCCGAGCTGATCGCGGATATAGGTCAGCGCAGGTTCGGTGCGAAAGGCGGCGGCGAAACTGTAGGCCAGGTAGCCGGCGATGCTCAGGGTGTCTTCGGCGGTGAAGGGGCGTTCAGGGATACCGAGGACGTCGAACTCCACCGGCTTGGGATGGCTGGCCTGCCAGCTGTTCACGCCGTCCAGGTAGGCCTGCAGTGCGAGCCAGGACGGTGACTGGTGATCCAGGCGCTCGACCATCCGCGCCGCCTGCTCGCGGATGCGCAGGCTGCGAAACAGGGTGTCGGTGGGCACCAGTTTGCTGCCCAGCACTTCGGCCAGCTCACCACGTGCCAGGCGGCGCACCAGTTCCATCTGGAACAGCCGGTCCTGGGCGTGCACATAGCCCAGGGCGCGGTACAGGTCAGGCTCGTTCTGCGCCTGTAGATGCGGTACACCGCGTTCGTCGTAGCGCACGCTGACCGGTGCGCTCAAGCCGGTGATAGCCACTTCGCCCTCGCGCTGCGGCAGCTTGCCGTGCACGTACCAGTAACCGGCACCCGCGGCTACGGCCACGACGATGGCAAGCAGAGTGAGGCTGCGCTTCATAGAATTCCTTGTGCCGTTGACGAGGGGGCGAGCGGCTGCTGAACACCGCAAAACGCGTTGAGAATAGCCTTCCCGGCGTGACAGGTCTGCCCTTTACTGCGCTTCTTTCTGCCAGGGGCAATAGCAGCCGCTGGCCAGGGCATTGGAGGCCTGTACCTGACGGCCTTGCAGCAGCGCCTGGATCACCGGCTCGATGAAACTGTTGCTGGAGTTGCACACTGCGCCTTCGCTGTAAGGGCCGAAATAGGCGAGCTGACCCTTGCGATCCCAGATCGCCACAGCCGGTGACGCAGGCAGGTATTCGCTGCCGGGCAGGTCGCCGACGGGTTGCAAGGCGCCAAGGTTGGCGGGTAGTTGGCCGTGACTGCCAGGCTTTTGCAGTACATGGAAGGTCACACCCTGTGCGGCGAAGTGCTCGATCAGCTCGGCCAGGTGTTGCTGGTTACCGACGTTGCAAGGGCAGGCCGGGTCCCAGAAGTGCACGATGCGGATCGGGCCAGGGCCTGCGAGCTCGGCGGGCAGTTGCAACTGGCTGCCGTCGAACAGCGTGGCCTGGTTGTCGAAGGTGCGCAGGTAGCGGGACTGGAAACTGTCGTAGGCCCACCACAGCAGGGCGGCGCAGACCAGGGTGGTGAGCAGCGTGGTAAAAATTCGCATGGTGATTCCGTAGAAAACGACACGACCGCTTCTGCAGGGGACGCCAGCTTGCCATGACCGGGCTCAGAGCTGAATATCGCAGATCAATACTCGCGCCATTGTGGATGTCTCCATGCCGTCACCCTTTGACCCCGACCTGCTGCGTACCAGCCTTGCCCCGCTGGCGGCGCGCCAGCCACTGTCGGCCCAGGCCCTCGACTACCAGCGCTTCTATGGCCTCGACCTGCCGGCGCAAAGCTGGCTGGGCGCCTTCAGTGTGGCGGGTTTCGACCTGGTGGGGCAGGTGTGGCTGCCGGATGCGCCGGTGGCGACATTGTTCCTGCTGCATGGTTACTACGACCATATGGGGCTGTATCGTCATGTGATTGGCTGGGCGCTGCAGCAGGGCTTCGCGGTGATCGGCTGCGACCTGCCAGGTCACGGGCTGTCCAGCGGCGAGCGGGCCAGCATCGCCGACTTCGCGGTCTACCAGCAGGTGCTCGATGCCCTCTTCGAGCAAGCGCGCAGGCTCGACCTGCCACGGCCCTGGCACCTGTGCGGGCAGAGCACGGGTGGGGCCATCGTTGTCGATCATCTGCTGCACTGCGGCGAGCAGAGCCCGGCCGACGGCCAGGTGATCCTGCTGGCGCCGTTGGTGCGGCCGCGGGCCTGGCACTGGTCGAAGTTGAGTTATCGGGTGCTGCGTCATTTCGTCGATGGTATCGAGCGACGTTTCAGCGCCAATACCAATGACCCGGCGTTTCTCGCGTTCCTCGAGGCTGACCCGCTGCAGCCGCGGCGCCTGCCGACGGCATGGGTGGGCGCGCTGATGGCCTGGATCAAGCGCATCGAGGCGGCGCCGCACAGTCGGCGTCGGCCGCTGATCGTCCAGGGCGAGGCGGACGGCACGGTGGACTGGCCATACAACCTCAGGGTGCTGAAGGAGAAGTTCGCCGAGCCGCAGATTCTCCTGCTGCCCGAGGCGCGGCATCACCTGGCCAACGAGCTGCCGGATATCCGCCAGCGCTACTTCAACTTTCTCGACCAGCGCCTGCTCACTTGAGGTTGGCGCTGCTCTGGCCGACGGCCAGCCCCGCACGCACTGCAGCCAGCGCGGCGCTGTAGTAGGCCTTGCCCTCTGCGGATTCGGCGAAGGTGGCGAACGCTTCCAGCTCGTCGTCGGACAGGTCGCGGTAGACATACAACAAGGTGTTGTTCAGGTCTTCGCCAATCTCGTTCATCAAGCGTTGGCGCTGACCATCGAGCAGGCCCTGGGCCTGGCCGCTGCCGAACAGGCCGGGGATCATCGAGCTGAGGCTGTCGGCGGCAACTCCGGCGATCGCCAGGCTGACCTCGGCCCCCGCTTCGCGGGCGGGCAGGGCCTGGGCCAGGTGACCGATGGCCAGCAGACGGTTGTCGCTGGCCTGGATGCGGGGAAGGCCCTTGGCGTTCTTGGCCAATTGGTCCTTGCGCGTGGCCAGCAGCTCGGCGGCAACCACCTTGCGCCCCAGTGGCGATTGGAAGAACGCCAGCGCCGGCGCCGGGTTCTTCAGGTTGGCGCGCAGTTGGGCCTGGGCGCGTTGATCCATTGCCTGGGCCTGGAAGCGTTGGTTGCTGTTGTCGACGAGCGCCTGGAAAACCGCGGGCGGCAGGCTGTTGCGGTAGCGCTGCTGGGCGGCCCCGATGGCGTCATTGAAGTGGGCGCGCTGGTCGGGCCAGCCGGCGGCCTTGTACAGTTGGTCGAGGCTGTCTGCCCAGACAGGCATGGTGCAGATCATCAGCACAAGCAGGGAAAACAAACGGCGCATTCAGGACTCCTGTCGGCAGGCCGCTATTGTCCGTGGGGTGGTACGCCTTTGTCGAGATATCAGCGTGCTTCTCGGCCAAGTGGCGCTGTCCGTGCTCATGGCTAATGGATATGATGCGCGCCATGCATACCTCTCCCGAACATCCGCTGCTGTCGATCATCGTCGACGACCTGGCCACCCGTGGCTGGTCGCAGCAGGCACTTTTCCTGTCGCTCGAGCTGGCCCGCGCCTTGGCCACCGAGTGTCGCAGGCGCCATGCCGAGGGCGAACTGAGCCCCGCAGGTGTCGGCAGGGGGGCGGCCCAGGAGGTGCGCGAGGCGATCCGTGGCGACCAGATCCAGTGGATCGACCCCGGCCAGGCCGAGGCCTGCGACCGCTACCTTGAGCTCATGGGCAACCTGCGCCAGGCGATCAACCAAGGGCTGTTCCTGGGGTTGGAAGACTTCGAGTGTCATTTCGCCCTGTATCCGCCGGGCGCCTTCTACCGCAGGCATCTTGACCGTTTCCGCGACGACGACCGGCGCATGGTGTCGGTGGTGCTCTATCTCAATGAGCGCTGGCAAGCCGAAGACGGCGGGCAGTTGCGGATGTTCCTTGCCGACGACGTCGAGCATGACGTCCAGCCCGAGGCCGGCAGCCTGGTGGTGTTCCTGTCGGGTGAAGTCCCGCATGAAGTCCTGCCGGCCAATCGCGAACGCCTGTCACTGACAGGCTGGTTCCGGCGCCGTGGCAATGATCCCTTCTGAGTCGCCCAAGGTACTGGTCAGTGCCTGTCTGCTGGGGCAGCCGGTGCGCTATGACGGACGCGACAGCGGCCACCCCGATCTGCTCAAGCAATGGCAGGCCGAGGGGCGTGTAGTGCCCTTGTGCCCGGAGGTGGCGGGTGGCTTGCCGACGCCGCGACCGCCGGCGGAGATCCAGGGCGGGCAGGGTGGCCAGGTGCTCGATGGGCAGGTTCAGGTTCTGACCGTGGCTGGCGAGGATGTCAGTGCGGCCTTTCTGGGCGGCGCTCGGCAGGCCCTGGCGCTGGTGCGGCGGCATGGGATTCGGGTTGCGGTGCTCAAGTCCGGTAGCCCGTCGTGCGGTAACCGACTGACCTACGATGGCAGTTTCAGCGGGGTGAAGGTGCCGGGGGAGGGTGTCGTTGCTGCGCTGTTGCGCCGGGAAGGGGTGCTGGTGTTCAGCGAGCTGGAGCTGGATGAGGCGCAACGGGCACTCGGGTAGTTCGGTGTCGTTCCTTTCGCGGGCAAGCCCGCTCCCACAGGGTTGGGCTCACCACAGGCCTTGTGGGAGCGGGCTTGCCCGCGAAGAGAACGCCGCGATATCACTGCTGCGCCGCCGTCTTCTCGAACCACTTCTGCTCGAGCTCCGCCATCCGCCCACTGTCCTTGAGCCGCTGCAGGGCATTGTTCAGCGTGCTCTCGAAGGCCGGATTGTCCTTCTGGAACGGGATCACCAGCTTCTTCTCACCAAACGTCTGGCTGGCATCCAGCGCGCTTTCAGTCGCAGGCTGTTCGCTCGCGGGTGTCAATGCGATGTCGTACTTGCCACTCTCCACGCCTGTCAGCACTTCGTCGGCGGGCGCCTCGATGAATTCCGCGCGCAGGTCCATCTCGCGGGCCAGGTCTTGGCCGAACTCGATGTCGAACCCGGTCAGGTGCTCGTTTTCCTTGAAGGCGTAGGGGGCATTGTTGGCTTGCACGGCGATGCGCAGTTCACCCCGGTCGTTGATTTCGTCGATCAGCTCTGCCTGGGCCAGGGGGCTGATGAGTACTGCCAGCAGTAGGCCAATGGTCAAACGCATGAATATCCCTTTTTATATCTCGGCAGATGAATGTCATTCGCCGTGGCTTTCTCGTTTTGCCGCGGTCGAACGCAGCCTATGACCCCGACATCGTGCTTAGGTTTACGCCGTCGCTGAAATTTTCATGCCGGCATTTTTGAACCTGCGGGACGGTAACTGGACTATGGTGAAGTACCACCTCGCTTCGTTTAAGTGATAGCGGTCAATTGAAGTGAATGACAGGAGAAGTGAATGAAAAGCCCAGTGTCGCGTGCTGCCCTTGCCGGTCTGCTGATGGGGGCCTCGCTGTTTGCCAGCGCTGCCGATGCCTTGAAAAGCCAGGAGCCACCGAAAGACGCCAAGGTCTTCATCGTCTCCCCGGCCGATGGCGCCACGGTCGACAAGACCTTCACCGTCAAGTTCGGCATCGAGGGTATCGCGCTCAAGCCGGCTGGCGACCAGACCCCGCACTCCGGGCACCATCACCTGCTGGTGGATGTCGACAAGGCGCCTGTAGCTGACCAGCCATTGCCGACCAGCCTGATGCCCGAGGGCAACCAACCCCTGCCAGCCGGGCCGCAGGTGCTGCATTTCGGCAAGGCGCAGACCGAGGCGACCATCACCCTGACCCCGGGCAAGCACACCCTGCAACTGGTGCTGGGCGACCAGTACCATGTGCCGTTCAAGCCAAGCGTCGAGTCGAAGAAGATCACCGTCAATGTGAAGTGATGCCTGGAAGCTTCGCGGCGCTTCGGCGCCCCGATTCGACCGCGAAGCAGAACACTCGGATCGCGCAGGCAAAAAAAGGGAGGCCACCAGGGCCTCCCTTCTTCATGCAGCCATCAGGCTCAGAACAGGACGCGCGAGCGGATGGTGCCCTTGACGTGCTGCAGTTTCTCTTGCGCCAGGTCCGAGTACTCGGCGTCGACGTCGATGACCACGTAACCCACTTTCTCGTCGGTCTGCAGGAACTGACCGGAGATGTTGATGCCGTTCTCGGCGAAGACCTTGTTGATCTCGCTGAGTACGCCCGGGATGTTTTCGTGGATGTGCAGCAGGCGGTGCTTGCCCGGGTGCGCCGGCAGGGCCACTTCAGGGAAGTTGACCGAGGATACGGACGTACCGTTGTCGCTGTACTTGACCAGCTTCTCGGCCACTTCCAGGCCGATGTTGGCCTGGGCTTCGGCGGTCGAACCACCGATGTGCGGGGTCAGGATCACGTTGTCCAGGCCACGCAGTGGGCTTTCGAACTCTTCGTCGTTCGAGCGCGGCTCGACCGGGAACACGTCGATGGCGGCGCCGATCAGGTGCTTGTCCTTGATCGCGGCAGCCAGGTGATCCAGTTCGACCACGGTGCCACGGGCAGCGTTGATCAGGATCGAGCCCTTCTTCATCGCGCGGATTTCCTTCTCGCCGATCATCCACTGGGTGGATGGCAGCTCAGGCACGTGCAGCGAGACGATGTCGGCCAGGCCCAGCAGTTCGTTGAGGCTGGTGACCTGGGTGGCGTTGCCCAGTGGCAGCTTGGTCAGCGGGTCGAAGAAGTAGACCTGCATGCCGACGCTTTCGGCCAGAACCGACAGCTGGGTGCCGATCGAGCCGTAGCCGACGATGCCGAGCTTCTTGCCGCGGATCTCGAAGGAGTTGGCCGCGCTCTTGATCCAGCCACCGCGGTGGCAGGAGGCGTTCTTCTCGGGGATGCCGCGCAGCAGCAGGATGGCTTCGGCCAGCACCAGTTCGGCAACCGAACGGGTGTTGGAGTACGGCGCGTTGAACACCGCGATGCCGCGCTCGCGGGCCGCGTTCAGGTCAACCTGGTTGGTGCCGATGCAGAAGCAGCCGACCGCGACCAGTTTCTTCGCACAGTCAAAGACTTCTTCAGTCAGTTGAGTGCGCGAGCGGATGCCGATGAAGTGGGCGTCCGCGATCTTTTCCTTCAGTTGCGCATCCGGCAGTGAGCCAGTGAGGTACTCGATGTTGGTGTACCCGGCAGCCTTGAGGGTGTCCACAGCATTCTGGTGGACGCCTTCGAGAAGAAGGAACCTGATCTTGCTCTTGTCGAGAGAAGTCTTGCTCATCTGCGTAAACCTGTATCCCGGAGAAAAAATGGCGAGGGGGGCAAAGCGGCGCGGCGACGGGCCTTAGCACGATCGACGGGAGGGCTATGCTAGCATACGCGACACCGTCTGAGCTTATCCCGACAGGTGAAGAGTGCTCAGGGTGACCATGAATCATTCGAGAGTTCTGGCGATGACCCACGCTGCGGTAATTGATGAGCTGAAGACCCTGGTCGACCCTGGCAAGGTCCTGACCGACCCCGCCTCGCTCGAAGCGTACGGCAAGGACTGGACCAAGCACTACCCGCCGGCGCCGACCGCCATCGTCCTGCCCAAGACCACCGAGCAAGTCCAGGCCATCGTGCGCTGGGCCAACCGCCACAAGGTCGCGCTGGTGCCGTCCGGCGGACGCACCGGCCTGTCGGGCGCTGCGGTCGCTGCCAATGGCGAAGTCGTGGTGGCTTTCGACCAGATGAACCAGATTCTCGCCTTCAACGAATTCGACCGCACCGTGGTCTGCCAGCCGGGCGTGATCACCCGCCAGTTGCAGCAGTTCGCCGAGGACCAGGGCCTGTACTACCCGGTCGATTTCGCCTCGAGCGGATCCAGCCAGATTGGCGGCAATATCGGCACCAATGCCGGCGGGATCAAAGTCATTCGCTACGGCATGACCCGCAACTGGGTGGCAGGGCTGAAGGTGGTCACCGGCAAGGGCGAACTGCTGGAGCTCAACCGCGACCTGATCAAGAACGCCACCGGCTACGACCTGCGCCAGCTGTTCATTGGTGCCGAGGGCACCCTGGGCTTCGTGGTCGAGGCGACCATGCGCCTGGACCGCGCGCCGCGCAACCTCACGGCGATGGTGCTCGGCACGCCGGACTTCGACTCGATCATGCCGGTGCTGCATGCCTTCCAGGGCAAGCTCGACCTGACCGCCTTCGAGTTCTTCTCCGACAAGGGCCTGGCCAAGATCATGGGTCGCGGCGACGTGCCGGCGCCGTTCGACACGCCATGCCCCTTCTATGCGCTGCTGGAGTTCGAGGCCAGCACCGAGGAAGTGGCCAGCGAAGCCCTGGCCACCTTCGAGCACTGCGTCGAGCAGGGCTGGGTGCTCGATGGGGTGATGAGCCAGAGCGAGACGCAGCTGAAGAACCTGTGGAAGCTGCGTGAGTACCTGTCCGAGACCATCTCCCACTGGACGCCCTACAAGAACGATATTTCCGTCACCGTCTCCAAGGTGCCGGCGTTCCTGCGTGATATCGATGCGGTGGTCGGCGAACACTACCCCGACTACGAAGTCGTCTGGTACGGGCATATCGGCGACGGCAATCTGCACCTGAACATCCTCAAGCCCGATCACATGAGCAAGGACGATTTCTTCGCCTCCTGCACCAAGGTCAACAAATGGGTGTTCGAGATCGTCGAGCGCTACAACGGTTCGATCTCTGCTGAGCACGGCGTGGGCATGACCAAGCGGGACTACCTCGGCTACAGCCGCTCGGCAGATGAAATCGCCTGCATGAAAGCGATAAAGGCGGTGTTCGACCCGAACGGCATCATGAATCCGGGTAAGATCTTCGCACCTGAATAAGAAAGCAGTATCCAGAGGAGTCGGCCCCATGAGTTACCAGCACCAGTACGTAGACGGCACGCGCATCCACTTCACGCTGGGCAAGGTGGTGTGCATCGGCCGCAACTACGCCGAGCATGCCAAGGAACTGGACAACCCCATCCCCAGCGAGCCGCTGCTGTTCATCAAGCCCGGCAGCTGCGTGGTGCCACTGGAAGGCGGCTTCAAGATCCCGACCGACCGCGGTTCGGTGCACTACGAGGCCGAGATTGCCGTGCTGCTGGGCAAGCCACTGTCGACCAAGCCGACAGTCGAAGAGGTGCTGGATGCCATTTCCGGCTACGCCCCGGCCCTGGACCTGACCCTGCGTGACGTACAGGCCAAGCTGAAGGAGAAGGGCCTGCCGTGGGAGCTGGCCAAGAGCTTCGACGGCGCCTGTGTATTGCCGCCGTTCGTCGCCGCATCCAGCTTCGAGGACGTGACCGACATTCCGGTACGCCTGACCATCAATGGCGAAGTGCGCCAGGATGGCAACAGCGCAATGATGCTCAACCCTATCGTGCCGATCATCCAGCACATCGCTGCGCAGTTCTCCCTGCAGGCGGGTGACGTGATTCTCACCGGTACTCCGGCCGGTGTCGGGCCGTTCAATGTCGGTGATGAGCTGGTGCTTGAGCTGCCGGGTGTCAGCCGCTTCGAGAGCCGCGTGCTTTGATCTGACTGCGGGTCGTCCTTTTCGCGGGTAAACCCGCTCCTACAGGGATTTGCGCAGCCTTGTGAGAGCGGTTTTACCCGCGAACGATTTACCGTTTTTTTCACACCGCATCTGGATAATGCGCGGGTCTTCGCCCATTTACCCAGGACCCCCTGCATGCCAGCACCCTCCAGCGCCCCAGCTTCCACCAAGCGTCGTTTCTACCTGCGCTGGCCGTTCGCCCTGGCTGTGGCAGCGGTGATCGGTTATGGGGTGGCCATCGCCATGCACTGGGACGACCGTGGCCTGCTGTGGGTCAAGGAGCGTTTCGAGAGCAGTGCCGAGCGCATTGAAAGCGTCTGGCTGCCGGACTACCTGGTAGACATCGACGCCAAGCCGTTGCCGGGCATGGACGACGACGAAGCCTCGGACCTGTCGTTCAATCCGCAGACCCGCACGCTGTTTGCAGTGATGGGCAAGAACCCCTTCCTGGTCGAACTCACGCTCGATGGCGACGTGTTGCGCAAGATTCCGCTGGTGGGTTGGGAAAATCCTGAAGGCCTTGCCGTGCTGGAAAACGGGCTGATCGCGATCGTTGATGAGCGCAACCATGACCTGACGCTGGTAAAGGTGGACGCGAGTACCTCGACGCTCAATCACGACGACTTCCCCAGCTATGACCTGGGCAAGTCGGTCAAGAGCAACAAGGGCTTCGAGGCCATCGCCTGGGACTCGCTGCGCCAGCGCCTGATCATCGGCGAAGAGCGTCCGCCGCGTCTGTTTGCCTGGAGCACCGACGGTCGCGGGCCGCTCAAGGGCGACAAGCAGCTACTGCCCAGTGACGAGCTGGACCTGCGCAACCTGTCGGCGCTGGCGGTCGATCCACGCACGGGCCACCTGCTGGTGCTGTCGGCTGACTCGAACATGCTGCTGGAGCTGGACGAGAAGGGCGAACAGGTCAGCTTCATGACCTTGCTCGGGGCGTTCAACGGTCTGGGTAGCCGTGTGCCTCGGGCCGAAGGTGTGACCATGGACGATCAGGGCAACCTGTACATGGTCAGCGAGCCCGCGCTGTTCTATCGCTTCAAGAAGCACTGACAGGATTATCGGAATTCTCTGATGATGGCCTTAAGCTTTATTTCAGCTATGAATGATTAGATTCGGCATCCTCCGTCGAGTCCTCTTCATGCGCCGTCATCTTCGTTCGTTTCTCTTTCTTCTGGCTTTCTCCGTGCTGGCGGTGCTTGGCGTGGCGGGGCACGAGTTCCGCCTGTTCGAGCGCGGCTGGTTCAACCTCAAGAGCTGGTGGCAGCCGACCGAGCAGGGCATCGGTCTGGATCGCTACCAGGTCGTGATCGAGGCTCAGCCCATCGAGGGGCTGGACGACGATGTCTCGGCGCTCACCTACGATCCTGACCGCAAGACCCTGTTCACCGTCACCAACGCCCGCTCCGAGCTCATCGAGCTTTCGCTGGACGGGCGCATCCTGCGCCGTGTGCCGCTGACCGGTTTCGGTGATCCCGAGGCCGTGGAGTACGTCGGGCCGAACAGCTACGTGATCACCGATGAGCGTCAGCAGCGCCTGATCCGTGTGCGCCTGGACGACGACACCCTGTTTCTCGATGCCAACGATGCCGAACAGCTCACCCTGGGCATCGGCCTGAACGGCAACAAGGGCTTCGAGGGGTTGGCCTACGACTCTGCCGGCAAGCGCCTGTTCGTCGCCAAGGAGCGTGACCCGATGCTGATCTACGAGGTGCACGGCTTCCCACATGACAATCCGGAGCAGCCCTATGCGGTGCATGTGGTGCAGGACCGCAAGCGCGATTCGCGGTTGTTCGTGCGCGACCTGTCGAGCCTGCAGTTCGATGAACGCAGCGGGCATCTGCTGGCGCTGTCGGACGAATCACGGCTGGTGCTGGAGCTGGATGTGAAGGGGCGGCCGCTGAGCACCCTGTCATTGCGCAAGGGGTATCAGGGCCTGAAGAAGACAGTGCCGCAGGCTGAGGGGATCGCCATGGACGATGCCGGGACCATTTACCTGGTGAGTGAGCCGAACCTGTTCTATGTGTTCAGGCAATCGGCTGAGTAGGTGTAGTTCAGGGCTCTGTGGGGGCATGGTCTTTGTTGTGTCAGTGCTGGCCTATTCGCGGGCAAGCCCGCTCCCACAGGTTTCCCGGTGTCCTCCAGAACAGCGGGGTACTTGTGGGAGCGGCGGTTTACTCGGCCTTCAGGCTCTTCACGCCTTCTGAAGTCCCCAGCAGCAGCAAATCTGCCGGACGCGCCGCGAACAGGCCATTGGTGACCACGCCCACGATCGCATTGATCTGGCTTTCCAGCTCCACCGGGTTGGTGATCTGCAGGTTGTACACGTCGAGGATGACGTTACCGTTGTCGGTCACCACGCCTTCGCGATACACCGGGTCGCCGCCCAGCTTGACCAGCTGGCGCGCCACGTGGCTGCGGGCCATCGGGATCACCTCGACCGGCAGCGGGAAGGCGCCGAGCACCGGCACCAGCTTGCTGGCGTCGGCGATGCAGATGAAGGTCTTGGCCACTGCCGCGACGATCTTCTCGCGGGTCAGGGCCGCACCGCCGCCCTTGATCAGGTTCAGGTGCGCATCGCTCTCGTCGGCACCGTCGACGTAGAACTCCAGCTCGCTGACGCTGTTCAGCTCATAGACCGGAATGCCATGACCCTTCAGACGCTGTGCGGTGGCCTCGGAGCTGGCGACGGCGCCGTCGAAGGCGGTCTTGTGCTGGGCCAGGGCGTCGATGAAGAAGTTGGCGGTCGAACCGGTGCCGACGCCGACGACGCTCTTTTCATCCAGCTTTGGCAGAATGAAGTCGACAGCGGCCTGGGCGACGGCCTGTTTGAGTTGGTCCTGGGTCATGCGGGCTCCGAGAGGGGCGGGAGGTTTTCTGAAGTCGCCTAGTATAACGAGTCCGGCGGCTTTGCTGTGGTCGCCCGACAGGGCGCTGGGGTAGACTTCCAGCCCTTGTCCCGCGGCCCAGTGATGTTTCCAAGATGCTCGAACAGTACGTCAAGAAGATCCTCACCTCGCGCGTCTACGACGTCGCTGTCGAAACCCCGCTGCACAACGCCGGGCAACTGAGCAAGCGCCTGGGCAACCAGATCCTGCTCAAGCGCGAGGACCTGCAGCCGGTGTTCTCCTTCAAGATCCGCGGGGCGTACAACAAGCTGGCGCAACTGAGCGCCGAAGAGCTGGCGCGCGGCGTGGTCACCGCTTCTGCCGGCAACCATGCCCAGGGCGTGGCCCTGGCTGCGCGGGAGCTGGGCATCAAGGCGACCATCGTGATGCCCAAGACCACGCCGGAGATCAAGGTCGAGGGTGTGCGCTCGCGTGGCGGCAAGGTGGTGCTGCACGGCGACTCCTTCCCCGAGGCGCTGGCCTATTCGCTGAAGCTGGTCGAGGAGAAGGGCTTCGTCTACATCCATCCCTACGACGATCCCCACACCATCGCCGGGCAGGGCACCGTGGCCATGGAAATTTTGCGCCAGCACCCGGGCCGCCTGGACGCGATCTTCGTGCCGGTCGGCGGTGGCGGGCTGATTGCCGGGATCGCAGCCTATGTGAAGTACCTGCGCCCCGAGATCAAGGTGATCGGTGTCGAGCCCGACGATTCCAATTGCCTGCAGGCCGCCATGGCTGCGGGCGAGCGTGTGGTGTTGCCGCAGGTGGGGCTATTCGCCGACGGTGTCGCTGTGGCGCAGATCGGCCAGCACACCTTCGATATCTGCAAGGATCATGTCGATGAGGTGGTCACTGTCAGCACCGATGAGATCTGCGCAGCAATCAAGGATATCTACGACGATACCCGCTCGATCACCGAGCCTGCCGGCGCTCTTGGCGTGGCGGGCATCAAGAAGTACGTCGAGTTGACCGGTGTCTCGGGGCAGACGCTAGTGGCCATCGACTCCGGTGCCAACGTCAACTTCGATCGCCTGCGTCACGTGGCCGAGCGCGCCGAGCTGGGCGAAAAGCGCGAGGCGATCATCGCCGTGACCATCCCGGAGCGTCCGGGCAGCTTCAAGGCCTTCTGCGAGGCTATCGGCAAGCGCCAGATCACTGAGTTCAACTACCGTTACCACGCCGACAAAGAGGCGCACATCTTCGTCGGCGTGCAGACCCATCCAGAGACCGACCCGCGCGCCGCCCTGGTTCAGCACCTGACCGAGCAGGGCTTCCCGGTAACCGACCTGACCGACAATGAACTGGCCAAGTTGCATATCCGTCACATGGTCGGCGGCCACTCGGCGGCGGCCAGCGATGAGCTGGTGCTGCGTTTCGAGTTCCCTGAGCGTCCGGGGGCGCTGTTCAACTTCCTCAACAAGCTGGGCGGGCGCTGGAACATCTCGATGTTCCACTACCGCAACCACGGCGCGGCGGATGGTCGTGTGGTGGCTGGGCTGCAGGTGCCGGATGACGAGCGTCACCTGGTGCCCGAGGCGCTGGCCAAGATCGGCTATCCCTACTGGGATGAAACCGATAACCCGGCGTACAAGCTGTTCCTGGGTTGAGCGGCTACGCTTGGCATGAAGGCAACGCCTTACCTGTAGGCGCGGGCTTGTCCCGCGATGAGGCCGAAAAAAGTCTTTCAAGGACCCGCACGCGATGGAACACCTGACCACCCTCAAGACCCTGCATATCCTCGCCACCGCACTGTTGATCCTCGGTGCGCTGGGCCTGGCGACCTGGACCTTGCGTGCCCGCCGCCAGGGCGATGCCGAGGCCTACGCCAAACTGCTGCGTCGGCCGCTGGTATTCGTCTGGCTGGTGATGGGGCTGTGCCTGCTGAGCATGCCGTTCACCGGCTGGTGGCTGGTGCACCTGGTCGGCTGGCCGTTGGGCCAGACCTGGGTGCTGGCCTCCAGCATCCTCTATACCCTGGGCGCTTTCGCCGTGTGGTGGCTGCTGGTGCGGCTGAACCGTCTGCGCAAGGCCGAACCTGCCGGGCTGCGTCTGACGCTGGCGCTGGCGGTGTTCAGTGGGGTGTGCTTCCTGTCGATTGCAGGATTGATGGGGGCCAAGCCGGTCTGATGCGTCTGCGGGGCCCTTTTCACGGGTAAACCCATGAAGAGAGCCCCGCGTCAATCGCGTAACGAAATCACCGGCCAGCCGCGCCGCTCGGCCTCTGCACGCAGCTTCGGGTCCGGGTCCACCGCCACCGAGTGCGTCACCTGCTCCAGCAACGGCAGATCATTCAGCGAATCGCTGTAGAAGTAGCTGTCTTCCAGGTCGTAGCCGTTCTCCAGCATCCAGCGCTTCAGGCGCGTCACCTTGCCTTCACGGAAACAGGGTATATCGGTGCTACGCCCGGTGTAGCGCTCGCCATCACGCTCGCATTCGGTGGCCAGCAGGGTACGCACGCCCAGGCGGCGGGCGATGGGCGCGGTGACGAAGCGGTTGGTGGCAGTGATGATCACCAGCTTGTCGCCAGCCTCGCGGTGCTGCTGTAGCAGGGCGAGCGCCTTGGGCAGGATGATCGGCTCGATGCAGTCGCGCATGAATTCGCGGTGCCATTGGTCGAGCTGGGCAGGTTCGGTGGCGGCGAAGATCTCCATCGAGAACGCCAGGTAGGCCTGCAGGTCCAGGGTGCCGTTGAGGTAATCCTGATAGAAGGCGTCGTTGCGTTGCTTGTAGGCGATGGGGTCGAGGATGCCCCGCTCACACAGGTAGTCACCCCAGGCGTGATCGCTGTCGCCGCCGAGGAGGGTATTGTCCAGGTCGAATAAAGCCAGGCGCATGGGTTTTCTCGCAGAAGCCTCCGGGAAGAAGTCCCGCAGAATACGGAGTTTTCACCTCGCTGCACATAAGCTATGGCGGGTGCGTTGCTGCGCTCGCAAGCTTTGTGGAACAATGCGGTGACATGCGTTTTCGAGGTTGCTGCCGTGATCGACCCGGATGGTTTTCGCCCCAATGTCGGGATCATTCTCACGAATGATGCCGGGCAGGTGCTATGGGCTCGGCGGATCAACCAGGATGCCTGGCAGTTTCCACAGGGTGGCATCAACCCTGACGAAACCCCAGAAGATGCCCTGTACCGCGAGCTGAACGAAGAAGTTGGCCTGGAACGCGAGGATGTGGAAATTCTTGCCTGCACCCGAGGCTGGTTGCGTTATCGTTTACCCCAGCGCCTGGTCCGCACGCACAGCCAGCCGCTGTGCATCGGCCAGAAGCAGAAGTGGTTCCTGCTGCGGCTGGTAAGCAACGAACAGCGGGTGCGGATGGACCTGACCGGAAAACCGGAATTCGATGGCTGGCGCTGGGTCAGCTACTGGTATCCGCTGGGTCAGGTGGTGACATTCAAGCGCGAGGTGTATCGCCGCGCCCTGAAAGAGCTAGCCCCGCGCCTGTTGACGCGCGACTGACGACGGAGTCCGACCCCGAGCCATGCTCAATACGCTGCGCAAGATCGTCCAGGAAGTGAACTCCGCCAAAGATCTCAAGACGGCGTTGGGTATCATTGTCTTGCGCGTCAAGGAGGCCATGGGCAGCCAGGTATGCTCGGTCTACCTGCTCGACCCGGAGACCAACCGTTTCGTGCTGATGGCCACCGAAGGCCTGAACAAGCGCTCGATCGGCAAGGTCAGCATGGCCCCCAACGAAGGCCTGGTCGGCCTGGTCGGCACCCGCGAGGAGCCGCTGAACCTCGAGAACGCGGCGGATCACCCGCGCTACCGCTACTTCGCCGAAACCGGCGAGGAACGCTTCGCCTCCTTCCTTGGTGCCCCCATCATCCACCATCGTCGCGTGGTCGGGGTACTGGTGATCCAGCAGAAGGAGCGGCGCCAGTTCGATGAAGGCGAAGAAGCCTTCCTGGTGACCATGAGCGCCCAGCTCGCCGGGGTTATCGCCCACGCCGAGGCCACCGGCTCGATACGCGGCCTGGGCCGCCAGGGCAAGGGTATCCAGGAAGCACGTTTCGTCGGTGTACCGGGCTCGCCGGGCGCTGCCGTCGGCCGCGCAGTGGTCATGCTGCCGCCTGCCGACCTCGAAGTGGTCCCGGACAAGACCGTCGAAGACATCGACGGCGAGCTCAAACTCTTCAACAACGCCCTCGAAGGGGTGCGCGCCGACATGCGCAAGCTGTCGGCGAAGCTTGCGACCCAGCTGCGCCCCGAAGAGCGTGCGCTGTTCGATGTGTACCTGATGATGCTCGAAGATGCCGCCCTCGGTGGCGAAGTGGCCGAGGTCATCAAGACCGGCCAGTGGGCCCAGGGCGCGCTGCGCCAGGTGGTCGGCGAGCACGTCAGCCGCTTCGAGCTGATGGATGACGATTACCTGCGCGAGCGCGCCTCGGACGTCAAGGACCTCGGCCGCCGCCTGCTGGCCTACCTGCAGGAGGCCCGCTCGCAGACGCTGGTCTACCCCGACAACACCATCCTGGTCAGCGAGGAGCTGACCCCGGCGATGCTCGGCGAAGTGCCGGAAGGCAAGCTGGTCGGCCTGGTGTCGGTTTTGGGCTCGGGCAACTCCCACGTGGCGATCCTGGCCCGGGCCATGGGCATCCCGACGGTGATGGGCCTGGTCGACCTGCCGTATTCCAAGGTCGATGGCATCGAGATGATTCTCGACGGCTACAAGGGCGAGGCCTACACCAACCCCAGCGATGTGCTGCGCAAGCAGTACAGCGACGTGGTCGAGGAAGAACGCCAGTTGGCCCAGGGGCTCGATGCCCTGCGCGAGCTGCCGTGCATCACCCCCGACGGCCACCGCATGCCGCTGTGGGTCAACACCGGTCTGCTGGCCGACGTGGCCCGGGCCCAGCAGCGTGGCGCCGAGGGCGTGGGCCTTTACCGCACCGAAGTGCCGTTCATGATCAACCAGCGCTTCCCCAGCGAAAAGGAACAGCTGGCGATCTACCGCGAGCAATTGGCGGCCTTCCACCCGCTGCCGGTGACCATGCGCACGCTGGACATCGGCGGTGACAAGGCGCTGTCCTACTTCCCGATCAAGGAAGAAAACCCCTTCCTCGGCTGGCGCGGCATTCGCGTCACCCTCGACCACCCGGAAATCTTCCTGGTACAGACCCGCGCCATGCTCAAGGCCAGCGAGGGGCTGAACAACCTGCGTATCCTGCTGCCGATGATCTCTGGCATCCATGAGCTGGAAGAGGCGCTGCACCTGATCCACCGTGCCTGGGGCGAAGTGCGTGACGAAGGCACCGATGTGCCGATGCCCCCGGTTGGCGTGATGGTGGAGATTCCGGCTGCCGTTTACCAGACCAAGGAACTGGCGCGTCAGGTCGACTTCCTCTCGGTCGGCTCCAACGACCTCACGCAGTACCTGCTGGCGGTCGATCGCAACAACCCGCGGGTCGCCGACCTGTACGACTACCTCCATCCCGCGGTGCTGCAAGCCTTGCAGACCGTGGTGCGCGATGCCCACGCCGAAGGCAAGCCGGTGAGTATCTGCGGCGAGATGGCCGGTGATCCGGCAGCGGCGATCCTGCTCATGGCGATGGGCTTCGACAGCCTGTCGATGAACGCCACCAACCTGCCGAAGGTGAAGTGGATGCTGCGTCAGATCAACATGAGCAAGGCCCGCGAGCTGCTGACCGAAGCCATGACCCATGACAACCCGCAGGTTATCCACAGCTCGTTGCAACTGGCGCTGAAGAACTTGGGGCTGGCGCGGATGATCGGACCTAACAAGAGCCTCTGATGGTTCACAGGCCCCTTCGCGGGCAAGCCCGCTCCCACAGGGGTGGGCTTGCCCGCGAAGGGGCCTGAGAAGTCACACGAGATTCAGTTCCACTTCCCCTAGATGCCCACCAAAGGGCCCGAAACTGCGCTCGATCATCCGCCTTCTGCCCTGATCATCCACGATCAGCACGGTACTTGCCCGCGTCCCGTAATTCTGGCTGGCAATGAACACACTCGACAGCAACCGCTCGGTCGCCAGCCCTACGCCGGTCTCCGGCAACTCACCATCTTGTGCTTGCCCACCATCGGCCAGCAGCGCCAGTAGCTGCTGCGGGTCTGCCGATTCCAGCGCCTGGCCCAGCGCCGAGCGCGCCTTCACCAGTTTTGGCCACGGCGTATCCAGCCCGGCGTTGGACAGCCCGTACACGCCGGGTGACAGCAGCCGTGGCGCCGGGTCGCGGGCGTGCAGATAGCCTAGCCGCTCGCCATCGCCCACCAGCAGGTTGAACCCCGAGTACTGCGCGCTGCGGCTGGCAACCTGGTCCAGATACGCCTCGACGCCCAGGTCTCCCTGCAGGAAGGCCGCCACCAGTTCTCCGCGCGAGCGTGGCCCGAGCGGCTGGCGAGGGTCGCGGATATTGGTCAGCGCCGCGAAACGCCCGGCCGGGCCGATACCCAGCCAGGTGCCGCCGGCTTCGAGGTCGCGCCCGGCATGTACGCCATGGGCATCGTCCCAGGGGGCGAGCGCCTGGGTAGGGCGGGCATAGAATTCGTCGCGGTTGGCCGCGACGATCAGCGGCAGGGCGTGCCCCGGCCGCCAGGCGAATACGATCAGGCACATGGGGTGGCCTCAGTGTTTTGTGCCACTCTACCCACAGCCTGCCTGCACTTCCATCACCTGACACAGAGTTCACTAGAGGCGCAGCCCCGGCTTCCGTTACCATGCCGGATCGTATTCACAGGGTCGGCGAATGGAATTCGTACTCTATCTGCTGTTGGGCGCCTGCGCCGGCGTACTGGCCGGGCTCTTCGGCGTGGGCGGCGGCATCATCATCGTGCCGGTGCTGGTGTTCAGCTTCACCCTGCAGGGCTTCGATGCCTCGATCCTCACGCACCTGGCGGTCGGGACTTCGCTGGCGACCATCGTCTTCACCTCGATCAATGCCGTGCTGGAGCACCACCGCAAGGGGGCCGTACAGTGGCCGGTGTTCCTGTGGATGACTGTCGGCATCCTCATTGGCGCCGGCATTGGCGCCAAGACCGCCTCGTTGATCCAGGGGCCGATGCTGCAGAAGATCATCGGCGTGTTCGCCCTGCTGGTGTCGCTGCAGATGGCTCTCGACCTCAAGCCCAAGGCCAGCCGTGGCATCCCCGGCAAGCCTGGGCTGATCGCGGCGGGTGGGGTGATCGGCTGGGCCTCGGCGATCTTCGGTATCGGTGGTGGCTCGCTCACGGTGCCTTTTCTTACCTGGCGTAGCCTGCCCATGCAGAAGGCCGTGGCCACCTCGTCGGCCTGCGGCTTGCCAATCGCCCTGGCCAGTGCCCTGAGCTTCATGATCCTGGGCTGGAACGAAACGCATCTGCCCGCGCACAGCCTGGGCTACGTCTATCTCCCCGCGCTGGTCGGCATTGCCGTCACCAGCATGTTTTTCGCCCGCTTCGGCGCGCGTCTGGCGCACAAGCTGTCGCCGCGCCTGCTCAAGCGCCTGTTTGCCGCGCTGCTGTTCTGCGTCGGCCTTAGCTTTTTGATCTAGAGGAACCACCATGCTGCCTTACCCGCAGATCGACCCCGTGGCCGTGGCCCTCGGGCCGCTGAAAATCCACTGGTACGGCCTGATGTACCTGATCGGCATCGGCGGTGCCTGGCTGCTCGCCTCGCGCCGGCTGAACCGCTTCGACCCGACCTGGAACCGCGAAAAGCTCTCCGACCTGGTTTTCTGGCTGTCGATGGGCGTGATCGTCGGCGGGCGCTTGGGCTACGTGCTGTTCTACGACCTGCACCAGTACCTGGCCAACCCGACGCTGATCTTCGAAGTGTGGAAAGGCGGCATGTCGTTCCATGGCGGCTTCATCGGCGTGATGCTGGCAGCGCTGTGGTTCGGCAAGCGCAACAACAAGTCGTTCTTCGAGCTGATGGACTTCGTCGCGCCGCTGGTGCCGATCGGCCTGGGTGCCGGGCGTATCGGCAACTTCATCAATGCCGAGCTGTGGGGCAAGCCGACCGACGTGCCATGGGCGATGATCTTCCCGCCGTTCAGCGATCCGGCGCAGTTGCCGCGTCACCCCTCGCAGCTGTACCAGTTCGCACTGGAGGGTGTGGCCCTGTTCCTGATCCTATGGCTGTTCTCGCGCAAACCACGCCCCACCATGGCGGTTTCCGGCATGTTCGCGCTGTTCTACGGGATCTTCCGCTTCATCGTCGAGTTCGTCCGCGTACCGGACGCACAGCTGGGTTACCTGGCGTGGGGCTGGCTGACCATGGGTCAGATTCTCTGCATACCGATGATCGTCGCTGGCCTCGCCTTGATCTGGTGGGCTTATAATCGCAAACCCACGGCGACACCCGCCCACTGATAATTCCACGGCAGGGGCGATCCCCCTGCCGTGCTTGCTACAGGTAGGCCATGAAACAGTATCTAGACCTGGTTCGCGACGTCATCGAGAACGGCACGCTGCAGGGCAATCGCACCGGTATCCGCACTATCAGCCTGCCGGGCGCCATGTTGCGCTTCGACCTGCAGAAGGGTTTCCCGGCCATCACCACACGCAAGCTGGCGTTCAAGTCGGCGATCGGCGAGATGGTCGGTTTCTTGCGCGGCGTGAAGAACGCCGGCGAGTTTCGCGACCTCGGCTGCAAGGTCTGGGACCAGAACGCCAACGAGAACGCCCAATGGCTGGCCAACCCCTTCCGCCAGGGTCATGACGACCTCGGCGAGATCTATGGCGTGCAATGGCGCCAGTGGCCAGGCTACAAGCGCATCCCGCTGAGCAACCCGGCCGCCATCGAAATGGCGCAAAAGGCCGGTTTCCGCCAGATCGCCAAGGACGAGGAAGATGGCCAGGGATTCGTCATCCTCTACAAGGCCATCGACCAGGTGCGCCAGTGCCTGGACACCATCGCCAACGACCCGGGCAGCCGACGCATCCTGTTCCACGGCTGGAACTGCGCCCAGCTCGACGAGATGGCGCTGCCGCCCTGCCACCTGCTGTACCAGTTCCACCCCAATGTCGAGACGAAGGAAATTTCCCTCACGCTCTACATTCGCTCCAACGACCTGGGCCTGGGCACACCGTTCAACCTCACCGAAGGTGCGGCCCTGCTGTCGCTGTTCGGGCGCCTGACCGGCTATACCCCGCGCTGGTTCACCTACTTCATCGGCGATGCCCATGTGTACGAGAACCACCTGGACATGCTCAATGAGCAGCTCAAGCGCGAGCCGCTGGAAGCGCCGAAGCTGGTGATCAGCGACCGTGTGCCGGCGTTTGCCGAGACCGGTGTGTATGAGCCGGAGTGGCTGGAAAAGATCGAGCCGAGTGATTTCTGGCTGGAAGGGTATGAGCATCATGCGCCGATGACGGCGCCGATGGCGGTCTGATTCGAGGCCGCGTCGCTCTTTTCACGGGCAGAGGCCTTTACCGGCCTCAATGCCCGTGACTACGCCCCACATGCGAATGCTCGGTCTCCGGCACCGACACCGCACCATTGACCTCCAGCTGCTGCAAGATCGCGCACTCATCCCCCTGTGCATTGCACTGCCTGCGTAACTCCACCAGCTGCGTCTGCAGCGCCATCAAACCATCGATCCTCGCCTGCACATGCTCGATATGCTCGTCGATCAGCGCATTGACGCTGCCGCACGCACCTTCGGGGGTGTCGCGCAGGCGCAGCAGGCTGCGGATTTCGTCGAGTGTCATGTCCAGGGTTCGGCAGTTGCGGATGAAGGTCAGACGCTCCACATGGGCCTGGGTGTACAGGCGGTAGTTGCCGTCGGTGCGGGCGGGTTCGGGCAGCAATTGCTCGCGCTCGTAGTAGCGGATGGTTTCCACGGCGCAGTCGGTGGCCTTGGCCAGTTCTCCGATCTTCATGACGAAATCTCCATTGGATCGCTTGACCCTATAGTGGCTACAGGGTGTTCACTTGGCAACAACCCCCCGTCAGTGGGCACTCTCCATCAGGGCGAACCTATGAACCAGCCTGTCAGTCACGACCACGACCACAAGCACGATCATGGCCATGAGCATGGCGCCAAGTCCTCCTGCCACGACACCCAGGCCCACAGCTGCTGTGCCAGCAAAGCGGCGCCGGCCTTCGTGCAACTGACCGAAAAGGCCAGCGACCAGGCGCGCCTCAGCCGTTTTCGCATCGAAGCGATGGACTGCCCGACCGAGCAGACCTTGATCCAGGACAAGCTTGGCAAGCTTGCTGGCATCGAGCAGTTGGAGTTCAACCTGATCAACCGCATCCTCGGCGTGCGCCACACCCTCGACGGCACCGTGCAGATCGAGCGTGCCATCGACAGCCTGGGCATGAAGGCCGAGCCCCTGGCTGCAGACGACGCTGGCAGCGCCAGCGCCCCTGTTGCCCACAAGACCCGCTGGTGGCCATTGGCATTGTCGGGTATTGCCGCGATTGGCGCCGAAATCGTGCACTTCTCCGCGCTGGCGCCGGAGTGGGTGGTGGCCTTGCTGGCACTGGCAGCCATCCTCGGCTGCGGCCTGGGCACCTACAAGAAGGGCTGGATCGCGCTCAAGAACCGTAACCTCAACATCAACGCGCTGATGAGCATCGCCGTGACCGGTGCCGTGCTGATCGGCCAGTGGCCGGAGGCGGCGATGGTCATGGTGCTGTTCACCATCGCCGAACTGATCGAGGCACGCTCGCTGGACCGGGCGCGCAACGCCATCAGCGGCCTGATGCAACTGACGCCAGATATGGCCACCGTGCAACAAGCGGATGGCCAATGGCGTGAGGTCGAGGTGCGTGAGGTGGCCATCGGTGCACGGGTGCGGGTGCGCCCGGGCGAGCGGATCGGCCTGGATGGCGAGGTGGTCAGTGGGCAATCCAGCGTCGATCAGGCACCGATCACCGGCGAAAGCCTGCCTGTCGAGAAGACTGTGGGCGACAAACTCTTCGCTGGCACCATCAACCAGGCCGGTGCCCTTGAGTTCCGCGTCACGGCTGGCGCCGGGCAATCGACCCTGGCACGCATCATCAAGGCGGTGGAAGAGGCGCAAGGCGCGCGGGCGCCGACCCAGCGCTTCGTCGATCAGTTCTCGCGCATCTACACCCCCGCCGTGTTCGCCGTGGCATTGGCCGTGGCGATCATCCCGCCGCTGTTCATGGCCGGTGCTTGGTTCGACTGGGTCTACCGTGCCCTGGTGCTGCTGGTGGTGGCCTGCCCGTGCGCGCTGGTGATCTCGACCCCGGTGACCATCGTCAGCGGCCTGGCTGCGGCGGCGCGCAAGGGCATCCTGATCAAGGGCGGTGTCTATCTCGAGGGCGGGCGCAAGCTGGACTTCCTGGCCCTGGACAAGACCGGCACCATCACCCACGGCAAGCCAGTGCAGACCGACTTCAAGGCGCTCGACCCGCTGTTCGAGGATCGCGCCCAGGCCTTGGCCGCGAGCTTGGGAGAGCGTTCCGACCACCCGGTGTCGCGCGCTATTGCCCAGCATGCCAAGGCGCAGAACATCGCCCTCAGC
This sequence comes from Pseudomonas sp. SYWMCR5, assembly GCF_057197165.1. Lineage (NCBI taxonomy): Bacteria > Pseudomonadati > Pseudomonadota > Gammaproteobacteria > Pseudomonadales > Pseudomonadaceae > Pseudomonas > Pseudomonas sp. SYWMCR5. The sequence continues at coordinate 105,406 of NZ_JBXUNH010000008.1, forward strand.
GATGTCATGGAGTTCGCCGCGCTGGCCGGGCGCGGTGTGCGTGGCGAGATCGATGGCCAGGCCTATCACCTGGGCAACCATCGACTGGTCGAGGAACTGGGCCTGTGCTCGCCTGCGCTGGAAGCTCAGCTCGACCAGCTCGAGCGCCAAGGCAAGACCGTCGTGCTGCTGCTCGACCGCTCCGGCCCGCTGGCACTGTTCGCCGTGGCCGATACCGTGAAGGACAGCAGCCGCCAGGCCATCGCCGAGTTGCATGAGCTGGGGATCAAGACGGTCATGCTGACCGGCGACAACCCGCACACGGCCCAGGCCATCGCTGCCCAGGTGGGTATCGATCGCGCCGAGGGCAACCTGCTGCCTGCCGACAAACTCAAGACCATCGAAGACCTCTACGCTCAAGGCCACCGCGTGGGCATGGTCGGCGACGGCATCAACGACGCCCCGGCCCTGGCCCGCGCCGAGATCGGCTTCGCCATGGCGGCGGCCGGCACCGACACCGCCATCGAAACCGCGGATGTGGCGCTGATGGACGACGACTTGCGCAAAATCCCGGCGTTCGTCAGGCTGTCGCGCCAGAGCGCTGCGATCCTCATCCAGAACATTGTCCTGGCACTGGGGGTCAAGGCGATATTCCTGGCAATCACCTTTGCCGGCATGGCCACCCTGTGGATGGCAGTGTTCGCCGACATGGGCGTGAGCCTGCTGGTGGTGTTCAACGGCTTGCGCCTGTTGCGCAAATAACGAGGTGCCATGCTCGCATCGGAGCTCAAAGCCTTCTACATGGTGGCCCGCCTGGGCAGCATCACGCTGGCGGCGAAGAAGCTTGGGCTCAGCCAGCCCACGGTGACCACGCAGATCCGCAACCTGGAGAGCCAGTACGCGGTCGAGCTGTTCTACCGGGGGGGGCCGACGCCTGGTGCTGAGCGAGGAGGGCGCCAGGCTCCTGCCGCGGGTCAAGGCCTTGCTGCAGCAAGAGGCGGACATCGAGTTCGAACTGCGCAACAGCGGCCAGGCCCAGGGCAGCTTGCGGGTCGCGGCCACCGCGCCTTACTACATTCTCGACCTGGTGAAGGTGTTCCGCGAACGCCTGCCCCAGGTCGAGGTGGCGGTGGAGATCGGCAACTCGCAACAGGTGCTGGAGATGCTCGAGGAGTACCGGGTGGACATCGCTGCCTCGTCGCAGTTGGTCGAGGATGCGCGCCTGGTGCGCCGGGTGCTGGGCAGCGATCCGCTGGTCGTGGCCGTGCACCGCAGCCATCCGCTGGCGCAGCGTCAGGCGGTGGGCATCGAAGGCCTCGCCGGGCATTGCCTGTTGATGCGCGAACCGGGTTCGACCACGCGCAAGCTGACCGAGCAGATGATGCAGGAGGCCGGGGTGAAGGCCGGTGCGCTGTTGGAAATCGGCAGCCGCGAATCGATTCGCGAAGCGGTGCTGCGCAATATCGGCATCAGCGTCATTGCCCGCCATGAAGTGCCCCTGACCCCGGAGTTGCGGGTGCTGGCACTGGAGGGCGCGCCGCTGATGCACGAGTACCTGTATTGCCTGAAGGAGCGGCGCCAGGCGCGCTTGCCGGCGGCGTTTCTTGGGGTAGCGCAGGAAGTGGCGGGGGCTCGGTTCTAGATTTCCTGCAGCTTGTTCGCGGTGCCATGCCTGTGTTCGCAGGCCCTCAACCAAAATCCGCCAATGCCACTATCACCTGCTTTGCCCTAATCGCCACAGAACCTTCGCACAGCCTTCCTAGCATGGCCCTCATCTCTTCGATGAGGCCCCGCCATGAACCACACCACTCCGGGCGCACACATGCACGTGCGCGGCATCCACAAGCGTTTCGGCGCGTTTACTGCGCTGAACGACGTGTCCCTGGACATTGCCGCCGGCGAGCTGGTCTGCCTGCTCGGCCCCTCCGGCTGCGGCAAGACCACCCTGCTGCGTTGCATCGCCGGCCTCGAACGCCAGGACCGTGGCTCGCTGTACATCGGCGAACGGGATATTTCCGATCTGCCGCCCCAGGCCCGTGACTACGGCATCCTGTTCCAGTCCTACGCGCTGTTCCCCAACCTCACTGTCGAAGCCAATATCGCTTATGGCCTGACGGACGGCAGCCGCGACCAGTCGCGTCAGCGCGTCGCCGAAATGCTCGAGCTGGTCGGCCTGACCGGAAGTGAAAAGAAATACCCCAGCCAGCTCTCCGGTGGCCAGCAGCAGCGTGTGGCCCTGGCCCGTGCGCTGGCGCCAGCGCCGTCGGTGCTGTTGCTCGACGAGCCAATGTCGGCGCTGGATGCGCGGGTGCGCGAGCACTTGTGCACCGAGCTGCGCCAACTGCAGCGCAAGCTGGGCATCACCACGCTGATGGTTACCCACAACCAGGACGAGGCCATGCTGATGGCCGACCGCATCGCCGTGATGAATAACGGGCAGGTCGAGCAGTACGCCTCCCCGCAGGATATCTACGACCGGCCTGCCACACCGTTCGTTGCCGAGTTCGTCGGTCAGGGCAACTGGCTGCCGTTCCAGCGCCATGACGACAGCCACGCCCAGGTGGGCAGCATGAGCATGCGTCTGGCTCCGGGCGCGGCGAGTGCGCGCAGTGGCCGGCTGTTCTGCCGCCCGGAGGCGATCATGATCAATCCGGTGGTACACGAGGAGAACCTGTTTCCGGCCAAGGTGCGTGAGCTCACCTTTCTCGGCAACCGCTGCCGCATGAGCTTCGAGCTCAAGGCCTTGCCGGGGCACGCGTTGCTCGCGGAGCTGGCGCCCGAAGCCATGCCGCGCCTGGGCTCGCAGGATATCTGGGTGGCCCTGCCACCGCAGAGCCTGCAGGTGTTTGCCTGAGATGGCCGCGCCCATGAGCGTATCGCTGGCCGCCGTCAAGGCCGCACCAGGTGGTGGCATCGCCCTAGGTGATCGCCTGTTCGTGGTCGGTGGCAAGAGTCTGCTGTTGCTCCTGCTGCTGCTGGCCGTGCTGATGCCGCTTCTGGCCATCTTCTGGCGTGGTTTCAGCGGCGAGGCGGGCCAGGGCGGTGGCCTGCAGGCGGCCGCCGAGCTATTTGCCAGCGACAACTTTCGCTGGCTGCTCGGCAACAGCCTGGCGGTGGCTTTCAGCGTGGCGCTGATCGTCGTGCCGCTGGCCTACGTGTTCGCCTATGCCCTGCAACGCACGCTGATCCCGGCCAAGGGCTTGTGGCGCGGGATTTCATTGCTGCCGCTGCTGGCGCCGTCGATGCTGCCGGCCATTGCGCTGGTCTACCTGTTCGGCAACCAGGGCCTGCTGCGTGCACTGCTGAGCGACAACATCTATGGCTTCTGGGGGATCGTGCTCGGCGAGGCGATCTACACCTTCCCGCATGCCCTGATGATCCTGCTGTCGGCGCTGTCGCTCGCCGATGCGAGGCTGTTCGACGCGGCCTCGAGCATGGGCGCAGGACCGTGGCGGGCCTTTTGCAGCATCACCTGGCCGGCCACGCGCCAAGCGGTGTTCGCCGCGTTCTGCCTGGTGTTCACCCTGACCATCACCGACTTTGGCGTGCCGGTGGTGGTCGGTGGCGACTATCAGGTGCTGGCACTGGAAGCCTACAAGGCGGTGGTCGGCCAGCAGCAGTTCGGCCGTGGCGCCCTGATCGGCATGGTCCTGCTGGTGCCGGCGCTGCTCAGCTTCAGCGTCGATGCCTGGCTGCGCCGCCGCCAGGGCGAGGCGATGAGCGGGCGCGCGCAGGTATTCGAGCCTCAGCCTTCGCGTCGTCGCGATGCCTGCTTCCTGACCATCGTGGTGCTGGTCTGCGCAGCGCTGCTGGGGGTGATCGGCATGGCGGTGTATTCGTCGCTGGTCACCTTCTGGCCCTACAACCTGACGCTTTCGTTCAAGCACTACCTGTTCGACGACACCGCTGGTGGCGGCTGGCTGGCCTACCGCAACAGCGTGACCATGGCCCTGTGCTGCGCCGTGATCGGCAGCGTGGTGATCTTTACCGGCACCTACCTGATGGAGAAAACCCAAGGCCAGCGCCTGCTCAACCAAGCCTTGCGCCTGCTCAGCTTCGTACCGATGGCGGTGCCAGGGCTCGTCCTGGGCCTGGGCTACGTGTTCTTCTTCAACCTCGCCGGCAACCCGCTGCATGTCTTCTACGGCAGCATGGCGTTGCTGGTGGTCTGCACCATCGCTCACTACCTGACCACCGCACAGATGACCGCAAGCACTGCGCTGCGCCAGCTCGATGGTGAGTTCGAAGCGGCTGCGCTGTCGCTCAAGGCGCCGCTGTATCGGCATTACCTGCGCGTCACCGTACCGATCTGCCTGCCTGCACTGCTGGATATCGTGCGCTACCTGTTCGTCTCCGGGATGACCACGGTGTCGGCGGCGATCTTCCTCTACAGCCCCGACACGATCCTGGCCGCCGTCGCCGTATTGAACATGGACGATGCCGGCAACGTTGGCGGCGCTGCGGCGATGTCCACCCTGATCCTGCTCACCAGCGCCACGGCCTCGCTGCTGCTGGCGGGGGCCTCGCGCGGTCTGTTGCGCCGCTCCCAGGCCTGGCGCCAGCGCGCGCCCAAACCCTGATCCGACTGTCCACCTCAAAGGAGCTGCCTCATGTTCAAGCCACTTGCCCTTGTTGCTGCCATATCTGCCGTGTTCAGCCTGCACGCCTCGGCGGCCGCTACCCAACTGACCGTCTACACCGCCCTGGAAGCCGAGCAGCTCAAGAGCTACAAGCAGGCGTTCGAGAAGGCCAACCCGGATATCGAGATCAAATGGGTGCGGGACTCCACCGGCATCATCACCGCCAAGCTGCTGGCCGAGAAAAACCGCCCGCAGGCCGACGCGGTGTGGGGCCTGGCAGCCTCCAGCCTGGCCATCCTCGATCAGAACGGCATGCTCGATGCCTACGCGCCGAAAGACCTGGGCAAGATCGCACCGAATTACCGCGACGCCGCCAACCCGCCAGCCTGGGTGGGGATGGACGTGTGGGCCGCGACGATCTGTTTCAACACCATCGAGGCCGAGAAGCAGGGCCTGAGCAAGCCGGTGAGTTGGCAGGACCTGACCAAGCCCGAGTACAAGGGCAAGATCGTCATGCCCAACCCTGCCTCGTCCGGCACCGGCTTCCTGGATGTCAGTGCCTGGCTGCAGACCTTCGGCGAGCCCCAGGGCTGGGCCTACATGGACGCCCTGCACCAGAACATCGGGCAGTACGTCCATTCTGGTTCCAAGCCCTGCAAGCTGGCGGCGGCGGGCGAGTTCCCGATCGGCATCTCGTTCGAGTACCCGGCCGTGCAGCTCAAGCGCCAGGGTGCGCCGCTGGACATCGTGCTGCCCAAGGAAGGCCTGGGCTGGGAAATCGAGGCCACGGCGGTGATCAAGGGCACGCCTAAGGCTGACGCAGCCAAGCGCCTGGCGGATTTCTCGGCCAGCCCAGCGGCCATGGAGCTGTACAAGGACAACTTCGCCGTGCTGGCCGCGCCGGGCATCGCCAAGCCGCAGACCGAACTGCCGGCCGACTATGAGCAACGCCTGATCAAGAACGACTTTGCCTGGGCGTCGAAGCACCGCGACCAGATCCTGGGCGAATGGCGCAAGCGCTACGACGGCAAGTCGGAGAAGGTGGCACAGTAAGTAGCACTACATTCAACAGGCCTATCCTCACGACGCCAGGACCCTACCGCGATGCCCAGCCCAGCCCAGATCATCGACAACACCTTCGCCTTGTATGAGCGCCACGGCGCCGACGACTACATCGGCGAAGCCATCACCCAGATCGAGCACATGTCCCAGGCCGCGCAACTGGCCATGGCCGAAGGCTTCGACGACGAGGTCGTGCTCGCTGCGTTCTTCCACGACATCGGCCACCTCTGCGGCGGTGACGCCAGCATGGGTGGGTATGGTGTGGTCAGCCATGAGCGTATCGGCGCCGAGTATCTGCGCCGTTGTGGGTTCGGCGAACGCATGGCGCGGCTGGTGGAGTTCCACGTGGAGGCCAAGCGCTACCTGACCTTGCGCAAGCCGGGCTATTACCAGCGGCTGAGCGAGGCGAGCCGGCGCACCTTGGGTTACCAGGGGGGCGTGATGAGCGATGCCGAGGCCGACGCCTTCGAGCGCGACCCGCTGTTTGCGGTGAGCCTGCGCATGCGTGAGTGGGACGAGATGGCCAAGGAGGTCGGGGTGCCGGTGCTGGACATGGCGGTGTTGAAAGGGAAGGCGTTGGCCTTGATCTGAGAGTTGCAGCACAGCCTTCAGCAGTGCTGCAGGGACTTGTGGGAGCGGCGGTTCGGCGCCCCGACTTGCCCGCGAAAAAAACACCGCGCTGCCTGGCACGGGCTACGCCCGTGTTCGCGGGACAAGCCCGCTCCCACAGGGGGATTGGGCTGGCCTTTAAATTTGAGCAAGACAGTTGCTCCTACAGGGAAGCGCCTCAGATCTGTGACACCAACGCCTCGAGTTGCTCCTGGCGTTCCGCCTGGTTCACCCGTGCGCCCGGATTGAGCGTCGACCATTGCGGATGCGCCCGTGCCTTGCTCAACGCTTCCGGTAGCTTGCCTTCGCGCCAGGCTTTCTCATCCAGCTCGCCCAGCCGCACCCTCTCCTGTGCGGCATGGCCACGGCTGTCCAGGGCGAGCATCAGTTGCTGTTGGCGCAGCGCCAGCAAGCGCAGCACGCTGTCATCCACGGTCAGTTCACGCTGACCCTTGAGCTTGCCCAGCAACCGCGATCCGTAATTGCGCGCAGTTTGCAGTGCGCCGCCGGCAATGGCCCCCGCCAGCGCGGCAGCGCCAAGGGTCAGGCCGCCGACCAGCAGATCGACACCAGCCCCGGCCGCCGCGCCAGCGGCCACACCGCTGCCCAGACGTACGCCCAGCAGCTTCAGGGTCTCGGGGTTGAACAGGTCATCGCCCCAGCGACCATCCAGCAACGGCAGGTCGCCGGCATTGGCATCCTCACGGCGGAACGCATAGAGCTTGAGCAGCGCCTCGACACAACGTTGTTCGCGCTGGCGCACATCCTGGCGCAGCGCCTCGATGGCCTTGGCTTCAGCGGCAGGCTCTGCCTCGACGCTGCGTCGGCAGGCGGCACAGTCGAGCAGCAGCTCGGCGATCAGGCGCTTGCCGCTGTGCTGGCGGGCCTGGCGCTGGGCCTGCTGGTCGTCGATCAAGCGCTGCAGGGCGGGGCGGGATTTCTCCAGTAGCAGGGCAAGGCTTTCGTAGAGGCGGCGCTCGCCGTCCTCGGGCGGGGCCACGCTGTCGAACCGCACCAGCGCATGCAGCCCCAGGCGGGCCAGGGCCTCACGCCACTCCGGCTCGCGGTGCTGGCTGCTGGCGACGAAGTTGAGTACCGGTAGCAACGGCTTGCCGCAACTGGCGAGCACCTCCAGTTCATCACGGTACTTGGCCAGCACCGGCTCGCGTGCGTCGATCACGTAAAGACCGGCATTGCTCGCCTGCAACTGGCGCAGCACCTTGGCTTCCTGTTCGAAACGCTGGCGTGCCTCGCTGCCCTGGAGAAAACGTTCCAGGCGGGCTGGGCCGTCGAGACGTTCACCGGGACGCTCCAGGCGCTCCAGATAGTCGAGCAAGGCGATGGCGTCCTCCAGGCCGGGGGTATCGTAGAGCTCGAGCAGGGGCTCGCCCTCCACCGACAGCCGCGCGCCTTCGACATGGCGGGTAGTGCTGGGGCGATGGGAGACCTCACCGAAGCCGACATCACGGGTGAGGGTGCGCAGCAGCGAAGTCTTGCCGACGTTGGTGTGGCCGACCACGGCCAGCTTGAGCGGATCAGTCATGGCCATGCTCCAGCCAGGTCAGGGGCGAGGTGTCGGCGTGGGGCAGGCCGAGGCGATCGAGGGCTTCGTGCCAGTCGCCCAGGCGGGCGGCGTCCAGTGCCTGGCCAGGCAAGGCCTGGAGCAACCAGATGCGTGTGGCGCCTGCGTTGCGCGCGAGTTCGGCGAGCAGCGCCAGGCTGCCACGATCAGGCGAGCGGCGCGGATCGCAGGCGATGGCCAGGCGCGCCGGAGGAAAGCGGCTGAGCTGCTCGAGCAGTTTGTTGCGCGATTCGCGGCTGTCGAGTACACCGGCGTTAGTCACCGTGGGCGGCAGCTTGGGCGGCCAGTTGCGCTGGTCGTCCAGCTCCAGGCCCACCAGCAGGGCGCCGCTGCTGCCGGTTTCCAGTTGGCCGGCCTCGAACTGCGGCAGGTGCTCGGGGGCGGCGTCCTGGACACCGATGCGCTCGCTGCGTGGCATCAGCGCTTCACGCAGCTGGGCATGGCCTGGCAGGCTGAGGTCCAGGGCGAGTTGCCTGCGGCCCTGGCGCCAGCGCCACAGGCACAGGATGGCCAGCAGCAGACGTGGCAGCAGGCCGTACACCAGCACCACGCCGAGCAGCCAGCTGGCCCAGGCCTGACGGGCGATGTCCAGGCTCGGCAAAGTCGCGCCGCTGGCGCGGATCATGCTTTCGTCGGGAATGCTGAAACCCAGCAGCGAGGGCAGGGCGCCGAGGGCGTTGGTCAGGGCGATGAAGGGTTCGGCGGCGAGCAGGGTGGTCTCCCAGACGAAGCCGTAACGTCGGGTCGCCAGCAGCGCCAGCAGCATGCCCAGCGCCGCGCTCATCGCCAGCAGCCACAGGCCATGCACCAGCAGGCCGAGCAGCCAGCGATTGAGGCGCTTGCGCTGCAGCAGCACCAGCAGGGCGGGGGCCAGGTGCGCGGCCTTGGCATCACGGGCGAAGCGTTCGCTGAGCCATAGCCAGAGCCGGCCCAAGGCCGCGCCCTGCTCGCCCGCGAAGAAGAAGCCCAGGGCCCAGCCGATCAGCAACACCAGGTTCAGGCCCAGCAGGCTGCCCAGCGCCCAGAACACATTCACCGGGCGTTGGCCGTCACCCAGCGCCGCGAGACCGAGGCCCGCGCCGCTGAGTACGGCGATGATCATCAGGGCCAGCAGGGCCAGGCGTGCCCCCTGCTTCCAGTGGCGCAGGGCCTGGGTCATGCCGTCGCGCTCGGCCAGCCACAGTGCGCGATGCTCGATGCGTGCCGCCAGGTCGCCGCCTTGCTGGCGCGCGCGGCGGTTGGCTTCCTGGTCTTCCAGGGGCCCGGCGTGTTCTTCGCGCAGGCGCACCGCTTCGGTGAGCCAGCGTTTGTCCAGTTCGGTCGGTGCAGTCACAAGGTCTTCCATTGCACGGGTCGAGGCCCAAGCATAACCCACGTGCCGGGTGCTATCCTCGCTGGCATGAACACATCACTCCCCCTCAGCCTGATCGCGGCGCTCGCCGAGAACCGCGTGATCGGCATCGACAACTCCATGCCCTGGCACCTGCCGGGGGACTTCAAGTACTTCAAGGCCACCACCCTGGGCAAGCCGATCATCATGGGGCGCAAGACCTGGGATTCGCTCGGGCGACCGCTGCCTGGGCGCCTGAACATCGTCGTCAGCCGCCAGCCCGGGTTGACGCTGGCAGGCGCCGAGGTATTCGCCTCGCTGGACGCGGCAGTGGCGCGTGCCGAGCAGTGGGCGCGCGAGCAAGGGGTTGATGAGCTGATGCTGATCGGCGGGGCGCAGCTATACGGGCAGGCGCTGGAGAAGGGGCTGGTGAGCCGGATGTACCTGACGCGGGTGGAGCTGGCGCCTGAAGGGGATGCCTGGTTCCCGGCGTTCGACGCGGCGCAGTGGGCGCTGGTATCGACCGAACGGCAGGTCGAGGAAGGCAAGCCGGTGTATCACTTCGAGGTGTGGGACAAGCGATAGAGCCTGTCCTGTGGGAGCGGGTGAGCCCGCCCCCACGAATGCCCGGCAAGTGTTGCTCAGGAGTGACTCAGCTCGGCATGCTCGTCCCCGGCCAGTACTTGCTGGTCGGTCTGCTTGAGCAGTTGACTGGTCACCACGCCTGCGGTCATCGAGCCATTCACGTTCAACGCGGTGCGGCCCATGTCGATCAGCGGCTCGACCGAGATCAGCAGCGCCACCAGCTCGACCGGCAGGCCCATGGCCGGCAGCACGATCAGCGCGGCGAAGGTCGCGCCGCCTCCGACCCCGGCAACCCCTGCCGAGCTCAGGGTGACGATGGCTACCAGGGTCGCGATCCACAGTGGATCGAAGGTGTCGATGCCCACGGCCGGCGCCACCATCACCGCCAGCATTGCCGGATACAGGCCGGCGCAACCGTTCTGGCCGATGGTCGCGCCGAACGATGCGCTGAAGCTGGCGATCGACTGTGGCACGCCCAGGCGGCGCGTCTGTGCCTCGATGTTCAGCGGGATGCTGGCGGCGCTGGAGCGGCTGGTGAAGGCAAAGGTCAGCACCGGCCAGACTTTGCGGAAGAAGCGCAGCGGGCTGACGCCAGTGAACGCCAGGATCACCCCGTGCACCACGAACATCAGCCCCAGGCCGATGTACGACACCACCACGAAGCTGCCCAGCTTGAGGATGTCATCGAGGTTCGAGCTGGCCACCACCTTGGTCATCAGCGCCAGGACGCCATAAGGCGTGAGCTTCATCACCAGGCGCACCAGGCGCATGACCCAGGCCTGCAGCACGTCGATGGCCGACAGGGCGCGCTCGCCCTTGTCCTTGTCGTCCTTGATCAGTTGCAGGGCAGCAAGGCCGAGGAACACGGCGAAGATCACCACGCTGATGATCGAGGTCGGCTTGGCCCGGGCCAGGTCGCCCACCGGGTTGCTGGGGATGAACGACAGCAGTAGTTGCGGTATGTTGAGGTCGGCGACCTTGCCTGCGTACTCGCTGTTGATGGCCTGCAGGCGCGCGGTTTCCTGGACGCCTGCCACCAGGCCCTCGGCACTGAGGCCGAACAGGTTGGTCAGGGCGATGCCGATCAGTGCGGCAATGGCTGTGGTCAGCAGCAGGGTGCCGATGCTCAGCACGCTGATCCGGCCAAGGGCCGAGGCGTTGTGCAGACGTGCCACCGCGCTGAGGATCGAGGCGAAGATCAGCGGCATGACGATCATCTGCAGCAAGCCGACATAGCCGTTGCCGACCAGGTCGAGCCAGGCGATGGTCGCCTTGAGCACCGGATGACCTGCGCCGTACAGGCTGTGCAGCACCAGGCCGAACAGGACGCCCAGCACCAGGCCAAGCAGCACTTTTTTCGCCAGGCTCCAGTCGGTGCGACGGGTTTGCGCCAGGCCCAGCAGCAGGGCCAGGAACGCCAGCAGGTTGAGGGAAAGCGGCAGGTTCATTGAAGCTCCGTGAAGCAAAAGTAGGAATCGCCTCTGTGAGCGATTGCGAACGGAAATGCTAACAGTATGAAAACAAACGAATTTATATCTAAATGTAATTTAGATAGTCGTTTATGGAATAACGGGATGTCGCGGTTGGCAATGAACATGCCGTTTCGAGCTCTTTCGAGGTCGGTGCCAGACGTCTGCCTGTCATGCAGGCGGTCTAGGCTTGAGCGGCCATGTCTCTGGAGAACGCACATGATGTCTGCTCCGAAACTCCTCGCGGGCGGTCTCGCCCTACTGCTCAGTGCCAGCACCTGGGCGGCTACCGAACTCAAGCACTGGCCCGCCGAGGCCGCCAAACAGCTCGACACGATGATCGCTGCCAATGCCCACAAGGGTAACTACGCGGTCTTCGACATGGACAACACCAGCTATCGCTACGACCTCGAGGAAGCGCTGCTGCCGTTCATGGAGAACAAGGGCCTGCTGACCCGCGACAAGCTCGATCCTTCGCTGAAGCTGATCCCGTTCAAGGATACCGCCGAGCACAAGGAGAGCCTGTTCAGCTACTACTATCGCCTGTGCGAAATCGATGACATGGTCTGCTACCCCTGGGTGGCGCAGGTGTTCTCGGGCTTCACGCTCAAGGAACTGAAGGTTCAGGTCGATGAGCTGATGGCCTCGAACAAGCCGGTTCCCAGCACCTACTTCGAAGGCGATCAGGTCAAGAGTATCGAGGTGCAGCCGCCGAAGGTCTTCACCGGCCAGGCCGAGCTGTACAACAAGCTGATGGAGAACGGCATCGAGGTCTACGTGATCTCGGCCGCGTCCGAGGAGCTGGTGCGCATGGTCGCGTCCGATCCCAAGTATGGCTACAACGTCAAGCCGCAGAACGTGATCGGCGTCAGCCTGCTGCTCAAGGACCGCGCCAGCGGCGCGCTGACCACGGCGCGCAAGCAGATCAGCGAAGGCCACTATGATGCCAAGGCCAACGAGGGCCTGGAGTTGACGCCCTATCTGTGGACACCCGCCACCTGGATGGCTGGCAAGCAGGCAGCCATCCTGACCTACATCGATGAGTGGAAGCGACCGGTGCTGGTAGGCGGCGATACGCCGACCAGCGACGGCTACATGCAGTTTCATGGGGTCGACGTGGGCAAGGGCGGCATCCACCTGTGGATAAACCGCAAGGCCAAGTACATGGACCAACTGAACGGAATGATCGCCAAGCATGCGGCGGCGCAGGCTAAGGAAGGGTTGCCGGTGACGGCGGACAAGAACTGGGTGATCGTGACGCCGGAGCAGATTCAGTAAGCGTTGTAGCTCCTATGCCGGCCTCTTCGCGGGCAAGTCGGGGCGCCGAACCGCCGCTCCTACAGGGTGACCACCCCTCCTGTGGGAGTGGCGGTTCGGCGCCCCGACTTGCCCGCGAAAGGGCCGACACTTTCCCACAGGCATAAAAAAACCGGCGCTCAAGGCGCCGGTTCTTCTTTCACACCCTCAAAGCCTCACAGCCCGTCGAGCATCGCCTTGTTACGCACAGCGCCCTTGTCGGCGCTGGTCGCCAGCAGGGCGTAGGCCTTCAGTGCAGTGGTGACCTTGCGTGGACGCACTTCGGCAGGTTTCCAGCCCTTCTTGTCCTGTTCGACACGGCGTGCGGCCAACTCTTCGTCGCTGACCAGCAGGTTGATCGAGCGGTTCGGAATGTCGATCAGCACTTTGTCACCGTCCTTGACCAGGCCGATGGCGCCGCCCGAGGCCGCTTCCGGCGAAGCATGGCCGATCGACAGGCCCGAGGTGCCGCCGGAGAAGCGGCCGTCGGTGAGCAGGGCGCAGGCCTTGCCCAGGCCCTTGGACTTCAGGTACGAGGTCGGGTAGAGCATCTCTTGCATGCCCGGACCGCCTTTCGGGCCTTCGTAGCGGATGATCACGATGTCGCCGGCCTTCACTTCGTCGGCGAGAATGCCGCGCACGGCGCTGTCCTGGCTTTCGAAGATCTTCGCGGTGCCTTCGAACACATGGATCGACTCGTCGACGCCCGCGGTCTTGACCACGCAGCCGTCCAGGGCGATGTTGCCGTAGAGCACGGCCAGGCCACCTTCCTGCGAGTAGGCGTGTTCGAAGCTGCGGATGCAGCCGTTCTCGCGGTCGTCGTCGAGGGTTTCCCAGCGGGTCGACTGGCTGAACGCGGTCTGGGTCGGGATACCGGCCGGGCCTGCCTTGAAGAAGGTGTGCACGGCTTCGTCATCGGTCTGGGTGATGTCCCACTTGGCGATGGCCTCTTCCATGCTGCGGCTATGCACGGTCGGAAGGTCCGTGTGCAGCAGGCCGCCACGGGCCAGCGAGCCGAGGATGCTGAAGATGCCGCCGGCGCGGTGGACGTCTTCCATGTGGTACTTCTGGATGTTCGGCGCCACCTTGCACAGCTGTGGCACCTTGCGCGACAGGCGATCGATGTCGCGCAGGTCGAAGTCGACCTCCGCTTCCTGGGCGGCAGCCAGAAGGTGCAGGATGGTGTTGGTCGAACCGCCCATGGCGATGTCGAGCATCATGGCGTTCTCAAACGCCTTGAAGTTGGCGATGTTGCGCGGCAGTACCGACTCGTCGTTCTCGCCGTAGTAGCGCTTGCACAGCTCGACGATGGTGCGTCCGGCGGTGAGGAACAGCTGCTCGCGGTCGGCGTGGGTGGCCAGGGTGGAGCCGTTGCCCGGCAGGGCGAGCCCCAGGGCTTCGGTCAGGCAGTTCATCGAGTTGGCGGTGAACATGCCGGAGCACGAACCGCAGGTCGGGCAGGCGCTGCGCTCGTACTCGGCGACCTTTTCGTCACTGGCGGTCGAGTCGGCGGCGATGACCATGGCGTCGACCAGGTCCAGGCCGTGGCTGGCCAGCTTGGTCTTGCCGGCTTCCATCGGGCCGCCGGAGACGAAGATCACTGGAATGTTCAGGCGCAGGGCAGCCATCAGCATGCCGGGGGTGATCTTGTCGCAGTTGGAGATGCAGACGATGGCGTCGGCGCAGTGGGCGTTGACCATGTACTCGACGGCGTCGGCGATGATCTCGCGGCTCGGCAGCGAGTACAGCATGCCGTCGTGGCCCATGGCGATGCCGTCGTCGACGGCGATGGTGTTGAATTCCTTGGCCACGCCACCGGCGCGCTCGATCTCGCGGGCGACCAGCTGGCCCAGGTCCTTCAGGTGCACGTGGCCCGGGACGAACTGGGTGAACGAGTTGGCGATGGCAATGATCGGTTTCTTGAAGTCTTCGTCCTTCATCCCGGTGGCGCGCCACAGTGCGCGGGCACCCGCCATGTTGCGGCCCTGGGTGGAAGTCTTGGAACGATAATCAGGCATGAAGCACTCCTGGCGGCTTAATCAGGTCTCTGGAAAGGGGAGTGAGCTTCTCTTGTCCTTTGCGCCGAAGGCCGGTTGCCGCTGGCACGGATGGGGCCGAAGACAGCGCGGGATCGCCGCGTGCTTGGCCAGAGCTCATAAACCCGCCTGGGGATGTCTGGCGATGAATAGGCCGATTCTACACCGCTGGCGCGACGAGGGAATGACGATGTGTCTGGACGGTGCTTTTCGTCATTTGGACAGGGTGATGCAGGACATCTCCCAAATGCCCTTCCAGCGGTATTTTCCTGGCCTGGCTGCAGCTACCATCGCGCGCCGCATGGTGCTGGATATCTGAGCAGGGTTTTTGCCAAGGCAGCGCTGCAGTCATGGTCGGTCGATAGTTATCTAGTGCCCGGCTGTCCGCCGGGTCATTAGCCTGACGTCTTCTTGCGCTCGCAAAGGACTTGAGTCATGCGCCTGTTTCACTCCCTGGCGCGGGACGATATCGAGGATTTCAACGGCCCGCAGCCAACGGTCAGGACCGTGGGCATCATCATGGCCGACTTCCCGGGGGAGTCGCTGATCGCCAACATCATCGCCAACAATCACCACACATTGCATGACCTGGGGCTGTAGGCCAGCCCCAGGCAGGTGGGTCAGCTGTTGGGCAGCAACCGGCAGGTGATGCTCTTGATGTAGCGGGTTTCGGCGATTGCCGGGTGCACTGGGTGGTCCGGACCCTGGCCGCCGCGCTCGAGCAGTTGCAGGTTGCGGTCCAGGTGGCGGGCACTGGTCAGCAGGATGTTGTTCAGGTCATCTTCGGGCAGGTGCATGGAGCACGAAGCGCTGACCAGGATGCCGTCCTTGTTGAGCATGCGCATGGCCTGCTCGTTGAGGCGGCGGTAGGCGGCCTCGCCGTTCTTCAGGTCCTTCTTGCGCTTGATGAAGGCGGGTGGGTCGGCAATGATCACGTCGAAGCGTTCTTCGGCGGCCTTGAGTTCGCGCAGGGCCTCGAACACGTCGCCTTCGATGCAGGTCAGCTTTTCGGCAATGCCGTTGAGCGCGGCATTGCGCTCGACGCCATCCAGGGCAAAGCCCGAGGCATCGACGCAGAACACTTCGCTGGCGCCGAAGGCCCCGGCCTGTACGCCCCAGCCACCGATGTAGCTGAACAGGTCGAGCACGCGCTTGCCCTTGACGTAGGGCGCCAGGCGCGCACGGTTCATGCGGTGGTCGTAGAACCAGCCAGTCTTCTGGCCTTCACGTACCGGCGCTTCGAACTTCACGCCGTTCTCTTCCAGCGCGACCCAGTCTGGCACTTCGCCATAAACAGTCTCGACATAGCGGCCCAGGCCCTCGGCGTCGCGCGCGGCGGAGTCATTCTTGAACAGGATGCCACTGGGCTTGAGCACCTGTACCAGGGCAGCGATCACCTCATCCTTGTGAGCTTCCATGGTGGCCGAGGCCAGTTGCACCACGAGAATGTCGAAGAAGCGGTCGACCACCAGGCCCGGCAGCAGGTCGGAGTCGCCGTAGACCAGGCGGTAGCAGGGTTTGTCGAACAGGCGCTCACGCAGTGACAGGGCGACGTTCAGGCGGTGCACCAGCAGCGACTTGTCCAGCGGCAGCTTGGCATCGCGCGACAGCAGGCGGGCACAGATCAGGTTGTTCGGGCTCACCGCCACCACGCCCAGCGGCTTGCCGTTGGCCGCCTCGAGGATCGCCTGCTGCCCGGCCTTCAGGCCTTGCAGCGGAGTCGCGGCGACATCGACTTCATTGCTGTAGACCCACAGGTGGCCGGCGCGCAGGCGGCGGTCGGCATTGGCTTTGAGGCGAAGGCTGGGCAGGGACATGACGTCGCTCCGGAAAAAAGAGCGGGAGTATACCGCGTTGGCCTGGGGTTCGCTGGTGGGCTGGATGAAGTGTCGGCCTCATCGCGGCTAAAGTTAACCGCCCAGGGAACGATCCAGTGGTTGGTGCCCTGCAGGAGTACAGGGTTAGAATCTCTCGTCATTTCCGAGTGTGTACCCATGTCCCAGGAACTTTCCGCCGAACAGATCCAGCAAGCCTTGCAAGGCATCACCATTCCGCCGCAGCCGCAGATCATGGTGGACCTGCAGTTCGAGCAGTACATGCCCGATCCGGACCTGGAGACGATCGCCAAGCTGATAGCGCAGGATCCTGGTCTGTCCGGTGCACTGCTCAAGCTGGTGAACTCCCCGCATTTCGGGTTGGCCAACAAGATTGGCTCGATCCAGCGCGCCGTAAACCTGTTGGGCAGCCGCTCGATCATCAACCTGATCAACGCGCAGTCGATCAAGGGCGAGATGAGCGACGAAACCATCGTCACCCTCAACCGCTTCTGGGACACCGCCCAGGACGTCGCGATGACCTGCCTGACCCTGGCCAAGCGCACCGGCATCCAGGCGGTGGACGAGGCCTACACGCTTGGCCTGTTCCATGATTGCGGCGTGCCGCTGATGCTCAAGCGCTTCCCGACCTACATGGAAGTGCTGGAGGACGCCTACGCCAAGGCCGACGAACAAACGCGGGTGGTGGACACCGAGAACCGCGCGTTCAACACCAATCATTCGGTGGTGGGCTACTTCACCGCCAAGTCGTGGCGCCTGCCGGAGCATATCAGCGCGGCCATCGCCAACCACCACAACGCCCTGGCGGTATTCCGCGACGAGTCTTCACGCAACACCCAGACCCAGCTGAAGAACCTGCTGGCGGTGCTGAAAATGGCCGAACACATCTGTGCGTCGTACCGCGTGCTGGGCAACCAGAGCGTCGACCACGAGTGGAACGTCGTCGGGCCGCTGGTGCTGGACTACATCGGGCTGTCGGAGTACGACTTCGAGAGCCTCAAGCAGAACATCCGTGAAATGAGTGGCCACTGATCCATGCCTGAGTTGCCAGAAGTCGAGACCACCCGGCGCGGGATCGCGCCGTACCTGGAAGGCCAGCGGGTCAGCCGCGTGGTGGTGCGTGACCGGCGCCTGCGCTGGCCGATCCCCGAGGATCTGGATGTGCGCCTGTCCGGGCAGCGCATCGTCAGCGTCGAGCGGCGGGCCAAGTACCTGCTGATCAACGCCGAGGTGGGCACCTTGATCAGCCACCTGGGGATGTCTGGCAACCTGCGGTTGGTCGAGCTCGGGCTGCCGGCGGCCAAGCATGAACATGTGGACATCGAGCTGGAGTCGGGGCTGATGCTGCGCTACACCGACCCGCGTCGGTTCGGCGCCATGCTCTGGAGCCAGGACCCGCTGGGTCACGAGCTGCTGGTGCGCCTGGGGCCGGAGCCATTGACCGACCTGTTCGACGGCGAGCGGTTGTTCCAGCTGTCACGCGGGCGGTCGATGGCGGTCAAGCCGTTCATCATGGACAACGCCGTGGTGGTGGGGGTGGGCAACATCTACGCCACCGAGGCGCTGTTCGCCGCGGGCATCGATCCACGCCGCGAGGCGGGCGGGATCAGCCGGGCGCGTTATCTGAAGCTGGCGATCGAGATCAAGCGCGTGCTGGCGGCGGCCATCGAGCGTGGTGGCACCACGTTGCGCGATTTCATCGGTGGCGATGGGCAGCCGGGGTATTTCCAGCAGGAACTGTTCGTGTATGGGCGTGGCGGTGAGGCCTGCAAGGTGTGCGGGACCGAGCTGCGGGACGTGAAGCTGGGGCAGCGCGCTAGCGTGTTCTGCCCGCGCTGTCAGCGCTGAGATTCGTTCGGCGAACAGCCATTCAGCGCGCCGCAGCTTTGCGGGTCACTCCAGCACTGCGGCCTCACCGACCCCGCGCGGATCGCTGGCCGCCTCGAGCGTCCCGGCGCGTTTGTCCCAGTACAGCACCTGCTGGTTCCCATAGCTGCGCTGCACATCCTTGAGCTCATAGCCGCGTGCACGCAGCGCGGCTTTCTGCCTCTCATCGAAGGTGCCGGGCTCGTGCTCGATCACATCTGGCAAGTACTGATGGTGATAGCGGGGGATCGCCGGCCATTCGTTCACCGGCCGCCCTTCGAGAAAGCCGAGCATCGACAGCAGCACCATGCTCGGGATTCGGCTGCCGCCGGGCGTGCCGAAGCTGGCGAACTGTGACGGACTTTCGATGAAGCTTGGGCTCATGCTCGACAGTGGGCGCTTGCCCGCGGCCACCGCATTGGCCTGGCTGCCGGCCAGGCCGTAGCTGTTGCTGCCTGTGGGGTCGGCGGCGAAATCGTCCATCTCGTTGTTCAGCACCACGCCGCTGCCGGGTACGGTAAAGGCTGCACCGAAGGGCAGGTTGACCGACAGCGTGGCCGACACGGCATTGCCTGTGGCATCGATCACGCTGAAGTGAGTGGTGTGGTCGCCCTCGCGCCAGGCGGGCGCGGGCGGCAGGGCGCTGCTGGGCGTGGCATCGTGCACGTCGATGCTGTCGGCAAGTCCGGTCAGATAGTGGCGTGCCAGCAGGCGGTTGATCGGGTTGGTGACGTAGTCCGGGTCGCCGAGCAGGCCGCGATCGCGGTAGGCGCGGCGCAGGACTTCTACCACATAGTGGCTGCGTTGCACGGGTTCTGCGCTCTGCCAAGGCAGGCGCTGGAGCATCGCCAGGCTCTGCGCCAAGGCCACGCCGCCGGCAGATGGCGGTGGGCTGCTGATCAGCTCGCGCTGGTCTGCCAGGGGATAGCGCAGTGGCTGGCGCCAGACCGTGCGGTAGTTGGCGAGATCGTCGAGGGTCCAGACACCGCCAGCGCGGCGCACACCCTCGACAAGCTGGCGGCCAACCGTCCCACGGTAGAAACCGTCGCGCCCCCGATCGGCCATTGCTTGCAGGGTGGCGGCCAGTTCCGGCTGGCGGATCACGCTGCCCAGGGCGGGGACCTGGTTCTCGCGCAGGAACAGCCGGGCGCTTTCCGGGTCGTCACGCAGCGCGTTCAGGCGCATGGTCGCGCGATCGCGGTAGATGCGGTCTACGGCAAAGCCTTGGTTGGCGAGGCGGATGGCTGGCGCGAGGCTGTCCCTGAGCGGCAGTTTGCCGTGGGTCGCCGCGAGATCTGCCAGCGCCTGGGGCAGACCTGGGATGGCCGCCGCCAGCGCACCGTTGATCGAAAGCCCCTGCCGGACCTTGCCGTCTTCCAGGTACATGCCTGGGGTGGCGGCACCCGGCGCGCGCTCGCGGGCATCCAGGAAGCGGTAGTGCGCAGTATCGGACTGCTCGCGCAGCAGGAAGAAACCGCCGCCGCCCAACCCCGAGCCATAGGGCTCGACCACCGCCAGCGTGGCGCTGATGGCGATGGCGGCATCGAACGCGTTGCCGCCCTGCTCCAGAACCTCTCGTGCCGCTGCAGTGGCATCGGCGTGGGGGCTGGCAATGGCGGCGCGCCCGGGCCCGTCCGCCAGGGCGGCGGTGGCCAGCAGCGCCAGTGCGGCGCCGAGCAATGCGCGGCCAATCGCGGCGACGAACGGCATCAGGCCTTGCCGGTGATCCGGCGGTACTTGGCCATCAGCTCGTCTTCGGTTTCCGGATGGGCTTCATCCAGCGGGATGCAGTCAACCGGGCAAACCTGCTGGCACTGGGGTTCGTCATAGTGGCCCACGCACTGGGTGCAGAGGTTCGGGTCGATCACGTAGATCTCTTCGCCTTGCGAGATGGCGGCGTTCGGGCACTCGGGTTCGCAGACGTCGCAGTTGATGCAATCGTCGGTGATGATCAGGGACATTGGGACTCCGGCCGGGGCTCGGCGCCCGGGCATGTATCAAAGCAATGGGCACAATTGTGCCGCATTAACGCCCGCAGTGCACGCGGGCGCGAGGCTTTGTCGCGCAAGTGCCGGTTGGCGACGTGGCGTACAAAGCCGAACTCAGGCCGCTGCGATCACTTCTTGAAGCGTACGGTCAACGCCTCGGCCACCGCCGGGTGGACGAACTTGGTGATATCCCCGCCCAGCGCCGCAATCTCGCGGACCAGCGTCGAGGAAATGAACGAGTAGCGCTCCGACGGCGTGAGGAACAGGCTCTCGACGTCCGGCGCCAGTTGGCGATTCATGTTCGCCAGCTGGAACTCGTACTCGAAGTCGGACACCGCACGCAGGCCCCGCAGGAACACGTTGGCGCCCTGTTCCTTGGCGAAGTGCGCCAGCAGGGAGGAGAAGCCGATGACTTCGACATTGGGCAGGTGCTTGGTGACCTCGCGGGCCAGCTCGACCCGTTGTTCCAGCGGGAACAGGGGGTTTTTCTTGGGGCTGGCCGCCACGGCGATGATCACGTGATCGAACAGCCGCGAGGCGCGCTCGACCAGATCGCCATGGCCTTTGGTAATGGGGTCGAAAGTGCCCGGGTACAACACTCGGTTCATCGCGTCATCCTGGCTGGAGTGCGTTGGGGAGTCGGATGGTAGCGCAGCGACTGCTGCCCGGCCAAGTCATGCGACCGGATGATGGCACTATAGACAGTACGGCCATTGGCTGTCATGCGCCCTTTGCGCTTAGCGGATGAACAGCTTGTATACGAGGCGCTGCAGGGCTTTTCCGTAAGGCGGGTAGATCAGCCGGGCGGCGTTGATACGCTGTTTGGCCAGTACCGCCTTGGCTTTGCTGAAGGTCTGGAAACCTTCGCGACCATGGTAATGACCCATGCCAGAGGGGCCGATGCCGCCGAAGGGCAAGTCGTCCTGGGCGACATGCAGCAGGGTGTCGTTCAGGCACACCCCGCCGGAGTGTGTGTGCTGCAGCACCTGCGCCTGCTGACTGCGGTCGTAACCGAAGTAGTACAGCGCCAGCGGGCGTGGGCGCTGATTGATGTAGGCCAGGGCCTCATCCAGCGCGTCATAGGCGACCAGCGGTAACAATGGGCCGAAGATTTCGTCCTGCATCACCTGCATGTCGTCGTTCACATCCAGCAGCAGATGAGGTGGCAGCCTGCGGCCCTGGCGCGGCTCGTCGGGGTACAGGTCGAGTACCTGGGCGCCTTTGTCGCGGGCGTCGGCGAGCAGGCGCTCGAGGCGCTGCAACTGGCGCGGGTTGATGATCGCGCTGTAGTCGGGGTTGTCTGCGATGCGTGGGAAAAGGCGCTGCACCGCCCGTCGATAGGCCTGCGCGAAGTCGTCCAGGCGCTGACGCGGGACCAGCACGTAATCGGGTGCCACGCAGGTCTGCCCGGCATTGAGGGTCTTGCCGAAGGCAATGCGCTCGGCGGCACTGGCCAGTGGCACGTCGTGGGAGACGATGGCGGGCGACTTGCCGCCCAGCTCGAGCGTGACCGGCGTGAGGTTGCGCGCGGCGGCCAGCATGACCTGGCGGCCGATGCTGGTGGCGCCGGTAAACAGCAGGTGATCGAAGGGCAGGCGGGCAAAGGCCTGGCCGACCTCGACCTCGCCCAGCACCACACTCACCAGGTCGCCAGGGAAAACCTGCTCGAGCAACTGCTTGAGGGCATGGCCGGTACGTGGTGTGGCCTCGCTGAGCTTGAGCATCACCCGGTTGCCCGCCGCCAGGGCACCGGTCAGCGGGCCGATAGCCAGAAACAGCGGGTAGTTCCACGGCACGATGATGCCCACCACCCCCAGTGGTTGCGCCAGCACTCGCGCGCTGGCCGGCTGGAAGGCCAGGCCGACGCGGCGCCGGGCAGGTTTCATCCAGCGCCGCACATGACGCTCGGCATGGCGCAGGCCCTGCACGGATGGCAGCAGCTCGGCCAGCAGGGTTTCATCGGCACTGCGCCCGCCGAAGTCGGCATCGACGGCTTCGATCAGCGCCTGCTGGTTTGCAACCAGGGCCTCACGCAGGCTTTTCAGCCACTGGATACGCTGCGCGGCGGGCGGCATGGGGTTGCCTGCGAAGGCCTGGCGTTGCTCGGCGAACAACTGCTCAAGAACAAGGTCGGATGGCTCAAGAGGCATGGCTGTGGACGAACGCATGGCAGCTCCGCGCAGAGGGGCGAGTTCTCGAGCTTATACTCTAATCGGCGTCGATCTGTGAATGTCCGCGGGGTGCACCGCCCGTGGAATAAACCGTAAGATGGCTCGTCATACGAAGCCCGCAGACCTGGATACCCGCATGGCCCCGCGCATGAAGACCCGTGAGCGCATCGTGCAAAGCAGCCTCGAACTGTTCAACCAGCAAGGCGAGCGCAGCGTCAGCACCAATCACATTGCCGCGTTCATGGAAATCTCTCCCGGCAACCTGTACTACCACTTCCCCAACAAGCAGGCGATCATCGCGTTGCTGTTCAGCCAGTACGAAGAGCTGGTGGACAGCTTCCTGCGCCCGCCGCAAGGCCGGGCGGCCACCGTCGAGGACAAGCGCTTCTACCTCAAGGCATTGCTCGCGGCGATGTGGAACTATCGCTTTCTGCACCGCGACCTCGAGCACCTGCTGGAGAGCGACCCGGAGCTGGCCGCACGTTACCGGCGCTTCTCCCAGCGTTGCCTGCAGCAGGGTCAGGCGATCTATCGTGGCTTCGTCGAAGCGGGCATCTTGAACATGCTGCCGACCCAGATCGAGTCGCTGACCATCAATGCCTGGATCGTGCTCACCTCCTGGGTGCGTTTTCTCAGCACCACCCGCGAGCATTCCGCGCACCTGGGTGAAGAAGCCTTCAAGCGCGGCGTCTATCAGGTGCTGGTTTTGGAGCTGGGGTTCGTCACCGCCAGCTCCCGCGCCGCCGTGGATGCGCTGTGCAGCGAATTTCACGTTCCGTTCAACCAGGCCCTGGAACATTGATCCGGGCCTTTCGAGCCATCGATAGGAGATTGTCATGCCCCTTGCGCAACTGATCACCCCGCAGCAGCTGGACGAGCGTCTGGACTCGCCGGGGCTGGTGATCCTCGACTGTCGCTTCGCCCTGGAGGATGTGGACTACGGCCAGCGCAGCTATGCCGAGGGGCATATCGCCGGTGCGCATTTCGCGGACCTGGAGCGCGACCTGAGCGGGCCTGTGGTCAAGGGGCAGACCGGCCGTCACCCACTGCCTGAGCCTAGCCTTCTGATCGAGCGCCTGCGCAAGTGGGGCCTGGATAATAACAGCCAGGTGGTGCTGTACGACGACGGCCCTGGTGCCTTCGCAGCCCGCGCCTGGTGGCTGCTGGCCTGGCTGGGCAAGCGCGATGCGGTGTTCATCCTCGACGGCGGCCTCAAGGCCTGGCATGCCGCGCACCTGCCGTTGAGCCTGGACCCGCCAGTGCACCACGAGGGCAACTTCGAGGGTAAGGCCGATGCGAAGCTGCTGATCGATGCCGAGCACCTGGCCAAGCGCCTGGGCAGCGCCGATCTGACCTTGATCGACGCCCGCGCCTTGCCGCGTTTTCGCGGTGAAGTCGAGCCGATCGACCCTGTTGCCGGGCACATTCCCGGCGCGCAGTGCGCGGCGTTCACCGACAACCTCGGTGCGGACGGGCGTTTCCTGCCGGTCGAGCAGCTCAAGCAGCGCTTCGCCGAGAAGCTGGCGGGGCGTGCGCCGGAACAGTTGGTCGCGTATTGCGGTTCTGGCGTCACGGCTTGCCACAACCTGTTTGCCCTGGCACTGGCGGGATACCCGCTGGGACGCCTGTACGCAGGATCCTGGAGCGAATGGATCAACGATCCCAAGCATGGTGTCGCTACCGGCGACTGAGGCGACCCAGCGTCAGCGTCCTTCCAGCAACCACTGCGGAATCCGGCGTTCGAGGTAATACCCCGGATTACGCAGGCTGCCGTCGACAAAGCCCACGTGCCCGCCACGGCGGTGCAATTCGAAATGAGTCTGCGGTGCCAGCTCCTGCGCCACCGGCAGGCTGTGGCCGAACACGAACGGATCGTCCTGTGCGTGGATGATCAGCGTCGGTGTGCGGTTTTCCCCCAGGTAATAGCGACTCGATGCGCGGCGGTAGTAGTCGTGGGCATCGCTGAAACCGTTGAGCGGCGCGGTCACCCGGCCATCGAAATCCCAGAAGGTCCTCAGGTTGCGTAGCGGCCCCAGGCGCTCCAGCGCGGCCAGCCCTTCGCTGTGGCCACGGGCCTGGAAGTGCCGCTGCTTGTTCTGCACGTAGGCCAGCATCTCGCGCATGAAGTGCGCCTGGTAGACCTTGCTGAAACCCATGCCAATGCGGTCGGCGCATTGATCCAGGCGAAACGGCACAGACACGGCCACCGCCGCTTCGAGCTGGCTGGCCGAGCCACTTTCGCCCAGGTACTTCAACAGCACGTTGCCGCCCAGCGAGTAGCCCACGGCATACAGCGGCGCCAATGGTCGTTGCGCGCGCAGATGGCGGATGGTTTCGGCCAGGTCTTCGCTGGCGCCGGAGTGATAACTGCGGGCAAGCAGGTTGGGCTCGCCGGAGCAGCCTCGCCAGTTCAGCGCGACGCTGGCCCAGCCACGCGCCTGCAGCGCTTGCTGCAGGCCTTTTACGTAAGGGGAGTCGGAGGAACCGGTCAGGCCGTGCAGGATCAGCACCAGCGGCGTGTCTGCCTGATGCGGGCCGTGCCAGTCCATGTCGAGGAAGTCGCCGTCGGCCAGCCACAGGCGTTCGCGGCTGCGCTCAAGCCTTGGGGGCTTGCGCCAGAGC
Organism: Pseudomonas sp. SYWMCR5; assembly: GCF_057197165.1. NCBI lineage: Bacteria > Pseudomonadati > Pseudomonadota > Gammaproteobacteria > Pseudomonadales > Pseudomonadaceae > Pseudomonas > Pseudomonas sp. SYWMCR5. Next base: position 130,416 of record NZ_JBXUNH010000008.1, read on the forward strand.
GGCCCCCACAGGGTCTGCAGGTGCGGATTGGACAGCCCGACGGCGGGGCGAAAGGTGAAGGCGTGGCTGGACATGCTGGAACTCGTGATGTGCCTGCCTAGAATGCCATGAAACCCCGCCGTCATGCCTGTGCTATTGGTCGCTGGGCGAGGGTGCGAGTGGTTGCTGGTCGGCAGGCCCGCCCACAGTGATCAGTATCTTGCGGTCCAGGTCGAATCGACGTCGGATCACCTCGTGGACGACTGCAGGTGTTTGTTCGCGCAACCGATCGGTGTAGGTGTCGAGGTAGTCGTCTGGCAGGTCGTGACTGGCAAGGTAGGCCAAGCGCTCGGCAAGCTGGCCATTCGTGGCGACCTCCTTGAGGCATTTACCTGCGAGCCTCTGTTGCGCCAGTTGCAGTTCTTCCAGCGTTGGCCCTTCCTGAGCAAATGCCAGCAACAGGGCGTCCACCAGCTCGACACTGGTCTGGAGATGCTGCGGTTTGACGTCCCATCTGATCGATAACCTGCCAGCGGTGCTGGATGCTGTGAAGTCCGAGTCGATGTGGTAGGTCAGTTCCAGGCGTTGCCGGAGCTCTTGCATGAGGCGGGAGCTGAAGCCGCCACCTAACACTTCGTTGGCCAACTGCAGCGGGAGATGTTCGGCCTCGGTGGGCGGCACGTTCATGGGCAGTGTCAACTGAGCGAGGATGTTGGGTACGCTCCAGGGCAGGTGCCGTGTTGCCGCCACTGACGAGGGAACCGGTGGCAGGTGTGCGGCCGTCCACCCCTGGGGCAATGCCGAGCTGATGTCCTGCGCCAGGGCGACGGCCGCCTCCCGGGATAGATCGCCGACAATCGCGATGTCCAGGTTACTCGCGCAATACGCCTTGCGATGGAATGCCTTCAGGTCATCGACGGTCAATGCGTCGACGTGCTCAGGGGTGCTCAAGACGCTTTCATAGGGGTGGCCTTGGTAGAGGTGGTGATACAGCTCGATTACTGGTTGCCAGTGTTGCGATTTTCGCCACGCCCCGTCCTGAGCGTTGACTCGGGTCTTAATTGTTTTGAGTGCGTCGGCCGGGAAGTCGGGGTGGGCGAGCATGGAGGCGAGCAGTGTCACGGCGGGGGTGAGAATTTCAGGTGCACTTAGTGTGCGCAGGGAGAACGTTGCGTGATCGAGGCGTATATCCTTGCTGACGATGGCCCCCAGTTCCTGCATCCGCCTGTCCCGTTCGGCCGCCTCCAGACCGTCGCTGCCTTTGTCGAGCATGTGCAAGGTCACGGCCGCGAGGCCATGGTGGTCCTGGTCGGCCGAGGTGCCTGCCTTGAAGCGTAGTTTGATATCCACTATCGGCAGCCCCCGCGTTTCCACGAACATCACGCGTGTGCCGTTATCGTTCCGCCATGATTGCACCGAGGTGCTGATCTGCTCGAATGCATTGAGGTTCAGGCCTTGTGCGCTAGTGAGTCCTGTCGGGATGTCATTCATCATTCGTCTCCTCGAGCATGAAGGTGGCCATCAGCCGGTCCTCGGTCAGATAAAGGCTTGCCACCTGGCGAACCTGTTCTACGGTCACGGCTTCGAGCGTTTGTCGCTCCTGCTCCAAAAGGTGCGGGTCCAGGCCACAGACGGCGTAGCGGCGGATGGTCTCTGCCTGGTTGGCGATGTCATCGCGGGCAAAGACCTTGTTCGACATGAATTGCACCTTGGCGCGATTGAGGTCCCTTTCAGTGAAGGGGGTGCGATGGAGCGTGGCGATTTCCTGCATGATCCTGTCGAGCGCCTGGGCAGGCGTGCCTATGGACGTGTTGGTATGGGCCCGAATTTCCAGGAGGCTGTCTGCGCGTTTGAATGCGTCATAGTCCACTGACAAGTTGAGCAAGATGAGTTCGTCGCTCAACAGTCGCTGGCGCAGGAAGGCGCTAGCACCTTTGCCCAGCAATTTCGGCAGCAACTGCAGTGCGCAAGCCTCCTCGTTGGAGGGCGCTGTGGCCAGGCTGGGGACGCCGAAGCTCACCAGCAATCCCTCTGTCAGCCCCTTGAGACGCAGTGTCTGCGTGCGCCGCCCAGATGCTGCGGTTCTTTCCAGCGGCTTGAGTGGCGGAAGTTCGGCAGCCTCGAAGGCGCCAAAATGGCGCTCGACCAGCTCGCGCAAGCGAGGCATGTCCGTGGCCCCGACGACCACGAGCGTGGCGTTGTTCGGGTGATACCAATGCCGGTGCCAGTCGCGTGCGGTGTCGATTGTCAGCGCGTCCAGGTCTTCTGGGCGCCCGATGACGGGAGTGGCGTATGCTCCGTTGCCATAACAAAATGTTTTGTGTGCCTCAAGGGCACGGCCCAGGGCTGTCCCCTCTACATGGCTGCGCCGCTCTGCCTTGACGATCTCCAGGACCTTGGTGAAGGCCGACGCTTCAAGCGTCGGGCGGAACGTGATGTCGGCCAGGGCCTCCAGGGCGATTTCAAGGCGGCTGGCCGGCAGGGTCAACGGAAAATAGGTGTTGTCGCTGTCGGTGAAGGCATTTGGCGAAGCGCCCAGTCGGTTCATGAAGGAAATGTACTCGCCCTGGGCCAGTTTGCTGCTGCCATCGAATACCAAGTGTTCCAAGGCATGGGAAAGCCCCGAATTGCCGGCTGGCTCATGGCTGGCACCGACGTGTAAGGACAGTTGTACGCTGACCAGAGGTGCGCGGTGATCTTCTTGAAGGTAGATGCGCAGGCCATTGGCCAGGGTGGCGTGCTGCAGGTGTGAGGCGCGAGCGGCGGTGCTCGGAAGGGCTAGAGGCATGGGCTGCTCCTGATTGAGTTGGCAGGAGCAGCCTCGATGATCGGTGAGGTGGGGAGGCGGTAATTAATTAACCGGTGTTACCCCCGCTGCCACAGTGCGTAATGCACCTGTCCGGTCTTCTTTTCCCGGTGCAGGCGCCAGTTGCCGGGCATCGGCAGGTTGGATGGCGCTGTTTCGCTCTCGGTATAGACCCAGGCCTGTTCGTGCAGCCACTGATGCTCCTCCAGCAGGTTGCAGACGTTGGCCAGCAGGTCCTTGTGGAAGGGCGGGTCGAGGAATACCACATCGAACTGCTGCTTGGCCGGGCCGCCGAGATAACGCAGGGCGTCAATCTGCAGGATCTGCCCACGGGGGCAGCGCAGCAGCTCGAGGTTGTGCTTGAGGTTGGCGATGGCTGCAGGGTTGCTGTCCAGTGCCACGGCATCTTCGGCACCGCGCGAAAGGGCTTCGAGCACCAGGGCTCCGCTGCCGGTGAAGGCGTCCAGCACGCGGGCGCCTTCGATGTAGGGGGCCAGCCAGTTGAACAGGGTTTCACGCACGCGATCGGGTGTCGGGCGCAGGCCTTCCCCATCGGGCACCGCCAGGCGACGGCTGCGCCATTCGCCGGCGATGATGCGCAGGTGGCCAGCCCCCTTGCTTTGGGGCTGGGCGGGGTTGGACGGTCTTGCCATCAGTGCTCCGGTACGCCGAGCGGCTGCTCGGACGGTTTGTCTGTGGGCGGTGGCAGCGGCTTTTGCGGCACGCTCGGGCCTGCGGTGACGATCACCAGCTTGTCCACCGCCAGGTGCTTGTTCATCGCCGTCTTGACCTGCTCGACGGTCAGCGCCTGGGATTGTTGCATGAAGTCTTCGAGCCAGGTCAGCGGCAGGTTGTAGAAGCCGATGGCGCCCAGTTGGCCAACGATGCTCGCGTTGCTGGCATTCGAGAGCGGGAAGCTGCCGGCCAGCTCACGTTTGGCATCGTCGAGCTCTTGCTGGGTCGGGCCGTTCTTCAGGTAGTCGGCGAGGATGTCCTGGACCAGCTTGAGCGTACCTTCGCTGAGTTCGGCGCGGGTCTGCAGGTTGATCATGAACGGGCCGCGCACCTGCATCGGGCTGAATACCGAGTACACACCGTAGGTGAGGCCGCGTTTTTCCCGCACCTCGCTCATCAGGCGGGTGCCGAAAGAGCCGCCACCCAGGATCTGGTTGCCCAGCGACAGCGCCGGCCAGTCAGGGTCCTGGCGAGTGATGCCAAGTTCGGCGAGCATCAGGTGGGTCTGCTTGGACGGGAAATCGATATGAGTCGCGCCCGGCTTGGGCTGCGACGGTTCGCCAGGGCTGGCCAGTGCCGGGCCCTTGGGCAGGGTGGCGGAGAGCTGCGCGGCGATGGTTTCGGCTTCACTGCGGCTGAGGTCGCCGACCAGGGCGATCACGGCATTGCCGGCAGCGTAGGCCTTCGCGTGAAAGTCGCGCAGTTGTACCTGGGTGATACCCGGGATGCTTTCGGCGGTGCCGTCGCTGGGGTGAGCGTAGGGATGGCTGCCGTAGAGGTTGGCGAACAGCGCCTTGCCGGCCAGCTTGCCGGGGTTCTGCTTCTCGTACTCGAAACCGGCCAGCAACTGGTTCTTGATGCGCTTGAGGGCGTCTTCAGGGAAGGTTGGCTTGCCGACCACGTCGGCGAACAGCTTCAGCGCCGGGTCGCGTTTGTCCGGGGCGCTCAGGCTGCGCAGCGTGGCCACGGCCATGTCGCGATACGAGCCGTTGCCAAAGTCGGCACCGAGCCCCTCGAAGCCTTGGGCGATCGCGGTGACGTCCTTGCCGGCCACACCCTCGTTGAGCATGGCGTTGGTCAGGGCGGCCAGACCGTAGACGCTGCCGTCCTGGCTGCTGCCGGCGGCGAAGGTCACGCGCAGGTCGAACATCGGCAGCTCTCGGGCTTCGACGAACAGGACCCGCGTGCCTTCGGCTGTGGTCCAGTTCTGGATGTTCAGTTGGCGCCGGCTGGGGGATTTGCCGTCGAGCTCGGCCAGCGACTGCAGGGTATTGGCCGGGCGTGCGGCGTTGCTGTCGGGCTGACCGGCGGCATTGTCCGGTTGCGCCGGGCGGGCCAGCAGCAGGGCCAGCGCCACGATCGCAGCCAGGATGCCGAGGCCGAACAGGGTATAGCGGGGGGCGCGGCGATCACTCATGAGCGGACTCCTCGGGCAGAACGTGGGCAACGCTCAGGCGTTCGCGGGTGAAATAGGTGCGTGCGGCGTCCTGGATGTCCTGCGGCGTGACGCGCTTGAGGTCGTCCAGCTCGCTGTCGATCAGCTTCCACGAAAGGCCCACGGTTTCCAGCTGACCGATGGTGGTGGCCTGGCTGCTGATCGAGTCGCGGTCGTAGACCAGGCCGGCGATGACCTGGGCGCGCACGCGCTCCAGCTCCTCGGCGGTGGGTGGCGTGTTCTTGAGCTCGTCCAGCAACTGCCAGACGCCTTTCTCGACGTCGGCGAGGGTTTTCTGCTTCTGTACGTTCGGGGTGGCCGAGATCAGGAACAGGCTGTCACCCCGGGTGAAGGCGTTGTAGCTGCTCGAGGCACCGGCCACCAGCTCCTGGCCGCGCTCGAGGCGTGCCGGCATGCGCGCACTGTAGCCGCCGTCGAGCAGCGCCGAGATCAGGCGCAGGGCCTGGGCGCTGCGTGGGTCCTTGGCGGTGGCCAGGCCCGGGACGTTGAAGCCGTAGATCAGGCTCGGCAGTTGGGTGCGCACGTGCAGGGTGAGCTGGCGCTGGCCGGGCTCGGCCAGTTCCAGTGGCAGTTTGGCGGGAGGAATGGCGCGTTTGGGGATGGCGGCAAAGTATTTGTTCGCCAGGCCCTTGACCTCATCGACGGTGACATCGCCCACCACCACCAGCGTGGCGTTGTTCGGTGCATACCAGGATTCGTACCAGTGGCGCAGTTCCTCGACCTTCATCCGCTCGAGGTCGGCCATCCAGCCGATGGTCGGGGTGTGGTAGCCGCTGGCGGGGTAGGCCATGGCGCGGAACAGCTCGAAGGCCTTGGCGTTGGGCTGGTCGTCGGTGCGCAGGCGGCGCTCTTCCTTGATGACCTCGATTTCGCGGCTGAACTCGTCGGCCGGCAGGCGCAGACTGGCCAGACGGTCGGCCTCGAGCTCCAGGGCCACCGGCAGGCGGTCGCGGGCCAGCACCTGGTAATAAGCGGTGTAGTCATCGCTGGTGAAGGCGTTCTCTTCGGCACCGAGATCGCGCAGGATGCGTGAGGCCTCGCCCGGACCGACCTTGGCGCTGCCCTTGAACATCATGTGCTCGAGGGCGTGGGAGAGGCCGGTCTGGCCGGGTGTCTCGTAGCTGGAGCCGACCTTGTACCAGATCTGCGATACCACCACTGGCGCGCGATGGTCTTCGCGCACCACGACCTTCAGGCCGTTGTCGAGGATGAATTCGTGGGTCGGTTGCGTATCGGCGGCCAGGGCCGCAAGCGGCAGGCAGAGCGTGCCGAGCAACAGGCCAGCGGCGCGGCGGGCTAGAGCATTCATACGATGGTTAACCTGTACGACGGCCCGCGGGGTTTAGCGTAGGCGGGCCAGGAGGTGCTAGGATACTGATCCGGTTGCCTGGCGACCATGCCTGTCGCCGTTCTGGCCCACAGGACACTACGACAAAACGTTGCGCATGAACCAGCCGGCTTCAAGAGAGTCTGTTCTGCGTATAGAGAATTCCCGATGCCCAATAATGGTGCATCGCCACCCTGAGATAGCCGTCTTCCATGTTTGGTTCCAACGACGACAAGAAAGCGCCGGCCGAGGCCGGTGAAAAGAAAGGCCTGTTCGGCTGGTTTCGCAAGAAGCCGCAGCAACCTGTCGCCGAACAGCCGCAAGCCCCCGAGCAGCCCGTTAACGAGCCGGTAGCGCCATCCACGCCCGTCGAGCAGGCCGTTGTCGCTGCGCTCGAGCCGGTTGTCGCCGATGTGCCGGTTGTGCCAGATGAAGTGCCAGCACCGGCAGAGACTCCCCAGGCCACGCCTGCGCAGCCTGTCGAGGTCGAAACCCCTCCACCAGTCAGCAATCTGGTATTGCCTGTCGCCGAGGAACCCGTGGCGCTGGTCCCTGACCTGGAACCGAGCGAACCGCCAGCCATTCCCGAGCGCCCTGTCGCGATCCCTGAACCTGTGGCGGCGGTTGTCATCGAGCCTGAGCCAGTAGTTGTCACGCCTGCACCGGTGGCGCCCGAGCCTGCCCTGGCCGAGCCAGAAGCCGCCGTTGCCGCCACCGAGCAGTCCAAGCCCGGCTTCTTCGCCCGCCTCAAGCAGGGCCTGTCCAAGACCAGCGCCAGCATTGGCGAAGGCATGGCCAGCCTGTTCCTGGGCAAGAAAGTCATCGACGACGACCTGCTCGACGAGATCGAAACTCGCCTGCTCACTGCCGACGTGGGCGTCGAGGCCACTTCGCTGATCGTCCAGAACCTCACGCAGAAAGTCGCCCGCAAGCAGTTGGCAGACGCCGATGCGCTGTACAAGTCGCTGCAGGAAGAGCTGGCCGCGCTGCTGCGCCCGGTCGAGCAGCCTCTGAAGATCGAAGCCCAGAGCAAGCCCTATGTGATCCTTGTCGTCGGCGTGAACGGCGCGGGCAAGACCACCACCATCGGCAAGCTGGCCAAGAAGCTGCAGCTCGAAGGCAAGAAGGTCATGCTCGCTGCCGGTGACACCTTCCGTGCGGCTGCGGTGGAGCAGTTGCAGGTCTGGGGCGAGCGCAACCAGATCCCGGTGATCGCCCAGCACACCGGCGCCGACTCGGCCTCGGTGATCTTCGATGCCGTACAGGCCGCCAAGGCCCGTGGCGCCGACGTGCTGATCGCCGACACCGCCGGGCGTCTGCACACCAAGGATAACCTGATGGAGGAGCTGAAAAAGGTCCGTCGGGTCATCGGCAAGCTGGATGCCGACGCGCCGCATGAGGTCCTGCTGGTGCTGGACGCAGGGACCGGACAAAACGCCATCAGCCAGGCCAAGTACTTCAACCAGAGCGTCGAGCTGACCGGCCTGGCCCTGACCAAGCTGGACGGCACCGCCAAGGGCGGTGTGATCTTCGCCCTGGCCAAGCAGTTCAGCCTGCCGATCCGCTTCATCGGGGTCGGTGAGGGTATCGACGATCTGCGCACCTTCGAGGCCGAACCCTTCGTCAAAGCCCTGTTTGCCGAGCGTGAGCACCCATGATCCGATTCGAGCAGGTCGCCAAGCGCTACCCCAATGGCCATGTCGGCCTGCATGAGCTGAGCTTCCGGGCACGCCGGGGCGAATTCCTGTTCGTCACCGGCCACTCCGGCGCGGGCAAGAGCACCTTGCTGCGCCTGCTGCTGGCGATGGAGCGTCCGACCAGCGGCAAGCTGCTGCTGGCCGGCCAGGACCTGGGCCAGATCAGCAATGCGCAGATCCCGTTCCTGCGCCGCCAGATTGGCGTGGTGTTCCAGAACCACCAGTTGCTGTTCGACCGCACCGTGTTCAACAACATCGCGTTGCCGCTGCAGATCCTCGGCCTGTCCAAGATGGAGATCGCCAAGCGCGTGGATTCGGCGCTGGAGCGCGTGTCGCTGTCGGACAAGGGCGAGCTGTTCCCTGCTGATCTGTCGACCGGGCAGCAGCAACGTGTGGGCATCGCCCGCGCCATCGTTCACCAGCCGGCGCTGCTGCTGGCGGACGAACCCACCGGTAACCTCGACCCGCGGCTGGCCGCAGAGATCATGGGCGTGTTCGAAGACATCAACCGCCTGGGCACCACGGTGCTGATCGCCAGCCACGACCTGGCGCTGATCGCGCGCATGCGTCACCGCATGCTGACGCTTCAGCGCGGACGACTGATCGGCGATGGGGAGGCCGGACAATGAGCACTACGCGTACGCCAAAGGTCTCCGAGCGTGTTGCGCCCAAGGCCGCCGACACGAAACCGGAAAAACAGCGCGGCGGCCACGACGACGATGGCCCGGATTTCCGCACTCTGTTGAACGCCTGGCTGGAAAGCCATCGCGCCAGCCTTGCCGACAGCCTTCGCCGCCTGGGCAAGCAGCCGATCGGCAGCTTCTTCACCTGCCTGGTGATGGCTGTGGCGCTGAGCATGCCCATGGGCCTGTCGCTGCTGCTGAAGAATGTCGAGAAGCTCGGCGGCTCCTGGCAGCGCGCGGCGCAGATTTCGCTCTACCTCAAGCTTGACGCGGGCAGCAAGGAGGGTGAAGCGCTGCGCGATGAGATCAAGGGCATGCCCGGCGTGGCCGAGGCGACCTATGTCAGCCGCGAGCAGGCGCTGCAGGAGTTCCAGCAGCAATCCGGCCTGGGCGAGGCCTTGCGCGAGTTGCCGGACAACCCGCTGCCCGGTGTGGTGGTGGTGACGCCGACCGAAGTCGACAAGCCGGCGCTCGAAGCCTTGCGTCAGCGCCTGTCGGAGTTGCCGCGGGTCGAAGTGGCGCAGTTGGATCTGGTTTGGGTCGAGCGCCTGGCGGCGATTCTCAAGTTGGGTGACCGTTTTGTCTTCGGCCTGGCGGTCATGCTGATTTCCGCACTGCTTTTGGTAATTGGTAACACAATTCGCCTGCACATCGAGAACCGCCGTGTCGAGATCGAAGTGATCAAGCTGGTCGGCGGCACCGACAGCTACGTACGCCGCCCCTTCCTCTACATGGGAGCCTTGTATGGCCTGGGTGCGGGCGTGCTGGCCTGGGGTATCCTGGCGTTTGGCCTGAACTGGCTGAACGACGCGGTTGTCGGGCTTTCCGGGCTGTACAACAGTGACTTCGCCCTGGGTGGGGTGCCAGGCTCCGATGGTCTGTCACTCTTGATTGGTGCAGTACTCTTGGGGTATATCGGTGCTTGGATTGCGGTCGCTCGCCACTTGAACGAGCTTGCACCGCGATAATGCTTTCTTGCCAGCATTGACTTTTTTTCATCCAGGAACTTGTTTCGTGGTTCCGGGTCAATGATGGCAGTGCCCACAAGGCACGAGTCCAGTGAGTCGGAGGTACTTGAATGACCACTTCGTTGCAACCTGCCTATGCCCTGGTGCCCGGTGCAAACCTGGAAGCCTACGTGCACACGGTCAACAGCATTCCGCTGCTGACGGTCGAGCAGGAGCGTGAACTGGCCGAGCGTCTCTATTATGAGCAGGATCTTGAGGCCGCTCGGCAAATGGTGATGGCCCACCTGCGTTTCGTCGTACATATCGCCCGTAGCTACGCCGGCTACGGTCTGGCCCAGGCCGACCTGATCCAGGAAGGCAACGTCGGCCTGATGAAGGCGGTCAAGCGCTTCAACCCCGAGATGGGTGTGCGCCTGGTATCCTTCGCCGTGCACTGGATCAAGGCCGAGATCCACGAGTTCATCCTGCGCAACTGGCGCATCGTCAAGGTCGCCACCACCAAGGCGCAGCGCAAGCTGTTCTTCAACCTGCGCAGCCAGAAGAAGCGTCTGGCCTGGCTGAACAACGACGAAGTGCACCGTGTCGCCGAAAGCCTGGGCGTCGAGCCTCGGGAAGTGCGCGAGATGGAAAGCCGCCTGAGCGGTCAGGACATGGCCTTCGACCCGGCAGCCGATGCCGACGACGACAGCGCCTTCCAGTCGCCTGCGCACTATCTTGAAGATCACCGCTACGATCCGGCCATGCAGCTGGAGGATGCCGATTGGAGCGATAACTCCAACAGCAACCTGCATGAGGCGCTCAGTGGCCTGGACGAGCGCAGCCGCGACATTCTCTATCAGCGCTGGCTGGCCGAGGAAAAGGCCACGCTGCACGAGCTGGCAGAGAAGTACAGTGTGTCGGCCGAGCGGATTCGTCAGCTCGAGAAGAACGCGATGAGCAAGGTCAAGGCACTGATCACGGTCTGATCGGCGCCCTGACTGAAAAGCCGCCTGTCCCTCGCGGGGCAGGCGGCTTTTTTGTTGGTAACGTGGGGCGTCAGGAGCATCAAGGCTTGCGCGCGCTCTCCAGTTGCATCAGGTAGCTGGTGCCCCCGAGCTGGCTCATCTGCCGTCGAATCCACCCCGCCCGGCTGGCGACATAGGTACTCGGGCGGCTGGCGCTCCACTTGAGCGGGCTGGGCAGCACTGCCGCAAGCTGGCTGGCCTGCTGGCGCGTGAGGCGGCTGGCGTCGACGCCGAAGTGATAGCGCGCCGCTGCCTGAGCGCCGAATACGCCCGGGCCCCATTCGGCGCTGTTTAGATAGACCTCGAGGATTCGCTCTTTCGACCAGAACAGCTCCATCAGGCCGGTGAACCAGGCTTCCAGACCTTTGCGAAACCAGCTACGCCCGGACCACAGGAACAGGTTCTTCGCCACTTGCTGGGAGAGTGTGCTGGCGCCGCGGATACTGCCGCCGCGCTCGTTATGGGCCAGCGCGGCCTGGATCGCGGGGATGTCGAACCCCCAGTGGCTGGCGAAACGCTGGTCCTCGCCCGCGATGACGGCTACCTTGAGGTCATCGGAGATCTCATCCCAGGGTGTCCAGTCGCGCTGCAGGTCGATCGGCTCACCACTGAACCAGGACTGCACCTTGCGTTCGACCATCAGTGCGGTGCCCGGTGGCGGCACCCAGCGCAGCACCAGCACCAGCACGATGCTGCCGGCGGCGAACCAGAGCAGGGCGCGGGCGAGACGGCGGATCAGGGATGACAGCATGTCGATAGCTTGGCCGGACCGATGGAACGGGCCATTATACAGACCCCTCTCGAGGAGTCGTCCCATGCTTCGCAGCTTCCTGATGCTCGCCGCGTTCTTTGGCTTTACGGGTGTGGCCCTGGGTGCCTTTGCCGCACACGGCCTGAAGAACCGTCTTACCGCCGATTACCTGGCGATCTTCCACACCGGCGTTACGTATCAACTGGTCCACGCCCTGGCGATCCTGGCGGTCGCACTGCTTTCGGTGCACTTGCCGGGCCGCCTGGTCGGTTGGGCGGGCGGGCTGTTCGCAGTCGGTATCCTGCTGTTTTCCGGCAGCCTTTACGTATTGACCCTCACCGGGTTGGGCAAGCTTGGCATCATCACCCCCATCGGCGGCCTGTGCTTCCTCGCCGGCTGGCTGTGCCTGGGGTTGGCAGCCTGGCGCCTGGGCTGACCAAGCGGTCGAGAATCGCGACTAATGGCGCGCGTCGCCCTTGGGTTGCAAGGCTGATCGGGGCTAGAATGCGGGCCCCAATGAACGATGGTGGCCGTGCGCATGCGCATTCAACTGAACGGTGAACCTTACGAACTGCCTGCGGGCGAGAGCGTCGCGGCCCTGTTGGACCGGCTGGAGCTGGTCGGGCGTCGTGTGGCGGTGGAACTGAACCTGGACATCGTGCCGCGCAGCCAGCACGAAAGCACCCTGTTGAACGAGGGTGACCAGGTCGAAGTGGTCCACGCCATCGGCGGCGGTTGAGCGCGCCCCGGCTAGTCACCCGTAAGCCCCGTAACCTTTGCAGAGGAACATCGATGAGCAACGTTCGCAGCGACAAGCCTTTCGTCCTGGCCGGGCGCACTTTCCAGTCGCGCCTGCTGGTGGGTACCGGCAAATACCGTGACATGGAAGAAACCCGCCTGGCCACCGAGGCCTCGGGTGCCGAGATCGTCACCGTAGCCGTGCGCCGCACCAACCTCGGCCAGAATGCGGGCGAGCCGAACCTGCTCGACGTGTTGTCGCCCGACAAGTACACCATCCTGCCGAACACCGCAGGCTGCTTCGATGCCGTTGAAGCGGTGCGTACCTGCCGCCTGGCCCGTGAGCTGCTCGAAGGGCACAAGTCCCACGAGAGCCGTACCCTGGTGAAGCTGGAAGTGCTGGCCGACCAGAAAACCCTGTTCCCCAACGTCATCGAAACCCTCAAGGCCGCCGAAGTGCTGGTCAAGGAAGGTTTCGACGTGATGGTCTACACCAGCGATGATCCGATCATCGCCCGTCAGCTGGCCGAAGCCGGCTGCATCGCGGTGATGCCACTGGCTGGCCTGATCGGCACCGGTCTCGGGATCTGCAACCCGTACAACCTGCAGATCATCCTCGAAGAATCGAAAGTACCGGTGCTGGTCGATGCCGGCGTGGGTACCGCCTCCGACGCCACCATCGCCATGGAAATGGGCTGCGAAGCGGTGCTGATGAACTCGGCAATCGCCCACGCGCAGCAACCGGTGCTGATGGCCGAGGCCATGAAGCACGCGATCCTTGCCGGCCGCATGGCGTACCTCGCCGGGCGCATGCCTAAGAAACTCTATGCCAGCGCGTCCTCGCCGCTGGAAGGTCTGATCAAGTAAGAGCCCCCGATGACTGAATCGCAAGAAACGCCGATCACTGCCGACGGCGAAGAGCGCCCGCACCGCCGCATCAAGAGCTTCGTGATGCGCGCAGGCCGCATGACCGAAGGCCAGCAACGCGGCCTGGACCAGGGCGGCCCCCTGTTCATCCTGCCGTTGGCCGAGAGCCCGGTAGACTACGACCAGGTGTTCGGGCGCTCGGCGCCGCGCACCCTGGAGATCGGCTTCGGCATGGGCCACTCGCTGCTGGAGATGGCCGCTGCTTCGCCTGAGCTGGACTTCATCGGCGTGGAAGTGCACCGCCCAGGTGTTGGTGCGCTGCTCAACGGCGTGCTGACCCAAGGGCTGAAGAACCTGCGGGTGTACGACTGCGATGCCATCGAGGTGCTCAACCGCTGTGTCGCCGACAACAGCCTCGACCGCCTGATGCTGTTCTTCCCCGATCCTTGGCACAAGGCGCGACACCACAAGCGCCGCATCGTCCAGCCCGAGTTCGCCGAGCTGGTACGGCGCAAGCTCAAGGTGGGCGGCGTGTTCCATATGGCCACCGACTGGGAACCCTATGCCGAGCACATGCTGGAGGTGATGAAGGTCGCGCCAGGCTATCGCAACCAGGCGGCGGATGGTGCTTACGTGCCACGCCCCGAGGAGCGTCCGATCACCAAGTTCGAGCGCCGCGGCGAGCGGCTCGGGCACGGGGTCTGGGACCTCAAGTTCGAGAAGCTGGACTGAAAAAAACGCCCTGGAATGGGCGTTTTTTCATTTTGCGGCCTGTTACCCGCGGCGGTCGGCTACCACCCCGATGAGTACCAGCACCACCAGCAGCACTGGCGCCAACGCATAGTTGTTGAATTGCGCCAGCGCCTTCACCACCCAGGGCGTGGCATAGATCAGCGCCGCACCGCTGCCGATCATCACCAGCAGCGCCATGAACGGCACGCGCAGGGCACCGGCGAGGCCGCCCAGGCGCTGGTCGACCCAGCCCTTGAGGTCGGTGCCGAACAACACCAGCAAGCACCCTACTAGTGCCAGGGAAATCTCCGACAGGTTGCTGCGGCTCCAGCGGGAAACGGTCGAGAGCAGGTCAAGTACCAGGTCCATGGGTCATCCTTAATTCAAGAAGTACTGCAGCAGGTCGTTGAGGAACAGCTGGCCCCGCGGTGTGGCCGCCAGTCGATCGGGTTCGACCTGCAGAAGGCCCTTTTGTTCGGCCCCACGGCGAGCTTCTGCCAACCGTGCCAGCGGCAGGCCGGTGCGTCGGGTGAACAGCTCGGCCTCCACGCCATCGGTCAGGCGCAGGGCATTCATCAGGAATTCGAACGGTAGCTCATCGGCGGGCAGCAGCTTCTCGCCCGCTTTGAAGGGCTTCGCCGGGTTGAGGTAGTCCTTGGGCAGGCGGGTCTTCCAGGTGCGCAGGATACGCCCGTCCGGGAACGACAGCTTGCCGTGCGCCCCCGCGCCGATGCCGATGAAATCGCCAAAGCGCCAATAGTTGAGATTGTGCCGTGCGGCGCGTCCTGGCTGGGCGTAGGCCGAAACTTCGTACTGGCGATAGCCGTGGTCGGCCATCAGCGTCTGGCCGGCTTCCTGGATGTCCCAGAGGATGTCGTCCTCGGGCAGTTCGGGCGGCTGGTTCCAGAATACGGTGTTCGGCTCCAGGGTGAGCTGGTACCACGACAAGTGCGTAGGCGCGAGTGCGATGGCCTGGCGCAGGTCACCCAGCGCTTCGTCCAGCGACTGGTCCGGCAGGCCGTGCATCAGGTCCAGGTTGAAGTTGTCGAAACCTGCCGCGCGGGCCATGTCTGCCGCGCGCACGGCTTCATCGCCGTTGTGGATACGCCCGAGTTTTTCCAGCTTGGCCGGCTGGAAGCTCTGCACACCGATGGACAGACGGTTGATGCCGGTCTGGCGGTAGGCCTTGAACTTGTTCTGCTCGAAGGTGCCGGGGTTGGCTTCGAGGGTGATCTCGATCTCCGGGGCGAACGGGATACGTTGCTCGATACCGCGCAGCAGGCGACCTAGCGAGGCGGCACTGAACAGGCTTGGCGTGCCGCCGCCGAAGAAGATCGTGCTGATCGGGCGGCCCTGCACCGCAGGCAGTTCCTGCTCCAGGTCGGCGAGCAGCGCGTCGATGTAGTCGTCTTCGGGCAGCGTCGGGCCGGCCTGGTGCGAGTTGAAGTCGCAATAGGGGCACTTGCGCACACACCAGGGAATGTGGATGTACAGCGACAGCGGCGGGAGTTCTGGAAGGATCAGACCCGCCGGCTGCAGGGACGGCTGTTCGGTCATGCCAGGCCCAGACGCTGACGCAGCAGGGCCATGGCGCGGGCGCGATGGCTGAGCTGGTTCTTCTCGAGCGGTGCGAGGTCGGCGCTGGAGCAGTTGCGCTCCGGCACCCAGAACAATGGGTCATAGCCGAAGCCATGCTCGCCGCTGGCCTCGAACAGGATGCTGCCGTGCCACAGGCCTTCGCAGAGGATCGGCAGAGGGTCGTCGGCATGGCGTACCAGGGCCAGCACGCAGACGAACTGCGCGCCACGCTGCCCCTCGGGCACATCCTTCAGGGCGTCGAGCAGCTTGGCGTTGTTCGCCGCATCACCCTTGCCGTCGGCGTAGCGGGCCGAGTAGATGCCCGGTGCGCCGCCCAGGAAGTCCACCGCCAGGCCCGAGTCGTCGGCCAGTGCCGGCAGGCCGGAGAGGCGCGCGGCGTTGCGAGCCTTGAGGATGGCGTTCTCGACGAATGACAAGCCGGTCTCCTCCGGCTCGACCTGGCTGAATTCGCCGATCGAGCGCAGTTGCACGGAACCGCCAAGCATGGCCTGGAGTTCTTTCAGTTTGCCGGCATTGTGGCTGGCCAATACGAGTTGCTGGAAATTCATCATTCGCCTGGGAACACTTCCTGGTTGAAGCTGAGTGTGTGGCTGACGCCGCCGGTTTCGATGTTGAGGTCGAAGGTCAGGGTTTCAGCCTGTGCGATCTTGAACTGGGCGATGTAGTACACCGCACCCTGGTCGGTGATCTGCCTGAACGACAGCGGGCTGCTGCGGCCGGTGAGATCCTTGACCGTGCCGCTGACCACCGCTGTGCCAGGCTTGCCGGCCTTGAGCACGGCGATGTTGAGCACGCCCTGGTTCTTGCTGCGGACAAGGCCGGTGGCTGCGGCGATGTCCGGCTGCAGCATGCTCGAGGTGAAGGCGCTGTAGTGCACCGTGACGTCGCCGAAGTCCTGCTTGCGCTCGGGACGGGCGGCATCGGCAGCCAGCACTGGCCATGCCAGGCACAGGCTGATCAGCAAAAGTGCGAGACGACGCATGGTGCCATTCCTCCGATAGGTGGATCAGACCGCGACCTGATGCTCTTGCAGCCCAGGACTGCTGACCCGATAGATGCCGATCTCTCCCAGAAGATTAGGCCAAAGCCGGCCGCCCCACCCGTTGCGGTGCAGATGGTCGACAGCGAGGCGGTCGAGCACCTTGGCGTTGCGCTCGCGGCACAGGTTCTCGAAGTCTTCGAAGGTGCAGAAGTGGATGTTCGGGGTGTTGTACCAGGTGTATGGCATGAAGTCCGACACCGGCATGCGCCCCTTGGTGGCCAGGTACCAGCGGCAGCGCCAGTGGCCGAAGTTGGGGAAGGTGATGATGCACTGGCGACCGACCCGCAGCATTTCGTCGAGAATGCGGTCGGGGTACTCCACCGCCTGCAGGGCCTGGGTCATGACCACTACGTCGAAGCTGTTGCTGGCAAAGTTGCCCAGGCCTTTGTCCAGGTCTTGTTCGATGACGTTGACGCCCTTGCTCACGCACTCGGCGATGTTGTCGGCGTCGATTTCCAGGCCATAGCCGGTGACGTTCTTGCGATCACGCAGCGAGGCCAGCAGTTCGCCGTTACCGCAGCCCAGGTCGAGTACCCGGCTGCCGGCGGGGATCCAGTCGTGGATGATTTCCAGGTCGGCTCTCATGCGGTCCTCAGAGGGTGATGCGGTTCATGTAGTTCGCGAAACCCTGCATGTAGCGCGGGGTCGGGATGAGGAAGGCGTCGTGGCCGTAGGGCGAGTCGATGTCCAGGTAGCAGACGTTCTTGCGCGCAGCCATCAGGGCATCGACGATCTCGCGCGAGCGGGCTGGCGAGAAGCGCCAGTCGGTGGTGAACGACATGATGCAGTAGTGCGCCGTGACATGCGCCAGTGTGGCGGCCAGGTCGCCATCGTGGGCGGCGGCCGGGTCGAAGTAGTCCAGCGCCTTGGTCATCAGCAGGTAGGTGTTGGCGTCGAAGCGCCCCGAAAACTCCTCGCCCTGATAGCGCAGGTAGCTCTCGACCTGGAACTCGACGCTGTGGAAGTCGTAGTTGAGCTTGTCGCTCTTGAGCTCGCGGCCGAATTTCTCGCCCATCGAATCGTCGGACAGGTAGGTGATGTGCCCGACCATGCGCGCCAGCATCAGCCCGCGCTTGGGGATCACGCCCTGGTCCTGGAACGAGCCGCCGTGGAATTCGGGGTCGGTGAGGATAGCCTGGCGTGCCACTTCGTTGAAGGCGATGTTCTGTGCCGACAGCTTGGGTGCCGAGGCGATGTCCACGCAGTGGCGTACGCGATCGGGGTAGGTGATGGTCCACTGCAGCGCTTGCATGCCGCCGAGGCTGCCGCCGACGATGGCGGCCCAGGTCTGGATGCCGAGGCGGTCGGCCAGGCGGGCCTGGCTGTGTACCCAGTCTTCCACGGTCAGCACCGGGAAGTCCGCGCCATAGGGCTTGCCGGTGGCCGGGTTGATGCTGCTCGGGCCGGTGCTGCCATTGCAGCCGCCCAGGTTGTTCAGGCTGACCACGAAGAAACGATTGGTATCGATCGGCTTGCCCGGGCCGATGCAGCTGTCCCACCAGCCCGGCTTGCGGTCGGTGTCGGCATGGTAGCCGGCGGCGTGGTGGTGACCGGACAGTGCGTGACAGATCAGCACGGCATTGCTGGCGCTGGCGTTGAGCTGGCCATAGGTTTCGTAGATGAGTTCGTACGAGGCCAGGGCGCGGCCACAGGCCAGGGCCAGCGGTTCATCGAACCGGGCGATCTGGGGGGTTACCAGACCGACGGAATCTTCGGGAAAGACAGTGGACATCGACCCTGCTCACGCTTGACGGAGGCGTAAGTCTAAAGAGCGCTACCCCCAGCGGCAAGCAAAGGCTGCCGCTGGATGGCGCGGTGGGTCAGATCATCCGCCACAGCTCTTGCGGCATGCCGGCATAGGCAGCCAGTTGTGGCATCAGGAACGACTGGATCACCTGGATGGCGATGAAGGCGAAGATCGGCGAAATATCCATGCCGCCGAGGTTGGGCACCAGGCGACGGAACGGCGCCAGCACCGGCTCGCTGATCTGGTAGGCCAGTTCGGCGGCGGGATTGTGGCTGTTCGGCGCGACCCAGGAGACGATCACCATGACGATCATCGCGACCCAGAAAATCTTCAGGAACAGCGAGGTGATGCCGAGAATCGCCCACATCAGCAGGTGCAGGATGTCGCCGAAGGTGCCGTAGGTGACCATCAGCACGAAGGCCATCAGCAGTGCCTGGATCACGATCGCCAGCAGCAGCGAAGAGGTATCCAGGCCAGCGATGCTGGGAATGACCCGGCGGATCGGCTTGAGCAGCGGCTGGGTGGCGCGCACGGCGAACTGGCTCAGCGGGTTGTAGAAGTCGGCCTTGACCAGTTGCAGCACGAAGCGCAGCAGGACGATCACCAGGTACAGGCTGACCAGGGTTTGCACCACGAAGATCGCGGCGCCGGACAATGCATTCATCGACAGCTCCTTATTTGCCCAATTGTTCGGCCAGCTCGGCGGAGCGCGTGGCCGCAGCCCGCAGCGCCTGCTCGACGATGGCTTCGAAATCGTTGGCCTGGAACGACTTGATCGCCGCTTCGGTGGTCCCGGCTGGAGAGGTGACGCGACGGCGCAGTTCGGCGGCATCGACATCGCTGGAAACCGCCATGTGCGCGGCGCCCAGGGCGGTCTGCAGGGTCAGTTGCGAGGCGGTTTCACGCGGCAGGCCGAGCTTTTCGCCCGCAGCGGTCATGGCCTCGATCAGCAGGAAGAAATACGCGGGGCCGCTGCCGGAGACCGCGGTCACGGCGTCCAGTTGCTGTTCCTGTTCCAGCCACAGGGCGGTGCCGACCGCAGTCAGCAGTTGCTCTGCCTGCTGGCGTTGTTCGCCGGAGACCTGTGCAGTGGCGTACAAGCCGCTGGCGCCCTGGCGCAGCAGCGATGGCGTGTTGGGCATGCAGCGCACCACCGGGATCTCGCCCAGCCAGCTCTGCAGGCTCTGGCAGGTGATGCCGGCGGCGATGGACACCACCAGTTGGCCGGCCTTGAGGCTTGGCTTCAGGGTTTCGCACACGGCCTTCATGACCTGTGGCTTGACCGCCAGCACGATCACATCCGCGCCATCGATGGCCTGGGCGTTGTTTTCGAAGGTTTCGATGCCGTGCTCGGCATTGATCCGGGCGCGGGTCTCGGCACCCGGGTCGCTGGCGCGGATCTGCGCGGCGTCCAGGCCCTGGGCGCGCAGGCCGCCGATCAGGCTGGCGGCCATGTTGCCGGCGCCGATGAAGGCAATACGAGTCTTGCTCATGTCAGGTCCTTGAAGGAGAGAGTGAGTAAAGCATGGAATCAGGGCTGCCCGTAGTCGCGGGCGCCGAACAGGGCGGTGCCGATACGGACCCAGGTCGCACCCTGGGCGATGGCCGCCTCCAGGTCGTGGCTCATGCCCATGGACAGCGTGTCCAGGCCAAGGCCGAGGCTTTCCTGCAACTGGCGCAGGCAGGCGAAGGCGGCCTCCTGGGTGGCGCGGTCGTCGCTGGGCTCGGGAATCGCCATCAGCCCGCGCAGGCGCAGGTTGGGCAGCTTGGCCACGGCCTGGGCCAGTGCCGGCAGGTCGACCGGGGTGCAGCCGGATTTGCTGTCTTCGCCGCTGACGTTCACCTGCAGGCAGACGTTCAGCGCCGGCAGGCCGCTGGGGCGCTGCTCGCTCAGGCGTTGGGCGATTTTCAGGCGATCCACGCTGTGTACCCAGTCGAAGTGTTCGGCAATGGCCTTGGTCTTGTTCGACTGGATGGGGCCGATGAAGTGCCAGATCAAGGGCAGGTCGCGCAATTCATCCTGCTTGGCCAGGGCTTCCTGCAGGTAGTTCTCGCCGACGTCGCGTACGCCAGCGGCGTGGATTTCGCGAATGGCGCTGGCGGGCTTGGTCTTGCTCACGGCCAGCAGGTGCACGCTGGCGGTGTCGCGTCCGGCGGCTCGGGCCGCGTTGTCGATGCGTTCGCTGATAGCGCGAAGGTTGTCTGCTAGGGTGGACATGGATCGATGCCGGCAGCTCAGTGGTGTGCGGCATTCTACCTGCTTGATGGCCTTTGGGGAGTCTCATGGATGTGACCGACCTGCTGGCCCGGGCCGTGGCGGCGGGGGCTTCGGACCTGCACCTGGCTGCGGGCGAGGCGCCGCTGTGGCGTCTGGACGGCGAATTGCAGCGCCTGGCGTTGCCCGTGCTGCAAAGTGAAATGATCGAGCAAGGCATGGCGGCTTGGCTCGATGCGCCTCATCTGCACCAATGGCTGGCAGGTGACGAAATCGACCTGGCCCTTGATTTGCCTGGGCTTGGGCGTTTTCGTCTGAACCTGTACAGACAGTATCGGGGGCTGGCCGCGAGCTTGCGGCTGATACCTGCACAGGTGCCGACGGTCGAAGAACTCGACCTCACGGAAGTGTTTCGAGCCATTGCCGAGAGCCGTGATGGCCTGGTGCTGGTAGGTGGTCCGACCGGCAGTGGCAAGTCCAGTACCCTGGCTGCGTTGATCGCGCAGCTTGATCGTGAGCGCTCAAACCATATCCTCACATTGGAGGATCCGGTGGAATTCGTACACCGCGCCGAGCGTTGCCTGATCAATCAGCGTGAGATCGGTCGCCATAGCCGTGACTTTGCCCAGGGATTGCGCAGTGCCCTGCGCCAGGATCCGGATGTGATCATGATCGGTGAATTGCGTGACCTGGAAACCATCCGTCTGGCGCTGCGAGCGGCGCAGACCGGGCATTTGGTGCTGGCCACGGTGCATACGCGAACAGCCGCGAGCAGTGTCGATCGTCTGGTGGATGTGTTCGCCGCCGAAGAGAAGCCACTGGTGCGCGCCATGCTGGCCGAGTCGTTGCGTCTGGTGGTGGCGCAGGTGCTGGTGCGGCGGGTGGGCGGCGGTCGCGTGGCGGCGCGGGAGGTATTGGTGGCGACGCCTGCGGTGCGCAACCTGATTCGCGAGGGGCGCGTGGCGCAGTTGCAGTCGGTGATGCAGACCGGTGCGGCGCAGGGGATGGTGACGATGGAAGGGGCGATGCAGGCGCTGGTGGCGCGAGGGGTGATTCAGGGGGCAGGGTGAGGCAAGCCCTACAGATACCTCACCGCTCTTCGTGGGATCGGGCTTGCCCGCGAAGAGTCCAGTGAGCCCCTGAGTATCCAGATCAGCGCTTGGCCAGGCGCAGCGCCTGTTGCTCCTTGGGCAGCACCCGCTTGGCAACCACGTAATGCTTCTGCCAGTAAGGCTTCTCGAGGCTGTCGATGCTCACCCGCTTGCCAGTACGCGGCGCGTGGATGAAGCGGTCGTTGCCCAGGTAGATGGCAACGTGATTGACCCGACGGCTCTTGATGTTGAAGAAGATCAGGTCGCCCGGCTTGAGGTCGTCCCGCGCCACCTTGACGCCATGCCCTTGGGCCATGGCATTGGACGTGCGCGGCAGGTCGACATCGGCGACATCGTTGAACGCATACTTGACCAGGCCGCTGCAGTCGAAGCCCTTGCCGGGCGTGCTGCCGCCCCAACGGTAGGGGGTGCCGAGCACATTGACCGCGCGGCTGAGTACTTCGCTGCTCTGCTTGGGCGACATCGCCGCGACCTGGAGCGCGTGGTTCTTGGCGGCATTGGCCGGGCGCGCGCGCAGGCTGACCTGCTTGGCTGGAGCGCGTTTCACGGAAGCATCGGCGTTGGTGGTGTAGCCGGTGAATCCGTTGGGAAGTCGTTGCTCACGGTTGGTGGCGTGGGCGGCCAGGGGTAACAATAGGCAGAGGGTCAGCCATGTCTTGAAGAAAGGCGGCATAGTTGAAGCTCTTTATGGATGTTTATAGGTGTCGGCGCGCAACTTTATAACAGCTTTTTGATCAAATCCTGATCCGTTGGTCGTGTGGCTGGGTACCATACGTCGGGGCAAAACGAAAAAGTCACATTTTTCGTTAGAAAATTTTCGGCTATCCCACGAGGGTTTTGAATGAATACGTATCAACAGGGTGCGCCGCTTCATGACACGCACAGCAAGGTCATCGGGTACCTGTTGTGGATCTTCGGCTTCACCGGCTCGCACCGTTTCTACTACGGCAAGCCGATCACCGGGACCATCTGGTTCTTCACTTTGGGCTTGCTGGGTATCGGCTGGCTGATCGACCTGTTCCTGATCCCGTCCATGGACCGCGAGGCTGACCTGCGGTTCCAGCCAGGGCAGGTGAACTACAGCGTGGCGTGGCTGCTGCTGACGTTCCTGGGTATCTTCGGCATTCACCGGCTCTACCAGGGCAAGTGGATCAGTGCACTGATCTACCTGTTTACCGGCGGTCTGTTCCTGATTGGCGTGCTGTATGACTTCTGGACCCTCAACACCCAGGTGTCCGAGGTCAACAGCGGGCGGCGCTGACGCCGTTGGAAAAAAGGCCTTGTCGCAGTGCGGCAAGGCCTTTTTCGTTATTGGCGGGTCTGTCGCTGCTGCAACAGCAGGTTGTTGAAGCCTGCCCCGGCCAGCTGCTTCTGCGCCACGGTCAACTGCTCGCGGTTGCTGAACGGGCCGACCAGCACGCGGTACCAGGTCTCGTCCTTCACGGTTCCCGATTCCACCTTGACCACCTGGCCGAGCAGGATGATCTGCGCGCGCACCTTGTCGGCGTCAGCCTCCTTGCGGAATGAGCCGGCCTGGAGGAAGAACTGTGTCGTGGCCGCGGGTTTGATCACCGGTGGTGCGGGTGGTGGTGTCTGGCCCAGCAGTGCCGCCTGGGCGCGGGCGGTGTCGATCTTTGCCGCTTCCGCTGGCGTGACCGGCGTGGCGGGCTGTGCCGGCTGGGCAGGCACGGGCGGCGTTTTTTCCGGTACCGCCTCGGGCGGCACGATCACTTCCGACTCCGGCAGCAGCGTGTAGAAGTCGTACTTGGGCTTGATCGGCTGCGGCGTGGTCGGCGCGGTGCCTTTGGTCGCCTCGGCGACCTTGGCGGGCTTCTGCTGTTCAGGCTTGGCACGCTTGATGTCGTCGCCGCCGGGCTCGAGCTTCATCAGGAAGACGATGAATGCGCCTACGGTCAGGCCGACCGCCAGCCACACCCAGCCCGGGATCGGCTGTTTGGCGGGTGGCTGGTGACGGCTGGCGCCGCGCTTGGGCGCGGGTTTTTTCTTGGCAGCCAACTTACATGCGCTCCAGGGTTTCCAGGCCGAGCAGTTCCAGGCCCTGCTTGAGGGTGCGGCCGGTCAGCGCGGCGAGGCGCAGGCGGCTCTGCTGCTGTTCGGCGGTTTCGGCGGCGAGGATCGGGCAGTTCTCGTAGAAGCTGGAGAACAGGCCGGCCAGGTCGTAGAGATAGCTGCACAGCACGTGTGGCGTGCCTTTTTCGGCGACGTTGTTCAGCGTTTCGCCGAACTGCGCCAGGCGAGCGGCCAGGTCCTGCTCGTGAGCAGCCTGCAGCACGATGTCGCCCTCGACTTCGTCGAAGCCCTTGCCCAGCTTGCGGAACACACCGGCCACGCGGGTGTAGGCGTAGAGCAGGTACGGCGCGGTGTTGCCTTCGAAGTTGAGCATCAGTTCGAAGTTGAAGCTGTAGTCGCTGGTCCGGTGCTTGGAGAGGTCGGCGTACTTCACCGCGCCGATCCCGACCACTTCACCGATATGACGCAATTCGTCTTCCGCCAGGCTCGGGTTCTTTTCCTTGACCAGCGCGTAGGCGCGTTCCTTGGCTTCGCTCAGCAGGTCGATCAGCTTCACGGTGCCGCCGTCGCGGGTCTTGAACGGGCGACCAT
This sequence comes from Pseudomonas sp. SYWMCR5, assembly GCF_057197165.1. NCBI lineage: Bacteria > Pseudomonadati > Pseudomonadota > Gammaproteobacteria > Pseudomonadales > Pseudomonadaceae > Pseudomonas > Pseudomonas sp. SYWMCR5. The sequence continues at coordinate 154,496 of NZ_JBXUNH010000008.1, forward strand.
CGGCGCCGTTCATGGTGCCGAAGCCCATGTGCTCCATTTTCATCGGGTGCCCGACGAAGCCTGCGCGGCGAGCCACTTCGAACACCTGGTTGAAGTGCAGCGCCTGGCGTTGGTCGACGAAATACAGGGCGCGATCGGCCTTGAGCACATTGCTGCGGTAGCGCACCGCGGCCAGGTCGGTGGTGGCGTAGAGATAGCCGCCGTCGGCCTTCTGCACGATCACCGGCAGGGGTTCGCCTTCGGTGTTCTTGAACTCTTCAAGGAATACACACTGCGCGCCCTGGCTTTCGACCAGCAGGCCCTTGGCCTTGAGGTCGGCCACCACGTTGGCGAGGTCGGCGTTATAGGCGCTTTCACCCATCACGTCGGCCATGGTCAGCTTGACGTTGAGCAGTTCGTAGGTCTTCTGGCAGTGCGACAGCGAGATATCCTTGAAGCGCGTCCACAGCGCCATGCACTCGGGGTCGCCGGCCTGCAGCTTGACCACCAGCCCACGGGCGCGGTTGGCAAAGTCTTCGGATTCGTCGAAGCGCTTCTTCGCCGCGCGGTAGAAGTTTTCCAGGTCCGACAGCTCGTCGCTGGTGATGGGATTTTCTTCCAGGTAGGCCAGCAGCATGCCGAACTGAGTGCCCCAGTCGCCCACGTGGTTCTGGCGGATCACTTCGTCGCCGAGGAACTCCAGTACACGCGCAACGCTGTCGCCGATGATGGTCGAGCGCAGGTGGCCGACGTGCATCTCCTTGGCCAGGTTTGGCGCCGACATGTCGATGACCACTTTTTCCGCTGCGCCGGCCTTGCGCACGCCCAGGTGGGCGTCTGCAAGTGCCGCGTTCAGGCGGTTGGCCAGGGCGTCGGTGTTCTGGAAGAAGTTGAGGAAGCCGGGGCCGGCGATCTCGACCTTGCTGATGTCGGCGCTGGCAGGCAGGGCGGCGATCAGCTTGTCGGCCAGGTCGCGCGGCTTCATGCCAGCCGGTTTGGCCAGCATCATGGCGATGTTGCTGGCGAAGTCGCCGTGGGTCTTGTCGCGGGCGTTTTCCACCTGGATCGCTGGCGTCAGGCCTTCAGGCAACACACCTTCGTTGACGAGTTGGGTGAGGGCTTGCTGGATCAGCTGGCGAATGGTGTCTTTCATCGGGTTCTCTTTTCGACCGCAAGCGCGGTGCAGCGCTTCGATGCGCAGGTGGAAAAACTGAACATTATCCGTGGCCGGGGCTTGATTGCCAACCTTTACGGCTCGCGCAGGATTGCGCTGGCTTTCATGGCTTCAGTAGAGATCGACCGGGTCCACATCCAGCGACCAGCGCACCTGCCGCCCCGACGGCATCTGTTCCAACACTAGCAACCAGCTACTGATCAGTCGATGCAGCGGCGCCCGGGCATTGGCCTGGATCAACAGCTGCGCGCGGAAGCGCCCGGCGCGGCGCTCCATGGGGGCTGGTACCGGGCCAAGCAACTCGATGCCGGTCAAGCCCTGCTCGGCCAGCACGGCCTCTGCGGCGGCGCAGGCCTCGTCGAGAAAGGCTTCCGCCTGCCCGGGCTTGTGCGCTTCGGCGCGCAGCAGGGCCAGGTGCGAGAAGGGCGGCAGGCCAGCGGCGCGACGCTCGCTCAGGGCCTGCTCGGCGAAGGCGAAATAGCCCTGCTCGGTCAGTTGCACCAGCAGTGGATGCTCGGCCAGGTGGGTCTGCACGATCACCTTGCCAGGCTCCTCGGCCCGCCCGGCACGGCCGGCGACCTGAACGATCAGTTGCGCCATGCGCTCGCTGGCGCGGAAATCACCCGAGAACAGTCCGCCATCGGCATCGAGGATGGCCACGAGGGTTACCCGCGGAAAGTGATGCCCCTTCGCGAGCATCTGTGTGCCGACCAGAATGCTCGGCTGGCCGCGCTGGATGGTGGTGAACAAATGATGCATGGCGTCCTTGCGCGACGTGCTGTCGCGGTCCACGCGCAGGACGGGGTAATCGGGGAACAGGGTTTTCAGGCGCTCTTCGGCGCGCTCGGTGCCGGCACCGACTGGGCGCAGGTCGACGTGGGCGCATTGCGGGCATTGCAGGGGCAGGCGTTCGTCATAACCACAGTGGTGGCAGCGCAGTACGCCGGAGCGCTGATGCACGGTCATGCGTGCATCGCAGCGCGGGCATTCCGACAGCCAGCCACAGTCGTGGCACAGCAGGGTCGGGGCGAAGCCGCGGCGGTTGAGGAACACCAGCACTTGCTGGCCGGCTGCCAGGGTCTGGCCGATGGCCTGCTGCAGCGGGCCACTGATGCCGCTGTCCAGCGGCAGGCTGCGCACGTCCAGGCGCATGAAGCGTGGCGGGCGGGCGCCGCCGGCCCGCTGGTTCATGCGCAGCAGGCCGTAGCGCCCGCTGTGGGCGTTGTGCAGGCTTTCCAGCGAAGGTGTCGCCGACCCCAGCAGGATCGGGATGTTCTCCTGGTGTGCGCGAACCACGGCCAGGTCGCGGGCGTGATAGCGCAGCCCTTCCTGTTGTTTGTAGGAGCCGTCGTGCTCTTCGTCGATGATGATCAGGCCCGGGTTCTTCATGGGCGTGAACAGTGCCGAACGTGTGCCGATGATGATGTCGGCCTCGCCATCGCGGGCCGCCAGCCAGGCGTCCAGGCGCTCGCGGTCGTTGACCGCCGAGTGCAGCAGGGCGATGCGGGCATTGAAGCGCTGCTCGAAGCGCGCCAGGGTCTGCGGGCCGAGGTTGATTTCGGGGATCAGGATCAGCGCCTGCTTTCCGGCTTCCAGGGTTTCGCGAATCAGCTGCAGGTAGACCTCGGTCTTGCCGCTGCCGGTGACACCGGCCAGCAGGAAGGCATGGAAGCTGCCGAAGCCTGCACGTACGGCCTGGAAGGCGGCGCTCTGCTCGTCGTTGAGCGGCAGTTCCGGCTGGGCCAGCCAGCGGTCATGGCGTGGTGCCGGCAGATGCCGACGCACCTCGACCTGCACCAGTTCCTTGGCCAGCAGCAGGTCGAGGCTATCCTTGTTCAGGCCGAGTTTGGCCAGCACGCTGTGGGCCACGCCATGAGGGTGCTGGGCGAGGGCCTGCAAGGCCTCTTTCTGGCGCGGCGCGCGGGCGATGCGTGGGTCGTCCAGACGCGCGCCGGGGGTGGCATGCCAGAAGCGCTCCTGGCGAACTTCAGCCGCCTCGCCCTGACGCAGCAGCACCGGCAGCGCCCAGCTCAGGGTGTCGCCCAGGCTGTGCTGGTAGTAGTGGGCGGTCCACAGGCACAGCTTGAACAGCGCCGGAGGCAGCGGCGAGACCGGGTCGAGCAACTGGCTCGCCGGCTTGAGCTTGTCGGCAGGTACTTCGCTCTGCTCGCAGACCTCCACCAGTACACCGATCATCTCGCGCCGGCCGAACGGTACGCGGATGCGCATGCCTGGTGTCAGTTGCTGACGTGCCATGGCGGCCGGGGCCCGGTAGTCGAACAGGCGACGCAGGGGCGAGGGCAGGGCAAGGCGCAGGATGACGTCGGACACGCGGCAAGTCTTCGTAGCTGGTCGGGAATCGCACGAGCCTAGCAGACGACGGTCGGTGCAAGCGACAACTTGCGCTGGCCTGAAGGTCTGGTATTATTCGCCGCCTAATTACGTGCGGTATTCAACAATTGGTGTTGGGTGGCGGCACGCAGCTCGAGGAAGTGACCATGAAAGCCGATATTCATCCGAACTACGAAGCAGTTGCTGTCACCTGCAGCTGCGGCAACAAATTCGAAACCCGTTCGACCCTGGGCGACACCCTGGCGATCGACGTTTGCAACCTCTGCCACCCGTTCTACACCGGTAAGCAGAAGGTCCTGGACACCGGTGGTCGCGTACAGAAGTTCGCCGATCGCTTCGGTATGTTCGGTACCAAGAAGTAATCATGCGCACGGCGAGCCCTTCGGGTTTCGCATTGCTGCAAAAGAAGGCGCCCCTCGTGGGCGCCTTTTTTGTGGGCGCAATCTGGCATGTTTCCGCGCAGGCCTTCTGCCCGGTACCCGAGGCGGTGCAGTCGGTGACGGTGCGTCAGGTCGTCGATGGCGATACCGTGCGTCTGGGGGATGGCCGCAGCGTACGGCTGATTGGCATCAATGCACCGGAGATCGGGCGCAAGGGGCGCACCAGCGAACCCTATGCCGAGGCGGCCAGGCGGCGGCTGGAGGCATTGGTGCAGGCCAGTGATGGCCAGGTGGGGCTGGTGCCGGGTGTGGAGCCCAGGGACAAGTACGGGCGCACCTTGGCGCACATCTATGGCCGTAATGGCGACAATCTTGAAGCGCAGTTGCTCAGTGAAGGCTTGGCCTATCGCGTTGCGGTGGCACCCAACGTCCGTCTGGTCGGTTGCCAACAACAGGCCGAGCAGGTCGCGCGCGCGGGTGGCCTCGGGCTCTGGCGGCAGTCGCCGGTCATCGCTGCAGGGCGCCTGAGGCAATCCGGATTCGCCGTGATCGGCGGCAGGGTCAGCGCGATCGATCGCAATCGAGGCGGCGTCTGGCTGGAGCTTGACGAGGCTGTGGTGCTGCAGGTCCCCGCTCGTCTGCAACGCGCCTTCCCCGACAGTTTCTTCGATAATCTCAAGGGGCATCAGGTCGAGGCGCGCGGCTGGGTGCTGGATCGTTCCCGCAAGGGCGGGCTCAAGCCTGGCCAGCGACGCTGGCTGTTGCCACTGACCGATCCGAGCATGTTGGAGCGGATTTCGGGGAAAAAATAGTTGTAGACATTATGATCCCGGATTGTACACACTCAAGGTCGTAAGCCCCGCGGGTTGTAGCGTAAAGTCGTAGGCCAAGGGCCTTGACACATGTGACCGGGCAGTCTTGTCGCTTCCCGGCTCTTTGCGTATCCTCGGCGGTCCGTCAGAACAGTAAACAAGCGGAATGCCCACCATGTCAGACTTGAAAACCGCCGCTCTCGAATATCACGCTCAACCTCGCCCGGGGAAACTGAGCGTCGAACTCTCCAAGCCAACCGCCACCGCCCGTGACCTTGCCCTGGCCTACAGCCCAGGCGTCGCCGAGCCGGTACGCGAAATTGGCCGTGATCCGGAGCTGGCCTACAAATACACCGGCAAGGGCAACCTGGTCGCTGTGATCTCCGACGGTACTGCCATCCTCGGCCTGGGTGACCTCGGCCCGCTGGCCTCCAAGCCAGTCATGGAAGGCAAGGGTGTTCTGTTCAAGCGTTTCGCCGGTATCGACGTGTTCGACATCGAAGTCGAGTCGGAAAGCCCACAGGCTTTCATCGACACCGTTCGCCGCATCTCCATCACCTTCGGTGGCATCAACCTCGAAGACATCAAGGCACCTGAGTGCTTCGAGATCGAGCGCACCCTGATCGAACAGTGCGACATCCCGGTCTTCCACGATGACCAGCACGGCACCGCCATCGTGACGGCGGCCGGCATGATCAACGCCCTGGAAATCGCAGGCAAGAAGCTCGAAGACGCCAAGATCGTCTGCCTGGGTGCCGGCGCTGCCGCCATCTCCTGCATGAAGCTGCTGGTCAGCATGGGTGCCAAGGTCGAGAACATCTACATGATCGACCGTAGCGGCGTGATCCACGCTGGCCGCGACGACCTGAACCAGTACAAGGCGCAGTTCGCCCACGCCACCGACAAGCGCACTCTGGCTGACGCGCTGGAAGGTGCTGACGTGTTCGTTGGCCTGTCCGGCCCGAACCTGCTGAGCCCGGAAGGCCTGAAGTCGATGGCTGCCAACCCGATCGTGTTCGCCTGCTCGAACCCGGATCCGGAAATCGCTCCAGAGCTGGCTCACGCCACTCGCAGCGACGTGATCATGGCCACCGGTCGTTCCGACTACCCGAACCAGGTCAACAACGTACTGGGCTTCCCCTTCATCTTCCGTGGTGCCCTGGACGTTCGCGCCAAGCGCATCAACGAAGAAATGAAGATCGCCGCCGCCGTCGCCCTGAAAGACCTGGCCAAGCTGCCGGTTCCGAAGGAAGTCTGCGAGGCCTACGGCGTCGAAGGTCTGGAGTTCGGTCGTGAGTACATCATTCCGAAGCCACTGGACGCTCGCCTGATCACCGTCGTTTCCGATGCCGTGGCCAAGGCCGCCATCGAATCCGGTGTGGCGACCCTGCCGTATCCGAAGCACTACCCGCTCAAGAGCGTGGATGACGTGTTCAACGGCTGATCCCGTTGTAGCGACATGAAAAAGCCCCGGCTCGCGAGAGTCGGGGCTTTTTATTGGCCGCTGTTCTACAGATGGCCGCTCCACCTGTAGAAGCGGCACAAGGCCGCTGCTACAGGTTCAAATCACCACTCAGAACAGATCCATCGGCGCCGCTTCATCGGCCGGCAGCGGGCTGCCCGGTGCTGCACCGTTGCCCAGCTCATCCACCGACGGTGGGGAATCCTCGGCCTTGAACAGCTCGAAGTAGGCGTTTGGCGTGCTTGGCGTCGCCGCGCGACCGCTGACCGGATCCACGCGCAGGCTGAGGATGCCCTCAGGCTCTGCCGGTGCGTGTTCAGGCTTGCCCTTGAGTGCCGGGCCCATGAAGTCCATCCAGATCGGCAGTGCAACGGTGCCGCCATATTCTCGGCGACCAAGTGTTTCAGGCTGGTCGAAACCGACCCAGACCGTGGTCACGTAGTCGGCGTTGTAGCCGGAGAACCAGGCGTCCTTGGATTCGTTGGTCGTACCGGTCTTGCCCGCGATGTCGCTGCGGCCCAGGGCCAGGGCGCGACGGCCCGTACCACGCTTGATCACATCCTGCAGCATGCTGGTCAGGATGTAGGTGGTACGGCCATCGACGATACGCTCGGCGATGGCCGGCGTTTGCGGTGGCGGGGCGATCTGGCCCAGTGCCGAAGGCGCGGTGCCCGGTTGTGGGAGCGTGGTGATCGGCTCTTCGGGCGCGGCGATGCCGGCCTGGTCCTGGTTGCCCTGGGGGACGCGTGCCGGGTTCGCGGTGAACAGGGTTTCGCCGTTGCGGCTTTCGACGCGCTCGATCAGGTATGGGTTGATCTTGTAGCCGCCGTTGGCAAAGGTGCTCCAGCCGGTGGCGATCTCCATCGGGGTGAGCGTTGCGGTACCCAATGCCAGCGACAGGTTGCGCGGCAGGTCCTGCTTGTTGAAGCCGAACTTGGCAATGTAGTCGATGGTGCGGTCGACCCCCATCGCCTGGAGCAGGCGGATCGAGACCAGGTTGCGCGACTTGTACAGCGCCTCGCGCATGCGAATCGGGCCGAGGAAGGTGTTGGTGTCGTTCTTCGGACGCCAGACCTTGTCGAGGTATTCGTCGACGAACACGATCGGTGCGTCGTTGACCAGGCTGGCGGCGGTGTAGCCGTTGTCCAGCGCAGCGCTATAGACGAAGGGCTTGAAGCTGGAGCCTGGCTGGCGCTTGGCCTGCATGGCGCGGTTGTAGTTGCTCTGCTCGAACGAGAATCCTCCGACCAGGGCGCGGATTGCACCGTTGTTCGGGTCAAGCGTGACCAGTGCGCTCTGGGCGCCCGGCACCTGGCTGAACTTGAGCTTGCCGTCGTCCAGGCGTTGCAGGCGCACCAGGTCGCCGATCTGCGCGACGTCGGCCGGCGACTGAGGCGTGCGACCCTGGGCATTGCTGTTGATGAACGGACGGGCCCACTTCATGGTGTCCCAGGCCACGTCTTCGTCCTGGCCACCGCGGGTCATGACTTTCAGGCCGGTCTTGTCCACCTGGGTGACGATGGCCGGTTCCAGGCCGCCGAGGGTGCGTTGCTTGCCCAGTTCCTGCTGCCAGGCGGCGCGGGTCTTGCCTGGGAAGCGCGCTTCGGGACCACGGTAGCCGTGGCGCTCGTCGTATTGGGAGAGGCCGTTGAGGACTGCCTTGTTGGCGATTTCCTGCGTGTCGCTGGGCACGGTCGTGGTCACCCGGAAACCTTCGGTATAGGCATCGCTGCCGTAGCGGCCGACCATTTCGGCGCGGGCCATTTCGGCGACGAACGGCGCATTCACCTCAGGTGTCGGTACGTGATAGCTGGCGTTCAGCGGCTCGGCGAGGGCGGCCTGGTAGCTGGCCTCATCGATCTTGCCGAGTTTGTACATGCGGCCGAGGATCCAGTCGCGGCGCTCCTTGGCGCGCACCGGGTTGGCCAGCGGGTTGAAGCGCGAAGGGGCTTTCGGCAGGCCGGCGATCATCGCCATCTGCGCCAGGCTGACATCGCGGATCGACTTGCCGTAGTACACCTGCGCGGCGGCGTCGATACCGTAGGCGCGGTTGCCCAGGTAGATCTTGTTGACGTACAGCTCGAGGATTTCGTCCTTGGTCAGCTCGCGTTCGATCTGCAGCGCCAGGAGGATCTCGTTGGTCTTGCGCGAGAAGCTGCGCTCGCTGGTGAGGAAGAAGTTCTTCGCCACCTGCATGGTGATGGTGCTGCCGCCGGTCTGGATATGACCGGATTTCACCAACTGGGTCGCGGCGCGCATCAGGCTGCTCGGATCGACCCCGTAGTGATTGAGGAAATTGTCGTCTTCGGCTGACAGAAGCGCCTGGATGAACTGTGGGGGAATTTCCGCAAAACGGATCGGCGAGCGGCGCATTTCGCCAAACTCGGCAATCAGTTTGCCGTCGCTGCTGTACACCCTCAGGGGGATCTGCAACTGGATGCTTCTGAGCGAGTCGACCGAAGGCAGGCTGGGACTAAGATACAGAAACGCACCACTCAGACCGAGCACGAGCGCGCAGATGACGGCGACGAAAGACCACCAGAAGAACTTCAGCAGGCGTATCAAGGCTTTTGGGTGTCCAGGTTGAGAAGTGGAGTGCACGCAGGCCCGGCGGCCGGGGAAAAACGCTGGGCATTATAAGCATTTTCGCCCCGCCGGGTCATCGGTCGGTCGGGGCAAGGGGCGCAATCGCCCCGGATGGCAAGGGTTTGCCACGGTCATGAAAAGGAGCAGCGATGCTTGGACGCTTTGGCAGGGATGCCGGTTCAGTATTGGGGGTGGAAATTGCCTCCGATTCGGTGAGGATTGTTGAATTACAGCGGCGACGAGGGCGCCATGAGCTGACTGCCTGGGCGGTCGAGCCGATCCAGCGGGGCGGTGTCGATACCGAAGTGCAGGCGATGGCCCTGCGTCAGGCGTGGCATCGTTGTGGTAGCCGGTCTAGACGGGTTGCGCTGGCCGTGCCCGGCTCGCAGGTGATCTGCAAGGTGGGCCAGTTGCCCGCCGCGCTGGCGGAGTCCGAACGAGAGGCGCGTCTGCTGGCTGATGCCGAGCGGCTTTTCCCGTTCCCGATTGACGATCTGGCCCTGGACTTTCAGGTGCTTGGTACTTCGCAGCAGGCACCGGACATGCTCGATGTACTGGTCGGGGCCGCTCGCCAGAGCTTTCTGGAGCCTCTGTTGCAGCCATTCGAGGCGGCAGGCCTGGAGGTGGTTGTCGTCGAGCTGGACGGCCTGGCGCTGCGTCGTTTGCAGGCCGTGGAGTACTGTCGGCCACTGCTGCAGGTCGAGGCCGACAGTCTGACCCTGCATGGCTGGCCCGATGGCCCCATGCCTTGGCGCAAGGCGCAGAGGATCGAGCCTGGCGTAGGGACGACCGAATTTCTGACGCGCGTCGAGAGCTTGCTGGAGGGGGATCGCCCCTTCGAGCTGACTGCCGGGTTGATGGTCGGCGGCGGGGCGGCGACGGATGCTTGCGTGCGGTCGCTGGCGCGGCATTTCGGGTTCCCCTGTGAGCAGGTTTGCCCGCAGGGTGTCCACGCGGGTTCGCTGCCAGACCACTGCAGTGCCCTGGTCCTGCCCCTCAGCCTCGCCCTGGGAGGTGCGCAATGAACCTGCGCCTGAATCTCCTGCCCTGGCGTGAGCGCCAGCGTCTGGTGGCGCTGCGCAACTTCCAGCTGGTGTTTCTGGGCAGTCTGTTCGCAGCTTTTGTCGTGGTCATGCTGGTCGATCGGTTCGCCCATCTGCGCCTGAAGCAGCAAGCCGCTGCCGGTGTGCAGCGTCAGCAGCAGTTGCAGTGGCTGGATGGGCAAGTGGCACGTCTCGAGCAACTGCGCGAGGCGCACGCGGGCCTGCGTAGTCAGGTGGATGCGCTGGGTGGGCTGCGCTCGTCGCAGCACGGCGTGCCGCAGCTGTTGATCGAGATCGAGCTGGCGATGCCGCAAGGGATGCAACTGACCCGCCTGGACGTGCAGGGCGATCGTCTGCAGGTCAATGGCCTGGCGGTTTCTGCTGCTGTGCTGGCCCAGTTCATGCGCGACCTGCAGCGCTCGCCGGTACTCCTGGACCTTGAGCTCAAGCACGTCATCGCGCGCGCGGGTGGCGACGCATTTTTACTCGTTGCCCGGGTGGTGGCCTCCTGAGCATGCGCATTGCAGAGGTGCTGGGCTGGCACGAGATGGCCGGGCGCTCGCGTATGTACAGGGGCGCGGTCGTGGCCGCTGGTGTGTTGCTGGTCCTGGCCTGCGGCTATCAGCTTCGTCTGCAGGAGGTGCGCGCAGCCTACCGTCAAGGCGTGGCGAGTGAAGTCGAGCAGCGGCGGCTGTTGCAGGCGCGGGAGCAACAGGTCCTGGCGCTGGATGACGCCGAGGCGGCGCTGGCCAGCGAGGAGAAGCGGCTGCGGGATGCGCGCTGGCGATTGTCGGGTGGCGAGAGCATGAGCGATCTGCTCGACCAGTTGGCGGTTTCGGGACGCACCTACGGCCTGGTTTTCGAGCGCCTCGACGTGGAAGAAGGCGTCGAGGCGCAGGGTTACCGCCAGGTGCCCTTGCAGATGCAGGTGAGTGGGCGCTATGCCGCCCTGCGTCCCTGGCTGGGCGAGTGGCTGGGGCAGTTGCGCCTGCTGCAGGTGACCCGTTTGCAACTGGAGCCTGCAGCAGACCGGCCGGGGCTATTGCAGCTTCAAGTGTCAGTGCAGGCATTTCATGCCGGCGAGACGTTGCCGGTGCCCGCTTCGCTGGCCGATGAGCCCGCGGGTCCGATCGGTCGGGCGCCGGAGCTGGACCCGTTTGCACCCTGGTCGTCGCGTCGGCATGCGGAGGGTTTGGCGGGGGTGCCACTGGAGCAGTTGGAGATGGTTGGCAGCCTGTCCCGCGCAGGGCAAACCCAGGCGCTGGTGCGCTGGGCCGGGCGTGTTTACCGGGTTGCCAAGGGGGACCGCCTGGGTCGTGAAGAGGGTGAAGTGATACAGGTCGACCAGGATCAGGTCGAGATCAGCGAGCGGCTGTTCAATGGTGGCGAGTGGCAACAGCATTCGAGCTACCTGACGTTAAGCAGGCGCACAGGCGCAAGGAGCGAACGTGAAGAGACTGTTGATCGGCATCATGGCGATGCTGCTGGCGCTACGGGCAATGGCGGAGCCCCTGTACAAAGGTGAGCCGCTTTCGCTGAACTTCCAGGACGTCGAGGTCCGTGCGGTACTGCAGGTGCTAGCCGATTATGCCGGCATCAACCTGGTGGCCAGTGACACGGTGCGGGGCAATGTCACCCTGCGGCTGCACGAGGTGCCTTGGGACCAGGCGCTGGACCTGGTGTTGCGCAGCCGGGGGCTGGCCAGGCGCGAGGAGGGCAACGTGCTATTGGTCGCGCCCGCTGCCGAGCTCGCCGAGCAGTCGCGCGAGGCGCGCATCGACCAGGCACTCGAGGCGCAGTTGCAGCCGCTGCGTCGGGAGTTGCTGCCGATCCATCACGCCGATGCGGCCGACCTGGCGAAACTGTTGCTGGAAAGCCTGGCGGATGACGACCCCGCAGCAGGGCGCGGCAGCTTGAGCGTGGACTCGCGGACCAACACCCTGATCGCCACCCAGTCTGCCGCGCGCCTGGCCGAGTTGCGGCAACTGGTGGCGCACCTGGATGTGCCGGTGCGCCAGGTAATGATCGAGGCCCGGATCGTCGAGGCCAACGTCGATTATGAGAACGTGCTCGGGATTCGCTGGGGAGCAGGGCTGGGTGGTATGCCAGGGCGGCCCGCCGGTGAGCTGTTTGTCGATCTCGGCGCGCAGGGGGCGACCTCTGGCGTAGGAGTGGGGCTGGTGCGTGGCGATGTGCTGCTTGACCTGGAGCTCAGTGCCATGGAGAAAAGCGGCAATGGCGAGATCATCTCCCAGCCCAAGGTGGTCACTGCCGACAAGGAAACCGCGCGGATCCTCAAGGGCACCGAAGTGCCGTACCAGCAGTCGAGCAAGAGCGGTGCAACCTCGGTGGCATTCCGCGAGGCATCGCTGTCACTGGAGGTCACGCCGCAGATCACCCCGGATGGCAAGGTCATCATGGCGGTGCGGGTGACCAAGGACGAGCCGGACTACCTCAATGCCCTCAACGATGTGCCGCCGATCCGCAAGAACGAGGTCAACGCCAAGGTGCGAGTGGCCGATGGCGAGACGATTGTGATTGGTGGCGTGTACTCGACGTCGCATAACAATGTGGTGGACAAGGTGCCATTTCTTGGCGATCTGCCGTATGTTGGACGGCTGTTTCGACGCGATGCATTACAAGAGAAAAAATCTGAGCTGCTGGTCTTCCTGACTCCGCGTATCATGGGTGACCGGGCGATAGCTGTGAGTCGTTGATTCTGTGCGAAATTTGATACTTGTAGGGCCCATGGGCGCCGGTAAGAGCACCATCGGGCGCCTTTTGGCCAAAGAGCTGCGCCTGCTGTTCAAGGATTCCGACAAGGAAATCGAGCTGCGAACCGGCGCCAACATCCCGTGGATCTTCGACAAGGAAGGCGAGCCGGGCTTCCGTGATCGTGAGCAGGCGATGATTGCCGAGCTCTGCGAGCTCGACGGCGTGGTTGTCGCAACCGGTGGCGGCGCGGTGATGCGCGAAGCCAATCGCCAGGCGTTGTACAAGGGCGGGCGTGTCATCTACCTGCATGCTTCGGTGGAACAGCAGGTTGGCCGCACTGCGCGTGATCGCAACCGCCCACTGCTGCGGACCGCCAACCCGGAAGCCACGCTTCGTGCATTGCTGGAAACCCGCGACCCGCTCTATCGCGAGATCGCCGACCTCGTGGTGGAAACCGACGAACGGCCACCGCGCATGGTCGTGCTCGATATTCTCGAGCGTTTGCAGCAGTTGCCGCCCCGCTGAGCCGGGACTATCCTCGGCGACCAACGCCGGGGCGACGTTGAACGTTACCGCGCTGGCCGCTCAGGCAAGGCCGCGCCAAAGCATATTGTGGGGATACATGCAGACATTGAAGGTCGATCTGGGCGAACGTAGCTATCCGATCTACATTGGCGAGGGCCTGCTGGACCAGCCCGAGCTGCTGGCGCCGCACATTGCCGGACGGCAGGTCGCCATCGTCTCCAACGAAACCGTCGCGCCCCTGTATCTCGAGCGGCTGAGCAAGACGCTCGGCGCCTGGTCGGTGCTACCAGTGGTGCTGCCTGACGGCGAAGCCCACAAGAACTGGGAAACCCTTCAGCTGATTTTCGATGCCCTGCTCACGGCCCGCCATGATCGGCGCACCACTGTGGTCGCGCTGGGCGGCGGAGTGATCGGCGACATGGCTGGATTTGCCGCGGCCTGTTACCAGCGAGGTGTCGACTTCATCCAGGTGCCGACCACGCTGCTGTCCCAGGTGGATTCGTCCGTTGGTGGCAAGACCGGCATCAACCACCCGCTGGGCAAGAACATGGTCGGTGCCTTCTATCAGCCCAACGCGGTGCTGATCGACACCACCAGCCTGCGTACCCTGCCACCCCGCGAGCTGTCGGCAGGTCTCGCTGAAGTGATCAAGTACGGCCTGATCTGCGACGAGCCATTCCTCGGCTGGCTGGAAGACAACATGGCGGCGCTGCGCAAGCTCGATTCCGTGGCGCTGACCGAAGCCATCCGCCGCTCCTGTGCGGCGAAGGCGGCGGTGGTGGGCGCCGACGAGCGTGAGTCCGGTGTGCGTGCCACCCTGAACCTCGGCCATACCTTCGGCCATGCCATCGAAACCCACATGGGTTACGGGGTATGGTTGCATGGCGAGGCCGTCGCTGCCGGGACCGTCATGGCCCTGGAGATGTCCATGCGCCTGGGCTGGATCGACCAGTCGGCGCGTGATCGCGGAATTCGCCTGCTGCAGGATGCAGGCTTGCCGGTGGTGCCCCCACAGGAAATGACCCCGGCGCATTTCATGGAACATATGGCGGTCGACAAGAAGGTGCTCGACGGACGCCTGCGCCTGGTGCTGTTGCGCCAGATGGGCGAGGCCGTGATCACCGACGACTATCCGAAAGAGATTCTTCAGGCCACGCTTGCAGCGGATTACCGCGCGATCGTGGCGCAGCTTTGAGGTTGTGACAGCGCGATGACCAGTTTGCATGCCGATGAGGCGTTCCTCGATCACTACCAGTTGAGTCACGATCCGTTCGCACCTCGGGTGCCCGGGTTCAAGTTCTTCCCTGCCCAGCGCAAGCCGGTGTTGGGTCAACTGCATCACCTGGCGCGTTACAGCCACCTGATGCTCGTGGTGACCGGACCGTTGGGCAGCGGCAAGACCCTGCTGCGCCAGGCCCTGGTGGCCAGCACCAACAAGCAGTCGGTGCAGAGCGTGGTCGTTTCTGCGCGCGGCGCAAGCGATGCTGCCAGCGTGCTGGGCCAGGTAGCCCAGGCGCTGAACGTCGCGCAGCCGGAAGTGCAGGCGATCCTGTCCCAGGTCGTCCAGTTGGCTCTGACCGGGCAGGAAGTCTATCTGCTAGTGGACGATGCGGAACAACTCGACGAGTCGGCACTCCAAGCGTTGCTGGAGCTGGCGGCAGGCGTTCCGGAAGGGCGCCCGCATGTGTTCCTGTTCGGTGAGCCTTCGCTGATTGCCGGGTTGGACGAACTCAGTGTCGAGGAAGAACGCTTCCACATCATCGAGCTTGCCCCCTACAGCGAAGAAGAGACTCGGGAGTATCTGGAGCAGCGTCTGGAAGGTGCTGGCCGGGGCCTTGAGGTGTTCAGCGCCGAACAGATCGCCGATATCCACGAAAACTCCGACGGCTGGCCAGGAAACATCAACCAGGTTGCCCGCGATACCTTGATCGAAGCCATGATCGCTACCCGCAGTACGGAAAAGCGACCATCCATGGGGTTCAAAATGCCTAAGAAACATGTGCTCGCGCTGTCCGCTGTCGTTGTGGTCGCTGTCGCTGCCGCGGTCCTGATGCCCAAGAAAGGCGACAAGGCGCCGACCGACGCGCCTGCTGCCCAGGCCCAGTTGCCACTGGGGCAGTCGGGCAATGGCGGCCCGACCGTCGAATTCTCCGGTTCGTCGCAGCCCATGCCGCTGCCGCTGGTGGGGCAGTCGCAGCCGGTCATGCGTGAGCCGCTGGCCCAGGCCGCAGGCATGGGCGATGGTGACGAGGCTGGCCCTGCCGGTAATACTGCACTGCAGCCTTCAGCGCCTTCGGCTGCCGTTCCTCCCACCGTCACCACCACTGCGCCGCCCCAAGGTGTCGCTGCTGGCCCTGCACCTGCTCCAGCCCAGCCAGTAGCCAGCGTGCCTGCCCAGCCGGTTGCGCCTGCACAGAAACCTGTCGCAACCCAGCCGGCAAAACCGGTTGCGCCTGCTGCCAAGCCAGCGCCGGCTCCGACCCAGGTGGCCACCGCCAAGCCCGCAGCCAAGCCTGCCGAGAAACCCGCCGCCGGAGGCGCAGGCAACAGCGGCTGGTACAGCGGCCAGAAGCCGGGCAACTATGTGGTTCAGGTGTTCGGTACCAGCAATGAATCCGCTGCCCAATCGTTCGTCAGGGAGCAGGGTGGCGACTATCGCTACTTCAAGAAAACCCTGCAGGGCAAGCCGCTGTACGTGGTGACCTACGGCAACTTCGGCAGCCGCGATGCCGCAGCTGCGGCAATCAAGAACTTGCCAGCGAAGGTCCAGGCTGGTAAACCTTGGCCTCGTACCGTCGGCAGCGTTCAACAAGAGCTGGCCACGGCCCGCTGATCCTTCCGGGCGGCACCACCCCCGCCGCCCAGTTGCTGAGCGAATCCCGGACTCGACAAAGCCTGCTGTGCTGATGCGCGGCAGGCTTTTCTGTCCCAGACTGCCGGCCACAAGCCTTCTGTTGCAGTCACGGCTGAAACGCTTCAGACTCGAGTCAAGCCGCTATCACGGCGCATGACGCAAAAACATTCAAAAATGCGACATAAACTTTCAACGATTCGTCGTGAAAATTTGTGGGCCTCCCTGTCGCTGTGCAACAATGGTTTCCCTATACCCACCGCAAAAAAGCTGGCATTCGATCGGCGTGGATGGTAAGTGGTTGTACTAAAAAGAGATTTGCCTTGGTTGAGAGGCGAACCTGGTGAGAAAGTGTCTATGAAAACAGGTCTGTACCATCCCGAAGAGTTCAAGGATAACTGTGGTTTTGGCCTGATCGCCCATATGACGGGCGAGCCGAGTCACCACCTTCTGCAAACTGCCGTCGAGGCTCTGACCTGCATGACCCACCGTGGTGGGATCAACGCAGATGGCAAGACCGGTGACGGTTGTGGCCTGCTGATGCAGAAGCCCGATCAGTTCCTGCGTGCCGTGGCCCAGGAGCACTTTGCCGTCGAACTGCCCAAGCAGTACGCCGTCGGCATGGTGTTCTTCAATCAGGACCCTGTGAAAGCCGAGGCTGCGCGCGCCAACATGGACCGCGAGATCCTCGCTGCCGGCCTGCAACTGGTCGGCTGGCGCAAAGTGCCGATCGACACCAGCGTGCTCGGTCGCCTGGCCCTCGAACGTCTGCCGCAGATCGAGCAGGTGTTCATCGGCGGTGAAGGTCTGACCGACCAGGAATTCGCCATCAAGCTGTTCAGTGCCCGTCGCCGTTCGTCCGTGGCCAACGCCCACGACGCCGACCACTACATCTGCAGCTTCTCGCACAAGACCATCATCTACAAAGGCCTGATGATGCCGGCGGACCTCACCGCCTTCTATCCGGACCTGGGCGATGAGCGCCTGAAGACCGCCATCTGTGTCTTCCACCAGCGCTTCTCCACCAACACCCTGCCGAAATGGCCGCTGGCACAGCCATTCCGCTTCCTCGCCCACAACGGCGAGATCAACACCATCACCGGCAACCGCAACTGGGCCATGGCCCGTCGCACCAAGTTCGCCAACGACCTGATCCCCGATCTGGAAGAGCTCGGTCCGCTGGTCAACCGTGTCGGCTCCGACTCCTCCAGCATGGACAACATGCTCGAGCTGATGGTCACTGGCGGCATCGACCTGTTCCGTGGTGTGCGCATGCTCGTGCCACCGGCCTGGCAGAACGTCGAGACCATGGACGCCGACCTGCGCGCCTTCTACGAATACAACTCCATGCACATGGAGCCGTGGGACGGCCCGGCCGGCATCGTCATGACCGAAGGCCGCCACGCCGTGTGCCTGCTCGACCGCAACGGCCTGCGTCCGGCGCGCTGGGTGACCACCAAGAACGGCTACATCACCCTCGCCTCGGAAATCGGCGTGTGGAACTACAAGCCTGAGGACGTCATCGCCAAGGGTCGTGTCGGCCCGGGTCAGATCTTCGCCGTGGACACCGAAACCGGTCAGATCCTCGACACCGACGCCATCGACAACCGTCTCAAGTCGCGCCATCCCTACAAGCGCTGGCTGCGTCAGCACGCCACCCGCATCCAGGCGACGCTGACCGACGACCAGGGCGTGGCCAGCTACGATGCCGACCAGCTCAAGCAATACATGAAGATGTTCCAGGTCACCTTCGAGGAGCGTGACCAGGTGCTGCGCCCGCTCGGCGAGCAGGGCCAGGAAGCAGTCGGTTCGATGGGCGACGACACGCCGATGGCCGTGCTTTCGCAGCGCGTGCGTTCGCCGTACGACTTCTTCCGCCAGCAGTTTGCCCAGGTGACCAACCCGCCGATCGACCCGCTGCGCGAGGCGATCGTGATGTCCCTGGAAATCTGCCTGGGCGCCGAGCGCAACATCTTCCAGGAGTCCCCGGAGCACGCCTCCCGAGTGATCCTCAGTTCGCCAGTGATCTCGCCCGCCAAGTGGCGCTCGCTGATGAGCCTGGAGCGCGAAGGCTTCGACCGTCACCTGATCGACCTCAACTACGAGCAGGATGTCGGCCTTGAAGCGGCCATTCGCAACATCGCCGACCAGGCCGAAGAAGCGGTGCGCAGCGGCAAGACCCAACTGGTGCTGAGCGACCGTTTCATCGCGCCGGGCAAGCTGCCGGTGCACGCTTCGCTGGCCGTTGGTGCAGTGCATCACCGCCTGACCGAGCAGGGCCTGCGCTGCGACAGCAACATCCTTGTGGAAACCGCCACCGCCCGTGACCCGCACCACTTCGCCGTGCTGCTGGGCTTCGGCGCCTCGGCTGTCTATCCGTACCTGGCGTACGAGGTGTTGGCCGACCTGATCCGCACCGGCGAAGTGCTGGGCGATCTGGATGAAGTGTTCAAGTACTACCGCAAAGGCATCTCCAAGGGCCTGTTGAAGATCCTGTCGAAGATGGGCATCTCGACCGTCGCCTCCTACCGTGGCGCGCAACTCTTCGAGGCCATCGGCCTGTCGGACGAAGTGGTCGGCCTGAGCTTCAAGGGCGTGTCCAGCCGTATCAAGGGTGCGCGTTTCGAAGACCTGGAGAGCGACCAGAAGCTGCTCGCCGCCGAAGCCTGGAGCGCGCGCAAGCCGATCCAGCAGGGCGGCTTGCTCAAGTTCGTCCACGGCGGTGAATACCACGCGTACAACCCGGACGTGGTCAACACCCTGCAGGCTGCAGTGCAGCAGGGCGACTACGCCAAGTTCAAGGAATACACCACGCTGGTCGATCAGCGTCCGGTGTCGATGATCCGCGACCTGCTCAAGGTCAAGGTTGCCGATCAGGCGCTGGCGCTGGACCAGATCGAGCCGCTGGAGGCGATCCTCAAGCGCTTCGACTCTGCCGGTATCTCCCTGGGTGCGCTGTCGCCGGAAGCCCACGAAGCGCTGGCCGAGGCGATGAACCGCCTGGGCGCGCGCTCCAACTCCGGTGAGGGCGGCGAAGACCCGGCCCGCTATGGCACTCTCAAGAGCTCGAAGATCAAGCAGGTGGCCACTGGCCGCTTTGGTGTGACCCCGGAATACCTGGTCAACGCCGAGGTCCTGCAGATCAAGGTTGCCCAGGGCGCCAAGCCCGGCGAGGGCGGCCAGCTGCCTGGCGGCAAGGTCAACGGCCTGATCGCCAAGCTGCGCTATGCGGTGCCGGGCGTGACCCTGATCTCGCCGCCACCGCACCACGACATCTATTCGATCGAAGACCTGGCGCAGCTGATCTACGACCTCAAGCAGGTCAACCCGCAGGCGCTGGTGTCGGTCAAGCTGGTGGCCGAAGCCGGTGTCGGCACGATCGCTGCCGGTGTGGCCAAGGCCTATGCCGACCTGATCACCATCTCCGGCTACGACGGTGGCACCGGCGCCTCGCCGCTGACCTCGATCAAGTACGCCGGTGCCCCGTGGGAGCTGGGCCTGGCCGAAACCCACCAGACCCTGCGTGGCAACGACCTGCGCGGCAAGGTGCGGGTACAGACCGACGGCGGTCTGAAGACCGGCCTGGACGTGATCAAGGCCGCGATCCTCGGTGCCGAAAGCTTCGGTTTCGGCACTGCGCCGATGATCGCCCTGGGCTGCAAATACCTGCGCATCTGCCACCTGAACAACTGCGCCACGGGTGTCGCCACGCAGAACGACAAGCTGCGCAAGGACCACTACATCGGCACTGTCGACATGGTGATCAACTTCTTCACCTTCGTCGCTGAAGAGACCCGTGAGTGGCTGGCCAAGCTGGGCGTGCGCAGCCTCGGCGAGTTGATCGGTCGTACCGACCTGCTCGAAGTGCTGCCGGGCGACACCGAGCGCCAGCACCACCTGGACCTCACGCCGCTGCTGGGCAGCTCGCACATTCCGGCCGACAAGCCGCAATTCTGCGAAGTCGACAAGAACCCGCCGTTCGACAAGGGCGAACTGGCCGAGAAGATGGTCGAGATGGCCTTGCCGGCAATCCGCGACCAGGCCGGTGGCGAGTTCGCCCTCGACATCTGCAACTGCGATCGTTCCATCGGTGCGCGTATCTCTGGCGAGATCGCCCGCCTGCATGGCAACCAGGGCATGGCGGCTAACCCGATCACCTTCCGCTTCAAGGGGACGGCGGGTCAGAGCTTCGGCGTGTGGAACGCCGGTGGCCTGAACCTGCACCTGGAAGGCGATGCCAACGACTACGTCGGCAAGGGCATGACCGGTGGCAAGGTCACCATCGTGCCGCCTGCCGGCAGCCCGTTCGAAACCCAGCACAGCGCCATCGTCGGCAACACCTGCCTGTACGGCGCCACGGGCGGCAAGCTGTTCGCCGCCGGTACCGCGGGCGAGCGCTTCGCTGTGCGTAACTCCGGCGCCCACGCTGTGGTCGAGGGCACCGGTGATCACTGCTGTGAATACATGACCGGCGGCTTTGTCTGCGTTCTGGGCAAGACCGGTTACAACTTCGGTTCTGGCATGACGGGCGGCTTCGCCTACGTGCTCGACATGGACAACACCTTCGTCGACAAACTCAACCACGAGCTGGTGGAAATCCAGCGCATCAGTGGCGAGGCGATGGAGGCCTACCGCAGCCACCTGGCGCGGGTCCTGGGCGAGTACGTGGAAGAAACCGGCAGTGAGTGGGGGCGTGAGCTCTCCGAGAACCTGGACGACTATGTGCGGCGCTTCTGGCTGGTCAAGCCGAAGGCGGCCAATCTGAAGCAACTGTTGTCCAGCACCCGTGCCAACCCGCAGTAAGAGCAGCTGCAAGTGGCGAGCTGCAAGCTGCACGCAGAGGCAGCGTGCGGTTCGCCCGGCTTAAGTGATCGTCTTGCGGCTTGCAGCGTGTAGCTTGCAGCTGCTGTTAAGAGGTTTTGAAAAATGGCTGAACGTCTGAGCAACGACTTCCAGTTCATCGAAGTGGGCCGCAAGGACCCGAAGAAAAAGCTGCTGCGCCAGCGCAAGAAGGAGTTCGTCGAGATCTACGAACCCTTCAAGCCGCAGCAGTCCGTGGAGCAGGCGCACCGCTGCCTGGGCTGCGGCAACCCCTATTGCGAGTGGAAGTGCCCGGTACACAACTTCATCCCCAACTGGTTGAAGCTGGTGTCCGAAGGCAACATCCTGGCGGCGGCGGAGCTGTCGCACCAGACCAACACCCTGCCGGAAGTGTGCGGCCGCGTATGCCCGCAGGACCGTCTGTGCGAGGGTGCCTGTACCCTGAACGACGGGTTCGGCGCAGTGACCATCGGCTCGGTGGAGAAGTACATCACCGACACCGCCTTCGCCATGGGCTGGCGTCCGGACATGTCCAAGGTCAAACCGACCGGCAAGCGCGTTGCGATCATCGGTGCCGGCCCCGCGGGCCTGGGCTGTGCCGACGTGCTGGTGCGTGCTGGCGTGACGCCGGTAGTGTTCGACAAGAACCCCGAGATCGGTGGCCTGCTGACCTTCGGCATCCCCGAGTTCAAGCTGGAAAAGACCGTGTTGAGCAATCGCCGCGAAGTCTTCACCGGCATGGGCATCGAGTTCCGCCTGAACACCGAGGTGGGCAAGGACATCACCATGGAACAGCTGCTCGCCGACTACGATGCAGTGTTCATGGGCATGGGCACCTACACCTACATGAAGGGTGGCTTCCCGGGTGAAGACCTGCCAGGTGTGCACGACGCCCTGGACTTCCTGATCGCCAACGTCAACCGCAACCTGGGCTTCGAGAAGTCGCCAGAAGACTTCATCGACATGCAGGGCAAGAAGGTCGTGGTGCTCGGCGGTGGCGACACCGCGATGGACTGCAACCGCACCTCGATCCGCCAGGGCGCCAAGGCCGTGACCTGCGCTTATCGTCGCGACGAGGCCAACATGCCTGGCTCGCGCAAAGAGGTGAAGAACGCCAAGGAAGAGGGCGTGAAGTTCCTCTACAACCGCCAGCCGATCGCCATTGTCGGCGAGGACAAGGTGGAGGGCGTCAAGGTGGTCGAAACCCGTCTCGGCGAGCCGGACGCCCGTGGCCGCCGCAGCCCCGAGCCGATCCCGGGTTCCGAAGAGATCCTGCCGGCCGATGCCGTGGTGATCGCCTTCGGCTTCCGCCCGAGCCCGGCGCCGTGGTTCGAGCAGCATGGCATCCAGATGGACAGCCAGGGCCGCGTCGTGGCTCCGGAGAAAGGCAAGTTCAAGCACCAGACCAGCAACCCGAAAGTCTTTGCCGGTGGCGACATGGTGCGCGGGTCGGACCTGGTGGTGACGGCGATCTTCGAAGGGCGTACTGCTGCTGAAGGGATTCTGGACTACCTCGAAGTCTGATCGATCGCT
The DNA here is from genome assembly GCF_057197165.1 of Pseudomonas sp. SYWMCR5. Classification (NCBI taxonomy): domain Bacteria; kingdom Pseudomonadati; phylum Pseudomonadota; class Gammaproteobacteria; order Pseudomonadales; family Pseudomonadaceae; genus Pseudomonas; species Pseudomonas sp. SYWMCR5. The sequence goes on from NZ_JBXUNH010000008.1 coordinate 176,729, forward strand.
ATCGCGGGGCAAGCCCGCTCCTGCAGGGACCACGCATCCCTTTGCAGGAGCAGGCTTGCCCCGCGATGCATTTTGTATACAAAAAACCTTGATCCATGGCACCCGATAGACAAAACGCATGGCCCTGGCCGTGCCTTTTGTGCTGGCGTCTGAGAAAATGCCCGCACTTTTTTGCTGGATGCCGACATGACTGCCCTGAAGAACGATCGTTTCCTGCGTGCACTGCTCAAGCAACCCGTAGACGTGACCCCGGTGTGGATGATGCGCCAGGCGGGCCGCTACCTGCCGGAGTATCGCGCCAGCCGCGCCAATGCCGGCGACTTCATGAGCCTGTGCATGAACCCGCAGTTCGCCTGTGAGGTGACGCTCCAGCCGTTGGACCGCTACCCGCTCGACGCCGCAATCCTCTTCTCCGACATCCTCACCATCCCCGATGCCATGGGCCAGGGCCTGTACTTCGAGACGGGCGAAGGTCCACGTTTCAAGAAGGTCGTCAGCACCCTGGCCGATATCGAGGCGCTGCCGATCCCCGATCCGCACAAGGACCTGGGCTATGTGATGGACGCGGTCAGCACCATCCGCCGTGAGCTCAACGGGCGCGTGCCACTGATCGGCTTCTCCGGCAGCCCCTGGACCCTGGCGACCTACATGGTCGAGGGCGGCTCGTCGAAGGACTTCCGCAAGACCAAGGCGATGCTGTACGACCAGCCCGAGGCCATGCACCTGCTGCTCGACAAGCTGGCGCAGTCGGTCACCAGCTACCTCAACGGCCAGATCAAGGCCGGCGCCCAGGCCGTGCAGATCTTCGACACCTGGGGCGGGGCGCTGTCGGCAGCGGCCTATCAGGAGTTCTCCCTGGCCTACATGCGCAAGATCGTCAGCGGTCTGATTCGCGAGCATGAAGGGCGCAAGGTGCCGGTCATCCTGTTCACCAAGAACGGCGGCCTGTGGCTGGAAAGCATCGCCGAGGCCGGTGCCGACGCGCTGGGGCTGGACTGGACCTGCGAGATCGGCGACGCCCGTCGTCGCGTCGGCGACAAGGTCGCGCTGCAGGGCAACATGGACCCGACCGTGCTGTACGCCAAGCCTGAGGCGATCCGCAACGAAGTGCAGCGGATCCTGGCCAGCTACGGGCAGGGCAGCGGCCATGTGTTCAACCTGGGTCATGGCATCACGCCGGAGGTGGACCCGGAACATGCCGGTGTGTTCATCAACGCCGTGCACGAGTTCTCGGCGCAATATCACCAGTAGAATCGGCGTGTTCGGCAAAAAGCCCGGCCCTGTGCCGGGCTTTTTGCTTCATTAAGCTTGAATTCAGCGATCGTCGGTAATCTGGTGCCATCAAAACGCAAACAGGACCCGATCATCATGAAAGCTCGCTATCTCGCCCTCATCCTCGCCCCTCTGTTCAGCACCGCCGCCCTGGCTTCCAGTTACACCGGCCCAGGTGCCCAAGCGGTGACTACTGTCGCCGCCGCCAAGGAAGCCGCTGACGACACTCCCGTGGTGCTGCAGGGCTACGTGACCAAGAAGATCAACAACGACGACAAGTATGAGTTCAAGGACAACACCGGCACCATCACCGTCGAAATCGACAACGAAGACCTGCCGCCGACGCCGTTCAACGACAAGACCAAGGTCAAGCTGACCGGCGAGGTGGAGAAACACCTGATGAGCCGTGAGGTGGATGTGGATATCGTTGAGATCGTCAACTGACGAAGGCTGCTTCGCGGCGGTTCGGCGCCCCGAACCGCCGCGAATGCCTCACACCGACTTAGGTGCCAACTTGCTCAGGCGCAACGCCACCAGCAATGCCACTGCCAGCAAACTGCCGATGAACAGGCCGATGCCATTCCACCCGGCGTAATGCCAGAACATCCCGCCCGCCGTCCCGGCGACACTCGATCCTGCGTAATAGCAGAACAGGTACAACGAAGACGCCTGCCCCTTGGCCTTGAGCGCGCGTCGGCCGATCCAGCTGCTGGCCACCGAATGGGCGCCGAAGAAGCCGAAGGTGAACACCAGCATTCCGACGATCACCACTGGCAACGGGGTGAACAGAGTCATCAGCATGCCACCGGCCATCACCAGGATGCTCGCCCAGAACACCCTGCGACGCCCCAGCCGATCGGCCAGCGCGCCAACCTGCGCCGAGCTGTAGATGCCCGACAGGTACACCACCGACAGCAAGCCGACCAGCGCCTGGTTCATGTGATAGGGCTCGGCCAGCAGGCGATAGCCGATGTAGTTGAACAGAGTGACGAAGGCGCCCATCAGCAGGAAGGCTTCGAGGAACAGCCAGGGCAGGCCGGCATCCTTGAAGTGCATGAGGAAGCCGTCGAGTAGATTGCGCGGCTTCAGCGACTGCGCGCGGAAGTTGCGCGATTCCGGCAGCACCTTCCAGAACACTACCGCGGCCAGCAGCGCCAGGCTGCCGATCACCAGCATCGCGGTGTGCCAGCTGACGAAGTCGATCAGCACCCCGGTGATCAGCCGTCCGCTCATCCCGCCGATGGCATTGCCACCGATGTACAGGCCCATGGCCAGGCCGATGTGCTGCGGGTGGATTTCCTCGCTCAGGTAGGTCATTGCCACCGCCGCCAGGCCGCTCAGCGACAGGCCGACCAGTGCGCGGGTGGCAAGCACGCCTTCCCAGGTCGGCATCACTGCGCTGGCCAGTGTCGCCAGGGCAGCGCACACCAGGGCCGAGACCATCACCGGCTTGCGCCCGATGCGATCGGAAATAGGCCCGGTGACCAGCAGGCCGAACGCCAGCATGGCGGTGGACACCGAGAGCACCAGGCTGCTCTGCGCAGCATTGATCGAGAACTCCTGCGACAGCAGCGGCATCATCGGTTGCACGCAGTAGAGTAGGGCGAACGTGGCGAACCCGCCGCTGAACAGCGCCAGCACGGTTTTCATGAAGGCTGGGGTGCCTTTTTCGATCCACACGTCGTTCAGGGGAGGCACTTCGGGTTCGGCAGGAAGGAGGGCTACAGCAGTTTTCACGGGTGATACCTCTGGCGCAATGAAAAAAGCATATAGCTGGCTAATGATTAGATCCAATATATTGTTCGACCTATTTGATAGCTTTAGCGACTTATTTGGGGCCGATCATGGAACTGCGTCATCTGCGTTACTTCATCGCCGTCGCCGAAGAACTGCACTTCGGCCGTGCAGCCCAACAGTTGGGCATCTCCCAGCCACCCTTGAGCCAGCAGATACAGGCGCTGGAACAGGAGTTGGGCGCGCGTCTGTTCGAGCGCACCAATCGTCGAGTCGAGCTGAGCGAGGCTGGACGACTGTTTCTCGAGGAGGCACGCCAGGTGCTGGCGCAAGTCGACAAGGCGGCCGATGTGGCGCGTCGTGCGCAGTTGGGGGAACTGGGCGAGATGAAGATTGGCTTCACCTCGTCGGCGCCCTTCACCTCGAGGATTCCCCAGGCGATCCACGCCTTCCGCCAGCGCTTCCCGGCGGTGCACCTGCACCTCAAGGAGATGAGCAGCCGCGAGGTGGTCGACGCGGTGTTCGACGAATCCATCGAGGTCGGCCTGATGCGTCCGCTGCCGGTGCCGGAAGGGCTGGCGGTCACCGAGTTGTTTCGCGAGCCGCTGGTCGTGGTGCTCAATGCCTCCCATCCGCTGGCGCTGGGCGGCGAGCAGGGCCTGTATATGCGGGACCTGGCTCACGAGCCGTTCGTATTCTTCCCACGCAGCTACGGCAGCGGTCTGTATGCGCAATTGATGGACCTGGCACGCCAGGCTGGCTTCAGCCCGCATTTTGCTCAGGAAGCCGGTGAGGCGCTGACCATCATCGGGTTGGTCTCGGCGGGCCTCGGGGTATCGGTGCTGCCAGCGTCGTTCCAGCGCATCCGCATCGATGGCGTGGTGTACCGCACGCTGCTCGACGAGCAGGCGAGCAGTGCGGTCTGGCTGGTGCGCCGCGAGGGCGCGGGCTCTGCGATGGCGAGGGCATTCGTCGATCTGCTGGCGGGGTTGGAAAAGCCCGAAGGTGCTGGCTAAACCGCCGCGCCGGACACATACTCGGGCATTCCCTGATACACGGAGGTCAGTCATGCGGCGCGTGGTGTTCAATCAGAAAGGTGGCGTGGGCAAGTCGAGCATCGCCTGCAACCTGGCGGCGGTCAGTGCCAACGAAGGCTACCGGACCCTGTTGATCGACCTGGATGCCCAGGCCAACTCGACCCAGTACCTGACCGGTTTGACGGGTGACGATATCCCCATGGGTATTGCCGATTTCTTCAAGCAGAGCCTGTCCAGCGGGCCGTTCAGCAAGAAGAACAAGGTCGATATCTACGAAACGCCCTTCGACAACCTGCACGTGGTCACCGCCACCGCCGAGCTGGCCGACCTGCAGCCCAAGCTCGAGGCCAAGCACAAGATCAACAAGCTGCGCAAATTGCTCGATGAGCTGGACGAAGACTACGAGCGGATCTACATCGACACCCCGCCAGCGTTGAATTTCTATGCGGTTTCCGCGTTGATCGCCGCAGATCGTGTGCTGATTCCCTTCGATTGCGACAGCTTCTCGCGCCAGGCCCTGTACGGCCTGCTGGCCGAGATCGAGGAACTCAAGGACGACCACAACGAAGACCTCCAGGTAGAGGGCATCGTGGTCAACCAGTTCCAGTCACGGGCCAGCCTGCCTCAGCAGATGCTCGACGAGCTGCTCGCCGAGGGCCTGCCGGTGCTGCCGGTGTACCTGGGCAGCTCGGTGAAGATGCGCGAATCCCACCACGCCAGCCTGCCGCTGATTCACCTGGAGCCGCGGCACAAGCTGACACAGCAGTTTGTCGAGCTGCACTCGCTGCTCGAAGAAAACGCTTAGATCCCTTGCCTGCGCACCCACTCCAGCAATGACTGGAGTGGAAACGCCCCCGCTGCGCGGTGAATGGCACCGGCTTTGCCGGTGTTCGCGGGCAAGTCGGGGCGCCGAACCGCCGCTCCCACAGGGATGGATTGCCCCCAAGAAGTTGGACACCAATCCAACCCTTGGGGGCAGTCCAGGTCAGTCGTAGTTCAGGAAGAGCAGCTGATTTCCAGGTGCTTGCCCCACTCCGGTGGCCGCTCGGCATAGGCATGCATCCCGGGCTGCTCCTCGAACGGCTTGCACAGGACCTGGTGCAGGCGTCGCACTTCACTGTAGTCCCCGCCCTCTGCCGCTTCGATGGCGCGCTGCGCGAGATAGTTACGCAGGATGTACAGCGGGTTGACCGCATGCATGCGCTCACGCCGACCCTGCGCGTTACCCGCTTCGCGCTGGCAGCGCGCCAGGTAGTCGGCGCCCCAGGCGTCGAAGCCGGCGAGGTCGATGAAGTCATCGCGAACCACCTGCAGTGCCTGTTCCACAGGTTGCTCGCCAAGGCGGCGGAAGAACAGGGTGTAGTCCACGCCGCCACTCTGCATGCGTTGCAGCAGGCGTTCGACCAGGGCCATGTCGCCGTCTTCGGCGGTGGTCAGGCCCAGTCGTCGGCGCATCAGGTCCAGGTAGTGCGCCTGGTACAGCGGCAGGAACAGCCCCAGGGTTTCCTTGAGCGCATCTACTTCGATCACCTTGGTCAGGGCCTGGGCCAGGGCGCTCAGGTTCCAGTGGGCGATCGGCACCTGGTTGGCGTAGCTGTAGCGGCCGCGGTCGTCGGAGTGGTTGCAGATGAAGTTGGCGTCGAAGTCGTCGAGGAAGGCATAGGGGCCAAAATCGAAGGTGATGCCCAGGATCGACATGTTGTCGGTGTTCATCACCCCGTGGCAGAAACCATAGGCCTGCCAGCGCGCGATCAGCTCGGCGTTGCGCTCGACGATGGTGCGGAACATCGCCAGGTAGGGCTGCTCGGCGTCGCGACACTCGGGGTAGTGCTGTTCGAGCACGTGGTCGATGAGCACGCGTTGCTGCTCGGGCTGCTGGGTGTAGTAGAAGTATTCGAAATGACCGAAGCGCACGTGGCTCTGCGCCAGGCGTAGCAGCATGGCCGCGCTTTCACGGGTCTCGCGCCACACCGGGGTGCTCGAACCCACCACGCACAGCGCCCGGCTGCTGGGGATGCCCAGGGCGTGCAGTGCTTCTGAAGCAAGGAACTCGCGGATCGACGAGCGCAGCACCGCGCGGCCGTCGCCCATGCGCGAGTACGGTGTCTGGCCGGCGCCCTTGAGGTGCAGGTCCCAATGCTCGCCGGCATCGTTCAGCACCTCGCCCAGCAGCAGGCCGCGGCCGTCCCCCAGGCGCGGGTTGTAAGAGCCGAACTGATGGCCGGAATAGACCATCGCCCGTGGGTCGGCTTCTTCCCAGAGCTTGTGGCCGCTGAACAGCTCGGCGAACACGGGCTCATCGGCCTGGGCTGGGTCGAGGTCGAGCAGGGCCATGGCCGATTCACTGGCGACCACCAGGCGCGGCTCGGCAATCGGCTCGGGCAGCACCTGGGTGGAGTAGGTGTCGCCGAGTTGGGCGAAGCGGTTATCGAAGGTGAGTTGGTCGAGGGCTTTCACGGGGCCGGCTCCTGAAGTCTGGACATCGGGGCCGCCTTGCGGCCCTTCGCGGGCAAGCCCGCTCCCACAGGTAATGCGCGGTCTCTGTAGGAGCGGGCTTGCCCGCGAACGAGGGCGCAGCCCTCGCAGGGATTCTGCACAGAATAAAGTATTCGAGTGCACTCAGACCGATGCAGTGCCATCGGATTTCGGTTGCTCCAGCGGGATCATCTGCTGCTTGCCGCCCTTGGTGTCCATCAGGAACACCTCCACCTGGCGGACCGAGATCTTGATGTCGTGGGCCTTGAACTCACGGTTGATATAGCGGTTGATCTCGTCCAGCGTCGGGTTGCGGTCGCCCAGGTCGCGCACGTGCATGCGCAACTCATGATCCAGCGAGCTTTCGCCGAACTGCAGGAAATACACGATCGGCTCAGGGTCCTTGAGCACACGTGGGTTTTCATGGGCGCCCTTGAGCAGCAGCTCGCGCACCAGGTCCAGGTCGGAGCCGTAGTCGATGCCCAGCTTGAGCGTCACCCGTGTAACGGTGTCGGTCAGCGACCAGTTGATCAACTGGCCAGTGATGAACGTCTTGTTGGGGACGATGATGTCCTTGCGGTCGAAGTCGGTGATGGTCGTGGCGCGAATGCGGATCTTGCTCACCGTGCCGGACAGGTTGCCGATGGTGATGGTGTCGCCGATCCGCACCGGGCGCTCGAACAGGATCATGATGCCGGAGATGAAGTTGGCGAAGATCTCCTGCATGCCGAAGCCCAGGCCCAGAGACAGGGCGGCGACCAGCCATTGCAGCTTGTCCCAGCTCACCCCGAGGGTGGCCAGGGTGCTGACGATGCCCACGCCGACAATCACGTAGGACAGCAGCGTGGTGATCGCGTAGGCACTGCCCTGGGCCAGGCTCAGGCGCGACAGTACCAGCACTTCCAGCAGGCCCGGCAGGTTGCTGGCCAGGGCGATGGTGATGCCGGCGATGACCAGTGCACCGAGCAGGTCGCCGAGGCTGATCGGCACCATGCTGGCCGTTGCGCCGGTGCCGCTGGCGTATTCGTACAGGGTGACGTTGTTGAGGTAGGAGAATACGGTGATCAGGTCCGACCATACCCAGTACAACCCACCGATGAAGCCGCCGAGCAGGGCCAGGCGGATCAGGCGCAAGGACTGCTGGTTGACCTGCTCGATGTCCAGGGTCGGTTCCTCGACGATGACTTCGCCGTCCAGGCCTTCCTTGGCGGCCGCGCGCTTGCTCAACGCGCGCTGGTAGGCCAGGCGTCGCGCCGCCACCGACAGGCCGCGAACGAACGCCGCCTCGATCACCAGCCAGAACAGCAGCAGGTAGAGGGTGTAGATCAGGCGGTCGGTGAGTTTCAGTGCGGTGTAGTAGTAGCCGAAGCACACCGCGACGAACAGCGCGATCGGCAGCGCGGTGAACGCTACCCCGACCGCCTTGCGGAACAGCGATGTGTCACGGTGTGCCGGGCTGCTCAGCAGCAGACGGCTGAGCAGCCAGGCCATCAGCGCATAGCAGGCCAGCACCACGCCGATGCCCAGCACGTCGTCGGCCAGCGCCGAAGGCTGGTGTTCGGCCACCGCGACCACACCCACCAGGGCCAGCACCACCGTGCCGAGCCTGCGTACCCAACCGCGCAGGAACTCGACCTGCGGCTTGTGCCAGCGGAAGTGCACCTCGGCCACGCCTCCGGGGGCCAGCACGCGGTAGGCGGTGTAGAACACCAGCCAGGCCTGGGCCAGTTGCCACAGCGCGGCGCCGAGATTGGCGTTCTGGCCGCGGGCGTCGATCTGCAAGGCATAGCTGCACAGTGCCAGGCCCAGGCTTACCGGCATGGCCAGGAGGATGTTGATCAGGATCGCCTGGGGGGTGTGCCACTGGCTGTCGCGACGGAAGTGGCCGATATCCTGGTGCACCTTGCCCAGGCGCTGGTACAGGTACTTGCGCCTCCACAGCAGTGCGCCGATCACCAGCAGCAGCGGCAGGAACAGCAGTGGGCGCTGGCTCAGGCCGTCGGCCAGTTCCTTGATGCCCGAACCCCAGGGCAGGCTGGCGACCTGGTCGGCGAAGCGCTCGGGCACATAGCGCAGCCAGTCCCAGTCCAGCGGCTTGTTGCTGGGTATCCAGAACATCTGCTCATCGAGGGTGGTGCGCAGATTCTGCGCGGTGCCCAGCAGCTGCTTCTGGTTGAGCTGCAGGGTGATGGATTCGTTGAGCAGTGCCGACAGCTCGCGGTTCAGGCGCTCGAGCAGGTCGCTGCGGGTGATGGCGACTTCCAGCAGTGCCTTGCGCAGTTGCGGGGTGACGTCCTGCTCAGGCTGGGTGGACAGCAGCTTGTCGACATAGCTGACCGGGCTGCTCATCTGCTCGCGCTGCTGGTTGACCTCGAACTGGTACAGGCGGATATCGGCGATCTGGTCGGCCAGGTCGCGATCCACCTTCAGGTGCGGCAGCGCCTGCTTCTGCTTGTAAAGGATCTTCGACAGCAGCAGGCTGCCCTTGAGTACGTTGATCTGCTCGTCCAGCGCCTGGTCGGCCTGGGTCAGGGTGTCGAGCTGCTGCTTGGTCTGCAGGTTCTGCTGGGTGAGTTCGTTGAGGCGGTCGGTGCTGCGCAGCAGGTAGTCGGAGAGCTTGAGGTTGGCGGCGCTCTCGTTGGCCAGCAGGGTGCTGCCGCCGGCCTTCTGCGCTTCGATCGACTGCTGGGTGACGGTCTGTTGCGACTGTGCCAGGCGTTTCTCGTTGATCAGTGTCTGCAGGTCCTGGATTTCTTGCTCAAGGCGTGTGGCACGCTCGATCAGCAGGTCGTGGCGGGCGTTGCCCAGATCCTGCAGCAGGCTGTTGCCGGCCAGCTCCTGGCGGCGCAGCAGGGTGAGGGCGTTGAGCGAGGCCAGTTCGGCGTTGAGCTGGTTGCGCTGGTCGACGGAAATCGCCTTGCCGTTGTCCTTGCCTGATTTCAGCGCGTTGTTGATCTGCTGGGCGCGGGTCTGGTTGTTGCTGATCTCGGCCTGGGCACGTTCGGGGCGGGTCTGGGAGTTGATGATCAGGCTGTTGGCTTCGGACAGCGCCTTTTGCAGCTCGCCCTGCTGGGTGCTGCGTTCGCTGAGCATCTGCTCGAGCTGCGGCACGCTGAGGCTGGCATAGCGCTGGGCCACGGGCGTGACCTTAGTGTCCTTGAGCTTGGCCAGTTCGCGCTGGCTGTCGCGGGTTTCCTGAGGGGCGCCGGCCAATTGCTGCTTGAGGTCGGCGAGTTTCTTCTCGCTATCCTCTTTGCTGGCGATCAACGCGAGGGTCTGCTCCAGCACCTGCTGGAGCGCCTTCTGCTCGGGCTCCGGCAGCTTGCGCTCGGCAATCTTGTCGAGGCTGTTCTGGATGCCGGGAGCGGCCGGCACCTCGGCCGCCACGGCGGCGAACGACAGGGAAAGGCACAGCCCCAGCAGGGCTGCGCGGACATACACGCGCAGGGACATAGGCAGACTACTTGCGAGAGGGCACGAACGGAGTTTAGAGGAACAACCCCGGGCCGGGCCGGGTTCCTTCGGGGAATCTGACGCCCACTTTCTGGATCTTGTTCCCGTCCATGGTCGCGACTGTCCAGATCGTGCTGTGCCATTCGACCTGGTCGCCTACGACTGGAGCGCCTCCGACCTTCTGTCGGATGAACTGCGCCAACGGCATTTTCGCATCCAGCCCGTCGAGCTTCAGGCCATAAAGTGCTGCCACCGCGCCGAGCTCGGCATCGCCTTCGAGGACGAAGTCACCGAAGAAGCGCAGGTCCAGGCCGCGCTGTGGCGCCTGGCTGAACAGTTTGCCCAGGGCTGGCAGGTTGTGCTCATGGCCGATCACGCAGAGCATGTCGCCGACCTCCAGCACGGTACTGCCCGAGGGGTGCAGCAACTGCTCGCCACGGAACAGCGCGGCAATGCGCGTGCCCTCGGGCATCTTCAGCTCGCGCAGGGCTGCGCCGATGCACCATTTTTCCGCGCCCAGGCGGTAGACGAACAGCTCCCATTCGCTGGTGATGTGCACCTCCAGCGCCGAGCGCGAGATCGGCGCTGGATCTGGCGGCACCGTGACCTTCAGCAGCTTGGCCATCCACGGCAGGCTGGTGCCTTGCACCAGCAGCGACACCAGCACGATGAAGAACGCCAGGTTGAAGAACAACTGCGCATCGGGCAGGCCCGCCATCAGCGGGAACACCGCAAGGATGATCGGTACCGCGCCGCGCAGGCCAACCCAGGAAATGAAGCCCTTTTCGCGGCCGTGGAACGCCTTGAACGGCAGCAGTGCGGCCAGCACCGACAGTGGGCGGGCGAAGAGGATCATCCACAGCGCCAGGCCCAGGGCGGGCAGGGCGATGGGCAGCAGGTCGTGCGGGGTGACCAGCAGCCCCAGCACCAGGAACATGCCGATCTGCGCCAGCCAGGCCATGCCGTCGAGCATGTGCAGGATGCCGTGGCGGCTGCGGATCGGCTTGTTGCCCAGCACCAGGCCGCACAGGTAGACGGCAAGGAAGCCGCTGCCGTGCAGGGCGTTGGTCAGGGAGAACACCACCAGGCCCCCGGCGATCACCAGGATCGGGTACAGGCCACCGGCCAGGTTGATGCGGTTGACCAGTTGCAGCATCAGCCAGCCGCCACCCAGGCCCAGCAGGCCGCCGATGCCGAACTCGCGGATCAGGTGGGTCAGCAGGCTCCAGTGCAGGCCGGTCTGGCCGCTGGCGATCATGTCGATCAGGGTGACGGTGAGGAACACCGCCATCGGGTCGTTGCTGCCCGACTCGATCTCGAGCGTCGCCGTGACCCGTTCGTTCAGGCCTTTGCCACCGAGCAGCGAGAAAACCGCCGCGGCGTCGGTAGAGCCGACGATGGCACCGATGAGCAGGCCCTGGATCAGGCTCAGGTCGAACAGCCAGGCAGCGACCATGCCGGTCAGGCCCGTGGTGATGAGCACGCCCACCGTGGCCAGCGACAAGGCTGGCCACAGGGCTACGCGGAAACTCGCTACCCGCGTGCGCAGGCCGCCGTCGAGCAGGATCACGGCAAGCGCGAGGTTGCCCACCAGGTAGGCGGTCGGGTAGTTGTTGAAGATGATGCCGCCACCATCGACACCGGCGACCATGCCGACCGCGAGGATGATGACCAGGATAGGGATGCCCAGACGCGACGACAGAGAGCTGACCAGGATACTTGCGCCCACCAGCAATGCGCCGATCAGAAACAGGCTGTTGATGGTGCTGGCATCCAAAGGCAGGTACTCCGGGATATCGCGGAAAGATGACTTGACTCGCAAGTCGCGTGCCAATCGATTCTAACCTGATGAATTGCCAGCATGTAAAGCGTTTCTGCAGATGTACAAAAGGCACCGCGGTGGGTGCCTTTTGTTGTGTTGCCTATGCGGGCCCTTTCGCGGGCAAGCCCGCTCCCACAGATTCACCACAGGCATGAAGACTTGTGCAGTACCTGTGGGGAGCTGGCTTGTCGGGGCGACGAACCGCCGCGAAGAGCCCGGTGCAGGATTACGCCTGCTTCACCTCACGCATCGGCTTGCCCTTCACCGGCGCACCGTTGGCCTTGTAGTACTTGGCCGTGCTGCGTGGCAGTGGCTTGCGGCCACGGATCTTGTCGGAGATTTTCTCGGCGATCATGATCGTGGTGGCGTTGAGGTTGCCGGTGATGATGATCGGCATGATCGACGCATCGACCACACGCAGGCCTTGCATGCCATGCACGCGGCCTTCGCCATCGACCACCGCCATGTCGTCGGTGCCCATCTTGCACGAGCAGGATGGGTGGAACGCGGTTTCGGCGTGCTCGCGGATGAATTTGTCCAGCTCTTCATCGGTCTGCACGTGCGCGCCCGGGCTGATCTCGCGACCGCGATACGGGTCCAGCGCAGGCTGGGCCATGATCTCGCGGGTCAGGCGGATGCCGTCGCGGAACTCTTGCCAGTCCTGTTCGGTGGCCATGTAGTTGAACAGGATGCTCGGGTGCTGGCGCGGGTCCTTGGACTTGAGTTGGATGCGGCCACGGCTTGGCGAACGCATCGAGCCCATGTGCGCCTGGAAGCCATGTTCCTTCACGCCGTTGGAGCCGTTGTAGTTGATCGCCACCGGCAGGAAGTGGTACTGGATGTTCGGCCACTCGAACTCAGGGCGGGTGCGGATGAAACCACCGGCCTCGAACTGGTTGCTGGCGCCGATGCCGGTGCCGTTGAACAGCCACTCGGCACCGATGGCCGGCTGGTTCCACCACAGCAGCGATGGGTACAGCGACACCGGCTGGGTGCAGGCGTACTGCAGATACAGTTCCAGGTGGTCCTGCAGGTTCTCGCCGACGCCCGGCAGGTCGTGGACCACCGGAATGTCGAGGCTCTCCAGCAGGGCGCGCGGGCCGACACCGGAGCGCTGCAGCAACTGCGGCGAAGCGATGGCGCCGGAGCTGACGATGACTTCCTTGCGGGCACGGGCTTCGACGCGCTCTTCGCTGTCACCGACCAGATAGGTCACACCCACGGCGCGCTTGCCTTCGAAGAGTACGCGGTCGCTCAGGGCGTGAGTGACGATGGTCAGGTTCGGGCGTTTCTTGGCCTGGTCCAGGTAGCCGCGGGCGGTGCTGGAGCGACGACCGTTCTTGGTCACCGAACGGTCCATCGGTCCGAAGCCTTCCTGCTGGTAGCCGTTGAGGTCTTCGGTGCGTGGGTAACCGGCCTGTACACCGGCTTCGACCATGGCATGGAACAGCGGGTTGTTGCCGGCTTTTGGCGTGGCAACGCTGACCGGGCCGTCGCCACCGTGGTAGTCGTTCGGGCCGATGTCGCGGGTTTCGGCTTTCTTGAAGTAGGGCAGGCAGTCCAGGTAGGTCCAGTCTTCCAGGCCTGGCAGTTCGGCCCAGCCGTCGAAGTCCATGGCGTTGCCGCGGATGTAGCACATGCCGTTGATCAGCGAGGAGCCACCCAGGCCCTTGCCGCGGCCACATTCCATGCGGCGGCCATCCATGTGCGGTTCAGGGTCGGTCTCGTAGGCCCAGTTGTAGCGGCGGCCCTGCAGCGGGAAGGCCAGGGCGGCTGGCATCTGGGTGCGGAAATCGAAGCGGTAGTCGGGGCCGCCGGCTTCCAGCAGCAGCACCGAGACGCTGGCGTCTTCGGTCAGGCGGGTGGCCAGGGTGTTACCGGCCGAACCGGCACCGACGATGATGTAATCGTATTCTTGGGACATGCAAAGTACCCTCGTTGGCAGTGTTCAGGGGGCGGGAGTGCCCGTGCGCAAAGGCACGGGCGTGGCCAGACCGGTCTTAGAAGACCGAGTTGTAGCCGCCCAGCTCGACCTGCACCGACTTGATGCGAGTGTATTGAGCCAGCGAGCTGACGCCGTTCTCACGGCCGACGCCCGACTGCTTGTAGCCGCCAACCGGCATTTCGGCTGGCGATTCACCCCAGGCGTTGATCCAGCAGATACCGGCTTCGAGCTTGTGGATGATGCGGTGGGCGCGGGTGATGTCGTTGGTGCATACGCCCGCAGCCAGGCCGTACTCGGTGTCGTTGGCGCGGCGGATGACTTCTTCTTCGGTTTCGTAGGTGAGGATGCTCATCACCGGCCCGAAGATTTCTTCCTTGACGATGGTCATGTCGTCGCGGCAGTCGGTGAACACGGTCGGGGCGACGAAGGCGCCCTTGGCGAACGCGCCTTCGGTCAGACGCTCACCGCCGCACAGCACGCGGGCGCCTTCTTCCTTGCCCTTGGCGATGTAGCCCAGGACGCTTTCCATGTGCTGGAAGCTGACCAGCGGGCCGAAGTTGGTGTTCTCGTCTTCCGGGTTGCCGATGCGGATGCGGGCGACGCGCTCGGCGATCTTGGCTTCGAACGCCGCTTTCATCGCGACCGGGACGAACACGCGGGTGCCGTTGGTGCAGACCTGACCGGAGCTGTAGAAGTTGGCCATCATGGCGATGTCGGCGGCCTTGTCCAGGTCGGCGTCGTCGCAGATGATCAGCGGCGACTTGCCGCCCAGTTCCATGGTCACTTCCTTGAGCGAGGAGCTCGAGGCGCTGGCCATGACCTTCTTGCCGGTGGTGGTGCCGCCGGTGAAGGAGACTTTCTCGATGCGCGGGTGCTCGGTCAACAGGGTGCCGACTTCACGGCCGCTACCGGTCAGGACGTTGAACACGCCATCCGGCAGGCCGGCTTCGGTGAAGATCTCGGCCAGTTTCAGGGTGGTCAGCGAGGTGACTTCCGACGGCTTGAAGATCATCGCGTTGCCAGCGGCCAGGGCAGGCGCGGACTTCCACAGGGCGATCTGGATCGGGTAGTTCCACGCGCCGATACCGGCAGTCACGCCCAGTGGCTCGCGACGGGTGTAGACGAAGGACGATTCGCGCAGCGGGATCTGCTCACCTTCGATGGCCGGGACCAGGCCTGCGTAGTACTCCAGTACATCGGCACCGGTGACGATGTCGACGTAGCGGGTTTCGGAGTACGACTTGCCGGTGTCCAGGGTTTCCAGCATGGCCAGCTCGTCGTTGCGCTCGCGCAGGATGTCGACGGCGCGGCGCAGGATGCGCGAACGCTGCATGGCTGTCATCGCGGCCCAGACTTTCTGGCCACGTTCGGCGCTCTCGACGGCGCGCTCGACGTCAGCCTCGGTCGCACGCTGGACGTGGGCAAGGACTTCGCCGGTGGCCGGGTTGATGGCCTCGAAGGTGGCATCGCTGCCAGCGTCGACATAACCACCATCGATGTAGAGTTTTTGCGTTCCGAAACGGGCCATAGAGTCCTCGCAAGT
This sequence comes from Pseudomonas sp. SYWMCR5, assembly GCF_057197165.1. Taxonomy (NCBI): domain Bacteria; kingdom Pseudomonadati; phylum Pseudomonadota; class Gammaproteobacteria; order Pseudomonadales; family Pseudomonadaceae; genus Pseudomonas; species Pseudomonas sp. SYWMCR5. The sequence continues at coordinate 192,010 of NZ_JBXUNH010000008.1, forward strand.
GCAGTGTGTGATTGGCTAGCCGCGTCGTGCTCCTGCCGATTGGGCAGTCGCTGCGTGCGATCGTTCAGCCGCCTGGGGGTTGGAATCCAGGTCGTGCTGCTTAGCCAGTTGTAGATCCATGTATTCGTAGGCGATCCGTATTGCCTGCTCTGTGTCGAACGCGTCGCCCGAGAGCGCACCGCGCAGCCACAGGCCGTCGATCAGGGCCGCCAGCCCGCGAGCGGCCTTGCGCGCATGGTAGAGCGGCAAGACACGGCGGAACTGGCAGCACAGGTTGGAGTAAAGGCGGTGATCGTTGATCCGCTGCAACCTGTGCAAGGACGGCTGGTGCATGCTGGCGGCCCAGAAGGCCAACCAGGTTTTCATTGCCGGGCCGCTGACCTGGCTTGCGTCGAAGTTGCCTTCGACGATCACTCTCAGGTGCGCCCGCGGGCTGTCGTCTGTGAGGGCTTGTCGGCGGGCGACGGTGCCTTCGCTCAACGCGTTCATGAGGTAGCGCATGGTCGCTGCGATCAGGCCGTTCTTGTCCTGAAAGTAGTGACTGATGATGCCGTTCGACACACCGGCCAAACGGGCAATCAGCGCAATGCTGGCATCTCCCAGACCGACCTGGTCGACAGCCTGCAATGTGGCGTCGATCAACTGCTGGCGGCGGATGGGTTGCATACCGACCTTGGGCATCTTGCTATCTCCTCAGGCCTGCGAGCGGACGACCTGCATCCGACTCGGCAAGGGCCAGTCTATTTTGTTTTGATTGAACGTTCAATCAATAAAGAATAAGCTCTGCGACAATTTGTGCCATTGACAGTTTTTCAGGCGGTCGAGAAAGCACGGATTGACACCCCAGGAAAACGTGTAACCCCCGGAATACAAGGCGTTGACGGGCAAGAACGATGCATGGGCAGATTCTGCCGAGCGGTCGATGACCGCGCGGACGACCCTTGGAGCGGGTCAGGCGAGCTGTGACGAATGCGCGCATCCAGCAAGGATGGCAGCGTTCAGGCAGTGCCCGCCGGTCTGTTTAATTGCAGCGTTTCGATTCGGGATCACGGTTTCCAGGGTGCTTTTATAACACCTGACGCAGTGGGGCTATTGCACCAATTGCGCGGGAACTGACTGATTAGCCTCCACAGCCTTACTGCCCGGAGCATTCGTGCAATGAGTTCTGCCTCCCTGACAAAGCCCCCCGCCGAGAGGGTTCGGGTCAACCGCGTGGTGTTCTTCACCTCCGCGCTGCTGGTCCTCGCGTTGACTGCCTTGCTTATCGCTGTACCCGAAACCGCCGGCCAGGTGCTGGGCGTGGCCCAGAGATGGCTGACGCGCACCTTCGGCTGGTACTACATGCTGGTGATCTGTGGTTACCTCGTGTTCGTCGTCTTCCTGGCCTTCTCCGACTACGGCAAGCTCAAGCTGGGCGGCAAGGATGACCAGCCCGACTTCAGCTATGGCGCCTGGGCCGGCATGCTGTTCTCGTCCGGTATCGGTATCTCGCTGCTGTATTTCGGCGCATCCGAACCGCTGGACCACTACTTCAACCCGCCCGAAGGCACCCCCGCGAGCCTCGAAGCGGCGCGCCAGGGCCTGCAACTGACCTTCCTGCACTGGGGCCTGCATGGCTGGGCGATCTACGCCCTGGTGGGCCTGGCCGTGGGCTACTTCGCCTACCGCCACAACCAGCCGCTGGCGCTGCGTTCGGCGCTGTACCCGCTGGTCGGTGAGCGCTGGGTCAAGGGCGCGGCGGGCAACGCCGTGGACATCTTCGGCATGTTCGTCACCCTGCTGGGCCTGGTGACCAACCTGGGTATCGGTTCGATGCAGGTGTCTTCGGGCCTGGAATACCTGTTCGGCATGGACCACAGCAAGACCAACCTGCTGGTGGTCATTCTGGTGATGGCTGGGGTGGCCACCGTCGCCGCCGTGTCGGGGGTGGAAAACGGCATTCGCCGCCTGTCCAACCTGAACATCATGCTGTTCAGCGGCTTGCTGATCTTCGTCCTGCTTGGCGGCAACACCCTGCACCTGCTCAACGGCTTCGTGCAGAACGTCGGCGACTACCTCAACGGCATCGTGCTCAAGACCTTCGACCTCTACGTCTACGAGGGCGAGGCGGGCAAATCCGAGCGCTGGCTGGGTTTGTGGACCGTGTTCTACTGGGCCTGGTGGATCTCCTGGGGCCCGTTCGTCGGCATGTTCATCGCCCGTATCTCCAAGGGCCGTACCGTACGCCAGCTGGTCAGCGGCGTGCTGCTGATCCCGCTGGGCTTCACCCTGGCGTGGCTGTCGATCTTCGGCAACACCGCGTTGGACCTGGTAATCAACCAGGGCGCCGTGGAGCTGGGCAAGACCGCGTTGGAACAGCCGTCGATGTCGATCTACCAGTTGCTGGAATACTTCCCGGCGGCCAAGGTGGTGATCGGTGTGGCGGTGTTCGTCGGCTTCGTGCTGTTCCTCACCCCGGCCGACTCGGGTGCGGTGATGATGGCCAACCTTTCGTGCAAAGGTGGCCAGGTCGACGAGGACGCGCCGCACTGGATGGTGGTGTTCTGGTCGGTGATCATCACCCTGGTCACCATCGGCCTGCTGTTCGCCGGCAACTTCGAAGCCATGCAGACCATGGTGGTGCTGGCCGGCCTGCCGTTCTCGGTGGTGCTGGTGCTGTTCATGTTCGGCTTGTACAAGGCGATGAAGCAGGATGTCGCGGTCGAGCAGGAACGTGCGGAGCTGGCTGCCCGTGGCCGTCGTGGCTTCAGCGAGCGCCTCACGCAACTGGAGCTCGAGCCGACCCAGGCGGTGGTGCAGCGCTTCATGGACAAGCAGGTCAGCCCGGCCCTCAAGGAGGCGGCTGAACAACTGCGCGCCCAGGGCTTCGAGGTGGAGACCCGCGTCGGTCAGTCGCGCAACATGATGGGTGTGCGGGTGATGATGGAAGAGGGCAACCCCTTCGTCTATGAAGTCAGCCTGGACGGCTATCTGGCGGCACCGAGCGAGGCATCTGCCGGGGGCGAGCCTGAAGTGCGCCAGCGCTTCTACCGCGCCGAGGTGTACCTGCACAACGGTAGCCAGGAGTACGACCTGATGGGCTTCCTGCCCGAGCAGATCGTGCGCGATGTGCTCGATCAGTTCGAAAGCCATCGCCAGTTGCTGGGGCGTGTCTACAGCTGATCGCCCCTACGCGTGCTGTCATGAAAAGGCCCTGTCACACGACAGGGCCTTTTTGTTTGCCTCAGCGAGCTACAGGCGCAATCACGTCGGTGCGGACCGCAGATTGTTGGCGGATGATGTCCTCGCCTCGGGTGCAGATCTTCAGCGGCAGCTTGCTGGCCTCGAAGGTGAAGTGGGTGTGACGCAGGAGGCCAAAGCCCTTGGGGTCGTCACAGTCGATCTTCGCTGCCGGGCCTTGCTTGACCCGGTAGTGGACCACGTCCGGTGGATGGCGTGTCCAGGTGACTCGCACGCCACCATTGTCCTGATACGCATAGGTCACGTCGGGGAAGGGCACGTCCTTGGCGGGCAACAGTTCCGTCGCCAGCGTCAGGCTGTTGGCCATCAGCGCGAACGAGGGCGCCTGCTCGGGGGTATTCACGCCGATCAGGCAGAGAAAGTGCCAGCCGGGCTCTGGGCCGACGGGGGCGTCGATCGGCACTTCCCCCGCAGCGATGGTGCCGCTGTAGCCGGTCGGCTCTTCGCAGGCCAGTGGGTCGGTCGTGGTCTTGAAGCGATAGCGGGGCGTGTCGAGGGTGAAGTGCAGGTTCCAGCCGGGCGGGGTGTACTGCCCTTGCTCATCGCTGGCGATCTTTTCGAGAAAGCGAGGCCGCTTGGTCACCGTTGCCGAGAAGCCGGGCAGTAGCTGGCAGCTGTCCAGTGCCAGGTCGGCCACACCTTGCTTGAAGCAGCCGAGGACCCTGTTCAGCGGCATGGCGATGTTGCGTGGCGGGGCGTCTTGCGAGCCTTGCGCATTTACGCAAGGGCTGTTTGTAGCGCAGGGCGCGCTGGCGTCGCTGGTGACACTGTTGATCACTGCGATCACCTGCTGGTCGTCTGGCGTTATCACGGGGCTGCCTGAGGCACCGGCACTGACCCCGGGGCAGTCGTTGACGCGTATGTTGCGCCAGACCCAGGGGTGCTCCAGGGCAAAGTCGGCGGGGTGCTCGGTACAGCTTGCCACGCGCAGGCCCTTGCCGATGCTGCCGGGTTCACCAATGACCACAACCGGTTTTTCTTTGGCCGGGTTGCTGCCCATGCGCAGCGGCATGATGCCTTGCGACATGACTTCATCGAGCGTGGCGTCCAGCTCAAGCAGTGCCAGGTCGGTGCCCTGCATGCTGTTCCACAGGCTGCGCTTGAGAGCGAAGGTCTTGCGCTGCTCCTGGGTGTCGATGAAGTAGTTGAAGGCGATGCTGCCGTGTGTCGGCTGGTCCTGGCCGATGCGGCCATTGCGCGTGTCCACGCAGTGGCCGCTGGTCAGGATGTAGGCGGGGCCGCTGTCGGTCGTGGGCGGGTTGTCGCGGCTGTCGATCAAGGTGGCGATGCACAGTCTGCCGTTGTCCATGGTCAATCGGCCGATTCCGCTCCAGTGCGCATGTTGCGCCTGGGCATTCAACACGGGGCTTGGTGTGCTTGCAGGTTCTGCCATGAGGGCTGCAGGGGCTAATGCACCGAGCAGGGCGGCGAGGCTCCAGGGAGATAGTGAGGGCATCAGTAGGCTCCGTTGTGGGGACACGCAGCAGCCTGTTCCGACAAGAGAGGGTGTGGGCGGTAGATATCGCGTGACCTGATGCAGGGGAGGCAAAACGCCAAGCTTGAGGAGCTGCGGACCAAGCTCGTCAAGGTGAAAGAAACACTCGACCAACCGCCTCCCACGGATCCGGACAACCTTTCCCGGTTCAACACGTTGACCGAACTGTACACCGCAAAACGCGATGCACTGATGCGCGAGATGAACGGCCTGCGCCGGCAGCGTATCGAACTGGTGTATTCCATGTTCGAGCACTACGTCAACGCAGAGAACAGCATTGTCACGCTGCTGGATAACCCTAACTATACCCGCACGACCGCCCACGACAGGGACCAGCGACAAACCCTCACGAATGTGCGTCGAGACCTGATCAGCTATGGCGTGTTCATCCTCGATGAAGCGGTGGCGGTGGGTAACTTCCATGAGTATGACCGGATTGCCAGCAGTTTGAGCGGGGCCACGCCGCAAGCCCGCGCAGCCCTCTATGTCAGGTGCCGGGAGTTGCTTGAGGGGCTGGTGCTGGACCAGCCAAGGATCATGGAGGTCTCCAGCCAGATGGATCGTGTGCTGGCGGTCAGCGATATCGGTATGGAGATCGAATCGAGCAGGGGCCGTGTCACCGTTGCGCAAGTCATCGCCGCTCGCAAGACGTCTACGGTCATGATCCGCTTCTTCCAGGCCATGAGCCTGGTCGAACTGGCCCTTCGCTTGAAAGAAGGAGCCACCAACCAGCATTACACGATCTTCCGTGACGCGATCGCCAGTTACCGTTTGCGTGTTGCCGCCAACTCCCACCATCTCTCGATGTTCTGCGAGCTGCCGATCGCCGAGCGCATCGAGGTGCTGCAAGGTGCCTGGGATGAGTACCTGGCAGCGATCCTCAACTGCGACCGCATCACCAAGCTGGGCAGACGCTTGGTCGATATCCAGCGCCTGGCATCCTACAGAGAGCAGATGGTGCTGTTGAAGACAATGGCAGGCGAGTCGCTGGTCGAAGCCATGCGTGAGCAGGCAGCCGGGCAAGCCCAGGCGCCGCGTCGTGCGGTTTATCCGCTGCGTGCATTGCAAGTGGCGCGCACCCATGCAGGCCAGACAGTGCTGGGTACCGAGGTCATGGTCGATGGGAAGTCGGAATTGCAGGTCAAGGGCGCGTTCAGCGCCCAGGTCCAACACCGTTTTCACAAGACAGGCGGTGCACGGTTCGAAGAGGTCGCGAGCACAGCACCTGAGCCGCAATCGCGGGCCTCGACGCCGGAATCCGAGAGGAAAAGCCGTGAACTGGCTGAGGGCATACTGGCGCAGAACGAGAGCGTCATCGAACAGGCCAAGGCATTGGTGGCCAACGACGCGCAGGACAGCGGGTTGATCTCGATGCTCGATGCGCAGATCGCCGAGGTGCTGGACTTGCGCGAACAGTTGGCGGACGTGGATAGCACCGACAGCCTGCTGGGTCGCCTGGATGACGCTGTGATCCGGTTACGCGAGCAGAAGCGCGAATGCCTGGTCGAGCTTTATACCAAGACGCGCTATCCCGGCGCCCATGGGTTGAGCTTCCTCCATCAGCAAGGCTTGATCGCGGTCGAGTACGTGGGGCCGCGCAAGCCGGTTTCGGATGGTTTCCTGGATGAGTACCGCATCAACCTGCTCAAGTCGTCCGCTGACAGCAAGGGCCGACCCCTGTGGGCTGCGCACTTCCACTTCGCTGACTCCCAGGCGGCGCCCACCGCGTTCGGCAAGGGCCACCTGAAGCTCTGGAGCCAGCGCAAGATGGGCTATAGGGAGCAGATGAGGGCCGCGAGCGAGGGGCAGGTGCTGAGCATCTACCGGGGCAACCTGACCTACGCCCAGGCCAAGGACATCATTCCCTTCAACAGCCTGTAGGCGCTCTGAACGGCGCGCGGATCAACGGTTGCTGTATCGACCGTTGCGACCGTGCGCCGGCATGGCCTGGTTGCTGCGCTCGGCGATCATCTGGCGCAGTTCGATCAACTCGATGCCCTGGCGCTTGAGCCCCGGCATCTCTCGTTCGAGCACTTCGAGGGTTTGCGGGTAGGGGTGGCCGATCAGCACCGCCGAGCCTTGCTTGCGTGCAAGCTCGATGCCTTGGCGCAATTGAGCGGCGATGGCTTCGGGGGTGCGCACGTCATCCAGGAATACGTCCCGCGAGACATGCGCCAATCCGATCGCCTGGGCCTGGGCCGCCGCCACCGTGGCAGCGCTGGTGCGGCTGTCGACGAAGAACAGCTCGCGCTCCTGCAGGTTGCCCATCAACCAGGCCATGGCGTCGCGCTGTGCGGTCATGCGGCTGCCCATGTGGTTGTTGATGCCAGCGGCGAACGGCACCTTGAGCAGGGCTGCATCGAGCCTGCGGGCCAGTTCTTCGATGGGCAGGCCCGGGTGCCAGGCGTAGGGGCCGGTGGCCGGGTCCATGGGCATGTGCAGGATCACCGTACGCCCGGCCTTGTGGGCCTGGCGGGCGAAATCGGTAGCGTGCGGGGTGTCAGGCATGATCGCCAGGGTGACCGGCCCGGGCAGGGCGAGGGTGCGGCTGTCGCGTTCGCTGTTCTGGCCCAGGTCGTCGATGATGATGCTCATGTAGGCCGGCGCCGCATGTGCGACACCGGCCATGAGGCAGAACAGCGTGAACAGCAGAAAACGCATGCAGGTATCAATCACCCTTGGTGATGTTCAAGCCCTTGAGCAGGCTGAGTGCCTGGCTGAGCTGGAAATCGTTGTCCTGCGGGCGCTCGGTACGCTTGCTGCTGCCGGTCGGGCGGTCGGCGCCGCCGTTGCCGTTGCCCAGGTGCCCTTGCAGGTCGGCTTCCTTGAAGTTGTCGGTGTCGGCTTCGGCCGTGAGCTTGGCCTGGCGTACTTCGATGTCCGGCACGATACCCTGTGCCTGGATCGATCGTCCGTTGGGGGTGAAGTACAGCGCGGTGGTGAGCTTCAGCGCACGGTCGTTGGCCAGTGGCAGCACGGTCTGTACCGAGCCCTTGCCGAAGCTGTCGGTGCCCATCAGCACGCCGCGTTTCTGATCCTGCAGGGCGCCGGCGACGATCTCCGAAGCCGAGGCGCTGCCGCCGTTGATCAGCACCACCAGCGGTACACCCTCGCTGGCGTCGGCCGGGTCGGCGGAGAAGCGCAGCTCGGAGTTGGCGATACGGCCCTTGGTGTAGACGATCAGGCCTTTGGTGAGGAAGTGGTCGGCCACTTCCACGGCCGACTGCAGGACGCCGCCGGGGTTGTTACGCAGGTCCAGGACCAGGCCGCGCAGCTTCTTGCCGTTATCCTTGCGCAGCTTGGCCAACGCCTTGCCGACCTCTTCGCCGGTCTTGACCTGGAACTGGGTGATGCGGATATAGCCGTAGTCGTTCTCGAGCAGCTGGCTCTTCACGCTCTTGACCTGGATGACCGCGCGGGCCAGCGTCACATCGAATGGTGTTCCGCCATCGCGTACCAGGGTCAGGGTGATTTTCTGGCCGATCTTGCCGCGCATCTTGTCGACCGCTTCGGTCATGGTCTGGCCGCGGGTCGGGGCGCCGTTGATCTTGACGATCAGGTCGCCTGCCTCGATGCCGGCGCGTGATGCCGGGGTGTCGTCGATGGGTGAGACCACCTTGACGAAGCCGTCCTCCATGCCAACCTCGATGCCCAGGCCGCCGAACTCGCCGCTGGTGCTTTCCTGCAGCTCCTGGAAGTCTTCAGGGCCGAGGTAGGCCGAGTGCGGGTCGAGGTTGCTGAGCATGCCCTTGATGGCGTTTTCCAGCAGGGTCTTGTCGTCCACCGGCTCGACGTAGGCCGCCTTGATGCGGTCCATGACCTCGGCGAAGGTGCGCAGTTCGTCCAGCGGCAGCGGCGCCTTGGCCGTCACCTCGGTGGCCGGCACGGCAGCCGCCTTGGCGGGCTTGACCGGCTCTGCGGCACTGGCCAGAGGCGCGCCGACGACCAGGGCGATGGTCAGGGCCAGCGGGGTGAGGCGAGACGAGTGCAGCATGTCGAACGAACTCCTGATCCTGTAGGCGCTCCCGGAGGAGCATCGGTGCGGCCCGCTGTCGGGCCTTACCGTAAATGTTGCGGTGCCTAGCCTCGGCACCATTGCGCAGGGTCGGTAGGCCGCCCCTGCTGGCGAATCGCGAAGTACAGACCTGCGCTGTCCTGGCCACCGCTGTCGCCGACGGTGGAAATGGCTTCGCCGGCCTTGACGATGTCGCCGGCGCTCTTGAGCAGGCTCTGGTTATGGCCGTACAGGCTGAGATAACCATTACCATGGTCGAGAATGACCAGAAGTCCAGCGCCGCGCAACCAGTCGGCGAACACCACGCGCCCGCCATGTACGGCGCGCACCTGGGTGCCGGCGCTGGCGCTGATCATCACGCCGTCCCACTTGGCGCGGGCATCACCGCCTCGCGTGTCGCCGAAGCGTGCCAGCAATCGACCATTGACTGGCCATGGAAGTTTTCCCCGGGCCGCAGAAAATGCACCGCCGTAGTTGGCGCCATCGCTGGACACCAGCGGGCCGAGCACGGTGCGGGCCTTTTTCGGTGGCGCTTGTGGCTCTTGCTGCTCGTCGCGGCGAGCGTCGGCCAGGGCCTGCTCCTTGCGCCGCTTCTCTTCTTCCTGCTTGGCCAGCAGCGCCTTCTGCCGCGCTTCCTCGGCTTCGCGGGCTTGGCGGGCGAGGGTTTCCTCGATGGTCTTGAGCACCTTGGCAAGGTCGGCCTGGTCCTGCTCGCGGGCCTGGAGCTTCTGGTCGCGATCCTTGACGTCGCTGTTGAGCTTGGCCAGTACCTGCTGGCGCTTGCTGCGCTCGGCCTCCAGTGCCTGGCGGCGGCTGTCGAGGTCGGCGCGCTGGGCCATCAGTTGTTCCTGCTGGCCGGAAATTTCCAGTTCGACATTGGCCAACTGGCGCAAGGTTTCGTTGAAGGTGCGCAGTTGCTCCAGGCGCGCCTTGCTCAGGTAGTCGTAGTACGTGAGGGTGCGGGCGAACTTCTCGGGATTCTGCTGGTTGAGCAACAGCTTGAGGTACTCCTCGCGACCGTTCTGGTAAGCGGAACGGGCCTGGATCGCGATCAGTCGTTGTTGTTCAACGCGGGCGCTCTGGAGTTTTTTTTTCTCGTGGTCAAGGCGCTCCAGCTCGCCCTCGGTCTTTTTTAGCTCTTGTTGCAGACCCTCCACCTGTTTCTCGAGATTGCCGATATCGGTCTCGGTGGACTTGAGGTCTTTCTGCACGCCGGCTTTCTCTTCCTGGAGCTTGCCCAGCATTTTCTTGAGCTCGGCGATGTCCTGGCGCGTGGCGTCCAGTTGTTGCTGGGTCTGCGCGCGCTCGTCGGCGAACGCCGGACTGAGCAGGCATGACAGGGCTAGGAGTATGAGGGCGCGGCGCATGGAATCGGGCGTACCAGGGATGGAGACTGGCCTAGTATGCCCGCCCGGGCGCGCAAAAAAAACGCCTCCCGGCGCCTCAAGGCAAGCGTTTGTCAGGAAAGTCCGGTGATGCATCGGACTAAACCCTGAAAAAACGGGAAACATACGTATCTGGTTACGTGAGTCTTGCTCGATACCATTGTGATTGGGCGCCCCCAAAGCCCGCCCGCCAATCGTTGTGTGAGACTCAAGCATGCCTACGCCCAAACGCTCCGCCCCCCCGCGCCGCTGGCTGTTGTGCGGCACCGTCCTGATCATGGTCGCAACATCGGTGCCCGCGCTGGCGGTGCAGGAGGATGGCTGGTACCTGCAGACCAGCGTCTACACCCGGCATTTCAATCCCAATCCCGAGCACAGCGAGCGTCAGGAACTGATCGGCCTGGAACGCAATCGTGCCGATGGCCTGTTGTACGGCGCGGCGACCTTTCGCAACTCGTATCGGCAGCGTTCGGTGTACGCATACGGCGGCAAGGCCTGGCACCATGACCACTGGCCGGTGTATGCCAAGGTCAGCGCGGGCCTGCTGCATGGCTATCGCGGGGAGTACCGGGACAAGATTCCGCTCAATCGCTTCGGTGTCGCGCCCGTGATCATTCCATCGCTGGGCACGCGCCTGGGGCCTGTCGGCCTGGAGGCGGTGCTGCTGGGGACCAATGCAATGATGGTCAACGTCGGCTACCACTTCCGGTAGAACCTTCGAAAATGAAAAAGCCCGATGCCATGGCATCGGGCTTTTCTTTACAGCGCGGGCTCAGGCGTCGAGCAGAATCGACGTCCCGGTCATCTCCGCCGGCTTTTCCAGGCCCAGCAGCTTGAGCATGGTCGGTGCCACGTCGGCCAGCACGCCGCCCTCACGGACTTTGACGCTGCGCTTGCCGACATAGATGAACGGCACCGGCTCGGTGGTGTGGGCAGTGTGCGCCTGGCCAGTGGACTCGTCTTCCATCTGCTCGACGTTGCCGTGGTCGGCGGTGATCAGCGCTTCGCCCCCCACCTTGTCCAGCGCCTGGACGATGCGCCCGACACAGCCATCCAGCGCCTCGACCGCCTTGACCGCAGCACTGAACACGCCGGTGTGCCCGACCATGTCGCCGTTGGCGTAGTTGACCACGATCACGTCGTAACGCTGTTGCTCGATGGCCTCGACGATACGGTCGGTCACTTCCGGTGCGCTCATTTCGGGCTGCAGGTCGTAGGTGGCGACTTTCGGCGACGGAATGAGGATGCGCTCTTCGCCTTCGAAGGGTTCTTCACGCCCGCCGGAGAAGAAGAAGGTCACGTGGGCGTACTTTTCGGTCTCGGCGATGCGCAGCTGGGTCTTGCCGTTCTTGGCCAGGTACTCGCCCAGCACATTGTTCAGGCTGGCTGGGGCGAAGGCGGCAGGGGCGGGGATCTTCGCCGAATACTGGGTCAGGCCGATGTAGGCCGCGAGCTTCGGCAGGCGCGCGCGCGGGAACTCGTTGAAGTCGGCCTCGACGAACACCCGCGACAGTTCGCGGGCGCGGTCGGCGCGGAAGTTCATGAAGATCACCGCGTCGCCGTCTTCGACCTTGACCGCCTCGCCGATGCGGGTGGCCTTGACGAATTCGTCGCTCTCATCGCGTGCATAGGCTGCTTCCAGCCCAGCCACGGCGCTGTCGGCGCTGTACTCGGCGGTGCTGTCGACGATCAGGTTGTAGGCGGCGCTGACGCGGTCCCAGCGGTTGTCACGGTCCATGGCGTAGTAGCGGCCGATCAGGCTGGCGATGCGGCCCTTGCCCAGCTTGGCGAAGGTCGCATCGAGCAGTTCGATGGACGACTGGGCGCTGCGCGGCGGGGTGTCGCGACCGTCGAGGAAGGCGTGCAGGTAGATTTTCTCGGCGCCACGCTGCGCGGCCAGTTCGGCCATGGCGACGATGTGGTCCTGGTGGCTGTGCACGCCGCCGTCGGAGAGCAGGCCCAGCAGGTGCACGGCCTTGCCGGCGGCGACTGCCTTGTCCACGGCGCCGGTGAGCACCGGGTTTTCGAAGAACTCGCCGTCGCGGATGGCCTTGGTGACCCGGGTGAAGTCCTGGTACACCACACGGCCGGCGCCGAGGTTCATGTGACCGACTTCGGAGTTGCCCATCTGCCCGTCCGGCAGGCCGACATCCATGCCGGAACCGGAGATCAGGCCATGCGGCTGGGTGGCGCGCAGGCGGTCATAGACCGGTGTGTTGGCGGCGTAGATGGCATTGTATTCGGGGCTTTCGCTGTGACCGAAACCATCCAGGATGATCAGGACCAGGGGCTTGGGCGTGCTCGTCATCAATCAAACTCACGGTTGTTCAAAGATGATAAAGACACGCATTTTAGGGCAAATCGGCCAGCGACGGCGAATATTCGTCGGTTCGCACGACCAGCGTCCCGACGGGTTGCAGATGAAGGCTGGTTCCGAGCCGGCCCGGCGGGCTTTGGCGGGCATGGGTGGCTGTGTATACTGGCCGGCATTTTCAATCGCCTGGAACACCCCTGATGGTTGCTCACTTGATTCAATTCGCGACAGATCACTTCATCCTGGTTGCGATCTTCTTCGTCCTGCTGATCCTGCTGCTGGTCAATGAAATCCGCCGCGGCGGCCAGAGCCTGAGCAACGGCCAGCTGACCGCGCTGGTCAACGCCGAGAAGGGCGTGGTGATCGATATCCGTCCAAGCAAGGAATACTCCGCCGGCCACATCGTCGGGGCGCTGAACATTCCGCAGGACAAAGTCGTCGGCCGCATTGCCGAGCTGGAAAAGCACAAAGAAAAGACCCTGATCATCGTCGATGCGATGGGCCAGCAGTCCGGCACCGTCTGCCGTGAGCTGCTCAAGGCTGGCTTCACCGCTGCCAAGCTCAGCGGTGGCGTGTCCAGCTGGAAAGCCGATAACCTGCCCCTGGTGAAGTGATATGAAGCCCGTCATCGTCTACTCCAGCGACTACTGCCCCTACTGCATGCGCGCCAAGCAGCTGCTGGCGAGCAAGCAGGTGGCGTTCGAGGAAATCCGCGTCGACGGCAAGCCGCAGCTGCGCGCCGAGATGGCGCAGAAGGCCGGGCGTACCTCGGTGCCGCAGATCTGGATCGGCAGCACCCACGTTGGCGGTTGCGATGACTTGTTTGCGCTGGAGCGCTCGGGCAAGCTCGACGCCCTGCTCGAGGCCTGATTCACGCCTCTTTCAACCATTTTCAGAAAAGGATCTGCCATGACTGACCAACAGAACAACGGCGCCGCCGAAGAGAACAATCCACAATTCTCCCTGCAGCGCATCTACGTGCGTGACCTGTCGTTCGAAGCCCCGAAAAGCCCGCAGATCTTCCGCCAGCAGTGGGAACCGAGCGTCGCGCTGGACCTGAACACTCGTCAGAAGGCCCTGGAAGGCGACTTCCACGAAGTCGTGCTGACCCTGTCGGTTACCGTCAAGAACGGTGAAGAAGTCGCCTTCATCGCTGAAGTTCAGCAGGCAGGCATCTTCCTGATCTCGGGCCTGGACGCGGCGTCGATGAGCCACACCCTGGGGGCGTTCTGCCCGAACATCCTGTTCCCGTATGCGCGTGAAACCCTCGACAGCCTGGTCACCCGCGGCTCGTTCCCGGCGCTGATGCTGTCGCCTGTGAACTTCGATGCCCTGTATGCCCAGGAGCTGCAGCGCATGCAGGAAGCTGGCGAAGCGCCTTCCCTGCAGTAATCGTTTTCGCGCGACACAAAAAAACCCTCGGGATCGACCCGAGGGTTTTTTTATGGGCGCACGCCGAGTTTCAGCCGAACTGCTTCTGCTGTTGCTGCTGCTTGGCCACCGCCTCCGACGCTGCCACGTAGGCGTCCTGGAACTCGTCGCTTTCCAGCCAGGCCATGGTGGCCGCTTCATCAGCGCCATCGAGCCAGGCGCGGTAAGCGGTAAACACCAGGACGATGTAGTCGGTGGCGTGCTCTTCCTTGTGCCCCTTGAGCACCAGCGCCAGCAGCGGATCGACCAGGAACACCGAGATCATCGCCACCAGGCCGGTTTCCTGGGCTTCCTTCATCTTCTTGAACAGCGCGTCATAGCTGCCGGATTCCATGGCCTTGCTGTACACCTGCTCGACGCTGGTGCTCTCGCCCGCGCTGGCCTTGACCGCCTGGCCGCCGCGGACCATGCGGTTCTGCTTGGCCTTGGAGGCGGCGCGCTTGGCGCGTTTCTGTTGCTTGGTGTTGGAGGCCATGGGTGAATCCTTGGGGGTGTCCGAAAAAACGCGTATTGAAGCCTAGTTGGCGCGCTTCTGGATAGAGCCCATCGGTCAGAAGCTGTAGGTGCCTGTCACCACCAGGCTGCGGGGATCGCCGAACTGGATCTGCGCGGCGCTGGTCGCCGAGCTGTAGTAGGTCTTGTCGGTGAGGTTGTTCAGCGCAGCGCGAACGTCCCAGTCGTGGGTGCGGAACCCGGCCAGCGCATCCCAGCGACCGTAGCCTGGCAGCACCGTGGTGTTCTGGTTGTCGGCATAGCGGTCGCCGACCAGGGTCAGGCCGGTTTCGGCGTACCAGCCCAGCTCCGGCTTCCAGGTCACGAACAGGCTGGCGTTGCGTCGCGCCACGTTGTTTACCCGGTTGCCTTCCAGGCCGCCGTTGTCCTTGGCGATGATGGCATCCTGCAGGCCGATGCCGCCGCGCACGTACCAGTTGCCGACCACATTGCCCTGGGCCGTCAGCTCGATGCCTCGCGAGCGTTGCAGGCCGGTGAGGATGGTGATGCCTGGGTTGTCCGGATCGGTGGTGCGGCGGTTGTAGAGCTCCAGCTCGTAGACGGCAAGGGTTGTGCTCAGGCGCTCGTCGAACCAGTCGCTCTTGACCCCGATTTCCTTCTGGCGGGTGTTCTCCGGAGCGGTTTCGTTGGTGTTCCCGGCAGCGCCGGGGGTGATGCCGATCAGGCCGCCGCCGACCGGGGAATAGGTCTTGCTCCAGGAGGCGTAGAACGAATGCTCCTGCCAGGGCGAATAGACCACGCCCAGGCGCGGGCTGGTGCTGTTGTCGTCCTGTTTTTCCGAGATGCCTCGGAGCTTGTTGGTGGTTTCCACCTCGAACTGGTCGAAGCGCACGCCCGCGAGGATCTGCCATTGGTCGTTGAGGCGGATCTGGTCCTGCAGGTAGACGCCACGGCTGTCGACCACGGTATGGTTGTAGCTCGACGGCACCATCGGGCCGTTGTGCTGCAGGCGTCGGTTGGGATTGTTCAGGTTCAGCGGTGGTACTGCCTGGCCACCGGCGTTCGCCGCCAGGGCAGTGTACAGGCGCGGGTCGCGGCGCTGGTTCCCGAACTCCAGACCCAGCAGCAGCTTGTGCTCCAGACCCCAGGTGCTGACATCACCCTCGGCCTCGAGGTTGTTGAACAGGTTGCGGGTGTTCAAGTCCTGCTGCCAGCGCTGGCGGGTCACCAGGTTGGTGCTCGGGGTGTAGCCGGTGAGGTAGGTGTTGTCGAAATCGCTGTCGAGCTTGAACAGGCTCAGCGTGTGGCGCAGTTGCCAGTTGTCGCTGAGTTGGTAGTTCAGGCGCGAGCGCAGCGACTGCGACTTGTCATCGATGAAGTCGCGCTGCGTGTCGCCATAGGTGGTGCTGCGCCCGACATCTGCCGGACGGCCGCCGACACCCGGAATGCCGCGATCCGGGGTGCGGTTGTAGCGGCTGTATTCGTACTGCACCAACCAGTTCAGGTCGGGGCTCAGTTGCCAGCTCAGCGACGGGGCGAACAGTTGGCGGTTGCCATCGACCCCATCGCGGAAACTGTTGTTGTCCTGATTGCCCATGTTCAGGCGCACGCTGATGTCGTCGTTGAGGTCGGCACTGAGGTCGGCGTACAGGCTGCGCAGATCCTCGCTGCCGCCCTGGGCTTCGAGGGTCGAGCGACGGCCATGCTCCGGCGCCTTGCTCACCCGGTTGACGATGCCACCCTGGCTGCCGCGGCCATAGAGCACCGCTGCCGGGCCCTTGAGGACCTCGATGCGCTCGATGTTGTGCAGGTCGCGCACGTACTGGCTGTCATCGCGCACGCCGTCCAGATAGAAGTCGTTGCTGGCGTCGAAGCCGCGGATGCGCAGGCTGTCGAAGCGAGTGTCGGCACCGCTGCTGACGTTGGGGATGCCCTCCAGTGCCTTGCCCAGGCTGTTGGTGCCGTAGTCCAGGACGTTGGCGGTCTTCACCGTGTCGATGGCCTGCGGGACGTAGCGCACCGGGGTCGAGGTGCGGGTGGCGGTGCTGACGTCCTTGACCCGCGGGTTATCGCGCTCGCGTTCGCTTTCGGCGGTTACCGAGAGCTCAGGCAGGGTCGTGGTGGCAGCGCTGGCAAGGCCTACGCTGAACATCAGCGACAGGCCCAGGGACAGGGGAGACAAGCGGCAGGGGGCAAGCATCGGCAGGCATCCAGCAGAGGTTGTTGTGAAAAGGATGCGAATGTTAATGCTTGCTATTTGCTCTTGCCTGCCTATTTGTAAAGATGAAGATTTACGAATGTATCAATTTGTAACTGATAATTATTCGCTTTTATGCGCGTGTTTTTGTCAAGTCAACCAAGAGTAGGCTGTCTGTACGAAAGTACAGAAAAGAGAGGGAATAACTGTCTGTTCTGCGATTCAGCACAGATTTGCACCAGCTCTGGCCTTTAATTTGGTTATATCAACCTTCATTTCACGTTTTTTTGACATTGAGAAGCACACGCGGCTAGGATTCGGCCTCTACGCCTGCCGGCCATCAGTTGGCCGAGCGCCGGACGAAGCCCGCTACCTGCAAAAGGAGCGGGGCTTTCAGTTTGGATACAAGCGTCGAACCTACGAAGGGGCGTTGGTTCCTGGCGTTTTAGGTAGCAGAGCGTTCTGATTCGGTAATAAGGAAAACAACATGTTGAATACAAGGATCAGCCTGGTAGCGCTGGCACTCATCGCCGCCACTCAGGCCCAGGCCAACGACCAGGCCGAAAGCAAGGGCTTCATCGAGGACAGCCACGCCAACGTCCTCCTGCGCAACGCCTTCATCAACCGTGACCAGAAGCACAACACCAACGACCGGTCTCAGTGGGGCCAGGGCGTGATCGCCAACTTCTCCTCCGGCTTCACTCAAGGCACCGTGGGTGTCGGTGTCGACGCCTTCGGCCTGTACGCCGTGCGTCTGGATGGTGGCAAGGGTCGTAACGGCGGCGCCGGTATCGACTTCTTCAAGCGTGAGAACACCGTCGATGCTGAAGGCCGCAGCTCCGCAGCCAACGACCTGGCCCGTGGCGGCGCGGCGATCAAGTTCCGCATCTCCAACACCGTGCTGAAGTACGGTGACCAGATGCCGGCTCTTCCGGTTCTGCAGTACGACGATTCGCGTCTGCTGCCAGAAAGCTTCACCGGCGCCCTGCTGACCTCCAAGGAGATCAAGGGCCTGGAACTGAACGCAGGTCGCTTCACCCAGGAAGCGCGCAAGAGCGCCCAGGGCCGTGACAGCGGCGCACTGAAGTCGATCAACGTCTTCGGTGGTAGCTACAAGTTCACCGAAAACTTCACCGCGTCGCTGTACACCGCCGACAACGAAGACGTGATGCGCAAGCATTACCTGGGTCTGAACTACGTCTTCCCGATTGCGGCCGACCAGTCCCTGACCCTGGACTTCAACGGCTACAAGTCGAGCCTGAACAAGCAGTTCGTCCAGCGCGCCGAACTGAACGGCGACAGCAACACCATCTGGAGCCTGGCGGCCACCTACGCCTTCGGCCCACACTCGATCACCCTGGCGCACCAGCGCAACACCGGCAGCACCGGCTACAACTATGGCGGTTACAAGAACCAGCCATGGGGCGTGGGTGACGGCGGTTCGACCATCTACCTGGCCAACTCGTACTGGTCTGACTTCAACGCCGAAGACGAGCGTTCCTGGCAACTGGGCTACGGTCTGGACTTCGGTGCCTTCGGCATCCCGGGCCTGACCTACAAGATCGCTTACGTGGTGGGTGACAACATCAACACCCGCAAACTGAGCAATCCTCAGGGCTTCGGCGAAGGCAAGGAGCGCGAAATCTTCAACCAGCTGCGCTACGTGGTTCAGGAAGGTCCAGCCAAGGACCTGTCGGTCAAGCTGCGCGGCTCGTGGGTTCGCACCAACAACGCCGTCCAGCAGAACGGCTACAACGACGACGGCAACGAAGTTCGCGTATTCGTCGAGTACCCGATCAGCATCTTCTGATACTGATCTGGCGTAACGAAACAGCCCCGGCATTTGCCGGGGCTGTTTTGTTTCAAGGCTATTGCGCCAGCAGTTGCGGATAGTCGCCGAACCAATATCTCATCGCGTCGGCGTCCACGCCGTTTGCCCCGGTCCAGAAATCCACCGGATAGCTCCAGTCCGACGAGCGCGAGCTGCTCGGCGCCAGACCCTGATTGGTGAAACGCTGCAAAACGCGCGGTTCCAGTTCCTATTCTGCTGTCACGTGATTGGTGATTTTCAGTGACCTCAAGTACAACACTCCAGGCGGCCTGTGAGCCATCAGGACCTTCAATCGGGGAGGTGATGACGTAGCAGGGTTGGTTGAGGGGCAACTGGGTTTTACCGCCGTCACTTACATTTCGCCAGTATATGATTACATGAACAGGCCTGTTCAATGATGTTGCTCGGCTGAAAAGTAATGCTCGATCGGCAATCCTGCACTTTCAAATTCAAACAGGACTTTCCACGTGAATGCGGTGGCCCAGCGATCAATCATCTCTCGTGCTTCATAACGATTTTCAGTGGTGCAGGTCAGTGAGAAAATAGACGTTTACTTCTTGCCTTTGTACACATTTATCGAAGCCTGATACTCGATCATGCGTTCTTCATCCGGTGCTCTGCACCAGATGTCCAAAGTGGCGGAAATAGGGACGCCGCTATCGAGTGTTCGCTCACTGCTCGCCATGAATATGTTATCGGCGAAAAAATTCTGTGTGACCAGAAAGCGCACATGCTCATCGTCGATTGTTTCCAGAATGTCAGGGCCGATATCGACGAAGTCATTTTTCGAGATCGACCAACCGGTAGGGATACGCAGAGCCATCAGTGCGTGTTGCTGCACAATCGTTTGGATGATGTTCATATTTTTATTTCAGATAGCTCATGTGGTCTGCCTGCGAGATCGGATGCCCATGGAATTCGGGCAATCAACGCGGTACGGCAGAACCGCTACAACGACGACGGCAACGAAGCTCCCATGTTCGTCGAGTACCCGACCGACATCTTCTGATACTGAGCTTGCTGATGCCCGAATTGCGCAGATAGATCTTGGCCGACTTGAGGACGTTCAGGTGGGCGTCCCCCTGGCGTCAAACTCGAGGCGCGCTACGGCCCGTCGTCCCTCGTAGACTTCCAGCGTACTGCCAGGGCATAACAGGTCCCTGGGGGCATTGGGGGCAAGGAAGCGCGCGGTTCCGGTTCCTATTCTGCTGTCACGTGATTGGTGATTCTTCGTGACCTCAAGTACAACACTCCAGGCCGCCCGTGAGCCGTCAGGGCCTTCAATCGGAGCGGTGATGACGTAGTAGGGGTGGTTGAGGGGAAGCTGGGCCTTACCGCCGTCACTTACATTTCGCCAGTATATGGTTACGTGAACAGGTCTGTTCATTGGTTGATCACTTTCCACAAGAGATACCCCGCGTCCAACGTGGCTTGATGCGAGCACGATTCAAATCTGCAATTTCTATGTATCTGGCTTTGCCAATATTGTCCAAATTGCTGGAGGAGAACGCTGCATTGGCAAGTTTGTCAGGAACCTTGACCTGAACGATTTTGAAGTCTCCGCCGTGGCCCATCGTCTTACCCCATGTCACAGCATCTTTGTATGACTCAGCAAACCATTTTCCTTCCATGGTGCCATTCGCTGTCCACGTGCCGGTTCGCATAAGTCCGTTATATTCTTCCATGCTCATGGAGCGGTAGAGGACAGTCTCCCACCCTAGCGGGTCAATCCACATAAACGGATTGGGAGCATAGCGGTAAAGGTTCCACCCCCCCGCCAACCCTATCGGATCCGGCTGGGTAAAGCGTCCGATGTCGGGATCATAGAATCTGAAGGTGTTGTAATGCAGTCCTGTCTCACGGTCCAGGTACTGGCCTTGGAACCTCAGGTTCTGCTCCATGCCCTGGTCTGGGTTGCAGCGCTCGGCGGCAGTGTTGCCCCACACCCGATAGGTAGCTTCCCATTGGGTCTGTCCGTCTTCGTCGGTCTGACGATATGGCAGCCCGTTGAGGTGGTTGTGAAAATGCAGTACGCGTTGATGGGCGCCGTTCCCATCGACACGTGCAAGGGGTTCGTGGCCAGAGTCTGCATACAGGTACAGACTGTTTCGACCGTTGCGGCGCTCATGCAGCAGACGCAGGCCATCCCACAGGAAGTCGGTTCTTCCCAGCAGAAGGCCGCGTACATCGTATTGTTCCTTGGCAACGCGTCTGCCTAGTGGGTCGTAGTGCATCCTTACGCAGGTTTCTCGACCGGCATGCAGGGTGTGGACTTCCACCAGTCTGTGCTCAGCGTCGTAGCGAAAGCGTTGGACGCCTCGTGCGCTGCTGACCTTTTCAATCAGGCGCCCGAAGCCGTCGTAGCGATAGCGCTTGTCCTGATACTTCAGCAGTTGGTTGTACTGAACCGAAGAGTTGTTGATTCCGTCGAGCAGGTTTGCGGCGGGGTCGTAATTGAACTGTTCTTGACGACCACCAGATGAGGCATAGCTTGAGCGCACCCTGGCTGTAACGTCGTAGGCAATGGTCTCAAGCGTGTTGCCTGTGGCGTGAAACTCCTCCACCTGGATCAGATTGTCGGCGCCGTCATAGCTGTAGTGCCGACGTGCGTTAGCCAAAGTGGCGGATGTCGGATCGCTTGCGTGATTGCCACGGCTGCGAAGCCGACCCAGTTGGTCGTAATCGCTACGGTACAGCAGGCGTCCCTGGGTACGATTGATTTCTCGATGCAGCCGATCGCGCTCGAAGTCGGCGATGACGTGCCCATCGAGGTTCAGTTGATGCAGATGACCCGAGCCATACATCAAGCGGTTGATCGAACGGCCATCGGGAAGGATGAGCCTGGTCTGATTACCCAGCTCGTCGTAGGAATAGCCAAGTGTGCCCTGTGGTGTGTGCTCCTCGAGTACATGCCCCAGCTTGTCATAGGCATAGCTCAGCGTCTGGGAGTTACCGTCCAGGGCAATGGTCTGCACCGCGAGCAACTGGTCCAAGGCATCAAACCGGTACTCCGTGCGGCCATCGGAGGTGATCTTGGCCACGAGCCGACCGATGGCATCGCGTTCGAGCTGGTGGGCGACAGGAGTATCGGGGCTCTCTGGCGCTGGGTGGAACACCAGCCGTATCAGATTGCCCAGAGCGTCATAGCTATAGGTCTTGTGACTACCCCCCAGATCGCGTTGCATTGCCAGGCGGTCACACGCGTCCCAGGAGAATCGATAAGCTTCGCCGTTTTCGTTGACGAGCTCTACCAGTCGGCCGTAGTGATCGTACTCGAAACGCACGCTACGGCCGGCCGCGTCAACTTGGCGGCTGAGCTGTCCGCGTGCTGTGTATGAGTAGCGCGTGGTATGGCCAGTCGCGTTCACATGGGCAATCAGGGCGCCATCGGCTGCACGCTGGTACTGCTCGTGCGTACCGTCTGGCCGAGTGATGGACTGCAACCTGCCTTGTGCGTCATGGCTGTATCGAGTCGTGCAGCCCTCTGCATCCGTCACCTGTGCTAGATGGCCGCGGTGGTCGTAGCTGTAATGAGTAACGGAACCCGTGCAATCGACTGTCTCGATGACTTGATCCAGGTCGTTCCACCGCTGTGATCTTGTTTTTCCCGCAGCGTCGACCATCTCGACCATCCTGCCGTGATGGTCATGGCGAAACCGCGTCAGATGTCCTTCAGGGTCTTCTTCCCGGGTGCAGTTGCCACGCGGGTCATAGCGGTATTTCCAGCGATTCCCAGCGCGGTCGACTTGCTCTCTGGGTAGCGCCCAATGTTCCAGCCAATACGTGGATTCGCTGCGCCCGAGCGGATCCACCGTTTCGGTCAGGTTGCCGGATTCATCATAGAAGTATTGCCAGCGTCCGCCTTGAGGGTCTACCGCGCCCAACAGCTGACGTTCATCGTTCCATTCGAAATGCCAGGTGTTCGCCAGGGCGTCGGTGTGTTCCACGACTTGATATTGGTTGTTCCAGCGATGCGTATGAGTGCGTTGCAGGCTGTCCGTAACATGGGTCAGCCCGGCGATCAGGTCGTAGGAAAACTGGTATTGATCACCCTCGGAAGTCCAGTGCCGACAGACGCGCCATTCATCGCCGAGGGCTTGCCACTCATAGTGACAACGTAATCCCGACGCGTTCCGGTGTTCAATCAGCCGTCGGTGTTCACCATAGACGAAAAGCCGCTGCACTTGGCCGCTGCCATCCCTGACTTCAGCCAGCTCCCCGAACGCGTCGTAGTCATAGACAACCAGCGGTTCGTTGCTCCCGTCACTGTACACGCGAACAATCTCGGAGACGCGAGAGGGCCATCGGGAGCTATAGCGCAATTCCATTCTGGTAGCGCCGTACGTGTCATCGAGCCCGATCAGGCGACCATGCTCGTCGTACCGAAGGTGCACCCGATTGTCATTGCGGTCACCCAACAGGCGCAGGCGCAGGCGTTGGGGATCTATTGGGGAGGGTTCGAATAATCGATAGAGGCCGTCCATATCCTCGATCAACAACTCGCCATCAGCCGCGCGTCTTACGCTCAAACCTTCGCCGGCACTGAATACTGCGTCGCCGGGGGGGATCGTGCCCATATCGATGATCCGCGCCTGCTCATCCGTGTACAGCAGGCGTTCTCCGTCATCCGAATCGGCGATCAGGTTCACGCAGACTTCGTAGGGAACGCTCCAACCTCTGCCGAGCAAACCGTCCTGGCGTTCGTCCAGGCTGCTATAGAAGCGCTGCCAGACCAGTGGCATCAGCGCCGGTAGTGTGAAGTCCAGCTCCTGCTCGCCGCTCAACACTTTCGCGCCAGTGGCTGCATGCACCGGGTTGGGTGCACCGGTTATGGCACGTGTGAGTGCCCCCGTCACCTGGCTACTGACGACACTCGCGGCGCCACCGAGCAGCATGCAGCCAAACTTGCTGTAGAACTTGCCCCCACGGCCACGCAACATCATCAGCGCGGTGATGGCCAAGCCTATGCCTGGCGTCTTACCGCTGCGGATCTCTCGTACGACGATTTTCTCGCCACCAATGCGCACGTTGTCCGATATCAGGCCGGAGTCGACGATCACCGCGTCGCAGGTGCTGCGATCGCCACTGCGCGCCGCTGGTTGGCCATTGATGCTGACCTTGCCAGAGCCCTCGGCGATATATTGGGGAGGCATCGCCGGATGCTTGGTGCACAGCACCTTGTCATCGTCCGCAGGTTCGGTGTTCGGGGCTGGCGAGGCTACGGTAGGCCGCCACATTTGCGAGAAGAACGCCTTCGTCATGTCGAGGAAGGTTTGCTCTTGCTCTTCTTCTCCTTCATCAGCCTGGCCAGCGGCAGGAGGAGGCAACACCACACCTGCAGCCCGGGCTGCAGGTTTTGAGTTTATGTAGGTATTTTGCGAACCACTGGCAATGTGGGCCTGCACTGTCGGTGGAAAAAGCGCGTTACCTATACCTTCGCAGAACCGACTCAGTGCGGTGTCCGCTCCGGTGCTGGCCATTGCCACGCCGACCACCACCCCCACGACCGCGCCCAGCACAACGCAGCCCAGACCACCGGTAGCAGCAGTGATGCCAAGCGCAGCCCCGACCGCAGCCGTGGCCAAGGCCCCGATGGCGATGGTGGCGGCGACTTCGAGTACACCGCCGACGATGTCGGCCATCATCGAGGTGTGCATCAGTGCGTCGCCTTCGCGCGCAGCCCAGAGTGCGTCGGACATGGTTGTCGTTCAGCCGAGGTTGTCGAAGTCGAGCGACTGTTTGAGAGCCGCCCAGTGCGCCGCTTCCTCCTCACCCAATGGCTGCGGCTTCACGTAGCTCAGGGCGAACATCTTGCGCGAGCCCGGCAGCAACAGCGCCAGTTGATATTGGTAAACCTTCTCTTTGCCCTTGGTGAACTGGCTCTGCAACTCGATGCCTTCCAGTTTTCCATCTGCTCCCAGCTTCACCGGCTGGGGTGTGTGCAAGCGCAGATCCAGCACCTGCTGGCGCAATCGCTGGATCTGGTCGTCGAAGTTGCTTTGCAACGTTTCCCCTTCGTTCAACAGGCTGCGGCTGACTACCAGTGAGGTGCCCAGTGTCTCGAAACGCAGGATGTTGATGCTGGTATCTCGCACCTGATCGGTTGGGAGGTCGAAGCGAAATTCGTTGAGGCGATAGTTCATGATTCGGGTGTCCGTCATTGGCGCGGGAATTTGTCGCTGACCCGACCGTCGATGCTGCCTTTGTCACCATGGCTGCCCGGTGTGGTGCCTGCTGCTCCACCGATGTTCAGGTCGAGCGTGCCGTTGGGGGTATTGATCTGTGCATGTTCGCTGGCGTTGATGTTTAGGCGTACGCCTGTGAGATTGATGTGACCGTTGGCGTTGAGCTCCAGCACACTGTCGCCGCACACCAGACGCAACTTTTCCCCGGCCTCCATCAGGTAGGTGGTGCTGATGCTGTCGGTCTTGCTGGCGCCAACCAGCAAGGTATCGTGATGGCGTACTGCGCGTACTCGATCCTGGCCTATGGTCACCATCTCCACCATTCCGACGCTCTTGGTCCGGCTTATGCCCACCGACAACGTTTCGTTCTGCTCCACCACCGTGTCCATGTTGCGCTCGGCATGCACATACAACTGCTCCTGCCCGCGCTTGTCCTCCATGCGGATCTCGTTGAAGTTGGCCGGGCTGCCGCCTTTGCTCGAACGGCTCTTCATGCCGCTCTGGGTGGCGTTGCCGGGCAGGTCGTAGGGCACCGCCTGCTCGGCGTTGTACACCCGGCCAGTGATGATCGGCCGGTCGGGGTCGCCTTCGAGAAAGCTGACGATCACTTCCTGGCCGATCCGCGGGATCTGCATCGAGCCCCAGTTCTTGCCGGCCCAGGCCTGGGATACGCGGATCCAGCACGAGCTGTTCTCGTTGGACTGGTCGTGGCGGTCCCAGTGGAAGTGCACCTTCACCCGACCGTACTGGTCGGTCCAGATCTCCTCGCCGGCCGGGCCAACCACCACGGCAGTCTGCGGGCCCTTGACCAGCGGGCGCAGGGTGCTCGATACCGGCCGGTAGCTCTGCTGGGCGTCGATGCAGCTCAGGTTGCTCTCGAACTGCGCCGAGCCGCTGCCGCCGCCGGTTTCGAGGCGCTCTTGCACCACGTAGTAGCGGGCCGCGACGATCAGGTACTCGCGGTTCTGATCCTGGCGGGAGAAGCCGCTGAGGCTGAACAGATGACCACTGCCAAGACCACGGGCGTTGCCGCGCAGCTCCACGCGTTCATGCAGGCTCTGCAGCGACTCGAGACGGGTGCGCGCATAGTGCTCGCCATCCTGGGTCTGCTCATAGGCGCCGGGGTAGTCGTACAGCGGGTAGTCGCCGGCCTGGTGCGGGCGTGGCATGGCCGAGCGCACGTCGATCCGTGCGCTGGGGCGCTGGAAATCGTAGTCGTTGAGTTCCAGCGAGCCGGGCTGAACCTCCTGCGCCAGGTGCCAGTCGTTGATGTGGTCGCGCTCGCGGTGCTGGCCGTCGGGCGGATAGAACGGCACCGACTCGTAGCCCTGCGCCTTCTGGTGCGCGCCATAGGCGTCGGCCATCACCAGGACGTGGCGTTCTTGTTCATGACGGAAGAAGTAGTAGATGCCTTCTTCTTCCATCAGCCGGCTGACGAAGTCGAAGCTGGTCTCGCGGTATTGCACGCAGTACTCGCGCTCGCGATAGCTGCGGCTCAGGGCGTCCTCGAAGTCCGAGAACCCCAGGTCGCGGAACACCTGCTTGATGATCTGCGGTGCGCTCAGGTGCTGGAAGATCCGGCAGTCGCTGGTGCGTGTCAGCAGCCACAGCCAGGGCCGCAGGGTGACGCGGTAGCTGGCGAACTGCCCGCGATCGACCGATTGGCTGCAGCGCGCGACGATGCCATGAAAGTGGCGCGAGCCCCCGCCGCTCATCTGCAGCGACAGACTCATGGGTTTGCCCAGCAGCTGGTTGAGGTCGATGGCCGCGTCGTCGCTGGTCAACTGCAGCTCGTAGTCGAACAGGCGGCCGAGCTCTTCGCTGCCGCCCATCTCGCTGAGGATCAGCACGTTCGGCCCCAGGGGGCTGTTGATCTGCGCTAGGCGCGTCAGTTGCGTGAACAGCATGGGTGATCCTGTTTGCGCGGCGCTCAACCGGCCGCGCTGAAGTCATAGTGCAGTTCGTTGTCACGCGCGCCGATACTGACGCTGGCCAGCGGCTTGCCTTCGAGCAGACGGGTGAGGAACTCGCGGCTCATGTCCGGCAGCAGGCCGTTGGTCAGGATCGCGTCGATCATTCGCCCGCCGCTCTCGGTCTCGGTGCAGCGCGAGACGATCAGCTCGACCACCGCGTCGTCGTAGGCGAAGCCGACCTTGTGCGTGGCCTCGACACGTTTGCGGATGCGCTCCAGTTGCAGACGGGTGATGGCCTTGAGCATGGCGTCGCTGAGCGGGTAGTAGGGGATGGTCACCAGGCGCCCGAGCAGCGCGGGCGGGAAGATCTCCAGCAGCGGCTTGCGCAGCATGGTGGCGACCGCATCCGGTTCGGGCAGGGTCTGCGGGTCCTTGCAGATATCGGCAATCAGCTCGGTGCCGGCGTTGGTGGTGAGCAGGATCAGGGTGTTGCGAAAATCGATCTGGCGCCCTTCGCCATCTTCCATCACGCCCTTGTCGAACACCTGGAAGAAGATCTCGTGCACGTCGGGGTGGGCCTTTTCCACCTCGTCGAGCAGCACCACGCTGTAGGGGCGGCGGCGCACGGCCTCGGTCAGTACGCCGCCTTCGCCGTAGCCGACATAGCCGGGCGGCGCGCCCTTGAGGGTGGAGACGGTGTGCGCTTCCTGGAACTCGCTCATGTTGATGGTGATCAGGTTCTGCTCGCCGCCATACATGGCCTCGGCCAGCGCCAGGGCGGTCTCGGTCTTGCCCACGCCCGAGGTGCCGGCAAGCATGAACACGCCAATGGGTTTGTTGGGGTTGTCGAGGCCGGCGCGGGAGGTCTGGATACGCTTGGCGATCATCTTCAGGGCGTGGTCCTGGCCGATGATGCGCTTGCCCAGGTGGCTGTCGAGGTTGAGCACCGTCTCGATCTCGTTGCGTGCCATGCGCCCTACCGGGATACCGGTCCAGTCGGCAACCACCGAAGCCACGGCCTGGTAGTCGACGGTCGGCAGGATCAGCGGGCTTTCGCCCTGCAGGGTGCCCAGGCACTGCTGCAAGTCGATGAGTTGTTCGCGCAGCGCATGGCTGCCTTGGGCATCGACCTCCTGATCGACCACCCCGACCTGCTCACGCAACTGGGCGCGGGTGGCCAGCAACTGATCGACCAGGGCTTTCTCTTCGGCCCAGCGGTTTTCCAGCTCCAGCAGGCGCTGACGCTCTTCGGTCAGCAGGGTGTCGGCCTGGGCTTGGCGTTGCTCGGTGGCGACACCAATGGCCGCTTCGCGGGCGATGATCTGCAGTTCGACTTCCAGCGCCTCGATACGCCGACGGCTGTCATCGACCTCTGCGGGCACTGCATGCAGGCTGATGGCCACGCGTGCGCAGGCGGTATCGAGCAGGCTCACCGACTTGTCGGGCAATTGCCGGGCGGGGATGTAGCGGTGCGACAGCTTGACTGCCGCCTCCAGGGCTTCGTCGAGGATCTGCACCTGATGGTGCTTCTCCATGGTCGAGGCCACGCCGCGCATCATCAGCAGCGCCTTTGGTTCGCTCGGCTCATCGACCTGCACCACCTGGAAGCGGCGGGTCAGTGCCGGATCCTTCTCGATGTGTTTCTTGTACTCGGCCCAGGTGGTCGCTGCCACGGTGCGCAGGCTGCCACGGGCCAGTGCTGGCTTGAGCAGGTTGGCGGCATCGCCGGTCCCGGCCGCCCCACCGGCACCGACCAGGGTGTGGGCTTCGTCGATGAACAGGATGATGGGTTTGGGCGAGGCCTGGACGTCCTCGATGACCTGGCGCAGACGCTGCTCGAACTCACCCTTCATGCTGGCGCCAGCCTGCAGCAGGCCGACATCCAGGCTGCGCAGCTCGACATCCTTGAGCGCGGGCGGTACATCGCCGGCAACGATGCGCAAGGCGAAGCCCTCGACGACGGCAGTTTTGCCCACGCCCGCTTCGCCGGTGAGGATCGGGTTGTTCTGGCGGCGACGCATGAGGATATCGACCAGTTGGCGGATCTCTTCGTCGCGGCCGACGATCGGGTCGAGCTTGCCGCTGCGTGCCTGCTCGGTCAGGTCCACGGTGAAGCGCTTGAGTGCCTCCTGCTTGCCCATCGCCGCGGGGGCCACGGCGCCGCTGGCTTCGCCCGGCGCTGCCGCGGTGAAGCCGTCGCTGGCGGCCAGATTGTTCTCGGGGGAGTCGCCGACGTACTCGTCGAAACGCTCGCTCAGGGCCTCGACCTTGAGCTTGGCGAACTCGCTCGACAGACCCAGCAGGGCATTGCGCAGGCTCGGGGTCTTGAGGATGCCGACCAGCAGGTAGCCGGTGCGCACCTGGTTTTCGCCGAACATCAGGCTGCCGTAGACCCAACCGCGTTCCACTGCCTCTTCGACCTGCGAGGACAGGTCGGTGATCGAAGTCGAGCCCCGTGGCAGGCGATCGAGGGCGTCGGTCAGATCGCGGGCCAGGCGTGCCGGCTCGACATTGAACTGGCGCACGATGCGATGCAGGTCGCTGTCCTGCAACTGCAGCAGTTGGTGCAGCCAGTGCACCAGCTCCACGTAGGGATTGCCGCGCAGCTTGCAGAACACCGTGGCGGCCTCGATGGCCTTGTAGGCGACGCTGTTGAGTTTGCCGAACAGCGCGGCGCGGCTGATTTCACCCATGTTCCTGACTCCTTGTGCATGGCGGTTGGACCGGCTGCGCGGCGTAGTAGCGAGCGAGCTTGAGGTCGTTGGCATCGTGTTGTGGACGGCCGAGCCAGGTGTCGAAACCCAGGCGCCTGCCGGCATCGAGTCCCAGCGCGGGCACGTGCTCGCGCGCGAGAATGAGGTTCAGGTCCCAGTCCAGCTCGTGGCCCAGGTACTCGGCGACCCAGGCCGCCAGTTCCATGAAGGCCTGCCCGCCGGGCAGCAGGGCGTGGTACTGCTCCAGCGTCAGCGGGCCGAGGCACAGGCGGAACTTGTGCTGGCGATCCCAGACGTAGCGGCCCAGGCACAGGTCCACACCCAGGCGATTGGCGTCCACGCCGAGGCGACTGCGCTCGGGCAACTCAAGCCACTGTCCGACGTACTCCTCGACATGCACCGGCACGCCGAAGTAGCCCGACAGGATGCTGCACAGGCCATCGGGGTAGCGGGTCTGCGCGGCGAGGTGGCCGGAGTAGTGCAACTTGGCGGTATGCGGCAGCGGGCCTTGAGCCTGCAGCTCGGGTTGGCCGCGACCGCTCAGGGCAGCCAGGCGTGCGGCCCAGTAGTCATCGCCGGGGCGGTCGTGGCTGACAGTCGGTCGTGCTTCGGCCCAGGCTCGGTAGAACAGGCTCAGCAGGCGGTGATGGAAGATGTCGAGAAAGCGTTTGCTGGTGTGGTCGGCGTGGTTGCGCTGGCGCTCACGCAGGTACTCGGTCAGGTGCAGCGGCAAGGGGCCGTTGGGGCCACCGAGGCCGAAGAAGAACTGCTCCAGGCGTGCCGGGCCTTCGTCGTTTTGCGTCACCGACGCCAGCGTGGCCGGGGCGAAGCTGCAGTCCAGGCGCTGGCCCAGGCGCACCGGTTCGTCGGCCAAACGCTGGGCGTGGCCGAAGCGCGGCAGCTCGGGGTGCTCGGCCTCCAGGCGACGCAGCGCCTGGAAGAAGTCGAACGCCCAGGGTTCGGCCTGCATGGCCTCGAGTGTGTTCACAGGGTCGGCCTGCGTCCGGGCTTGGCTTTCCATCGCATGATCTCGCCGCGTTCGCGGGTGCGCAGAACGGTTTCGGTAAAGCTGTTGATGGACACGTAGCGGGTCAGGAAGCGTTCGAACACCGCGCCGAGCAGGAACACACCGGTGCCGCGGAACGCGTTTTCGTCGAACTCCAGGGTGATTTCCAGGCCGCGGCCGAAGACGATCGGGCCGGGCATGGGCAGGCGCCGGGTGCAGGGCTTGCTGCTGACTTCGCGCAGGCCGTCGATCTGCAGGTGCAGCGCGCTGTCCTGGCTATCGCCGTACAGACGCAGCAGTTCGCGCAGGGCGGCTGCGCCCTGGCCTTGCTCGGTCAGCGACAGGTAGTTCAGCGACAGTTGGCTGATCAGGCGCCACGCGCGGTTGTCATGGGCATGGCTGGCCTTGGGGCGGCTGGGGCCGGCCAGGCAACGTACGGCAGACACGGGCGCGCTGTCGGCGAGGCTGAAGTCGCTGCGCCCGTCGCCCACGCTCATGAACAGCGGCAGGTCGCGGTTGCTGCACAGCGCGCTGATACCCAGCTGGCGCAGGTCGTGGCGGTGCGGCGCCTGTTGGCCATCGACCAGGCTGATGAAGGTTTCGCTGCCCATGTAGCTCGAGCGCGTGCCGTTGCGCCGTTGTTCGCTCGACAGCACCCGTTGCTCGCGGCGCACGATGTAGTAGGCCTGGTCGCGGCCATAGCGCGAGGGGTCGCGCACGGCGTAGAAGGGCAGGAACTCCTGGTCGGCACCGGTGCCGTGGCCGGTGACGTGCTGCAGCGAGTGGATCTCGAAATCGGTGGGGCGGGTACGGTCGGCGATTACATGGTGTTCGTTGACCTTGTCGGTCAAGTGAATGCGGTCGACACGGCGCGGGAATAGGTTGATCGCCGGGGTGCAGAAGGGCACCAGGCGCTCGGCGCCGACGCTGCTTTCCAGTGTCGAGTCGAAGCGCTCGAACAGTACCAGCAGCTCCAGCTCCTGCCCGTTGCAGCGCTTGACCGCCCGTTCCAGGCCCGCGAAATCGACAAATAGAAAGCGCTGCGGCAGGGCAAAGTATTCCTGCAGCAGCCGGTAGCCCTGAAACGCCTGCGGCACCACTGGCAATGCGGCTTCACTGTCATCGAAACCACAGGGGCGCAGGGCCTGCTCCAGCGGGATGCGCTCGACCCAATCAGCGCCGGGCTGGCGGGCGAACACGGCGCAGGCGCTGCCCAGCAGTTGTTCGTAGAGACGGTAGGGCGTTTCGTCGGCGCCGTTGAGGTACAGCGGCAAGTGCGTCAGCGGCAGGCTGCACAGCGGGATCTCGGCACCGCTGCGCAGGGTCAGGCGCAGCGCGGCGCGGGCCTTGGGTTCGCTGGCGGCGAGGCGGCCGAGCACGGTGCCGGGGTTGCCGAAATATTCGGCGCGGGCCACCTGCAGCGGCCACAGGGTCACGTCCTGGGTGCTGCGAAACTCGCAGGGAGTCTGCGAGTCGCGGCCAAGGTTGGCCCGCAGCACGCTGCCACGTGGCAGCGGGAAGCCGGCACTGAGCGAGCCCTCGTCGGGGTCGGTCTGCAACTGCACCACGGTCATCGAGGGCGTCGGTGCCAGATAGTGCGGGTAGGCGATTTCCAGCAGGTTGTGGGTGAAGGTCGGGTACTCGGCGTCGAGCTTGAGCTGCACGCGTGCAGTGAGGTACGCGAAGCCTTCGAGCAGGCGCTCGACATACGGGTCGGCGCAATCGATGCCGGACAGTGTGAGGCGTCCGGCGATCTTCGGGTACTCGCGGGAGAACTCCGCTGCACTCTCGCGGATGTGCCGCAGTTCCTGGTTGTACAGCTCGAGCAGGCGCGGGTTCATGCGCGTCTCCGGCGATCGGCGGGGGCCACGTGCACTTGGCCGGACTCCAGGTCCAGGTCGGTCTGCAGCAGCAATGGCAAGGCCGCAGGCTGGGCCCAGAGATCGCCTTCGATCTCGAAGCTCAGGGCGTTGGCGTTCATTTCGCCGGGCGCGACCAGGGCCCGCACCTTGAGAGTGTGGGCGAGGATGCGTGGTTCGTAGGTGGCGATGGCCTGGTGAATGATGCGCTCCAGGGCCAGCAGGTCGATGTTCGACGCGCAGTTGCCGGCCAGGGCGGGCAGGCCGTAGTTGATCACCGAGGTGCCTGCGGGGGTATCCAGGGTGCGGGTGCTGTCGAGCAGCGATGTGGTATTGAGCAGCCAGGCCAGGTCGCGCAGCACCGAAGCCTTGAGCTGTTGTAGCGACAGCACGCGCTTGTCCGGGGCCTCCTGCGGGTTGCCGGGGTCGTCGTCGGTCAGACGATCCAGCAGCGAGGGTTGCAGGCGGTCACGGGCGGCGATGTCGGCTACCACGGATGGATTCCTTCAAGGATTCGGGATCGTGTCGACTGCTTCGCGGGCAAGTCGCAGCGGCGAACCGCCGCTCCTACAAACGAGGAGCGGAATTGCCCGCGAAGCAGTCGACGCCGCTATCAGATCTTGACGTTCTGGCGCACGTTCCAGCCGTACTTGATCGCGCCGCCATCCTTGGTGCCGTCGGCCTTCTGCGGCTGATAGTCCACGGTGACCTTGGCGAAGTTCAGGGTGACGTTCTCGGTGAGGCGGTCATCGCTGCCCGAGCCGCCGGTGCTCAGCGAGCTGATGATCACCTCTTCGAGGTTGATGATCAGGTACTCGACCTGGCTCTCGCCACCGGCCTTGCGCACGGTCAGCTTGACCTTGTCGATGTGCTTGCCGCTGGAGCAGTGGGCCATCAGGTTGGGGCTGGACTTGTCCACGTACTTGGTGATCGACAGGTCCTGGATGTTGACCTTACCGGAGCCGCCGCCCCCGCCCATGTGCATGTTGCCGGACTGGGACATGCCCCAGCTCCAGTTCAGCACGTCGATTTCGTCCTTGTGGGCCTTGTCCGCGGACTCGCCCTTGATGTCGCCGATCTTGATGAAAATATCTACAGCCATGATGTCCTCGGTATTTCGCGTCGGTTGGCGGTTCTATCGGGGCTGCTGCGCAGCCCATCGCGGGGCGCGCAGCGGCCCCGGTTCAGGCTCAGGCCCCTTTGGCCGAAGGCAGCTTCGAGACCAGGCGCAACGACACGGTCAGCCCTTCGAGCTGGTAGTGCGGGCGCAGGTAGAAGCGCGAGTTGTAGTAGCCAGGGTTGCCCTCGACTTCCTCCACCACCACTTCGGCCGCAGCCAGCGGATGTTGGGCCTTGGTGGTCTCGCTGGAGTGCGCCGGGTCACCGTCGACGTAGTTCAGGATCCAGTCCTGCAGCCAGCGCTGCATCTCGTCCTTTTCCTTGAACGAGCCGATCTTGTCGCGAACGATGCACTTCAGGTAATGGGCGAAGCGGCAGGTGGCGAACAGGTACGGCAGGCGGGCGGCCAGGTTGGCGTTGGCGGTGGCGTCCGGGTCGTCGTACTCAGCCGGTTTTTGCAGCGACTGGGCGCCGATGAACGCGGCGAAGTCGGTGTTCTTCTTGTGCAGCAATGGCATGAAGCCGTTCTTCGCCAGCTCCGCCTCGCGGCGGTCGGAAATGGCGATCTCGGTCGGGCACTTCATGTCCACGCCACCGTCATCGGTGGGGAAGGTGTGCGCCGGCAGGCCTTGCACTTCACCGCCCGACTCCACGCCGCGGATGCGCGAGCACCAGCCGTAGTGCTTGAACGAGCGGTTGATGTTGACCGCCATGGCATAGGCCGCGTTGGCCCAGGTGTACTTGCTGCTGTCGGCGCCGTCGGTGTCTTCCTCGAAGGCGAAGGCCTCGACCGGGTCGGTCTTGGCGCCATAGGGCAGGCGTGCCAGGAAGCGCGGCATGGTCAGGCCGATGTAGCGCGAGTCTTCCGATTCGCGCAGCGAACGCCAGCCGGCGTATTCCGGGGTGGTGAAGATCTTGGTCAGGTCACGCGGGTTGGACAGCTCCTGCCACGAACCCATGCCCATCACGGTTGGCGACGCCGCGGCGATGAAGGGGGCATGCATCGACGCACAGACCTTGGACATCTCGCCCAGCAGCTCGACATCCGGAGGCGACTGATCGAAGTAGTAGTCGCCCACCAGGCAGCCGTAGGGCTCGCCGCCGAACTGGCCGTACTCTTCTTCGTAGAGCTTCTTGAACACCGGGCTCTGGTCCCAGGCGGTGCCCTTGAACTTCTTCAGGGTCTTGTGCAGGTCGGTCTTGGAGATGTTGAGCACGCGAATCTTCAGTTGCTCGTCGCTCTCGGTGTTGTTGACCAGGTAGTGCAGGCCGCGCCACGCGCTTTCCAGCTTCTGGAAGTCATCGTGGTGGATGATCTGGTTGACCTGTGCGGTGAGCTTGGCGTCGATGGCGGCGATGATCTGCTCGATCGAGCCGATGGCGTCGTTGGAGACCAGGTTGGTCTGCGCCAGGGCTTGCTCGGCGAGGGTGCGCACGGCGCTTTCGACAGCTTCCTTGGCGCGCTCGGTCTTGGGTTTGAATTCCTGCAGCAGCAGGTTGGCGAACTCGCTGGCCTGCTCGGTGGCGGCCGGCTGGGCCTGGGTATCGCGCAATGGATCGGTCATGGCGGGCTCCTCAGGCGCTCGGCTCGTTGTCGGAAGGTTTCGGGGCGCTGGCCAGGGCCTGCAGCAGGGCAGGGTCCTTGATGGCCTTGAGGATGATGTCCTCGGCACCGGTCTTGCCGTCCATGTAGGTCAGCAGGTTGGCCAGTTGGGTACGCGCCTCGAGCAGCTGGTTCAGGGCATCGACCTTGCGCGCCACGGCGGCCGGGCTGAAGTCGTCCATGCTCTCGAAGGTGATGTCCAGGCTCAGGTTGCCTTCGCCGGTCAGCTCGTTGGGGACGTTGAATGCCACGCGTGGCTTCATCGCCTTGAGGCGCGAGTCGAAGTTGTCGACATCGACTTCCAGGAACTTGCGGTCGGCCACCGCGGGCAGTGGCTCGGCGGGCTTGCCGGCGAGGTCCGAGAGCACGCCCATGACGAAGGGCAACTGGACCTTCTTCTCGGCGCCATACAGTTCGACGTCGTACTCGATCTGCACTCGCGGCGCCCGGTTGCGCGCGATGAATTTCTGGGAGCTGTCTTTGGCCACGTGGTTCCTCCTGGTCGCCGCTGGGGGCGCTGTCGTTCGTTGCGGCTGTCGGTGGTATCAGTCGTCCTGGGGCCCGCGCAGGTTCTCGAACTGCGAAAGGCCATCGGGAATCAGGTCGCGCACGATGGTCGCGAAGTCGGCGTTGACCAGGTTTTTCGCCCGGCGCAGCAGCACCGGCAGCGGGCTGGAAGGCTCGTGACGGGCGTAGTACTGGAGCAGGCGCTCGAGGCTTTGCTGAACTTCGTCGCGGCTGCTGATTTCGCCAGGGCGCACGGCGGGGCGAGCGGTCGCGGCGACGGCAGCGGGTGCCGAAGGGGCATCGTCGAGGCTGTCCTGCTGCGGCTGTTCGTCTGGCGCGCCTGACGGCGAGCCCCCAGGGGCGTAATCGGCAAGTACCTGTTGCGCCAGGCGCAACGGCTGCTTGAGTGCGGACAGATCGACGCCACTGGCCGAGCCGACCTGGTCGCTGACCCGGCGCTCGATCGCTTCGCAGGCATCGCGGGCCAGGTTCAGGGCCTGGCGAGTCTGTTCGAGTTCATCGGCGTCGGCATCGCGCAGGGCTGCGGCCAGCGCCTCGACGCTCAGTGTCTCGCTGGCGAAATGCTGCAGGCCGGCGGCGTGCAGGGCGGCACGCAAGGTGATCGGGCCAAAGGCGCGCGAGCGCGCCAGCACGGCATCGCGCAGCAGGGCGATGTTGGCTTCGCACGTCAGGCCGGTCAGTGCGTTGATGCGCACGGTCGGGTCGTTGTCGTCGGAGGCGTCGAGCTGCGGATGCAGGTGCAGCCAGTATTCGCCGAGCAGGTCGCGGATCAGTTCCAGGCTGGCGGCGAGGCCAGCGAAGCCGTGCAGCGCGAGGTTGGCCTGCACCAGGAAGTGGGTGATGCGCAGGTCCTTGCTGCGCTGCAGCAAGCTGGCGCAGGACTGTTCGATCGCTCGCCACTCGGGGGGCTCGGCCGCCTGTACTGCATCGCCCATGACCCGTTCCGGACGCCCTTGGGCATCGCGTTCGAGTTGCAGGAAGTCCGCGTCATATTCGAGATCTTCACCGCAGGGGAAGTCATCGGAAACAGCGGCGAGCAGCAGCGGTGAGTTCACCAGGAATCGATCTCCATATCGGCCCGTGGCGGGGCGTTAGTTGTGCGAAGTTGCAAGTGTGAACTGGCGCACAAAACTTGTAGAAGAGCGGGCGGTTGATATCGTTGTGATATCAGTGGCCGGCTCCAAAGTTGCGCATTTATGGTTTATTTCCAAAATGCTGTCAAGGTAAGCTACCCGCCCTCGAGTGGAGGTGTGACCGAGTCTGCAGCTTTGAAGGCCCACCTGTCGGATGCCATCAAAGTGCCTTGCCGTTGTGGTTAAATTCGCCGATATGCCGCGATAAAACAGTGATGGATGTTATTTAACTCATTGTTTTATAAAGAAATTATTGGCGATTTTCGCTATCCACTCATTTGAATGGAATCACGAGTCATATTATATGCAGGAGGAGTGATGGCACTTTGCCTAACTATCACTAGTTATCACAAGATAACTCCGGGGCAATGCGCGGAGATGATTGTGGAAACTGGTGCCGTCACCATCGGGCGAAGTCCAAACAATGATTGGGTGTTGCCGGATCCAGAGCGGTTGGTGTCGTCCAATCATTGCGTCATCCAGTTTCGGGATGGCCGTTATTACCTGACCGATAACAGCACCAACGGTGTGGAACTGGTACACGCTGGCGTGCGCATGCGCCGAGGAAACAGCGAGCCATTGATGGATGGCGAAGTTATCCGGATTGGTGAGTACGAGATTCAGGCACGCATCGATTCAGGATTCTCGCTGGAGGAGAGTCGCCACCCTGGCGCGCAGAGCTTCGAGGCGTTGATGGCCCACCAGGCGACGCCCGCCGAGCCCCCCCTTGCACCCGCGCCGGCTGCTTTCCTGCAGGGGGCTTCGAGCCACGACACACTGCCCGACATCTTCGATTTCCTCGGCCCTGCCAGCGTGCCGACGGCGAGCCAACCTGACCATGTTCCGGCCCAGCAGCATGACTTTCGTCCGCCCGCACCGGTCCCCGCCGCCGCGCCACCCGCCTCACCGGCCCCCGGCGTGATACCGGCGGACTGGAACCTCTTCGACGAGGCGCCGGCCTCCAGCCCCCTGCCTGCCCACGAGCCGATGACGCCTGTTGCCGCAGTGCCTCCACCGCCTGCGCCCGTTCCCGCACCGCCCACCCCCCAGGCCATGCCCGACCAGGCGTTGCTGCAGGCCTTCCTGCGCGGCGCGGGCATCGAGCACCTGCGCATCGACGCTGGCGATGCCGCAGCGCAGATGGAGGCGGTGGGCCGCAGCTACCGCCTGATGGTCGAGGGCCTGATCGATGTGCTGCGCGCACGCAGCAGCCTCAAGGGCGAGTTCCGCATGCAGCAGACCACCATCGCGCCGGTGCAGAACAACCCGCTGAAATTCGCCCCCAATGCCGACGAGGCGCTGTTGCTGCTGCTGCGCCAGGGCAACCAGGCGTTCATGCCCGCCGACCAGGCGGTACGCGACAGTTTCGATGACCTGCGTGCCCACCAGCTGGCCGTCATGGCCGGGGTCGAGGCGGCGATCAAGCACGTGCTGACGCGTTTCGAGCCCGCCCGACTGGAGGCTCGCCTGGCCCCGGCAACGGGCCTGGCGAAGGTGTTCGGTGGCTCGCGCCAGGCCCATTGCTGGCAGCAGTTCACCGAGCTGTACGGGCAGATATCACGTGAAGCCCAGGACGATTTCCAGGACTTGTTCGGCCGCGAGTTCAGCCGCGCCTACGAGGCCCACAACGCCCGACTGCAACGCTCTTGAGACTGATGCTCAAGGCAGGAAGAACACCAATACGTCATGAGGACGAGGATGAGTGCAACAAGACTGATCGCAGCCCTGGCCTTCGTGCTGCTCAGTGCCTGCAGCAAGGATGCGCCGGTCGTACCGAGTTCGGACGCTGAGCCGGCAGTGCCGGGCGTCACCCTGTACTTCAGTGCCGCCGCCGGGCTCAACCCCGGCGCCGATGGCACACCAGCGCCTGTGCGGGTGCGCATCTACGAGCTGAAGAATGCCGCCGCCTTCGAGCGCGCCGATTACTTCGCCCTGGCCGAACGGGCCCAGGACACCCTCGGCGCCGACCTGATCGACCAGGACGAAGTGCTGCTGCAGCCCGGCCGTCAACTGCACCTGGACCGCCCGCTGAACCCGGCCACGCGCCAGGTCGGCCTGGTGGTCGGCTACCGCGAGATCGACCAGGCGCAGTGGCGCAGCGTGCTCGCGGTGCCACCTCGCGACTATCAGATCAGCCTCGATGTGCGCGCCGTG
Organism: Pseudomonas sp. SYWMCR5; assembly: GCF_057197165.1. Classification (NCBI taxonomy): domain Bacteria; kingdom Pseudomonadati; phylum Pseudomonadota; class Gammaproteobacteria; order Pseudomonadales; family Pseudomonadaceae; genus Pseudomonas; species Pseudomonas sp. SYWMCR5. Next base: position 230,585 of record NZ_JBXUNH010000008.1, read on the forward strand.
CGCAGCGCCGTGGCCACCCCACAACCTGTGCCTGCCCACTAGGCAAACGGAGAACCCATGTCCTGGAACAATCGCGTGGTCTGGTCGGAAGGCATGTTCATCACGACCCAGCACTTCCAGCAGCACGACCGCTATCTGGAAAACTTCATCGATGCCCGCAGCCGCCCGCTGTCGAGCGCGGCCTGGGGCTTTTCCGAGCTGCTGGTCGACCAGGGCCTGCTGGCCCAGGGCAAGCTGGCGATCCTCAGTGCCCGTGGCCTGCTGCCGGACGGCACCCCCTTCGACATTCCCCGCGATGACCTGCCACCGGCGCCTCTGGAAATTCCCGACGACCTGCGCGACGGGGTGATTCACCTGGGCTTGCCGCTCAAGCGTGCCGGTGCCCGCGACACCGTCGACGAAGGCGAGGCGCTGGACGGCGCGCGCTATGTGGCGCGGGTCAGCGAAGTGCGCGACGACAATGCGCCGTTCGAGAACCGCGCACCACTGGCTCTGGGTGGCCGCGCGCTGCGCCTGCTGCGTGAGGAAGATGGCCTCGGCGATTTCGCCGTGCTGGGTGTGGTGCGCATTCGTGAAAAACGTGCCGACCGGGCCTTGGTGCTGGACGACAGCTACATCCCGCCGCTGCTGGATGTGGCGGCCAGTAACCCGCTGTCGAATTTTCGCAGCGAGCTGCTGGGGCTGCTGCACCAGCGTGGCGAGGCACTGGCCGGGCGGGTGGTGGCCTCGGCCAATGGCGGTGCCTCGGAAATCGCCGACTTCATGCTGTTGCAACTGGTCAACCGCGCGCAGCCGTTGATCGAGCATCTCGGGCAGCTCAGCCCGCTGCACCCCGAACGGCTGTACAGCGAGCTGGTGGCGCTGGCGGGCGAGTTCGCCACCTTCACCCGCGAGGGCCGTCGCCCCGAGAGCTTCCCGGTGTACCAGCACGATGACCTCGCGGCGACCTTCCAGCCGCTGATGGCGTCGCTGCGTGAAGCGCTGTCGATGCTGATCGACAGCAAGGCGGTGGCCATTCCTATCGTCGAGAAAGCCTACGGCGTGCACGTGGCCATGCTCGCCGACCGCAGCCTGCTGGACAGCGCCAGTTTCATCCTCGTGGTGCGCGCCGACGTGCCAGGCGAGACCCTGCGCAGCCGCTTCGGCCAGCAGAGCAAGATCGGTTCGGTGGAGCACATCCGCGACCTGGTCAATCTGCAACTGCCAGGCATTGGCCTGCTGCCGTTGCCGGTGGCGCCGCGGCAGATCCCGTTCCATGCAGGCTCCACCTATTTCGAACTCGACCGCGGCAGCGAGCACTGGAAGCAGTTGCAACACTCGGGGGGCTTCGCCTTCTACGTCGCTGGCGAGTTCCCTGGCCTGAACCTGGCCTTCTGGGCCATTCGAGGATAAGCCGCGATGCAGCACGACGATCCGCAGGCCAACGACCGCACCCAGTTCATGCCTCGCCCAGGCGGACGAGGCCCGCAGCCGACGGCGACGCCCCAGGCCGCACCAACGCCGCTGAACGTACCCGCCGAGCCGCTGGCCCCAGGCCAGGGCGAGGGCCTCAATCCGCTGGAGCAGGCGGCCGGGCCCCTGCTGGCGTTGCTCACGCGCTTGCGCAATACCATCGCCCATCCAGCCCCGGCGAGCCTGCGTGCGCAACTGCTCGCCTACCTGCGCCAGTTCGAAGAGCGCGCCGAAGCCAGCGGTGTGCCGCGCAACGAGGTGCTGCTGGCGCGCTATGCCCTGTGCACCGCGCTCGATGAGGCCGTGCTCAGCACCCCCTGGGGCAGCAGCAGCGACTGGGGCAAGCAAAGCCTCTTGATCACCGTGCACAACGAAGCCTGGGGCGGCGAGAAGGTCTTCCAGTTGCTCGAACATTGCCTGCAGAGCCCGCGCGAACGCCTGAACCTGCTGGAGTTGCTGTACCTGTGCACCAGCCTCGGTTTCGAGGGCCGCTACCGGGTGATGAACGGTGGCCGAGCACAGCTCGAGGCACTGCGCGAGCGTACCGCCGCGGCCTTGCGCAGCGCGCGCGGCGAGATCGAACGCGAATTGTCACCGCACTGGCGCGGCGTTTCGGTCAGCCGCGATCGTCTGACCCAGTTCGTGCCGCCCTGGGTAGGGCTCGCGGTGGCCCTGGCCTTGCTGCTGCTGTTGCTGTTCGGTCTGCGCCTGAAACTTGCCGCCGACGCCGAGCCTGTGTTCCGCGGCATCCATGCCCTGGGTGAAATCCCGGTACAGGCGATGGACCGCCCGGTGGTGCAGCCCAAGCCGGTCGAGCGTCCGCGCCTGGCGGGTTTCCTTGCCGAGGACATCAAGGCCGGTCGGGTCGCGGTGGAGGATGCGGTCGATCGCTCGGTGGTGACCATTCGTGGCGATGAACTGTTCGCGTCTGCCAGCGCCAGTATCAAGGGCGATTTCGAGCCGCTGATGCTGCGTATCGCCGAGGCGATTTCCAAGGTGAAGGGCAACGTGCGCGTCACCGGCCACAGCGATAACCAGCGCATCGCCACGATTCGCTTCCCCTCCAACTGGGCGCTGTCCCAGGCTCGCGCCGAAGAGGTCAAGGCAATGCTCGCCGCGCGCACCGGGCAGCCGCAGCGCTTCAGCGCGCAAGGCCTGAGCGACACCGAGCCGCTGGCCTCCAACGACACCGCACAAGGCCGGGCGAAGAATCGCCGGGTCGAAATCACCGTTCTGGCGGAGGGCGTCGAGTGAAGGCGTTTTTCAGTTTTGTCATTCGCTGGGTGATCCCGGTGCTGGGGCTGATCGCCCTCAGCCTGATCATCTGGTTCATCGGGCCGCTGTTGGACGTACTGGCGCCGCCCACCCCGCGCTGGATCCTGATCGTCCTGCTGTTCGCGGTGTGGATCGCTTACCGTACCTGGCGCATCGTCCAGGCGCGTCGCCAGGCCGCCAAAGTGATGGAGAGCCTGGCCGCCGAAACCGCGCCGGATCCTGCGAGCCTGGCCACCGCCGAAGAGCTGGCGACCCTGCGCCAGCGCATGGACGAGGCCCTGGTGCTGCTGAAGAAAGCGCGCCTGGGCGGTGACGAGCGCCGCAACCTCTACGAGCTGCCGTGGTACGTGATCATCGGCCCGCCGGGCTCCGGCAAGACCACCGCGCTGGTCAACTCGGGGCTGCATTTCCCGCTGGCGGCACAGTTGGGCGAGGGCGCCATCCGTGGTGTCGGTGGCACGCGCAACTGCGACTGGTGGTTCACCGACCAGGCGGTGCTGCTCGACACCGCTGGGCGCTATACCACCCAGGACAGCCATGCGCAGGTGGACAAGGCCGCCTGGCTGGGCTTTCTCGACCTGCTCAAGACCCAGCGCTCGCGCCGCCCCATCGACGGGGCGTTCATCGCCATCAGCCTGTCCGATCTGCTGCTGGGCAGCGACGCCGAGCGCGCCGCCCATGCAGCGGCGATCCGCACCCGGATCCAGGAGCTGTACAGCCAGCTCGGCGTGCGTTTCCCGATCTACCTGATGCTCACCAAGCTCGACCTGGTGCCGGGCTTCATGGAGTACTTCGACAACCTGAGCAAAGACGAGCGCGCCCAGGTGTGGGGCATGACCTTCGCGCTGGATGACGGGCAGCAGGGCGAAGGCCCGCTGGCCGGCTTCGACCAGGAGTTCGGCCTGCTCGAACAACGCCTCAACCAGCGTCTGGTCGAGCGCCTGCAGCAGGAGCGCGACCCGGCGCGGCGCGACCTGATCTATGGCTTCGTCCAGCAGTTCGCGGCACTGCGCGGCAATCTCAAGACCTTCCTCGACGGTGTGTTCAAACCCAACGCCTTCGAGGCGCGGGCGCTGCTGCGCGGGGTGTACTTCACCAGCGGCACCCAGGAAGGCAGCCCCATCGATCGCCTGATCGGCAGCATGGCGCAGAGCATGGGCCTGGACCGCGCGCACCTGGCGCGCCAGACCGGCACCGGACGCAGCTACTTCATCGAGAAGCTGTTCAGCGCCGTGGCCTTCGCCGAGCGTGGGCTGGTGGGCAGCAACCCCAAGGTCGAGCAGCGCCGCAAGTGGATCACCCGAGGTGCCCTGGCGCTGAGCGTGGCTCTGGTGCTGGTCGTCGGCACCCTGTGGACCCTCAGCTACCGCGCCAACCAGCAGTACATCGCCGAAGTCGACAGCCGCCTCAAGCCGCTGGGCAAGAGCGTGCAGGAGCTGAGCCCGGCGCAGCGCGAGGTGATCGAAGTGCTGCCGCTGCTCAACGCCGTGCGCCGTCTGGCGGACGATCCGCCGGCCTGGGCCGAGGGGCTCGGGTTGTACCAGGGCGACATGCTGGAGACCGAATCCACCAGCGTCTATCGCAAGCTGTTGATCGCGATCTTCGCCCCGCGGCTGGTCACCCGCATCGAAGAGCAACTGTACGCCGGCGGTCCCTCCGACTATCTGTACGAAGGCCTGAAGGCCTATCTGATGCTGGCCGACGGCGAGCATTACGACGCTGACTTCCTCAAGGCCTGGATCAGTCTCGACTGGGAGCGCCATCTGCCGCGCGATCTGGCTCCCGAGCAGCGCCAGGCACTTGAACAGCACCTGGCGGCGCTGTTCGACAAGCGCCCGCCGAATGCGCGCCTCGACCAACGCCTGATCGACGACACCCGCCGCCAGTTGCAGCAGTTGCCGGTGGCGCAACGTGTGTATGACCGGGTCAAGCGGCAGAAGCTGCCGGCCGGCGTCAGTGATTTTCGCATCAGCGACGCCGCCGGGCGCGATGCCGCGCTGGTATTCCAGCGCAAGAGCGGCAAGCCGCTGACCGAGCCGCTGCCGGGGATCTTCACTGTCGAGGGTTATCGCAAGGCGTTTCTCGCCGCCAGCGTCGCCCACAGCGAAACCCTCGCCGAGGAGCGCTGGGTGCTCGGTCGCGAGCTGAGCGAGGCCAGCGATGCCAAGCGCCTGGCCGACGATGTGCGCCAGCTCTACTACCAGGACTACATCCGCCACTGGGACGCGCTGTTGGCCGACCTGGACTTCGTGCCGATCACCAGTGTCGGGCAGGCCGCCGACGTGCTGCGGGTGTTGTCCGGCCCTACCTCGCCGATGAAGAAACTGTTGCAGGCGGTGGCCAAGGAAACCGACCTGCAGCAGCCCACCACGCTCGACAAGGCCCAGGCCAAGGTCGAACAGGCCGGTGTCGATCAACTGCGCCAGCGCCTCGGCGGTCTGCTCGGCGACACGCCGATCCCGGGCACCGAGCAAGGTGCGCGTGAGGTGGACCCCGTGACCGCACACTTCGCCGAACTGGCCGAGCTGGTCGAAGGCGGCGAAGGCCAGCCAAGCTCGATCGATGGCCTGCTCGCCGATCTCAACGCCCTGTACGTGCAGGTCAGTGCGATGGTCGGCGCCAGTGGCGAAGCCCTGCTGGGCGAGGCCAAGAACCAGGCTCAGGCTGCCTCGCAGAGGGTTTCGCTCGGCGCCGCGCGGCAGCCGAAAGTGGTGCAGAACCTGGTCGGCTCGGTGGTCGGCTCGACCAACGCCATCGTCATGGGCGGCGTACGCAACCAGCTCAATGCCGCCTGGACCAGCGAGGTGGTCAACGTCTACCGCCAGTCCCTCAGCGGTCGCTACCCGCTGACGGCCGGCAGCCCGCGCGATGCGACCCTGGAAGACTTCGGCCAGTTCTTCGGTGTTGGCGGGGTGATGGACAACTACTTCCGCAAATACCTGCAGCCATACGTCAACACCTCCACGTCGCCGTGGAGCTGGCAGCCAGGGGCGGCGCAGAAGCTGGGGATCAATGCCGGTGTGCTCAACACCTTCCAGCGCGCCGCGACCATCCGCGATGCCTTCTTCCGCAACAGCAGCGGCCTGACGCCAGGCGTGCGTTTCGAGCTCAAGCCGGTGGCGATGGATGCGTCGATCACCCAGTTCATGCTCGACCTCGATGGCCAGCAGGTCAGCTATGACCATGGCCCGAGCCGTCCGGTGTCGTTGCAGTGGCCGAACCCGAACAGCATCGGCGTGGTACGCCTGTCGATCTCGCCCCCTTCGGCCAGTGGCCGTTCGGGGCTGACGCTGGAAGGCCCGTGGGCGTGGTTCCGCCTGCTCGACCAGTCCGACCTGATTGCCGGCACCTCACCCGAGCGCTTCAGCCTGCGCCTGCGGGTCGAGGGTGCCAGCGTGTCCTACGAGCTGCGTGCCAGCAGCGCCTTCAACCCGTTCCGCAGCCGAGTGGTCAGCGGTTTCAGCCTGCCGGAGCGCCTGTGAACGACGTTGGTTTCTACGGAAAGATGGCCTGCCGCGGTGACTTCGTCAGCCGCGATCTGCCACAGAGCTTCATCCAGCCCTGGGACCAGTGGCTGGCCGCAGGTATCCAGGCCAGCCAGCGGCAACTGGGTGAGCAGTGGCTGCAGGCCTATCTGGTCAGTCCGCTGTGGCGCTTTGCCCTGGCAGCGGGTGTGTGTGGGCCGCAGGCGATGATCGGGGTGGTGATGCCGAGCATCGATCGGGTCGGGCGGTATTTTCCGCTGACCGTGGCGCAGGCGCTGGAGCCGCAGGTTTCGGTGGCGGTTGCGGTGGTGGGTGCGGATGAATGGTTCGAACAGGTCGAAGCGGCCTTGCTCGGCACGCTGGAGGAAGGTGCGCAGTTCGAAGCGTTCGAGCATGCCGTGCAGCCCTATCGGGGCACCACCCCGCTGCCACAGGGGATAGCGAGTGGGCCTGCGGTGGGTGGGTTGCAACGTCTGGCCGCGACCACGCCTGAGGGGCGAGAACGCGCGTTGGCCGAGTGCGCCTGCGAGGGCATGAGCCTGTGGTGGGGCAGGGGTTCGGAGCGGATCGCACCGGGCCTGATGCGCTATCCGGGCCTGCCGCGCAGCGAGGATTTCGCCGGGTTTCTTCTGGGTAGCGAGGCCGCACGCGCATGACCGACCTGCAGTACAGCGCGGCCAGCTACAGCCATGTCGGCATGGTGCGCAAGATCAACGAGGACGCCTGCCTGGACCTGACCTGGGCGGGCCTTTGGGCAGTGGCCGACGGCATGGGTGGCCATGCGGCGGGCGACTATGTCAGCAGCCTGGCGGTGGACAGCCTGCGCCGCCTGCCGATGCTCGACTCGCTGGCGGAGTTCGCCGACGAAGTGCGTGACGGCCTGGCGTGGGTCAACTTCACGGTCCGCGAGGAAACCGCACGCCGTGGCGTAGCGATGATGGGCAGTACCGTGGTGGTGCTGGCCGCACGCGGCGACCAGGCCATCGGCCTGTGGGCCGGTGACAGCCGTCTGTATCGCCTGCGCGGCGGGCGCATCGAGCGTCTGTCCCACGATCACAGCTACGTCCAGGAACTGCAGGACAGCGGCCTGCTCAGCGAGGCCGAGGCCCGGGTGCATCCGCGCGGCAACATCGTGACCCGCGCCATCGGTGTCGAAGATCACCTGGAGCTGCAGGCCGTGGCCCTGCAGGTGCGCCCTGGCGACACCTACCTGCTGTGCAGCGATGGCCTGACCAAGACCGCCGAAGACCTCGAGATCGGCGAGGTGCTCAGCCATGCCGACCCCTACCAGATAGTGCGCAGCCTGGTCCACCTGGGCCTGACCCGAGGCGCGCCCGACAACATCACCGCCGTGGTGGTGAAGGCCAATTGAAGAACATCATGGACATGCAGATCCCCGGATTCGACATCGACGGCGAGATTGGCCAAGGCGCCATGGCCAGCGTCTACCTGGCCACCCAGCGCTCGCTGCAGCGCAAGGTGGCACTCAAGGTGATGGCCGCGAGCCTGGCGGCCGATCCGACCTTCTGCGAGCGCTTCCTGCGCGAAGGCCGCACCCTTGCACGCCTGGCTCATCCACACATTGCCACCATCCACGACATCGGCAATGTCGGCGAGCTGTACTACATGGCCATGGAGTATCTGCCCAGCGGCACGCTCAAGGAGCGCATCGCCGCCGGGCTGACGCCGGAGCAAGGGTTGATCTATGTGCGCCAGATGGCCCAGGCGCTGGGCTATGCCCATGCCCAGGGCCTGGTGCACCGCGACGTGAAGCCGGCCAACATCCTGTTCCGTGCCGATGGCAACGCCGTGCTGTCGGACTTCGGCATCGCCAAGTCCCTGGACGATCACACCCAGTTCACCCAGGCGGGTTTCGCGGTGGGGACGCCCAGCTACATGAGCCCGGAGCAGGCCCGCGGGCTTGAGATCGACGGGCGCGCCGACCTTTATGCCTTGGGGGTGGTGCTCTACGAGATCCTCGTCGGCAAGCTGCCCTACAGCGGCACCGATGCGCTGTCCACGGCGCTGGCGCACCTGACCGAGCCGCTGCCGGAGCTGCCCATCGAGCATGGGCGTTATCAGGAAATCCTGCGCGGGTTGCTGGCCAAGGACCCGAACGAACGCTTCGCCGATGCCGCCGCCTTGCTGGCAGCACTGGACCGCCTTCCGGAAGAAGACTGCCAGAGCACGGTGATCAGGCCACTGGTCGTGCCACAGGCGGCCCCCGAACTGGCAGGGTTGACGCCAGTGTCCATCGAGATTCCGCAGGCGGCTGCCCAGCCCGAGCCAGCCCGGCGTGAGTCACAGCAGAGCCGCCCGGCGCCTGTTGTTGCGCCAAAGAAAAAGCCCGCGGTGGCGCTGTTGGCGGTGGCCATCGCAGCGGCACTGGGCCTGGCAGCGGGCGGTTACTGGTTGTTCGCCGGTCACGACAAGCCCGCCGTCGCCACACCGGTGGCACAGACACCCGTCCAGCCCAGCGCGCCGCCTCCCGTCGCCAGCGCGGCGCAGAACGATCAGCGGCCGCTGCTCATGGCGGGCAAGAAGACCCTGTTCCAGCGCGTGCTGACCAAGCCCGGCGCGCGCCTGGCCGATAGCCCTGGTGGCGCTGCCGGCGATAGCCTACCGGCCTTCTCGGTGCTCTACGTTTATCAGCGCAAGGATATCGACGGCAAAGCCTGGATCCAGGTCGGCGCTGCCAGCGATGGCCTGCGCGAAGGCTGGCTGCCTGCAGAGCAGACCAGCGACTGGAAGCAGAGCCTGGTGCTCAAGTTCACCGAACGCTCCGGCCGCGCGCCGGTGATGTTCATGCGTGAGCCCGACGATGTGCAGCAGTTGCTCGACGACAGTACCCAGGCCCGCGCGCAACTGCTCAAGGCGCAGAACGATCCGGCCGAAGTGCCGCGTGTGCTGGCGCTGGAGCCTGCGGCCAACGCGGTGCCGCAGGACCAGTTCTACCTGATGCCGATCTTCGACTACCGCGAGAGCTTCGACGCCGACGGTCAGCCGGTGCAACTGCTCAATATCGCATCGATCGATCCCGGGAGCAGTGCGGCTGGCAGCGCGCCGCAGGCCGCAGGCGTTGCCAGCGCCGGCGACAACAGCTTCCGCACCGGCATCGTGCTGGTGGTGGACACCTCGGTGTCGATGCAGCCCTACATCGACCGGGTGCGCCAGGTGGTCAGCGAGTTGCAGCAGCAACTGGCGGCACGCGGTGAGCTGGACAGCGTCAGCTTTGGCCTGGTGGGCTTTCGCAACAGCGTCAAGCGCACGCCGGGCCTGGACTACTTGAGCAAGACCCTGGTCAGCCTCGATGAAGGCCGCGACCCTGCGCGCTTTCTCAAGGCCGCATCGCAGGTCAAGGCCACCACCGTGTCCAGCCATTCGTTCAACGAAGATGCCTTCGCCGGGGTCATGCAGGCGGTCGAGGGCATGGACTGGTCCGGCTACGGCGGACGCATCGTGCTGCTGGTCAGCGATGCTGGCGCCTTGCGCAAGAGCGACCCCGAGAGCAGCACGCGGATGAACGAAGCCGAGGTGCGTCAGGCGGCGCTGAGCAAGCAGATCAAGATCTACGCCCTGCACCTGCGCACCCCTGCCGGGGTGAAGAACCACGGCTCGGCCGAGCAGCAGTACCGCGTGCTCACCGCCGACAGCAACCCGCGTATCGGCGACCTCTACGTGGGTGTGCCGGGGGGCGATGTGAACGCCTTTGGCGAGCGCGTGCAGGAGATCGGCTCGACCTTCGCCGAGCTGGTGCATCAGGTGCGCAACCAACAGCCGCAGGCCGTGCCGTTGCTCGCCTCCGGTTCCAGCCTCGCCGCCAAGACCCAGGCCGTGGGCTACGCCATGCACATGGACTTTCTCGGCCGTCGCAGCGCCAGCCAGGCGCCGCAACTGGTGAGTGCCTGGACCGCCGATCGTGACCTGACCAACCCGGCGCTGCCGACCTTGCAGGTGTGCGTGATGCTGACCAAGCTGCAGCTCAACGACCTGCAGCAGTCGCTCAAGCTGATCGTCGATGCGGCGCGCAAGACGCGCAGCTCGCCGGGCGACTTCTTCAATGAAATCGCCAGCGCCAGTGCCTACATGAGCCGCGACCCCGGCGCGCTGAGCAAGGGCGCCAACCTTGCCCAGGGCGGCGTACTCGGTGAGTACCTCGAAGGCCTGCCGTATCGCAGCAAGTCGCTGAGCATGACCCAGGACCTGTGGCTGTCGCTGTCGGTCGCCGAGCAGGAGGATTTCATCGACGAGCTCGACTCGAAGATTCGCCTCTACGAAACCTTCCACAACGACATGGCCAACTGGGTGCGTTTCGGCAACGCCGAACCGGGCGACGCCCTGTACCGTGTCCCGCTCTCGACGCTGCCTTGATGATCAGCCTGCAAGGGGTGCACAAGACGCGCGGGCGCTACCGCCTGGAGATCGGCGATCTGCGCCTGGGCGCCGGTGAGCGGGTGGCGTTGGTTGGGCCCAGCGGCTGCGGCAAGAGCACGCTGCTCGACCTGCTGGCATTGGTGCTGGCGCCGGATGCGGCGGACGCCTTCACCCTGGAACTTGAAGGCAGCGTTCAGGATGTCGCCGGGCTGTGGCGTGGTCGTCGGCTCGACCGGCTGGCCGCCTTGCGCAGTCGGCACCTGGGTTATGTGCTGCAAGCGGGCGGGCTGCTGGGCTTTCTCGATGTGCGCGGCAATATCCGCCTGCCGCGTCAGTTGCTGGGGCTGGCCGACGACGGTGGCGTCGAACGCCTGGCGGCCGCGCTGGATGTGAGCGACCAGTTGGACAAGCGTCCGGCGGCGCTTTCGCTGGGCCAGCGCCAGCGGGTCAGTTGTGCCCGCGCCCTGGCCCATGCGCCTGCGCTGTTGCTGGCGGACGAACCGACCGCAGCGCTCGATCCGGTCAATGCCGAGCGGGTGATGCAGTTGCTGTTGCGCCAGGCCGAGGCGCATCGGGTGACCTGCGTCATCGCCACCCACGACGAGACACTGGCCCGCGACGCCGGGCTGCGGGTGCTGCGCATGCACTGTCGGCGCGATGCCGACGGCGGCGTCATCGCGACCTTGGGGCAGGCTGCCTGATGCGCCCGCTGCTGATCGCCGGGCTGGCCTGGCAGGACTACCGCACCGACGCGCGGCTGTCGGCCTGCGCGGTGCTGGCGCTGGTGGCGGTGATTGCGCCACTGCTGGTGCTGTTCGGCCTGAAGTTCGGCCTGATCGGCAGCCTGACCGAACGCCTGCAGCGCGACCCGGGCGTGCGTGAGGTCATACCCTTGGGCGGTGGACGTTTCACTGCCGATTTCATTACCGGGCTCGCGGCGCGTCCGGATGTCGCCTTCGCCATCCCGCGCACCCGCCAGATCGCCGCCACCGCCGAGTTGCTGCTGCCTGCACAAGGGCGTGGGGTGACGGTCGAGATGCTGCCGACCGCGGCCGGCGATCCCCTGCTCGACGGCGCCGTGGCCCCCGATGCAGCCGACCTGCGCGACGTAGTGCTGAGTTTCACTGCGGCGGAAAAGCTCGGCGCCCATCCTGGCGATCGCTTGCAGGCCAGTTTCAATCGCCAGCGTGCGGGCGAGGTGCAATGGCGCCAGACCTCGTTGCACGTGCGTGCCGTGCTGCCGCTGGCAGCGTTCGAGCGCGATGCCTTGTTCGCACCGTTGGCCTTGCTGGAGGCCGCCGAGGACTACCGCGACGGGCGTGCGGTACCGGCGTTGGACTGGGCGGGCGAGCTGCAGGCCGGCAGCGCGGCGCGGGTCTACCCGGCGTTTCGCCTGTATGCCCGCACGCTCGAGGACGTCGAGCCGCTGCGCCAGTTCTTCGCCGAACGTCAGTTGCTGGTCTCGACCCAGGCGGCGCAGATCGCCCAGGTGCAGTCGCTCGGGCGCAACCTCGACCTGGTGTTCTGGATCATCGCCGCGTTGGCCGTGGCCGGGGCGGTTGCGGCGGTTGCCGCAGGTGCGGTGGCGGCGGTCGAGCGCAAGCAGCGCGAGCTGGCGGTGTTGCGCCTGCTGGGCTTCGGCACCGCCGCGCTGCTGTTGTTCGTGGTGTTGCAGGCGCTGTACAGCGGCCTGCTCGCCGCCGGGCTGGCGGCCCTGTTGTATGCCCTGGCCGAGCACGGCCTGAACCGACTGTTCATGCAGGTGCCCGGCGAGTACGCCGCTCACCTGCTGCCTATGCACTATCTCGTCGCGCTGCTCGCCGTGTTGTCGGCCAGCACCGCTGCCGCCGCCCTGGGCGGCTGGCGGGTGGCGCGGATCGACGCCTCGCAAGGAATTCGTGATGTCTGAACTTCGCCTCAAGGTAGCGGCCTTGATCGTCACCACACTGGGCCTTGTGGCCTGCTCTCCCGCCGATGGCGAGGACAAGCCCCAGGTCTCCGCGGTCAACACCGCCGCGCCCGACCCCGCCGCCACCCGCAAGCTGGACAACCCCAAGCCCCTGGCCGACGACGTCAGCTTGCCGCTGCCCTGTGGCGGCGAGATTGTCTTCCGGCATGTCTACGTGCTGGCGCAAGGCAGCCTCGACGACCGCGAGGTCAACCTGGGCTATCCCTTCAGCGAAGGCGAGGCGGGTTACAAGCAGTCGTTCATCTCCGGGTATCGCCGCGACTTCATCAATGGCCAGTTCAGCCTGCAGGACCTGTCCCCCCCCTGGCAGAAACAGGTCGGCGCCAGCCTGCCCAAGGTCGAGGCGGGCAGCCCGCTCAAGCCGATGATGTATTTCATCGGCAAGTACGAGGTGACTGCGCGCCAGTATGCGCAGGTCATGGCCCAGGCTCAGTCGCTGGCCAGCGGCGAGGCGGAGCCCGCCTGCGAACCGGTCACCGAGGCCGCCGGTCGCCTGCCCAAGGTCAAGCTGTCGCGGTTCGAGGCCGAGCGTTTCGCCGCGGTGTACAGCGCCTGGTTGATGAAGCATCACCGCGAGTTGCTGCCGGTCAGTGGCCGGGGCAGCAAGGCCGAAGATGGCGGGATCGGTTTCGTGCGCTTGCCCACCGAAGTGGAATGGGAATTCGCCGCCCGCGGCGGTTCGGCGGTCAGCCGCCAGGAGCTCGATGGCCGGCTGTTCCCGCGCAAGGTCGAGGGCAGCGACAGTGACGGGCCGCTGGCCGACTGGGCGGTGTTCAACCAGGTTGCCGGTGGCACCGGCCAGGCTGCGCGACTGATGCCGATCGGGACCAAGCAACCCAACCCGCTCGGGCTGTTCGATGTGATCGGCAATGCCGCCGAAATGGTCCAGGAATCCTTCCAGCTGGTGCACGCTGGTCGCCGTCAGGGCGCCTACGGCGGCTTCGTGGTCAAGGGCGGCAACTACCTGGAAGGCGAGACCACGCTGTTCACCGGCATGCGTCGCGAGTATCCGCTGTTCGGTGCCGACGGCACTGAGCAGCGCAACGAGACCACCGGTTTCCGCGTCGCCATCGGTGCCTTGTCGGCGCCGCGTTCGCGCTACCAGGAGCTGTTCGAGCAATGGCAGAAAGAGGGGCGCCTGGCCGGCCTCACCGACGACATCAATGCCGCCGATGACCCGACCACGCGCCTGGACGGCATCATCGCCGGCGCCAGCGACCCGCGCCTGCAGGCCGAGTTGGGTCTGGTCAACGAGGAGCTCAAGCGCAATGTCTCGCTGATCGCCCGCCAGCGCGAAGAAGCGGCCGGCAACCTGATCCAGTCGGCGGCCCTCGTGGCCGAGACCATCAACAACTACAACATCCGCCTGACCAACCTGCAGAACACCCAGGCCAAGGCCCAGGCCTCCGGCGACCAGGCCAGCGCCAGCCTGTATGGCGCCGCCATCGCCAACGGCCGCAGCGCGCTGGACGGCGCGCTGGCGATCTACATCGACAACCTGGCCAGCGGCACGCGCTACACCGATGCGGTGATCCAGGCGCAGTTCCAGCGGGTCAAGCAAGAGCTTGAGCGCAAGCCGGTGCTGGGCAAGAGCCTGGAGACCCGCGCCACCCTGTTCGTCCGCCACGTCGGGGAGTACCGCCAGAACCGGCGGGCCGACCCGGCGACGATCCTCAAGGAGCTGCTGGCATCGGCTGCTCCGCGACCTTGAAGAAACCCTGAAAAAAGACCCCGGCCCGCATGAAGCAGGCCGGATCAGCACAACCCGAGAGAGAACCCGACCATGCGCTTGAATCGCACCTCCCTGATCACCGCTTCCAAGGCCCGTGCCGCTCTGCTGCTGGCTGCCGGTTTCAGCAGCGTCCTGCTGACCGGCTGCGCCGGTTCGCCGGTTTCCAAGATCGGTGCAACGACCAAGGTGGAGTATTACCCCAACTGCTACGAGCCGGTGCAGCACCTGCGTTCCACTGACGGCGACATGACTCGCTCGGTCGCCACCGGCGCACTGCTCGGCGCGGTAGGCGGTGCCCTGACCGGCGCCCTGGTGGACGGTGACAACCGTGGTCGCAACGCCGCCATCGGCGCTGCTGGCGGCGCCCTGGTCGGCGGCGCGGCGGGCTACTACACCGAGCGCCAGAAGCAGATCAGCGACGACAAGCAGCGCATCGCTTCCTACGCCGCCGACATCGACAAGAGCGCCGCCGACCTGGACCGCACCACCCAATACGCCAAGGCGTCCCAGGCTTGTTACCAGCGTGAATTCGCCAGCCTGATCCAGAACCGCAAGGCCAACCGCATCAACGACACCGAAGGCCGCAAGCGCCTGGCCGAGATCGTTGCCGGCCTGAACGAGTCGAACCAGCTGCTCGGCACCGTCAACGGTCGTCTGGGTGAGAACCTGAACAACTACACCCAGGCCTACGAGCAGGACCTCAAGCAGGTGGGCGTGCAGCGTTCGGAAGTGGTGGCCGTGGTCCAGCCACCGAAAGCGACCAGCAAGTCTGGCACCAAGAAGGGCCAGGCTGCGGGCAAGACCAACACCAAAGTGCCGACTGAAGCAGTCGCTACCGAGAAGACCCTGCAGAACGCCACCGGCAAGAAGGCCGAGGCCCAGCAAGTGGCCAAG
This sequence comes from Pseudomonas sp. SYWMCR5, assembly GCF_057197165.1. Classification (NCBI taxonomy): domain Bacteria; kingdom Pseudomonadati; phylum Pseudomonadota; class Gammaproteobacteria; order Pseudomonadales; family Pseudomonadaceae; genus Pseudomonas; species Pseudomonas sp. SYWMCR5. The sequence continues at coordinate 245,766 of NZ_JBXUNH010000008.1, forward strand.
GCGGGCGTGGATCAGGTCAACAGCATGTGCCGCAACCCGGACATGGGTGACTGGGCACCGGTGCCTTGCCCGAACGTTTGATGGCATGGCAGGGGTGCATCGCGCCCCTTTCGCGACGCAAGGCCGCTTCTGCAAAGAGCGGCTTTGCGCTGTGGACAGGCCAGCCTGTAGCTGAGTAAGGACACGTATTCATGAAAGACCTTCTGGTCAACGAATTGGCCAACACCTCGCAGTTTCTGGCGCGTCAGCGCCTGCAGGGGCGTATCGACCAGCAGAAGCTGTTCAAGGCGATCGATGCCGACCCTGGCATCGTCGGTGCGGGTGTCGTGTATATCGATGCCGACTACAACGTGATCGTGCTGCGCGAGTTTCAGCCGATCTGCAGTATCAAGCCCAAGCGCATCATCCTGCGTGAGGCGCCTCGCTACATTGCGCCCCAACAGTTCATGAACCAGCTGCAGACCAACCCGCGTGAATCGCGCGTGGTCAAGGAGGCGGTAGGCACCACGCTCTCCTGCGCTGGTGCGATCCTGGGTTGGGTCGTCATGTTCAGCGGTACTATCGCCGTGCCCTTCTCCGGCGGTGTGAGCCTCGCGCTTACCGTTGCCGGATATGCAGCAGCAACCGCCAGTACCGCACAGTGCTTTATCGGTGTTGCCAGGACGGTCAACGAGGTCAACGACCCTTCAGCCAATGATGCGATGGATCAGGAGGCCTGGTACAGGGCAGCCACACCGTTGCTCGACGGTATATCGTTGATCGGCGTCGGCAGCTCGGCCCTCACGACTGTACGCTTCCTGCAGGTGCGCAAGGCTGCCACGGGCGCCAACTGGCTCGACCTGACCCGTTCATTGAGCCGTCAGCAGCGTAGCGCTCTCACCCGCGAGTTGCTGTCGATCAAGCATCCTTCGCTTACCGCGAAGCAACTCAAGCTGCAACAGAGCACAGGTGAGCTGATCAAGCGTCACACGCCCACCCAGATCAAGCACGCCACTCAAACATTGATCAAGGATTCGCTTGGCGCTTCCATCGGTTTTGTCGGCAGCGGGACGGTGCAGGACAAGACCAAGAGCATCGCTCTGGGGCTCTATGAGGAGTTCGAGTAATGAGTCGGCACCCTGACCTTCAGAAGTTTCTCGATCGCTACTTCATGGTGTTCCTGGCGGGGTATTTTCTCTCGCTGTACGCCATGGCCGGGACGTTCTCTTTGGTGTGGAGTACCTATTGCCGTGACTGCAGCCGGGAGATCAACTATCCGCTCAGCCTTGGTGTGCTGGTGGTGACGCTGGTCACGGCGCATGCCGCCGTAGTGCGAGGTCGTGACTGGGGGGTATGGATGGTCGCCGCCCTTTGTATCGGCTCCGTGGTTTTCCTGTTGCCGACCTACGGTTTCAGGCCGCACATGGGGATCTTCCTGAGCATCATAGTCGTCGCGCTGCTGGCGTTGCTGGTACTCAACAGCAAGCGCTACAGAGCGATGCGCGTGCTACTTGCCGAGTATCGACACAAGCGTCAAGCCGATAGAGCTTCAAAGGCCCAGCGACCCAAAGTTCGACGGTCTCGATGATGGGCGAGTATCAACGCCATCTTGAATTCCATGCGTTCATGCGTCGTTACTTCCCGACGTTCCTGCTGGGCTTTTTCACCTGTGTGCTGTCGGTGGCATTGGTTCTTGCCATGTGGATCGACGAGCATTGGCGCAGCCATCCGGATAATCCCGTCTACACGATAGTTTCGAGTACAGCACTGGCGGCGCTGCTGTGCCTGGGGCACTTGGCGATGATTCGTGGGTATGGATGGGCAATGTGGGCCGTTTTGCCAGTACCGCTGATGGCGCTGCTGATCGCCCTGAGCTTGTTGGGCAACGGCCTGCATTTCATGTTGTTGGCTGCCATCCTGCTCTTGCCTCTGCTGGCGCTGCTGGTGTTCAACAGCGAGCGGCACAGGGAGATGCGCAGACGGCTCGTCGAGCTACGGCAGGCCCGAACCCGGCGCTAATGCGCCGGGCCCGTCAACACCAATCTCTACCTCAACGCTCCGGTCGCAGCACCTTCACATCCCCAGGCTCCGCCGTTTCACGCAGGTACTCTTCCAGCGAATCGTCCAGCGCCCTAATCCAGCGGGTGTGGTGTGGCACCGAGGCGGTGCCGGTCATCACCGAGCGGTACGAGCGGTCGCGGTAGCCCATGATGTCGTGCTTCTTGTCGTTCTTCCATTTGAGGAAGATGCGGTTCACCGCGTCGATGTCGAACCGTGGGTAGTCGGTCTGCTCGATCAGGCGGGCGATGTAGCTGCCCTGGAATTCGTACATCGAGGCAGTGGTCTGCAAGGCCTCTTCCTCGGCGCGCCAGTGCTCGCTGTCGGCGCGCATGGCGGCCGGGTCGGGCAGGGCAATGCGACCGAGGATCACGTCGCGTACGAACCAGGCCTGGGCGTCGAACAGGTTGAAGCTGTACCACAGGTCTTGCATCCCCAGGTACATCAACTGCGGGTTGGCCTCCCATACCACGCCCTGGTACAGGCCCAGCGGCCACAGGCGGTTGCCGGTGCGCAGGGTCAGGTCGTCGGGCAGGAACGGGAAGTGGTGCTGGTAGCCGGTGCACAGGATGATCGCATCGACGCGCTTGCTCGAACCGTCGGCGAAGTGTGCGCGGTCGCCGTCCACCCTTTGCAACTGTGGCCGCTCTTCCCAGCCCTTGGGCCATTTGTAGCCCATCGGCTGGGTACGGTAGGCACTGGTGATCGAGCGCGCGCCGTATTTGTAGCACTGCGAGCCGATGTCTTCGGCGGAGTAGCTGCTGCCGATGATCAGCACATCCTTGCCGGCGAATTCCAGTGCATCACGGAAATCATGGGCGTGCAGGATGCGTCCGGAGAAGCGCTCGAAGCCTGGGAATGACGGCACCTGGGGTGTGGAGAAATGCCCGCTGGCGACTACCACGTAGTCGAATACCTGTTCGTAGCGCTGGCCATTGGCGTAGTCGTGGGCGGTGAGGGTGAAGGTGCGGCTGGTACTGTCGAAGCGCACGTCCTTGACCACGGTGTCGAAGCGGATGTACTGGCGCACGTCGGCCTTTTTCACTCGGCCCTGAATGTAGTCCCACAGCACTTCGCGCGGCGGATAGGAGGAAATCGGGCGGCCGAAATGTTCATCGAAGCTGTAGTCGGCGAACTCCAGGCATTCCTTCGGGCCGTTGGACCAGAGGTAGCGGTACATGCTGCTGTGCACCGGCTCGCCGTGCTGGTCGAGGCCTGTACGCCAGGTGTAGTTCCACATGCCGCCCCAGTCGGCCTGCTTCTCGAAGCAGACGATTTCGGGCATGGCCGCGCCCTTGGCGTGGGCGGATTGGAAGGCACGCAGTTGCGCCAGGCCGGAAGGGCCGGCGCCGATGATGGCGACGCGAGTAGTCATGAAAAAGTCCTGTGATCACGGAAGAAAGGCAAGACTTCCCCAGCCCCGAACGGCAACGAGCCGAGGGCGGTGGAAGCGCGGAAACTTCAGGGGTCAGCAGGCAGGCGGAGGCACGGGGCGCTTGCGCTTGTGCGCCAGCAGGACATCGCGGGGCGGGATCGACAGGGTGTGGAAGAGTGTCGAGAGCGGGGAACAGCCGAGACTGGAAACGGCGGCAGGGAAGGGCCCGGTAGACTTGCCGATCAGATTGGCAAGCGGGCCATGCGGCCGACGGATACGTGTGATCTCGTGCATGGGGGCGTGGTTAGCCTCTTTTCGTTATGGGTGCCTTTTTAGCTATATCGCATTGGGGGAAGGGGTTCAAGGTTTGGGATTGTAGCGGCCACGGTGTCAGAAATTTTGTCCTGTTGAAAATCAGGGCCTGCCTGGCGGCAGGCCACCGCCGGCCCGAACGCAAAAAATGACAGCTCCGGGCAAGTGCGCTCCCACACTTAGTCCACGGCCCTTGGGAATGAAGCCCTACATCAGAAGTTGCCTCTCAGCGTCACTGTGAAGTTGCGCGGCTCACCATAGAAGTTACCCCACGAAACCGCCCCCACACTCTGGTAGTACTTCTTGTCGAACAGGTTGTTGCCATTGAGCGCCAGCGACCAGTTCTCGTCGATCCGATAGCCGATCCGTCCACTCCAGATGCCATACCCCGGCTGGACGGATTTCACCGCCACGGGCCTGATATTGCCATCCCGGAACGCGACATCACTCTGCGCCGTTACCCCTGCACCCACGCTCCAGCGCTCCAGTGCTCCCGTCAGTTGGTAGTCCGCCGAGGCCCGGAACAGATGACGCGGGAAGTAGGTGGTCGAAAACGCCGGCTCCTGCGGATTGGCACTGGTGCTGTCCAGGTACTTGGTCTGGGTGTAGGTATAGCCCGCCAGCACCTGCAAGCGCTCGATCACCTCGCCACTGATTTCGGCCTCGAAGCCCTGTGCCCGGACCTTGCCCACATCGCTGTAGCAGAAGCCGTCCGAAGACCCTGGGCAGCTGCTGTCGTAGTTGGCCTCCCCGCGATGTTCCTCGATGGTGCGGAACAGGTTGAACGAGGTGTTCACACGCCCATCCAGCAGTTCGCCCTTGATCCCCAGCTCGTAGCTCGCGCCGGTCTTGGGCTGCAAGGGGCTGCCTGCCTGGTCGGTGTAAGTGCTCTGCGGCTGGAAGATCGCGGCATAGCTGGTATAGACCGACCAGTTGTCGTTCAGGTCGTAGATGAGCGCGCCGAATGGCGTCACTTCACCGTTCTCCTGGCTGCGGTCGTGCTGCCAGTAATCCCATGCCCGGGTGTAGGAGTCACGACTGTTGCGGTACCAACTGACGCGCGAACCCAGCACCAGGGTCAACGGCTCGGCCAGCTTCAGGCGAAGCGTGGCGTAGGTGCCGAATTGCCGGGTGTCGGTCTCGGTCGGGAAGGGGCCGCCACGGTAAGCGTTGGGCGCGTAGAAGCCATCGCTGGGCTCGGGGACGTGCGGGTTGGGATTGAACGGATCCTGCGACGCGCCGAGTAGGCCGGTCATGTTGATCAGCGCCCAGTGGTCGCGGGTCTGGGCGCGGCTGGCGTTGGCGCCTACCACCAACTCATGCTGCAGGCCGAAGGCATCGAATTTGCCATCCAGGTACGCGTCGAAACCGTAGTCGGTCTGGTCATAGTCGAACAGGCCCGAGTACACCGAGGATGGCGCCGAGGTCGCACCTGCAGGCACCCCGCCAGGGGTCTCGGAAAGGGCGTACTTGATGTCCTGGTCGTTGTGGGTCCAGGCCCCGGCGAACTTGAACGCCCACTCATCGTTCAACTGGTGCTTGAGGTCGGCGAACACCGTGGTGCGCTGGCTGTCCCAGGTGTTCCACGAAGCGCCCAGGCAGGTCGAGCGACTCAGCTTCAGGTCCTTGCCATCGCTCCCCCTTGGCAGGCCGTGCCAGCAGGGCCGGGCGTCGAGCCTCTCGTAGGCGACGCCTAAGCCCAGGGTGGTATCCGGCGTCAGGTCGTAGTCCAGGGCGCCGTAGAGGATCTGGTCCTTGCGTTTACCCAGGTCGTAGAAGTACTGGCGATCCTGCAACGCTACCACCGCCCGGCCACGCAGCGTGCCCGAAGCGTTGAGCGGGCCACCGGTGTCGATCTGGCTGCGGTAGTTGTCCCAGGAGCCCGCCGACAGGCTCAGGCTGGTGGTGGGCGTGCTCTGGCCGCGTTTGCGCACGAAATTGACCCCGCCCGCCGAGCTGCCCGAGCCCTTCATCATGCCCGCCGCGCCCTTGAGCACTTCGACCCGGTCGTAGTAGGCCATGTCGCCCGAGAAGCTGTTGGCCTGTACGTACTCGCCGCCCACATCCAGCGGCACGCCGTCGTACTGGTACTGGCCCTGCATCATGAAACCGCGCGAATAGAAGTACTTGCCGCCCATGGGCGATTCGTACACCGCGATACCCGGGGTTTTCTCCATCGCCTGGTCGATGGTGTTGATGTTCTGGTCGTCCATGTACTTGCGGGTCAGCACGGTCACCGCCTGGGGTGTCTCGCGCAGCGTGTGTGTGCCCTTGCCGATGGTCACCGCCCGCGCGGCGTAGGCCCCGGTGCCTTCGGAGGTGGCGTCCAGGCGCTGGCTGGAGATGGTCGTGGCGTCCAGCTCCAGCGAGCCGTCATTGCGCGGCGACGGGCGCAGCACATAACTGCCATTGCTCTGCGCGACCACCTGCAACCCTGTGCCTTGCAGCAGCAGCGCGAAGCCCTGGGCGACGCTGTAGCGGCCTTGCAGCCCCGGCGAGCGATGGCCGTCGGTCAAGGCGGCATCGAAGGAGAAGGCACTGCCCGAGGCCGATGCAAAGGCGCTGAGCGCCTCCGTCAGGCTGCCGGCAGGAATCTGGTACTGGCGCAGCTCACTGACTTCGGCTGCATGGGCGAACGCCGGCAGCGTAGTCAGGACTACGCTGCAAAAGCCCAGGCGAATGGCTGCGGCCACCGGTTTCAGTCGGCGCGCATACGGGTACGTCATGATGGTCCTCCCCCAATTGATCCGCTCAAACGGCAGATGTCTGAGCAATGGCCGAAGGACGTGAGAAAAAAGTGCAACGCAGATGAGGATTTTTTTGCAACGCCTCAACCGACCCGAGGCATGACACTGACCCAGTAATCGGTACGCCGCACGATGTGCAGCTCGAAACCGCTGGCCAATGCGGCGAGGGCGAGGTCGATGTCGTGCAGCGGAAAGGCCCCGGAAATCCGCAGCCCGGCAATCGATGGATCACAGCGCAGCCAGCCACGCCGGTAGCGCGACAGTTCTTCCAGCAAGTCGCCCAGCGGCCGGTTGATTGCTATCAGGCTACCCGTTTGCCACGACGCCACCGAAGCGTCGCTGCGCCACGGCTCGCCAAGCCGAGAGCGATCGAACCGCACCTGCTGACCCGCTTCCAGACGCAGGGTTTGTGCGCTGTTCAGCGGACGCACCTGTACGGCCTTTTCCAGCACCGTCACCTCGCAGAAGCGCTCGTCGGCCTCGACCGTGAAGCGGGTGCCCAACGCCTGCACCTGCCCCTGGGCCACCTCCACCAGAAACGGACGCGCCAGGGCATCGGCGGCCGTTTGCACCAGCACCCGCCCGCTCAGCAGACGCAGTACACGCTGCGCTGCGTCGAAGCGCACATCCAGCGCCGAACGGCTGTCCAGCAGGATCTGGCTGCCATCCTCCAGCACCACCTCACGCTGCTCACCGACCCCGGTGTGCAGGCTGGCCATCAGCGTTGTTCGCAGTTCGCTTCTCCAGCCGCCCACACCCACCACACCGACGCCCGCCAGCACCAGCAACTGACGCAGCACCCGCCTGCGCGACTCCCGCGCCTGACGCAGGGCCGGCGCTGCAATCTGCCGTGGCACCCCCTCGACCATCCGCCGAACTGCCTCAACCTGTTGCCAGGCCTGCTGGTGCAGAGGATCTGCATCGTGCCAGCGCTGCCAGCGCTGCTGCTCGCCCGCATCCTCGAGCCCCGACGACAGCCGCGCATACCACTGCGCCGCACAGCGCAACGCCTCGCGCTGCGCTGTGCTCAACGGTGATGACACGGTGCTCACAGCAGCCCCAGGCGCATCAGGCAGCACTGCTCAATCGCCTTGGCCATGTGGTTGTTCACCGTGCGTACCGAGACGCCCAGGCGCTCGGCGATCTGCGGATACGTCAGCCCCTCGAACTGCGACAGGATGAACGTCTGACGCACCTTGTCGCCCAGGCTGTCTAGCATGCGATCGATTTCCATCAAGGTTTCCAGAACGATCGCCTGGTCTTCCTCGGATGGGTGGTCGCAGGCGGGCAGGGAGGCCAGCGCCTCGAGATAGCTCTGCTCCAGCGCCCGGCGGCGGAACAGGTCGATGACCAGACCTTTGGCGACGGTGCTCAGATATTGGCGCGGCTCGCGGATATCCAGGGCACGACGCGCCTTGATGACCCGCACGAAGGTGTCCTGTACCAGGTCGGCGGCATCGCTGGTGGAGTCCAGACGCTTGCGCAGCCAGCCACGCAGCCAGGCGCTGTGGGTGAGGTAGAGAGCCTCGGTGGCGGAGAGCAGGGCAGAATCGGTGGGGGGCATGGGGGAGGGTAGTTGTTAATGGGAATTAGTGCGATTTGAACTCTTTTGGGCAGGGTTTGGCAATGGGGGGCTTGAGGTGTGCGCTGTGGGCGGGCTGGTGCTAGCGTGGCAACACCACAGTCGCTTTCAGCCCATCGCCATCGCGGTTGGAAAGCCGCAACTCACCGCCATGGCTGGCCGCAATCCGCTGGGCAATGCTCAACCCCAGGCCATACCCACCGGACGCCTGGTTGCGCGAACCCTCTCCACGCACGAACGGATCGGTCACGGTGTCCAGCAGGCCCGCGGCAATACCTGGCCCGCGATCCTCGACATGAATCCGCACCTGCGCCGTATCCGCCTCGAGCCGCAGCGAAACCGCCTTGCCATAACGCAGGGCATTGACCAGCAGGTTCTGCAGGCACCGCTGCATCAGCAAGGCATCGACCTTCACCTTGCCCACTTCACCCTGGATCGGCAGCGGCTCTTCGGCGCTGGCCAAGTCGGCGCACAGGCGCGCCACCAGTCGGTCCAGGTCCACCTCCTGCAGGTTCTGCTGCTCGCCGGCCCGCAGGTAGTCCAGTACCTGGCCGATCATGGCATCCATCTGCGCGATGTTCTGGCGCAGACGCTCTTTGTGTTCGCCATCCTCCAGCCGCTCCAGGCGCAGGCGCATGCGGGTCAGGGGCGTACGCAGGTCGTGGGAGACGGCGGCGAGAAAGTAGGCCTTGTCGTTGACCATGGCGATCAGCCGCTGCTGCATGGCGTTGAACGCCTGCGCTGCCTGGCGCACTTCCTCAGGGCCTTCCAGGGGCAGGGCCGGCTGCTCCAGGTTGCGCCCCAGGCCACGAGCGGCATCGGCCAGGCGTCGCAGCGGGCGCAGGCACAGGCGCACGGCCACCAGGCACACCAGCAGCACGGCGACGATGCGCAGGGCATAGACGCGCAGCAGATAGTCGCTGATCAGCACCCAGGCCGACTCGCCACTCCAGCCCTGCAGTTCTTCGCCGTCGATCACCAGCCAGTGGCCATCCTCCATCGGCACGGCGAACTGCAGGTGCGCCTGGGCGGTACGCAGGCCGAACAGGCTGCGCCAGACGATCGGCTGACCAAGCTCATCGGTCAGTTGTACCTTCAGCAGGCGCGCCGGCTGGTCGTGGCCGAGTTCGTAGGCCAGCGCCTGGTGCAGCAGCAGTTCGATGCGGTGCCGCCCGCGTCGATCATCACGTTGGGCTTCGGGCAGTGATTCGGCGCAGCGCAGGTGATAGTGCGCCGGCACCTGCAACTGCCCGGCATGGCAGTCGGCCTGGGCGATCAGCGGCGCACTGCGCGCAGCGATCAACCGCACCGGGGCCTCGAACACCTGGGCGAAGCGCACGTCGAACCAGATGCTGCTGGACATCAACTGGATCAGCAGGGTGCCGCTGATCATGATCAGCAGCAGTTGGCCGAACAGCGTCCGTGGCCACAGGCGGCGCAGCAGGCGCACTTCAGGCGCCTGGCTCGCAGGCGATGCTGAGCAGGTAGCCTTCGTTGCGAATGGTGAGGATCTGCGCGCTGCCATTGGCGGCGCGGCGCAGGTGCTGGCGCAGGCGGCTGATGCACATGTCCACCGAGCGGTCGTCGGGCAGGTGGTCGCGGCCAAAGGCGCTGCGCGTCAGGTGATCGCGCGATACCACGCGGTTGTTGGCCTCGAGCAGCTCGCGCAGCACGCGGTAATCGGAGCGGGGCAGGGTGAGGGCCTGGCCGTCGGGATGAGTGAGCAGGCGCTTGATATGGTCGAGGCTGAACCCTGCGAACTGCTGCGCCTGGCTGGCGGGCTCTTCGCTCGGCGTGTCGAGGCGCTGCGGGCGGCGCAGGACGGCCTTGATGCGGGCAATGAGTTCACGGGGTTCGAAGGGCTTGGACAGGTAGTCGTCGGCGCCCACTTCCAGGCCGATGATGCGATCCAGCGTGCTGCCCTTGGCCGACAGCATGATCACCGCCAGGCCCGGCTGCGCCTGCAACTGGCGGCACAGGCTCAGGCCATCCTCGCCAGGCAGCATGAGGTCGAGCACCACCAGCTCGACCTTGTGTCGCGCCAGCTGCTGGCGCATCTGCTCGCCATCGGCGGCAGCCAGTACCTGATAGCCGGCATCGGTAAGGTAATCGCAGAGAAGTTCGCGGATCTCGTCGTCATCATCGACGACCAGCAAGGTCGTGCTCATTGCGGGGGACACCTGTCGGGGGCGCCCATGCAGCGCCCGTTACGTTCCATTACATCCCCGTACAAGCCGGGCATGGAGCCCAGAGGGCACATCCCTAGAATCGTAGCAAAAACCATCTGCGAATACGAAGCCTTCCCAAATGAAACCTCAGAGCATCCCCGGCGCCTGCGCCCGCTTCACCCGCGGCGGCAGCCGCCTCTCACCGCTTGCCTTGTGTATCGCCTTCAGTCTGTCTGCAGGTGCCTTTGCGGCTGATCCCCAGCCCCTGGAGCTGGGCGCTACCAACATCGAAGACAGCGCGCTGCCCAGTGCCGACGACGCCGGCCAGCTCGGCTATACCGTCGAGAGCACGCGCAGCTCCACCGGCCTGAACCTGACCCCGCGCCAGACCCCGCAGTCGGTGACCAGCATCACCCGCCAGCAGATGGACGACCGCGATGTGCACAGCATCGAGCAGGCGCTCGACACTGCACCGGGGATCAGCATGAGCAAGATGGAAGTCGGCGGGCGTACCGATTTCCGCGCCCGTGGCTATTCGATCAGCAACTGGAAGATCGATGGCCTGCAGTTCCCCGGCGGCTCTGACTTCAGCGGCAGCGGCAACGCGCTGAACCTGGACCTGTACGAGCGCATCGACATAGTGCGTGGCGCCAACGGCCTGCTCGGCGGCACCGGCGACCCGTCGGCAACCGTCAACCTGATCCGCAAGGCACCGACCCGCACCTTCGGCGGCAGCGCATACGCCACCTACGGCAGCTGGGACAAACGCCGCCTGGGCGCCGACCTCAACCTGCCGCTCTCCGAAGACGGCCGCCTGCGCTCGCGCTTCGTGGTCACCCAGCAGGACGCCAACTCGTTCCGTGACAATCAGTCCGAGCGCGCTCGCGCAGCGCTGGCCAACTTCGAGTTCGACCTGGACGACGCCACCACCCTCGGTGCCGGTTACCAGTACGAATACAACAAGGTGGTCGGTGGCGGCTGGGGCGCCAACATCCCGATCTGGTATGGCGACGGCAGCAAGACCGACCTGCCGCGCAGCACCAACGTGGTGCCCAGCTGGAGCTTCGGCGAGTACATCACCCGCACCACCTTCGGCTCGCTGCAGCACCACTTCGACAACGACTGGACCCTGGACCTGAAAGGTTCGCAGAGCACCAGTGATGCCCTCAACCACCGCGGTCTGGCCAAGGTCAACTCGTCCGGGCGCGGTGTCTATGGCGGCTACTGGGACCAGGATGGCAGCGGTGCGGTGCTCAACGGTCTGCACAGCTCCAGCGACACCACCCAGCAATCGGCGCAGATCGACCTGTCTGGCCCGTTCCAGATGTTCGGCCGCACCCACCAGGCGATGGTCGGCTACAACGACAGCCGCACTGTGGCCTGGTCGCCGGAATACACCTGCACCATGGTCAGCGCCAACAGCGTCAGCGCCCCGGCCCTGGGCTGCCAGTTCCGCGCCAACAACGGCCTGCCGCTGAGCAACTGGCTCAATGGCGTGGACAGCGACTACGACATGCTCGCCTCGCGGACTGGCCGTCACAGCAAGACCACTACCCGCCTGCAAGGCATGTACGCGGCCACTCGCCTGAGCATCACCGACCCGCTGTCGGTAATCCTCGGTGTGCGCAGCACCGACTACTCGGCCACCACCCGCAACGTCAGCGGCGTGCGCAGCAACCAGCAGAACAACGGCATCGTCACCCCTTACCTGGGCGCGGTGTATGACCTCAACGACACCTACTCGGTGTACGCCAGCTACACCGACATCTTCAACCCGCAGACTGAAGAGACCGCCAGCGGCACCAAGGTCGAGCCGATCCGCGGCCAGAGCTACGAGACCGGCATCAAGGCCGCCTGGTTCGACGGCCGCCTGAACGCATCCGCCGCGTACTTCCGCACCAAGCAGGAGAACAAGGCCGTTACCGACGGCGATCTGCTGACCCCGACCGGCGCCACCGCCTACAAGGCAGGTTCCGGCCAGGAAACCGACGGTATCGACCTGGAACTCGCAGGCGCCCTGACCGAGAACTGGAACGTCTATGCCGGCTACACCTACCTGCACTTCCGCCGCCTCGACAGCGACGGGCGCAGCGACCCGTCGCACCTGTTCAAGGCCTCGACCACCTACCGGTTGTCCGGCCCGCTCGACCGCCTGACCCTCGGCACCGGCGTCACCGCGCAGACCAACATCCGCGCGCTGTCCACCCCGGCCGGCCAGCCGACCAACGGTGTCAGCCGTAGCTCAAGCGACGTCAACTGGTCGGGATATGCGATCTGGAATGCCATGGCCAAGTACCAGCTGACCGACGACACCAGCGTCAGCCTCAACGCCAACAACCTGTTCGACAAGCACTACTACACCCGCTACGGCTTCTACGCCGGAGCGATCTATGGCGATCCGCGCAACCTGTCGCTGACAGTCAGCACGGCGTTCTGACGAAACACCCGCACCTGTTGCAATATGCATATGGAAATCCATATATTCGGATTTCCATATGTTCAGGTGCCCCCTCATGATCACCCCCACCCAGGTCTTCAAGTCCCTCGCCGACGAGACCCGCGTCCGCGCCACCTTGCTGATCGCCCGTCTTGGCGAACTGTGTGTGTGCGAACTGATGTGCGCCCTCGACGACAGCCAGCCGAAAATCAGCCGCCACCTCGCCCAGTTGCGCAGCGCCGGCCTGTTGCTGGACCGCCGCCAGGGGCAGTGGGTGTACTACCGCCTCAACCCTGAACTGCCCGCCTGGGTCGGCGAGCTGTTGCAGGTCACCGCCCAGGCCAATGGCGCCTGGCTCCAGGACAACATCGCCCGCCTGCAGCACATGGACGATCGCCCCGTCCGTGCCGCTGCCTGCTGCTGAGTGAACGAGGCCCTGCCGATGCTGATCGCCGCCTGCGTCTTCGTCTTCACCCTCATCCTGGTCATCTGGCAGCCCAAGGGGCTCGGTGTCGGCTGGAGCGCCAGTTTCGGCGCGCTGCTGGCGCTGCTGTTCGGCGCGGTGTCGTTGCACGACATTCCCGCCGTCTGGGCGATCATCTGGAATGCCACGGCCACCTTCATCGCCATCATCATCGTCAGCCTGCTGCTCGATGAGGCCGGCTTCTTCGAGTGGTCCGCCCTGCACGTGGCGCGCTGGGCACGCGGCGACGGACGCCGCCTGTTCGCCTTCATCGTGCTGCTCGGCGCGGCGGTGTCGGCACTGTTCGCCAACGACGGCGCCGCGCTGATCCTCACTCCCATCGTCATGTCGATGTTGCTGGCGCTGCGCTTCTCGTCCGGCGCGACCCTGGCCTTCGTCATGGCCGCAGGCTTCATCGCCGACACCGCCAGCCTGCCGCTGGTGGTGTCGAACCTGGTGAACATCGTCTCGGCCGACTACTTCGGGCTGGGCTTCGGCGCCTACGCCTCGGTGATGCTGCCGGTCAACCTGGCGGCGGTGGCCGCCACCCTGCTGGTGCTGTTCCTGTACTTCCGGCGCGACATCCCGGCGCGCTATGCCCTGGATGACCTCAAGGCCCCGGCCCTGGCCATCCGCGACCGCGCGACCTTCCGCGTCGGCTGGGTGGTGCTGCTGGCGCTGCTGGTGGGCCTGTTCGTGCTCGAACCGCTGGGCATCCCGGTCAGCGCCGTGGCCGCCGCCTGCGCCGCCGTGCTGTTCGCCGTTGCCGCCCGCGGCCACGTGATCTCCACCCGCCGCGTGCTGCGCGAAGCGCCCTGGCAGATCGTGGTGTTCTCGCTGGGCATGTACCTGGTGGTGTACGGCCTGCGCAACGCCGGCATGACCGACGCCCTGGCCGGCGTGCTCGACCGCCTCGCAGCCCACGGCCTGTGGGCCGCCACCCTCGGCACCGGCCTGATTGCAGCGTTGCTGTCGTCGGTGATGAACAACATGCCCAGCGTGCTGGTCGGCGCCCTGTCGATCCAGGCCAGCGGCGCCGAAGGCCTGGTGCGCGACGCGATGATCTACGCCAACGTCATCGGCTGCGACCTCGGCCCGAAGATCACCCCCATCGGCAGCCTCGCCACCTTGCTCTGGCTGCACGTGCTGGCCCGCAAAGGCATGCGCATCACTTGGGGGTACTACTTCAAGGTCGGCATCCTGCTGACACTGCCGGTGCTGCTGATCACCCTTTCCGCCCTGGCACTGCGCCTGGGCCTTTGAAAACCGCCACGCGGCGGGGAGCGAGCGATGCGAATCCTGTTCATGTGCACTGCCAACAGCTGTCGCAGCATTCTGTGCGAAGCCCTGTTCAACCACCTCGCCCCGCAAGGGTACGAAGCCATCAGCGCCGGCAGCTTCCCACGAGGCCAGGTGCTGCCGCGCAGCCTGCAGACCCTGCAGCAAGCCGGCATCGCCATCGACGGCCTGAGCAGCAAGGGCAACGAAGCCTTCGAAGGCAACCCGCCAGACATCGTCATCACCGTCTGCGACAAGGCCGCTGGTGAAGCGTGCCCCGTGTACTTCGGCCCCGCGCTCAAGGCCCATTGGGGGTTGGAAGACCCTTCCGACGTGGTGGGCGACGAAGCCGCGATCGACGGCGCGTTCCGGGCGACCCTCGCGCATATTCAACGGCGTTTCGAGGCGTTCTTCGCGCTGCATCCGGATACCCTCGACCGCGACCAGCTCAAGCGCGAGCTGGACCGCATCGGCACGCTCTGAGGAGGCCCCATGTCAAACACCCTGGCCAACCTCGACCCCTCGCTGTTCGACGACCTGCGCGGACAGCCACCGGATGCGCCCGGGTAGACAACGCAAACATGGCTTTGTGATACCAGATTCTCCCGATATTATTGCCGCTCTATTCAGCACCACCATATGACAGGCATTAGTTAAAGGGATTGATTGGTGGGCAGGATTCATTTCGATGTTGACGCCGTCTATTGCATCTCGCTCGATGCACGGAGTGACAGGCGTGAGTTGTTCAGGAAGAGCATTGGCAAGGTGCTCGACAACCAAGTGATATTTCATGTCGTGCAGAAGCACGGCGACCCCAAGCGCGGCTGCTACGAGTCTCACCAGCAACTCGCCCAGCGCGCGCTCGAGGAGGGCCTGGAGCGGATTCTGATTTTCGAAGATGACGTGATGCCCTACGAGCTGAAAGCCTCGCGGATCGCCTGGGTAAACCGCTTCATGCGTCGCCATCGATTCGAGGCCTTGCACCTCGGCTACAGCATGGGCCGAACCTGGTTGACCTGGTTCCCGTTCATTGCCCGGGGCCGCGTGGTGGCCCTTCATGCATACGTGCTTTCACGCAAAGGCTGCGCGATCCTGGCGCAGACACCGTATGACGGTACGCCTGTGGACGTGATGTTCAAGCGACGGATCCGGCAACACTGTGTGTTCCCGATGATGTTCCGCCAGCATGCCGCCGCTGTCACGGGTAGCGACCTTGAGGACGTGGTGAAGAACGAAGACGACTGGTGGGAGCGTAACTGGCGCAAGCACTGGCGTTCTCCGCTGAAGAACTTCTGGCGCACTGTGCTGCGTCTGGATTTCTGACCGGAGGGGGATGGGATCCATGCCGTTGGCGAGCCGCTGTTTGATCTCGAAGCGCTTGCGGCGTGCCGTCCCCATCCCGACCACTGGATAGCTGCCAAGGGCAGTCAGGCCTTCGCGGCTGAAGAGCTTGTACTCGCGCTCTCTGGGCTTTGTCCTCCGTCGGCTTGTGCTCCTAAGCCATTTGTCTGGTGCCCAGAATTACGTCACTGTAAAGACCATTGTCATTACAGTGAGCAAGCCACCATGGCCTCCATCAATGTTCGTATCGACGACGATCTCAAAATCCGAGCCTATCGTGAGCTTGAGCGGTTGGGTGTTACGCCCTCCGAGCTTATGCGCCAAGCATTGCAGTACGTCGCCGAGCGCGGGCAGCTGCCTTTTAAACCTGTCCTCATGACCGATGAGGATGAGGCGCTGCTAGCGACCGTTCGCAAGCGCCTTGCTGACCCTCAGCGAGTGAATGTTTCTCTGGATGACCTATAGCCTTGAGTTCGATGCGCGAGCGCTAAAGGAATGGCAAACGCTGGGAGACACGGTCCGGCAGCAACTCAAGAAAAAACTCGTCTCGGTTTACTGAATCCGACGATCGAAGCGAACCGGCTGCATAGCTTGCCGGACTGCTACAAGATCAAGCTGCGCAGCAGCGGCTACCGATTGGTCTACCAGGTGATCGATCAGGTGGTTGTTTTTTTTGTGGTAGCTGTGGATAAGCGCGAGCGAGATCAGGCTTATCGCAAGGCGGCAGAGCGAGTGGTAGGTAAAACGTCATAACGAAGAAATTGCCAAAGGGCGGGTTGTGGGGGCTTTGGAGGTATTCGTTGGTATGCAGCGGGTCTGGATGCGGCACCAGGATTCGAAACATGAGGCAACTTATTGATTTTCATGAGTATTATTAGGTCCGATTCAAAAAACTATCGCTAAAAATACCCTTACGAATCAGTAATCTCGCGAAGGGGTCAGGTCTCGCCTACGTTGGGGGGGGAGATTTATTAGCTGCTGCGGCTCAGCTTCAACTGGCCATGCGGAATTGCCGAAATAAGTTGGCCATCTCTGAATGGCTGCTGATTTTTTACTTATTAATTTTGGGATCTATTAGGCGATAGCTTGTGAGCTTGTTTAGAGGGGATGCTCTGCATTAAACTCACAGCTATCACAATAGTCTTGTTGCAAGGAAGAACGTATGGGGTATGCGGCGGTTTTTAAAGGTTGGGGCAAGCTAACAATTGAAGATTTACTAGTTGCCTATAGAAAAGCAAAGGCTGACTGTTTTTTTGAGAATACATTTCCGGCTGCCATTAAATTTGCAGAGTATGAGCAAGACTTACTTGGTAATCTCAATTTATTGTTGGAAAGATTGAGCTCAAAGTCTGGCTTTTTTGATGACGATAGAATGCTAGGTGAATATCGAATTCTCCCCAAAAAACTTAGCATTGATCCTAAGCGAAATGGGTCTAAGGGGCATATTCATTTTTCGTGCCCAGTGAGAGCGTTTGAACATATAAAAAGCAATAGTGATGTAATTCCGGAGTTTCGGATCGTTGGCGATTTTCCAGTAGATGCGCATGTGGTCTCTGCACTTTGGATAAACATGGTGGGCCACAAGTTTGATGCTTGTCTAGGTCAAGATTGCTATGGGGCCCGCCTGAAACGCGTTAGGGATGACGAAAGTTTAGATAAAAATTCCCATAAACCATTTCATGTACGAGCAGTTGGTTCATTTACTCCATACTTCCAACCTTACCAAAAATGGCGTAATGATGGCTTGAGAGCAATTCGATACGAGCTTGAGAAAGATCGAGATGTGATTGCTGTGTCCTTGGACCTGAAAAGTTACTATCATTTTGTAGATCCACTTGCAATTGCTGCTCCGGAGCTACAGAAAAAATTAGGGATCGAACTTTCAAGGGATGAACAACAGTTTACCAAAATGTTGGCGCGGTTTCTGTCGAACTGGTCAAAGGGTGCGCAGGATTTTAGCGAAAAACTGGTTAAAGAAGCTGTTGAGATCCCAGGTGGACTGGTGATTGGTTTGACGGCAACTCGAATAATATCTAATGTATTGTTGAGCCACTGGGATAGATTGATAAGAGAAGAAATTGCTCCTATCCATTATGGTAGGTATGTAGATGATATGTTTATCGTGCTACATGATACAGGGAATATTACCAGTGCTAAAGAGTTCATGTTCTTTTTGCAGAGCCGATTAGGTGAGGATTGCATTTTTCAAGAATCGGACGACGAGGGAAGGCAACGAAATAAAGACGAAAAATTGTGGGAAATTCAGCAAGGGGAGGGGTTGCAAAAGAAAACTAAGATCAAGCTGCAGGCAGAGAAACAGAAGCTATTTGTCCTGCATGGTCGAGCTGGACTTGATTTGCTAGATAGCATAGAGAAAGAGATTTACGAGCTGTCTAGCGAGCATCGCTTGATGCCTTCTCCAGATCAGCTGGAGGATTCTACAGCAGCTCGAGTGCTTTCAGCAGCAGGGAGTGTAGGTGATCAGGCAGACACTCTGCGAAGAGCAGATGGGCTGACAATTCGGAGGCTGAGCTGGTCTTTGCAATTGCGCCATGTAGAGACGCTGGCGAGAGATTTACCTCCAAATGAGTGGGTGAAACAGCGCGAGGAATTTTATCAGTTCGCACACAACCATATTGTACGGCCTGAGAATATTTTTGCTCACTTTGTCTACTTGCCTAGGCTCCTTGGTTTTGCAATTAGTTTAAATGAGTGGGAGCACGCAGAGCAGATTGTAGTACGCGCATTTTCCGCGATTGACCAGTTGGCGGCACATGTTAAGCCGGGTAAGTTAATTGGTTTAAATGGCACTGAAGCAAAAGCAGGTAATGAGCTTTGGCGTTATGTAAAAGGAACGCTCGCTTGGATGTTTGTCGACGCGGCTGCTCGTTACTACGATCCCAAGAAGCTACTAAATCAAGATCGTCCAAAGAAGGAGGCACGTTTAGCTGAATTGTTTTTACAAGTGATTATTGAGGCGTTGACTGATTTCGGAGATATATTGGATTTTCGAATAGGTTCAGAAGATTTTTATAAGAAGGCGCCTCTAATTGCTATGGCTGATCTCGCTAAAGAGCCTTATAAGCGTGTTCTAAATATTCGGTCAGTCCAAGATTTAGTGGTTGGGAATTCAGGGAATGATGAAAAATTAATTTCTAGTTTACTGGCAAGTTCTGAACTAATTGATGTTGATGCTTTGAAGCTGTTTTTGAAGTCAACCAGACGATCTCGGCTTCACAAGGTAACGGCGGCGGCACGCAAACAAGAGAGCTTAATGCCTTATCTATTTCCAACAAGGCCACTTACGCCAGCTGAAATTGCAGAGCTTGCCCCTGAATGTGTAGGTCTCCCGGGGAATAGTAGTGAGGTGTTCACAGAAAGTCCGGCGGCTATTTGGGCGAAATACGTGCAGGCTCTAAGAGGAGTTTGGATACAGCCTACATTGCTAGCGTTAGAGCAGGAGGGGAAGAGCGAAGCAACAGATGTAGGAAATTATTTGCATATAGGGACTAAGCGAAAGTCAAAAGTTGTAGTGGCTTTAACTAACATTAAAACAGATGATAGTTCCTGGGCGGCTACGGCTTGTGATAAGCCAAATCTCTCGTTGGAAAGATACAGCAGAATTGCCGAACTTGTGAATCAAGCTATTCAGCTTAGCCCAAAGCCAGACTACGTGCTTTTTCCAGAACTTTCTGTACCGTTGAGGTGGGTTGATAGTATAGCGGGGAGACTTAGCGCTGTAGGAATTAGTTTGGTAGCCGGCACTGAGTATCGGCATTATCCAAAGAACAAAGTGATTAGTGAGGCATATCTTGTCCTAGCTGACAATCGCCTTGGCTTCCCTGCCTCCGTTATAATTAGGCAGCCTAAGCTTCAACCTGCCGTAGGTGAGGATCAGCAGCTTACTGCAATTTATGGTAAGTACTGGGCTTACGGAAAACTGAAAAAAATTTCGAGCAAGCCAGTTTATATTCACAATGGCGCTTGTTTTGGGGTTATGGTTTGTTCGGAACTGCAAAATAGTAAGGCGAGAGTAGACTTTCAAGGCAAGATTGATGCTCTTATGGTGTTGAGCTGGAATAAGGATCTTGAGACTTTTTCGGCACTTATAGAGTCGGCTGCTCTAGATGTCCATGCATATACTATTTTGGCTAACAACAGGAAGTATGGGGATAGTCGCGTGAGGGCGCCTTCTAAAGAGCCCCATATGCGAGAGTTGGCTCGCGTACGTGGTGGCGATAATGATTTTATCATTGCGGCAACTTTGGATATAGACGCACTTCGAGCGTTCCAAAGCCGGGCAAAAAGATGGCCTCAAAGCGATGATTTATTCAAGCCACTACCTGAGGGCTTCAAGCTGAGCCATCGCCGAAGGAGACTTCCTCCAAAGTAATATTGTAGGGGCGCCAGCATCAATTGCTCTTATCAGTATGGTTGCTGGCCTGCCTGCTTGCGATTTTTTGTAGCTCTTATTACGCCTCATCATTAGCGTCTAGCCCTCATATGCAAGCAACCGTTTACAGTGTTTACGCGGGCAGCCACGCTGGCTTGATGAGGTGTAAGGCTCTACTTATAAATCATGGGTTGGTCTGAGGTCTTTCTGTTTTTGATGCGGCTGAAATGGATACAGTATAACCGCGCTGGGAAAGATTGTCGTAGGCGCGCACTAAATTTACCTTGCTAAAAAAAGGTAAGTTATCTTTTACCGTGGTTGGCTCATCTCCAAGTATTAAAAATACTACCTCGTAATCCGAGCTCTTAAAATTATCAATTGGTATGAGGTCTCGAGCGGCATTACCGAGCGTGCCAAGAACTTTCCTGGCTGATTTTCTAAAGTCACGGTCTCCGAGCAATATTTCTGCAGCGACACTGCCTTGAGCAAAAAGATGACTCAGTCCGGCTGAACCACCTTTTCTATGCTTTACATGGATAAACTGTTTTGCTGATGTGAGCAGGTCGCATAGCTCAACGGAGCTTGTTGATTTGTTACTTTTAATAAGTCTTTTATCTAGTAAGTAATAGCTATGCGCTTGAGCCGCTCTGATGTTATAGTCGCCCTCTGCTTCGATTTTGGATTTATTGCTTTCTTCCCATGTATGAATTTGCGGGAATCGAAGAGGTGAAACGGCGATCTGCGTCAAGCTTGCATTCGTTCTTCCCATGAACGAGTTGTCAATTTCATACCACGTCCCACCAAAAATTATTGTGGTTTTGTTTGCTTCAGAAACTTCGTAGTATATGCATTTGTAAATCGAGTGGCTAAACTCATTGTCGTGTATGTCAAAAACGTGTAGCTGGTCCCGTTTAATTGATTCGATTGAGACCTTAGAGGCGTCGATATTAGCCAAGTATAGGTCGGTGGAAATTGTGGGCGTTTGATTTGATTTTGTGCGTGTAAAGCTGAACCCCGCGATTGAATCCCACTTTTCAATTTCAGGCAAAGTTAAAACTAAATTTGAGTCGCGAGCTTTAATGGCTGCCAATAGAATAGCATCAAAATGATCTATTTGAGACTTTTCCTTGACTTTTCTGACGTTGTCAACCCATAGAAAGTTAGCTTTGTAGTCATTTTTTTGATATTGAGATTTCAGCGTCCTGGCTATATCGGTTAGATCGCCTATCTCCATTTCTATCCCGAAAGAAAACATAGCGTCACCACCCGATATATTCTTAAATTCGACGCCGGTTTTTGGAGTGCCTGTGACCGCTCGCAAAATGTCTTTAGAAATATCGATGCCAAAAACACTTATTTCAGAATCTCGGGTGGCTTGTGACTTTTTCTGCACAGGCTGATCGTCAAGGGTATGTATATCAATACTTCGAAGGCTTTCATGATCAAGAGTATTTAATGCTGTTTTAAGCCCAAAGTCTTGGACAAAAAATGATAGATCTATTAAGTGCCTGCCATAACCGAAGGCTATTGCAAATACATCATTATCAACCCTTATGAATAGAACCGCGGAACTGGATTTGTTACCGATATCCGCAACGGTTTGTCCAGCAATTTCGTCAGCTATGTCTGACCAGTTTGGCTTTTTTTCAGTTGCACGCTTTACGTATAACACGCCATTAAGATCAAGGTTTGAGGCGGTCTCATATCCCACTACGTCTTTATCCGCAGCGAGAAGATCAGCAAAGCCATTGTAGGTGACTTCGGGTTTTTTCAAGAAAATATTCAGATGGCGATATTTTTTCCCTGGCATCGCGTCTTCCCTAAATTTAGTGTAGTGGCTATCAGCCTTTATTCATTGATATTGCTTCAATCTGCTAGCTTTGACAACCCCTGTTTAGTCGGCACACAGGCCAATGGTAGCGGTAGCCTGTGACGGTAATGACTAATTGGTAATTCGGCCTATCGACTTAAAAACTATGGTGGTGTCTTCGCGTGCTGTTTTTTATGAGGTTGTGGATGAAAGTAGTTTTCTTGCACTCCAGGTATCGAGTGTCATCTAAAAACTCAATAATGTAATTAACTAATTGAAATATAAGGATTTCTATATTGGGTTGGCGGGCCTTCGTATCAGGACCAAGGTTGACCATTGGCCGGCCAGCTTGGCCGGGCCTGATATCCATTTTCCAGCCTGCAGTGGGTCCGACTGAATCGATTACGAAAATTGACAGTACGGGGTAGTGTTCTCGGGACGGCACAGCTGCCCGTCACAAATTCACCGTGACGTTCAATCAACGCTATTAGAAATAGCCTTTAGCAGCTAGATCTAGAGTAGTCCCCACGTCATCCCGCCAAGAATGCTGAGTGTTATCAGGGATCAAGGCCCCTGCGACCTGTGGGGAATGTCCACTACGCGGGACTGGCGGCTCCTTACGTCCGGGAGCAAGGGCATCTCATGATCTGGCCTCCTGAGCACCGATACCGGTGGGCGGGTGGAGGCAGCACTGGCTGACGAGACCAGCGCCTGAAGATCCTGAGCCATGTGCAAGCAGCAATGCGATGACCGGGGCATGCCTGACTGTCAGTCAGGTGCAGTCCATTCCTTGGTCTGCGGCACCATCATCTACAGCGCTGTTGCTGGTGACATCGGCGTTTGTCACGCAGATTGTCACGAGGGGGAATGCCGCAAAGCCATGTGCGATCAGGGCTGCAGCAGTGGTAGAAGTGCCCGTCTCTTTCCAGAAGAAAGAGACGGGCACAGGTTGGCGCAATAGTCGGCCAAGCGGATAGGTTGCTGCAGGGCAGCTGGGTACGGTGTATTGGCGTACGAGCGCCGTATGTGTAAGAGTATCCATCACATGGGTAGTGACCGGGCGAGCTGCCGGATGCGAATCCCCCTTGGGGAGAACCACCGCGGGAGCGGCGTGACCTTTAAGGTTCGGGTCACTTGGGGTGCTGTCAATGACAGCGTTTGCAACAACAGTTCTACGCCTGTGGATATTTTTGGTCAACGCCCCATTTTTCGTGGCCTCTGGGGCTGTGCATGAAATTATCCACCGGTGGAAATCAGTGGTATCCAATGGACTTGTGTTGGCTTTTAGCTTTGCAAAGCTAGGTCCATCCAAACAGGGCGGCTTTGCAGCCCTGTTTGGATGGACCCGAATTAAAGAGCGGCCAACGGTGTTCTGGAGGGTTCACCGACGATTGAATGCGCCACGCCCACTTGGCAAGGGAGTGATGTTGTCGCCAGCT
The DNA here is from genome assembly GCF_057197165.1 of Pseudomonas sp. SYWMCR5. Classification (NCBI taxonomy): domain Bacteria; kingdom Pseudomonadati; phylum Pseudomonadota; class Gammaproteobacteria; order Pseudomonadales; family Pseudomonadaceae; genus Pseudomonas; species Pseudomonas sp. SYWMCR5. The sequence goes on from NZ_JBXUNH010000008.1 coordinate 269,148, forward strand.
GGATGGGCGAACTCATGTGGAGTGACATGCCCCGATCTGTTGGCATCGATGTAATTGCTCCACCACGCCATGATCAGCCGACGCTGCTCCAGAAATTCGGCCTTGTGGATATAGGCGGCGCGTACGCGATTGCGTTCCTTGTGGCTCATCTGCCGCTCAATGGCCGCGTCTGTCCACAGCCCTGACTCAAGCAAGGCGCTGCAAGCCATGGTCCTGAATCCATGTCCGCATACCTCCTTGGAGGTGTCGTAGCCAACGTTGCGCAGCACTTGGTTAACCGTGTTCTCGGACATTGGCTTCCAGTACTTGTGGTCACCGGGCAGCACCAGCTCGGAGAAGCGACTCATGCCGCGCAGCCGTCCAAGGATCGCGATGACTTGGGGAGAGAGAGGCACCATCTGTATGTCTCCGCTCATCTTGGTGCCACGGGTAGAATTGCGCACGCCGTCGATTGGCTTACGGGTGTCCGGGATTTCCCACATCGCCCTTTGCAGGTCGAACTCATCCCAGCGCGCAAAGCGCAGTTCGCTGGAGCGCACGAATACGTGCAGCGTCAGCAATACAGCCAGCTTGGTTAGCTCACGGCCGTTGTAGTTGTCGATCCGGCTGAGTAGTTCGGGGAGACGGTTGAGTGAGAGGGCAGGGCGGTGCACGGTACGCGGGGCATGAATCGACCCTGCCAGATCGAGCGCAGGATTCTGGCTGATCTGCCGTGCCCGCTTCGCGCCCCGCATGATCGTGGAGAGATAATTCTGCACGCGCAGAGCAACGTCCATGGTGCCCCGCTCTTTGATACGCAGAGTGATCTCAAGCAGATCATGGGTATCAAGCTCAGCGATGGGACGTTGGCCGATCAGGGGGAAGACGTGGGTGCGCAACCGGCTCATGACGGTCTTGGCGTGTCCCTCCGTCCAGCGCCGCGACATTTCGGCGTGCCATACCAGGGCGACGGTTTCAAAAAGCAGGGAAGCCCGTTGAGCAGCAAGCTTCGCTTTCTTCTTCTCTTCCATCGGGTCGATGTTGTCGATCAACAGGGCCTTGGCTTCATCGCGCTTGGTCCTCGCGACGGCCAGCGAGATGATGGGGTAGTTGCCGATGATCAGCGTGCCTTCCTTGCCGCTGGGCTTGAAATAGCGCAATCGCCACGTTTTCACGCCGTTGGGTTTCACGAAGAGGTACATGCCGCCACCGTCGAACAGCTTGTAGGCACGTTCGCGAGGTTTCGCCGTACGTCATTTGAGGTCGCTGAGAGGAACGGCTAGACGTGGCATAAGGGTACGTTCTCCATGCAGGCAAGACGCTGTACCCTAAAAATACCCCCGGGGATGGGGTATTTTGTTGGATTCCGACGGAGGGTCCTGGAACGAAAAAACCCGCCAAAGGGCGGGTTTTAGGGGCTTCCAAGGCATTCGGTGGAATGCGATGGAGCTGGATATGGTGCCGGCACCAGGAATCGAACCCGGGACCTACTGATTACAAGTCCACCCTATCGCCTAGCATCCATTGATAAAAGCCAGCTATCACCTGATTTTGTTGGTTATTTAGGGATATTTGGGTCAGGTATCCGAGAGCGCTGTGGACACTTTGTGGACACTCCCTGCAGCTCAACCCTGCACATCCCTTCAATCCTTTGCACACTGTGCAATGCCTGCCAGCTCCCTGTGGCCCACGTCGCGCCTGCCGTAGCCAGCCATTGCACAGCCCAAGCCCTTTGCATTTTTTTCCGAGGCGAAGCGCGTCGGCGGGAGGGGGATAAGTGATTTCTTCACGCTTTTTTCTTTACCCAAGCAGCGTTTACCTGCTAAGAAAACAACAGCAGAAATTTAGGGTGGGATATGGATAAGCCTAATCACGCATCTCCGCTGGAGATGCTGCAAATAATTGATTCGTTGAAGTTATCTCCAGGTATGAGCTGTTCGGAGATAATGACTAAGTTAAGCAGTGCTGCGGACTCAGAACTCAGTGAGGTTTTGGCGTGGGCCACTTCGATGATGCTCGACGCTTCGAGTGCGCAAGCGCCGTTAGTACCGCTGTGTCGCTTTGGAACTCAAACGAGTGCCACCTTAGACTTCTTCAGTGATCAAGATATTTTCTGCTTGGCCGCAATTACGTCGGAGATTAGTAGCTCCGAATTAAGGGCTAGGATAAGTGATATTGTCGTGCTTAGATTACCTAGACTGGTAGCTCAAGCAGAAATCGCTGTGAATGCGTACTGGCAAAGTGCTAAGGAACTTATCGTTGCCGGAGATATATTCACGGCGCTCCAGAGGATTGAGCGGGGGCTACGCCTTGGATTCCGATATAGGAAAGCGTTTGGAGAAGTCTATTCAGGCTTGTCCGAGTATCTGATTGATCAATTGGAGTTAGGGTCTTTTGACGATCAGCAATTGAAATCAGTAAGGGTCTTATATGATTTGCGCATCAAGGATAATGGTTGGATTTGTTCAGTTTGCTTGAGCTTTGCCGATCGGCATATTGATAAGAAGAGTTATCGCATAGCTGTTTCATTACTGGAGTTGGCAGCTAATTGTGCAATGTCCGATCCAGAGTTAGTGAATAAAATATTTCGCAAGATTGCTGATTGCCATCTGGCAGAGGCTAGGGCTCACAATAATTTTATGAGCTGTGCGTGTATTATCTCGGCGATTGAAGCTCTTGAAAGGATACCTAATACTCGTTCGGAGCGAGATTCACTGTATTCAGACCTCAGAGAGCATCAACGAGACTGGCGACAGTATATGTCTTCATTTTCCATTCCTTCGCCAGATATCTCTGAAGATGTCGCCGATGCTAAAAAGGTGGTTGCTGGCACTGATTTTTTCGACAGCTTATTTCGGTTGGTTCTTTTTGTTGCTCGTCCATCTGGCGTAAGCAAGTTGCGAGATGACGCTTTGAAGTCCCTAGACGATAATATCTTTGCTCATATGGGAGCTGAGCACATAGATCATGAAGGGCTTCCGGTCGCCATAGTTCCTGGTGTGACATCCGAGGAACAAGATGAGGAGGGTATATGGGCTCAAATGATGCAGCATTTGAAGCTTGAGCATGAATTTATGGTCCAGGCTCGTATATTGCCGGCGCTACAAGAATTATCTTTGAATTATTACTGGGAAGATGAATTTTGGATGGGACTGCTTCGAAATCATCCATTCGTCCCAACAGGGCACGAAGAATATTACCTGAGAGGCCTAAACGCCGGGTTACGGGGTGACTTTCTGGGGTCGACACATTTTCTTATCCCTCAGGTTGAGAACTCGCTGCGATATATTTTGCGCCAAAAAGCAAGAGAGAATACTCGAAAATTTTCAGATGGAACCCAGGAGCGCGAAAGTCTTTCCTCACTGCTTGACAATGAGGAGGTCGTGAGTGCGCTCGGTAAGGATGCCATGTTTGGAATAAAGGCAATCCTCACAGACAAAATATATGGTGATTTAAGAAATCAGGTCTCGCACGGGTATGTGCCTAGCAATTACATGTATAGCAGCGGCGCCATTTTTTTCTGGTGGCAAATTTTACAAATCATAATGCGTCCGTTTGCTGGGTACTGGAAAAAGACCTATGGGTAAACCTGATAGTGAGGGTTCTCTATAGTTTAACTTCTTCCAAAGAGGTGGCAATCAGAGAGGTTTTTTCAAACATGTTGGAAAAAATTGCTTGGTTGTCAGGTGGTGGTGTTGGTCCGTGTTTGTGTAAGGCCAGTTGTTGATTCATTTCAATAACTATTAAGGCTAGGTCGTAAATTAGCTGGATAATGTTCACATCTTTGGACCCTAGCCAAGTTTTAGGCGCCTGCAGGCGCTGACTACCTGCCGTGATGCATTTCCGCATTCCTTCGATCCGCTCATACAGGTCGCCGCCGATCGTCGCATTGAACTTCTGCCCCACCACCAGGTTGAAGTGTAATCGCTCCATGAACCCCACCTAACCAACGATGGGCAGAGCACTCAGCTATGTATTTGAGGTGTGCAATTCCACG
>NZ_JBXUNH010000009.1:0-231754 GCF_057197165.1 Pseudomonas sp. SYWMCR5
GCCTTCATCAAGAAGCACTCGACGGATTACCCGGTGCGGCGCCTTTGCCAAACCCTCAAGGTGCATCCCAGCGGCTATTACGCCTAATTGGCCGAGCCTCAATCTGCCCGAGCAAAAGAAGATCATCGTCTGCCAGGCTTGATCGGTGACAAGCTACGCATAGAAGGCCTGGGGCCGGAGATCGAGATCTTCACCGATGAACAGCTGCGCATGTCGGTCGCGGTGCTGGCGGGTGAACGCATACCGATCACCGAAGCCGAAGCCGACGCCCTGACCGTGATCGGTGCGGTGGATAGTCGCAGACATCTCAAGAGCAGTGCTCCAGGCTCCGTGATCTGAGGCCTGCAAGGGAGTTCTCGTTCATCTGATATGGTTTTTATCGCCCTACCTGAGCCTGTGCTGTAAACAGATCGGGGGCCATAGTGCCCGGGCCTGATCGAGGCCTGATGAGCGAACCACCATGAGCGAGAGAATCCCCTTCCGAATCATCCAGATCGAGCCTGCGGCCAACACCCCCAAGCGCCAAGCAAACGGGCGCATCCACACCCGCAGCTTCACAGGCCTGTACCGCAATCTGCGAATTGGCTTCGCCGGCCTGCTGTTCGTATTGTTCTTCGGCACGGCCTGGCTGAACTGGAACGGCCGCCAGGCCGTGCTCTGGGACCTTGCCGACAGCAAGTTCCATATCTTTGCCGCGACCTTCTGGCCGCAAGACTTCATCCTGTTGTCGGCACTGCTGATCATCTGCGCGTTCGGCTTGTTCGCCATCACCGTCTTCGCCGGGCGGGTGTGGTGCGGCTACAGTTGCCCGCAGAGCGTCTGGACCTGGCTGTTCATGTGGTGCGAAAAAGTCACCGAAGGCGACCGCAACCAGCGCATCCGCCTGGCCGCCGCGCCCTGGAGCCTCGACAAGCTCGTCCGCCGCAGCCTCAAGCACGGGTTGTGGCTGGCCATCGGCGTGATCACCGGCCTCACCTTCGTCGGCTACTTCACCCCCATCCGCCCGCTGGCCCAGGAGTTGCTGACCCTGCAATTGGGCGGCGTCGCGTTGTTCTGGGTGGTTTTCTTCACTGCCGCCACCTACCTGAACGCCGGTTGGCTGCGCGAAGCGGTGTGCATGCACATGTGCCCCTATGCGCGCTTTCAGAGCGTGATGTTCGACAAGGACACCCTGGCCGTGGCCTACGATCCACGTCGTGGTGAAACCCGTGGCCCACGCAAGAAAGGCAGCGATCGCCAGGCACAGCACCTGGGCGACTGCATCGACTGCACCCTGTGCGTGCAGGTCTGCCCCACCGGCATCGACATCCGCGACGGCCTGCAGATGGCCTGTATCGGCTGCGCCGCGTGCATCGACGCCTGCGACGGGGTCATGGACAAGATGGGCTACCCCCGCGGGCTGATCGGCTACAAGTCCGAACACAACCTGCAAGGCGGCCGCACCCACTGGCTGAGACCGCGCCTGCTGGGTTACGCCACGGCCTTGGTGGTCATGATCGGTGCCTTGGTGATTGCCTTGCAGATGCGCCCCATGGTGTCGCTGGACGTCATCAAGGACCGCGGCCTGTTCCGCGAGAACGCCCAGGGCCAGATCGAGAACATCTACCTGCTAAAGATCATCAACAAGACCCAGCAGCCCCAGCACTATCAACTGCGTCTGGTCGACGCCGAAGGCTTCGTGCTGCACGGCAAGCAAGCGGTGTTCATTCCCGCCGGAGAAATGAGCGAGCTGCCGGTATCGGTGGCGATGCTCGCCGATCGCCCGACGAGCAGCTCGGTAGACCTCACGTTCGAAGTACAGGACAGCGACCAGCCGCAGGTGTATAGCCGTGCACGCAGCCGTTTCGTCGCGCCACTGAACCGCTGATCCCTTACACTGCCTTCAACCTTGCCTGCCAGGCCGAAAAAAACACAACGATGAAACGTTACGAACGATTCGCCGACGATATCGCTGAACTGATCCGCTCCGGGGTGCTTGGCCCCGGACAGCGTGTACCCTCGGTACGCTACGCCAGCCAGACCCACGGGGTCAGCCCCTCCACGGTGTTCCAGGCCTACTACCTGCTCGAGCGCCGCGGGCTGATTCGTGCCCGGCCGCGTTCGGGTTACTTCGTCAATACCCACGCACCTCGCCAGTTCAGCGAACCACAGGCACAGGCACCGGTCAGTGAATCCACCGATGTCGACGTCAGTGCCCTGGTGTTTTCCATCCTTGATTCGATCAAGGACCCCCATACCGTCCCCTTCGGCTCGGCCTTCCCCAGCCCCACCCTGTTCCCGCTGCAGCGCCTGGCCCGCTCGCTGGCCAGCGCCAGCCGCGCCATGGACCCACGCGTGGTGGTCACCGACCTGTCACCGGGCAACCCGCAGTTGCGCCGCCAGATCGCCCTGCGCTACATGGTTGGCGGCCTGATGCTGCCGATGGAAGAGCTGCTGATCACCAATGGCGCGCTGGAGGCCCTCAACCTGTGCCTGCAGGCCGTCACGGAGCCTGGCGACCTGGTTGCCATCGAAGCCCCGGCCTTCTATGTGTGCCTGCAGGTACTCGAACGCCTGAAGCTCAAGGCCGTGGAAATTCCCGTGCACCCACGTGAAGGCATGGACCTGGGGGTACTGGCACAAACCCTGGAGAAGCACCCGGTCAAGGCCGTATGGTCGATGACCAACTTCCAGAACCCGGTCGGTGCGAGCATGCCCGAGGCGAAAAAGCAGGCACTGGTCGAACTCTTGCACCGCCACCAGGTGCCACTGATCGAGGACGACGTCTACGCCGAGCTGTATTACGCCCAGCAAGCGCCCAAGCCGGCCAAGGCCTTCGACCGCGACGGGCTGGTAATGCACTGCGGCTCGTTCTCCAAGAGCCTGGCGCCCGGCTACCGAGTGGGCTGGGTCGCCGCCGGGCGTTTTGCACAGAAGATCGAGCGGCTCAAGCTGATGACATCGCTGTGCGCCTCGATGCCGGCCCAGGCCGCCATCGCCGACTACCTGCAACATGGCGGCTACGACCGCCACCTGCGCAAGCTGCGCTATGCCCTGGAAGGCCAGCAGGCCAGCATGCTCGCCGCCATCGCCCGCCACTTCCCGGCGCAGACACGGGTCAGCCAGCCCGCCGGCGGCTACTTCCTGTGGCTGGAACTGCCCGAGCAGATGGATGCGCTCAAGCTCTTCCACATGGCCCTGGCGCAAGGCATCAGCATCGCACCAGGGCCTATCTTCTCGCCGACCCGGCGCTTCGGTAACTGCATCAGGCTGAACTACGGCAGTCCCTGGAACGACGCCACGGAGACTGCAATGGAGACACTGGGGCGTATCGTACGCTCGTTTTGAACGATCAGCCGCTATAGTAAGGCTAATCTGCCCAAGGATGAGCATGCGATGGACGATCCCACCCAACTGCGCCAACAGATCCTGGCCTTGCAGCAGCGCAACGGCGAGCTGGAAAACAGGCTGGCGCAGCAAGCCGAAATGTCGCCCTTGAACAACGTCCTGATGCGCCGGGTGCACGAGCAACTGGAGCAGCGCTTCGACCAGACCCTGGCCGAACGCCGGCTGTTCATCGAGCTGGTCGATCACAGCCTGGCCAATGTCTTCGTCATCGCTCCGGACCTGCGCCTGCAAGCGATCAACCGTACCGCCCGCCAGACATTCCAACGCCTGCATGGCTTCTGCCCGAGGATTGGCGATCGCATCGACGAGTCACTCGCAGGCCTGGAACAACCGCTCCACTGCCTGCTGCCGCTGGTTACCCGAGCGCTGGCGGGTGAAACCCTGATCGAGAGCGTCGCCTTCGACGGGCCACCCTATCGGCGCTACTACGAGCTACGGATCACCCCGCTACGCAGCGACGACAACCCACTACTGTGCGCCTGTCTGTTCGCCTACGACATCACCGAGCGCACGCTCGAACAGGAGCGCCTGTACGAAGCCGAGCAGGCGTTGCGCCAGGCGCAGAAAATGGAAGCGGTTGGCCAGCTCACCGGCGGCATCGCCCACGACTTCAATAACCTGCTGGGCGGCATTTTCGGTGCTCTGGAGCTCGCCAAGCCACGCTTGGGCGGGCCGCATAACGATGAGGTGAGCCGCCTGTTCGACATCATCGAACAAAATGCATCCAAGGCCGCGTCATTGGTGCAGCGTCTGCTGGCCTTCTCGCGCCGACAGACACTGCTGCCCCGCGCCACCGACATCCAGCAACTGGTCGGCGACATGCTTGCGCTGCTGCAGAGCTCGCTGCGCTCGGACATCCAGCTCATCGACCGCACAGCCTCACAGTTGTGGCCAACCTGCATCGACCCCTCGCAACTGGAAAGCGCGCTGCTGAACCTGTGCCTCAACGCCCGCGAAGCCATGCCCCACGGTGGCACCCTGCAGATCCATTGCGAAAACCTGGAGATGGCCCCGGCGCAAGCGCAGCGCCTGGGGCTCGCTGCGGGCCAATACCTGCACTTGCGTGTCGAGGACGACGGCCAGGGCATGCCTGCGGATGTCGCGCAACGGGCCATCGAACCCTTCTACACCACCAAGCCACTGGGCCAGGGCACCGGCCTGGGGCTGTCCATGGTGTACGGATTCGTGCGTCAGTCAGGTGGGCAGATGCACCTCGATTCGATCCCGGGCAGCGGCACCTGCGTCCACCTTTACCTGCCCAGGGCTGAAACCCTGCAAGCCCACGAACCGCAGCGCCTGTCGCCCCCGCCAAATGCGCAGTCGATCCTGCTGGTCGAAGATCAAGCGGCGATGAGGCTGGTCATCAGCGAGCTGTTGAGCGAGGCAGGTTATGACGTACACGCCTTTGCCAGCCCCGATCGAGCGCTTGCCGCCCTGCGCAAGGGGCTGCGCCCGCACCTGCTGGTCGGTGGCACCGCCTTGTCGGACAGCCCGAAGGGCCAGCAACTGATAGAAATGAATGTGGCCTTGACGCCTGGCTGCACGACCTTGCTCATCAACGGCTATGCCACGCAAACACAGGCAGCCCATGACGGTCTGCCCGCGAACACCGAAGTCATTTCCAACCCGTTCGAGTTGAAAACACTGCTCGAACGGGTGACGAAGATCCTGGCTTGAGGCTCAGCGCCCGCCCCCCAGATCAAGGAAACTGCCGGTGGAATAGGACGCCTTGTCCGACAGCAACCAGAGGATAGCCTCCGCCACCTCCTCCGGCTGCCCGCCACGTCCCATGGGCAGGCCAGGTTCGAGCTTGCTGACCCGCTGGGCATCACCGCTCAGGGCGTGAAAGTCGGTATGGATGTAGCCAGGACGCACGCCGTTGACCCGCACACCCTCGCCCGCCACTTCCTTGGCGAGCCCAAGGGTGAAGGTATCCAGCGCGCCCTTGGAGGCGGCATAGTCTACGTACTCGTTGGGCGAACCCAGGCGTGCAGCCACCGACGACACGTTGACGATCGCACCACCCTGCCCGCCATGGCGGCGCGACATGCGCAGCAAGGCATGCTTGGCGCAGAGCATCGGGCCGACCACGTTGGTTTTCATCAGCTTGAGCAGGCGGAACTCGGACATCTCGTCGACCCGGCTTTGGGTAGCGATGGTCCCGGCGTTATTGACCAATGCCGTGACAGGGCCGAGCTCCTGGTCGATCCGCTGGAACACCTGGATCACCTCATCCTCGACGCTGGCATCGGCTCGCACGGCGATGGCCTGGGCGCCCAGCGCCCGAACCTCGTCCAGGATGCGTTCGGCAGCGTGATCGTCGGCGTGGTAATTGATGCAGATGCGATAGCCCTGTTGCGCCGCCAACCGCGCGGTCGCGGCACCGATACCGCGGCTGGCGCCAGTGATGAGAATGACCTTGTCCATGAAACTGCCACTGTCGAGGGAATAGACCTACAAGGTTAGGGGAAAAGCCCCGATCGCGGCAACGGCTGCACGCAGCCGTGCCGCAAGTACACCTCAGTGCCCCGCCGAAGCCGGCCCTGCCTTGGCCGTGAAGGGCGGGCGAGCCAGCCACACCAGCAAAATCAAGGCACCGAACACCCAGGTCAGCAAGGTGAAGTAGTCCACCGTCGACATCATGTAGGCCTGGCTGTTGAGGATCTGCTCAAGCTGCGCATAGCTCTGCGGGCTCGCCCCACCGAGTTGCTCGAGGGTGTGACGCGTTGCCGGGTCGTACTGGCTGATGTGCTCGCTCAGGTAGGCATGGTGCTGGTCGGCCCGGCGGATCCAGATCCAGGTGGTCAGCGAGGCGGCGAAACTGCCGCCCAGTGTCCGCAGGAACGTGGCCAGGCCCGAGCCGTCGGCAATCTGATGCGGCGGCAGGTCCGAGAGCAGGATGGTCAGGGTCGGCATGAAGAACAGCGCCACCCCGATCCCCATGAACAACTGCACCAGGGCGATGTGCAGGAAGTCGACCTCGCTGGTGAAGCCCGCACGCATGTAGCAGCTTGCACCAATGGCCAGGAAGGCGATCCCTGCCAGCAGGCGCAGGTCGAAGCGATGCGCATACTTGCCGACGAAGGGCGACATGATCACCGGCAGCAGGCCGATCGGTGCTACCGCAAGCCCCGCCCAGGTCGCCGTATAGCCCATCTGCGTCTGCAGCCACTGGGGCAGGATCAGGTTGATGCCGAAAAAGCCCGCATACCCGCCCACCAACACCAGGGTGCCGATGCGGAAATTACGGTGCACGAACAGCCGCAGGTTCACCACCGGGTGCCGATCGGTGAGCTCCCAGATCACGAAGATGGCCAGGAAGACCGCGGAAATCAGGCTACCCACCACGATGAACGAGGACTCGAACCAATCCAGGTCGTTACCCTTGTCGAGCACCACCTGCAACGCGCCGACACCGACGATCAGCGTCAGCAGGCCGATGTAATCCATGGGCTGGCGGCTGGTGGTCACCGGACGTGTGCGCATCTGCTGGCGCACCACGGCGGCCGCGAACAGACCGATCGGTACGTTGATGAAGAAAATCCACGGCCAGCTGTAGCTGTCGGTTATCCAGCCGCCGAGGATGGGCCCGGCAATCGGCGCCACCACCGTCACCATTGCCAGCAACGCCAAGGCCATCCCCCGTTTGGCAGGCGGGTAGACAGCAATCAGCAAGGTCTGGGTCATCGGGTACAACGGGCCGGCAACAACGCCCTGGAGCACGCGAAAGCCCACAAGCTCGGGCATCGACTGGGCGATACCACAGAGGAACGACGCCAGCACGAACAGCAAGGTGGCCCAGATGAACAGCTTCACCTCGCCAAAGCGGCGGCTCAGCCAGCCCGTCAGCGGCAGGGCAATGGCATTGCTTACCGCAAACGAGGTGATGACCCAGGTGCCCTGCTCGTAGCTCACCCCCAGATTGCCTGAAATGGTTGGCAACGCCACGTTGGCGATGGTGGTGTCAAGCACCTGCATGAAGGTTGCCAGCGACAACCCGATGGTGGTCAGCAGCAGGCTCGGCGGGGTGAACTGGGCGGATGCGCCGTTGCTCATCGCTGCGCCGTCTTGCCACTGGCGGCGCTGTTGTCATGGATCAGCTGGGCGATCAGACGATCGGCCTCGGCCAGTTGGCGGTCATACACCTGGGTGGTGTAGCTGGCCTGCTGCGGTGGCTGTTGGGCCAGGGCCGGGCCACTCTGGTCGTGCAGGTCGACCTCGACCACGGTGGACAGGCCGATGCGCAGCGGATGATCCTTGAGCTGCTCGGGGTTCAGGTGCACGCGCACCGGCACACGCTGGACGATCTTGATCCAGTTGCCCGTGGCGTTCTGCGCGGGCAGCAGAGCGAAGGCACTGCCGGTGCCCGCGCCCAGGCTGTCGACCGTGCCGCTGTACTTGACTTCGCTGCCGTACAGGTCTGCGGTGATCTCCACCGGCTGGCCGATACGCATGTCACGCAGTTGGGTTTCCTTGAAGTTGGCGTCGATCCAGACCTGGTCGAGCGGAATCACCGCCATGGTCGCGGTGCCTGGTTGCAAGCGCTGCCCCAATTGCACGGTGCGCTTGGCGACGTAGCCGGTCACCGGCGCCACCAACGTCGTGCGAGCGTTGTCCAGGTAGGCCTGGCGCAGGTCGGAAGCGGCCGCCATCACCTCCGGGTGCGACGACACCACGGTGTCGTCGATCAGCGCAGTGCTGGTGTTGAGTTGCTGGCGGGCGTTGTCCAGGGCGCTCTGCGCGGCGGTCAGGTCGTCGCGTGAGTGCGACAGTTCTTCTGCGGCGATCGCCCCGCTGTCAGCCAGGACCTTACGGCGGTCGTAGTTCTCGCGGGCCTTCTTCAGTTCGGCCTGGCGCGTCTGCACCTGAGCCTTGAGCGCATCGACGTTGCTGTACAAGCCGCGCACCTGGCGCACCGTGCGCGCAAGCTTGGCCTCGCTGGCCTGCAGGGCCACCTCGCTGTCACTGGGGTCGAAGCGCAACAGCACCTGGCCGGCATGCACCAGGTCGCCATCGTCGGCGCCGATGCTGGTGACGGTTCCCGTCACCAGCGGCGTGATCTCCACCACATTACCGTTGACGTAGGCATCGTCGGTGCTTTCGTGCCAGCGCCCGATCAACGTGTACCAGGCCCAGCCGGCAGCGCCGGCCAATATCAATACCAGCAGCAGGGCCAGCAGCCAGGTCTTGCGCTTGCGCGTGGCGTCGGGCGCTTCAGCGGGAGTGGGTGCATCCGAGGGTGTGGCCATGAGAGTACCTTTGAATCAAGTCGGATCAGGGGTGCGATCGCCGAAACGGGCAATCGTCAACGGGTCGCTGGCGGCCAAGAGAATCTTTGCCAGCAGCGTCTCGAGGGTCTTGAGCTCGCCGGCTTCGAGTGAACCGACCAGCTCGTTCATCGCCATTGCCCCGATCTCCGGCAGGCGGTCAGCCAAGCGTTGACCGTCTTCGGTCAGCACCAGCCGCACCTGGCGACGGTCGTCGGGGCAGCGGTTGCGCAGGATCAGGCCCTTCTGCTCGAGGCGGTCGAGCATGCGCGTCATCGAACCGCTGTCCAGCCCCAGGCAGCGGCACAGCTCGGCCGGGGTATCCACCTGGTACTGGGTCACGATGATCAGCACCTTGAACTGCGCAGCGGTAACGCCATCAGCTTCCAGGTGCCAGTCGAGAATGCGGTCCTTCAATAACGAGGCGCGGCCGAGCAACATGCCAATGGCGCAGGTCTGGAAATTTTCCGGGGTGAAATGGGCCATCGGCATCGCTCAACAAAGATGTTAGAAAATATTACTGCCTAGGCAGTTAATGTCAAAGCTTTTATTAGTAGGCTATCTAAGTCATTGTTCCGCCAGCCCTCTCGGTTGTCTCCATGCGCTTGCGCCGGAAAGCCGACGAAAAAAAATCGCAACTGATAGTCATTCGCCATTATCTCGGTTCTCGCGGAGCCCTTCTGGAAGGTAGAATGCGCAAAACCGGGAGCCGCAATGAACCAAGACCGCTTCACCCCCCTCGACGACGATGCCATCACCGATGCCGCTGCGCATTGGTGCATGCGCCTGCACGCCGAGGACTGCTCGGCCGACGAGCGTGAGGCGTTTGCTCAGTGGCTGGCCGCCGACACCCGGCATGCCGAGGAATACCAGGCGATGCTGGAGATCTGGCAGACCGCCGACATGCTGCCGCGTGCCGCCAACGTGATCGAACTGCCTGCGGCCAGACCCCGCCAACGCAACTGGCGCCCACTGGCCTCAGCCGCGGTGATCACCCTGCTCGCCCTACCCCTGGCCGGCTGGATTGGCTGGGAGCAAGGCTGGCTACCCAATCGCTACCAGCATTTCGACAGCGACCAGCAGGTGCGTACAGTGCAATTGCACGACGGCAGCCAGGTCGAACTCAACCTGAACAGCGAGCTGCGCTACCTCAACTACAAGGACCGGCGCCAGGTCGACCTGATCCAGGGCGAAGCCTTCTTCAAGGTGACCCACGACAGCGAGCACCCCTTCATCGTGCGCGCCGGTCACGGCCAGACGCGGGTCACCGGCACGCAGTTCAACGTGTGGAAGTACGAAGACCAGGTCAAGGTGACGCTGGTCGAAGGCTCAGTACTGGTTTCCAGCAATGGTGGCGAAGGCGGCTACCGCCTCGGCCCCGGCATGCAGGCCAGCTACCGCATCGGTGACTTCGAGCCGCAACTGGCACAGAGCGACGACTATGCCAACAGCCTGGTCTGGCGCAGCGGTCGCCTGGTACTCGACAACCTCAGCCTCTCCCAGGCATTGCCGGTGATCAACCGCTACCTGGACAAACCCCTGCTGCTGGCCGACAGCAGTGTCGGTAACATCCGCATCAGCGGCATCTACGACACCCGTGAGGTCAGCCGCCTGGTGGACAACCTGCCCAAGGTCCTGCCGATCTACCTGACCCGTAACGACAACGGCAGCACGGTCATCAATCGCATCCTGCCGTCCGCCGACAAAGGGTGATGTGCGCTGCCGAAATGACAGGCGTAAAAAAGGCGCCTCATCGAGGCGCCAAGACATTCACCTGCAACCAAAGGAGCGCAAGGCTTCTGAAGGTGAATGGGCTCAAGCTCAAAGAATCGACAACGGATACTCGACGATCACCCGCACCTCATCCAGGTCGGACTCGAACGCCGTCGCCCGGGTGGTCGCCTGGCGCACGCGCAGCGAGAGATCCTTGGCCGCGCCGGTCTGCACCACGTACTTGACCTCGATGTCGCGCTCCCAGCGCTTCTGGTCGGTCAGCGGATCGCCATTGCCGTCGCGACGCATGTAGTAGGCGTTGGCGTTCGAGTAATCCGCATCACTGCCGCGCCCATAACGGGTCATGAACGACAGCCCGGGAATCCCGTACCCGGCCATGTTCAGGTCATAGCGCAGCATCCATGAGCGCTCCTTGGGCGAGTTGAAGTCGCTGTACTGGATGGAGTTGTCGAGAAAGATCGAGTCGGACTGGCGCAGATAATCGAAATCGTCGTCGCCATTGTTGCGTTGGTGGGTCAACGCGAGGGTGTGGGCGCCGTAACGCACACCCACCTTGGCGCTCCAGATGTCGTTGTCGAAGGTGCCCAGGCGTTTGCGCCCTTCGTCCTTGGCGTTGTAGAAGTTGAAGCCACCGATCAGCGCCAGCTCATCGCTCAACGGCCAGGTAACGCTGGTACCGGCGTAGTACTGGTTCCACACATCCTTCAGGCGGCTGCCGAACAGGCTGACGCTGACCTGTTCGTTGACGGCATAGTCGCCGCCGCCATAGGCGATCCATGGCGAGTCCACAGGCCCGCCGTAGAAGGTCGCGAAAGACTCGCGCATGTCGCTGGACATCGGCTGGCTCATGGCATGCAGGCGCCCGGCCTGCAGGTTCAGGCCCGCCAGGCTGGTGTTTTCGACGGTCACGCCGCGAAAGCTCTGTGGCAACAGGCGCGAATCCCCTGCCGCGACCACCGGGTTGGCCGGAAACACATCGCCCACCCGCAGCACCGTGTCGAACATTCGCACCTTGGCCGCGCCGCCGAGCTTGCTGTATTCGTCGCGCGCCTGGCCGTCACGATCCACCGGCAGTACATCGAACGAGCTGCGCCCACCGTTGCGTCCGCCTCCGCTGTCGAGCTTGAGCCCGAGCATGGCAAAGGCATCGACCCCTACCCCCACGGTTCCCTCGGTGAAGCCGGACTCGAAGCGGGTGATGACGGCATGCGCCCAGGCTTCGGAATAGCCATTGTCGGGCGCCTTGGCCCGGTTGTAGGTCGGCGCCACCCCGTCGCGGTTGTCACGGTTGAAGTAGAAGTTGCGGTTCAGCACGCTCAGGCGGCTGCCCTCTATGAACCCTTCCTTCGCAGCGTCCTCGGCCCACGCCGAAGGACCGGCCAGCGCCACCAGCGCGGCCAGGGAAAGTCCTGGACGATATCTCATGCGATGCTCCTTCGATAACGGCTGTTGTTCTTGTCAGGCCGTTGCGCAGGTGCGTTCGCGGCCAGCATCGATGCTCGCCGCAGGTGGATAACGGGAAGGTGATCGGCACATTACAATCGCGTCATGCGTGCGGACCTTTCACAACTGTAAGGCTGTCGTCATGCCCCTGTTGGCTGCTGCTCGCTAGCGTGATCCGGAAACCACAGCCCGTCCGGAGACACCCCATGAAACGACTGAGCACAGCGATCGCCCTGTTCCTGCTGGCCTTCGGCGTCCAGGCCACCGGCCTTTCCGCTCAGAGCAGCGAGCAGTTGCTGCAGGCCCACCAGCAAGCCGTGGCCGCCTACGCCATCAAGCGCGACAAACCCATGCCGGAGATCGTCGACTACCGCTACGGCATGCCACTGGATGTGGCGCGCCTGGTGCGCCAGTCGGGCGACCCGCGCACCTGCGAGGTGGTACCGCGCCTGATGACCTTCGAGGACAGCCAGGGCACCTTGCGTACCGTGCGTTATTCGGTGCAGTCCGAATGCATCAACAACAAGTGAAAACCCGACGCAGGCTCAATTGCCCGTCAAGGTCACGTCCACCAGGCGCATGCTGTCGCGTCCACTGCGCTTGGACTGATACAGCGCGGCATCGCTCTGTTCGATCAGCGCCGTGAGGCTGGCCGGCGGCTGATCGAACAAGTTGGCACCGATGCTCAAGGTCACCGCCATCGGGGTGACGAAGGATTGTGCGGCGATGTCCTGGAAGCGCTCACGAAGTATCGCGCCCAGCACCTCGACTTCGTCGCGGCGCGCATTGCCCAGCAGAATGACGAACTCATCGCCACCCAGTCGCGCGGCCAGGGCATTGGCCGGCAGCAGGCCGCGAATGGTTTCGCTCAGCGCCACCAGCAGCCGGTCACCGGCGGTGTGACCGTACAGGTCGTTGACCAGCTTGAAGTTGTCGATATCGATCAACAGCACGGCGCCAGGGCGCTCGTGGCTGGTCGCCCGCAGCAGCACCGGTGCGCGCACTTCCAGGGCGCGGCGGTTGAACAACGCCGTGAGCGGATCACGCGCGGCCAGAAGCGCGATGCGTTCCTCGCGACGGTAACGCTCGGTGCCAGTCATCGACAGGGCGATCAGCATGATCGCCATCGCCCCTTCGATCAGCGAGATCTGGATGATTTCCCCGCGAAAGGCCGCAAGATCGAGCAAGGCTCCCGGAATCACCACGGTCAGGGCCTTGATCACGTAGAACAGCCCGTGGATCAGCATCACGTAGCGCAGTTGCACCGCCCCCACACTCAGCGACACACCGTGCGGACGCAGCAGAAAACTGGCCCGCAGCGACACCAGGGCCACCAGCAGCGAATTGACCACCAGCATGATCTTGGACCACGACGGCCCTTCCGGCAGCAGCAGCAGGCTCACCCACAGCAGCACGACCAGCAGCCAGCCCCGTGACAATCGCACTTCAGTGAAACGGGCAACGCCCAGCAGGAAGCAGAAATGCGCGAACACCAGCAGACCGTTGGCGAACCAGATACCAATCAGCAGGAAACCGTTCATGCGCAGCAGCGCGAGGGTGGAGCCAACGGTGATGGTGGCGAAACCGGCACTCCAGTAGAGCAACGACGACTCGCGCACACTGCGCCATTCGATCGTCAGGTAAAGCGCCGCCGCTGCCGCGAGGGCAACGGTCAGGGCCAGGAGGGTTGGGGGGTCGAGCGTCATTGACCGGCGTGCCTGTCTTGGAGTGCAAAAGCGGTGATTGTAAGCGCTCCCGGCAGGATTGCAGAGTGCCACCTCATCGGATTACTGCCCGGAAAGGAAGGTGACCAGTTGCCTGGCATGGGAGCTGAGACCTTCCCAGCTGCGAAAACAGATGCGCAGCTCAAGGGTGGCCCAACGCTCCTCCAGTGCCACCCGGCGCACTGCGAGCTCCTGCTCGGCACGCACGGCAGCGATCTCGGGGACAATCGCCAGCCCGGCACGCTGGGCGACCAACTGGGCAATGGCCTCGAAACTGGGCGCACGCACGCGGATCTTCAGCGGCATGGCCAGGTTCATCGCCAACTCCTCGACGAATCGCTGCATGGCGCGCTCTGCCGGCAGGCAGACGAAGGCATGATCCAGCGCATCGATCAGCCGCAATTGCTCACGCCCGGCCAGCTCGTGATCGGCGGGCACCAGCAGCACCAGGCGCTCGGTGCGAAACGGCAGCGATACCAGGCCATCGTTGACCAGGTTGCCGTCGAACACGCCGATCTCGCACTCCCCGGCCAGCACCACGCGCAGTACATCGACACTCTTGTGCTCGACCAGCAGCAGGTCGATCTCGGGGTAGTCGGCCAGGAACGGCCCCAGTACCGCTGGCAGCAAGGTGCTGTTGGTGACCGTCGAAGCCGCCAGGCGCAAGTTGATGCGCCGCTGGCCCGCCAGCTCCTTGAGCGTGTCCTGCAGTTTCTGCGCCTCGCCCAGCACCCCACGGGCCGACTCCAGCACCAGCCGCCCGGCAGGGGTCAACTGCATACCGTCGGCCTTGCGGGTGAACAGGGTCAGACCGCTACGCTCCTCGAACAGGCGCAAGCGCGTGCTTGCCGCCGACACCGCCACCGGAAAACCGGCTGCGGCCTTGCTCAGGCTACCGGTCGCAGCGATGGCAGCCAACAAGCGCAGGTCTTGAAGATCGAAGTGCATGGGGTTTCTCCAAAAGCGAACGCCATGTTCCAGAAAAAGCGATTCTAGCTTTCGGGCCTTCTATCCAGAATAAGCCTCTGACTTATTTTGTTGCGGATTCAGCATGAACAGCCTGCGTACCTCTCTTGAACGACACCTGCAAAATGGCAGCCTCTATGCAGTCCTGGCCGCCCTGGGTTTCAGCTTCAAAGCGATCTTCGTCAAGCTTGCCTACGCTGCGGGGCCTGTGGATGCAGTGACCTTGCTGGCGCTGCGCATGGGCCTGTCGCTGCCGCTGTTCGCCTGGCTGGTGTGGGCCAGCCGTCGCCCGGCGAGCATCCCGCTGACCCTGGGCGACGGGTTTCGCGTGGCAGTGCTCGGCCTGTTGGGCTACTACCTGTCGAGCCTGTTCGATTTCTATGGTTTGCAGTTCATCAGCGCGGGGCTGGAGCGCCTGATCCTGTTCACCTACCCGACCCTGGTGCTGGTATTCCAGGCCATCGCGATGCGTGAGCGCCCTACCCCGCGCACCCTGCTGGCGATGGGCTTGTGCTACCTGGGGCTGGGCATCGCCTTCGTGCACGACCTGGGCGCCGCCGGCGGCGGGCACGCAGTGCTGGTGGGGTCGCTGTGGGTGTTCGCCAGCGCAGTGACCTACGCGCTGTATTACTCCGGTACCGGGATGATGCTCAAGCGCATGGGCTCGATGCGCATGGCCGGGCTGTGTGGTTCGGCATCGTCGCTGATGGTGCTGGCGCATTACTTGCTGGTGGCGGATGTCACCCAGTTGGCGCAATTGCCCGCTGCGGTGTGGGCCTATGCAGCGATGATGGCGCTGTTTTCCACGGTATTGCCGATCTACTGGGTAGCCCTGGCGATCCAGCGCCTGGGGCCGACGCACACTGCGGCGGTCGGCAACCTGGGGCCGGTGCTGACCATGCTGGCGTCCTGGGCCATCCTCAGCGAGGCGATCTCGGGGTATCAGATTGCCGGGCTGGTGCTGGTGTTGCTGGGGGTATCGCGGCTCAAGCCGGCCAAACCCAAGGTGGCCGAGGTGCAGAAGGCTGTCGCCTGAGTCGGGTGATGGCGATTGCTTTACCGGCTAGATACAGTAGAGCCCTCAGGGCAAGGGAGCCCGTGAATAAGCCACACGAACACCAGGAGGATCTCTAAGTGCATAAATCGGCGTCCTGCATTACTTGCGTCACATGCCCATTCCTAGATAAACCAAGCCCGGCCAAGCACTGAGCCCTTCTCGTATGACAAACACCACAGCACGGAGCACCTAATGGAAGTCTCAAGAACGTCCCTTCTAATGAAACGCATAGGGGCGTACATCATCGATTACGGAGCAATCGTCCTGCTCGGCCTCGGGCTTGCTAATCAAGAGACCCTATTGTTCGCAGGGCTTGAACTGGTCTTCGTCCATATATTCCTATATCCCCTGTGCGAGTGGCTTTTCAAAGGTAGAACACCAGGAAAGTACGTCTTTGGACTGACCGTCATCAACGGAGCAGGCGGGCCGCCAACGCTTGTTCAAGCTCTGATCCGAGGGTTCATGAGACACATTGACGTACCTCTGGGGATCATAACGATCTTCATCTATACGCAGTCCGCAAGGTGCCAGCGGGTCGGTGACATGCTCTCTAGAACCTATGTCATACCGTCCAAGGATCTAGCCCAGCTCCGTGCGACGATACAGGCACCAAGCCTCTGAACAACAGGTCACCCCAAGCCCGGCCGAGCGCTGGGCTCCTTTTGCACGCAAGGACCAATGGATGCCAACAACCACTCAGGGACGAGTTGCCCTACTACGCCAGGTTGCTGGTATCAGAAGGATGCCGAAGTAGGAAAGCTCGGACAGGTCGAAAGTGACGATGGAGAGTACGGCCTTCCCATGGATCATTCTGAACTTGAAATTTTGGGGTATTACGAGTATTGGTGGCGGCTTCAAAAAGTAAGGAAGCTCAATTCAATGTCTTGCATGAAATGCCTCTGCCTTGGCGCTCTCGCAGTGGCAACTCTCTCGGGATGCGTTACCGCGCCCACTTGGGTTAACAGGGGCCCAGTGGATCTAGACGCCTGGAACGGTCAGATGGATTGCTATACCGATGCCAATATCATCGACGGCAAACGGGTGGAAGGTACGATCTGCGCCACTGATGAATCTGGTTTCTTCGGAGGCGGCGAGCCGGAGGTCTTTTTCGGGCCTTGGAATCGCAAATTCATGAAAGAGTATGCGAGCGCAACAACTTCTGGTGTAGCTAAGGACTGGGAGGGCAAAAAGGTGCTCTTGCAATGCGCCCCCACGCTCGCGAATGATAACAAAACAGTTACGAAGCGCTTTTGCAAAGTTACAGTTAACGATCAGTTGCTGGTTAGCGCGACCGTCAAGTACGTGCAGTAAAAACTAGGCCTCTCGGGCCTGACCACACTCAGCCCGGCCGGAGAGGCTCGCTTGATCGCCTCCCAGTCGGGTTGCTTCGTAGTCATTGGAACATCCTGAACCTCGAAATCGTGGCCGGTAACCGGTATTGGTAAGGATGCTAGGTTGATGGTCGCTGAATGCCCTCCGCTGATGTGGGAGCCGGAGGGCGCGCAGAAGCACTTTGTGCGAGTAATGCCAGCGTTATGGCAACATCACCTCTGGACCCCGCGATCTAAATCGAACCGGTCCAGCTCCATCACCTTCACCCAGGCCGTCACGAAGTCCTTGACGAATTTCTCCTCGGCATCGCTGCTGCCGTACACCTCGCTCAACGCCCGCAACTGGGCGTGAGAACCAAACACCAGGTCGACCCGGGTGCCAGTCCATTTCACCTGCCCGGTCTTGCGATCACGGCCTTCGAAGGTCTCGTTGTCGGCCGAGGTCGGCTTCCATTCCACGCCCATATCCAGCAGGTTGCGGAAGAAATCGTTGCTCAAGGTGCCGGGCTTGTCGGTGAACACCCCATGCTGGCTGCCGCCATGGTTGGCGCCCAACACCCGCAGGCCGCCGACCAGCACGGTCAGTTCCGGCGCGGTGAGGGTCAGCAACTGGGCCTTGTCCAGCAGCAGCTTCTCGGCCTTGACGCTGTACCTGGCCTTGGTGAAGTTGCGCAGGCCGTCGGCCAGCGGCTCCAGCACGGCGAACGACTCGACATCCGTCTGCGCCTGGGAGGCGTCGGTACGACCCGGCCGGAACGGCACGCTGACCGTGTGCCCAGCGTCCTTGGCAGCCTTCTCGACCGCAGCGGAGCCAGCCAGCACGATCAGGTCGGCCAGCGAAATCTTCTTGCCGCCGCTGTTGAACTCGCCCTGGATGTTCTCCAGCGCCTTGAGCACCTTGTCCAACTGCTGAGGCTGGTTGGCGGCCCAGGAACGCTGAGGCTCCAGGCGCAGACGCCCGCCGTTGGCGCCCCCGCGCTTGTCCGAGCCACGGAAGGTCGAGGCTGCCGCCCAGGCGGTGGACACCAGTTCGGCAACGCTCAGACCCGAGGCCAGCACCTTGGCCTTGAGCGCCGCGATGTCCTGCTCGCCGACCAGCGGGTGATCGACCTTGGGGATCGGGTCCTGCCAGAGCAGTTCTTCCTGTGGGTTTTCCGGGCCCAGATAACGGGCCAGCGGCCCCATGTCACGGTGGATCAGCTTGTACCAGGCACGGGCGAAGGCGTCGGCCAGTTGCTCGGGATGCTCCTTGAAACGCCGGGCGATCGGCTCGTAGATCGGGTCGAAGCGCAAGGCCAGGTCGGAGGTGAGCATCATCGGTGAATGGCGCTTGGTCGGGTCGTGGGCATCGGGCACGCTGTTGGCACCCTCGCCGTCCTTGGGACGCCATTGGTGGGCGCCCGCCGGGCTCTTGGTCAGTTCCCACTCGAAGTTGAACAGGTTGTTCAGGTATTCGTTGCTCCAGCGGGTCGGGGTCGAGGTCCAGGTCACTTCCAGGCCGCTGGTGATGGTATCGCCACCCTTGCCGCTGCCGAGCTTGTTGGCCCAGCCCAGCCCTTGCAGCTCGAGCCCGGCGGCTTCAGGTTCGGGGCCGACGTTGTCCGCAGGGCCTGCACCGTGGGTCTTACCGAAGGCGTGGCCGCCGGCAATCAGGGCCACGGTCTCTTCATCATTCATCGCCATGCGGCCGAAGGTCTCGCGAATATCCTTGCCCGAAGCGACCGGGTCAGGATTGCCCTCCGGGCCTTCGGGGTTCACGTAGATCAGGCCCATCTGCACGGCAGCCAGCGGGTTCTCCAGATTGCGTCCCGCAGGCTCGGTGCGGCTTTGCTCCTGCGCATGCTTGCCAGGCTCGGCCACCAGATCACCCTTGCCAGGTGGCTGGGCCTTGCCGTAGCGGGTGTCGCCACCCAGCCAGACCTTCTCCGAGCCCCAGTACACATCTTCGTCCGGCTCCCAGACATCGGCGCGGCCACCGGAGAAGCCGAAGGTCTTGAAGCCCATCGACTCCAACGCAACGTTGCCGGTGAGCACGATCAGGTCGGCCCAGGAAATCTTGTTGCCGTATTTCTGCTTGATCGGCCACAGCAGCCGCCGGGCCTTATCCAGGCTGACGTTGTCCGGCCAGCTGTTGAGCGGGGCGAAGCGCTGCTGGCCGGAGCCCGCGCCACCACGGCCGTCGGCGATGCGGTAGGTGCCTGCGCTGTGCCAGGCCATGCGGATGAACAACGGTCCATAGTGGCCGAAGTCCGCAGGCCACCAATCCTGGGAGTCGGTCATCAGCGCTGTGAGGTCTTTTTTCAGGGCTTGGAAATCAAGGCTCTTGAACGCCTTGGCATAGTCGAATGCCGGGTCCATCGGATCGGACTGGCTGCCATGCTGGTGGAGAATCCTGAGGTTGAGCTGGTCGGGCCACCAGTCACGGTTGGTGGTGCCGCCGCCTGCGGTTTGATGGAACGGGCATTTCGATTCGTTCGACATCTGCGGGTACCTTATGGGTCGGTTGTCCAGATTTCCGGTCTATGCCAGGTGTTCTGCAGCCCGAGCCGCAAGGCTCGGGCCTTCTCTTCATCAGGTGGTGGTCGGTCTTTTGCCGACGCGGGGCCGCGGCGCTGCACGCGCAAATCGGGAGGCCACGGGAAAGACTAGCCCAGCATGGGCAGAGGTCTAATAGAGCGACTATTGAAAGGCGATAGGCTGGGTCTGTCAGGCCGGGCTTTGGCAGCGCCGCCCATCGACATCGTCGATAGCGACCATGAATATCTTCAAGTTCCACCGCGAGAACCGGAGGCGGAAGATGGCTTCATTGAACCTTCGATGAGGCAACGATCATGGCATCGATCAGCAAAGGCGGCATGCTCGCCGCGATCCTGGCCCTGCTGGCCGCCCTGGGTGGCTGTGCCGCCTCGGCCACCTCGCAGGTGGCGCAACCCTACGGCCACTTCTATTCGGCCACCGAGCTGTCCAGCGTGTCGCTGACACCGGGCCAGCATGTCGCCGTGCTGTTGGGCCGCAATGCCTGCGCCACCCTGGACTACCTGCAGCGCCATCGCGAAGCCCCGCCTTCAGTGCCTGGCGCCTCGCGTGCCGTGCAAGTGGCCACGCTCAACGGTGGCAGCCAGGCCTACAGCTGGCTGGCCCAGTCGCTGGCGCAGACCTTCGCCGAGGTCACCTTCTACGACGATCTGGATACCCTGCTCGCCGACCACCCCGACGTGATCGTGCTGCTCGATGCCCAGAGCCGCCTCGCCAGCGCCACCAGCCCAGACATCGAAACCCAGGTGGTCGCACGCTTCTACGATGACCAACTGACCTACATCGGCCGCGCCGAAGGTCAGGCCCGTGAAGCGTTGCCCAGTGACATGACGAATCTTGCCCACCAGTTGCAGGTCGAGCAGAACGTGCAGGCCGATGCCCTGCGCAGCTTCGACGCCTCGCTCAAGGCGCTGGTCAACGGCTGACGGTCACTTGCGCCGCTGCATCCAGGCGGCGCCAAGGCCGCTCAAGCAGATGATGGCGATGCCCACGATGCTGGTGGTGTCCGGCACCTGGCCGAACACCACCAGGCCCAGCACCCCCGCAAAGACGATCTGGCAGTAACTGAACGGCGCCAGCAGCGCCGGCGCTGCGTGGCGGAAGGCCTTGGTCAGCAGCAGGTGAGCAGTCATGCCGCAACCGCCGAGCGCGAGCATCAGCAGCACGTGCTGCCATTGCGGCGTCTGCCAGAAGAACGGCACCAGCACACTCATGATCAGGGTGTTGCACAGCCCTGCGTAGAAATTGCTGGTGGTTGGGCTGTCGTGGGCGGCCAGAATCCGGGTCAGCAGCTGATAGAAGCAGAAGCCCAGGGCAGAACCGAAGGGAAACAGGATCGCCGGGGTGAACATCGCCCCGCCCGGATGCACCACCACCAGCACGCCGATGAAGCCCATCACCACCGCCAGCCACTGGCCCGGCGTGACCCGCTCCTTGAGCAGCGGAGCCGACAGCGCAGTGACCAGCACCGGGGCGAGAAAGTTGACCGACGTGGCCTCGGCCAGCGGCAAGTACTGAAGCCCCGCCGTGAACAGCAGGCTGGTGCTGAGCAGGCTCAAGGCACGCAAGGTCTGCAGCAACGGGCGTCGGGTGCGCAGCACGCTCAGCCCAGCCTGGGGCATGAAGATGCCGGCCATCAGCAGCGTATGCACCACATAGCGGGCCCAGACCACCATGATCACCGGGTAGATCCCACCGAGGAACTTCGACAGCCCGTCGTGGCTGGCGAACAGGAACGTCGCGGCCACCACCAGGGCGATGCCGCGCAAGGGGTGGTTGACGCCGGACAGCGGGGTACGGGTGGTCATGCGGATCTCTGGGTGAGGCGAACCCTGCGAGTTTAGAAGAGATGGGGCGTCGGGTGGCAAGTGTTTTTGCCAGCCCGTCAATCCCTGACAATCTGCTTCAAGCGCTCGCTGGCCGGTGCCGGTCGTCCATAGAAGTAGCCCTGGAAGTGCGAACACCCTTCTGCGGCCAGACGCTCCATCTGCTCGACCGACTCCACGCCCTCGGCCGTGGTCTTGATCATCAGGCTGTTGGACAGCTCGGTAATCGCGCGGATGATCGACATCGCCTCGCGGCTGTCGCACATGTCGTGGACGAAAGACTTGTCGATCTTGATCCGGTCGAACGGGAACGAGCGCAGGTAACCCAGTGACGAATAACCTGTGCCGAAATCATCCAGCGAGATCGACACGCCCAGGTCTTTCAGCTCCCGCAGGATGCGCACGTTCTCCTCGCTGTTGCCCAGCAGCACCGACTCGGTGATCTCCAGCTCCAGGCGCTGCGGGTCAAGCCCTGAGTCCGACAGTGCCAGGGAAACGGTATGCACCAGCCCGGTATTCTTGAACTGCACCGGCGACAGGTTGACCGACACCACCTCCTGCCCTTCCCAGGTTGCCGCCTCCTGGCAGGCGAGGTTCAGCACGCGCGCACCAATCTCGTGGATCAGCCCGGTTTCCTCGGCGATGGGGATGAAGTCCATGGGCATGATCATGCCGCGGCTGGGGTGCTCCCAGCGCAGCAGCGCCTCGTAGCCGGTGACGCTGTTGCTCTGCTGGTCCACCACCGGCTGGTAGTGCAATTGCAGTTGCCCCAGGTGCAGGGCCGTGCGCAGGTCGGTCTCCACCAGGCGGCGCTGGCGTGCGGCAACGTCAAGTTCGACATGGAAGCATTCGTAGCGGTTGCGGCCATTGCGCTTGGCTTCGTACAGGGCCATGTCGGCGTAACCCAGCAGCAGCTCGGCGTTGTCCTGGTCCTCAGGCGCAAAGGCAATGCCGATGCTTACGCCGACAGTGAACTGGTGCCCTTCGATCTGGAATGGCGGGCAGATCGCATCGATCAGGCGCCGGGCGGTATTGCAGGCCGCCTCGCGGTTGTCCAGCCCGGCTAGAACCACGGCGAACTCATCGCCGCCTAGCCGGGCCAGGGTGTCGTGCTCGCGCAGCTCTCGACGCAGGCGCTTGCCCAGGGCACGCAGCAGTTTATCGCCGAAGGCATGGCCGAGGGAGTCGTTGATGTTCTTGAAGTTGTCCAGGTCCAGGCACAAGGTGGCGGTCAGCTTGCCACTGTCCTCGCCGCGCGCCAGCGCCTGCTTGAGACGCTCGTGGAACAGCGTGCGATTGGGCAGGCCGGTCAGTGCATCGTGATGGGCCATGTGGTGGATCTGCGCGTGGGCTGCCAGCTCCTCAGTGGCGTCCTCGGCGATGAACAGTACGTAATCGGCCTGGTTGTCGCGGTTCTGGCTGAGCAGCGCGCGGCTGCGCAAGGTGCGGGCACCTGCGAGGGTTTCGACACGGGTTTCAGCGGCGTAGCCCTTGGCACTGCGTGCACCGCGCGCCAACTGCTGCTCGAGAAACTCGGCGGCAGCCGGCACCACGCACTCGGCGGGCAGCGTACCGATCAGGCTCGCCCCCTGGCCACCAAACAAACGCTCAGCCTGCTGGTTGGCCAACAGGATGCGCTGGCTGGCCAGGTCCTGGACGATGACACAGGCCGGAATATTGGCGATCACCGAATCGAGAAACTGCGACAGGGTGCTCATCTCCTGGCTGTACTGCTCGGCCAGTTCCTTGGCCTGCAGAAGCTCCAGCTCGTAGCGGCGACGCTCGGAGATGTCACGGGTCACCTTGGCGAAACCGATCAGTTGGCCGCTGTCCTCGTCATGGATGGCCTCGATCACCACGCTGGTCCAGAAATGCGAGCCGTCCTTGCGCTGACGGACACCTTCGGCCTGGAAGCGCCCTTCCCGCCGTGCCGTCTCCAGCCCATGCTCGGGCAGGCCGCGGACGCGGTCTTCGTGGGTGTAGAACACCGAGAAATGCTGGCCGACGATCTCATCGGCCCTGTAGCCCTTGGCTCGCTCGGCACCGGCGTTCCAGTTGATCACATGACCGGCGCTGTCGAGCATGTAGATGGCATAGTCACGCACGCCCTGCACCAGCAGGCGGAAATGTCGCTCCTGCTCGCGTTGGGCCATCTGTGCATGGTACTGCTCAGTGCAGTCACGGGTGATCTTGGCGAATCCTACCAGTTGCCCGTCGTCGTCATGCACCGCCTCGATCACCACATGGGCGCGCAGCAGGCTGCCATCCTTGCGCAGACGCCAGCCATGCTCCTCGAAACGACCGCTGCGGCGCGCCTGCTCGAGGTTGGCTTGCGGCAGTCCGGCAGCGCGGTCCGCCTCGCTGTAGAACAGCGAGTAGTGCTGCCCGACGATCTCGCTGGCCTCATAGCCCTTGGCGCGCTGCGCCCCCGGGTTCCAGTTGGCGACAATCCCCTCCGGGGTCAGCAGGTAGATGGCATAGTCCACCACACTCTGGATCAACAACCGGTACATGACGTCGGGGCTCGCGACTAGCGACATGGCATTCTTCCTGAACCTGCGGGGCCGTTTTTCAAGATACTGGCATTATGCCGCTGAGCGACAGGATTTTGTGAAGTGGTTCACAAAAATTCGCGCGTGCGGCACTTCAGTGGCGCACCGCCATGACGCGCCAGGAATGCAGTTGCGGATCATCTTCCAGCGCGATCACCTGCACGGCGCGCGGCAACTCGGCAACGATGCGCGTGCAAAAAGCCATGGATACTTCATCCTGCCGAAAGCAGCGCAGCAGCCAGTCGTGGGCGCCACTGCAAAGCACCTGGGACGCTACCGCCCGGCCGATGCCCTGGCGACGGTAGCGCTTGAGGATGAACAGGTCGGCCAGTTCCAGGGCCTCGACGCCTGGCAGCTCGCTGCGCTCGACCAGCACAAAACCGGCGATGAAACCGTCGACCAGCACCAGGCTGGCGCACCACTCGGGCGATTGCCAGTAGCGGGCCATATGCGCCTCATGCAGGTAGAAACGCCCGTCCGCCTCGACGTCCTCCTGCTCCCAGTCGGAGGACTCGTAGGCATAGAACTGGTACAGATTGCGGATGACGTCGGCGTGTTCAGCGCCGGTTGGGAACAGCTCGAGTGTCGGCGCTGACATGGGGCGGACTCGCTGAAGGCAGGAGCGCCAATTCTACCCGCCCAGACAGGTTTTTCCAGGGATCGGCACCTCGATCCAAGTCCGTGGCGCCTGTCCTTGCGACAGGCGCCAGGCAAGGCTCATTTCTCTTCCAGCACGGCCCTGCCCTTCACTGCCCGCGGCCCGCGCCAAGCCCAGAACAACAGGCCGGGGAACGGCGCCCAAACCACGAACACGACCCACAACATCTTGCGCTCGGCACGGCGCTCGCTGCCGATGATGTGCCATATCGCCCAGATCTGCAGAAGAATCACCAGCACTGCGACGAGGATCCAGACCGTTCCGATTTCCATGAGCGTTCTCCTGTGAGCATGTACTGCATTTGTTCACGCCAGGCGCCAAGGGTTCATTCCAATCCGCCTACCGCCAGTGCCAGGGCTCGCGGCATTATCCGGCCAGTGATTGTCTTTCCCCGCAACTCCCAGCACACTTCCTGCGCCCTCGAAGGAAACGGAGTCCGCTGTGCCCACGCCTCGCCAGTTCAGCAAGAAGACTAGCACCAGTAACATGTTGCGGCTCAAATCCGGCGCCAGCGACGAACAGGTGCCGTACCGCGTCGACTTCGTTCTGCTCGAGCATTTTTCCATGGCCAGTTTCACCGTGGCGATGGACGTGCTGGTCACCGCCAACCTGCTGCGAGCCGAGAGTTTCCGCTTCACTCCGCTGTCACTCGAAGGTGACCGGGTGCTCAGTGACCTGGGCCTGGAACTGGTGGCCAGCGAGCTGGACCCGCGCAAGCTCAAGGAGCCCGACCTCCTGGTCATCTGCGCCGGCCTGCGCACCCCGCTCAAATATCCCGAACTCGACCGCCTGCTGGGCGACTGCGCGGCCCACGGCATGGCCCTGGGGGGCTTGTGGAGCGGTGCATGGTTCCTCGGCCGCGCCGGGGTGCTCGGCGACTACGGTTGCAGCATCCACCCCGAACAGCGCGCCAGCCTCGCCGAACGCAGCCCGCAGACGCGCATCACGCCGGCCAGCTTCACCCTCGATCGAGATCGCCTGACCGCCGCCAGCCCCAATGGCGCCATGGAACTGATGCTGGGCCTGGTACGCCGGCTGTATGGCGATGCCTTGGCCGAAGGTGTCGAAGAGATCCTGTCGTTCTCAGGTGCCCGTTATCGCCAGGTCGGGCCCGGGGCGAAGAAGTCCATGAGCCTGCAACTGCGCACCATTGTCGAGCTGATGGAAAACAACCTGGAGGAGACCCTCAGCCTCGATCAGCTGGCCGCCTACAGCGGCCGCTCGCGTCGGCAGATCGACCGCTTGTTCCAGGCCCAGCTCGGCACCTCGCCGCGGCGCTACTACATGGAGCTGCGCATCACCAAGAGCCGGCGGCTGCTGCAGTACTCGGACCTGTCGGTAATGGAAGTGGCGGTGGCTTGCGGGTTCGTTTCGGTGTCGCACTTCAGCAAGTGCTACGCAGCGTATTTCGGCTACCCGCCCTCACGCGAGCAGCGGCTCGGCGAGTGATGCGGCGCCTGGCGATCAGGCGCGGATGTAGCTGAGCACGGCCTCGCAGATCATCTGCTTGTGCCGCAGCTTGATCGCCTCGTCCGCCAGGTCGATCTGGAAGATTTCGCCGAAGGTGTGCCGGTTCGAGACCCGATAGAAGCAGAACGAACTCATCAGCATATGCAGGTCGATGACCTCGATGCCCGCACGGAACATGCCTTCCTCGACCCCGCGCTGCAGGGTGCGCGCCAGTGACTCGAGCACCAGGCTGCTCATTTCGCGGATCACCGGCGCCTGCTTGACGAACTCACCGTAATGGATGTTTTCGGTACAGACGATGCGTACGAAGTCGACATTGTGGTCGTGGTGATCGAAAGTGAACTCCACCAGCCGGCGGATCGCCTGCTCGACCGGCAACGACTCCAGGTCCAGGCTGTGCTCGGTCTTGCGGATGTCGCCATAGAGCTTGACCAGGCATTCCAGGTACAGCTGTTCCTTGCTGCCGAAGTAGTAGTAGATCATGCGCTTGGAGGTGGCGGTGCGTTCGGCGATCGCATCGACCCGCGCGCCAGCCAGGCCTTGCTGGACGAATTCGTGGATCGCAGCCTGGAGGATGTCCTCGCGGGTTTTCTCCGGGTTGTTCTTGCGCGACTTGCGCGCCCCGGCCTCGGACTGACCGAGGCTGACTTGCGGATCACTCATACCGACTCACAGGCTGTTGTTTGTAATGTGCGGGGATTATCCGTGAGCCGGGCGGTGCAGGGAAGCGCAAGGGTGGATGTGGAACGTGCTAGCTGCCCGGGCTCGCGCGCAGCTTGGCCATCGCCGCCAGGCGCACGGCCACGTTCGCCGCGCCATACCCCGCGTAGTCCCCCTTGCGCTGGAGGATCTCGAAGAAGAAACGCCCCTCGAACGGCTCGGTGTACACATGAAACAACTCGCCGCCCTGCGCATCGCGGTCGTACAGCACGTTGTAGTACGCAAGCTCGCTGAGGAACTCATCGTCGAACTCGAAGCGTGCCGCCAGATCGTCGTAGTAGTTCAACGGGATCTCCAGCAACGGCACGCCAGCCTCCTTGGCCCGCGTGACCTCGGCAAAGATGTCGGCACAGTCGAAGGCGATATGGTGCACGCCTGAACCACGGTAGCTCGACAGGGCGTGGGCGATGGCGGTGTTGCGGTTCTCGGAGATGTTCAGCGGCAGGCGCAACGTTGCGCACGGGCTGCGCAGGGCGCGGCTCTTGACCAGGCCATAAGGGTCTGGCAGCACCACTTCGTCGTCGGCGGTGAAGTCGAACAGGCTCTTGTAGAACAGCACCCAACTGTCCAGCCCCTCGGCCGGCAAGGCCAAGGCCATGTGGTCGATGCGCTGCAGCCCGCCATCGGTAGAAGCCGACGGATCAAGGCAGAAGTCGCTGTCGTAGATGCTCTGCCCTGCCCCGGCCCGCTCCACCAGGTAGATCAGGCTGCCATCCGGCGCGCGCACCGCCGGGACTTCCCGCTCGTTGGGGCCGACCAGACCACGGAATGGCTGACCGCGATAGGCCACGGCTCGTTGCAGCGCGGCCTGGGCGTCATCCACACGCAAGGCTGCAGCGCACAGCGATGGACCATGGGCCTCGAAGAAGTTGTGGGCAAAGGAATAGGGTTCGGCGTTGAGCACGATATTGATCTCTCCCTGGCGCAGCAGCCTGACTGCCTTGCTGCGGTGCCGCCCAGCCTCGGCGAACCCCAGGCGCTTCAACCACCCACCCAGCCGCGCACCGACCGCGTCATCCACGGCGAACTCGACGAACTCCACCCCGTCATAGCGGCTCGCCGCAGGCGGTGTGAACAGCACGCCGGGTTCCACCGCGACCGACTGCTCGGCCAGGCGCAGACGGGCCTTTTCCTCCAGGTACAGCAACGAGCGCAGGCCATCGGCGGCGTTCTGACGCGAAGGCGCGGCGCGAAAACCATCGTTGAAGACTTCCAGCGACAGTGGGCCGCGATACCCACTGGCGATGATCGGCGCCAGGAAACCTGCGAGGTCCATCTCACCCTGGCCGGGGAAGCAGCGAAAATGCCGGCTCCACTCCAGCACATCCATGGCCAGGATCGGCGCATCGGCCATCTGCACGAAGAAAATCTTCTCGCCGGGAATATCGCGGATCCCACGGGGATCCCCTTTGAGCGAAAGCGTGTGGAAGCTGTCGAGAATCACCCCCAGCGCCGGATGATCAGCCTCACGCACCAGGTGCCACACCTGCTGCCAAGTGTTAACGTGACGCCCCCAGGCCAACGCTTCGTAACCGATGCGCAGGCCTCGGTCACCGGCATGCTTGGCCAACAGGCGCAGGTCATCGACCAGCAGTTGCTCATCGCCCAGCGCATCGGGCTGCACATTGCTGCACACCAGCACCAGGTCGGTGCCCAGCTCTTGCATCAGGTCGAACTTGCGCGCCGCGCGATCGAGGTTCTTGTGCAGACGATCACGGCGGCAGCCCTCGAAGTCGCGAAACGGCTGGAACAACGTGATGGCCAGCCCCAGGTCCGCACACCGCTGACGAATCTCACGCGGGGCGCCGGCGTAATGGAGCAGGTCGTTCTCGAAGATCTCGACGCCATCAAAGCCTGCGGCGGCGATGGCCTCGAGCTTTTCGGGCAGGGTACCGCTGAGTGAGACGGTGGCGATCGAACGCTGCATGTGGAGTTCCTTGTTGTTTGTACAGGGGCAGGTTCGTCTGACCTGTGAACCTGCTTGTTCTCGACGATGGCAGGATCGATTATTCGCAGGTAAAGTCGTGGCGGCAATGCACTTTGTACGAAATGGTTAGTTTGTGTTCGATAACCGAACAGAAGCCAGCAAGACGAATTGATTCAGCGCAGAACCCTGGACGACCATGGATTCAGTCGCCGCCATCCGGGCTCATGCCTGCCCGAGTGCGACCGCCATCCGACAACCAACAAGAACAACGGAGACACCATGGCCCACTCTTCACAGGCCAAGAAAGCCACCGCCAGCGGGTGGATCGGCTCGGCCCTCGAGTACTACGACTTCTTCATCTATGCCCAGGCGGCAGCGCTGATCTTCCCGCAGATCTTCTTCCCGTCCAGCGACCCGAAGATGGCCATCATCGCCTCCCTGGCCACCTATGGCGTCGGCTACCTGGCCCGTCCGGTCGGCGCCTTCGTGCTCGGCCATTGGGGCGACACGCGAGGACGCAAGAACGTGCTGCTGCTGTGCATGTTCCTGATGGGCATCTCGACCATGGCGGTAGGCCTGCTGCCCACCTACCACGACATCGGCCTCCTCGCCCCTGCCTTGCTGGTGGTCCTGCGCCTGGTCCAAGGCTTCGCCGTGGCCGGAGAGATCTCCGGCGCCAGTTCCATGATCATGGAGCACGCGCCCTTCGGGCGTCGCGGCTACTACGCCAGCTACACACTGCAAGGCGTGCAGGCCGGCCAGGTGATGGCCGCCGCGGTGTTCCTGCCACTGGCCTACTTCATGCCCAGCGAAGCGTTCAACGAATGGGGCTGGCGTATTCCGTTCCTGATGAGCGCGGTGGTGCTGATCGCAGGCTTCATCATCCGCAAGGAGGTGCATGAAACCCCGGCATTCGTTCAGGAAGAAAAACAGGACAAGGTGGCCAAGTCGCCGATCGGCGAAGCGTTCCGCCACAGCTGGAAACACATGGTGCTGGTGATGTTCATGGCACTGATGAACGTGATCCCGGTGGTCGCCACCATCTTCGGCGCGGCCTATGCGGTACAGCCGGCCTACGGCATCGGCTTCGACAAGAGCGTGTACCTGTGGATCCCGGTGGTGGGCAATGTCGTCGCGGTGCTGGTGATTCCGTTCGTGGGCAACCTGTCGGACCGCATCGGCCGACGTCCGACCATGATTGCCGGGTGTCTGGGATCGGGTCTGCTGGCGTTCGTCTACCTGTATGCGATCAGCATCCAGAACGTGCCACTTGCCTTCGTCGGCTCGATCCTGATGTGGGGCATGGTCTACCAGGGCTACAACGCCGTGTTCCCAAGCTTCTACCCGGAGCTGTTCCAGACCCGCTACCGGGTGTCGGCCATGGCCATCGCACAGAACATCGGCACCATGCTCACTGCGATGCTGCCGGCGCTGTTCGCGGCCGTCGCCCCACCTGGCTCAGAGCATATCTGGTTGGTGGTCGGTGCCCTGGCCTTCGCCATCACCTGCGTGTGCGCACTGGCAGCCTATGTGGCGCCTGAAACCTACCGGCTGGCCATGGAAGACCTGGGTAACCCGCAGGCCAAACCGCTGGAAAAGGACGCCTATGAAGCCAGCCGCAAAAGCAGCTTCGAGGTGGTGAGCCAGTAAGGCAGTCGGGGCCGCGCAGCGGCCCCGACAATCTCAAGCCTTGACCACCGCCTGCAGATTCCCCCACAGCCGCTCCACATCCGCCCGTTCGGTCGGCAGCGCGCCGACCGACACCCGAACCATCCAGCGGCCTTGCAGGGTTGCCGGGGTCACGTAGGCGTCGCCGGAAGCATTGAGCAGATCTGCCCAGCCACGGGTGTGATCATCCAGCGCCTCACCCTCCAGCCCCTCGGGTTCATGCCGAATGCACAGGGTCTGCAACTGCACCGGCGCCAGCAGTTTCCAGCCCGGCGCAGCCTCGACCTGCTCGGCCAGCCAGCGGGCATTTTCCAGGTCTCGGCGCAGGCGCTGCTGCAAGGCCTCGACCCCTTCGCTGCGCAGCATGAACCACAGTTTCAGCGCACGGAACCGCCGCCCCAGCGGTATGCCCCAGTCGCGCAGGTTCTTCACCTCGCCATCCACCGACGACTGCAGGTAGCTGGGGTTGGTACTCATCACCCGGATCAGGTGCTGCGGGTCGCGCACGTAATAGATCGAACAGTCGAAGGCCACGCCCAGCCACTTGTGCGCATTGACTACCACCGAGTCAGCCAGCTCGATACCGTCCCACATCCAGCGACATTCCGGGAGGATCATCGCCGAGCCTGCCATCGCCGAATCGACATGCAGCCACAACCCCGCCGCCTGGGCGATCTCACCGACCGGGCGCAACGGGTCCAGCGCCGTGGTAGCGGTGGTGCCGGTAGTAGCGACCACCGCACAGGGCTGGTTGCCTGCCGCCAGGTCCTGCTCGATGGCCGCCTGCAGCGCTTCGGGAATCATGGCGAAGCGCTCGTCGGTGGGGATCTGGCGAATGTTGTCGCGACCAAACCCGGCCAGCAGCGCAGCTTTGTCCACCGAGCTGTGGGCATGGGCACTGACGTAGACGATCAGCGGCTTGTCCTGGGCCTGCAGGCCGCCGCGAGCCAGGGCATAGTCGGTGCTGCGCTCACGTGCGCTGATCAGCGCGACCAGGGTGCTGGTGGAGGCCGTGTCCTGGATCACCCCGCTCCACTGCGCCGACAGCCCCAGCAGTTGGCGCAGCCAGTCGAGGGTGGTTTCCTCCAGCTCGCTCAGGGCCGGGCTGGACTGCCAGGACAGGCCGAGCACGCCAAGCCCTGTGCTGAGGAAGTCGCCGAGCACCGACGACAGCGTGCCGTTGGAGGGGAAGTAGCCGTAGAAGTCCGGATGCTGCCAGTGCGACAGGCCGGGCATCACCAGCCTGGAGACATCATCGAGGATGGCGGCGAACGGCTCGCCCTGCTGCGGCGCAGCCTCGGGCAGCGCGGCCTTGAGGTAGCCGGGCTCGACCTGGGCCATCACCGGGCGCTCGCCGACGGTCTGGCGGTAGTCGGCGATCAGGTCGATGAGCTGGTGGCCGTACTGGCGGAATTGTTCGGGGGTCACTGGGCGGGCTCCTGGGCGAAGGGATGAGGTGTCAGCACCGACACCCCGCAATCAGCCCAGTCTAGGCAACCCGTCCCCGCGCAATAACCCCGTTTCGCGCATAGCTGCTATCGCAACCGCGCATCTGCGCCCTGCACGCCGAACGACGACTGGCGCCACAGCTCGAATACCCGGTTACGCAACCAGCGGTGCTCGGCCGAGGCCTGCAAGCGCTGATGCCAGACCACCCAGTAGCGCTGACTGTGCTCGATGAAACCCAGCGGCCGCCAGGCCAGGCCATGCAAACGGCAAAGCTGGCGGGCGATATGCTCCGGCACCGTGGCCAACGCCTGGCCATTGCCGATCACCCGCACCATGGCACTGAAGAACGGCACCTGGAGCTGCATGCGCCGCTGCAGCCCCTGGGCACGCAGGTGACGGTCGATGAAGCTGTCCTTGTCGCCGCCGCCGGAAACCCGCACATGGCGATAGGCAAGGTAGTCGTCCTGGCTGATCGTGGCACAGGCAGTCAGCGGATGCTCGCCCGCCATCAGGCACACGGCCCGGTCTTCACCGAGCAGCCGGCCATGCAGGTTCGGCGGGGACTCATCGAACAGCGTGGTAGCCAGATCGACCTCACCACTGGCCAGCGACGCGTATTGGCCAGCCTGCCAGGTGCGGTACTCGAGGGACACTCCAGGCGCCTCATGCTCCAGTGCCGTCACCAGGTCCGGAAGGATGTGCTCGGCCACATAGTCGGAGGCGGCGATGCAGAAACGCCGCTCGCAACGTGCCGGGTCGAAGGCGGCAGGCTGGCGCAGGGCGCTGAGCTCATCGAGCACCTGGCGCAAGGGTTCGACCAAGGTTTCGGCATGTTCGCTGAGCACATAGCCGCGGCCCTGGCGGACCAGCAGCGGGTCGCCGAAGGCATCGCGCAGATGGGCAAGCTGACGGCTCAAGGCCGACTGGCTGCAACCCAGGCGCTCGGCGGCGTGGCTGAGATTCTTCAATTGCAAGAGGCAATCGAGGGTGCGCAGGTGGGCCAGGCTCAGTGAGGCGAAAGTGGGGGTCATGGGGTGACCTGCGCGGGTGAAGTGGAGGGCCCCATGAAGGGGCCCATCGGGCCGCGAGGCAGCCCGGCAGGAAGTCAGTCCGTCAGACCGACATAGACGTTCTGCACGTCTTCGTTCTCGTCGATCGCCTCGAGAAAGGCTTCGACCTCGGCCAGGGCTTCAGCACTCAGGCTGGCGGCGCTCACTGGGTTTTTCGGGGTGTAGCCGATTTTCGCCGAGGTGACGGTGAAACCATGCTCGGGCAGGGCCTTCTGCACCGCGTCCAGGTCGGTGGTGTCGGTGATGAACAGGGTCGAGCCCTCTTCCTCGCCGTCTTCGAAATCCTGGGCGCCGGCTTCGATGGCGGCCATTTCCGGGTCGGCATCACCTTCCGGGGTGGCCTCGATCAGGCCGACATGGTTGAAGTCCCAGGCCACCGAGCCGCTTGCGCCAAGCTGGCCCTTGCGGAACAACACCCGGATCTGGGCGACGGTACGGTTCACGTTGTCGGTCAGGCATTCGACGATCAGCGGCACCTGGTGAGGCGCAAAGCCCTCGTAGCTGACGGCATGGTACTGCACAGCCTCGCCATCCAGGCCAGCGCCTTTCTTGATCGCACGCTCGAGGGTTTCGCGGGTCATCGACGCTTTCTTGGCCTGGACGATGGCCAAGCGCAGGCGCGGGTTCATGTCCGGGTCGGCGCCAGACTTGGCAGCGATCTGAATCTCCTTGGCCAACTTGCCCATGATCTTGCCCTTGGCGTTGGCGGCGGTTTCTCTATGCTTGGCTTTCCACTGTGCGCCCATTTCGACTCTCTTTGTCTCAGCGGCCGGTTCAGGAAGCGACCGGCCAAAAGTGGGGAGAGTTTATACGCCCTGGCGGGTGGGATCGACAAGAAATCGCGTGGCAGCCATTCGCCGGCAACCCGCAGCGGCGAACCGCCGCTCCTGCAAGCGGTGGCTACCTGTGGGAGCGGCGGTGCGGCGACCCGACTTGCCCGCGAAAAAGCCCACACCGACTCAACCCTTGTCCGCCTTCCCCGCCGCCGCCGCGAACTTCGCCAGCCGCACATCCAGCCGCCGCGGGCGCTGCCCTCGGTCTTCGGCGCGTTCCTTGCGCCGCACGGCATCGCGCACCATCAGCGACCCCAGGTAGCGGATCGGCTCCGGCGGAAACTGCCCCAGCGGCCCCTTGACCAGGGGCGAGCGCGTCCAGGCGTTGTCCATTCCCAGGGCCAGCGACGAAAGGATCTGCCCACCCATGTGACAAGGCCCTACGCCGCTGCCGGAATAACCGAAGCCATAGAACACGTTGCCCTGCCCGTCCAGGCGGCCGAAGAACGGCAAGCCGGTCACCGAGCGATCCGATGGCCCGTTCCAGCTCGCAGCCAGCGGCACCTCGGCCAACGCCGGGAAGAACTCGCCCAAGGTTCGTTGCAGCAGCGCTCGGTAAGGCGACGGCTGATCGAAGACCGGCAGCATGCGCCCGCCATAGGCAAAGGTGTTGCCGCCCTTGCCGAGCATCAGGCGCCCGTCGGGGGTGTTGTGGTAGTAGTGCACGAAGATGCGCGAATCAAGCACGCTGATCCCGGTCTCCAGGCCCGTCTGGCGCAACAACTCGGGGCACGGCTCGGTGATCACCATGTCGCTGGAGACGATCGCCACGCTGCGCTCGAACTGCGCAAACTGCCGCGCCATCCAG
Organism: Pseudomonas sp. SYWMCR5; assembly: GCF_057197165.1. NCBI lineage: Bacteria > Pseudomonadati > Pseudomonadota > Gammaproteobacteria > Pseudomonadales > Pseudomonadaceae > Pseudomonas > Pseudomonas sp. SYWMCR5. The sequence goes on from NZ_JBXUNH010000009.1 coordinate 34,426, forward strand.
GCATTGAGGCCCAGCACCACCCGGTCGGCACGCACGGTGCCGTGGGCGGTGCGCACCTGCACCGGGGTGCCGTGCTCAAGACTGGTCATCGCCGTGCCTTCGTGGATGCGCACGCCGCGCTGCAAGGCCACCCGACGCAGGCCACGCACCAGCTTGCCCGGCTGCACCGTGGCGGCCGCTGGCGAGAACCAGCCTTCCCGGTGGCGGTCAGAGCCGGCCCGGCGCTGCACTTCATCCAGCGCCAGACGCTGGAACGAGTTGATGCCCTGGCGCTGCAGCGCCGCGATCACCGCATCGGTACTGCCGACCTGCGCGGCATTGGTGGCGGTGTACAAGGTGCCGTCCATGCGGTAGTCGCAGTCGATATGCTGTTCGGCGCAGAACGCGCCGATGGCCGCGATACTGCGCTCCGACTCGCGGACCAGGCGCACCGCCTCGGCCACACCGAACAAGCGCTCCAAGGTGAAGTACTTGGCCGACCACGACAGCGCGCAGCCCCCATTGCGCCCGCTGGCACCGGCGCCGCAGATATCCGCCTCGATCAACAGCACATCCAGCGCCGGCACCGCCTCCTTGAGCAGCAGTGCGGTCCACAAGCCGGTGTAGCCGCCGCCGACGATACAGACATCACAGCGCACATCGCCTTGCAGCGGCGGGCACACGGCTTCGTTTTGCGGGTCCAGGGCCTGTTGCAGCCAGAACGGTCTCATCGTTTCACTTTCCTTCAGGTACGTACCGGCTTGATCGCCATGCCGGTATTGGGTGCCACGTCATGTACCGCGTCTGCACTGACCGGGCGGCTGTTCCAGTGCGGCAGCAGCACCAGGGCGGAGAACAGCGCAGTGCCGGCGAACACGATGAACACGGTGACGCTGTCGAAGTAGCCCGGCAGCAGCCCACCCAGCACCGCGCCTACCGAACCGCAGCCATTGACGAACCCGGCTGCGGTAGCGCCGGCCTTGGCGGTGCCGAAGTCGATGGCGGCCGCGCCGCTGATCATCGAGTCCGGGCCGTACAGGGTCAGGCCCATGACGAACAGCAGCGCCACCACCAGCAGCACGCTGCCGCTGTGCATGGCCGCCATGAAGCCGGCCAGAGTGACGGTCAGCAGCAGCAGACTGATCACGCAGGCAGGCATGCGCCGTGCACCGAACAGCTTGTCCGAGGCCAGGCCGATCAGGATCGGCCCAAGCAACCCGGCCAGCTCGAAGGCCGTGGGAATGATCGCTGCGCCAACCTTGCCCACCGAAGGCATCTGCTCGAAAACGATCACCGGCCCCCAGAGCAGGATCGCGTAACGCGCCGGCTTGAGCATGAAGTAGGCCAGCCCGAGCGTTAGGACCGTGCGGTTGCGCAGGATTTCGCGCAGCGGCGCCCAGACGCTGCACAGGTTCGCGCCTGGCGCCATGCTCTGTGGCTCCGGCTCTACCGCTGGCAGGCCGACGTCTTCGGGCTTGTTGCGCTGAAAGAGGAAGAACAGCAGCGCCACCACCGCCACCACCACGGCACTGGAGAAAAACGCTGCGTGCCAACTGCCGACCAGGGTGTACGCCCACCACCCGGCAAAGGGCGAGGCCACCAGGCCGCCAAAGGCGTAGCACGAACTCCACAGGCCCAGTACCCGGCCACGCTGGGAGGCGGGGAAGAAACTGCCGATGTTCTTGCACAGCCCTGCCCAGCCGGTCGACTGCGCCAGGCCCTGGATCAGCATGCAGGTGGCAAAGATCGGGAAGGTCGCGTAACTGCCCATCACCACCGCTGCTGCGGCCGAGATCAGCAGCCCGCCGAGTACCACCACGCGCGGGCCGAAGCGGTCGGCGAGCATGCCCCAGGTGAACTGGCCTACGGCGTAGGCCGCCAGGTAGATCGCATCGAGGTTGGCCATGGCGGCTTTGTCGAGCATGAAACCTGGATCTTCAGCAATGCCAAGCTTGGCGACCGAGAAGGCTTTGCGGGTGAAGTAGAAGGCGGCGTAGGCCAGCCAGGTGATGGCGAAGATCTGCATGCGCCACCGCTTGATGGCACCGAAAGACTGGCTCATTTGACTCTGACCTCTTGCTGAGTGTGCCGGCAGAATGTGAAGAAACGCCTGTCTTGTTGTTGTGTTGCGCACTGCATGACGGAGGGACGTCATCTGGCTGGACCATGGCCCGGTGCAAGGGCTTGTGAAGCTGCCCCGGGTTGAGCGACATGGAAACAGCTGGTGACTGATAAATAAAATCGATTTATCGTATTTCACACATAAGCCCAGCTTTTTAAAAGAACCTGTTCCGAGGTGCTCCATGTCCGTCTCGCAAGCGCAGCTAAAGGCCTTTCACGCGGTGGCCGAACACGGCAGCTTCACCCGGGCCGCCGAGAAACTCTTCCTCACCCAGCCAGCGGTGTCCGACCAGGTGCGCAAGCTGGAGGAACGCTTCGGCGTGCTGCTGTTCCAGCGCAACAAGCGTTCGGTGCAGCTCACCGACCTGGGCGAGCGCCTGCTGGGCATCAGCCAACGCCTGTTCGCCTGTGAGGCCGAAGCACTGGAGCTGCTGCAGGATTCGCGTGCCCTGCACACCGGCAGCCTGGTGCTGGCAGTGGATGCCCCCGTGCACGTACTGCCGCAGGTTGCGCGCTTCTGTCAGCGCTATCCGGGGATTCAGGTCAAGATCGAGACGGGCAACACCGATGAGTCGCTGGCGCGCCTGTTCAGCTACCAGGCTGACCTGGCTCTGCTCGGGCGCGACGTCGATGACGAGCGGCTGTTCTGCGTGCCGATGCGGCGTGACCCGATGGTGGCCTTCGTCTCCCAGGACCACCCCTGGGCCAGCCGCGCCTCGATCAGCCTGGCCGACCTGGACGACACGCCGCTGGTCTTGCGTGAGCCCGGCTCGGTGACACGCCAGACCCTGGAAGAAGAAATGCAGCGCGCGGGCCTGCGCATCCGCCCGGCCATCCAGGTCGAGGGACGCGAAGCGGCGCGTGAAGCGGTGGTGGTGGGGATCGGCGTGGGCGTGGTGTCGGCGGCGGAGTTCGGCGCCGACTCACGGGTGTGCGCACTCCCCATCGTCGATTGCCAACGCCACTTGACCGAGACGCTGGTGTGCCTGAGCGAACAACGCACGCGGCGCGTGGTGGCGACGTTTCTGCAGATGGTGCAAGAAGCGTTGTGAGTTCAGCGGTGCCACCCCGCGACCATGCCGGCCCCCCGTGATCTGCCCTATGCTGATGACTCGCCCCACAGCGGACCCCGCCCATGCTCTACCGCCTCAGCGCCGACACTCTGGTTCTGCTGCACCTGGCCTTCATCCTGCTGGTGCTGTTCGGCGGCCTGCTGGTGCTGCGCTGGCGCCGCGCCCTGCTCCTGCATCTGCCGGCCCTGGCCTGGGGCCTGGCGGTGGAATGCCTGCACCTGCAGTGCCCTCTGACTGACTGGGAAAACCGCATGCGCCTGGCAGCCGGCCAGGCCGGCTACCAGGGAGGGTTCGTCGAGCACTATGTCTGGCCGCTGATCTACCCGGCCGGGCTGACGCCACAGGTCCAGGTGCTGCTCGGGTTGATCGTGTTGCTGGTCAACCTCGGCATCTACGGCTATGTGCTCTGGCGCGGGAGGCGTGCTAGCGGGTAGCGATCACGAACAACCGGGGGAACGGCAGCAGCACCTTGCCATCGGTGGCTTTCGGGTAATCCTGCTCCATGGCCTGCAGGTAGAGTTGCAGGAAGCTTTCGCGCTCGGCCTCGTCCAGCCGCGCCAGATACGGCCGCAGGCCCGAGCCCTTGAACCACTCCACCACAGCGCTCGCGCCGCCCTCGAGGACATGGTGATAGGTGGTGCGCCACACATCCACGCGTGTGCACAGTGGGCTGAGCAGGTCGTAGTAGAACGCGCCGCTGTGTCGCGGTGGCAAGGAAAAATCGCTGAACTTGTCTTTCCACGGGCCTTGGCTGGCAATCTCGCGCATGCGCTTGTGGGCAGGCTCATCGAGGTTGTCGGGGGTCTGCACCGCCAGGCTGCCCCCCTCGGAAAGCTGGCGGATCAGGTGCGGGTACAGCTCGCGATGATTCGGCACCCATTGCAACGAGGCGTTGGCGAGGATCAGGTCCTGGGGTTCGGCAGCCTTCCAGGTGGCGATATCGGCTACCTCGCAACGCACCCGTGGCACCTTCAGGCGTGGTCGCTCGCGCGCCTTGTCGATCATGTCCTGGTCGCTGTCCAAGGCCAGCACCTGGGCGTCGCCATGCTGTTGCAGCAGGACCTCGGTGGAGTTGCCAGGGCCGCAGCCAAGGTCCGTGGCGTGGCGTACCGGTCGCGCTGGCACAGCCGCGAGCAGATCGCGCACGGCACGGGTGCGTTCGTTTTCGAAGAGCGAATACTGGGTGGCGGACCAGGCCATGGGCGACTCCTTCGGCAGTTGGAAGCGCTAGCATATGCTTTTTGCCGAACGTTCGGGGTATCGGTCTGACCGATCCGCTTCGCCTGAACGAAAACAGGAACTGACAGCCTATGCTGGAGGTCATCCGCATAACTTCCATACGTCGCTCGCCATGAATGCCTTCCCCTACCCGCGTCTCGCCCTGCCCCTGGCCATCCTTGCGTTGATCGGCGCCTCCATCCTGCTCGCCTCGCCCTGGATGGGTCAGGGCTTCGAGCTGTCCGACCTGTCCACCGACAGCCAGAACCGCCTGACCCGGCAACTGGAGGACGGCAGCCTGCTGACCCTGGACAGCGGGTCGGCCGTGGACCTGGCGTTCGATAGGACTCAGCGACGGATCGACCTGCTCAAGGGCCAGTTGCTGCTGGAAGTGGCCCGGGGCGATACCCGCCCGCTGTTCATCGTCACCCCACAGGGCAGCCTGCGTCCGCTGGACGCGAAACTGATCGTCGAGCGGCTGCAGGACAGCAGCGAAGTCACCGTGCTGGAGGGGCGGGTCGAACTGTCTGTCAACGGTCGCCAACTGTCGCTCAACCGCGGCCAGCAGTTGCGCTTCGATGGCATCACGCCCGCAACCGTGACCCAGGTCGATACCGGCGATACCCAGGCAGCCTGGTACCTGGAGCGCCTGCCAGGCGACGGTCAACCGCTGAACGAAACGCTCGAGCGTCTGGCCCGACACCACCGCGGCCTGCTGTTGTTCGATGCCCCGTCGCTGGCCGACCTGAAGGTCGCCGACGACCTGGCCCTGGACGACACCGACCAGGCCCTCGATGACCTGCAGGCCAGCTTGCCGATCAAGATTGCCCACTACACCGACTGGCTGACCGTGGTGCGCCGCAAATGAAAACGCGGCCGGTCCCCTGGGGAGCCGGCCGCGTTTTCCGTACAGCCCGGCAGCGGTCAGTGACGCTTGGCGCTGCGGATCTGGTGTACCACACCCATGGCCACCACGATGGCCGCGGCGATACCGGTGGAGATCACCAGGATCTGGTAGTCAGGCATGAAGGCCATGGTCACCAGTGCGGCAACGATGAAGGCGATCACCAGGTAGGTCAGCCAGGGGAACAGCCACATCTTCAGACGCACCTCGCGGCCCTCGGCGATCAGCTTGCGGCGCATGCGCAGTTGCGAGAAGGCAATCACCAGGTACACCAGCAGGGCGATCATGCCAGTGGTGTTCATCAGGGTTTCCAGCACGTCCTTCGGGCGCAGGGTCTCGCTGAAGTTGATCAGCGCGCAGACCACCGCCACGGCGCACGAGCCGAGGATTGCGTACACCGGGACACCGGTGCCGGCGCGGGTGATCTTGAAGAACGACGGCGCATCGCCCCGCTGGGACAGCGAGAACAGCATGCGCGAAGCGGTGTAGTGGCCGGAGATCAGGCAACTGCTCACCGAGGTCAACACCACGAAGTTCATCAGCAGCTCGGCATACGGCACACCCAGCAGTTCCAGGGTGCGGCGGTAGGCGCCATAACCGGAAACGCCCAGGTGCGGATCGTTCCACGGCACCAGGCAGACGATCAGGAAGATCGAGCCGACGTAGAACAGGCACACACGCCACACCACCGAGTTGGTGGCCTTGACGATCTGGGTGGCCGGGTCCTTCGCTTCCGAAGCCGCGATGGTCACGATTTCGGCACCGAGGAAGGCGAACATCACCCCGAGCAAGGCGCCGATCACCGTGGTGATGCCGTTGGGCATGAAGCCTTCGGCGGTCAGGTGGGTGATGCCGCGCACCTCACCGAACTGCCAGACGTTCATCACGGCGGCGGTACACACCACCAGGAAGCAGACGATCGCCACCACCTTGATCAAGGCGAACCAGAACTCGAACTCGCCGTAGTGCTTGACGTTGAAGAAGTTCACGGTGATCAGCAGCAAGGTGGTCGCCAGCACGAACACGTTGACGCTGACGTCGGGGAAGAAGCCATGCAGGATCTTGCCCGCCACGTAGGCTTCCCAGGCCATGAGGATGACCCAGTACCACCAGTACAGCCAACCGATGGTGAAACCGGCCCAGCGCCCGATGGCGCGATCGGCATAGGTGGAGAACGAGCCGGTGTCCGGCGAGGAGGTCGCCATCTCGCCGAGCATGCGCATGATCAGCACCACCAGGATGCCGCCGGCGAGGTACGCCAGGACAGCCGCTGGGCCGGCGCTGTGGATCACGCTGCCAGAGCCGACGAACAAGGCGCCGCCAATGACCCCGGCGATCGACATCATCGTCAGGTGGCGCGACTTGAGCGAGGCACTGAGCTTGCTCTCGTGGCCGCCTTCCGCGGAGGTGGTGGATGTGGATGTTGCGTCCATCAGTTGTGTACCCCGTGCTTCTTTTTATCCAAGGAAAAACTGTGAAACCCCGATGGTTATCGGCCTCACCTGTACATCAGCGCTATTGCGGGCAGGAGGTGTGAGGAACACACGCAGACCTTCCATGGCGGCCTGCTGACGCGCCCGAGGGTTGCCGCTCGGGCGAACTGAACGTGTTGCATCTGGCGATATCTGACACCTAATGTAAAAATGTCCGCCACATAGAGCCATGCACAGTGGCATGAAACTCGCACTGCACTGTACAGGCCGCCAATGCAATACACCCGCGACACCCTGCAGGCGCTTGGCGTTACGCACACCTGAAGGCACCCCATGCTGCGACTACATCCGGACTCCCCTACCCCGCTGGTCAACCAGATCATTGACGGGTTGCGCGAGCTCATCGACAACCAGACCCTCAAGCCCGGCGCCAAGGTGCCGTCTATCCGCGCGTTCGCCTCGACCTACTCGGTGAGTACCTTCACCGTGGTCGAAGCCTACGACCGCCTGGTGGCCCAGGGGCTGCTGGTCAGTCGCGGCAATGCGGGTTTCTTCGTCAGCCGCTCGGCGGGCGAGTTGCTCGACACGCACACTCCGCAAGCTGACACAACCCGACCATCGTTCAACTCCGAGTGGTACCTGCAACAGATCTTCGAGACCCGCCAACTGCCATTCAAACCCGGCTGCGGCTGGCTGCCCAACGACTGGATGTACGAAGACGGCTTGCGTCGCGGCATGCGCCAGGTGGCCGGCAGCCCGCTGGAGCTGTCTGGCTATGGTGACCCGATGGGCCTGCCCGAACTGCGCGCGCTGACCGCGCAGAACCTGCAGCAGGAGCTGTCGATCGTCGCCAGCCCTGCGCAACTGATGCTCACCCATGGCGCCAGCCAGGCGCTGGACCTGGCGGTGCGTACCCTGGTGCGACCGGGTGACGTGGTGCTGGTGGACGACCCAGGCTATCCCAACCTGATGAGCATCCTGCGCTTTCAGGGCGCGACCCTGGTCGGCGTGCCGCGCACACCCGTGGGCTACGACCTCGACCAGTTGGAGCGCTTGCTCGCCCACCATCGCCCGACAGTGTTCTTCACCCAGCCACACCTGCACAGCCCGACCTGTTCGCGCACGCCGCTGGCGCAGTTGCACCGCCTGCTGCAACTGGCGTCGCAGCATGGCTTGCGCCTGGTGGAGAACAACCTCTACGCCGACATGATCGCCGAGCCGCAGCCGTGCCTTGCCAGCCTCGACCATCTGCAGCAGGTGGTATACGTGGGCAGCTACTCCAAGAGCATCTCGCCCAACGTGCGGGTGGGCTACCTGGTGGCTGAAGCCGAGGTGATGCAGCAGCTGTTGCAGTTGAAGATGCGTTCAGGGCTGACCACCTCGCAGGTGATGGAGCGCGTGGTGTACGCCGCAGTGATCGACGGTCGCTGGCGCAAGCACCTCAAGCGCCTGCGCCAGCGCCTGGCCGAAGCGCATCAGGAAGTGGGTCGGCACCTGCATCGGCTGGGCTTCGAGCTGTTCATCGAATCGGATGAAGGCATGTACATCTGGACCCGCCACCCGGCCATCCCCGACAGTGCGGCATTGCTGGACGACGCGCTGGAACAGGGGATCATGCTTGGGCCTGGGCAGTTGTTCATGGTCGATGCGCAGGCCACGGGGTGGATGCGGTTCAATGTGGCTTTCAGCACGGATCCCGGGATGTGGGAGTTGCTGGAGAAGGTGTTGGTGCGGCATGTCAGGCGAGGGTGAGGAAGGCTAATGAAAATCCCGACTCCTCACATCCAGCCCCCGCAATAACCCACTGACATCCTCCAACCGCCGCGCGATCAAGTGTCTGACACCATTTTCCTGCTCCAGCCGACCACTGACCTTGAGCAGTTGCGAGCCCACCAGGGCTCGCCGCTGTCGCTCGGCCAGATCCCGCCACACCACCACATTGAGCATGCCGAACTCGTCCTCCAGGGTGACGAAGGTCACGCCGCTGGCCGTCTGGGGGCGCTGGCGACCTACGACGATGCCGGCCACGGCGACACTGTCGCCATGGCTCAAGCCATCCAGCTCACGGGAGCTGCGGCAACCCAGCGCGCGCAGGCGTGAACGCAGCAGCGTCAAGGGATGCGGGCCAAGTGTGGTGCCAAGGGTCGCGTAGTCGGCGAACAGGTCTTCGGCCACACTCGGCGCCGGCAAGCTCACTTCGCTCTCAGGCGCAGACTCGACCCCAGCGAACAACGGCAGTTGCGCCTGCACGGCAGCGACCTGCCAGCGCGCCTGATGGCGATCGCGAGCCAGGGCACGCAAGGCACCGGCATCGGCCAGGCGCGCGCGGGCGCGGCTGTCGAGGGACGCACGCAGGCACAGATCCTCGACATCCCGCCATGGCTGCTGCGCCCGCGCCTGCTCCAGGCGCCGGGCGTCGTCTTCGCCGAAACCGCGGACCTGCCGCAGCCCCAGGCGAATCGCCAGAGCGCCATCGCCCTGCGGTTCCAGAGTACAGTCCCAGACGCTGTGAACGACATCCACCGGTCGCACTTCGATGCCCTGCCGACGCGCCTCCTGCAAAAGCTGGTCAGGGCTGTAGAAGCCCATGGGCCAGCTGTTGATCAACGCGCAGGTGAAGATCGCCGGCTCGTGGCACTTGAGCCAACTGCTGGCATAGCACAGCAAGGCGAAGCTGGCGGCGTGGGACTCGGGAAAACCATAGCTGCCGAAGCCCTTGATCTGCTCGAAGATGCGCTCGGCAAAGGCCAGCTCGTAACCGTTGCGCAACATGCCCTCGAGCAAACGCACGCGATGCGGCTCCAGCCCGCCATGACGCTTCCACGCCGCCATGCTGCGGCGCAACTGGTCGGCTTCGCCCGGGGTGTAGTCGGCTGCAACCATGGCCAGCTCCATCACCTGCTCCTGGAACAAGGGCACGCCGAGGGTGCGCTCGAAAACCGCCTTGAGCTTTTCCGAAGGATAGGTGACCGGCTCTTGCTTCAGACGCCGCCGCAGATACGGATGCACCATGTCCCCCTGGATCGGCCCGGGTCGCACGATCGCCACTTCGATGACCAGGTCGTAGAAGGTGCGCGGCTGAAGACGCGGCAGCATGGCCATCTGTGCCCGCGACTCGATCTGGAACACACCCATGGTCTCGGCGCGGCTGATCATCGCGTAGGTGGCCGGGTCTTCCTGGGGGATGCTGGCCAGGGTCAGCTCGCGGCCACGGTGCAGCCGGAGCAGATCGAAGCAACGGCGCAGGGCGCTGAGCATGCCCAGGGCGAGCACATCGACCTTGAGCAGGCCGACCATGTCCAGGTCGTCCTTGTCCCATTGGATCACCGTGCGCTCGGGCATGGCGGCGTTCTCCACCGGCACCAGCTGGTCCAATGGCTGTTCGGAAATCACGAAGCCGCCAGGGTGCTGCGACAGGTGCCGAGGGAAACCGATCAGCTCCCCGGCCAGCACCAGGATGCGTCGCAACGACGGGCTCTGCGCCTCGAAGCCGGCCTCGGCCAGGCGCTGCGCATCGGGAATTCGATCGCTCCAGCGCCCGCAGCATTTGGCCAGGGCATCCACCTGGTCGCTCGGCAGGCCCAGCACCCGAGCCACGTCACGCACGGCGCCGGCGGCGTGATAAGTGCTGACCACCGCCGTAAGTGCCGCGCGGTGCCGGCCATAGCGCCTGAACACGTACTGAATCACCTCTTCGCGGCGGTCGTGTTCGAAATCCACGTCGATGTCAGGCGGCTCGTTGCGTTCGCGTGAGAGGAAACGCTCGAACAGCAGGCGGTGGGTCATCGGGTCGAGCTCGGTGATCCCCAGCACGAAACACACCACCGAATTGGCGGCAGATCCCCGCCCCTGGCAGAGAATGTTTTGCCGACGGGCGAAATCGACGATGTCATGGACGGTGAGGAAGTAACTCTCGTACCCCAACTCTTCGATCAGCGCCAGCTCGCCTTCGAGGGTCTGGTACACCTCGGCGCTCGCGCCTTGCGGCCAGCGTATCGCCAGGCGCTGCTCGCACAACCGACGCAACCAGCTCGCCGGGCTGTGGCCTTCGGGGACCAGCTCACGGGGGTACTGGTACTTCAGCTCGCTCAGCTCGAAGCGGCAGCGCTCGGCGATGACCAGGGTTTCGGCCAGCAGGTCGCCGGGGTGCAGTTCGGCCAGTTGTTCGCGGCTGCGCAGGTGACGTTCGCCATTGGGGTAGAGGTAGCCACCGGCTTCGGCCACCGTGCAGTGCTGGCGGATCGCGGTCATGCAATCCTGCAAGGCGCGACGGCCACGCACATGCATGTGCACGTCACCACAGGCCACGGCGCGAATCGCCAGTTGCCCGGCCAGGACACGCAAACGCTGCAAGCGCGATGCGTCGTCGCTGCCACGGTGCAGGTGCACCGCCAGCCACAGGCGGTCGGGGAACAGTGTCTGCAACCAGCGACCGGGTTCGGGGTCGCCAGGGTCGTCAGCGATCCACAGCGCCAGCAAGCCTGCGCAATGTGCCTGCAGGTCTTCGGCCAGTAATCGATACTCGCCCTTCTCTGCCCGGCGCCGCGCGCGGGTGATGAGCGCGCAGAGGCTCTGGTAGCCGGTCAGGTTCTCCACCAGCAGCACCAGGCGCGGCCCGTCCTGCACCTGCACTTCGCTGCCGACGATCAACCTTACGCCATGCTCACGGGCTGCCTGCCAGGCACGGACAATACCGGCCAGGGTGCATTCGTCGGTGATTGCCAGGGCCTGATAGCCCTGCTCATGGGCTCGACGAAACAGCTCGTCGGCGCTGGAGGCGCCGCGCTGGAAACTGAAATTCGACAGGCAATGCAGCTCGGCATACTCAGGCAGGCTCATGCGAACCAGCCCTGCAGCCATAGGGGGCCGGGTTGGGCGAGGTCGCGGTAGGCCCAACCGCGCAGCCCTTCGCGGGTTTCGATGCGGTAGTAGTCACGGCGCACATCGCCGCCATCCCACCAGCCCGACTCGATGCGCTCGGCCTGGCCAAGCCATTGCAGGCCGCCCTCGGGCAAGGCCAGGGCCTGGGCCAGCAACCAGCCAGGACGGCTACCGGGCGCGACCGCCAGGCTGCCCGCCGCGCCCTGCTCGCTGGCCTGCCAGGCGTGCTCGGGACGGTGATCGGCTTCGGCGCGCAGGCCCTTGACCGCCTCGTCCCCCAACCGCGCCCGCAGGCGCTCGCGCAACTGTTCCCAGGGCTGGGCCTGCTGCGCGCGCGGGTCGAACAACGCACGATGCTGAGGCACGAAGGGGGGCAGGTCGTCGGCCAGCAGGCGCAGGTTGCGCACCGGTGCCGGAATGCGCAGCGGTTCCAGCCGGCCACGGGCCAGTTCGAAGAGCATCGCCGCTTCGCGCTCGGCCGCCAGCAAGCCGACCTTGAGCACGGTATCCGGCCCTTCGGCGTGCTCCAGATGCAGGTCGAAGCGCTGCACGCCGCAGTCACGCCCGGCAAGAAAGGCGGCCAGATCGTTGATCAACCGGCGCAGGGGAAACAACAACGCCTGGTGCGATTCCACATCGAAATTCAGCTCCAGCCGGGACTCGAAGCGGTCTGGCGGCTGATAGAAATCCAGCCCCAGCGCACGCTGGCCGAAGAGTTGGTCCAGGTGCAACTGCACAGGCGCAGCAAAACGCTTGGCCAGGGCAGCGCGCGGCAAGGCCATGACCTCCCCCAGCCGACGCAAGCCCATGCGCGAGAAGGCTTGGGCGGCATCGGCAGGCAAGCCCACCCGGTCCAGAGGCATGTTCGCCAATGCCGCGCGCGTCTGCTCGGCGCAGGTCAGCGCCAAGCCATCGTGCCCGTTGGCCAGCATGCGTGCCGCCACCGGGTTGCTCGCCAGCACAATACGATGGCGCAGGCCGAGCCCCTGCAGCTCTGTACGCAGGCGCGCCTCGAAACTCGACCACGGACCGAACAGTTGCAGGCTCGACCCCACCTCCAGCAACAACGCACGTGGATAGTGCAGGCTGACCTGGGCGCTGAACCGATAGGCCCAGGCCGCCAACAGTTGCTGTACCTCATCGATACGCGCCGGATCGGCCTCGACACAGGTGAAGCCGTCAGCCAGGGCCCGGGCGGCAGCCAACGTCTGCCCGGCGCGCAGGCCCAGGTCGGCGGCCGCCGCATTGACCGCCTGCAACACGCGCCGTTGAGTTGGGCCCCCCAGCAGTACCAGTGGTGAATCGGCGTCGTCCCGTCCGCGCTGGACAGTGTCCAGCGCCAGTTGCGGCAGCAGGATGCAGGCCCAGAGCATGGCGCATCAGCCTCGTCCGGGAGCAGCGATGGGCGTGGCCGGCACCAGGCCGCCACGGCACTTGAGCACGCGCCACTGTGCCGGACGCGTATCGATGGCGATACGCAAAGCCGCAGGCGACGGGTTGTGTGCCGCCTGCTGGGATCGACAGGCGAAGGCCAGCGCATCGCCGGTTTCAGCGGCCACCTGCAGGCGGCGCAACGCTCGGTCGTCGGTGCGTTCCGGCCAGCACAGCACCGCGGCACAACTGCCAGAGCGCAGGCACTGCTCGGCAGCCCACAGGGCATCGTCCGGCTCAGCCGCGACCTGCGCCAGCCAGCGCAGATCGACGCCTGCCGCCTGCCAGGCCGGTGCGTAGGGAATGAATGGCGGCGCCACCAGCACCACCCGCCCACCCTCGCCACTCAGCCGGGCGAGTGTCGGCCAGAGCAACTGCAGCTCACCGCAACCGGGGCTGGCCAGCAGCAACTCGCTGAGCGCCGCCGACGGCCAGCCCCCCTCAGGCAGACGCTCGTCCAGCACGGCATGACCGGTGGGCTGCAGGCCGAGCGGGCGCGCCTGAACCTGCCGCCCACGCCAGATTCGGCGCTGGTCGAGCAGCCCCTCGAGATCGACCACCGCGCCCATCAGTCACGCCTCAGCAGGCCGCAGAACACGCCTTCGATGCAGAAGTCGTGCTCGGGGCCCACGTCGATGGGGGCATAGGCCGGGTTGCGCGGCAACAGCCGATAGCCGCCAACCACCCGTTGCAGGCGCTTGATGGTGACCTCGCCATCGAGCCGCGCGACGACGATCTGCCCGTCACGGGCATCGGCCTGCTGGAGAATGCCAACCAGATCGCCGTCGAGGATGCCGTCGCCGATCATCGAATCGCCCCGCACCTTGAGCAGGTAGTCGGGCGTGCGGCGGAACAGGCTGGGGTCGATCAGCAGTTGTTCGTGGATGCCCAGGTCCGGGCCGATCGGTGCACCGGCGGCGACCCGGCCAAGCACCGGAATCTCGAGGATCTCCGGGCGGCGCAGCGGTTCGGCCAGGCGAATGCCTCGCGCCTGGTTAGGCGTGACCTCGATGTAGCCGCCCTCATGCAGGGCGGTGATGTGCTTGCGCGCCACGCTGCGCGAGGCAAAACCGAAGCGCTCGGCGATATCGGCCAGGCTCGGCGGCTGGCCGTGGTCGGCGATGCGCTCGCGGATGAATTCGAGAATGGCGCGGCGTTTGGGGGATAATTTGTCCATGGAGCACATTTGTACTCTTTTCCAGGAACACTGAACAGCCCCCTTCGTCGCCGCACCTCGGGTCTTTGCCCAGGCCGACGCCCTCGAACAGCGCCCCTGTGGCGCGCAACCGACATCGAACGCACCACTTCAGATTCCATTCAGATTCGATACCGATAATCCACCCCGTCAAGCCCAATTGGGGGGAGTTTCATGACCGAATCTCAATGGAGCAGCCTGCTCCCACTCGCTATCGGCAATCACCCGGATCATCGCGCGCACCTGTCGCTTCATCGAGCGGATGACCCCACGCGCAAGGACTTGGAGCACTTTATCCACCAATGTTTTGCCACCGTGCACCAGGCCGATGTGCAGCATTACCTGCCAGAGCTGCTGGCATTGCAGGACAGTCACGGCCAACTGATCGCAGCTGCAGGCATGCGCCCCGCCTGCGAGGGTCCGCTTTTCCTCGAAAAGTATCTGGACATGCCCTTGGAGGCCGCCGTTTCCCAGCTCACAGGCACTTCGCCAAGCCGCGCCTGCATGGTCGAGGTAGGCAACCTGGCTTCGCTCAGCGCCGGCAGCGCCCGCATCATTATCATTGCCATCACCTGGCTGCTTGCCATCCGTGGCCTTGAGTGGGTCGCATTCACCGGCGCCGCGACCTTGATCAACAGCTTTCGGCGGCTAGGGCTGACACCCACCGTGCTGGCGTCGGCCGACCCAAACCGCTTACCAGGCCAGGTAGACCAATGGGGGACCTACTATGACCAACGCCCCCAGGTGTTCGTCGGGCGCATCGGCGACGGCTTCGACGCGTTGACCCGATCCGGCGTATTCCAACGACTGGGCTTTCCCGCGATTGCCAGGGAGGCCGGTCATGCTGCGTGAACTGGAGCGTTTCCGCGAGCAACTGATGTCGTTCGCACGTGATCATGCAGGTGCCGTGGCGGTCAAGGGTGCGACTGACCGTTACACCTATCGGCAATTGCTCGCAGAGGTGGAGCTGCGCGCTCAGGTGCTGCATCGACAACCTGCGGGTACATTGGTACTGGCCCTGGATAACGGCCCTGAGCTGTTGTTCTGGGATCTGGCGGCCTTGTTCGCAGAGCGCCCCTGCGTGATCGTGCCGTCGTTCTTCAGTGCGGCGCAGTTCGATCACTGCATTGTCCAAAGCGGTGCATCATCCGTGTTGTGCACGACGCAGTGGACGCCGCATCTGCTAGACAAGGGATTTGTCCAGAATGGTGAGTTCTGGGTACGCGAAAACGCGCCCCGCGCGCAATTGCCTGATGGCACAGCCAAGATCACCTACACCTCTGGCAGCACCGGCAACCCCAAAGGTGTCTGCCTCAGCGCCGAAGCCATACTGCGTGTAGCGCGCGAGCTGGAAGCTGCCAGCCGACCAGCCGAAACACTGCACTATCTGGCAGTGCTGCCAGTGGGTGTGCTGCTGGAGAATATTGGCGTCTACGCCGCACTGATGGCGGGCGCCTGTGTACAGCTATATCCGCAGCAGCAGTTGGGCATGAACGGGGCGAGCCAGGTCGACTTCAAGCGGCTGCTGGGCGTCATTGCGCTCAGCGGTGCGCAGAGCCTGATACTCGTACCGCAATTGCTGATGGGGCTGGTCATGGCCATCGAGCGCGGACTGATGCGCGTTGGCCCACTGCGTTTAGTCGCGGTGGGCGGTGCACGGGTATCGCCAAGCCTGCTGGCACGGGCCGAAGCGGTCGGGCTACCGGTGTTCGAAGGGTATGGTCTGTCGGAATGCGCGTCCGTGGTTGCGCTGAACCGTCCGGGGGCCATTCGCCCTGGCAGCGTCGGCAAGCCATTGCCCCACGTGCAGGTGCGCATTGCCGAGGACGGCGAGGTGCTGGTGGCCGGCTCGACCTTGCTTGGCTACCTGGAGGACGCCCCGGTTACCCAGTCATGGTGGGCGACCGGCGATCTCGGCCACCTCGACGACGAGGGCTACCTGTACCTGAACGGGCGCAAGAAACACCAGTTCATCACCAGCTTCGGGCGCAACGTCAACCCAGAGTGGGTTGAAGCCGAGCTGACCCAGAGCGGCGTCATCGCCCAGGCATTCGTACATGGCGAAGCCTTGCCGCACAACCTGGCACTGCTGTGGCCACTGGACCCCACCGCCAGCGATGAAGCCATCGAGCAGGCCGTGCAGCACTGCAACGCGCAACTGCCCGATTACGCCCGAGTGTCTGCATGGCGCCGTTTGCCGAGCCCACTGAGTATCCATGACGAGACCCTGACTGCCAATGGCCGTCCTCGGCGCGAGGCGATCCTGAAGCGTTACCACACGTTGTTATCCGACATTTCTTTGTGAGGTCTACCATGTCCTTTTTCGACACCCTGCAAACACAGACAGCCCAACAACGCCAGGCATTGTTCGCTGTGCCTGTGATCCGTGAAGCCTTGGCCGGCCAGGTCAGCCTGGACAGCTATGTCGCCTTCCTGACCCAGGCCTACCACCATGTTCGTCACACCGTTCCACTGATGATGGCCTGTGGCGCACGCTTGCCGTCGCGGCTGGAGTGGCTGCGCGGCGCGGTGTGCGAATATATCGAGGAGGAGTACGGCCACGAGCAGTGGATTCTCAACGACATCAAGGCGTGCGGCGGTGACTGGGAAGCGGTACGTGATGGTCGACCGGCACTGTCGATAGAGCTGATGGTCGCCTACCTCTACGACCTGATTGCTCGCGGCAACCCGGTCGGCCTGTTCGGCATGGTCAACGTGCTCGAAGGCACCAGCATCGCCCTGGCCACCCAGGCGGCGGGCACCATCCAAAGCACCCTGGGCCTGCCCAACCAAGCGTTCAGCTACCTCAGCTCCCATGGTGCGCTCGACCAGGGCCACATGCAGACCTACAAACAGTTGATGGACCGTCTCGACGATGCTGCGGATCAACAGGCCGTCATCCACGCAGCGAAAGTCGTCTATCGCCTGTACACCGAGATGTTCCAAGGCTTGCCACGCGCTGGGCAGCATGAGGTGAATCATGCGTTTGCCTGAATCTGTCGTGATCCTTACCGGCGCCAGTGGCGGCATTGGCCTGGAGCTGGCCGAGCAGTTGTGCGCTGCCGGTGCCCAGGTGCTGGCCGTCAGCCGACACATGGGCAAGCTGGCCAGCCTGATGAACCGATACCCGGACCGTCTGTACTGGCAAGCCGCCGACCTGCGCACACGAGAGGGGCGAGAACAGGTGGTCGCCCGCGCCCGCGAGAGGGGCCACGTCAACGTGCTGATCAACGCCGCTGGCGTGAACAGCTTCGCCCTGCTCGATCAGCTGGACGAGCAGGCGCTCGACGAACTGCTGGACATCAATCTGAAGGCGCCGCTGCAACTGACACGTGCCTGCCTGCCACTGCTGCGTGCTCAGCCCAAGGCGCTGGTGGTCAACGTCGGCTCAACCTATGGATCGATCGGCTATCCGGGCTACGCCACCTACTGCGCCAGCAAGTTCGCCTTGCGCGGGTTCTCGGAGGCGTTACGCCGTGAGCTGGCCGACACCACGGTCAACGTCCTGTACGCCGCCCCACGGGCAACTCATACCGCCATGAACAGCAGCGCCGCGACCGCGCTCAACCAAGCGCTGAAGGTCGGCATGGACGACCCGGCAGATGTCGCGCGCGCTGTGCTCGAGGCCGTGGAGTCCGAGCGCAGCGAGGTATACCTGGGCTGGCCGGAAAAACTCTTCGTGCGAATCAACAGCATGCTGCCAGGCATCGTCGATCGGGCGCTACGCAAGCAACTGCCCGTCATTCGCCGCTATATCGGTAACCACTCCAAGGAGTCAATCAAATGAAGCGCCTGTTCGTCGCCAGCTTGCTGGCATTCACACCTTTGACCTGGGCATTGGACCAAGCCGGCTCCGAACACCTGAGCAGCCTGCAGCAGCGCTGGGCGCAGATCCAGTATCAACTGCCCAAGGAAAAACGCGCCGACGCGCTTGAAAAGCTGGCTGGCGATGCCGCCACGTTCGTGCATCAGTACCCCGGCACCCCTGAACCCTTGATCTGGCAAGGCATCATCAACAGCAGCTGGGCCGGGGCTACAGGTGGCCTTGGCGCATTGAGCAAGGTCAAGGCGGCGAAGGCCAGCCTGGAACAAGCCATGAAACTGGACCCCAACGCCTTGCAGGGTTCGGCCTACACCAGTCTCGGCACGCTATACGACCAAGTGCCTGGCTGGCCGATCGGGTTCGGCGATTCCGACAAGGCAGACGCCTTGCTGCGCCAAGCCCTGCAGATCAACCCCAACGGGATCGACAGCAACTACTTCTGGGCCGATCACCTCTACCGGCAGAAGCGTTATCCTGAAGCCACTCAAGCCCTGCACAAAGCCTTGCAAGCCCCACCGCGACCAGGACGTGAGTTGGCTGACCAAGGTCGGCGCGGCGATATCGATGCTTTAATGAAAATGATCAAGGACAAACAGGACTGAGCATGCGGCTGCTGCTGGTTGAAGACGAAATTGCACTGGGTGAAGGGATCTGTGACGGTTTGCGCCAGGAGGGCTACACCCTGGACTGGCTTCGTGACGGTGTCAGTGGCTTGCATGCGCTGCAACATGAGAGCTTCGACCTGGTGATTCTGGATCTTGGTCTGCCTCGCATGGATGGCCTGGAACTGTTGCGACGGGTACGCGCCGGTGGCGAAAGCCTGCCGGTGCTGATCCTCACGGCACGGGATGCACTGGACGACCGTATATCCGGCCTCGATGCCGGCGCTGACGATTACCTGGTCAAGCCTTTCGACCTCAACGAGCTCAAGGCGCGCTTGCGCGCCTTGCTGCGGCGCAGCGCCGGGCGCGCCAAGCTGTTGATCGAGCATGCAGGCGTCAGCCTCGATCCGGCCACCCAGCAAGTGCACTACAAAGGTAACGAGGTGGTGCTGACCCCCAAGGAATACCTGCTGCTGCACGAACTGTTGGCGCAACCGGGCAGGGTCTTCACCCGTGAACGCCTGACCCAGCTACTGTATGGCTGGGACGAAGAGCCCGAGAGCAATACCCTGGAGGTCAATATCTACCACCTGCGCAAGAAGCTGTTCAACGGTCTGATTCGGACGGTGCGCGGGATCGGCTACCTGGTCGAGGCCAAGGCATGACTTCGCTACGCCAACGCACACTCTGGCGGGTGATGCTATTGCTGCTACTGGGCACCGGCCTGCTGGCGCTCTACAACTATCACGACAGCCGCCGCGAGATTAACGAAGTCTATGACGCCCACCTCGCCCAGAATGCTCGCCTGCTACAGGGCGTCATGAACATGCCGGTGCAGGAAGGCTCACGGGAAGTGCTGTATCAGGCCTTCAACGAGGCTCTGAGCAAGGCAGGACGGCATCAGGTCGGGCACCCGTATGAAAGCAAACTGGCTTTCCAGGTGTGGCAGGAGGGGGCAGGCCTGCTGGTGCATACCCCCAGCGCACCGACCATGCCTCCTCCAACTGCGGCGGGCTTCTACGATTTCACCTCCGCTGGCGAACAGTGGCGTGGTTTCGTGTTACCGGTGCCGGAGAAACACTGGGTGATCTGGGTAGGCGAGCGTGACGACGTACGTTACGACCTGATCGACCGCATCGTGCGTCACACCTTGCTGCCTTTTCTACTCGGCAGCCTGGCATTGGCATTGCTGGTCTGGGCCGCCATTGGCTGGGGACTTGGACCGCTCCAGAACATGGCCAATGTCATACGCGGGCGTCACGCCGACTCGCTGGAGCCTCTGCAACTGGTGCCCCTGCCCTCGGAGCTTGAGCCCATGCAGGCCGCCATCAACCGCTTGCTGGCCCAGATCAAGGACCTGCTACGGCGCGAGCATCGGTTCATCGCCGATGCCGCCCACGAAATGCGCACGCCGTTGGCGGTCCTGCGCCTGCATGCACAGAACGCCTTGGCTGCCAGTAACGATAGCGAGCGGCAAAAAGCGCTGGGCTTTCTCATGGGCGGTGTCGATCGGTTGACGCGAGTGGTCAATCAGCTGCTGACACTGGCCCGCGTCGAACCCCGGCTGGGTCAGCGTGCGACTACCCGCGTAGACCTGGCCGAAGTGGTCGCCGACACACTGGCCGATCTGACCCCATGGATACTGGACCGGGGGCTGGAGCCCTCCCTGGAGATCGACGAAGGCGACCATCACTTGGTGATCGATGCTGGCGCGCTGGGCATCGCCCTGCAGAACCTGGTGTCCAACGCGGTAGAGCATTCACCGCCGGCAGGCCGCATCATCGTGTCACTCAAGCGCCTGGACAACGCCTTCGAATTAGTGGTCGAGGATGAAGGCCCGGGTATCGATGAAGCGAGTCTTTCCCGTGTATTCGAACGGTTCTACAGTCGTAACACCACGAACGGTGCAGGTCTGGGTCTTTCGATAGTGGCGACTATCATCGATCGCCTTGGGGGCCAGGTGCGACTGAAAAATCGACCGCACAAAGGGCTGGCAGCCACCTTGCGACTGCCCATGGCGTGATGTCGAGGCCCTTGACCGGTCATCGATCAATACAGGTATGATGGCTGCTGCTGAATTGTTTCTTCACTGCCAGGATGCCCGATGCTGACCGCCCTGCTGTTCGACCTCGATGGGACCCTCACCGACACCGACACCCTCCACCTGCAGGCATTTCGCAAGCTGCTGCACGAGTACGACGGCCGCGAACTGACCCAGGAGCAATTCAACGCCCAGGTCAGCGGGCGTTCCAACGGTTTGCTGTTCAAGGAGCTGTTCCCCCAGGCCGATGCAGCTGAGTGCAAGGCTCTGGCCGACCGCAAGGAGGCGTTGTTCCGCGACATGTCGCCCACGCTCGAGCCGATGCCGGGCCTGCTGCGCCTGCTGGACCACGCCGAGCGCCACGGCATCGGCATGTGCGTGGTGACCAATGCCCCACGGCTGAATGCCGAGCACATGCTAGGGGCCATGGGCCTGGGCAAGCGCTTCGAGCATGTGCTGGTGGCCGACGAGCTGGCCCGGCCCAAGCCCGACCCCTTGCCCTACCTCACCGGCCTCCAGCGCCTGGAAGCCAAGGCCGAGCAGGCACTGGCCTTCGAGGACTCGCTGCCCGGCGTGAAGGCGGCGGTCGACGCCGGGATCTTCACCGTGGCCCTGGCCACCACCCAACCAGCCGAGCGCCTGCTGCAGGCCGGCGCGCAACTGGTGATCGAGGATTACAACGACCCACGGCTGTGGGCGTTGATCAAAGAGATGCAGGCGTAACCTGCTCCTCGACAGGAGCGGCGGTTCGCCGCTGCGACTTGGCCCGCGCCTACCGAAGAGTGGTTCAAGCCCGTCGCGCAACCATCAGGAAGATCACCAGCGCCAGCCCCGGCAATACCGCGCCCACCAGCGCCACGCCATTCCAGCCATAACCCGCATACAAGGCACTGGCCACCGCCGACCCCAGCGCACCGCCGATGAAGATACTGGTCATGTACACGGCATTGAGCCGCCCACGGCTGGCCGGGTCCAGCGCGTACACCTCACGCTGGCCGATCACCATGTTCATCTGCACGGCGA
Source organism: Pseudomonas sp. SYWMCR5 (assembly GCF_057197165.1). Classification (NCBI taxonomy): domain Bacteria; kingdom Pseudomonadati; phylum Pseudomonadota; class Gammaproteobacteria; order Pseudomonadales; family Pseudomonadaceae; genus Pseudomonas; species Pseudomonas sp. SYWMCR5. Next base: position 56,150 of record NZ_JBXUNH010000009.1, read on the forward strand.
AGTCCAGCAGCACCCCGGTCAACCCCAGGCCGATCACGCTGTAGCCCGGCGCACTCAATCCGAACAGCAGCGACAATGGCGCCAGCACCAAGGCCAGCAACGACGCCTGGCGCGCATGCCCGGCATCGGCAAGGCGACCGGCAATCGGTGCAGCAATCGCGCCCACCGCGCCCACCAGCGCGAACAACGCGATCTGGCTCTGCGACAGGCCATGTTCGGTCGCCAGCGCCAAGGGCACGGCGGTCCAGTACAGGCTGAACGTCGCGAACATCAGGCCCTGATACAGCGAACGCTGGCGCAGCAACGGGTAGCGCCGAAGCAGCCCGCCCAGCGAGGCCATCAACTCGACGTAGCTGGCCTTGTGCTCCGGCACACGTCGCGGCAGGGTCACGGCCAGCAGCACGACGATTGCCGCCATCAGCACCGCCGCCCCCAGGAACACGGCACGCCAGCCGAAGTGATCGGCCACCAGGCTCGACAAGGGCCGTGCCAGCAGGATGCCCAATAGCAGGCCACCCATGATGTTGCCCACCACCCGGCCACGCTGTTGCTCCGGCGACAGATGCGCAGCCAGTGGGATCAGCATCTGCACCGCCACCGAACTGAAGCCGATCAGCAAGGCATAACCGAGAAACAGCTCACCTTGGCCATGCCCGCTGCTGCCCGCCAGGAGCAGGCTGGCGCAAGACAGCACAGCCGTGGCGATCATCAGCCGACGGTTCTCCACCAGGTCGGCCAACGGCACCAGCAACAGCAGGCCCAGGGCGTAACCCAGCTGGGTAAGCGAGACGATCAGGCTGGCACGCTCGGTGGACAGCCCAAGGTCAGGCGCAATCAGGCCGACGATGGGTTGGGCGTAGTAGATGTTGGCAACGATGGCACCACAGCAGAACGCCAGCAGCGTCACCAGGCCTCGGCTCAGTGATGTGCCGGATGTAGAGGATGTCGCTAAAGAAGCAGTCATTTCAGATTCTTCACACATGGCAAGACATGCGACGCACCTTAGCGGCCAGGGCCTGCCGAGGGAATCGGGCCACAGCGCAAAGCGCCGTTGCGCCAGGCGCAACGCCACCACGTTCAAGGCCTGAGCAACGACTCGCAGAACTCGATGAAAGCCGTTACCCGCCGCGACCAACGATGGTTGGGCAGATACAAGGCGTTGATATTGCCACTGGCAGCGATCGGATTGGCCTGCCAGCCCGGGAACAACCGCACCAGACGCCCGGCAGTGACATCGTCACGTACCAACCAGTCAGCCAGCAGGCTGACACCACTGCCCGCCACCGCCGCCTCGCGCAGTAAATCGGAGTTGGCGCAGCGCAAGGGCCCGGTCACATCCACCTCGATCAGCTCATCACCTTGGCGCAGTTGCCACGGTCGCCCCAGGCCACCATAGCGAAAGCGCAAGCAGGCATGCTCGCTCAGTTGCGCGGGGTGCTCGAGCGCAGGATGGCTGGCCAGGTAGTCCGGGCTGGCCACCAGCCAGCGCTCGAAAGTGCCCAGGGTCCGGCTGACCAGCTCGTCGCTCGGCGCCGGATCACCCAGGCGAATGGACAGGTCATAGCGCCCGTCAAGCAAATCGTCGAAGCGATCGCTCAGGTCGATATCCAGCTCCAGCGCGGGGTAGCGGGCCATGAAGCGCCCCAGGTGTGGCGCGATCATCCGCCGCCCGAACTCCACCGGCAGGCACAGGCGGAGCACGCCCACCGGTTCCTGTCCACGATCGGCGACGCTGGCATCGGCCTCGGCCAGGGCCGCAACGATAGCGCGGGCGCGCTGATAGTAGCCGACGCCCGCCTCGGTCAGGCTGACCTGCCGGGTCGAGCGGTTGAGCAGGCTGGTACCCAGCTCGCTTTCCAACGCATCGACCAGGCGCGTCACCGACGAGGTCGCGACCCCGAGCCTTCGGCCGGCAGCGGAAAAGCCCTGAGCCTCAACAGTCGCCATGAACATCTTGATGGCTAGCAGCTTGTCCATTGGCGTGGTTCCGTGCAGAAAATCCCGGAACCTTCCTACAATCACAGTCCGGAATCAAGAAAGGCAAACGTCCATGCCCGACAACCTGTTCAGCCCCCTGCCCCCGCTCGACCCTGCAACAGCCGAGCAATTCGACGAGCTGCTGCGCCGCCCGGGACTGCGCATCGAGCGCATCGTCTCCAGCGGCCAATGCAGCCCGCCCGGTTTCTGGTACGACCAGGCCGAAGGCGAGTGGGTGGTGGTACTCAGCGGCAGCGCCGGGTTACGCCTGGAGCACGAGAGCGAAACACGCATACTAAAGGCGGGCGACCACCTGGATATCCCGCCACATTGCAGGCACCGCGTAGAGTGGACGCAAGCCGATGCGACGACAGTCTGGCTGGCAGTGTTTTACGGGAGCGCCACCGACTAGAGCTGCTTGAGCGCGATTTCCGCCGCCCCACCCTTGCCATCGCGCCGCTCGCTCATCCAGTCGTTGACCTTCTGCCCGAACTCGGCCGGCGCCTTGCGCCCGAAACGCCGCGCCAGGTCGAGGATGGTCTGCTGGGCGAGTGCCTCTTCCATGCGTTTCTGCGCGCTGAGCATCACCGCATGGATGGCACAGGTGCCCTCGGTTGCCCATCCTGGCGCCGTGCCGTCGAACAGCGAGCAGCGCTCGCGGATCTCGCGGCAATCGAAGATCTTCTTCGGCCCATCGATGGCATTGACGATATCCAGCACGGTGATTTCATCCGAAGGCCGGGCCAGGCGAAAACCGCCGCGCACGCCTTCGGTGGCCGCCACCAGCCCGGCACGCGCCAACTTGGTGAAGACCTTGGCCAGGTATTCCTGCGGCACCCCTTGCAGTTCGGCGAGATCGCGCACGCTGGACTCGCGGCTGTCGCCGCGCTCGTCGATGAGAAACAGCAGGCAGTGAATGCCGTACTCGACGCCCGCGCTGTATAACGACATATCAATCTCCGACCAAATTTGTCGCAAATAGTACGCCCTTCTCCAGAAACTGGCAAAGCCGTCGGCCACCACCGGTCGCCCGCCTATTTTTTTCAATCGCCCAGAACCCCTGATTTATCGCTGCTTTACCTGCAAAGCGAGGGCCGCCCGCGACTGCCCGTTAAAAAAAAGCTTGTCGCTTTAAACTACGACCAATATAGTCGTAGTTACTCGGCAAGCGCAGCAATGCACGCCGAACCTCGACCCAAAACCCTTCGACCCTCTCGCGGAGCCTGTCCATGAATCCACACATCCTGATCATCGGTGCCGGTTTTGCCGGCGTCTGGAGCGCCCTGAGTGCCGCCCGCCTGCTCGACCTCGCCAAGCGTGGCGACATCCACATCAGCGTGCTCGCACCGCAGGCCGAGCTGCGCATCCGCCCGCGCTTCTACGAGGCCGATGTGCACTCGATGAAAGCGCCGCTTGGCGAGCTGTTCGAGGCTGTAGGGGTGAATTTCATCCAGGGCCATGCCCAATCCATCGATGCCGACGCACGCTCGGTCACCTATATCGACGCCAATGGCCAGACCCGCCACCTGGGTTATGACCGCCTGGTGCTGGCCGCCGGCAGCCAGGTCGCCCGCCCCGCCTTACCGGGCCTGGACCAGCACAGCTTCGATGTCGACCAGATGGAGTCGGCGATCAAGCTGGAGAGGCACCTGACCGACCTCGCCAGCCTGCCGGCCTCCCCGGCCCGCGACACCGTGGTGGTGTGCGGCGGCGGTTTCACCGGTATCGAGACCGCCACCGAAATGCCTGCCCGCTTGCGCGCAGTACTCGGCGAGCAGGCCAATATCCGCGTGATCGTGATTGATCGCGGCGCACAGGTCGGCGCAGCCCTCGGTGCAGGCATCACCCCAGCCATCGTTGCCGCCTCGCAGCAAGCCGGCGTGCAATGGCTCACCAATGCTTCGGTGATCGCGGTGGATACCGGTGGCGTGCCCCTGGATAACGGCGAGTACATCGCCAGCAAGACGGTGATCTGGACCGCAGGCGTCAAGGCCAGCCCGCTGACCGCGCATATCGCCGGCGAGCGCGATGGCCAGGGCCGCCTGCGCGTCGACGAGCACCTCAAGGTCATCGGTCAGCAGTACATCTACGCCACCGGCGACGTGGCCTGGGCTGCAGTCGATGACCTGGGCAACCACGCGCTGATGACCTGCCAGCATGCCATCCCCATGGGCCGTCACTCGGGCAACAATGCCATGGCCGACCTGCTCGGCGAGGCGCCGGTGGTGTATCGCCAGCCCAAGTACGTCACCTGCCTCGACCTGGGCGACTGGGGCGCGGCGTTCAGCGAAGGTTGGGAACGTGAACTGAAGCTGCAGGGTGACGAAGGCAAGCAGCTCAAGCGCCAGATCAACTCGGTGTGGATCTACCCGCCAGAGGCTGATCGCAGCAAGGCCCTGGCCGCTGCCGATCCAATGATCGCCATCGTTTAAGCGAATAAACCTGACAGATCCGTCAAAAAATGACGGATCTGTTTGTACCTGTAGTTACATTGAATGACTGGTCAATAATAGTGGCACCGTGGCATTATTGACGTCAAAAAACCCACTAAAGTTAAGGATATTGTACTTTCCCGCAGCGCACCGAGACGCCTGGCCCTTTCGCCGGTTCCGGCCCCGCGCCCCAGCGCTTGAAGCCTGCACGCCACATTCAAGGAGTAGCTCCATGCAGTTAAGGAATATGAAGATCGGTATCCGGGCAGCCAGCGTATTTACGCTGCTGGGCGTCCTGGTACTGGTCATGGGCTTGATATCGCTGTACGAAACCCGGCGCATGGACAGCGCCACCGATGAGATCCGTGTCACCTGGATTCCGGCGATCATTTATCTGAACGAGGTCAGCACCAATCTCGGTCGCGCCCGCGCCATGACTCTGCGCAGCGTGATCGAGGAAGACCCCGCCGTCCGCCAGGCAACTCTCGGCCGCATCGGCGAGATCAATGCTTCGCTCGAGGTAGGCATCAAATCCTACGAATCGACCATCATCGAAAAGGACGACCGCGCCCTGTTCGATAACTTCGTCTCCCTCGCCCAGCGCTACCACGGCCTGCAGAAGTCGATCCGCGATGCCGCGGCCAATGGCGACATTGTCGAGGCCAAACGCCTGGTCAACGGCCCGCTGGCCGAATACGCCGACTCGATGATGAAAGCGCTCGGCACCCTGATCCAGTACAACTCCGACGGTGCCGACAAAGCCTCGCAGCGCAGCAGTGACGCCTATGACGAAGCCTTTGCCCTGATCGTGCTGTCGTTGGTGGTGATCATCCTCGCGCTGGTGGCCATCGCCGTGCTGCTGACTCGCAGCATCGTCGTACCGCTGGCCGAAGCCGTGAGCGTCGCCGAGCGCGTGGCCACCGGCGACCTGACCCAGGAAATCCGCATCGTCGGTCGTGACGAGCCGGCGCTGCTGCTGCGGGCCTTGAGCCGCATGCAGGAAAGCCTGCGCGACACCATCCGCAAGATCGCCGCCTCGTCCGACCAACTGGCCTCGGCGTCCGAAGAGCTGCACACCGTCACCGAAGACACCAGCCGCGGCCTGCACCAGCAAAGTGCCGAGATCGACCAGGCCGCCACGGCCGTCAACCAGATGACAGCTGCCGTCGAGGAAGTGGCCAACAACGCGGTCAGCACCGCCGACGCCTCCCAGGGCGCCGACCAGACCACCCGCGATGGCCGCGACCAGGTCAACCAGGCACTGAGCTCGATCCAGCAACTGGTCGAGGACGTCACCGGCACCTCCAGCGAGATCGAACAGCTGGCCAACAGCGCCAACGAAATCAGCCGCGTGCTCGATGTGATCGGCTCGATCGCCGGGCAGACCAACCTGCTGGCGCTCAACGCCGCCATCGAAGCCGCACGGGCCGGTGAGGCCGGGCGTGGTTTTGCCGTGGTCGCCGATGAAGTGCGGGCACTGGCGCACCGGACCCAGCAGTCCACCGCAGAAATCGAACAGATGATCGGGGGTATCCAGACCGGCACCGAGCGCGCCGTGGGCTCGATGCACAGCAGCCAGGGCCGTGCCAGCGGCACCCTGGAGATCGCCCAGGCGGCGGGCCAGGCCCTGGAACTGATTGCCGAGGCGATCGCCGCGATCAACCAGCGCAACCTGGTGATCGCCAGCGCATCCGAAGAGCAGGCCCAGGTGGCACGTGAGGTGGACCGCAACCTGGTGAACATCCGCGACCTGGCGATGCAGACCTCGGCGGGCGCCAACCAGACCAGCGCTGCGGCGCAGGATCTGTCGCGCCTGGCGGTGGAATTGAACGGGATGGTGGCGCAGTTCAAGGTGTGAACTGAAACACCGGGGGCCGCTTTGCGGCCCTCTTGCCAACCAACTAGTCGCTCACACCTACTGCACGTCCCGCCTTCACCGCCGTGCCGCGAGTCGCCAGGCAATAATAGAGCGGCACCGTCACCAGCAACCCGAACAGCCACGACAGGTCCGCGCCCTCGACGATGTTCGAATACGGCCCCACATACAACGCCGTATTGGCGAACGGCAGTTGCACCAGAATCCCGCACACATAGGCGACGATGGCGTGGTGGTTGAAGCGCCCGTAGATCCCGCCATCGGCGCGGAAGAACGAAGCGATGTCGTATTCGCCCTTCTTGATCAGGTAGAAGTCCACCAGGTTGATCGACGCCCAGGGCACCAGCACCAGCAGCAGTGCCAGGATCAGGCCGATGAACTGGCCGATGAACCCCGCCGAGGCATTCAGCGCCACCAGCCCGCACCCGAGCAGGATCACCGACGCCAGCACTACCCGCACCCGCACGCTCGGCGTCCAGTGAGCGACGAACGTCTGGATCGCGGTGACGATCGACAGCACCGCACCATACAGGTTGAGCGCGTTGTGGCTGATGATATTGAGCAGGAACAGCACCATCAGGATCGGCCCCAGCCAGCCGGTGGCCTGCTTCACCGCATCCATCGCATCAGTACCTTCCGGCACGCACAGCACCGCCACTGCCCCGAAGCTGAAACACAGGATGGTGCCCAGGGTCGCGCCGAAATAGGTCGCCCAGAACGGCTTGGCGATACCGATCTCACGCGGCAGGTAACGCGAATAATCCGAGGTGTAGGGCGAGAAGCTGATCTGCCAGATGGTGCCCAGCGACACCGTGGCGATGAAGCCCGACAGGTTGAAGGCGCCGCGGCTGAAGAAGTCTGCCGGCAGTTCCTGGGCGAACATCATGATGAAGCCGGCCAGCAACGCCGAGCCCATCACCCAGGTACCGATGCGGTTCAGGCTATGAATGAAGCGATAGCCGATCACACCGATGGCCGTAGCGCTCAGGGCACCAATGACGATGGCCGTGGGCATCGGCACGCTCGGGGCGATACCGTGGATCGACTTGCCCGCCAGGACGATGTTGGAAATGAAGAAGCCGACATAGATCAGCGCGGTGAAGAACACGATCAGCAAGGCGCCGTAGCGCCCGAACTGGCCGCGGCTCTGCACCATCTGCGGAATGCCCAGCTGCGGTCCCTGCGCAGAGGCCAGGGCGATGACGATCCCGCCCAGCAGATGCCCCATCACGATGGCGACCAGCCCCCACAGCAGGTTCAGGTGGAACACCTGGACCACCATCGCGCCGGTGACGATCGGCAGTGGCGCGATATTGGTGCTGAACCAGAGGGTGAAGAGGTCGCGCGCCTTCCCGTGGCGCTCGGAGGGGGGAACATGATCGACCGTATGATTCTCGACAAACTGGTGTTGCGACGACGGTTGGGACATAGGATTTCAGCTCGAAAGGATCATTTTTATCGTTGTATGGAAACCGCTCGAGGCGGCCTCTCAGCTGAAGACCATATTATGGTATTCCAAACTTTTGACAACACTGCGCCGCGTTTTTTCAGCGCATCTGATCTGCCTTGTGCGCCACTGTGGCGCAGGGCTCTAGTCGTCAAGACCAATGAATACGGGGCCTTTACCGTTCATCGTGTGTTCCGGTGCGTGGAAAATTCTGCTTGCAATATAGGTATTACGGTATACCATCAGACACATCAACGATAAAAAACGCGGACCACCGCACGCCCCTTAGAGGTACACGCCATGATCGACGCAACCGTCTACAAGCACGTCCTGGGTTCCTTCCCGTCCGGCGTCACGGTCATCACCACCCTGGACGACGACGGCTCGGTCGTCGGCCTCACTGCCAGCGCCTTTTCTTCCCTGTCCATGGACCCGCCGCTGGTGCTGTTCTGCCCCAACTACAGCTCCGACTCCTACCCTGTACTGATCAAGCAGAAGCGCTTCGCCATTCATCTGCTGTCCGGCGAACAGCAGGCCGAAGCCTATGCATTCGCCAAGAAGGGCAAGGACAAGGCCAGCGGCATCCAGTGGACCCTGAGCGAGCTGGGCAACCCGCTGCTGGCCGGGGCCACCGCGATCATCGAGTGCGAGTTGTGGCGCGAATACGAAGGCGGCGATCACGCCATCATGGTCGGCAAGGTACACAACCTGATCGTGCCTGAGGACGCCCCACGACCGATGGTCTACTGCCGCGGCAAGATGGCCAGCCTGCCCGCCTTCGCCTGATACCTGCAGTTCGACGCAAGACTCTGTGGGAGCGGGCTCGTCCCGCGATCACCGGCAAAGCCGGTGTCATTCCGGACGCGGCGTGTTTCCCTGTGCCGCGCCGTCCCCACATCGACCACAACAAGCTCCGAGGAAAGCCCCATGAAATTTTCGCTGTTCGTACACATGGAACGTTGGGATGACCAGGTCAGCCACCGCCAGCTGTTCGAAGACCTGACCGAACTGACCCTGATGGCCGAGCACGGCGGTTTCAGCACCGTATGGATCGGCGAACACCACGCCATGGAATACACCATCTCGCCCAGCCCCATGCCGCTGCTGGCCTACCTGGCTGCCCGTACCGAGACCATTCGCCTGGGCGCCGGCACCATCATCGCGCCGTTCTGGAATCCGATCCGCGTGGCGGGCGAATGCGCCCTGCTCGATGTGATCAGCAACGGCCGCATGGAAGTGGGCCTGGCCCGCGGCGCCTACCAGTTCGAGTTCGACCGCATGGCCGGTGGCATGCCCGCCACCGACGGTGGCAAGGCCCTGCGCGAGATGGTCCCGGCGGTTCGCGCCCTGTGGCAGGGCGACTACGCCCATAAAGGCGAGGTGTACAACTTCCCCACCTCTACCAGCGTGCCCAAGCCAGTGCAGCACGGCATGCCACCGATGTGGATCGCCGCCCGTGACCCGGACTCGCACAACTTCGCGGTCAAGCATGGCTGCAATGTCATGGTCACCCCGCTGATGAAGGGTGACGAAGAGGTGCTGGACCTGAAGAACAAGTTCCAGGCCGCCCTGGACAACAACCCAGACGTGCCGCGCCCGCAACTGATGGTGCTGCGCCACACCCACGTGCACAGCCCGGCCGAGCCTGATGGCTGGAAGATCGGCGCCCAGGCGATCTCGCGCTTCTATCGCACCTTCGATGCCTGGTTCGGTAACAAGACCACCCCGGTCAACGGATTCCTGGAGCCCAGCCCCGAGTCCAAGTTCGCCGAGGTGCCGGCGTTCGCGCTGGAGAACATCCGCAAGAACACCATGATCGGCACCCCCGAAGAGATCATCGCGCGGATCAAGTACTACCAGGAGCTTGGCGTCGACGAGTTCAGCTTCTGGTGTGACAACAGCCTGCCGCACGAAGAGAAACGCAAATCGCTGGAGCTGTTCATCAAGGAAGTGGTGCCTGCGTTCAGCTGAATGCCTTTTGTCTGATTGATTGCGGGAACGGCCCGCTCCTGCGTGCGGGGGTGGGCATTTTTTTGCCTGTAGCAGCCCTCTCGCGCCCTGCAGAAGCGGGCTTGCCCGCGATAGGGCCCTAACAGGCAACCGTGCAAGAGAAATTCAGCATTCCTCTTGCACATCCAATATTATGGTATACCATCAGACAACAAAGCCTGATAACCCAAAAATCCAGGAGCCCCCCATGAGTTTCGAAATCCGCAAGATCGTCACCTACTCCGAAGAAACCCGCATCGAAGGCGGCAAGGCCACCGACAAACCCGTGACCATGGTCGGCCTGGCCGTAGTAATCAAGAACCCATGGGCTGGCCGTGGTTTCGTCGAAGACCTCAAGCCGGAAATCCGCGCCAACTGCTCTGAACTGGGTGCGCTGATGGTCGAGCGCCTGACCGCCGCCATCGGCGGGGCCGACAAGATCGAGGCATACGGCAAGGCGGCCGTGGTCGGTGCCGAGGGTGAGATCGAGCACGCGTCGGCGGTGATCCACACCCTGCGCTTTGGCAACCACTACCGTGAAGCGGTCCAGGCCAAGAGCTACCTGAGCTTCACCAACAAGCGCGGCGGCCCGGGCACCTCGATCCAGATCCCGATGATGCAGAAGGACGACGAAGGCCTGCGCTCGCACTACATCACCCTGGAAATGCAGATCGAAGACGCCCCGCGCGCCGACGAGATCGTCGTGGTCCTGGGCGCCTCCGACGGCGGCCGTCTGCACCCGCGCATCGGCAACCGCTACATCGACCTGGAAGAACTGGCTGCCGAGAAAGCCAACGCTCAATAACAATAAGCAGACAGGCCGGAGCCAAGCGTCACGGCACCGGCCTTTCAAGGAGCGCCATCCATGATTCAGCCTATCGCTGAACGTACACCTGCCGGGACCAGCTACCTGAGCCTCGGCCAGGGCCAACCCGTGGTGCTGATCCACGGCGTGGGCCTGAACAAGGAAATGTGGGGTGGCCAGTTCGTCGGCCTGTCCACCGACTACCGGGTCATCGCCTACGACATGCTCGGCCATGGCCAGAGCGCGCTGCCCGCGCCGGACACCGACCTGCAAGGCTACGCCACCCAGCTCGCCGAACTGCTCGACCACCTGCAGATCCCCCAGGCCACCGTCATCGGCTTCTCCATGGGCGGACTGGTCGCGCGCGCCTTCGCCCTGCACTACCCGCAGCGGTTGTCGGCACTGGTCGTGCTCAACAGCGTGTTCAACCGCAGCCCCGAGCAGAGCGCCGGTGTCATCGCCCGCGCCGCGCAGGCTGCCGAGCTTGGTCCGGACGCCAACGTCGACGCGGCGCTGGACCGTTGGTTCAGCCGCGAGTACAAGGCGGCCAACCCGGCCCAGGTCGCGGCCATCCGCCAGGTGCTGGCCAGCAACGACCCCCAGGGCTACCACACCACCTATTCGCTGTTCGCCACCCAGGACATGTACCGCGAAGCGGACTTGGGCAGCATCCAGGTGCCAACGCTGATCGCCACCGGCGAACTCGATTCCGGCTCCACCCCGGCCATGACCCGCCAGCTCGCCGCGCGCATTCCCGGCGCCCGCAGCGTGGTCCTGCCCGAACAACGGCATATGATGCCCGTTGAGGCTCCGCGCGAAGTCAACCGCATGCTGCTGGACTTCCTGAGCCAAGCCCGCACCCTCACCGAATCCGCCAAGGGGATAGTTGCATGACCCTCGTTCGTTTCCAGATGTGCATCGACGGCCAGTGGCGCGATGCCCAGAGCGGCAAGACCTTCGACAGCCTCGACCCGGCCACCGCCCAGCCCTGGGCACAATTGCCCGACGCCGGCGAGCAGGACGTCGAGCTGGCGGTACAGGCCGCCCAGCGTGCCTTCGACAGCAAGGCCTGGCGCGGGCTCACCGCCACCGCACGGGGCAAGCTGCTGCGCCGCCTGGGTGACCTGATCGCCGAGAACAAGGAGCACCTGGCCCAGCTCGAAAGCCGCGACAACGGCAAGCTGATCCGCGAGACCCGCGGCCAGGTCGGCTACCTGCCGGAGTTCTTCCACTACACCGCAGGCCTTGCCGACAAGCTCGAAGGCGGCACCCTGCCGCTGGACAAGCCCGACCTGTTCGCCTACACCGTGCACGAGCCCATCGGCGTGGTGGCGGGCATCATTCCGTGGAACAGCCCGCTGTACCTCACCGCGATCAAGCTCGCCCCGGCCCTGGCTGCGGGCAACACCATCGTGCTCAAACCCTCCGAGCATGCGTCTGCCACTATCCTGGAGCTGGCCCGCCTGGCGCTGGAAGCCGGCTTCCCGGCGGGCGTGGTCAACGTGGTCACCGGCTACGGCCCAAGCACCGGTGCTGCGCTCACCCGTCATCCGCTGGTACGCAAGATCGCCTTCACCGGCGGCGCCGCCACAGCCCGCCATGTGGTGCGCAGCAGCGCCGAGAACTTCGCCAAGCTGTCGCTGGAGCTGGGCGGCAAGTCGCCGAACATCATCTTCGCCGACGCCGACCTGGAAAGCGCCATCAATGGCGCAGTGGCCGGCATCTATGCCGCCTCCGGGCAAAGCTGCGTGGCCGGCTCGCGCCTGCTGGTGCAGGACGAGATCTTCGACGAGTTCGTCGAGCGCCTGATCGAGCGGGCCAAGCGCATCCGCATCGGCAACCCGCAGGACGATGCCAGTGAGATGGGCCCGATGGCCACCGCCCAGCAACTGGCCGTGGTCGAAGGTCTGGTCGCTGCGGCCAAGGCCGAGGGCGCCAAGCTGCGCCTAGGTGGCAAGCGCGCCGAGGTCGAAGGCGACGGCTGGTTCTACGAGCCGACCCTGTTCGAGTGCGACAGCAACTCGATGACCATCATGCAGGAAGAAGTATTCGGCCCGGTCGCCGCGGTGATCCGCTTCAAGACCGAGGAAGAAGCGCTGGCCATGGCCAACGACTCGCAGTTCGGCCTGGCCGCCGGCATCTGGACCCGCGACCTGGGCCGCGCCCATCGCCTGGCGCGCGACGTGCGCTCGGGGATCATCTGGGTCAACACCTACCGCGCGGTCTCGGCCATGGCGCCGATCGGTGGTTTCAAGAACAGCGGCTACGGCCGCGAGAGCGGCATCGATTCGGTGCTGGCCTATACCGAGCTGAAGACCGTGTGGATCAACCTGTCCACGGCGCCGATGCCCGATCCGTTTGTGATGCGTTGAGAAGGAGCACGAGATGATCGAACCTGGCATCTACAAAGACGTGATGGGCTCCTTCCCATCCGGCGTGACCGTGGTCACCACGCTCGATGGCGATGGCGGCATCGTCGGCATCACCGCCAGCGCCTTCAGCGCGCTGTCGATCGAGCCGGCGCTGGTGCTGTTCTGCCCCAACTACGCCTCCGACACCTACCCGATCCTGCGCGACAGCAAGCAGTTCGCCATTCACCTGCTGTCGGCCGACCAGACCGCCGAGGCCTACGCCTTTGCAGGTAAAGGCAAGGACAAGGCCAAAGGCATCGACTGGCACCTGAGCGAGCTGGGCAACCCGCTGCTGGCCAAGGCCACGGCGATCATCGAGTGCGAATTGTGGCGCGAGTACGACGGCGGCGATCACGCGATCATCGTTGGTGCGGTGAAAAACCTGGTGCTGCCGGCCGAGCCGGTGACGCCGATGGTCTATCACAAGGGCAAGCTGGGTGCCCTGCCCTCGCTGGGCTGATAGACCGCGCGGGCTGCTTCGCGGGTAAACCCGCTCCCACAGGGACTGCACAGGGTTCAGAATTTGTGCGATCCCTGTAGAAGCGGGTTTACCCGCGAAGAAGCCCACGCCGATGACCCTGTTTTTTGGGGCCGCGCTAATCGTCTCACCCTCGGTTGCGGCCCCTGTTTTCATTCGGAGCACTGCAATGAGCAATGAAAAGTACGAGAAGGGTCTGCAGATCCGCACCCAGGTACTGGGCGAGGACTACGTCAACCGCTCCATCCAGAACGCCGACGACTTCACCAAGCCACTCCAGGAGCTGGTCACCGAGTATTGCTGGGGCCATGTCTGGGGCCGCGACGGCTTATCGCTCAAAGAGCGCAGCATGATAAACTTGGCGATGATTTCCGCCCTCAACCGGCCCCACGAGCTCAAGCTGCATATCCGCGGCGCCTTGCGCAATGGCCTGAGCCGTGAACAGATTCGCGAAATCCTGCTCCAGGTCGGCATTTATTGCGGCGTGCCCGCGGCGGTGGACAGCTTCCGCCTGGCCCGCGAAGCGTTCGCCGAAGCCGATGCGGAGCCAACCCGTTAACAGCGGGCTGTTCGAACCACTGCAAGGAGCGCCTGGGTTCGGGGCACTCCGACGTTGGCGCAACAGCCTCATAAAGAGCGCACCTGATGAAACGCCAGCCACTCGACGACAGCTTCAAGGTCAACCGCAACCCCGTCACGCTCCGCGAAATCGTGCTCGACAAGCTGCGCGGGGCGATCATGAACTTCCACCTGCTGCCGGGCGACCGTCTGGTCGAGCGCGACCTGTGCGACCGTCTCGGCGTCAGCCGTACCTCGGTGCGTGAAGCCCTGCGCCACCTCGAGTCCGAGGGCCTGGTGGAGTTCGCCGATGCCAAGGGCCCGCGCGTGGCCATCATCACCCTGGAAGACGCCCGCGACATCTACGAGCTGCGCTGCGTGCTCGAAGGCCTGATCGTCCAGCTGTTCACCCTCAATGCCAAAGCCAAGGACATCCGCGCCCTGGAGCGCGCCCTGGACGTGAACCGCGAAGCGCTGGAGGAAGGCGAACTGCAGCAGGTGCTCGATTCGGTACAGGGCTTCTACGATGTGCTGCTCGAAGGCTCCGGCAACCACGTCGCCGCCACCCAGCTGCGTCAGTTGCAGGCCCGTATCAGCTATCTGCGCGCCACCTCGGTCTCGCAGGAAAACCGCCGCGGCGCCAGCAACCGTGAAATGGAGAAGATGGTCGAGGCCATCAAGAGCGGCGATCCGCTGGCCGCTCACCAGGCGTCGGTCGACCATGTACGCGCCGCCGCCAAGGTAGCGCTGGACTACCTGCGCCAGAAGCAGGACGACAATGCCAAGGTCCGCGACATGGTCGAGCCCCTGGCGCTGAAGGATCCACGCATTTAACCCCCACACAGGCCACCGATCATGCCCAACGCCCCGCGCTACTGCCCGCACTGCACCACGGCACTGGACCGGGGCGTTCCCAGCGGCGACACCCACGAGCGCCTGCACTGCCCCGCCTGCGGCTATATCCACTACATCAATCCGAAGATCATCGCCGGCTGCATCATCGAACGCGACGGCAAGTACCTGCTGTGCCAGCGTGCCATCCCGCCACGCCCCGGGACCTGGACCCTACCTGCAGGCTTCATGGAGGCCGGCGAAACCACCGAACAGGCGGCGCTGCGCGAAGTCTGGGAAGAAACCGGCGTACGCGCCGACATCGTCTCGCCCTACTCGATCTTCAGCGTGCCGCAGATCAGCGAGGTGTACATCATCTTCCGCGCCATCGCCAGCGAAGAGACGGGCCAGTTCGGCGGCGAGACCCTCGACTATCGTTTCTTCGCGCCCGAGGACATTCCCTGGGACGCAATCTACTACCCGGCGATCCGCCAGATCCTCGAACGCTACATCCTCGAACGCCAGGCCGGGGTGTATGGCATCTACATGGGCAATGACGACACCGGCAAAGTGCACTTCATGCGCTGAGCAGGCCCGCGCCTGTCGCGCAACGGCCCGACACCCAAACAACCCCACAAATTTCTCGCCAGCCCGACATTCTCGGTGCAACCTATCCCTTCCATGCAAACGAAGCGGCAAACCTCATGGCGAAATGGCTGGAAGGCGGCGGGCTCATGGCCGAACGCATCCGCAATCACGACTGGGCAAAAACGCCCCTGGGCCCACTGGATGCCTGGCCCGACGTGCTCAAGACTACCGTGGCCTTGTGCCTGGCCTCGCGCTTCCCGCAAGCAGTGCTGTGGGGCAATGACCTGATCACCCTGCACAACGACGCCTTCAGCGAAATCCTCGGCGGCAAGCCCCCAGCCCTCGGTCGGCCCTTCAGCCACGTCTGGCATGAAGCCTGGAACGATATCGGCGCCATGGCCCGCCGCGCCCTGGGCGGCGAGGCGGTATACATCGAAGACTTCCCGCTGGTCATCGACCGCCACAACGGGCCGGAGCGTGCCTACTTCACGTTCTGCTACAGCCCGATCCGCGACCAGGACGGCCAGATCGTCGGCATGCTCGACACTGTCACCGAAACCACGGCCAGCGTGGTCGCCAACCACCGCCTGAACTTCCTCGACGACCTCGGCCGCGCCGTGGCCAACGCCACCGACCCGGACCGGATCCTGGCCATCACCACCCGCAAGCTGGGCGAACACCTGCGTCTGTCGAGCTGCGCCTACGGCGTGATGGAGCCCGATCAGGACGGCTTCACCATCTGCGGCGACTGGGTCACGCCCGGCTCGCCACGCCTGCTCGGCCAGTACCATCTCGCCGACTTCGGCCGCCTCGCCGTGCAGCGCCTGCGCGCGGGGCTGACGCTGGTGATCAACGACAACCTAAGCGAGCTCGAACCGCAGGAGGCCGCGACCTTCCAGGCCATCGGCATCACGGCGATCATCTGCATGCCGCTGATCAAGGATGGGCGCCTGACGGCGTTGATGGCCATCCATGACAAGCAGCCGCGTGTCTGGACCGGCTACGAACAGGCGCTGATCAGCGAAGTCACCGAACGCAGTTGGGCGCACATCCAGCGGGTTCAGGCACACGCCGAAGTACACGAAGCGGTGCAGGCGCTCGAGTCGCTCAACGTTACCCTTGAGCAGCGTGTCGAAGAACGTACCGCACAGTTGCTGCACACCGAGGCCGTGCTGCGTCAGGCCCAGAAGCTCGAAGCCATCGGCCAGCTCACCGGGGGCGTCGCCCACGACTTCAACAACCTGCTGACCATCATCCGCTCGTCGCTGCATTTCCTGCAGCGCCCGGACCTCGACGACAGCCGCCGCCAGCGCTACCTCAAGACCGTCTCAGACACCGTCGATCGCGGTGCCAAGCTCACTGGCCAACTGCTCGCTTTCGCGCGGCGCCAGGCCCTGAGCCCGCAAGTGTTCGAAGTCGGGCCGCAGTTGGCGGCGATGGCCGAAATGCTCGACACCGCTACCGGCGCACGGATCCAGGTCAAACTTGAGCTGCCCGACACGCCCTGCCATATCCGCGCCGACCTCGGCCAGTTGGAAACGGCGGTGATCAACCTGATGATCAACGGCCGCGACGCCATGAGCGGCGAAGGCACGCTGCGCCTGCACCTGCAGCCTGACCAGGTGATGCCGGGGCAACGCGGGCAAGCGGGGCAGCCGGGCGTGTTCGCGGCGATCTCGGTGATCGACAGCGGCGTCGGGATCGCCCACGAACTGCTGGAGCGCATCTTCGACCCATTCTTCACCACCAAGCCCTCGGGCCACGGCACGGGCCTGGGCCTTTCGCAGGTGTTCGGCTTCGTCAAGCAGTCCGGCGGCGATGTGCAGGTCACCAGCGTGCCAGGCCAGGGCACCACCTTCACCCTGTACCTGCCTCAGGTCCCGACACCGGAAGCTGAACAAAGCCTCGCCAGCGCGGCAAACGCATCGATCGACAGCCGGCCACGGCGCATCCTGGTGGTGGAGGATAACCGCGACGTCGGCAGCTTTACCGCGCAGATTCTCAAGGACCATGGCTACCAGATCAGCTGGGCGA
The DNA here is from genome assembly GCF_057197165.1 of Pseudomonas sp. SYWMCR5. Classification (NCBI taxonomy): domain Bacteria; kingdom Pseudomonadati; phylum Pseudomonadota; class Gammaproteobacteria; order Pseudomonadales; family Pseudomonadaceae; genus Pseudomonas; species Pseudomonas sp. SYWMCR5. The sequence continues at coordinate 73,576 of NZ_JBXUNH010000009.1, forward strand.
CCAGTGCCGAGGATGCACTGGCGCAGTTGCACATGACACCACGGGGCTTCGATGTGGTGTTTTCCGACGTGGTAATGCCCGGCATGGGAGGCCTGGCTCTGGCCCGGGAACTGCGCCGCACCAGGCCGCAACTGCCGGTGATCCTCACCTCCGGCTACAGTGATGCCATTGCCGAAGGCGGCCACCAGGGCTTCGCCTTCCTGGCCAAGCCATATTCGGCCGAGCAGGTGTGCCAGTTGCTGGACAAAGTGCTGACACAACACCTGTAACGGCCTTGCACCCTGTCCGTTGGATCTGTGAGAGCTGGATCTGTAGGAGCGGGCTTGCCCGCGAAAAGGGCACCGCTTTGTATGGCACGGGCTGCGCCCGTATTCGCGGGCAAGTCGGGGCGCCGAACCGCCCCGCCCCCGCAAAACAGAAAAACCAGCGTCAGCGCTCGGCTTGCGCGCAAACCAGCGGCAGTAACCGCGCCAGGCTCTGCGCCAGCTCCGCCTGCCGGAACGGCTTGCGCAACACCTCGAAACCACAGAGCTCACTGGGCGTAAGGTTGGCAAAGCCGGTGATGATCAACACCGGCAGCCCTGGCATACGCCGCCGCAGCCCCTGGGCGAACTCGGCGCCGGTGCGCTCGGGCATCATCTGATCGGTCACCAGCACTTCCACGGCAAACCCCTGCTCCAGCACCTGCTCGGCCTCGGCCGCGCTCATGACCGCTTTCACTTCATACCCCAGGTCACGCAACTGCATTGCCGTGGCCTGAAGCACGATGGCTTCATCGTCCACCAGCAATACCCTGACCGGGCGCGTCGGCCTGGACACTTCACCCGCAGTTTCATCCCCACACAACGTCTCGGCATCGGTAATCGGCAGCCACAGTGTCGCTGTCGTGCCTTGCCCCGGCTGCGAACGAATGGCGAATCCGCCGCCAGACTGCATCGCAAGCCCCTGCACCATCGGCAGGCCAAGCCCGGTGCCCTTGCCCGTGCCCTTGGTGGAATAGAAGGGCTCGCAGCAGCGTGCCAGCACCTCATCGCTCATGCCGCAGCCGTTATCGGCCACCTCCAGCCGCACCATCGCCCCTCGCTCCGGCCCCGCCGGCCGACCTGCCCGCGCGGTGTCCAGCCCCGCACTGATCCTCAGCCTGCCACCGTCCGGCATCGCATCGTGCGCGTTGATCACCAGGTTGAGCAGCGCCAGTTCCAGTTGATGCGGGTCCACGACGGCCGCCGGCAGCGCCGGGTCGATATCGACCTGCACCTCGATGGTCGGCCCCAGCGAACGCGTGATCAATTCGTGCATGTCACCGACCCGTGCCGCGAGGGAAACAGGCTGGGGCTTGAGCGTCTGGCGCCGAGCGAAGCTGAGCAGGCGGCCGACCAGGCTGCGTGCCCGCTCCGCCGCCTGTAGCGCGCCTTCGATCAGACGCGTCGAACGCGCCGCGTCGTCCGGGCGTCGGGCGATCAGCTCCAGCGAGGCGATGATCGGGGTGAGCATGTTGTTGAAATCATGGGCAATGCCGCCGGTCAGTTGACCAACGGCCTCCATCTTGCGCGCCTCATGCAGTTGCATGAGATCGGACTCACGCTCGGCCAGCATGCTGGCAACCCGTTCCTCCAGCGTGGCATTGAGCGTCATCAGTTCGGCCAGCGTGGCCTCCAGGTGTGCGGAGCTGGCGCGCAATGCCCGCTCGGCGCGGGCGTGGATGATCGCCGACCAGGTCTGCTTGGCCGCCTCTTCCACCAGCCGGCACTCATCGTCGGCGAATACATGGGGGCGATTGAAGTAGACGCACAGCATGGCCTCGAGCACGCCGCCGCGCAGCAGCGGCACCTTCAGGCTGGCGCACAGGTCCCTGGAGGCGCCAGCCGGGTAGTCGCCATGCACCTCATGACCCGCCTGCAATTGCTCACGCAACAAGCCGACATGTTGGCGCCAGAAGTGCTCCCCCGTTTGCGACGGCACCCCATCGACCCAGTCACGGGCGACGACATAGCGTTCGTCATCGCCCAGGTCCTCGGCGAAGAACACCCGGGAGGCGCCCAGCTCCTCACCAAGCAGGCGCGTGGCATAGGTCTCGATCGCCTCGGGTTCGTCCATCTCCGGCAGCGCTCGGCCCAACGCGAGCAGAAACGACTGACGCCGCTCGAACTGCACGCGCTCGGTGGTCTCGGTGACGATGCACAGCACCCCACCCACGCTACCATCGGCCTCGCGTACCGCCGAATAGGAGACATCGAAATAGGCGGTCTCGCCCAGGCCCCGGCGCTCGATGTAGAACGGCCGGTCGCGCGCCGAGAAAGTCTCGCCGGTTTCACGCACATTGCGCAGCAACGGTTCGAGGTCGTCCCACAATTCGCTCCAGTGCTCGCGGGCCGGCCGCCCCAGTGCACGCGGGTGCTTGGCACCGATGGTCGGGGCGTAGGCATCGTTGTAGAGCGCCACGTACTCGGGCCCCCAGAACAGCACGATCTGAGCCTTGGCCGGGAGGATGGTGGCCATCAGCGTCTGCAGGCCGGATGACCAGCTGCCTGGGGCGCCAAGCGGCGATTCGGTCCATTCCAGGCTCTGCAGCAGCGAGCCGACCGTGCCGCCGTTGATCAGAAAGCCGGGCTCCGGGCGCCGAGCGTGTTCGGTATCACGGTCCTGTAGTGATTTCATGTCATGCAGACCATCAGTGTTTCCAGGCACTGTATTGAGTATCTGAGGATATGAAACCCGCGCGGCGCAGATGTTCCATCCGCCTGTGCATCAGCGCGTTCAGCGACGCCCTTCAGCCAGCATGCGCACCGCCAGCGCGGCCAATACCGTGCCCATCAACCAGCGCTGTGCCTGTTGCCACAGCGGGCGCCCAGCAAGAAACACGGCGATGGAACCGGCCATCAGGGCGATGATCGCATTGACCGTGACGCTGATGATGATCTGCGTGGAGCCCAGTACCAGCGATTGCAGCAGCACGCTGCCGTGGCCCGGCTCGATGAACTGCGGCATCAGCGACAGGTACATGACCGCGATCTTGGGGTTCAGCAGGTTGGTCAGAAAGCCCATCATGAACAACCGCCGCGGGCTGTCGGCCGGCAGGTCGCGGACCTGGAACGGCGAGCGTCCTCCGGGCTTGAGCGCCTGCCAGGCCAGGTACAGCAAGTACAGCGCGCCGCCGATGCGCAATGCGTCGTAGGCATAGGGCACGGCCATCACCAACGCAGTGATACCGAGCGCCGCGCAGAGCATGTAGAACACGAAGCCCAGGGCGACACCGCCCAGGGAAATCAGCCCGGCAACCCGCCCCTGGCAGATCGAACGGGAAATCAGGTAGACCATGTTCGGTCCGGGGGTCAGGACCATGCCCAGTGCGATCAGGGCAAAGGCCAGCAGGTGGGAGGACTCAGGCATCGGGCGCATCCTTGGCGTGCGGAGAGAGCGCAGAGTGTATCCGCAGTGGGGCCGACCTTGGAACGCCCGTCAGTGCAAGGTGCTGCGCTCAACCAAGCTGCCCGAGCATCAAGCCCAGCGCAATCGCGATCATCACCGCGCCGGAGACCCGGCCGACGATCTTCGCTGCCTGCGGCCGTGTGCCCAGCACGGCCTTGGCGCCGTAGCCCACCATCAGGTAGATCACCAGCGAACTGCACAGGTGCACCAGGCCCAACAGGAGGATCTGCAGCGGCAACGGCCAGCTTGAGGTCGGGTCGGTGAATTGCGGCAACAAGGCCAGGAACAGCAGGAACACCTTCGGGTTGAGCCCGCTCACGCAGAACCCGCGCAGCGCCCAGCGCGAACCGGTCTCCCCTGCCAGCTCCAGCCCCGCCTGTGGCGCCGCCGGCTTGAGCAACAGGTTGCCGCCCAGCCAGAGCAGGTACAGGCAACCGGCGAGGGTCAGCAGCATCAGCGCCAGCGGGTGCCCGGCAATCAGGCTGCCGACCCCGGCCGCCACCACCAGGGTGGCCATGAAATGCCCCGACAGCATTCCGGCCACCGCCGGCATCACCCAACGCCCGCGCATGCCTGCCGAGATCGCGTAAGCCCAGTCGGCGCCGGGGGTGATGACGAACAGCAACGACACGGCCCAGAACGCGGCCAATACACTGAGGGTCATTTCGGGTGTTCCTTTCAGGGGTCTGGTTGAAAGGAAGATTACGGATTCCGCCCGGGGATTATCTTTCGTATATTGCTGACAACCTTGAACAACTTGAAAGATTCTCCCCCATGGATCGCACTGATCGAAAAATCCTTGCCGAACTGCAAAAGGACGGTCGTCTGTCGGTCACCGAGCTGGCCGATCGTGTCGGCCTGAGCCTTTCACCCTGCCATCGCCGGCTCAAGGCGCTGGAAGCGTCTGGGGCGATCCTCGGTTACCACGCACGCCTGGCGCCGTCGGCGGTGGGCCTGAACTTTGCGGCGCTGGTGTTCGTCACCTTGCGCGAGGTGACCCGCCAGCCAGTGGCCGACTTCGAGGCCGCGGTGACCGAGGTGCCGCAGATCGTCGAGGCACAGCGCCTGTTCGGCGACCCGGACTACCTGCTGCATGTGGTGGCCAAGGACCTGCCGGCGTTCCAGAAGCTGTATGACGAGGTGCTGACCAGCATTCCCAATGTGAAACGGCTGAGCTCGACGCTGGTGATGAAGGAAGTGATCCAGGATCGGTTGTTGCCCATGTGAGTGAGCACCCTGAAATGTATCTGGAGGTGGCCCCGCCTTGAAACGCTTCCCTCGGACCGGTAACCTCTGCGCGCTGCTGTAAGTCCAGCAGTCGGGTTTGGTCACCTGGAATCATCAAGGCGCACTTAGCGACGCTATGCGTTTCAGCAGGAGGTATATACCCCCAGCTGTCTCGATCTATGGCGGCTGTGCGTGGGGCGCCTCCGTGCGCGCCGGTTTCCTTGATTCCCGGTTGACCAACCCGCGTACAGTCGCCACCCATTCGTTTGGTCACGTTGAGTGGCGGCTCCATTGAATCAAGGAGCGACACAATGACGAAAGGCTTGCCCGATCCCCCTACACCCACCACCGCGCCTGCGCATTTCGGTAGCTGCGACGGTAGCCATCGTGCACTGTTTGCGGTCTGTGCCGGTGTCACGGCCGAAGACGCGCTGGTGCACTTGTCCACCCTGCTCAAAGGCGCTTCAGCGGCAAACCAGACCGCCATGGAACTGGCCACCGGCATCTGTCGGGATCTGCTGCTGAGCAATGATCATGGGCTCGATGCCTGCAAGGCGCTGGTCGAATCCTTGCTGGATGGGGTCGAGCAGCACGTTCAAGGCTGAGATCGCCAGGGCCGCTGTGCGGCCCATCGCGGGCAAGTCGGGGCGCCGAACCGCCGCGCCCACAAAAGCCCCCGCAAGTCTCGGGTTGCGGTGCACTATCAGCCATCAATCCCCGCGAAAGAACCCATCCCCGGCATTTCTCAGCAACTCCACCATCGCCCCCGCCGCCGGCGGCAGATACCCTTCGGCACGTACAGTCACCCCAACCGTGCGGCGCATGGTGGTGGCCTCCAGCGGCACTTCGCGCAACCATGCCATGCCCAGCCCGTGCTCCAGCGTCTCGCGCGCGGCAAAGCTCAGCAGGCGGGTCTTGGCGATCAGCCGGGGCAGGAGCGAAATCGAGTTGGTCTCGATCTGCACCTCGGGCAGCGGCAACTGATGGCTGCTGAACACATTGTCGATCCAGCGCCGCGCCGTCACCGTCGGTGCCGCCAGCACCCAGCGGTAGGTGCACAGGTCCTTCAACTGCACCTCACCCGAGAACACCGGATGATCGGCGCTGGCCACCACCACCGCTTCGTCCTGCAGGATGGGGTAGGAACGGAACTGCGGATCGTCGACGATCAGGCCGCAGATGATCGCGTCCAGCCGGCCTGAGCGCAGCGAGTCCTTGAGCATGTCGTCCTGGCCGATCGACAGCTTCAAGGTCAGCTCCGGCGCCCGCTCCAGTAGCGAAGCGGTCAGTTGCGGCAGCAGGTGCTCGGCCATGCTCGCCGCGCAGCCCAGGCGGATATTGCCCACCAGGCCGCTGGCGAAGTCGCGTACTTCACGCTCGGTCTCGGCGATGCTCACCTGCAACTGCTTGCCACGCGCCAGCAACAAAGCGCCGGCATCGGTCAGCTTGATGCGCCTTCCGTCGCGCTGGAACAGCCGCGCGCCCAGGGATTCTTCAAGGCGCTGGATGCTTTTGCTCAGCGCCGGCTGGCTGCGGTTGAGTTGCTGTGCGGCGCGCCCCAAGTGGCCGAGTTCGGCGATGGTGGCGAAATAGGTCAGGTCACGTAGGTCCATGATCGATGAATTTCAGTTATGGATTCATAGAAAGTAGAAAATAGACTTGATCAATCCACAGGTCGATAATTTTCTCTGTCAGCCATCTCTGGCTCTCGCCGTGAAGGGAGATCGACTTGCCCCCCACCCTACCCCCCCAAGCAGCAAAGAACCCGTCCCCAACCCTGATCCTGCAATGGCTCGCGCTGATCCTTTGTGCCGGCGCCGCCGGGCAGATCCTGCACGCCCTCACCGTGCCGGCCGGGCTGTTTCTCGGCCCCATGCTAGTGGCCATCGTCTTCGGTGTATCCGGCGCGCAACTAAGCCTGCATCGCCAGGTGTTCCGTTTCGGCCAAGGCTGTGTCGGGCTGCTGGTGGCCCACTCGGTGACCTGGCCGGTGCTCGCCTCGCTGGCCGACGCCTGGCCACTGATGCTGTTCGCCACCTTCGCCACCGTCGCGCTCAGCGCGCTGGTCGGCCTGGGTACCGTGCGCTTCGGCGACATCCCCGGCAGCACGGCGGCCTGGGGCACCGCACCCGGCGCGGCCTCGGCGATGGTGTCGATGGCCGAGGACAACGGCGCCGATGGGCGCGTGGTGGCGACCATGCAATACGTGCGCGTGGTGTGCGTGGTGATGATCGGCTCGCTGGTCAGCCATCTGCTCGGCGCCACCAGTGTTGCCAGCGACGTGGCCCAGGTGCCGGTGGCCGCCGACAGCGTGCAACTGGGCAACCTGCTGCTCGGCCTGGGCGTGGTGCTGGTGGGCGTAGCCGTCGGCGCGAAGATGCCCGCCGGTGCCCTGCTGATGCCGCTGATGCTTGGCGCAGTGCTGCAACTGACGGGCCTGCTGCACGTCAGCCTGCCCAGCGAAGTGCTGGCCATCGCCTACGGTGCCATCGGCTGCTACATCGGCCTGCGCTTCGACCGCCAGACCGTGCGCTATGTGTGGAAGCGTCTGCCGACCATGATCGCCGGCGCCGTGGTGCTGATCCTGCTCTGCGCAGGCTGTGCCTGGCTGTTGGCGCGGGTCGCCGGCACCGACTTCCTGTCCATGTACCTGGCCACCAGCCCCGGCGGCCTGGATGCGATGGCGATCATCGCGGTGGAAACCCACGCCGATGTCGGCATGGTGCTGGCGATGCAGACACTGCGCCTGTTCGGGGTGATCCTGACCGGTGCGTATCTGGCCCGGCAGATCATTCGCCTCACACAGAACGCCCACTGAAGGGTGCACTAGGCCGAGGGGTAGCTATCCTTCCCCGCACAACAACGACAAGTGCCTGGTAGTCCGCCCCATGAACATCCTGTACGACGAGCGCCTGGACGGCGCCCTGCCCACGGTCGACAAGGCCGCGCTGCTGGACACCCTGCGCAGTGCTCTGCCCGACCTCGACATCCTGCACACCGCACAAGACCTGCGCCCCTACGAGTGCGACGGCCTCAGCGCCTACCGCGTGGTGCCACTGCTGGTGGTGCTGCCCCAACGCCTGGAACAGGTCCAGGCGCTGCTGAAGATCTGCCACGCGCACCAGGTGCCGGTGGTGGCCCGGGGCGCCGGGACCGGCCTTTCGGGCGGCGCCCTGCCGCTGGAACAGGGCATCCTGCTGGTGATGGCACGCTTCAACCGCATCCTTGAGATCAATCCCGCAGGCCGCTTCGCCCGGGTTCAGCCTGGCGTGCGCAACCTGGCCATCTCCCAGGCCGCAGCACCGCACGGGCTGTACTACGCCCCAGACCCGTCCTCGCAGATCGCCTGCTCGATCGGCGGCAATGTCGCGGAAAACGCAGGGGGCGTGCATTGCCTGAAGTACGGCCTGACCGTGCACAACCTGCTCAAGGTCGAAATCCTCACCATCGAGGGCGAATACCTGACGCTGGGCAGCGATGCCCTGGATGCCCCAGGGTTCGACCTGCTGGCGCTGTTCACCGGCTCCGAAGGCTTGCTGGGCATCGTCACCGAGGTCACCGTCAAACTGTTGCCCAAGCCACAGGTGGCGCGGGTATTGCTGGCCAGTTTCGACAGCGTGGAAAAGGCCGGTCGTGCGGTGGCCGACATCATCGGCGCAGGCATCATTCCCGCGGGCCTGGAGATGATGGACAACCTGTCGCTACGGGCCGCCGAAGACTTCATCCACGCAGGCTACCCGGTCGAGGCCGCCGCCATCTTGCTGTGCGAACTCGACGGCGTGGAGGCTGACGTGCAGGACGACTGCCTGCGCGTCGAGGCCGTGCTCAAGACAGCCGGCGCCAGCGAGGTGCTCCTGGCGCGCGACGAGGCTGAGCGCGTGCGCTTCTGGGCCGGGCGCAAGAACGCCTTTCCTGCGGTCGGGCGCATTTCCCCCGACTACTACTGCATGGACGGCACTATTCCGCGCCGGGCGCTGCCGGGGGTGCTGCACGGCATCGGCGAGCTGTCGCGCGAGCACGGCCTGCGCGTGGCCAACGTGTTCCATGCCGGCGACGGCAACATGCACCCCTTGATCCTGTTCGACGCCAACCAGCCCGGCGAGCTGGAGCGTGCCGAGGCTCTCGGCGGCAAGATCCTGGAACTGTGCGTGGCTGTGGGTGGCAGCATCACCGGCGAGCACGGCGTCGGGCGCGAGAAGATCAACCAGATGTGCGCCCAATTCAACGCCGACGAGCTGACGCTGTTCCATGCCGTCAAGCACGCCTTCGATCCGCTGGGTTTGCTCAATCCTGGCAAGAACATCCCGACACTGCAGCGCTGCGCCGAATTCGGCGCGATGCATGTGCACCACGGCCAGTTGCCCTTCCCCGACCTGGAGCGTTTCTGATGGATCAGGATCACGACGACAGCTCGGCCCTGCTGGAGCAGGTGCGCCAGGCACTGGTCGACTGCACGCCACTGCGCATCCAGGGCAGCGACAGCAAGGCGATGCTCGGGCGCCCGGTCAACGGCCGGCCCCTCGACACCCGCAGCCATCGCGGCATCGTCAGCTACGACCCCACCGAGCTGGTGATCACGGCACGCGCGGGCACGCCGCTGCGCGAGATCGAGGCTGCACTGCACAGCGCCGGGCAAATGCTGCCCTTCGAACCACCGCACCTGGGCGACGGCGCCACACTGGGCGGTATGGTCGCCGCCGGGCTGGCAGGGCCGCGCCGGCCTTGGGCGGGCTCGGTACGCGACCATGTGCTGGGCACCCGCGTCATCACCGGGCACGGCAAGCTGCTGCGCTTTGGCGGCGAGGTGATGAAGAACGTCGCGGGCTACGACCTGTCGCGCCTGCTGGCCGGCAGTTTCGGCTGCCTGGGGGTATTGACCGAGGTATCGCTGAAAGTCCTGCCGCGACCGCGCAGCTGCCAGAGCCTGTGCCTGACGATGGGCCTTCGGCAAGCCCTGGATGAGCTGGCGGCCTGGGGTCAGCAAGCCCTGCCGATCACGGCTGCCTGCCATGACGGCGAAGTCCTGCACCTGCGCCTGGAGGGCGGTGAAGGCTCCGTGGCCTCTGCCGCCGAGCGCCTGGGCGGTACGCTGCTGGACAACCGCTATTGGCACGACCTGCGCGAACAGCGCCTGGCCTTCTTCGCCGGTGACGAGCCCTTGTGGCGCCTGTCGCTGCCGCACAACAGCCCATCGCTCAGCCTGCCCGGCCGACAGTTGCTCGACTGGGGCGGCGCCCAGCGTTGGCTGAAGTCCGCCGCTTCGCCCGCAGTAATCCGTGAGGCGGTCGCGCACCTCGGCGGTCATGCCACCCTGCATGCCTGCCACAGCGCCAGCTTTCATCCGCTGGCCGAGCCACTGCTACGTTACCAGCGCAACCTCAAGCAGCAGCTCGACCCGAGCGGTATCTTCAACCCGGGTCGCCTGTATGCCGACCTGTGAGGGCCAAACATGCAGACCAACCTGAGCGAACAGGCCAAGCGCCTGCCACGGGCCGATGAGGCCGAGCGTATCCTGCGCAGTTGCGTGCACTGTGGCTTCTGCACTGCCACCTGTCCGACCTATCAGTTGCTGGGCGATGAGCTGGACGGGCCGCGTGGGCGCATCTACCAGATCAAGCTGCTACTCGAGGGCCAACCGGCCACAGCCAGCACCCAGACCCACCTGGACCGCTGCCTGAGCTGCCGCAACTGCGAAACCACCTGCCCTTCCGGGGTGGACTATCACAACCTTCTGGACATCGGTCGTGCCGTGGTCGACGCGCAGGTGCAGCGGTCTCTGGGCGAGCGTCTGGCACGCCAAGGATTGCGCCTGTTCGTCCCAAGGCCTGCGTTGTTCAAGGCCCTGACCCGCACAGCCAGGGCTTTTCGGCCACTGTTGCCCAAGCCGATGCAGGCCAAGCTGCCGCGCCAGGCGCGTGCCCCCAAACCACGTCCCGTCGTACAACATGCACGTCGGGTGCTGATGCTCGAAGGGTGCGTGCAACCGGCACTGTCGCCCAACACCAACGCGGCAGCCGCGCGGGTGCTGGATCGCCTGGGGATCTCGGTGATCGCAGCCCGTGAAGCGGGATGTTGTGGCGCCGTGGACTACCACCTCGACGCGCAGGCCGCCGGCCTTGATCGCGCTCGGCGCAACATCGACGCCTGGTGGCCGGCCCTCGAGAACGGCGCAGAAGCGATCGTTCAGACCGCCAGCGGCTGCGGCGCCTTCGTGCGCGACTACGGGCACCTGCTGGCGACGGACCCGGCCTACGCTGCCAAGGCCGCGCGGGTCAGCGCACTGGCATGCGACCTGGTGGAGGTCTTGCGCGATGCGCCGCTGGAGCACCTGGATATCAAAGCCGAGCAGCGTCTGGCCGTCCATTGCCCATGCACGTTGCAGCATGCACAGAAGCTCGGGGGAGCCGTGGAGGGAGTGCTCGAACGCCTGGGGTTCAACCTGACCCCGGTGCCCGACGGCCATCTGTGCTGCGGCTCGGCGGGCACCTATTCACTGACCCAACCCGCATTGGCGCAGCAGCTGCGCGACAACCGCCTGAATGCGCTGGAAAGCGGTAATCCCGAGGTGATCGTCACCGCCAACATCGGTTGTCAGTCCCACCTCGACAGTGCCGGGCGAACGCCGGTGCGGCACTGGATCGAACTGGTGGACGAGGCACTCCCCGATATCAGCAGTTGCGCAGCCGGCGCAAACGACGGCGCTGACGCAGGATGACCCAGGTCAGCCCCAGCACCAGGGTGCCCAGCGCCACTACAAGGCCGATCAGCACTTGCCCATAACGGGCCATCAGCGCCTGGAAACCGCTGACCTGGCGTATCACCTGGATATCCGCCGGGCCCTCGGCATGCACGATGCTGATGCCGCCCTGGGTGATCTGCGGGAAGTCGGCATCGAAGTACACCCACACCCGGCACACCCCGCCGGCCTCGATGGACGGGATTTCGATGATGTTGGTGGCGTTCTCGGGAATGCTGTCGTCCCCGGCGTCATCGCGCACCTGTACCAGGCCTTTGGCCGGCAGGCGGATATGCACTTGCTTGAGCGGCGTGTCGCGGGTGTTGCGCAAGGTGATGAACAGCCCGGTGCGATGGTCCACCAACCCCGCCTCGAAGGGCTTGGCGAACAACTGCATGTAGGGCGTCTGCGCCTGGGCCACCAAGGCCTCGACCTGGTCACGGCTCAACGCCCCCTTGGCCAGCGCCTCGACACCGGCGAACAGGCGTTCGTACTTGAGTTGCTCACGGGCCTGGCCGATGCGCTCGTTGAACTGGCTGGGATAGGTCAGGGCCTCGTAGGCGACATAGGCCTTCAGGCCTCGATCATCCTTGAGCGACGCATACAACACGACGACAGCGACGACGATGACCAGCAGGCCCGCAAGGGCTTTCCCGACTTTTTCCCAACTCACCTTGGCGGTTCCTTGTATCGCGGCGTGTGCGGTTGAAGACCGGGGCCAAGCGTGCCAAGTAAAGCGCCCATAGGCAAGCGTTCAGCGCCCCAGCAACACCGGCACCGACGCCACCAGCATGGCTATCCCCGACAAGGTCAGCAGCCCCAGCACCAGCCGGCGAAACGCCGCCTCGCTGATACCCAGGTAGACCCGCGCGCCCAGTACCGTGGGGATCAGCATGGCCAGGGCCACCACGCCGAACCTGGGCAGCATCGCCAACGTCACCACACCGGTGCCCAGATAGGTGAGCATGGTCACCGCCAGCATCGACACGAGCAGAACAACGCAGCGCGACGGACGCCTGACCAACGTGCAATTGGCCGAGGAAGTCGGCCTGTCGCCCTCCCCTTGCCTGCGCCGCGTACGTCTGCTGGAGGAAGCCGGAATCATTCGTGGCTATCAGGCACAGATCGACCGCGATGGCGTGGGGCTGGGGTTGACAGTATTCGTTGGCGTGAAGGTGGAGCGGCACACCGAAGCATCGTCTGTCGCCTTTCGCCAGGCGGTCTCGGCGTTGAGCGAAGTGGTGTCGTGCCACCTGGTGTCGGGGGAGTCGGATTTTCTGTTGCAGGTGGTGGTGCCGGATCTGCGGGCCTATGAGCGGTTCCTGATGGAGGCGCTGCTCAAGGTGCCGGGGGTGACGGATATCCGCAGCAACTTTGCGATCACCACGGTGAAGGAGCAGACTGGCCTGCCGCTCGGGCACCTGCCGCAGGCGGTGGGTGAACAGTGATGTGTGGGGGCAAACAAACCGTTGCCCCCACACAGCGCTTCAGGCGAATCGCTCGATCTGTGCCGGGGTACGGCGCATCAACACCTTGCCGCCCCGTACCGAAACCAGCGCATGGCCCTGGCTGCGAATCATCTCGTAGTCATCCGGCGCCGACAGCACCAGCAGATTCGCCGGGCGCCCCACTTCAATGCCGTAGCGCTCGCCCAGGTTCAGGGTACGCGCGCTGTTGTCGGTGATCAGGTCCAGCGCCCGCTGCAAGTCTTCATAGCCGAGCATGTGGCAGATGTGCAGGCCCGCTTCGAGAATGCGCAGGATGTTGCCGTTACCCAGCGGGTACCACGGATCGACGATCGAGTCCTGGCCGAAGCACACGTTCATGCCTGCACGATCGAGCTCTGCCACCCGGGTCACGCCGCGACGTTTGGGGAAACTGTCGAACCGCCCCTGCAGGTGGATGCTCTCGGTCGGGCACGACACGAAGTTGATACCCGACATCTTCAGCAGGCGGAACAGCTTGTAGCAGTAGGCGTTGTCGTAGGAGCCCATGGCCACGGTGTGGCTGGCGGTAACGCGCTCGCCCATGTTACGCACCCGCGCCTCTTCGGCCAGCACTTCGAGGAAACGCGACTGCGGGTCGTCAGTCTCGTCGCAGTGCACGTCCACCAGGCAGCCGGTACGTTCGGCCAGGTCCATCAGGAACTTCACCGACGACACGCCCTGGTCACGGGTGTTCTCGAAGTGAGGGATGCCACCGACCACATCGGCACCCAGAGCGACGGCTTCTGTCATCAGGGCGCGACCGTTGGCGTACGATTCGATCCCCTCCTGAGGGAAGGCGACGATCTGCAGGTCGACCAGGTGGCGGACCTCTTCACGCACCTCGACCATCGCCTTGAGCGCGACCAGCGTCGGGTCGGTGACATCGACGTGGGTGCGCACGTGCTGGATGCCGTGATCGACCAAGGCGCCGATGGTCTTCTTGGCACGGGCCTTGATGTCCTCGTGGGTGGTAATGGCCTTGCGCTCGGCCCAGCACTCGATCCCCTCGAACAGCGTGCCGCTCATGTTCCAGCGCGGCTCGCCGGCAGTCAGAGTGGCATCGAGGTGGATATGCGGTTCGATGAAGGGCGGGATCACCAGGTTCTGCGCCGCGTCGATGTCCTCGGCGTTGCCCAGTGCGACGGCCGCATCCTGGGGTTCGATGGCGGCAATGCGATCGCCCTCGAGCTCGATCCGGAACAGGCCGGTCTTGCCGCGCAGGCGGGCGTTGATGATGTTCATGGGGTTACTCCTTGCCTTGGCTTTCGCTCATGCGCCAGATCAGCAGCGCGACGGAAGCGTTCATGCGGAAAAGCGTGTCATCGAGCGACTGTCCGCTCAACTGCTCGATGCGTTGAATACGCTGGATGATGGTGTTGCGGTGCACCCCCAGGCGTTGCGCGGCCTGGGCGCCGTTGCCGTTTTCCTTGAGCAGCACATCGAGGGTGTGCACCAGAGCGTAGGGATGCTTGCGCCCGGTCTCGATCAGCGGGCCGAGGGTCTGGGCAACGAAGTTGTCGATCAGCGAACGGTCGGTAATCCCCTGCAACAGGCGCAACACACCCAGTTCGCTGAAATCGCACAGGCCGGTTGCCGGGCGCATGTTCTGCGCCACCTCGAGGGCCTGGCGCGCTTCTCCCAAGGCCTGGCGGTAGTGGGCGCAGTCTTCGGCCAGGCACGACAGGCCCATGAACAGCGCCATCTCGCCAGTCACCTCGGACAGCTGCCGATACAAGGCTGCGAGCGCTGGGCGCAAATCTGGGGCGTCGGCCAACAGCAGCACGAAGAGGTCACCCGGCAATTGCGCCATGACCGCCCCGGCGACCGTGCGGCACCAGGCCTCCAGTTGTTCTTCGAGCGCCTGACGAGTGTTCTGCCACAGGCGCTCGGCCTGCTCCGGTCGATGCCGCTCGAACAGGCCATCGACTGCCGAGAGTCGCAGCGCGACCACACGGCGGGGCTCGTCCAGCGCCAGTTGCAGGTGTGCAGCCCGCTGGCGGGCAATGGCCAGGCTCGGGTAGTCGCCGGTCAACAGCTGGCCGAGGATGTCGTCACGCGAGCGCCGCACCTGCCCCATCTGCACCAGCGCCGTGCCGATCAGGTGGGTGACCACCACCATCTTCAAGGCGTAGGGCTGCTCGATCAGCGGCAGCCCCAGTTGCTCGGCACGCTCGGCCACCGCCGCCGGAATATGCTGGATGAAGCTGCCGCCGGTGAGGATCACCAGGCCGGCAATACCGACAGCGTCGCCATCCTCCACCAGGCTCAGCAGGTTGGCCTCGCCACGCGGATGGTTGATACCGGTGACGAACACCAGCTCGCCCCCCATCACCCATTCGGCAATGCCTTCGTTCTCCGCCACATACGGCCAGCGCACCCGCCGCTGCAGGTTGCGTGCACCGGCTCGCACGGTCATCTCTTCGAGACCGGGCAGCCCCAGCAACTCATCGAGTGCCAGGCTCACGGCTTGGCCTGTGCCACGGGGCGCACGCGCGCACCGACTTCAAGCAGGACGATGTAGCACAGCGCCGAAGCACCGATACCCACCAGCGGGGCGACCCACGGCGAACTGTAGGCCAGCACCGCCCCCACTGCGTAGGCGAACAGACCGGCGCGGTTGTAGCGTGGCATGCTGACCGAAGCCAGGGTCGGGTACTTGCCACGGTGGCGGTACCAGAAGTCGGCCATGATCACCCCGCCGACCGGCGGAATGATCGAGCCCAGCAGCACCAGGAACGGGATCAGCCATTCATACATGCCACCGATCGCCAGCACGATGCCCACGCCGGCCGCCACCAGCGTCGCAGTACGACGACGCTCGCTGCGCACCAGGTGGCAGGTCGCCGCGGCCACGTTGTAGATGGTCGGGCCCTGAATGGTCCAGAGGTTCAGGCACAGCATCACCACCGCCGCGAACGACAGGCCCTGCAGCATCATCACTTCGACGATGTCGGCCTGCTGGTAGACCATCGCGCACCAGGCGCCTGCCACTACCATCAGGCCGTTGCCCACCAGGAACGCCACCACGCTGGCCGTGACCGCCACCCGGCCACTGCGCGACAGGCGGGTCCAATTGGTGGCCTGGGTCGCGCCGCTGGCGAAAGTGCCGAAGACCATGGTCACCGCTGCCGAGAAGCTCATCGTCTCGTGCGGCACCACGGCCATCAGCCCTTCGAAGCCACCCACATAGCGGGTGGCGATGACCATCGAAATCACCAGCAGCACGAACATCAGCGGTACCGACAGCCGCGACAGCCAGTCCAGCCCCTTGAAGCCAATGATCGCGGTGATGCTGAAACCCAGCCCGAACAACGCCATCAGGGGGATGGTCAGGCCTTCGGACAGCCCCAGCAGCTTGACCAGCACGATCGCCACCGTCGCCGTGCCCCAGGCGTACCAGCCCAGTTCCGCGAAGCCCAGCAGGAAATCGGAGAGCCGACTGCCCGACTCACCAAAACAGAAACGCCCCATCAGCACCGTGTTGAGGCCACTGCGCGAGGCGATGAAAGCCAGCGTTGCCGCATAGATCGCCAGCAAGGTGTTGCCGATGGTGGCGATCCACAGCATGTCGACGAAATTGAAGGCCATGCCCAGCTTGCCGCCAGCGAACATGGTGCCGGTGAAGAAGGTGAAGCTGAACAGGACCATGGCAATCGGCAGCAGGCCCTTGCGGGCGTGCTGGGGGGCTTCGGTCAGGGGGAATTCGCCGGGTGAGCTCATTTTTATAGTGTTCCAGTGTTAGGGGGTTGGCGCTGGCGGAGCAATAACTGGGCCGGATTCAGGGTAGACGATGATCAGGCTGGGAGTTGGGCTATAGCGATATCCATTCATGTGCTATGTGCACATAATTTATTGATTTCTGGAAAATTTTGTGGGCTTTATATCTCATTTTGACGCACGCGTGCACCTTTGGGTGGCGGACTTGCGCCAGCACGCCGGGGATTTCCAGCGCTTTGTGCCGACGAACACCTTGAGCATCACGGCTATCCTTCCTTGGCAGTACAATCCTGGCCGCACCGCGCCAGGTCTCGGTGATACCTCTCGGTTCAGGACTTCTCCATGCCCTACCCCATCGAACAGAAACTTGTCGTCGGCGTTGCCTCCAGTGCGCTGTTCGACCTCGCTGAATCCGACGACATCTATCAAAGCGAAGGCGTCGAAGCCTATCGCCAGCATCATGAAGCGAACCTCGACAATCCGTTCCCCCGAGGCGTGGCCTTCCCGTTCATCCGCCGTTTCCTGAGCATCAACAAGGCCTTCCCCGGGCAACTGCCGGTGGAAGTGGTGCTGCTGTCGCGCAACTCGCCCGAAACCGGGCTGCGGGTCTTTCGCTCGATCACGCATTACGGTCTGGACATCACCCGCGCGGCATTCATGTCTGGCCGCTCGCCCTACGAATACATCCCGGCGTTCAACGCGTCGCTGTTTCTCAGCGCCAACGAAGAAGACGTGCAGCGCGCCATCGACGCCGACTATCCGGCCGGCCTGGTGCTGCCCACACGCATCTACGACGACGAGATCGACACCGAACTGCGCGTAGCCTTCGACTTCGACGGCGTGATCGCCGACGACGAAGCCGAGACGGTCTACAAGCAGCACAACAACCTCCACGACTTCCAGGCCCACGAGTTCGCCCGCAAGGCTATCCCGCATCAGCCGGGACCGCTGGCAGACCTGTACCGCAAGCTCTCGCACATCCGGACCCTGGAAGACCAGAAGCTTGCGCAAGACCCTGACTACAAGCGCATCCTGCGCATTGCCATCGTTACCGCGCGCAACGCACCGTCCCATGAGCGCGTGGTGACCACCTTGAAAAACTGGGGCGTTTCGCCAGATGAATCGTTCTTTCTGGGCGGGATGGAGAAGGGCCGCGTGCTGTCCATTCTCAAGCCGCACATGTTCTTCGATGACCAGCGCAGCCACCTGAGCTCGGCGGCGGGTAA
This sequence comes from Pseudomonas sp. SYWMCR5, assembly GCF_057197165.1. Taxonomy (NCBI): domain Bacteria; kingdom Pseudomonadati; phylum Pseudomonadota; class Gammaproteobacteria; order Pseudomonadales; family Pseudomonadaceae; genus Pseudomonas; species Pseudomonas sp. SYWMCR5. The sequence goes on from NZ_JBXUNH010000009.1 coordinate 91,398, forward strand.
CCTGCCGATGGTGCATGTGCCGTTCGGGGTGGCCAACCGCAACGTCGCCAGCCAGCCAGTGCAGGAGGTAATGACTCATGGCACTGGCGAAGCTACGAGTGAACAGGCGACAGGCCGATAAAGGCCGCATGCCTAGCGCTTGTCCTGCAGCATTTGCCCACGTATTTGCTGCCAGCCCATTCGCCGGTCCGCCGCCTCTTGCCACTGCGCCCGTTGCGGCTCGCGCTGCACGATTGGCAACAGCAGCGGCGGCAAGCGCTCCACCTGGCTGCTGCGGGTGAAGATGCACTGGCGGGTGTAGTCAGGCAGTTGGTGAAGCCTGGCCCCGAGCAAACTGTGCGGGCACAGCAACAGCAGGTCACCGAAGGCGAACAGCTGGTAGGCCCTGACCTGCACCTTGCCATCGTGACGCAGACGGCTGTGCCAGAGCAGCGGATCGATATCGGCCAGTGTCACCTGGCGATCGAGCACGTAGCGCTGGGAGAAACCCTGGCGTACTTCCAGGCTGCCGGCCACCGAATAGGTGATGCTCGACATCGCGCCCTTGGCGGTGGTGAGAAAGATCACGAAGAACAGCAGGGCGCCGCCGATGCCTGCGGCGACTTTGCGGTAGATATCGCCTTTGAACACGAAGTACAACATCGAAGGCAGCAGGCTCATCAGCAGCGTGAACAGTGAAAAGCCTGCCACGAACGACACCGCCGCCTCGTTATCCCGCCCGACGTAGGTGTCGATGATCAACAGCATCGACAACGAACTGGCGATGACGGCGAACACCAGGGTGAACGAAAGAAATATCCCGAGAAACCAGCGATCGGCCTTGCCCTTGTTCTTCGGCGCCGCGAGAACGAACAACGACCTGAACGACCGGGAGAAGAACAGCGCGGCGAACGCCAGCAAGGTGGCTGCCGAGATCAACAGCATGGCGACGCCGGGGCTGAGCATTCGGTGGTAGAAGAAGCCCAGGACGATGAAGGCGGCGTAGCCCACCGCCAACGGAATCACCAGCCACAGCGCGACATGGCGGGTGAGCCAGCGCACCCTGCCGAACAGCGATACCGCCGTGCCGTAGAGCCACGACGAGCCCATCAGGATGATCAGGTGGGAGAACATGACCGCGACGACCACGAACATCCAGGCGGCGAGTGACGACTTGGAATCCAGCGCCGACATGAACAGGTCGGCGCGACCGATGGCGCGGGTATAGATGTAGAGGCTGAGGCTGCCGAGGAAGGTCCCGAAGAAGACCAAAGTCACGGTGAAGGGTGTCCAGTGCTCAAGCACACGCTTTAGATTCTTGCGAAATACCTGGGCGAAGGTCGGGCGCACACGATGTGCACGGGGAGTAGGTTGCGGGGTATTGCTCATTTCACTCGCCTGTCCATGGTCTGTAACACAAAGCCCGGGAATCTATCACGCCTGCGGGCGATAGTTCCCAGCTCGGGCCTCTGCGATGCACCCTGCATCCAATGCTGGGTTTGATAGCGCTCGCGACGAAAGCCCCTAGGTGTCACTCCCTTTATCGACCGCTACCTCCCCGCGAACGATCGCCAGTTGCCCGTCGATCATCGCCTTGCTCATGCCACTCAGGTAATACATGGCACGCATCAGGGGCTCGGCGTCGCGCGGCGTGTTGAGGGCGCGATGGGTGAGTTCGGTCACGCACCCCAGCATGCTCGAAACCTCCATCAGCGTTTCCTTGGGCGGCAGCCCGGGTATCGCCTGCACCCAGGCCAACCGCGGTGGGCGGCGGATGCGCGGTACTGCGCTGACCACTTTCAGGCCAGCGTTCCTGTTCGATTGATCGTCGTTATCCATGCGTCCCCCATCGAGAATCGGTAGCGCTTCCAGCGCTGGATTGAAAAGTGCCCGCCGCATCTCTCCCGCACGCCTGTAGCCCGACCCACGCGAACCCGGCGTGAGTCTCTGCCCGTAAGCTGAAAGCGTGAAGATGAAATGCGGCGGGCACGGGCAGATTAGAAGGCCAGACGGGCCTGCACAACAGCGCAACCCAGGGAAACGTGATCCCAAGAAATACCCTACGCGACAATAGGAAGTTTCACGATATTTGTGCACATTCGTCCCTTTCCACCTCGCTTATCTGATCTGTTCAGGCAACCGGAAACGGCTGGGCGATTGTCCGACATGCTTGCTGAACGCCACGCTGAACGCGCTGGCCGAACCGTAGCCCACCCGCTCGGCGATCTCGGCGACAGACAACTGCCGGGCCCTGAGCAACTGCTTGGCGACCTCCATGCGCCAGGCCAGCAGATGCGCCATTGGCGCCACGCCCACCGTTCGCGTGAAGCGCTCGAAGAACGCCGAGCGAGAGAGCGCGGCAATGCTCGCCAACTGATCGACACTCCAAGGGTGATCGATACGTGCGTGCAACTGATTCATCACCGGCGCCAGGCGCCCATCCGCCAGCCCCCGCAGCAACTCGACCGGGGCATTCTCGATCGCGACCAGGCGCATGGCTTCGATCAGCAACAACTCGACCAGGCGCGACAAGGCGAACTCGCTGCCTGGCTTCTGCTCCACGGACTCCTCGCTGACCATCTGCACCAACTGCGACAAGCGCACCGAGCTCCTGACATGCACGACGATGGGCAGCAGGGCTATCAGTAACGCCGGATCGGTGTCGTCGAACGCGAAGGAGCCACCCAACGAGCACATGTCCGCTGGGCCTTGCGTCTGGCCATAGCGTACCTGTGAAACGTTGTGAAAATCACCCGATGGAACATCTGCCAGTCCTGGGCCTCCCACACTAACGCAGGGCGAAAGGCGCGCTGCCCATGAAAACCCGGAGGCATGTTCCGTATGAAAAAGATCCTGATGGTGCTGACATCCCACGACCAGCTCGGTAACACCGGCAAGAAAACCGGCTTCTGGCTGGAGGAATTTGCCGCCCCTTACTACGTGTTCATCGACGCAGGCGCACAGATCACCCTCGCCTCACCCAAAGGCGGCCAACCACCGCTGGACCCGAAGAGCGACGAGCCCGACGCCCAGACCGACGCCACGCGCCGCTTCCAGCAAGACACAAAGGCGCAGATGGCCCTGGCCGACACAATTCCGTTGGGAGAAATCGACCCTTACGACTTCGACGCCGTGTTCTATCCAGGTGGTCATGGGCCGCTGTGGGACTTGGCCGAGGACACGGATTCGATCACCTTGCTCGAAGCCCTGTATGCCTCGAACAAACCCATCGCTGCGGTTTGTCATGCGCCGGGCGTGCTCAAGCAGGTCAAGGCAGCGGACGGCCAGCCGGTTGTGAAAGGCAAGCGCGTCACCGGTTTTACCAACAGCGAGGAAGAAGCTGTCGGGTTGACCGATGTGGTGCCGTTTCTGGTGGAGGATATGCTCAAGGCCAACGGCGGTGAGTACTCAAAGGCAGCTGATTGGGCGAGCTACGTGGTCGAAGATGGCCACCTGATTACCGGCCAGAATCCCGCTTCGTCCGAAGCAGCGGCGCAGGCGTTGCTCAAACGTCTGGCGCACGAGCCAGGCGCCTGAGACGAATGGCACAGGCGCGATCCGCTCCCGCAGATGACGATCCCTGTAGGAGCGGGCTCGTCCCGCGATCACCGGCAAAGCCGGTGCCGTCCCCCACAACCGATACAAACGGATTCACATCACCGCCACCCGGCGGCTGGCAACCCCACCCAGCATCGGTGACAATCGCCCCTCATGCCCAAGCCAGGACGCCCCGCATGCTCACCACCCTCGCCATCGGCAACTACCGCTCGATAAAGCACCTCGTCATGCCGCTAGGCCAACTCAACCTGGTGACTGGTGCAAACGGCAGCGGCAAATCCAACCTGTACAAAGCGCTGCGCCTGCTGGCCGAAACCGCCCAAGGCGGCGTGATCGAAGCCCTCGCCCGCGAAGGCGGCCTCGACTCGACCTGGTGGGCCGGCCCGGAAACCAGCGCCCGCATGAAGCGCGGCGAAGTGCCCATCCAAGGCCAGCACCCGACCGACGTCAGACGCCTGCGCCTGGGCTTCGCCACCGAGGATTTCGGCTTCGCCATCTCCCTGGGCCTACCCATCCCGCTGCCCTACCCGAGCGCCTTCATGCTCGACCCCGAGATCAAGTGCGAAGCCATCTGGGGCGCCGGCGCCTACCGCCCCTCCTCCCTGCTGGTCGAGCGCAAGAACGCCCTGGTACGTGCCCGCGAAGGCAACAGCTGGTCCGTACTCGACCAGCATGCCGACAGCAGCGAAAGCTTCTTCAACATCGTCGGCCGCCCCCGCCAGGCCCCGGAAATCGGCGAGCTGCGCGCGTTCATCAACAGTTGGCGCTTCTACGATCACTTCCGCATCGACCGCGACGCCCCCTGCCGCCAACCGCAACTGGGCACCCGCTCACCCGTGCTGCACCACGACGGCCGCAACCTCGCCTCGGCACTGCAGACCATCATCGAGATTGGTGACGTCGAAGACCTGGTTGCCGCGCTGGATGACGCATTTCCCGGCAGCCGCCTGGAGATCGATGCACCACCCGGCGGGCTGTTCAGCGTAAGGCTTCACCAGCACGGGCTGTTGCGCCCGCTGGGCGGGACGGAGCTGTCGGACGGCACCTTGCGTTACCTGTTGCTGGTCGCGGCCCTGCTGACGCCTCGACCACCGTCACTGATGGTGCTCAACGAACCGGAAACCAGCCTGCATGCCGACCTGCTGCCAGCGCTGGCGCGCTTGATCATCCGCGCCTCGCAACGCAGCCAGGTGTGGGTGGTGTCGCACAGCAGGCCGCTGATCGACGCGCTGACCGCGTGTGAGGGGTGCAATGTGCTGGAGCTTGAGAAGGATCAGGGGCAGACGCAGTTGCGTGGGGTCGGGTTGCTGGATGAGCCGCTGTGGCGGTGGGTGGACTGAGCCTTCGAAACACCACCGCTCCCAGTGCCACTCTTCAACATTGCTAGCCCGCTCTCCAGACCATTGCACACCTGTTTCCCACGGGAAATCCGTGTTCATACTCTTCATTCAACAGTGTTGACAGCCTTTCATCGACGCATTGGTCGGATTCAATCTGAAAACCGAGACGAGCGTAGAATGGAGCATTCCACGGTACGTGTTTGAAAGTTGTGAGAGTCAGCGCATGCAGCTCATTGATCTCAACATAAGCCTGCGCCGCTTGAACGAGCTGTCGCCCTATGCCCTGCCCTTGCAGGGTGTGTCGAACGGAAAGTTCATGGATATGAAGGTCTGTACCGTAGATATCGGCACTGAGAAATCCTTGCGGACGATTTTCAGCATCGATGGCCACCCAGCACGTCGAGCGCTCGATGAGCTCAAGATGCCGTTCAACCGGCATAGGAGGAGAATCAGCGAGCCAGCTTAACCCTTCAAACACACGAAAGGCTTGCGCGGCAGAACGCTCGATTGAGAGTAAGAGGCTCGCATCCTCTGGCACAGCAACGCGGACAGTCGTAAACATAGCTACCCGAAATCTGGATCGCGGGATGAAAGCCTGGAGCCCCCTAGTATCAGCAAGGCTTTGACTATTTGCTGCGCCGCTTCGGAAGTGGCGCTGCCACTGGCGTTAGCATTCGATGCCAACGATCCATTGGGTCTTGGCCGCATTGCTGCGGTCCAGATCAGGGCGCCGCACGGCAGGCTGAGTGCAGCCCCGCGGTACGATATACGGCTGAGCGACCGCAGCCGCTTCGGCGAGCTCCATCGGCTTGCCATCGTCACGTTCGACGGTGATGAAGAACGGCTGGTAGAACGGAATGATGTAGGCATCGAGGCTATAGCGCGCACCATTGGCCTCAAGGTTGGCGTGGTACTCATCGAAACGGGTCAGGCGACTGGTGTCGAGCTTGTCCTGCACCGCGCAACCGACCATGAAAAGCCCGAGCAAGGCACCGCCGCACAATGACATCGTGTTCATTACAACTCCTTTTGAGGTTTGCCCGGATGGACGCGCCGGGACATTAAAGGCGTGCGTGGTGGCCGTCAAGCGAGCGGCACTACTTGAGCAGCGGCATGTTAGGGATCACAATCACCGCGCTAAAAAAAGGATTAAGACAAAAGGATCATTGCCTTGAACAAGAAACAACGCGACGAACTCAGTAAGTATCTCAGCTATGTGCTACGCCATGCTCCGCACTCCATCGGCTTGACCCTGGACCGCGAAGGTTGGGCCGAGGTGGATACACTATTGCGTAATGCCGCTGAGCAAGGACGCAGTTTTGACCGCGCCGCCCTGCGCGACGTGGTTGAAACCAACGACAAGAAGCGCTTCACCCTTTCGGACGATGCGCGATATATCCGCGCCGCCCAAGGCCACAGCACGACTCAGGTCGCCCTCCAACATGTCGAAAAGACCCCACCCGCCCTGCTCTACCACGGAACCGCCAGCCGTTTCATGGCGTCCATCGAGGTACAGGGTCTGGTTGCCGGTTCTCGCCACCATGTGCACCTGAGTGAAGACCCAGAAACGGCGCTGGGCGTGGGTAGACGCTACGGAGAACCCGTATTGCTGGTGATAAATACATCGAAGATGCGCGAAGCCGGCGCGCGTTTCTACCAAGCGGACAATGGTGTGTGGTTGGTGAATGAGGTACCGGTGGGCTATTGGAGTCGAGGGTAGCAGGAGCGGTAAATGGCTTCACTCTGACAAAAAAGTTTCGAGGGAATGAAAAGCATCACGATTAATGGGATCAACTAAAGCCAGCTTACTCACATCCTATAACCCAGGCATCAGCAATTAAACTTCCGTAAAGTACATCATACTCGTCACCCCCTTGAAGCTTGTCCTGGCTCTTGCAGCATCCGAAAAACAATTCCCCTATCAACATGAACGCCACCTAGGCTAGCCCCTATGGCGGCGCCACATTTCATTCAAAATTATTAACAGTCGCGAATAAATGAGCAATGACACACTCAGTACCAACATTGCGTTTTGTGTGTGTATCTCCATAGGAACAAGTCGGGCTGGCGCTCGGGAGGTAACTGAGTGGCAGTCAGCGTGGTCGCGAGTGCCCCCATCAGTACATAGCCGGCCCAAACGGCAGGGACGATGTTTTGCTGGCTTTGTTGCACAAGGTTGGCGCGATTCATCACGCTCAAGATGCCGAGCACTTTTTCCGGATCGTCTGCCCCGATGGCAGTCAGGCTTCGAGCGACGAGCTCAAAGTCCTGGGTCCGCTCGCCTGGTGCCACCTTGTCCAGAAGTGCATTGATGGTGGCGGCTCGGGTTTCCTCATTTCGGCTGCCGATCTGGCGGGTGAGTTCGCGTGCGACCAGCACACGATTAGCCTTGTCACTTCCCGCTCCAGTGCCTAGCACGGTCCCAACCACAAACAGGTCAGTGGCGGCCAGTACCGGCCTGATGACGTGGCCCTGGCCTTCGCGCTAAGCCTGCGCGTGCACGACAGCGCCGATCACCTCCGCAGGCTGGCGCGGCGCCTGGTCGACAAGGTCTGCCTCGAGCACCAGCCGAACATGAAGCGCCTGGCCCGCGAGCCGGACGACGCGAAGGTGTTCGATGCCGCGCTCAAGATCATCAACCGGGTGTGCGACCTGCTGGAGTACGCCCCAGGCACCCGCTTTGTGCGCAATGGAGGCGATGATGGCTCTGACGCAGCAGCAGCGTGACGAAAAGCGCAGGGCCAAGGCCGAGCGCTTGCAGGAAGAAGACCTGCGCTTGAAGGTTCGACCAGGGACTAAACAGGCCCTGCTGTAACTGATGGAGTGGGCCGGGATCGAGGAACAGGGCGAGGCGATGACGCTGATGATTCATCACGTCGAAGCGCTTGGGCACTATGCACTGTTCAGGATCACGCGCCACGAAATCGAAGCTCACCGGAATGTGGCGCGCACCGAGTCGTTGCGGCTTTCGGCCAGGAAGCGAACAGGCCAGCACCTGCGAGCGATTTGCGGGTGGGCCGATGCTACCCACGGGCAGATCATCGAAGCGCTGGTTCACGGCATCCATGTCCTTGGCCGGCAGCACGCGGCGAAGTTTCTGACCCCGCCGCGGCATGAGATCATGCATTTCGCCGCGCCTGGCCCTAGCCTTCGACCGGAAAAGCATGCTGATGATTCGGCATGATCCGGGCGACGAGATTATCGCACCTGGCTTAGTCCGCACTGTTGCCTTACAACTTGCCAGCGAAGATTCTGCCTATGACCGTGGCGTCCACAATGGGCGCGCTTTTCCCATGTGAACCGGGCAAGGCACAACTAGCCTCACTAAGCAACAACACCTGAGCTATCAACGACTACTTTTTGAGGGCGTCATCTAGGCGCAGTCTAGAGTCTGTAGAAAGCAAACTATATTGATGGAGACTTAAGAACCTCCCATCTTTGAATTCCACATCGCGCAAAGTCCCTTCAAGCTTGAATCCAAACTTCCTCAAAAGAGCGCAACTGGGCTCATTCTCCGGCTCAACATCTGCATGAATACGGTGCAAGCCCATTGTGTTGAATCCGTAGTCAATCATTGACGGCAGAGCCTCAGATAGTAGACCGCGACGCCAGTACTCCGGCATCAACCAGTACCCTATCTCTGCTTTTCGGTGGTCATGGCACACATTGTTAAAGCCGCAAGCCCCTATCAATGATTGGTTGTTGATTAGTGATATTCCCCACCATATGCCAGACCTCTCGGTGACGATCCGCTCAAACCACCGCATTTGCTCTTCAGTCTCGGCAAGGCTCGAATATGAAACACCATAGTGGGCGATCACTTGGGGGTTGGAAAGCGCCTTGTACACATCGCTTATGTGTGAAGGAAGTATCTTTCTAAGTGAAATTCTTCCTAACAAAAACTCGGGAAATACTGTGAGCACTTCGATAAGTCCGCTGACAATGTGTCGTTAAGTTAACACAGGCGCTGCCCATTTTTACCATCTAACCCATGCCGCATCCGGCCACGGAGGGCGGCGCATGCATGGAGTACCGCAATGCAAGTCGAGACCTCGACCGTCACCAAGCTGCTGATCACCGGCGCCGAAGGCCTGGACCCGATCAGCGTCTACCTCGAAGACTTCGAACCCTGCAAAGGCAAGATCACCGTCAGCTGCTACGACAAGACCTGGCACGCCTACTGGGGCGGCATGTGGGATGGCCTGACCATCGGCCAGTTCTTCTGCAAGCTGCACGACGCCTACATCATCGGCTACTTCGACCGGTCGCTGAGCTCTCGCCGGTTCAGCGCCGAGGCCCTGGCCGACAAAGCGCGGAAGGTGATCGTGCAAATGCGGCGTGACCGGGACCTGGACGCAGAAGACGCCCGGAACATGCTCGACGAGGCCGAGGATGTTCGCCACACCAGCTCGCTTGATGAGTGCGGCGGCGCCCACCGCGAGTTCATGCACCGCGTGTTCGGTGACGACTGGTGGAACCTGCCGGCCGACGCCATGGACCCCAACCCGGACTGGGTCTACCTCTGCCGCATCATCGCGACAGTGCAGCTGGCCCTGGCCAAGCAGTACCCGATCGCCGCCTGACGCATCGATCAGGATTCATGACTTGAAGCACACCTTCGGTCGCCGACTGCGCGCCGCAGGCGTTACTGAAGAAGATCGGAAGTCACTGCTCGGGCACAAGAACGGCAGCATCACCAGCCACTATTCCGGCGCTGAGCTGGGCAAGCTGATTGAGGCTGCGAACATGGTATCAACAACTGACTCTCGCGGGCCGGTGTTGACGATCTTGAAGAGGAAAATCGGATGAAGTCCCGAAAAACTCCCCACACGCAGAAATGAAAAAGCCACCCTAAGGTGGCTAAGTCATTGGGATTATTGGTCGGGACGGAGTGATTCGAACACTCGACCCCTTGCACCCCATGCAAGTGCGCTACCGGGCTGCGCTACGCCCCGACTCTATTCTCAATACCGCTGAGAACGGTAAGAAATCTAACCTAACCTTTTGAATAATGGAAGCTTTTTTTTAAAAAAATCCACTCATCGCCAAGCAGGTCACTTCTTCAACACCACCAGCACATCCTCCAACTCCGCAATCATCTGCCGAATCAGCTGCTTGTACTGGGTCGTGTCATCCTTGGCCTCATCACTGGACATGCGCAGGCGCGCACCGCCGATGGTGAAGCCCTGGTCATACAGCAAGGCGCGGATCTGGCGGATCATCAGCACGTCTTGACGCTGATAATACCGTCGGTTTCCGCGGCGCTTGACCGGGTTGAGCTGCGGGAACTCTTGTTCCCAGTAACGCAGCACATGCGGTTTTACCGCACAGAGCTCGCTGACTTCACCAATGGTGAAGTAGCGTTTGCCCGGAATGGGGGGCAGCTCGTCGTTATGGCTTGGTTCCAGCATAGGCCTCAACCCGGGCTTTCAGTTTCTGCCCTGGACGAAAGGTGACGACGCGCCGCGCGGTGATCGGGATCTCTTCCCCTGTCTTGGGGTTGCGGCCCGGCCGCTGGCGTTTGTCGCGAAGGTCGAAGTTGCCGAATCCGGACAACTTGACCTGCTCGTTCTCCTCAAGCGCGTGACGAATCTCTTCGAAAAACAACTCGACCAGCTCCTTGGCCTCGCGCTTGTTAAGCCCCAGCTCCTCGTACAGCCTTTCGGCCATCTCAGCTTTCGTCAGAGCACCCATGCCGTTATTTCCTTAACGTGGTGTTCAACCTTTGTTCGAGCGAGGTGAGGATATTTTGCAGGGTGGTGTTCACCTCATCGTCGTTAAGAGTGCGCGATGGATGCTGCCAGGTCAAGCCGACCGCGAGGCTTTTTCTATCAGGATCAATACCTTTACCCTGGTAGACATCAAACAGCCTGAGGTCTGTGAGCCATTCCCCTGCATTGTCACGAATTACTTCAAGCACGGCGCTCGACGCCACGTCACGTCCTGCGATCAACGCCAGGTCACGACGGGTTTCAGGGAACTTGGACAGTTCGCTGAATTTCGGCAGCCGGCCTTCGACCACTTCACCCAGCACCAGCTCGAAGACGAACACCGGACGCTCAAGGCCCAGGGTCTTTGCCAGCTCCGGGTGGATAGCGCCCAGGTAACCCACTTCCTTGCCGTCGCGCTCGATGCGGGCGGTCTGGCCGGGGTGCAGGGCTGGGTGCTTTCCTGCGCTGAAGCTGAAGTCGGCGAGCGCGCCGGAGTAGCCCAACAGGGCTTCGACGTCGGCCTTCATGTCGAAGAAATCGACACTGTCACGGCCGTTGGCCCAGCCTTCCGGCAGGCGGCTGCCGGTAATCACGCCGGCGATCATCGGTTGCTGCTTGAGGTCGCCCAACTGGCCGACGAAGCGCAGGCCGCTTTCGAACAGGCGCACGCGGTCTTGCTGGCGGTTGAGGTTGTGCTGCAGCGCCTTGACCAGGCCCGGCCACAGCGAGGCGCGCATCGCGGCCATGTCGCTGGAGATGGGGTTGGCCAGCATCAGCGGCTCGACGCCAGGGGTGAACAGCTCGAACAGCTTGGGGTCGATGAAGCTGTAGGTGATGGCTTCCTGATAGCCGCGGGCGACCAGCAGGCGACGCAGAATCGGCAGTTCTCCGCGCGATTCCGAGCGAGCCTTGGGGGCCAGGCGGGCTTGCGGGTAGCGGACCGGCAGGTTGTTGTAGCCGTACAGGCGTGCCAGCTCTTCGATCAGATCGACTTCGAGGCTGATGTCGAAGCGGTGGCTCGGGATCTCGACAGTCCACACCCCTGCCCCATTGGCGCTGGTTTTCAGCTCCAGGGCGTTGAGCAGCTGTTCGACCTGGGCCGGGGCCATGTCCATGCCGAGCATCTGGCTGACGCGTTCTGCGCGCAGGGTGACCGGGGCAACCTTGGGCAGGTGCTGCTCGCTCACGGCTTCGACGATCGGGCCGGCTTCGCCGCCGACGATCTCGAGCACCAGGGCGGTAGCGCGCTCCATGGCTTCGCGGGCCAGTTGCGAGTCGACGCCGCGCTCGTAGCGGTGCGAGGCATCGGTGTGCAGGCCATAGGAGCGGGCCTTGCCAGCGACCGATACTGGCTCGAAGAAGGCGCTTTCCAGGAACAGGTCGCGGGTCTTCTCGGTGTTGACGCCGCTGTGTTCGCCACCCATGACGCCGGCGATGGCCAGGGCGCGAGTATGGTCGGCGATGACCAGGGTGTCGCTCCGCAGGGCGACTTCCTGACCATCGAGCAGGACGAGCTTCTCACCCTCCTCGGCCATGCGCACGCGGATGCCGCCGTTGATTTCAGCGAGGTCGAAGGCGTGCATCGGCTGGCCGAGTTCGAGCATCACGTAGTTGGTGATGTCGACGGCAGCGTCGATGCTGCGCACGTCGCTACGACGCAGGCGTTCGACCATCCACAGCGGGGTCGGCTTGCTCAGGTCGACGTTGCGGATTACACGGCCCAGGTAACGCGGGCAAGCAGCGGGGGCGCTGATTTCAACCGGGCGCACTTCGTCGTGGGCAGGCGCGACGGCCGGAACCACCGGACGGCTGACCGGGACGTCGTACAGTGCGCTGACATCGCGCGCCAGGCCCGCCACCGACAGACAGTCGCCGCGGTTGGGGGTCAGGCCGATTTCGATGCTGGCGTCGTCCAGATTGAGGTACTGGCGAATGTCTTCACCCACCGGCGCGTCGGCTGCCAGCTCCAGAAGACCGTCGTTCTCTTCGCTGATCTGCAGCTCGGCGGCCGAGCACAGCATGCCGAAGGACTCGACACCGCGCAGCTTGGCCTTCTTGATCTTGAAGTCGCCGGGCAGTTCGGCGCCGATCATGGCAAACGGAATCTTGATGCCGGGACGTGCGTTGGGGGCGCCACAGACAACCTGGAAGGTTTCCTGGCCATTGCTGACCTGGCAGACGCGCAGCTTATCGGCATCCGGGTGCTGTTCGGTGGCGAGGATCTCGCCCACCACGATGCCCCTGAACTGGCCAGCCGCCGGGGTGACGCTGTCGACTTCCAGGCCGGCCATGGACAGGCGGGCGACCAGTTCGTCACGGGAGACTTGCGGGTTTACCCAACCGCGCAGCCACTGTTCACTGAATTTCATGCTGTTCTCCTGAAGATTGCGTCGAGGTGTGGCCTAGCGGAATTGCGCCAGGAACCGCAGGTCGTTGTCGAAGAACAGACGCAAATCGTTGACGCCATAGCGCAGCATGGCCAGGCGCTCGACACCCATGCCGAAGGCGAAGCCGGAGAATTCTTCCGGGTCGATACCGGACATGCGCAGTACGTTCGGGTGGACCATGCCGCAGCCCATCACTTCCAGCCAACCGGTCTGCTTGCACACGCGGCAGCCTTTGCCGGAGCACATCACGCACTCCATATCGACTTCGGCGGACGGCTCGGTGAAGGGGAAGAACGACGGGCGGAAACGCACTGCCAGCTCTTTTTCGAAGAACACCCGCAGGAACTCTTCGATGGTGCCCTTGAGGTCGGCGAAGTTGATGTCGCGATCGACCAGCAGGCCTTCGATCTGGTGGAACATCGGCGAGTGGGTGATATCCGAGTCGCAGCGGTATACGCGGCCGGGGCAGACAATGCGGATCGGCGGCTGGGTGCTTTCCATGGTCCGCACCTGAACGGGCGAAGTATGGGTGCGCAGCAGCATGTTGGCATTGAAGTAGAAGGTGTCGTGCATCGCCCGGGCCGGGTGGTGGCCTGGGATGTTGAGCGCTTCGAAGTTGTGGTAGTCGTCTTCGACCTCTGGGCCTTCGGCGATGCCGTAGCCGATGTGGGTGAAGAACTGCTCGATGCGCTCGAGGGTACGGGTGATCGGGTGCAGGCCACCGGTGGCCTGGCCACGGCCTGGCAGGGTGACATCAATGCATTCGGCAGCCAGGCGAGCGTTCAGCTCAGCCTCTTCGAAGGCGGCCTTGCGTGCGTTGAGCACGTCAGTGACGCGTTCCTTGGCGTCGTTGATCAGCGCACCGACCTTGGGGCGCTCTTCGGCTGGCAGGTTGCCCAGGGTCTTCATCACCTGGGTCAGCTCGCCCTTCTTGCCGAGAAATTGGACCCGGATCTGTTCCAGGGTATTGATGTCTTCAGCGCGCTCCACGGCCTCTAGGGCTTGGGAGACCAGCGCGTCCAGGTTTTCCATGTACAGACTCCAGATACGAAAATAGGGGAAGAGCTTTGAAGGCTCTTCCCCTATCGATGACGTTTTACACCCACCGGCACAGGGTGCCGGCGGATGATTGTCGCGGGTACTTAAGCCAGAACGGCTTTAGCTTTCTCGACAATCGCAGCAAACGCCGCTTTTTCGTTCACTGCCAGGTCGGCCAGAACCTTGCGGTCGATTTCGATCGACGCCTTTTTCAGGCCAGCAATCAGACGGCTGTAGGACAGACCGTTGGTGCGGGCACCGGCGTTGATACGAGCGATCCACAGAGCGCGGAACTGACGCTTCTTCTGGCGACGGTCACGGTAGGCGTATTGGCCTGCCTTGATGACCGCTTGCTTGGCAACGCGGAATACGCGCGAGCGTGCACCGTAGTAGCCTTTAGCCAGTTTCAGAATTTTCTTGTGACGCTTACGAGCGATGACGCCACGCTTTACACGAGCCATGAGTAACTTCCTCTATCTTTGACCGAAATTAACGTACGCGCAGCATGCGCTCGACTTTTGCCACGTCAGACGGGTGCAGCAGGCTGGCACCGCGCAGTTGACGCTTACGCTTGGTCGACATTTTGGTCAGGATGTGGCTCTTGAAAGCGTGCTTGTGCTTGAAGCCGGAAGCGGTTTTCAGGAAACGCTTCGCAGCACCGCTCTTGGTTTTCATTTTTGGCATGTTGGAACTCCGCATTCGATAAAATTACACAATAATCATCAGGCCTGCCGTGCCCGGGAGATTACTTCTTCTTTTTGGGAGCGATGACCATCATAAGCTGGCGTCCTTCCATCTTAGGATGCTGTTCGACGGTCCCGTATTCGACGAGGTCGGTTTCGACCCGCTTCAACAGTTCCATACCCAGCTCCTGGTGGGCCATCTCACGGCCGCGGAATCTCAGAGAGATCTTGGCCTTGTCCCCATCGGTAAGGAAACGTACCAGGTTGCGTAGTTTTACCTGGTAATCCCCTTCTTCCGTCCCTGGACGAAACTTGATTTCTTTAATCTGGATCTGCTTCTGATTCTTCTTCGCTTCGTTGGCCTGCTTCTTCTTCTCGAAGAGGTGCTTGCCGTAGTCCATCACCTTGCAAACAGGCGGGACTGCGTCAGCGGAGATTTCCACCAGATCCAGCTTCGCTTCATCAGCGATACGAAGCGCTTCATCAATCGAGACGATGCCAATCTGCTCGCCATCAGCGCCAATTAACCGAACCTCGCGTGCCGAGATATTCTCGTTGATCGGTGCCTTAGGTGCAGTTCGTTTATCGTTTCTCATTTCACGCTTAATAGTCATTACTCCGATTCTTGGCGACCACGCCGGGAAACCGCATGCGACAAGAGCTCAGCGAATTGCGCGACAGGCATGGAGCCCAGGTCTGCGCCTTCGCGAGTACGCACAGCGACGGTTTGCGTTTCGACTTCGCGGTCCCCTATAACCAAAAGGTACGGGACCCTCAGCAACGTATGCTCGCGGATTTTAAAGCCGATCTTCTCATTTCTCAAGTCGGACTTGGCACGGAAACCGCTTCCATTCAGCGTTTTTTCCACTTCGAGGGCGAAATCGGCCTGCTTGTCGGTGATATTCATGATCACCGCCTGGGTCGGCGCCAGCCATGCAGGGAACACACCAGCGTAGTGCTCGATCAGCATGCCGATGAAGCGCTCGAAGGAGCCGAGAATGGCGCGGTGCAGCATCACAGGACGCTTACGGGCGTTATCTTCGGCGATATAGCTGGCATCCAGACGCTCCGGAAGGTTCGGATCGTACTGCAGGGTACCGCACTGCCAGTTACGGCCGAGGCAGTCGCGCAGGGTGAACTCGATCTTCGGACCATAGAAGGCGCCCTCGCCCGGCTGGTATTCCCAGGCCAGGCCGGATTCGTTCAGGGCGTCGGCCAGCGCGCCTTCGGCGCGGTCCCACAGCTCTTCGGAACCGACACGCTTGGCCGGACGAGTGGACAGCTTCATGGCGACGTCGGTGAAGCCGAAGTCCTTGTACACGTCCAGGGTCAGCTTGATGAAATCAGCCGCTTCCTTTTTTACCTGCTCTTCGGTGCAGAAGATGTGCGCGTCGTCCTGCACGAAGCCGCGCACACGCATGATGCCGTGCAGGGCGCCGGACGGCTCGTTGCGGTGGCAGGCGCCGAATTCGGCCAGGCGCAGCGGCAGGTCACGGTATGACTTCAGGCCCTGGTTGAACACTTGCACGTGGCATGGGCAGTTCATCGGTTTTACCGCGTAGTCGCGGTTTTCCGACGAGGTGGTGAACATGTTCTCGGCATAGTTGGACCAGTGGCCGGAACGCTCCCAGAGGATGCGGTCGACGACCTGCGGGGTCTTGATCTCCTGGTAGCCATTCTCGCGCTGGACCTGGCGCATGTACTGCTCGAGTACCTGGTAGACGGTCCAGCCGTTGGCGTGCCAGAACACCATGCCCGGGGCTTCTTCCTGCAGGTGGAAGAGATCGAGCTGCTTGCCGATCTTGCGATGGTCGCGCTTTTCGGCCTCTTCGATGCGCTGGATATAGGCCGCCAGCTGCTTCTTGTCAGCCCAGGCGGTGCCATACACGCGCTGCAGCTGTTCGTTCTTGGCGTCGCCGCGCCAGTAGGCGCCAGACAGCTTGGTCAGCTTGAACGCCTTGAGGAAGCGGGTATTCGGCACGTGCGGGCCACGGCACATGTCGACGTATTCTTCGTGATAGTACAGGCCCATGGCCTGCTCGTCCGGCATGTCTTCGACCAGACGCAGCTTGTAGTCTTCGCCACGGGTGCTGAACACATCGATGACTTCGGCACGCGGGGTCATCTTCTTGATGACGTCGTAGTCCTTGTCGATCAGCTGGTGCATACGCTGTTCGATGGCAGTGAGGTCCTCGGGGGTGAAAGGACGCTCGTAGGCGATGTCGTAATAGAAGCCTTCGTCGATCACCGGGCCGATCACCATCTTGGCGGTCGGGTACAGCTGCTTCACCGCGTGGCCGATCAGGTGGGCGCACGAGTGACGGATGATCTCCAGTCCCTCTTCATCTTTGGGGGTGATGATCTGCAGGGTGGCGTCGTGTTCGATCAGGTCGCAGGCATCGACCAATTTGCCGTCGACCTTGCCGGCCAAGGTGGCCTTTGCCAGGCCTGCACCAATGGATGCGGCAACTTCAGCTACGGTTACGGCCTTGTCGAACGAACGTTGACTGCCATCGGGAAGAGTAATGGTGGGCATGGCGCCTCCTCTCCTAGTGGTGACCCCTACCAAAGGTCACGTGGGTTGGGATGAGCCAGTACAAGATCCGACCTGCCTTTCCCGGGGGAAAGCCTGCCTCACAGCGGCAGAAGCCTTTCGGCCTGTCAGGGGCGAACCAGAGTGACTGGAAAGATAACTTGCGCGCTGGACGTGAGCAGCTGCAAGCCGGGCATGCTAGCACGCGGCCTGCGCCTGACGCAGAAATATTTGGAATTTACGCCGGGGCGGTGAACTTGTACGGAAAAATTCCTATCAGACCCTCTGAAGCATCCTACTCTTGATGAGACCTAAACCAAGGAGTGTCTGGTTATGCGAGTTCAGTCTCTTCTGGCCGCGTGTGCCGCGAGCGTCCTGCTGCTGCCACTGGCCGCCAACGCAGGTAACTTCCCCGCCGGCAAGGAGCAGGCGTACATGTCTCAGTGCCAGCAAGTCGCGACCGGCCAGGGCGTGGACGCCGCGACGGCGAAGAAGCACTGCGATTGCGGCGCCCAAGCCATCAAAAAGAATTTCACCGACAAGGAGATCCAGGACCTCGACAGCAAGGACGGCGTCGACGCTGCGCTGATGCAGAAGGCTCAGACCGTAGTACAGGCCGCCTGCAAGCCAAAATGATGACCCGCCGAGCCGTACCGATCGCGCATTGTTTGCGCCAGATCAGTATCCGGCTAAGGTAAAGAGCGCTACATAAGCAGAATTAGACTATGATGTTGCCGGTGCTCCGTAGCCTCGGCCGCATTGCACCACTGAAAAACTAAATGTTCTGGAGATTCACCTCATGTCCAATCGCCAACAAGGCACCGTCAAATGGTTCAATGATGAGAAAGGCTACGGCTTCATCACCCCAGCAGGCGGCGGCGACGACCTGTTCGTACACTTCAAGGCCATCGAATCCGACGGCTTCAAGAGCCTGAAAGAAGGCCAGACTGTTTCCTTCGTAGCCGAAAAAGGCCAGAAGGGCATGCAGGCTGCTCAGGTTCGTCCGGAGTAATTCGGATACCGCAGTAAAAAAACCCGCCTTCACCGGCGGGTTTTTTATGGGCTCGAGCTACCTGGACAGGCCAGCCCTCACAGGCGATCAGCCACAGTTGGCGCGAATGACCTTGCCCTGCTCATCGACGTTCAGGTTCAAACGGTCGGAGCGGTATTCCAGGGTGACGACATCATGGGGCTTGAGGATCCGGGCGATCTGCGCGCCAGTTGCCTTGCGGGCCTGCTCCAGCAGCTCGGGCGTGCCCGGCTTGCCGACGGTGAAATCGGCGCCGCTGGCACTGCAACGGCCATCACCACCGGCGGGGGTCGCCGGCGCGGCGCTGCCGCCATCAGACGAGCCACCGGTGCTGCAGCCAGCCAGGACGGCAGCCATCAGCAAGGTCGCCAGGGAAGCGCGGGTACGGAACATGAATCCTCCTAATCGATCTTGGGAACTGTCATATGCGACCGCTCCGCTTACAGTTTGTTGCAAAACCGCTCAAGTCTGCCTGATCTCGCCAGATGAGGCCAAAAGCAATCGTGACCGGATTTTGCACCGTGGCGATTGGTTAGGGCGAGCGGCCTGCTTATGCTTAAGTCGCAGCGCAACGGCTGCAAAGGCATGATTTACTTGGCAGACGTGGAGTGCGTCTCGCCTCCCCCGCGAACGCCAGGAGCCGGTGTTCGACCCCAGGCACCAGGCACAGTCGCGAGTACCCGCATGAACACCCACAGCATAGACGCCGACATCAAGGTCAAATGGGCCGAGGGCCAGAGTGCCTACAGCCCGGGCACTCCGGAAGAATTGTTGCTGATCGCCATCGACCTGCTGGTGCGCGATCGTGGCAGCGAGGCGGCGCGCAGCTTCATCGAACAGGTGTTCGAGCGCTACGCGCCGCACGACACTATTTCAATCGAGCCAGGCGCGCGCTGAGCAGGTCGAAGAAGCCCTGGGCGTCACCATTTTCGATCCACATCACGTTGGCCGGCTGCTTGAGCACGCCGTACCAGTCGGCGACAGTCTGGGCGAAGGTCGGGCCTTCGCGGCTGTCGACGGTCATGTGGATCTGCTTGCCACTGAACAGCTCTGGCTTGAGCAGGTAGGCGATGACGGTGGCGTCGTGTACCGGGCCACCGCTCATGCCGTACTTGTCCATGTCGTACTTGATGTAGGCGTTGAGGATGTCCACCACCTTCTTGCTGGCGTCGTTGCCGACAGCGGCGAGCTGCTTGAGACGTGCGTCGCTGGTGATGATCTTGTGGGTCACGTCCAGCGGCAGGTACGTCAGCTTGACGCCGCTGGCCAGCACCACTTCGGCAGCGTGCGGATCGGCGTAGAGGTTGAACTCGGCCACCGGGGTGATATTGCCGCCATTGAAGTGGGCGCCACCCATGATCACCACTTCCTTGATGCCCTTGACGATTTCCGGCTTCTGGATCAACGCCAGGGCCAGGTTGGTCTGCGGGCCGAGCATGGCGATGGTGATGCTGTGGGGCTCGGCGGCATCGAGGGTATCGACCAGATACTGCACGGCGTTGCCTTTGGCCAGAGGCTGCTTGGGCTCATGCACCGCGACACCCGTCAAGCCTTCCTCGCCATGGACATCGGCGGCGTAGATCGGCGCACGCACCAGTGGGCGCCCTGCCCCGGCGTATACCGGAATGTCTTCACGACCGGCCCATTCGCGCGCCAGGCGCGCGTTGCGGGAGGTCTTGTCGAGGCGCACATTGCCGGCGACGGTGGTGATGGCGCGGATCTTCAGCTCCTCGGGCGAAGCCATGGCCAGGAACAAGGCCACGACATCGTCGGCGCCGGGGTCAGTGTCGATGATCAGGTCACGCGGGGCGGCGAATGCACTGGCAGCAGCCATCGTGGACATAAGCACGACTCCTTGTAGCAAACGTTTGGCTTTGTTGATCAACATCCCGCTTCACTCCTTTGCTTTTATTGTTTGGTCTGTTTCAGAGGGCGCGTCACGCGATAGGCCGGCACATCCGCCGACTACCTCAGAACGTGACGCCCGCAATCAACGCAATATTGCTGTAGGGCTTGCATTCCCCCGTGCGAATCACCGCCCGCGCCCGTCGGCTCAGGGCCTTGAATTCATCATGGGGCATACGCTCGCGCTCACCGAGCAAGCCCAGCGCATGTTGCTCCTCGACCCCCACCAGCCCAGGCGGTGCGGCACTGAACATCTCGTCGGCCAACACATGCCGCTCCACCTGCATTTCGCTGAGCACCACGCGCAGAACGCTGGCAAAGTCCGGAATGCCCGGCGTCAATGCCAGGTCGATCAGCTCCACACCTGGCGGCACCGGCAGGCCGGCATCGCCGATCACCAGGATGTCGCCATGCCCCAGACCGGCAATGGTGCGCGAGAGGGCGATATTGAGCAGTGCGGTCTTCTTCATGGCGCCAACTCCTTGAGGAAGGGAATGGATGGCTGCGCCCCCGCGCGGGTGACCGAGATGGCCGCAGCCCGCTGGCCACGCATGATCGCCTCGCCCTCCTGCAGCCCGTAGGCAAGCCCCGCAGCGAAGCCGCCGACGAAGGTGTCGCCTGCCGCCGTAGTGTCCAGTGGCTTGACCTTGGTTGCCGGGAAATGACGGCTGCCGCCCTCACTGACGAACAGCGCCCCTTCGGCACCCAGGGTGACGATGACCTTGCTCGCACCCCATTCGCGCAGGCGCTCGGCGGCGCAGCGAGCACTGTCGATATCGCTCACCGACAGGCCGGTCAAGGCCTCGGCCTCGCTCTCGTTGGGGATCAGGTAGTCGATATGGGCGAACCACTCCCGCGGCAGTGGGCCCGTTGCCGGTGCCGGGTTGAGGATGACCGTCTTGCCCAGCTCGCGACCGCGGGCCAGCGTCCACTCTACAGTGGCAGGCGGCACTTCGAGCTGGCAGATGATCACCTCGGCGTTGTGCAGCAACGCATCGAAGCGCTGCACCGACTCGGGGGTCAGCAGCCCATTGCCGCCCGGGATGATGACGATGGCGTTCTGGCTGGTGGCATCCACCACGATCAGCGCCACACCGCTGGATACGCCTGCACAGACGCTCACGGCCTGGCAATCGATCTTTTCTGCCTCCAGCGCTTGGCGCAACTGCTGGCCATAGGCGTCATCGCCGACATTGCCGACCATGGCCACGCTCGCCCCCAGGCGCGCGGCAGCAACGGCCTGGTTGGCACCCTTGCCACCGGGTACGGTGAAGAAACTGTCGCCGGCGAGGGTTTCGCCGCCACGCGGCAGACGCTCGGCACGGGCCACCAGGTCCATGTTGAGGCTGCCGACCACTACGACCTTGGCATGCATGGGTCTTCCTTAGCGGTAATCATTGAACAGGTCCGGGCGCGGCCCGGTGGATTCGCGCAGCACGATACGCGGCGCGACGATACGTTGCTGCGCCGCATCGCGACGCGGTGTGGCGATGCGCGACAGCAGCAACTGCGCGGCACTGTCGCCCAGCTCGCGGATCGACTGGCCGACAGTGGTCAGCGGCGGATACACATAGCGGCTCAGCTCGATGTCGTCGAAACCGATCACCGATAGCTGGCCAGGGACGTCGATATTGCGCTCGGCCGCAGCGCGCAACACGCCGAAACCGATCATGTCGTTGCCAGCGAAAATCGCCGTCGGCGGCTCATCCTCGAGCAACTGTGCGGCCGCTGCGTGGCCACCGGGGCTGGTAAAGTCGCTGTGCAGCACGCGATTGTCCGCCACGTTCAGCCCGGCCTCGGCCATGGCACGACGAAAACCGCTCACGCGCAGTTGGCTGACGCCGGTCTCGGCCGGGCCGCCGATGCAGGCGATGTCGGTATGGCCGAGCTCAAGCAGGTGGCGCGTGGCCAGATAGGCCCCCAGCTCGTGATCGATACGCACAAGGTCGGCATCGACGCCTTCCAAGGCGCGGTCGACGATGACCATTGGCGTGCGCACGGCAGCCAGGCTCTCGAGCAGGTCACGGTCCTCGCCCACCGAGGCGACGATCAGGCCATCGATGCGTTTTTCCAGCAGCACCCGCAGGTAGCTGCGCTGCTTCTTCGGATCATCGTCCGAGTTGCACAGGATCACGCAATAACCGTTGCGCTCGCAGCCGTCCTCGATACCGCGAGCCAGCTCGGCGAAGTAAGGGTTGACGCTGCTGGGCACCAGCAGGCCAATGGTCGCGGTGCTGCGCGCCTTGAGCGAGCGCGCCACGGCACTGGGCACGTAGTCCAGCTCGGCGATGGCGGCCTCGACCTTCAGGCGCACGTGTTCGCTGACCGGGCGGGTCTTGTTCAGTACATGGGACACGGTGGTGTAGGAAATACCCGCCAGTGCCGCGACATCTTTGATGGTTGCCATGGGTCAGTTCCGCCGGGTCGCGCGTCGGCTGCGGTAGGTGTCGAGGACCACGGCGATGACGATCACAGCGCCCGTGATGATACGCTTGGTTGGCTCGGAAGCTCCGATCTGCGCCAAGCCTGCGGCCAGCACGGAAATGATCAGCACACCGAAGAAGGTGCTGATGATCGAGCCTCGCCCACCCATCAGGCTGGTGCCGCCGATCACCACGGCGGCAATCACCTGCAACTCAAGGCCAGAACCGGCGTTCGGATCTGCAGCTTCAAGGCGCGAGATCTGGAACAGCGCGGCCAGCCCCGCCAGCAGGCCCATCAAGGCAAAGACCCCGATCTTGTACGGACGCGGATCGATACCTGCCAGGCGCACGGCTTCTTCATTGGTGCCGATGCCGATCAGGTAGCGACCGAACACCGTGCGGGTCAGTACCAGCTGGGCGAGGATGATCACCAGCAAGGCAATGATGAAGGCCGGAGAAATACCGAAAGCGATCGGGTTGGAGAACCAGGAGAACGCGTCGCCAATGTAGGCGGTGCGCGAATCGGTGAACTGGTAGGCCAGGCCACGGGCCATTTCCAGCACGCCAAGCGATACGATGAACGACGGAATGCGCCAGGCCACGGTGACCGCGCCGGTGATGCTGCCGGCCAGGGCGGCAATGGCCATGCCCAACAGCGCGGCAGGCAATACGCTCCAGCCCCAGCCGAGGATGGCGACGCTGACGGTCGAGGCAGCCAGCGCAAGCACCGAACCGACCGACAGGTCGATGCCACCGATGATCAGCACGAAGGTCATGCCGACGGCCAGCACCATCAGGTCAGGGATCTGGTTGGCCAAGGTGCTGAAGGTGGCATAAGAGAGGAAGTGGCTGCTCAGGAACGAGAACAGCACGATCATCGCCAGCAAGGCACCGGCCAGGCCCAGGTAGGTGCCCAGGCCGAAATAGGTGCCGCTGCGGCGTACCGGCGTACCGGCGGAGTCGAGGGTGGGAGTCTTCATGCGTCCATCCTGGGAGCTGCGTCGTGCAGCAATGCGTCACGTTTCTGGTAACCGGCGAAGGCAGCGGCAAGGATCTGGTCCTGGCTCCAGCCATCACGGTCGAAGGTCTCGATCAGTTGGCCAGCGGAAAGCACGGCGATGCGGTCGCAGATCAGCATCAGCTCGCGCAGGTCGCTGGACACCACCACCAGGGCCTTGCCCTGGCGGGCGAGTTCGGCCAGCAACCCGTAGATATCGAACTTGGCGCCAACATCGATGCCGCGGGTGGGCTCATCGAACATCAGCACCTGGCAGTCGCGCTCCAACCAGCGACCGATCACCACCTTCTGCTGGTTGCCACCGGACAGCTCACCGACCGCCTGGGCGGGGCTCGCGCTGCGGATACGCATGGCGCTGATCTGCCGCTCGGCAAGCTGGCGCTCGGCGTGGGGGTCGAGCACTCCAGCGCGGGAGACCGCGCCGAGGTTACCCAAGGCGACGTTGGCGCTGATCGAGTGCGGCAACAACAGGCCTTCGCCCTTGCGGTCTTCAGTGATCAGGGCAATGCCGGCACGCACGGCAGCCTTGGGCGAATCGATGTTGACCGGTTGTAGCGGGCGCCCCAGCTGAATGCTGCCGCTGTCGGCGCGATCAGCACCATAGATCAGCCGCAACAACTCGGTACGCCCGGCGCCAATCAGCCCGGAAATACCGAAGATCTCCCCTGCCCTGACCTCGAACGACACATCGCGCACCTTGTCGCCACGGGTCATGTGCTCCACCTTGAGCAGCGGTGCGCCGATTTCGCGGCGACCAAGGTCGATGTGCTCGCCGACTTCGCGCCCCACCATCAGATTGACCAGTTCGTTGCTGCTGTAGCGAGCGATCGGCTCGGCGCACACCAGCTTGCCGTCGCGCAGCACGGCAATACGCTGCGATACGCGCTGCAGCTCTTCGAGCCGGTGCGAGATATAGACGATGGCCACACCCCGCTGACGCAGGCGCTCGATCTGCGTGAACAACAGCTCCACCTCGCGCGCAGTGAGCATCGCGGTGGGCTCGTCGAAGATCAGCACAAGGCAGTCGCCGATCAGGTTGCGGGCGATTTCGACCATTTGCTGATGGCCGATGCCCAGCTCGCCGACCGGGGTGTCCGGATCGATGGCGTCCAGCCCGACCTGGGCCATGGCCGCGGTCGCCAACTGACGCAGGCGTTTCTGACTGATCCAGCCGGCACGGCTGGGCAGGTTGTCGAGAAACAGGTTCTCGGCAACAGTGAGCGTGGGCAGCAGGTTGAGTTCCTGCATCACCATGCGCACACCGAGGCGCTCGGCCTCGCTGCGACTGCCAGGGCTATAGGGCTGGCCGCGGTAGGTCATCTGCCCGGTGGTGGGGGTTTCCAGGCCACTGATGAGCTTGGACAAGGTGCTCTTGCCGGCGCCGTTCTCGCCGGTCAAAGCGAGCACCTCGCCGCCGCGCAGGTCTAGCGTGACATCACCGAGCACGGGCTGGGCGTACGTCTTGCCCAGGCCGGTGACACTGAGCACGGATTCATGGGCCGACATGGCCACCTCTCTCATGGAACGAGCTGCAACTGCTTGAACTGGCGCTGACTCTGCGTAAGCGGCGAACCACCACTGCCATCGGACTCAGCGCACTGTCAGCATCACTTGGTGATCAGTTCTACCGGTGTCTGGATGACATTGTCGGCATCGACATCAGGCTTCTCGCCCTTGACCATCTTCAGCGCCGCCTGGATACCGAACACAGCCTGCTGGCTGGCGGCCTGGTCGAGCGTGGCGAGCACGCGGCCATCCTTGAGCATCGGTTTGATGGCGTTGATGTTGTCGTAACCGACTACCTGCACCTGGCCAGTCTTGCCAGCGGCACGCACGGCCGAGACAGCGCCCAGGGCCATGCTGTCGTTACCCGCCAGCAGCGCCTTGAGGTCGGGGTATTCGTTGAGCATCGAGGCGGCAACGGCGTTGCCCTTGTCGATCTCCCAGTTGCCGGACTGCACCGAGACGATTTTCATATGCGCGGCTTCCATCGCATCCTTGAAGCCGGCGGTGCGCTGCTGGGCGTTGGTGGTGGTCGGCACACCTTCGATGATGCCAACCTGATCGCCAGCCTTGAGCTTCTCTTTCGCCAGGTAGTCGCCGACCAGACGCGCGCCCTTGCGGTTGTCAGGGCCAACGAACGGCACGCTGATGCCTTTGCTCTTGAGCACTTCGGGGTCGAGACGGTTGTCGATGTTGACGACAGTGATGCCGGCATCCATGGCTTTCTTGATCACAGGGACCAAGGCCTTGGAGTCGGCCGGCGCGATGATCAGGGCGTTGGCGCCGGTGGCGATCATCTGCTCGACGATGCGGATCTGGTTGCCAGTGTCGGTTTCGTCCTTGATGCCGTTGGCGACCAGGTCGAATTCATTCGGATGTTCTTTCTGGTAGGCCTTGGCGCCATCTTCCATGGTGCGGAAGAATTCGTTGGCCAGCGATTTCATGACCAGTGCGACCTTGGGCTTGTCCTCGGCATGGGCCTGGGACAGCGGAATGGCGAGAGACAGGGAGGAGAGAACGGCAATAGCCAGCAGACGACCGGGGAACGGCAGCTTCATGGGATTAACTCCGAATCTTGTGATTTTTATCGGACCGCAAACGTTTGCGCTGCCTTACTATGGGAACAGGAACAGGTTTTGTCAAATGACTTTCCGGCGTTCCAGGCCCGGTCGTGTTAGTCGGAGATTATCCGGCAAATAGTCGGAAAACCGAATAGCCCTTGTAGGTATTGTTCGGGTTTCCGAATAGCAAAACACCTGCCACCCTCTTCTTGGACAAGCCCATCCCTCCACTGGCAACGCCATGCTTGCGCTCTCCACACACGGATGGGAGCGGGCTTGCTCGCGAAAAATCCGACTCAACTCGTCCCGCACCTCGCGGCTACTGCACCCTTGGTACGGAACCTGCCTACAACCTGTTGCGAACAAACATCTCATTTGGAAGAGAGAAGAAAAAATAATGAACACCGCACTGAAAACCTTCGCGCCGGGCGCCCTCGCCCTGCTGCTTGCACTGCCGATGGCCGTTTCCGCCAAGGAAGCCGAACAACAGCAGAAGCTCGCCAATGTGGTCATCCTCGCCACCGGCGGCACCATTGCTGGCGCCGGCGCCAGCGCCGCCAACAGCGCGACCTACCAAGCTGCCAAGCTGGGCATCGACAAGCTGATTGCCGGCGTGCCGGAACTGGCCGACATTGCCAATGTGCGCGGCGAACAGGTGATGCAGATCGCCTCCGAGAGCATCAGCAACGACGACCTGCTCAAGCTGGCCAAACGCGTCGCGGAACTGGCCGACAGCAAGGACGTCGACGGTATCGTCATTACCCACGGCACCGACACCCTGGAAGAGACTGCCTACTTCCTCAATCTGGTCGAGAAGACCGACAAGCCGATCGTGGTCGTCGGTTCCATGCGCCCGGGCACAGCGATGTCTGCCGACGGCATGCTCAACCTGTACAACGCGGTGGCTGTGGCTGGCGACAAGCAGTCGCGCGGCAAGGGCGTGCTGGTGACCATGAACGACGAGATCCAGTCCGGTCGCGATGTCAGCAAGTCGGTGAACATCAAGACCGAAGCCTTCAAGAGCGCCTGGGGCCCGATGGGCATGGTGGTGGAGGGCAAGTCCTACTGGTTCCGCCTGCCAGCCAAGCGCCACACCACTAACTCCGAGTTCGACATCAAGCAGATCAGCAGCCTGCCACAGGTGGACATCGCCTATGGCTACGGCAACGTGACCGACACCGCGTACAAAGCCCTGGCCCAGGGCGGTGCCAAGGCGATCATCCATGCTGGCACCGGCAATGGTTCGGTGTCGTCGCGCGTGGTGCCGGCACTGCAAGAACTGCGCAAGGACGGCGTACAGATCATTCGCTCCTCGCACGTCAACCAGGGCGGTTTCGTGCTGCGTAACGCCGAGCAGCCGGACGACAAGAACGACTGGGTCGTGGCCCATGACCTGAACCCGCAGAAAGCGCGGATCCTGGCCATGGTGGCCATGACCAAGACCCAGGACAGCAAGGAGCTGCAGCGGATCTTCTGGGAATATTGATCCAGCCATGAGCAAGGCTGCAGGTATGACGGCCCGGCTCACGATGTAAAGAGTAAAGCTGCCGCGATCTCTCCCTAGAGGTTGCGGCAGCCTCATCCTTCGGGGCGGCCTACTCGTGCCAGCCCCTCCAAGCGCCATAGATGCTTTTTGCCTGACACGCTGTTGCGAAAAAACTGACAGTGAAATACTGTACGCACATACAGCAAAACAAGGAAAGCTCCATGGCCAGCCCCGCCGCAGCGCCCAGCAGTTATGAACAACTCGGCGTACGCATCCAGAAGATCATCAACAGCCCCACCGCCCAGCGCAGCCGAGCAGCGCTGATCTTCCGCCTGGAGCACGAGTCCCCCGATGACTGGGAAACGCTGCTCGAGGAAATTGCCGAGAACGACAACGTCACCCTCGCCCATCGCGACGATGGCGGTATTCAGATCTTCTGGACCATCCCCAAAGAAGACTGATCCTTTCCCCGCCCCCTCTTCCACCGAAAGATGATTTGCGCTCGCCCATGAAAAAACTGCTGTCTGCCGTAGCCCTGCTCCTGTCCGTCGCCACTCCAGCGCTCGCCAACCCTCCCGCCACCTTTGCCGAAGCCAAGGTCGTGGCCAAACAGAAGATCTATCTCGACCAGGCCAGCAGCGCCATGGGTGAGCTCTACTGCGGCTGCAAATGGACATGGGTGGGCAAGTCCGGGGGGCGTATCGACCCCGCCTCCTGCGGCCTGCAAGCCCGAAAGCAACAGACCCGCGCCGACCGTACCGAATGGGAACACATCGTGCCGGCCTGGACCCTGGGCCATCAACGCCAGTGCTGGAAGAACGGCGGCCGCGAGCATTGCGCCGACGACGACCCGGTATTTCGCGCCATGGAAGCCGACCTGTTCAACCTGTACCCGGCGGTGGGCGAGGTGAATGGCGATCGCAGCAACTTCAACTATGGCATGGCCTCGGGTGTGGGGCAGCAGTACGGCCAGTGCAAGACCCGCGTCGATTTCAACCAGCGCGCTGCCGAGCCGCGCGATGAAGTCAAGGGCCTGGTCGCCCGCACCACCTTCTATATGTTCGATCGCTATGGCCTGAACATGTCGCGCCAGCAGCAACAACTGCTCATGGCCTGGGACAAGCAGTACCCGGTCACCGCCTGGGAGCGCGAGCGCGACCGCCGTATCGCCGGCATCATGGGGCACGCCAACCCGTTCGTGAGCGGCGAGCGACGCTGGACAGCCGGCTACAAGACCGTCGGCGACGGTGTTGTCAGCAGCCTTGCCGACAAACCTACCAAGGCCGCACCTCAGCCTACCCTGGCCAAGGTCAGCGTGACGGGTGCGATCATCGGCAACCAGAACAGCCACCTCTACCATTTGCCCAGCGGCTGCCCTGGCTACAATCAGGTGTCAGCCAAGAACCAGGTCAGCTTCGAGTCCGAGTCGCAAGCCCAGGCCGCCGGTTACCGCAAGGCCGGCAACTGCCGCTGACCCTCATGCCACCGGGGCGCGGGAGGTCCGCTCGACGGGCAGCGACACGAACTGGCTGACGTCATCCAGGCGCTGCAACTGCTCGCTGCTGAGTTTCACCTCAAGGGCCGCCAGGTTCGACTGTAACTGCACCAGCGAACGCGGCCCGATCAGCGGCAGCGTGTCGTGACTGGCAGCCCAGGCGATCGCTACCTGATCTGCCGGGACGCCATGCTCCTGTGCCACGTCCAGCAGCGCATCGAGGATCGCGCTGCGCTGCGGCGAATTCTCCGGCTGGAACACTTTGCCGCCCAGGCCCTGGGCGCGCCCCGACTCGCCCTGGCGGTACTTGCCGGTCAGCATGCCGCCACCCAAGGGCGAGAAAGTCATCATGCCCAAACCCAATGCCCGACAGGTCGGCAACAGGTCAAGCTCGCATTCGCGGCGCACCAGGCTGTGTTCGAACTGCGCAGCCGCGATGGGTACGGCGCGAGAAAGCTGGGCATAGGTGGCCGCGTGAGCCACACGCCAGGCGGGGAAGTTGGAAAGGCCGACATACAGCACCTTGCCTGATCGCGAGAGGTCTTCCAGGCCACGCAGCAGCTCTTCGGTCGGGGTCACATGATCGGGGAAGTGAGCCCAGTACAGATCGATACGGTCCGTGTTCAAACGCTTGAGGCTGGCCTCCAGGGAGGTGACCATGGCCTTGCGGCTATTGCCGGTGGTCAGCACCCCCGCGGCGGGCGACGCACCCTGGGTGAACTTGGTCGACAGCACCACCTCATCGCGGCGCCCCGCCAGCAAGCGCCCCAGATGTGTTTCAGATTCGCCGAACTGATAGATGTCCGCCGTGTCGATGAGGTTGCCGCCCGCCTCCAGGTAGGTGTCGAACATCGCCTTGCACGCCTCGGGGTCGGCGCCATGGCCCCACGCGGTGCCAAAGTTGCCTGTACCCAATGCCAGCTGGGACAGTCGTAATCCGGTCTTGCCAAAGGGTGTGTAACGCATGAATGCTCCTGACCTGATGAATACCGTTCCAACAGCCGCCAGGAATGATCGCTCCCGGTTGACAGAACATTTGCATATACAGATGTTGCAGGTACAATATTTCACATGAACACACCAATCAAGCCCTCCGGCTGCACAAATCTCAAACTGCGCCAGTTGACGCGCATGGTCACCCGTCACTACGACCAGCACCTGGCTGCCATAGGCCTGAAGAACACCCAGTACGCCCTGCTGTCCCACGTGCTGCGGCTCGGCCCGTTGCGCCCGGGCGAATTGGCCAAGGCCATGCAGATGGAGCCTTCGACCCTGACGCGCAACATGCAACCGTTGGTAGCTCAGGGCTGGCTGACGATTTCGGCAGGCGGCGACGCGCGCAGCCGTGCGGTGCAGATCACCGAGGCTGGGATAGATAAACGCGAAGAAGGTAATCAGGCGTGGCAGGCGGCACAGGATTCATTACAGGATGCGCTGGGGCTGGAACGCATCAGCGCGCTGCATGTACTGATGGATGCGTGCATGACCACGCTCAATGATCCGGAGGCTGAAGCTCACCCCCTGTAGAATCGGCCCCGTAGCGTAACCAGGCGCTCCTGCGAAGGGCGTGGCGCCATCACGCCAGTGCCAGCAGATAGGCGCTGGCCTCACGATAACGACTCAACCGGGCGATGTCCGCGGGC
This sequence comes from Pseudomonas sp. SYWMCR5, assembly GCF_057197165.1. Taxonomy (NCBI): domain Bacteria; kingdom Pseudomonadati; phylum Pseudomonadota; class Gammaproteobacteria; order Pseudomonadales; family Pseudomonadaceae; genus Pseudomonas; species Pseudomonas sp. SYWMCR5. The sequence continues at coordinate 122,191 of NZ_JBXUNH010000009.1, forward strand.
CCCGGACACAGGATTCGCGAGAGGTCACTATTGTCGGCGAGGTCAGCCAGCTTCACCTCGCGCGCCAGCGGGTCACTGCCCAGGCGCACGACGAAATCCTCGTAGCGCTCACCCTCACGCCGACTCAACGCCAACAGCGCCGCCAGGATCTTCAGGGTGAAGCCTTCACGAGCCAGGTCTGACAGGGTCAGCGGCGTATCCTCCAGCACATCGTGAAGCACCGCGACGATCCGCTGCTCGGGCGTCGAGACCCGCTCCATCACCCGTAGCGGATGCAGGATATAAGCCGCGCCCCCCTTGTCGAATTGCCCTTCATGGGCCCTGGTCGCCACTACGATCGCTCGTTCCAGGTTGGACATGCTCCCTCTCCCCACTCAACCCTCTGGGTACCGACGATGCCCGATGGCAGGCGCATCGGCAAATACACCGTCACCTGAAGCATAGTCGGAAAAATACCGTTCGAGTTCAAAGCCCTGGCGCCAATGAATGTTCAGCGCCAGATCCTTGTCATCACAGGCATGCACACCACAATGCCTGCAACCTTTACATGAGGGAGAAGCCGTCAGCGCTTGGCGCCATGCTGGATGACGATCGAGTCGGTACCCAGGCGCGCCATGACATCAGCCTTGCGTGCATCCGCTTCGCCCTTTGTAGGGAACGGCCCCATCAGCACCACAGGTTTGCCGTCGCGGTATTCGACCCAGGAGGGAATGCCCTTCTCGATCAGGCGAGCGGTCATGTCGGTGAGTGCGCCCATATTGGGCCCCTGCACCACCTCGACATCCCAGCCTTCCGGGGCCGGCTCGCCAGCCAGGGCATCGGCACGACGCTGCAACTCAGCACCGCCACAGATCTCACGGATGCGCAGGTTGTTGCCGCTGTCGTCGACCAGGATTTCGTATTGGCCATCGTGCTTGATTGCCACATAGCTGCGATAGGCTTCGAACTGGCCGGCGTCGTCCTTGCCGCGGACCTGGCCGCAGATGGAGCCCTGGGTGTCGATCCGCACGTTGGCGAACTTGGCCGTCTTGGGGTTGTGCAGGTGTTCGGCCACCTGCTTGTGCACACCCTCGACCTCGTTTTCACAGCCCGCCAGGGCCAGCACCGCCATTACCACCGCCAGTTTGCGCACGCGTTCATCTCCCGATTCGAAGGGCCGGATTCTAGCATGGCGGGTCGGGAGCGCCGACGGCCAGGCTGTCGCAGGGCGTGTCACGCCCAGGCCGGTGTTTCCTGAGGCGAATGCAAAAAGGGCGATCCTTTCGGATCGCCCTTTTTGTCGATTTGGTAGGCACAATTGGACTCGAACCAACGACCCCCACCATGTCAAGGTGGTGCTCTAACCAACTGAGCTATGTGCCTGTCGATGAGGGCGCATTCTACGCGCTAGAAAATCCCTGTCAACAGTTTTTTTCGAGCTAACCTACTGATTCTAAAAATATTTGCGCCCATGACTAGCAGACAACACCCCTGTAAAGGATTTTCACCATACGACTAGCGGGTGTTTATTATTATTGATAGCATCGGTACATTCGTTAAAAATATAAAACACGAGGTTTTCCGAGCATGGCTAACACCCCCTACCCCCAGTCCTACTACGCCGCCTCGGCCAACCCGGTGCCGCCACGTCCGGCGCTGCAGGGTGAGGTGGAGACCGATGTATGCATCATCGGTGCCGGCTACACCGGCCTTTCCAGCGCACTGTTCCTGCTGGAGAACGGCTTCAAGGTGACCGTCGTCGAAGCCGCCAAGGTCGGCTTCGGCGCATCGGGCCGCAATGGTGGGCAGATCGTCAACAGCTACAGCCGCGACATTGACGTCATCGAACGCACCGTCGGCCCCAAGCAGGCACAATTGCTGGGCGAGATGGCTTTCGAAGGCGGCCGTATCATCCGTGAGCGCGTGGCCAAGTACAACATCCAGTGCGACCTGAAGGACGGCGGCGTATTCGCGGCCCTGACCAGCAAGCAGATGAGCCACCTGGAGTCGCAGAAGCGCCTGTGGGAGCGCTTCGGCCACACCCAGCTGGAACTCATGGACCAGAAGCGCATCCGTGAAGTGGTCGCCTGCGACAACTATATCGGCGGCATGCTCGACATGAGCGGCGGCCACATCCACCCGCTGAACCTTGCCCTGGGCGAGGCCGCTGCGGTCGAGTCGCTGGGCGGCGTCATCTATGAGCAGACCCCTGCCGTGCGCATCGAGCGTGGCGCCAACCCTGTGGTGCATACCCCACAGGGCAAAGTGCGCGCCAAGTTCATCATCGTCGCGGGCAACGCCTACCTGGGCAACCTGGTGCCGGAACTGGCCGCCAAGTCCATGCCTTGCGGCACCCAGGTGATCACCACCGAGCCACTGGGCGAGGAACTGGCCCGCACCCTGCTGCCGCAGGACTACTGCGTCGAGGACTGCAACTACCTGCTCGACTACTACCGCCTGACCAGCGACAAGCGCCTGATCTTCGGCGGCGGCGTGGTCTACGGCGCACGTGACCCGGCGAACATCGAGGCGATCATTCGTCCGAAGATGCTCAAGGCCTTCCCACAGCTCAAGGACGTGAAGATCGACTACGCCTGGACCGGCAACTTCCTGCTGACCCTGTCGCGTCTGCCGCAGGTCGGTCGTATCGGCGACAACATCTACTACTCCCAGGGTTGCTCGGGTCATGGCGTGACATACACCCACCTGGCGGGCAAGGTTCTGGCCGAAGCACTGCGTGGCCAGGCCGAGCGTTTCGACGCCTTCGCCGGCCTGCCGCACTATCCGTTCCCGGGTGGTCAGTTGCTGCGTGTGCCGTTCAGCGCCATTGGTGCGTGGTACTACAGCCTGCGGGATCGCCTGGGGTTCTGATGTAGCACCGGATTGCTCATTTCGCGGGCACGCCCGCTTCCACAAGCGTGCATCTGTGGGAGCGGGTTTACCCGCGAAATGTAATCAGTACCGCCGCAGCTACTGCCCGAGGCTACGCAGCGCCTGCTTCGCGGCAACCTCCTGGCCATCGCGCGCCAGCTCGTCGGCAGCCTTCAGCCAGCGCTGGCGGTCGACCTGGGCCGGCAGGCGCTGGGGCGGTTGCACCAGCACCGCCCAACTCCCCTCCTTGGCCCAGGCGCTCTCGAAGGTATCGAAATCCAGCAGATGCCGCCGCGCCATCCCTGAACGCAGCAATACACGCTGCTTGTAACGGTCGTAGCCGATCAGCACCGCATAGCGTGGCTCGCCCCACAGCGCCGAACCATCGTGATAGCGCAACAACACCGGATGACCGGCCGCCACTTGGGTGAGCAAGGCATCCAGGCGCTTGTCCAGCGGATAGACCACCATGCCGTACTCGCGGGCCACCCGGGGAATGCCGGTTTCCAGCGACGCCGCGCCCTGCGGCAGATTCAGCGATTTGTCCAGCAGGCCAGGCGTGATCGGCGCGCCCTGCTGCGAAAGCACGGCCGCCAGAGCCATCGAACCACTCAGATTGGCATTACCGCGATAGAACGGCACGCTGCTGATCTCGACCCGCTGCGGCAGTTTGTCGAGCGCCGCCGGTGGAGAACCGGCGCAACCGGCAAGGCTGGCGACCACCAGGCAGGCCGCCAGCAGGCGGCGCGGGCTCAGGGAGGTGAAGAAATGCTGCGACATGGACACTCGCTTGTTTCGACGCCCGGCAGACAGCGCCCGGCACTGGGCTCCGATCATAGGCGCCTGCGCGGCCCAGGTATAGCCCGCTTCGGGCTTGGAACGAAATGGCCCAAGCAATAGACCTTCGGTCAATGGAACGTCACACGCGTGCGGCTAGACTAAGAAAGTGTCTGGAGGGAACAGCCCACAGTTGTCCCGAGAGAAGGAGGCACGCACATGAGCCTGACAATGGCAATCTTCATGCTGGTCGCGATGTGGTTGAGCGTCGCCGCCGCCATGCTCTGGGGGGTACTGCGCATCGCGCGACGCCATGCCCGACCGCATCACACCCAAGCCGCCACCGCGCCCAAGCCTCAGCCGCTGCATCGCACCCGCCGGCACGCCGGGGCACATTGACCTGATCCGCAAAAGAACAAGGGGCTGCCTGGCAGCCCCTTCTCTTTTGCGTCAGCCCGGTGTCAGCCTTCAGCCGCCTCGCGCTTCAGGCGTGCCCGGCGAACCATGATGTTGAGGATCTCGATCACCGTGGAGAAGGCCATCGCTGCGTACACGTAGCCTTTCGGTACATGGGCGCCGAAACCTTCGGCGATCAGCGTCATGCCGATCATGATCAGGAAGCCCAGCGCCAGCATCACCACGGTAGGGTTGTCGTTGATGAACTTGGCCAGCGGGTCGGCGGCCACCAACATCACGATCACTGCACTGATCACGGCGATGATCATGATCGGCAAGTGCTCGGTCATGCCCACGGCGGTGATGATGCTGTCCACCGAGAAGACGATGTCGAGCAGCAGGATCTGACCGATCGCCGCAGCAAAGCCGAGGGTCACGGTGGTGCCGGCCTTGGATTCTTCCTTCGCACCATGCGGATCGACGCTTTCGTGAATCTCCTTGGTTGCCTTCCACAGCAGGAACAGGCCACCGGCGATCAGGATCATGTCCTTCCAGGAGAAGGCGTGGCCGAATACCTCGATCACCGGCTCCGTCAACTGGACGATCCAGGCCACCGTCGAGAGCAGTGCCAGGCGCATGATCAACGCCATGCTGATACCGATCCGTCGAGCCTTGGAGCGGTAGGCCTCAGGCAGCTTGTTGGTGAGAATCGAGATGAAGATCAGGTTGTCGATACCCAACACGATTTCCATTGCCACCAGTGTGGCCAGGGCGACCCAGGCGGTGGGGCTCGCAGCAAGTTCCAGCAAGTATTCCATTTAGTGTTCCTTCGCTCAGATGTCCTGGGTGTCGTTCTTGTCTTGCTTGCTCTCGGTTTTTGGCTCGCTGCCACCGAGGGTTTCGTTCAAGGCTTGCTGGGCGGCTTCGTTGGTCTTGTCGATCGCCTGCTTGGCCGACTCGGCGGCCTGGTTCAGCACCTGCTGGGCCGACTTCTCGGCCTGGTCGCAACCCGCCGTGGCCAAGAGCGCCAGCACCAGTACCAACGGAGTGCCGATGGATTTCAGTTGTAGCATAAGGTCCTCGCTTATCGATGTTCGGCTGGCGCACGCAGCGCGCCTGATGGAGTCGAATTCTAGAGAGGCCGATAGTTCAGGAAAATTCGTATTTTCAGCGGTTATACTTCGGTTTTTACGAATCGAGTCGTACCTCCATGCTCAACTACCGTCAGCTTCACTATTTCTGGGTAGTGGCCCGCACTGGCAGCATCACCCGCGCCAGCGAGCAATTGAACCTTACGCCGCAGACCATCAGCGGGCAGATCAGCCTGCTGGAACAGACCTACAACCTGGAGCTGTTCCAACGCGTCGGTCGACAACTGGAACTGACCGAAACCGGCCGCCAGACCCTCGCCTATGCCGAGCAGATGTTCCAGATTGGCAGCGAACTCGAGACCCTGTTGCGCGCCGGCCCCCAGGAACAGATCCTGTTCCGCGTAGGGGTCGCGGACGTGGTGCCCAAGTCCATCGTCTATCGTTTGCTGGCACCGACCATGGAGCTTGACGAAGTACTGCGCATCAACTGCCGTGAAGACAAGCTGGAGCGCCTGCTCGCGGACCTGGCGATCCAGCGCCTTGACCTGGTGATCTCCGACAGCCCCATGCCCAGCCATCTGGACATCAAGGGGTACAGCCAGAAACTGGGTGAGTGCGGCCTGAGCTTTTTCGCCACCGCAGCCCTTGCCACTCGGCTGAAGCAGCCCTTCCCCGGCTGCCTCGACGACGCACCGCTACTGATCCCCGGACAGGAAACGGTAGTGCGCAGCCGCCTGTTGCGCTGGCTGGCCGAGCAGCAGGTGCAACCGCGCATCGTCGGTGAATTCGACGACAGCGCCTTGATGCAGGCATTCGGACAATCGGGCAGCGGCATCTTCGTGGCGCCCAGCGTGATCGCCGATGAGGTGTGTCGGCAGTACGGCGTGGAACTGATCGGACAGACCGAGGCGGTGCATGAGTCGTTCTATGCGATTTCTGTGGAGCGCAAGGTGAAGCATCCGGGGATCGTGGCGATTACCGAAGGCGCGCGCAGGGAGCTGTTCAACTGGTGAGTCCATACTGGCCCTTATCGGGCCAATAGCACTGCCATCCCTAGCGTAAATGCGGGAAACAATACCGTCAGCCATGTATTACAGCTCCTGTGCTACAGTCCGCGGTTCGTTCAAACCCGAGACCCCGCTGCACATGACCCCTGTTTTTCGCCTTCTCAGCCGCACCAGCCTGGTGACCCAGATCATCATTGGCCTGGCTGCCGGTATCGCCCTGGCGCTGGTCGCCCCGAGCCTGGCCCTGGATCTTGCATTCCTCGGCAAGGTGTTCGTCTCGGCCCTCAAGGCCGTGGCACCGATCCTGGTGTTCGTGTTGGTGATTGCCTCCATCGCCAACCATCAACAAGGTCAGCAGATCCATATCCGCCCTATCCTCTGGCTCTACCTGCTGAGCACTTTCGGTGCCGCCGTGGTCGCCGTGGTAGCGAGCATGGCCTTCCCTTCGACTCTGATACTGAACCCACACGAAGCAACGCTGAGCGCCCCCGGCGGCATCACCGAAGTGCTGCAGGGCCTGCTCCTGAGCGCGGTGGACAATCCAGTGAGTGCCCTGGTCAATGCCAACTTCATCGGCATCCTGACCTGGGCCATCGGCCTGGGCATAGTGCTGCGCAAGGCCGGCAAGGCAACCCGCGGAGTGATCGACGACCTGTCCAAAGGCATCACGCAGCTGGTTCGCGTGGTGATTCGCTTCGCTCCACTGGGGATCTTCGGCCTGGTCAGCTCGACCCTGGCCGAGGCGGGCCTGGATGCCCTGCTCGGCTACCTGCATCTGCTGGGGGTGCTGATCGGTTGCATGCTGTTCGTAGCATTGGTGATGAACCCGTTGATCGTGTTCTGGAAGATTCGCCGCAACCCTTACCCCCTGACCCTCCTGTGCCTGCGTGAAAGCGGTATCACCGCGTTCTTCACCCGCAGCTCGGCAGCGAACATTCCGGTAAACCTGGCGTTGTCGGAGCGCCTGGGCCTGCATGAAGACACCTACTCAGTGTCGATCCCGCTGGGTGCGACCATCAACATGGCCGGGGCCGCGATCACCATCACCGTGCTGACCCTGGCGGCGGTGCATACCCTGGGGATCGCCATCGATCTGCCGACCGCGGTGCTGCTCAGCGTGGTGGCTGCGGTCTGTGCCTGCGGCGCCTCGGGCGTGGCCGGCGGGTCGCTACTGTTGATTCCTCTGGCTTGCAGCCTGTTCGGCATTCCCAGCGAGATTGCCATGCAGGTGGTTGCCGTCGGTTTCATCATCGGTGTGTTGCAGGACTCGGCGGAAACCGCGCTCAATTCATCGACCGACGTACTGTTCACTGCGGCTGCGTGCGAGGCCATGGAGCGGCGTACTGCCTGAGCCGCAATTGCTTAAGCCAGACGCAAGGCCTAGGCTAATGGCCTTTTCCTAGTAACGAGACAGGGCCATGTCAGAACACGAAACCGCAGGCGAAGGCCGCCTCAACAGTATCGAGGTCCGTATCCTCGGCGCGCTGATCGAAAAGCAGGCCACCAGCCCGGAAAGCTACCCACTGACACTCAATGCGCTGGTCCTGGCCTGCAACCAGAAGACCAGCCGGGAGCCGGTGATGAACCTCTCCCCCGGTCAGGTCGGCCAGGCCCTGCGTGCACTCGAAGGCCAGGACATGGCCCGCCTGCAGATGGGTAGCCGCGCCGACCGCTGGGAACATCGGGTAGACAAGGCGCTGGAACTGGTACCGGCGCAGTTGGTACTGATGGGGCTGATGTTCCTGCGGGGCCCGCAGACCCTCAACGAACTGCTGACACGCAGCAACCGTCTGCACGAATTCGAAGACGTCGATCAGGTCCAGCATCAGCTGGAGCGCCTGGTTTCGCGCGGGCTGGCCTTGCATCTACCGCGTCAGGCAGGCCAGCGCGAGGACCGCTACACCCATGCCTTGGGCGATCCGGCCGAGATCGAAGCGATTCTTGCCGCGCGTCAGCAGGACAGCGGGCCACGCAGTGGTGCAGGCAGCGTTTCGGAGGATCGAATCGAAGCGCTGGAAGCGCGGATCTCGGCACTGGAGGCGCGGCTGGCTCAGCTCGAGGGCTGAGTCAGGTCTGGTCGGGCTCGGGGAAGTTACGGCAGCTCTTGCGCTCGGCCAGTTCCTGGTCGCTGGGGCGCTGGTCGACGAACACGGTACGACCGTCGGGGTAGATTTCCAGGTAGCCCCAGTGCAGATCCTGCTCCTGTTGGCCAGGCTTGGGTGGCACCAACCACCAGGGTTCTCGACTGATCGGGGTCATGGCGCGATTCCTGAGAGCGTCTTCTTCAAGCATAGACACCCTCAGAGAATGCTTTGTTTCTGCGGGCCTCATCGCGGGACAAGCCCGCTCCCTCCGGTAACAGCTTCAAGAGCTGTGCGCTACACCGGTGGGAGCGGCGGTTCGGCGCCCCGACTTGTCCCGCGATGAGGCCCGCGCTGACTTACGCCGGCGCCGAAGTCCGGATCAGGTGATCAAAGGCCGCCAGCGAAGCTTTGGCGCCCTCGCCCACGGCGATGACGATCTGCTTGTATGGCACCGTGGTCACGTCACCGGCCGCGAACACACCAGGGATGCTGGTCTGGCCCTTGGCGTCGACGATGATCTCGCCACGCGGCGACAGCTCGACCGTGCCCTTGAGCCAATCAGTGTTCGGCAGCAGGCCGATCTGCACGAAGATACCTTCGAGCGCCAGCTCATGGATCTCGTTGCTGGTCCGGTCCTCGTAGCGCAGACCGGTAACCTTCTCGCCATTACCCAGCACTTCCTTGGTCAGGGCGCTGGTGATCACCTTGACGTTCGGCAGGCTGTGCAGCTTGCGCTGCAGCACCGCATCGGCACGCAACTGGCTGTCGAACTCGATCAGCGTCACCTGAGCGACGATACCGGCCAGGTCGATGGCCGCTTCCACGCCAGAGTTGCCACCACCGATCACCGCCACGCGCTTGCCCTTGAACAGTGGGCCATCACAGTGCGGGCAGTAGGCCACACCACGGGCGCGGTATTCCTGCTCACCGGGGACATTCATCTCGCGCCAGCGGGCACCGGTGGCGAGGATCACGGTCTTGGCCTTGAGCGAGGCACCGCTGGCCAGGCGTACTTCATGCAAGCCGCTCTCGGTGGCCGGGATCAACGCTTCACCGCGCTGCAGATTCATGATGTCGACGTCGTACTGCTTGACGTGCTCTTCAAGCGCACTGGCCAGCTTCGGCCCTTCGGTCTCCTGCACGGAGATGAAGTTCTCGATCGCCAGGGTATCAAGCACCTGGCCGCCAAAACGCTCAGCGGCAACACCGGTACGAATGCCTTTGCGCGCAGCGTAGATGGCCGCCGCAGCGCCAGCAGGACCACCGCCGACCACCAGCACGTCGAAAGCGTCCTTGGCATTGATCTTTTCCGCCTGGCGGCTGCCGGCACTGGTGTCGATCTTGCCGAGAATCTCCTCCAGGCCCATGCGGCCCTGGCCGAACACTTCACCGTTCAGGTAGATGCTCGGTACCGCCATGATCTTGCGCGATTCGACTTCATCCTGGAACAGCGCACCATCGATGGCGACGTGACGAATATTGGGGTTGAGCACCGCCATCAGGTTCAGGGCCTGGACCACGTCGGGACAGTTCTGGCAAGACAGCGAGAAGTAAGTCTCGAAGCTGAACTCGCCTTCCAGGGCCTGGATCTGCTCGATCACTTCGGCGCTGGCCTTGGAGGGGTGGCCACCGACCTGCAGCAACGCCAGTACCAGGGAGGTAAATTCATGGCCCATGGGGATGCCGGCGAAACGCAGGCTGATATCGCCCCCAGGACGGTTGAGCGAGAACGAGGGGCGACGGGCATCGCTGCCGTCCTCGCGCAGGGTAATGAGGCTCGACAGGCCGGCGATTTCAACCAGCAGGTCGTGCATTTCACGGGACTTCGCGCCGTCGTCGAGAGAAGCAACGATCTCGATCGGCTGGGTGACCCGCTCCAGGTAGGTTTTCAGTTGCGATTTAAGCGTGGCGTCCAACATACGGGGCGATTCCTTTTTTAAAACTCGGATACAAAAACGCCCAGGCGAGGTCGCCCGGGCGTTTGACGGGGCAGTGAGTACTTCAGCTTTGGCGGCTGCTCACCGCCCGCGATTGATGCATGACCTTAGATCTTGCCGACCAGGTCCAGCGATGGCGCCAGAGTGGCCTCGCCTTCTTTCCACTTGGCCGGGCAAACTTCGCCTGGGTGAGCGGCAACGTACTGGGCAGCCTTGACCTTGCGCAGCAGCTCGGCGGCATCGCGGCCTACACCACCGTCGTTCAGTTCGACGATCTTGATCTGACCTTCCGGGTTGATCACGAAGGTGCCGCGATCAGCCAGACCGGCTTCCTCGATCAGCACGTCGAAGTTGCGCGAGATGACGTGGGTCGGGTCACCGATCAGCGGGTATTGGATCTTGCCGATGGTGTCCGAAGTGTCGTGCCAGGCTTTGTGGGTGAAGTGGGTGTCGGTGGACACGCCGTAGATTTCGACGCCCAGCTTCTGGAACTCGGCGTAGTTGTCAGCGAGGTCACCCAGTTCGGTCGGGCAGACGAAAGTGAAGTCGGCCGGGTAGAAGAACACGACGGACCATTTGCCTTTCAGGTCGGCTTCGCTTACCTGAACGAACTCGCCTTTGTGGTAGGCAGTGGCGTTGAACGGTTTGACCTGGCTGTTGATGATTGGCATCAGAAACGCTCCTTCGAGGGTTAGTTAACTTGGGGTGGGTAACTTTCGATGGAGTAATCCTATCCAATGACCTCGACAATGGCTCATTGGTAAACCTCATGTTGGTGATTGGTTTTGGCTATAAGCTGCGCAGCCGATAGATTTTTTCATTCCTATGCTTCTTCGTCCTGCGAGGCGACACAGGCTGACGCGGCTCCATCTGCATAATCCAGCCAGCACGATGTATCGGCACGCGTGCCCCAGGAGACCTTCACCCGCCCCTGGCCAGCGGCTGAGCGAAGATGCAGGCGGCTGCCCTGCCCGACCATGCCCACTTCCTCTCCCTGAACATCGAATATCTGGGCACCGAAGGGCAGCGTCTGCCCTTGACCGTCTCGAGCCTCGATTAACAGCAGCTTTCCGCTGCGCGTCGGATAGTGCAACAGCGTCGCTGCACCGGCCCGGGGCACCACCGACTGACCGCTGATCTGCAGCTCCACATCCTGCGACATGCCCTTGGGGTCGATGTCGACGGTATTCACGCTGTAGGGGCTCAACGAGGGGACGACCGCAAAGCCCTGGGCATTCAACCGTACACTCGGGTGCTGCTGAATACGCGCCGCTTCGGCGAAGGGGGCATGAACGATGGCGAAACTCTCGCCCAACGGTTGCGCCAACAGCACGCCTCCCGGATGACCGACCACCGAGCCGCGCGCGCCGATTGCAAACTGACGGGACTCCTGGCGTTGGGCCACAGCCCCGCTCAGCTCCCCACTCGAGCTGCGATGCACCAGGTTCGCGTCAAACCCTGCGCCACCTTGCACTCCCTCCTGGTACACACTGGACAGGCCATAACCCCACTGCCCATCCTCGCCGGCCGTTGCGCTCCAGCGCACATTCGTCGTTGCCCTGCCTTCGGAGTCGCGGTTCATGCTGGTGCTCAGCGAACCGCGACGCTGTACCCCCAACGGCAGACTGGCCGTCAGTGTCAAAGTGCTCACTGCCTGTCCGTTGCCACGATACTCGCGCCCAAGTGTTACGCCGTAGGAAAGCGAGCGCAGATTGTTGTAGTACCCCACGTTGTACTCACGGTTGCCCACCGCAGATCCCCACTGCTCGCCAGCGCTGGCCCTAAGGCTAAGACGACCGGTCCCGGGCAGCCGCTGCTGAAGTGCCATCGCCGCCCGCCAGCGCTGAGGCGAACGCGGATTGATGCGCTGAGTTTGCTGACTGATGCGGGCGAACTCGTCAAAGCTGTAGTAGTCAGCGTCGTTACGATGGGTAAGGCTGGCACTCAGGTCGGTGCCCGTCGTTTCCACCCGCTGGCGCCAACTGAAGCGCAGCGCCTGCGCCTGCCCCTGCGCGGAGCGGCCCTGGCCAAGCGATGCCTGGGCATGATATCCGGTCACTCCAAAGGCGCCGAAGCGGCTGTTGATCGCGCCACCCATGGCGCTGGCCAGATAGTCCTCTGCCAGCCAGGCGCCTCCATGCACGCTGAAGGTGTTGTCCAACCCTTGTTGCCAGCTGCCTTGCACATGGCCTGGGCCAGGACGACCAAGGTCGTCGCGCCACACCCCTGCACTGAGGTCAAAGCGACTCGCCCCTTCTCGTAAGGCCAGTGGTGCGGCTTGATAGGGCAAGGTAAAGCGACGTACGCTGCCGTCGGCCTCCTCCAGGGTGACCTCCAGATCGTCATTGAGCCCGCTGGCATACAGGTCGTCGATCTCGAACGGCCCCGGCGGCACCGTCGACTCATGCAGCAGCGCCCCTCGCTGGCGAATGCTCAACAACGCAGTGCTGTTGGCGACACCTCTGACCACCGGTGCGAAACCGCGCTGGGACCTGGGCAACATGCGCTCATCGGTGGACAGCTGTACCCCGCGAAAAGCGCTGCTGTCGAAGACATCGCCAGTTGCATGCCCATCACCCAGGGTAAGCTGGGCCGCCCATGAAGGCAGGTCCCGCCGCACCGACGTCGCGCCGGCCTGATAGCGAACCGCCCGCTCATCACTTATCTGCGCGCTGCCTTCGTGGCGCCAATACCATTGCCCGGTGTTCAAACCGGCGCGCACGCCCAGAAACCCTTGCCGACGCTGGCCGCCTCGCCGGAGGTCTTGGTATTCATAGGCATTCAGTCGGTAATCGACAAAACCCGCGGTGACACCCGAATCCCAGGTTTGCGGCGGCAAGTGATCCTGAGGCTGGCGACGCAAGGCAGACTGGGCAATCTCCAGGTGCAGTTGCAAAGCGCCGAAATCCAGGTTTTCGCTGGCAGTCATCTGCAACTGCGCCAAGCTCAGGCAACTGCCGGGCTCGGCCAGTCGCTCACGCACGTCCTTCGCCAGCCCCTCCATGTTCAACCCCAACCCTTCGAGTAACGACGAGTCGTAACAGGGTACAGCCTGGCCGGACGTGCCAAAGGTGCGCAAGGAAACCGCACGGCGTCCTACCCATTGCTGGTTGAGAACGACGTCCAGGGTATAGTTGCCTTCAGGGACAGCGTCGATGACTTGATAACGCCCCAGATCGACCGTGCTTCCTTGACGCAGCAACCCTGGGTCGAACTCCACGGCACTGACGAGTTCTGCGTGTGCACCGGCCATCCCCAATGCAACCCACCACCATCGAACAGCGATCATGGGACTAACGGACCATTGAAGGGTTGCACGACGGAAGTGGCCTTCTGCAAGGCGCCATAGTCGTCCAGATATTGATAGCGCACTTCGGAAACCGGCCCCAACCCCGATGGTGCCGCTTGCAAAGCGAAACGCGCGCTGTCACGAGGTGGAATGTGCCCAACCTCCGCCGCCAAGGTCGAGTCCGGGCGGGCAACTTCGAGCACGGCCAGGTTGACGTGGTACTGGGTAGGATTGTCAGCCTGCAAAGCCCAGCCTTGCGCGTCCTTGACCAGTCGCCAGGTCACCTGTGCATGGGCTTGTTCAGCCTTGCCTGCCAACCCTTGTGGCCGATAGAACAGTTTGATTCGGGTGCGCAGGGAGATCTGCAGGCTGTTACCGCCACCACCCTTTGGGGGAACGTCCAGCACATTCAACCAGTAGAGGCTCTCCCGATCCTCAGGCATGCGGCGTCCGTCGTGGAACAACCTCAGGCTCTGACGCTTGCCCGGATCGAGTCGAAACAGTGGTGGTGTCAGGCTGAACGGCCCTTGCAGCTCGCCCTCTGGGTCCTCTGGGCCTCCCTCGTCGACCCAGACCTGTACCAACGACGGATGACGCCCCTCGTTGCTCAACCTGACAGTGATTTCGGGACTCTCGGCGGGATAGATAACTCGCGTGGTGGCAATCACCACGCTGGCACTTGCCGGCGCGCACACGAAACACGCAGCCAGCAGCGCTGCGCACCCCAAGGTGCTCAGTGAAAGCTTCATGACGATTTACTCGAAAGGAAAAGGAACCGCCCCGTACAGGGCGGCTTTTCATAACGGCTTAGAGGTAGTCCAGCGAGTAGCGGACTTTGGAGCTGACGAGGCCTGGGGTGGTGTTCCCAGTCGAGTAGTACTGAGCGTAGTAGCGCAGCGTGGCGTTACCGTCGACGATGGTTACGGTCTGGGAGTTCTGGGAACCCTTGGCTGCCGCCAGGTTGATGGGCCTCTTGGCACTGTTGAGCAGTTCCAGCTCGACATTGCGGCTGCCACCCTCATCGACGATCAGGCGCCCGGCATCACCGATGCTTGGACCTGGCTCGAAGAAGGTCGAAACGCTGCCTACATGGGTGCAGTTGCTCAGGTGTAGCTGGAACGGAGTTTCACCCGCTACGTCACCAGGGCGAACCAATCTCGAAGCATTGACATCCGGCAGAGTGACGGGCAGATTGCCATCACCACCATTGACGACGCAGGTCGGCGCCAGTACACGTCCCTGGAACGTGATTTCACCGTGGTCGGCGTGGGCGACACCCGCCATCAGCAACGAGCCACAGAGCCCGAACACAACCTTAGAAGTTTTGCTCATATTCTTCTTCCTTCAAACCAGCGGTCAGGCACATGCCTGACCGGTGCCGTAGAACGGCACGGCCACAGTATTGTCACGGGGGGGTACTGCGACACTGTCGGAAATAAAGGATCAAATACCGGATTCAGGTATCACAAGCGTAGGATTTGATTCCTAAGTTTGAATGAAACATCGCTGGGCTAGGCAATGCCAAACCCAGCAGATGCCGGTGCTGCCTGAGTGTCAGCGCGTTGCGGTGCGCATCGTGACGAACTCTTCGGCCGCTGTGGGGTGTACACCAATGGTTTCGTCGAATTGCTGCTTGGTGGCGCCAGCCTTGAGCGCAATGCCCAGCCCCTGGATGATCTCGCCCGCGTCCGGCCCGACCATATGGCAACCCAGGACCTTGTCGGTCTCGGCGTCGACCACCAGCTTCATCAGGGTCTTTTCCTGCAGGTCGGTCAGCGTCAGCTTCATGGCGCGGAAGCGGCTCTCGAAAACCTGCACCTTGTGTCCGGCTGCCAGCGCTTGCTCCTCGGTCAGGCCCACGGTCCCGATCGGTGGCTGGCTGAACACCGCCGTTGGAATGTTCTGGTAGTCCACGGCACGATACTGATCAGGCTTGAACAGATGACGGGCCACCGCCATGCCTTCGGCAAGGGCGACCGGAGTAAGCTGCACCCGACCGATCACATCCCCCAGGGCGAACACCGAAGGTTCGGTGGTACGGTACAGGTCGTCGACCCGGATATAACCGCGCTCATCGAGCTCCACACCGGTATTTTCCAGCCCCAGATTGTCGAGCATCGGACGGCGACCGGTGGCGTAGAACACACAGTCGGCCACAAGCTCCCGACCATCCTTCAGGGTAGCCTTCAGACTGCCATCGGCCTGTTGGTCGATGCGCTGGATATCAGCATTGAACTGCAGGTCCAGGCCGCGTTTTTCCAGCTCTTCCTTCAGGTGCTTGCGCACTGACCCATCGAAGCCGCGCAGAAACAGGTCACCGCGGTAAAGCAAGGTGGTGTCGGCGCCCAGGCCCTGGAAGATGCCGGCGAACTCGACGGCGATGTAGCCTCCACCCACCACCAGCACCCGACGTGGCAGCTGCTTGAGGTAGAACGCCTCGTTCGAGGTGATCGCCAATTCCTTGCCCGGGATGTCAGGCACCTGTGGCCAGCCGCCTGTGGCGATGAGGATGTTCGCCGCGCTGTAGCGCTGACCTTCGACCTCCACCTCATGGGCACCGGTCATGCGTGCATGGCCTTGCAGCAAGGTAACGCCGCTGTTGACCAGCAGGTTGCGGTAGATGCCGTTGAGACGCTCGATCTCACGGTTCTTGTTGGCGATCAGGGTGCCCCAGTCGAAATGACCTTCTTCGAGAGTCCAGCCGTAACCGGCCGCCTGCTCCAGCTCATCGCTGACATGTGCACCGTACACCAGCAACTTCTTCGGCACACAGCCGACGTTGACACAGGTGCCCCCCAGGTAGCGACTCTCGGCTACCGCCACCTTCGCACCGAAACCCGCTGCGAAGCGCGCCGCACGCACACCGCCGGAACCGGCACCAATCACGAACAGATCAAAATCGTAGGCCACTTTCCAGACTCCACAAAAAAAGCCACCCGAGGGTGGCTCTTTTCGTGACGCGCTGCAAGCGCCAGACAACAAGAAAATGGCGCTGCAGCGCAGGCTCGGACTCAGTAGGCCTTGCCAGTCTTGTAGTAGTTCTCGAAGCAGAAGTTGGTGGCGTCGATATAGCCTTCGGCGCCGCCGCAGTCGAAACGCTTGCCCTTGAACTTGTACGCGATGACACAGCCGTTCTGTGCCTGCTGCATCAGCGCGTCGGTGATCTGGATCTCCCCACCCTTGCCCGGCTCGGTGTTGGCGATGATATCGAAGATATCCGGGGTCAGGATGTAGCGGCCAATGATCGCCAGGTTCGATGGCGCATCTTCAGGCTTGGGCTTCTCGACCATGTTGGTCACGCGGAAGATGTCGTCGCGGATCATGTCGCCAGCAATCACGCCGTACTTGTTGGTTTCCTGCGGATCGACTTCCTGGATGGCGACGATCGAGCAGCGGAACTGGTTGTACAGCTTGACCATCTGCGTCAGTACACCGTCACCTTCAGGGTTGACGCACAGGTCGTCCGCCAGGACCACGGCGAACGGCTCATCGCCGATCAGAGGACGACCGGTGAGGA
The DNA here is from genome assembly GCF_057197165.1 of Pseudomonas sp. SYWMCR5. Lineage (NCBI taxonomy): Bacteria > Pseudomonadati > Pseudomonadota > Gammaproteobacteria > Pseudomonadales > Pseudomonadaceae > Pseudomonas > Pseudomonas sp. SYWMCR5. The sequence continues at coordinate 139,139 of NZ_JBXUNH010000009.1, forward strand.
TGGCGTGGCCCAGGCCCTTCATTTCGGTCTGGCGGGTGTAGGAGAACGAGCACTCGTCGAGCAGACGACGGATACCGACCAGGTATTTTTCCTTGTCGGTGCCCTTGATCTGATTTTCCAGCTCATAGCTGATGTCGAAATGGTCTTCCAGCGCGCGCTTGCCGCGCCCGGTGACGATGGAGATCTCGTTCAGACCGGCGTCCAAGGCCTCTTCAACGCCATACTGGATCAGTGGCTTGTTCACCACCGGCAGCATTTCCTTGGGCATGGCTTTGGTAGCGGGCAGGAAGCGGGTGCCGTAACCGGCTGCCGGGAACAAGCATTTTTTGATCATATACATCCTTAAACAAGGGCTGGGCCTGTGGTATTCGGCGCAGTCTAATCAGGCGGCAGTCACCTTACAATGCCCCACCTGTGGCCGACCGATGCCATGATAGAGATAACCCAGTGTAGATAGTTCCGACGGATCGTAAATATTACGCCCGTCGAACAGTACCGGCATACGCATCAGGCCCCTGATCCGACGAAAATCTGGCTGGCGGAACTGCTTCCATTCGGTCACCAGAACCAGTGCATCCGCGCCCTCCACGCAAGCATAGGGATCATCGCCCAACTGCAATTGACCACTGGCCAGCGCCTGCGGATAAGCCGCCGCCGCCCCTGCCAGCGCGGCCGGGTCACAGGCCCGGACCCGTGCCCCGGCTGCCAGCAGGGCGTCGAGCAGCACCAGGCTGGGTGCTTCGCGCAGGTCATCGGTGCCAGGCTTGAACGCCAAGCCCCACAACGCCACATTGCGCCCGCGCAAGCTGCTGCCGAAGTACTGCTGCAGCGCCTGGAACAACAAGGTCTTCTGCTGCGCGTTGCGCGCCTGGACCGCACGCAGGATCGCCGGCTGGTAGCCGTGCTGCTCGGCCGTATGGATCAGCGCACGCACATCCTTTGGAAAGCATGAACCGCCATAGCCGCAGCCCGCGTAGATGAAATCGCTGCCGATGCGCCGGTCGCTGCCGATCCCGCGACGTACCTGCTCGATATCCACGTCCAGCTCGGCACACAGGCCCGCCAGTTCGTTGACGAAGGAAATCTTGGTGGCCAGGAAGGCGTTGGCAGCATACTTGCTGAATTCGGCGGCACGCGGGCTCATGACCAGCACGCGCTCCCGATTACGCACAAAGGGCGCGTACAGGCGCTGCAAGCATTGAGTGGCGGCATCACTGTCGGTGCCGATGATGATGCGCTGGGGACGCATGAAGTCCTCGACGGCGCTGCCCTCCTTGAGAAACTCCGGATTGCTCGCCACCGACACCGTGAAACTGGCCCCTCGCTCGCGCAGGCCACTGTTGACCTGGCGCGCGACCCGCTCGGCCGTTCCCACCGGCACGGTCGACTTGTTCACCACCAGGCATGGGCGCAGCAGGTGCCGCCCAAGGCTGTCGGCCACCGCCAGCACATGCTGCAGGTCCGCCGAGCCGTCTTCATGGCTGGGCGTGCCCACGGCGATGAACACCACATCGACCCGCGCCACCGCATGATCCCAGTGCTCGGTGAAACTCAACAGGCCACTGTGCAGGCCCTCCTGCACGAGCGTAGCAAGCCCGGGCTCGTAGATCGGGCACTGCCCCTGACGCAACTGGGCCAGGCGCGCGCGATCATGCTCCAGACAGACCACGCGATTGCCCATTTGCGCAAAACAGGCCGCCGTGACCAGCCCCACATACCCCGCCCCGATCACACAGAGTTCCATGGCCGCACTCCTTCAGGAAGATGCGACATTGCAACCTGCAGGCGATTGCAGGGCAGTGACAGCGGCACGGCGAGAATATGACAGGTGCGCGGTGTTCAGCCGCCCGTGCCCTGCCCGATCAATACACCCTCGACCTTTTGCCCATACAGGTTGACGCCGTCGTTGGCATGAAACTTCACCCGGGTCTTCTCGATGGAGCCCTCCACCAGACGCGGATCCTGCGGGCGCTCATGGCGATTGATCCATGCCGCGACGTCCCACGCCTGCTGGTCACTCAGGCTGCCCGGCTTGCCCAGCGGCATGTTGTGCTTGATGAAGGACGCGGCGGTGTTGATCCGGTGCATCCCGGCCCCCCAGTTGTAGGCATCACGTCCCCACAACGGCGGCATGACGTATTCACCCGCGACCTTCTGCCCCTCGCCCTTGCCACCGTGGCAGATCGCACATTGCTCGCTGTACACCTGTTCGCCGCGCTTGAAGTCATAGCCGTCCTTGGGTTGCGGCACCTCCGGATAACCACGACCGGGCGTTTCCACTCCCGTGCGGGTGCCGGTCGCCAGCCAGTAGCTATAGACGCTGAGCGCGGTCATCTGCGGGCTGTCGGCGGCCGGCGGCTTGCCGTTCATGCTGAACTGGAAACAGCCCTGGATACGTTCGGCGTAAGTGTTGACCTTGTCGTTTTTCTTGCGATAGGCGGGATACATCGGATAAGCGCCCCACAGCGGCGCGGAGTGAGCCATGCGACCCTGGTCGAGGTGGCAGTTGCTGCAGTTCATGCCATTTCCGACAGCCTCAGGCATCAAGCGGCGGGTATCGACGAACAACGCATGCCCCTGGCGGACCATCTGGCCGAACGCGTTGTCCGGCAACTCGCTTTCTGCGGGCGGCACGAATACCGGCGTGGCCTGGCTGCCGGGCACCTTGAGCTGCGACTGGTCTGACATGGCGATCTCCGCCGCCTGGGTGACGCCTGCGCTGAGCCACAATACTGCGATCAGGGCTTTCATGGCGCGACCTCCTGGTGGGCGGCGTGGGCGAAGTAGTCGGCGATTGCCGTCACCTCGGCATCGGTCATGGCCTTGGCAACACCGACCATCAGTTGGTTGGGGTCATTGCGCCTGCTGCCGTCGCGCCAGGCATTGAGCTGTGCAACCAGATAAGCCGCCGGCTGTCCGGCCAGCGGTGGAAAGTGCTCGCCAACTCCCGCACCACCTGGGCCATGGCACTGCACACAACCAGGAATCTCCCGATTCCAGTCGCCATACAAGGCCAGGCGCTCGGTGGGATTGCTGGCTATTTGCTGACGGCGCGCCCCCGTAACCGGGTCGGAAGGCTGAGTGGACAGCCAAGCGCTGACCGCACGAATTTCCTCGTCGCTCAGCGCCTTGGCCAGCGGCTCCATGACCGGCTGCTTGCGGCTGCCCGAACGAAAGTCATCGAGTTGCTTGCTCAGGTACCCGGCAGACAAGCCGGACAGGCGGGGAAAACCGGCGGCGGCGATACCCTTGCCGTCCGGGCCGTGGCAACCAAGGCAGGCCATTGCGGCAGGATTCTGCCCGCCCTGGGTGAAGATTTTCTGGCCATCGACGGCATGCGCCGCGGGCCAGGCCAGGATCAGCAGGCTGCCGATCATGACGCGACTCATCGGGTTCATCAGGGACACTCCATTTCCTTGTTATAAGCTTAGTCTTAAAAGACATAAGGAAATGGATACTAGTCCGGATAGGTAAACCGGAACAATGTCCCTACAAGTCACAAGGCCTCGATTGCCCGCCTAACGAGGTATTGCTTGCGCTGGATCAAGAACCGGAGATGCACTGGGTGGCTGCGCTGCGCACATCACCCAGGCGCAGGGGGAAGTTGTTCAACCGTTCATGCAGCTTGATGGCGCTACCGCTGCCACGCTTGTCGATATCGACGAGGGCTGCCGGGCCGACACCGGCACTGAGCTTCTGCGGCACGATCAGACGCAGACCTTCACCACGTGACTCTTCCACCAGCGGATCACGGCTGTCGCCCAGCTTCTGCTTGACGCAATCGGCATACGCACGCGGCGTCTTGCCGGAGATTACGTCCAGCGTCTCTCGCGACTGCTCCAGTTCCGAGACGCTGACGCAACCACCCAGTACCAGCGTCACCGCCGCCATCACCCACTTCATCCGTTGCACCTCTGCCAATCAAAGAAATCGTTCGACAACGTCCGGGCGGTTTTGCTCCCTGCTTTGGCAGATTTCTCCCTGGCCCGGCCGTCCAGCCCGCCAGTGTACCCTGACATCGTGGTATCTTGGGCGTTTGCAGAATTCCAACCTCGCGGAGCCCCACATGAAATTCGTCCACCAGCGCGAGCACCTCAACGAGGATGACATCGTCGTTATCGAGTGCTCTCAGCGCTGCAACATCCGCCTGATGAACGACGCCAACTTCCGCAGTTTCAAGAACGGCGGCCGCCACACCTACCACGGCGGGCTGTTCGAGCGCTTCCCGGCGAAAATCACCGTCCCCAGCACCGGCTTCTGGAACATCACGCTCGATACCGTGACCACGCGCCCGATCTCGGTGACGCGCAAGCCAAGCTTCACCCACAAGATCAAGATCATCCGTCGCTCGTCGTCGAAACTCGGATAAGCCCTGCCATGACCCAGAACCTCAAATACGTGATCAAGTACAAGCTCGATGGCCAACGCCGCTGGGACTTTGCCGTGATGCCCGATGCCTCTCAGGAGCAAGCCCTGGTGGCGTTGCGCAAGATCCATGGCGAAGACGCCGAGAAAATCAGCGACATTCAGGTCAGCAAGGCGCTGTAACCCAACAGCTACACCGCTCAGGGCGCGCTCGCCGCCCTGTACGCCTGCACCGTTGAAACAGGCTTGGCGCGTCGATAGCACCCTGCCATGATTTCACCTCTTCCCGGCGAACGACTTATCGCTATATATTTCGCAATATAACGATAAGCCTCCGAGGAGTCGTCTTCATGCGTATTCGCCTGTCCCACCTGGCCGCCACCGCCCTGGCCAGCCTGATTTCACTCAACAGCGCCTGGGCCGATGAAGTTCAGGTCGCCGTGGCGGCCAACTTTACCGCGCCGATCCAGGCGATCGCCAAGGACTTCGAGAAAGACACCGGGCACAAGTTGGTTGCAGCCTTTGGCGCCACTGGACAGTTCTACGCACAGATCAAGAACGGCGCGCCGTTCGAAGTGTTCCTCGCCGCCGACGACAGCACGCCTGCCAAGCTTGAGCAGGAAAAGGAAATCGTCGAAGGCTCGCGCTTCACCTACGCCATCGGTACCCTCGCCCTGTGGTCCGCCAAGCCCGGTTATGTCGACGACAAGGGTGAAGTACTGAAGAAGAACGACTTCAAGCACCTGTCCATCGCCAACCCCAAGGCCGCCCCCTATGGCCTGGCCGCCACCCAGGTGCTGGACAAGCTCAAGCTGACTGACGCCACCAAGGGCAAGATCGTCGAAGGCCAGAACATCACCCAGGCCTTCCAGTTCGTCTCCACCGGCAACGCCGAGCTTGGTTTCGTCGCCCTGTCGCAGATCTACAAGGATGGCAAGGTCGAGAACGGTTCGGCGTGGATCGTCCCGTCCAGCCTGCACGAGCCGATCCGCCAGGACGCCGTCATTCTCAACAAGGGCAAGGACAATCCGGCGGCCAAGGCCTTGGTCGAGTACCTCAAGGGCCCGAAAGCCGCTGCGGTGATCAAGTCGTACGGCTATGAAATCTGATGCCACTCGACGCCAGTGACCTGGGGGCAATATGGCTGACCTTCAAACTGGCCAGCCTGACCACACTGATCCTGCTGGTGGTGGGCACGCCCATTGCCTGGTGGCTGGCCCGCACCCGCTCATGGCTGCGCGGGCCCGTCGGGGCAGTCGTGGCGCTGCCCCTGGTGCTGCCACCGACAGTGATCGGTTTCTACCTGCTGATCGCGCTCGGCCCCCACGGCTGGCTTGGTCAGGCCACGCAGGCGCTGGGGCTGGGCACCGTGGTGTTCAGCTTTACCGGGCTGGTGATCGGCTCGGTGGTGTACTCGATGCCCTTCGTGGTCCAGCCACTGCAGAACGCCTTCAGCGCCATCGGCCAGCGCCCGCTGGAAGTGGCCGCAACGCTGCGGGCCAGCCCTTGGGATACCTTCATCCACGTGGTGCTGCCACTGGCCCGGCCCGGCTTCATCACTGCCAGTATCCTCGGCTTCGCCCACACCGTCGGCGAGTTCGGTGTAGTGCTGATGATCGGTGGCAACATTCCCGACAAGACCCGCGTGGTTTCGGTACAGATCTTCGATCACGTCGAAGCCATGGCCTATTCGCAAGCGCACTGGCTGGCCGGTGCGATGCTGGTGTTCTCCTTCCTGGTGCTGCTGATGCTCTATGCTGGCCGCCGTGGCAAGGCTGGCTGGAGCTGAGATGAGTTCACGCATGCACGCGCGCCTGAAACTGGCACGCGACGACTTCACCCTGGACGTCGACCTCGACCTGCCGGGCCGCGGGATCAGCGCACTGTTCGGCCATTCGGGCTCAGGCAAGACCTCCTGCCTGCGCTGCCTGGCCGGCCTGGAACGCGCCAGCGAGGCCTACATCGAGATCAACGGCGAGGTGTGGGAAGACAGTCTTAATGGCACCTTCCTCGCCCCGCATCGACGCCCGGTAGGCTATGTGTTCCAGGAGTCCAGCCTGTTTGCGCACCTCTCGGTGCGCGGTAACCTGGAATTCGGCTGGCGACGGGTCTCGGCCAGCGAACGCAAGGTCGGACTGGACCAGGCCTGTCAGTTGCTGGGGATCGGGCACCTGCTCGAACGCAAGCCCATCACTCTCTCCGGCGGCGAAGCGCAACGTGTCGGCATCGCCCGCGCCCTGCTCAGCAGCCCCCGACTGCTGCTGATGGACGAGCCCCTGGCCGCCCTCGACGGCCCGCGCAAGCGCGAGATTCTGCCCTACCTCGAACGCCTGCACGACGAACTCGACATCCCCGTGGTGTACGTCAGCCACTCCCAGGACGAGGTCGCACGCCTGGCCGATCACCTGGTGCTGCTGGAGCAGGGCAAGGTCATGGCCAGCGGTCCGATCGGCCAGACGCTTGCGCGCCTCGACCTCTCGCTGGCGCAGAGCGAGGAAGCGGGCGTGGTGCTTGAAGGTGTGGTGATCGGCTACCAGCCCGACTACGAACTGTTCGACCTGCGCCTGCCGGGCAGCGACGGTGCGCTGCTGCGCATCGCCCATCCCGCCCTGCATGTCGGCAGCACCCTGCGCCTCAAAGTCCAGGCCCGCGACGTCAGCCTCACCCTCACCCACGACGGCACCTCGAGCATCCTCAACCGCTTGCCGGTGACCGTGCGCGAATGCCGCCCGGCCGACAACCCGGCGCACGTGCTGGTCAGCCTCGACGCTGCCGGCAGCGCCTTGCTCGCGCGCATCACCCGGTACTCGGCAGACCAGCTCGGACTGCAGCCGGGCCAGGCGTTATGGGCGCAGATCAAATCGGTGGCACTGTTGGCCTGAGCAACTCAGGCGCTGCCGTTGTCCACCGATAAGACAACTGGTCGATGGACTGCGCCATGCCCGAGATCACCCTGCCCCGCACCCTGCACTATGTCGACGACACCCAACCTGGCCTGAGCCGACGCCTTTGGCGCGGACGCTTCATCTACCTGACCCCTGATGGCACGCGGGTGCGCGACGCGAATACGCTGGAACGCATTGCCGCACTGGTCATCCCGCCCGCCTACACCGATGTGTGGATCTGCCTCGACCCGCAGGGCCACCTGCAAGCCACCGGTCGCGACGCCCGTGGGCGCAAGCAGTACCGCTACCACGCCGAGTGGCGCACGCTACGCGACGAGCACAAGTACGGGCGCATGCTGGCCTTCGCGCAGGCGTTGCCAAGGCTGCGCCAACACCTGGACCAGCATCTGGCACGCCCCGGGATGGACCGGGAAAAGGTCATGGCACTGGTGGTCAGCCTGCTCGACAACACCCTGATCCGCATCGGCAACCGTCAATACCTGCGCGACAACCAGTCCTACGGACTGACCACCCTGCACAACCGGCATGTCGAGGTCAGGGGCAGCACCATTCGCTTCCAGTTTCGCGGCAAACGCGGCGTCGAGCACAGCATCACCGTGCGCGACCGGCGCCTGGCGCAACTGCTCAAGCGCTGCATGGAGTTGCCTGGCCAGGAACTCTTCCAGTACCTGGATGAGGACGGCCAGCGCCATCGCATCGGCTCCAGTGACATCAACCTGTTCCTCCAGCAACTGACAGGTGCCGACTTCACCGCCAAGGACTACCGTACCTGGGGCGGCAGCGCCTTGGCCCTGAGCCTGCTGCGCCCGCTGGCCTGGGAGCCGGAGGCCGAGGCCAGGCGCCAGGTCGCGGCCATCGTCCGCGAGGTGGCCACGCGTCTTGGCAATACGCCGGCGGTGTGCCGACGCTGCTACATCCATCCAGCGCTGCTCGAACACTTCCACCTGGGCCGTCTCGCCGAACTTCCGCGAGCCCGGGCACGCAAGGGCCTGGAACAGGAAGAGGTGGCCTTGCTACGTTTTCTGCAGGCACTGGAAGCGCTCTGAAGTTTCATTGACCAGGGCTATTTACAACATAAAGCAGAGAAATTTCCCATATTCGCTCCAGCCCCCTATCCTTGCCACCGAGCACCTTCGCCGATTGACCTGACCCGGTTGATTTCGGCACCTGCAACTGAAGACCGCCAACAGATTTTGTCCGCTCAGGAATTAATATCTTCCGAAAGCGTCTTTAATGAGAAGGAAGAGGGACAGGCTCCCACCGCTGCGGCACATGGCCCAACGGATTTCTACATCACCAAGGAGAACTAAATGCTGATACTCACCCGCAAGGTTGGCGAAAGCATCGTCATCAACGATGACATCAAAGTCACCATTCTGGGCGTCAAGGGGATGCAAGTGAGGATCGGCATCGATGCGCCAAAGGATGTCCAGGTCCATCGTGAAGAGATTTTCAAGCGCATTCAGGCCGGCAACCCCGCCCCGGAGAAAGCCGACGACCAACACTGACCACCCTCGCCTCAAGCCGCACGGACGCGCTTGATAATCCGGCACGTCCCAGCGGGATACCGCCTGCATTTCAGGTATGGAGCAGCTCGCGTACCTTGGCGATCATTCTGTCCATGTCGAACGGCTTGTCGAACACCGCCTCGAACAACCCCGGGCTGTCGCGCCCTTGGCTGGCCTGCGCGCCACTCATGAGAATGACCGGCAGGTCGACCAGCTCCAGTTCGTCGCGGATCGCCCGCGCCAACTCCTCGCCATTGAGCACCGGCATCATGTAGTCGGTGATCACCAGGTCCACCCGCTTGTCCCTCAGGGCCTCGAGCGCCTTGCGCCCGTTGCTGGCCTTTTCTACCAGAAACCCCTCATCCTCCAGGGCGAATCCGAGGATGTCGGCGATCAGGTATTCGTCATCGACGATCAGGATGGTGTTCATTGCACGGTACCGTCAGCGGTCCCCCTGGGGTACGGCCGTTCCCGACAGCACACCGCTGGCCCCCGCGAATGCGTTGCGCAGGGTAATGCCATCGGCGCCAATAGCCAGCTCGTGGAGTGCCGGATCATAGTGGCTGTCACGTACCTTGAGAATCGACAACACGCGCCGCAACTGCGAGTCCAGTTCGACAAAACGCATGAGGAACAGGTTGTCGACGATGCTCGAGAGGTCCGGCGCCGGCGAAGTGATTTCCGAGCCGAACAGGTCGCGCATCTCCCAGGTCAGCATCACGCTGACACCCCGCGCCCGCAGCTCGCCGGTCAGGGCCCGAAAGAAGCCATTGAGCCGCGCCTGATCGAAAGCGAGTCGCCCGAAGGCGCCCAGGCTGTCAATCACTACACGCCGCGCCCCCAAGGCTTGCACCTGCGCCAGCAAGCGTGCCCCAACCTGATCGAGAAGGCCCTCGGTGGTCGGCTGCCAACTGAGTCGCAAGGCACCCTGGCGTTCCATTTCGGCAAAATCGTAGCCCAGCGAAGCCGCCTTCAACCTCAGGCGCGCCGGCGGCTCATAGAAACCAAAATGCAGCGCTGGCGCCTCAGGCGTGGCCGCCGCAAGAAAGCCGAGCCCAAGGGATGACTTGCCCGCTCCCGATGGCCCCATGAGCAGGCTCACCGACCCTTCGGCCAGGCCGCCATCAAGCATCTCGTCCAACGCTTTCACACCCGTAGTGATACGCACCAGGGTGTCAGAACCCAGGTTGCTCGGGTGGCTGTACAACGCCTCCAGGCGCGGATAGACCTGCAGCCCCGCTTCGTTGATCAGGCATTCATGAACGCCAGACAACGCGCCGCTGCCTCGGGTCTTGCGCAACTGTATGTGACGCACGGCGCGGCTGCCCTCGAGCTGTTCGCCCAACTCGATGACGCCATCGACCATGGTGTGCTCTTGGCTGCCCTCATCGAGGCGGGCGCTGGTCAGCAGCAGCACCGTGCAGCCGGCAAAGGCCGCGTGCCCTTGCAGTTCGGCGACGAATTTCTTGGTATCGAGACTGGTTTCGGCCCGTGCCCGAGCATTGAGCAGGCCATCGACGATCAACAGGCTGGCCTGCTGCCTGGCGATCTCCTGGCGCAACAGACGCACCACCGCCTCCAGCCCTTCGTCCTGCAGCGTATCGAAGGCACTGACGAACTGGATCTGGTCACCCACCAGCGCCGGGTCGAAGAACTCCAGGGTCGAGAGGTACTTGAACAGACGCTCATGCGATTCGCTGAGCAGCGTCGCCACCAGCACCCGCCCACCGTCACGCACATGACCGCAGGCCAACTGGTTGGCGAGGATGGTCTTGCCCGCCCCGGGCGGCCCCTGGACGATGTAGGAAGCCCCTGCCACCAGGCCGCCCTTGAGCAGCGCGTCCAGACCTTCGATACCGGTCGCCAGTCGCTTGAGTGTTTCTACCATGACGTACTGTGCACCTCGTGTCTCAGGGTTCAGGCACATTCGATGAAATCGGCAGGTAAAGGCTCATGCACGTGCCCTCACCGACCGAACTTGCAACGCAGATCGCGCCATTGCTCTGCTTGGCAAAACCATAGACCTGACTCAGCCCCAGTCCGGTTCCCTTACCAAAGGCCTTGGTGGTGAAAAAAGGCTCGAATATCCGCGGCAGCACCTGCGCATCGATCCCGTGCCCGCTGTCCTGCACATCGAAACGCAGGAAACGCCCGTGCAACGCTTCCACCTCACCCGCCAGTTCGACGACTGCCACGTCCAGGCCGATTGCCCCGTTGCCGCTGATGGCATCACGGGCATTGAACAGCAAGTTGAGCAGGACCATCTGCAACTGTCCGGCATCCACTTCGATTTCCGGCAACTCCGGCGCCACGCGCACGTTCAGCTCGATGCCGTCAGGCAGGGCGTGCTCCGCCAGGCTACGGGTGGACGCAACCAACTCCTCAGGGGAGATTGTGCTGATGTCCAGTTGCCGATGGCGAGCGAAGCTGAGCAACTGGCCTGTCAATTGCGCGCCACGTTCCCCGGCATCGAGGATATGCTCGAGCAGGCGCTCTATCCGCTGCGGATCGCCACTGGCACGCGCCAGGCGCGCCGAACTGAGGATGATGGTCAGCAGGTTGTTGAAGTCATGGGCCAGACCACCGGTCAGTTGCCCCAGTGCTTCGAGCTTCTGCGCCTGGAACAGCTGTACCCGCATCGAGTCGAGCTGCAACGCCGAATCCCGTCGATCCGTGATATCGCGCGTCACCTTGGCCAGACCAATGATTTCGCCATGCTCATCGCGCACCACATCCAGCGCCGCCAGAGCCCAGAATTGCGTACCGTCCTTGCGCACCCGCCAGCCTTCGTCCTGTGCCACGCCCTGTTCCAGCGCCTGGCGCAACAGGCGTGCCGGGCGGCCGTCGGCGCAATCCTGTGGCGTGAAGAACAACGAGAAATGCCGACCGATCACCTCGTCGGCACAATAGCCCTTGATCCGCTCGGCCCCTGGGTTCCAGGACACGACGTGGCCGGTCGGATCGAGCATGTAGATGGCGTAATCCACCACCGCCTGCACCAGCTGTTCGTAGCGATTGGCGGTCATGAGCGGCGGGGCAGGACGATCGGTCGAAACCATGCGGGCTCCACGAGCACGACAAGAGGAACTGTAGAGGAGCTTAGTGCACGGCATCACTGTCGGATACATGGCGCAATGACAGCAAGCCGGGGATTACCCTATAGTACCCCAGCCCCCCACTTGTCATGGAACCTATATGGCCATCAATTTCCGTCTGCTGGGCCTGCAGGACGACCTACGCCACACCGCCCGGCAGATCGACCACCTGTGCCAGGCACTCGATGGCCATACCCGTTTTCTGCGCCACTCGGTGCATCAGGACGATGCCGCCGCCATGGGCGAACAGGTGCAGGAGCTTCGCGACAGCGCCGACGACATGCGCGAAATCGCCCAGTTGATTCGCCCCTGAACCGGCAGCGCGGTTGACTCACCTATAACGATGGGTTATAAAGCGCGCTTGATTGTGTTGCCCTTCAGCATTGAAGCGTGCCGGTCCCGGTGACCCGATCAAGTGTGCGAGTGTGGTGGAATTGGTATACACAGCAGACTTAAAATCTGTCGGCGCAAGCCTTGTGGGTTCGAGTCCCACCACTCGCACCATATTCCTCGTCCAAGGCGCCTGAACAGGCGCCTTTTTCGTTCGTGCAGCAAAGGCTTGCGCAGCTGCTAGAGTGGATGCTGACACTGTCCACCGGAGCACTGACATGCGCTACACCCTCTTCGACGGTCAACGCGATGCCATCATCTTTCTGGCGCGCATCCTCCTGATGATCCTCTTCGTCCTCTCTGGCTGGAGCAAACTGACCGGCTTCGAAGGCACCGTGGGCTATCTCGCCTCCCTGGGCGCCCCTGCCCCCACGGTCGCGGCGGCGGTCGCAGTGATCATAGAGTTCTTCGTCGCCATCCTCCTGATACTCGGTTTCTACACCCGGCCGCTGGCGTTGCTGTTCGCCCTGTTCGTGCTTGGCACGGCGCTGATCGGCCACCCGTTCTGGAACATGGTCGAGCCTGCGCGCGCAGCCAACATGACCCAGTTCTTCAAGAACATGAGCATCATCGGCGGGCTGCTGCTATTGGCTGTGACAGGCGCCGGACGCTTCTCGCTGGACCGGCGCTGACTCAGTCGTCAGGGTGGTCATGCCAGGCAGGATGGTCTTGCTCGTCATCGTCGAGATCATCCTGTAGCGCCTCGTCTTCCTCGATCTCATCCTCGGCGCCCTGGGCATCGGCCTCAGGGTCGAAGTCCTCGTAGAGAAATTCGTGATCGAGCAAGTGATCGTGCTCAGGTTCGGGGAGATCGTCTTCTTCGTGCATCGCGCAGCTCCGTGTTGGGGGGCCTGTATAGGCTTATCGGAAGTCGCGGTCAATCATTGAACCGGTTAACGCTCGCTTAACTGCGCAGGCCGTAATCTTGCGCTGCTCCCTTCAGAACGTCTTGCCCGCCGCCATGGCGGGCGTTTTTTTTGCCGCTCATGGATCAGCTGAAACTTGCGCCGCTCCTCCAGGTTCGCACTAGGTGTAGGACCTGTCTTTTTTGCAAGGAGAACAGCAATGGCCGTGAACATGGAAAACCTCATCATCACCACGTCCGTGCCCAAGTCACCCAGCAATCCGGTGGCGCTGGAACTGACCGGGGCCCAGGCCCTGGCCACCCTCACCCAGGTAATCGCCCGCCTCAGCGACGGCTCGATCCGCATGAGCGCTCCGACCCGCGGCGCGTCGAGCAAGAGCACCCACCGCACCCGCTGCGAGTGGAAGGAAGCGCGCTATTGGTCCCTGACCAGCGCCACCCGCCACAGCAATCATCAGCGCATGACCCTGGAAAAGGTCAATTCGGCGCAAAAAGTGGTGATTTCGCAGATGCACGTCAAGGACGACGACAGCCCTGTGATCAAGGTGTTCTGGAACAGGGGCAAGATCACCCTGGGGTTTCGCCAGGACTTCAACCAGCTCACGCCGCTGAGTAGCAACGTACTGGCCGACGTGCCGCTGAACACCCCATTCGAGATCAGCATCGAAGTCACCAGCGCCGGTGCGGCAACGCTCAGCGCCACCTGCAACGGGCGCACGGGCAGCACCGGCGTCCTACAGATGACCCAGAGCTGGAACGTCCGCGCCTTCAATTTCCATGGCGGCGTGTATAACCAGGTGGACTACAGCGACTCCACCGCCGCCGAAGACGGCTCGGTGTGCGTGATCAGCCGACTGGAACTCAGCCACATCTAGAAACAGTCTGTCGACATGCCTTTCACGAAATGCTGACATTCACAGGGGCATAGTGACCTGGCTTCGATACGTTCTTGAACCCGCCCAAATGGCGGGTTTTTCTTTTTCTGCGTCACGCCGCTAACTGCTTCAGGCTAAACCTTCCCCGACGAAAAGCGCATGGCAGGCTGTGCCCTAATGGGTTCGCCCAGCGTCCCCAAGCGCGTACTTGCACAAGAACGGAAGCGACAGACAAACATGCACGCACGGACAGTCATCGGCATCGCCCTCCTGACCACCGTCAGCCATATGGCCAATGCCAACGAAAACGCCAATCCTTTCGAAGTGGCGCTGATGCTTACAACCCTGGCACCGACCATTGTTTTCGCCGGCACCAGTGCACTCACCTCCGATGGCGCCGACGCCATGAAATCGTCCAAGGACGATGCACTCGCCTTCATCGGCTCCGACGGCGCCATTCGCGGAGCTCGCTTCGAACAGGCACGCCGTGAATACCGCGCCAGCGCCACACCCCCCTTCATGAGCGACCGACAACTGGCGCTGGCGATCACCGCCACCTATTGATCAGCTCTCAACGCAGGGGGATGTAGATATCCGTCTGCCATTGCTCGAGCGGCGTCTGCGGATACACGCTCAAGTACTCGAAGTACAGCGGATGGTCGCGCAGTTCCTCACCACTGCCCGGCAACCAGTCGCGATAGACCGGATAGATAGTCTCGCCAATGGCATGCGGCGAGCCGACATGACGCACCACCGCACAACGCCCGGCAGGGATGATGAGCTCTCGCACCGCTTCGTCACCAGGCACCAGCGGCTGATTGATCTCGCCACAGATGGCAAAGCGAAAATCCTGCGCTGGTGTGGTGTCGGGGTTGCCGTATGGGATGCCGAATGTGCGACTGCTCTCCACCGGCGACTGGCCCGTGCGCTTGCGCCAATCGATGAAGCGCCCGACCGTCTGGTCCAGCAATGCCGGTGCACCATGGTGCTCCAGCGCTACAACCTTGACCTCGACAAAGTCCACGATCCGAACTTGCATGACGATACTCCTGGAAAAATGAGGAATGGCAAATACCGCATTCCACAGCTGCCAGCTCGGCGCCTGGCGAAAGGTGCTCGGCGACATGCCAAAGGCCCGGCGAAACGCACGGCTGAACGCCTCGGGGCTTTCGAAGCCGGCGTCCAACGCAGCGTCCAGTACCGAATGGCTGTCATCCCCCGCCAGTCGTTGCCCAGCCCGACGCAGTCGCATCAGCTGCACGTATCGCGCGACGGGCACGCCGACGTACGCAGTGAACTGCCGATGGAAGTGAAAGGTCGAGAAGTTCGCGATCTCGCTCAGGGTATTCACCGACAGGTCACCTTCGAGATTGGCCTGGATATGGGTGAGCACCGCTTCGAAGCGCTTGGCGTAGATCGCGTTGGGAGGTGTGCAGGACATTGGTGGCAAGGCCCAGTGGTTACGGTGAGGCAAGGATCGTCGATGCTCGGAAAGCGTACCTAGCCGGGTTTGCTCAATGCATCCGGCGATGAGTATCCAACCACGCCGGGCATGGCTAGCAATGCGAGCAGTATTTCATGTATCCCCCTTTGAGAGAGCACTGTGGGGGCGTAGTGTCGCCAGATGCAAAAAGCCCAGCGCGGAGCTGGGCTTCGTGGTTGACCTCAAGGGTCATGCCCTGGCTGCAATCTTCCTGGGCGCACCCTCCATCGCAATCCTCCTGGCGCGTCCCACACCCCATGCAAGAGCGCGGGTCATCGACTCTCCAGGACGTTCATCGTAGGCCTCTTCAAGAAGCCTGGCGCCTGAAGACGAGTAAACGCCGATGAAAAGCTGCGTGCCCCCTATTCGAGACAGCCTCGCCTGAACATCGATCACGGTTCCGTCATCCAGCGCCTCTACGTGATCGCGGTGATGCAGGGTCGGGTCGGCCCAGCCCCAAAACACCTCTCCTCTGATAATCATGTCGGCCTCCTTCGACATACGCGTTTATGTAGGTGACGTACCCACATTAGCGCTGCCTCCGGCGACATCCATAAAATAGGCGTCAAAATCCGTCGCAGTCTGACAGGCGGCCCTGAATCTTGTACGCCAGCGACGACCATGTATAAGAAACAGGTTTCTAGCCCACAAATAAGCTCCCGAAGGTCCGATGCCGTTAGAACACAGTTCGCCCTAACGCCAGGTGGACGCGTCTACAGACTGAGCCTCACGGCAGACTGCCCCTGAGCCAGGGCGAGTGGGTACAAATTGGAACTTGCTGTGGATTCAAGCGCTCTCAACATCGTACTCACGCACCTCGGCGATAACCCATGAGCAAGCCCGTTTTCCCCCATCCCTTTCTAGCGATTGGCTGCTCCCAATGTCGCGACCTTGCGAGCCTGGGTTTCGACATTACGATGGCCTTCCAGCCCATCATTCACGTTCCTTCAGGTAGGCCGTTTGCCTATGAGGCATTGGTTCGCAGTCCAAGCGGTGAAAGCGCTGCGCAAATCCTGGCCAAGGTGTCGCCCAATAATCTGTACCGTTTCGATCAGGCCTGTCGAGTGAAGGCCATCGAGCAAGCGGCAGCACTAGGACTGGGACGGCATGCGGACTGTAAATTGAGCATCAACTTTCTGCCCAACGCCGTCTACCGTGCCAGTACCTGTATCCGAGCTACCCTGGAAGCCACCCGGACATTCGATTTCCCTGCCAATCAGCTCATGTTCGAAGTGACCGAAGGTGAGCGGATCGACGATACCGAGCACTTGAAAGCAATCTTCAAGGAATACGGCCGACAGGGCTTCACCACTGCGATAGATGACTTCGGCTCGGGTTACTCAGGCTTGAATCTCCTCGCAGAATTTCAGCCAGACGTACTGAAGCTGGATATGGCACTCACGCGGAGAATCAGCCAGGATCCGGTTCGGCAAGCCATCGTCGCAGGTATCGTTCTGGTAGCCGAACGGCTGGGCATCACGCTGATCGCCGAGGGGATCGAGACAGATGCAGAGTGCCAAGCATTGGCAGCATTGGGGATTGATTTGATGCAAGGATTTCTCTTCGCTCGACCACAGGTAAATGCACTGCCATTGGTCGAACGACTTTCTTAGTTTGACCTGCTTGTAGCAGAAGGCATTCAGCGCAGCCCAACCCCGAGCCTTCGAGGCTCGAGGGTTGGTAATGCCATCTAGCGGACCTGAGAGAGCCGGATGCGATAGCAAACGGCTTTTACCTGAATGCGGTTCGGCCCAAAGCAGCGGCCTGAAAGCTGTGCGCGTCAATCATGCTCAGCCGTTCTGACTCTGCACGTACTGTTCGACCATTACCTTTCCTTCGATAACTGCTTCAAACGGGGAGGAGAATGGGCGATTCACACGCATGGTGCGCGCCGTAGTGCCTGGTCTCCCTACTTCAACCAGCATCCCAGTGGGAAAATCAAGGCTAGCCTCCCACAGCACGTAGATAGATGCCTGATACCCAAGGTAGGTGTGCTCGTACAGGTTATGGCTTATGGACTGAAGGCTCATCATTTTCTCCAATTGTGCGCCTCAAATGCGCCTCCGATGCAGATACGACCGATGGCTTTTCAAGAGCGTTCCGTTTTCCAGCATCCTTATCTGGAAGTACGTGAAGGCCTGCGTCCAGAGGGTTTAACTTCAAGGCCGGTAGGCGCAGGCGAAAAGCTCTCGGTGATCCAGTCCAGGGCGCGCTGCCGCCCCCACGCCATGGCAGCAGTCATGGTCTGACGCAATCTCCCTCTCTCACAAACTTTTTCAACTGCCGCGATATGGCCTTCTGTTGCGGGTCCGCTGTAGCGCATGCCCCATGCCTTTTGTTTCGGAACTCTTGGCTTTTTGGGCCCATAAAGAAAAACCCCGCAGACGTTAATCTGCGGGGCTTTCGAATGGTGGAGGCCGAGGTCGGAATCGAACCGGCGTAGACGGATTTGCAATCCGCCCTGCATTTCCTTGAATTTCAGTAGCTTACCAGCCTTTCAGTTCCGCATAGAAGCTTTTTTAACAACGTTGCAGCCCTTTAAAATCAAGGGGCATACCAGGAGTTGCGGAATTGATTTTCGAGCCTGATCAGCGCTTTTCAAGACCGCAGCGTAAAACCAGAACCCATGTCGCTTGTGTGGCTGAAGCGTGCGGCCATGGTGTTTTCCTCTTGGGTAGAAACGAAAAAGCCCGCACGCGGCGGGCTTGATGGATAAATAGGGTCTTGCAGTGGTATCACCCCGGAAGGCATTGGGCTACTGGATGTTGCACAATCCTTTTTGCAGGACGTCCTCAGCGTTTACATTAGGCCAGCCTGGGAATGTCATTGTTTGTGAGCGATTGGAAATGACCGCATTCGCCAAGAACGGGTGCGCTTTCTTAACAACCGCAATCGCGTTTGAGTAATCATCTTTTCCGTAGAGACACATAAATAGCGAGTTAGCGTGAAAACTGCCAATATATGCTACCTCACCAGGCTTTACGGTGAACTCAAGTTTCTTGTTTTGCTTCACACTCAGACCGTCATAATAGGTGTAGTACCAGTGCGTCAACTCATATGTGCCTGCAGGCACTTCGTATACAAAGCTATTTCCCAGCACATTACTCTTTAGTATGTCGTCGCCAGTGACTTCATTTTTCCGCCCTAGCGTATCAAGAGATATACGGGTATCCACCGCATCTTTATTAGGGTCTTGATATTTCAGCATAACTTTAAGCCCATGGGGCTGCGTGAGGAAAGCTTCGGAAACAAAGCCGACAATTACAGCCTTATTAGGATCGAGAGGCTTAGTTTCGTCCGCACGCTGAATTAAATTTAAATTGCTCGCGCAAGCACCAAGCACCATAAAACTCAAGAGCAAAAACATCCTTACCAACATCTAAAGGTCCTTATTCGCTTAACTGGTCCGACCCAGTGTATTTAGTTTTAAAGAGACGGCCTTATGGTACGGTGCCGAGCTCAGCGGCATGTTGCCTTAGATACCAGAAATAGAAAACACTTAACGTGCTACTAAGGCGCGCCTTTGCAGGCGAGCTTGAGACCCAAAATCCCGGAAATCGCTTGGCTCCTTGCTACTCCCTTGCGCGGGAGAGAACTTATGAGTCAGCTACGCCGCGGTAGGTGAAGCTGGCCGGGACCGTGTAGGTCGCCGACTCGGTGATGGCTGGGCCCTGTCCAACCGGTTCGGTGACCAGGCCCTCGAAGCCGTTGCGGCTGAGTTCCGAGTCCACGCGGAAGAGGCTCGAAAGCTCATCGACCAGGCTCTCGGCGGTAGCCAGTGGCTGGCCAGCCGGGCAGACGATGCTCACTTGGTAAACGCCAGAGTACTCGTAGGCATCGCCGCCCAAGTAGCGGCACGTGGTTCCCGCCGGCAATTGGAACGCCTGCAGATACGTTTCGTCAGCCCCGGCCTCGAATCCTTGCTCGAAGTTCGCGACCCGGATCGGGCGCGCCGTGGCCCAGGCCATCAGCTTGATCTCGATGACCTGTCGGGCGAGTGCCTGGCTCATACCTGGTTGTTCCTGATGGCTTGATCGACGATCGCTTGGAATTTGGCCAGGGTCACCCGGACCATGCCATTCGGTGCCTGAGTTGAGTGGCCATATCGGCCGCATTGGCCGCGACGCAGAACTGCGCTACACCCCGAACGGCGACCCCGTGTGCAACTTGGCAATCGCCTGCGACTACGGCCGCAAGGGGCAGGATGGCAAGCGCCCCACGCAGTGGGTGGATGCCACGCTCTGGGGCAAGCAGGCCGAGTCCATGGCCCAGTACCTGGTCAAAGGCCAACAGGTTCACTTCACCATCGACGACGCACACGTCGAGGTTTTCACCAAGTCCGATCAGACGCAGGGGGTGAAGCTCACTGGCCGGGTGATCATCATCAAGTTCGCCGGCAGCCCGCCGCAGCAATCGCAGAGCAGCCAGCAGGCACAGCAGCCACGCCAGCAACAGCGCGCTCAGCAGCGGCCGCCCGCCCAGCAGCAGAACCAACAGGGCGGCAATGGCCCGGACTACGAAAGCTTCGACGACGATATCCCGTTCGCCCCACTCCACCACCTGCTAGGTGCATAGCCATGAGCGATTGCGGCGAGCATCCCAGCGTCTACTACCTTGGCCGGGAATGTCGCCGCAACGGAGGCGGCAAACTGGCCAACCCATTCGCTTCTCACACGTTCCACGGCTCATGGTTCCTTGCCGGCTGGAACGACATGGACATGGAAATTGAACAGAAAAATCCGAAGCGCGCTGCAAAGAACAAGGCGGCGTGAGCAGTTCAACCTACCGCCCAGCGGATTGAAGGAGGTGCCGTATGGCGATGTCTCAGAAGGACCGCGACGAGAAGCGCCGCGCCAAGGCCGAGCGCCTGCAGGAAGAAGACCTGCGCTTGAAGGTTCGACCAGGGACTAAGCAGGCCCTGCTGGAGCTGATGGAGTGGGCCGGGATCGAGGAACAGGGCGAGGCGATGATGCTGATGATTCATCACGTCGAGGCGCTCGGGCATCACGCGCTGTTCAGGATTGCGCGCCACGAAATCGAAGGTCACCGAGTTGTGGCGCGGACTGAGTCGCTGCGGCTGTCAGCCAGGAAGCGAACCGGGCAGCACCTGCGAGCGATATGCGGGTGGGCTGACGCCACCTACAGCCAGATGATCGAGGCACTGATCCACGGCATTCACGCCCTAGGCCGACTGCACGCGGCGAAGTTTCTCACCCCGCCGCGTCATGAAATCAGCATATCGCCGCGCTTGGCCCTGGCCTTCGATATGAAGAGCATGCTTATGATTCAGCAGGATCCGGGCGACGAGGTCATCAGTCCAGCCTTTTAACCGTTGCCGCGTTCATACCAATCCGCTGCGCTCTCAACGGCCATGCTCTCTGCCTGTTCCAGGCTATCGAAGGGTCCCTTGATATCGTCAATCCATTTTTCGCCCGAATCCGTATTGACGAAGACTTTCATGGCAACCGGGATTGGATCTTTCGGCTCTCCCCACACAGGATGAGCAAGCACTTGCTTTCCGTCACCCTTCCCACCTTTGATAGTGATGAACTTCGCACGAGGACGATCGATTCCAAGCTGCATACACGCTCCTTGACCCGGTCCCATGCCGGTCACCCGTAATACCCCATCCCAAACCAAATTGCCACCATGCCGCAGACAGCGACCGCGCGCAGCGCGTGCATGGAGGTATCAATCAGGAAGGCTCTAGATCCTCCCTGGCCTCCAGTCCTGCGAGACGGCCCCGAGCGGTGACCTTGGTTTGGACGACCTTCGCTAGGTCAAGAAAGTACCGGCCTTTACTAAAGTCTTCCAACGTCAGCACGGTACTTGCCCCCATGAGCGTATGCGCGGTTATCAAGTTTTTCCCGATATGTCGCCCAAGAAGAAGGGTGAAGCGAATACCCAGCAAATTGAATATATGCGCCCTTCCGCCTTGTACTTTCTTAGATACAGGCAGGCTGAACATGCCACCCAGATCGCCTGAGTCCACCTCGATAAAAAAGAAAGCACCCAACGGCCGATCGCCTCCGAGTAGATAACTACGGATCTTTTCCGAGTATTCAGCGCCAAGCGCTTTACGATAAGGATCACCTCCCCTAGCCCATCTCCACACATGTGCCCTCCAGAAGATGCTGAAAGCCGTGAACTCGAGAGCAAACAGGTCAGAGGGTGCGAGCGAGCCGGGACTGAAAATGGATATACGCTCGTCACTGGCAACCGGTTGAGTTGCCAAGAGCTGATCACGAAGTGGAAATACGCCGTGCTTGTTCCAGAGGCGGGAGACAGGGGTTTCTCCTAGTCTGCTTAGCCTTTGTTCGCACGCTAGACATAGCAGATGGATCCTGATCTGCGTATCACCGAAGTTTGCGGAGCCAGCTCCGACGTCAATTTTCACGGGTGAGCGCCCATATTGTGGGTCCTGAGACGCCGCATATTTATATGCCGATTTGGGCAGCAAATGGCTATCCTGCAACTCGCCATGTTCAAGGCATAACTCGCAAACCCCATTTCTATCGATCTTGCTGACCATCTCCAAATGCTCCTCCTAAACCTTCGGCGGCACCGTCACCGCCTCTTGACCTACGCCTAATTTACCGCCTACCCGGCGAGGGCGGCGCCTGCCCTGGAGAGAACGTTGAAGACTTTCGGTAACATCACCGCGAACGAAGGTCTACTATATCCCGCCGTGGTGCCAGAAGATCGGCTCTGGATAGACCAGAACGGGCACACCGAGTCGACTTCGGCACGTTAATCCGGATCCAATGATCCTTCCTAAGTAATTTCACCAACATCTTTTTTAATCTCACACCAAGTGTCATGAAGCTTGATTCTGAGCAAATCTTTAAAATTATTGATACTTTTAATTGCCGGCTGCGCGTCATCACCAGAATTCATAGCCAAAATTATTTTTGAAGTCTCATTTTCCGTATTTCTTAAAATTTTGGAATCCTCTTCCTCACCCGTTAACAGCAAATCGAACTTCGCCCCCAAAGCCATTAGCTTTAGATACCCTTCATAGTGCGCTTTCGAGGTGCGAAAATTCGGATCCTTTTGCGTCTTTACAGCCATATCAAGCATTACTATTAAGTATTCAGACGCACACACCCTCAAATCAGTCATCCACTGACTTCGAAAGTTACTCAAATTTGCTTTAATTTGAGTCTTCTGAACCCTCATAGTTAACCATGCAGCAATAAGTGCAACAACCACACCAGCAATTGATGGTGAAAGACCAGCCCAATCAGTATCGGAATCCGTATGAATATACAAAGGCTCCGCCTTTGAACCGACACTAGCCTGATATTTATTGTCGTTACTTAGGCGGTTCCCGTCATAACTAATCCCTTGCGTGCTCAACTCGAATTTTTCAAACAATTCCATAGCGCCCCCTTTTTTTGCGTAGGATGATACAGCAAATAGCCATCATTTATTGACCAGCTGCAGCAGCCTCGAAGCTGACAGTCGCCTGAACCCGCTGGGCTGCCCCCCCCCCCCCCCCGATACCCAAATCCCACTTCAACGAAACACGCCACCCCGGCGAGAGCGGCGTCTGCAATGGAGATTGCCATGAACCCCTATCAGATCACTGGGCCCGCGCAGATCGGTGTCAGTGGTGGCCGCACTAGCGGACACATGCTCTGGAAAATTCTGGAGGCCCACGGCGGCAAGCTACCGGCAGATGTGCACGCGTTCTTTCAAAACACCGGCAAGGAGCGCGAGGAGACGCTGGTCTTCATCGACGCCATGGCCAAGCACTGGGGCGTCAACATCGTCTGGATGGAGTGGTGCCGGGTGTACGGCCAGCCGGACGACGCACCCTGGTACAAGATCGTCGACTTCGAGACGGCCAGCCGCAACGGCGAACCGTTCACGATGATGCTCGAGTATTGCCAGGCCTACCGAAAGGTAGAAAAGAACTTGCCGGCCGTGCTGCCGAACTTCAGCAACAACATGTGCACCGCATACCTGAAGGTGAAGATCGGCGAGAAGCACATGCGGGCCTTGGGCTATGACGAGTGGGATTGCATCGTCGGCATCCGCTACGACGAGCCCCGCCGCTACAGCCGGATGATGACAGCCAATGAGCGAGGCAATGCACGCTGGGACAACGTGTGCCCATCCTACGTCGCCGGTATCATCAAGGATGACGTAGCAGCTTTCTGGGCCGACCAGCCTTTCGACCTGGGCATGGATTCGGACTACGGCAATTGCGACCTGTGCTGGAAGAAGAACGAGGCGAAGCTGATCAGGACCATCCAAGAAGACCCATCCAGGGTGATCTGGTGGTCTGGCACCGAAGAACGTTTTGGCCAGGTGTTCCGACAAGATCGCCCCAACTACCGAGCATTGGCCTGGTCAGCAGATCAGCGCGCAAGACAAACCGACTTCGACTTCGATTACCAGGCCGAAGACATCGACTGCTTCTGCGGCGATTAATCAGAGCGCGTCCTCTGAAATACGTATTAGCTCAGACTCTAAATGCTCCTCATGAAGCACACGACAATAAGAGCAGACGTACTCTTCGATTTCCTTAAAGCCTCCACTCATAGGCGGAAGCTCAAGTAGACTTGGTCCGAAATTATTAAAATATGGATAAATCCCATGAATATAAACACGATCAGGCATCGCTGACCGGAAGTCCTTCCAGTAGTACCTTCTGTAAATTTCAGCGTCATCGAATGCAATCGGCTCAAGTGGGGGGTTTATTCGTTTCGTACACTTGCGACCTCATTTGCCCTGGAGTAACGTCCGGTGACTTGACCCCCTGCGGAACCGGCAGACGAGATCTTATTAGTCCGACAAGATCGCGCTTGGCCCGTAGCACACGGACAACATCAGGTTCGGAGTGCCCACCTGATTTCATCCATTCAGGTATCTTCGATGCTACATGGGCCCCGAAGCCGACGGCATCCTTGAGATAACTGAGGTCTTTAGCTAACTGGGGAGTTAGCTCGGCAACGGGTATTTGTGACAGCTGGTCAATCAAGGCCTGCCAATCACGGTTACGATGAAAAGTTTCGTACCGCATCATTTCTCGTCTTTCGCGTACAGGGCAATAAAATGCTCCGCTCAACAAATGAAGCGATTCAACTGCATCATCAGATAAAACTCGAAGTATCTCTGCAAGCGATTTCTGCCTGCTTTCTAGCGCTTTCTTAGAATGCAGGATAGGGAAATATGCGGCAACGATGATTGCTAAAATAGAGCCGAATGCTTGCACCCAACTGGCTATCTCAGAGCTATTTAGTCCATAAGTTCTTATTGCTAATCCTGTGACGAATAGGAAAGCCAGAAATAGCACCACGTTTTGCACGGAACACCAGGGCTTGAATAGACTTTTCCCGTAGTCGTTTAACATTTTCGTCCCTTCCTTTAACTGGTCGCATCATACGCGACGAGGTATCCCATGCCCACAGAAAACCGATCCAGCAACACCGATCACCCCGGAACGTAGGGCATGAAGTCACCGAGCAGCTCGCGAGCGGCAGGCACGGCGTACTCGAGCAGCTCCAAAGGGACATCACGTTCGAATAGCGTCACTTCAAACTTGAGCGTCTCATCGTTTCGGAAAATCTCGAAGATGATTTGGTCGCCGCGCGAGCACTCAAGGCCCAAACCATCGTGCCCTTCGGTGACGCTTGAGGCTCGGCAAAAAGCGTACTCAATTCCATGAACTATCACCGGGTGTCCTCCTGAAAAGGCTGAACGTACCCGGAAACACTCCAGCTGTAACCCCTCTCCCCTCTATTCACTGCCGCGATATGGCGGCCAAGGAATCGTCATGCCTGAAGAAATCAAGCTGATCCAACGTGTGGCCGTCGAGCGCGATCAAGACGGCTGGTGGAGTCACCCCGACGAGCCTGACTTTGACGAAGACTATGCCGCCTTCAACGCCTGGCTCGTGCAGCAGGGCTTGGAACTGAAGCAGTGGCACATGGACTCGGATATCAGCGATCACCACCCCTATGACGACGGCGAGTGCCACTGCCTAGGCTGGGAGCCTGAATGCCCCGGGCCTGAATGGTTCCTGCTCGGGATCTTCGATACAGAGGATGGCCCTTGCGTCAGCTGGGCGAGGCGGAAGGCCGAGGAAGCCTGGTCAGTGAATGGCGATGACGGATCGTGGGACTACCCGAACCTTACCGCTCTAATCCGCGACAACTTCGGCAGCGAGGCGGATGGCACAAGCTTCGGCCCAGGCCGGGGTAACGGCCTCAAAGTGGGTGACACCGTACACACTGGCACCGTCTGCAAGGCCGACCCTGCCGGGTTCCTCCCCGATGCTGATGACCTGCTCAACCACATGTTCGAGGCGGCCGCCGGAAGCGACGCGGGGGAATGGGTCGACAACTATCCTGACCTCGACGACGAGGCGACAGCAGCTCTCGGGCAGGCGCTGGAGCCGCTGCAGGCTTGGGCCCGAAAGTTCTGCCAGCCCAACTTCTTCACTATCGAGAAGATGGCCACCCACACCATCACGAAAGAAGACGTGCTCATCGCCGCCATCGCTGGGGCCAAGCCATGACCCGCCTCGCCATCTGCCTCCTGCTGCTGGCTACCCTGGGCGGCTGCATCGAGCAACCAGGCCACCTGGAAGTAAAGGAAGACAAGACGCGCGCCGTCACCTGCTGGCAGTCCGACAGCGGCATGGCCTGCCTGCCCAACTGGATGCTGGCTCCGCCTGAACCGGAGAAGTGCCTGATCAACGATCTCGGCAAGTCCGAGGCCTGCCGCAAGCTGTTCCGCGAGAACGCCGGCAACCAGCGCCAGCTCTCCCCGCACGAGCAAGAAGACAACGGACCTACACCCGCACGCGCCCAGGGGCGCTGGATTGATGAGAGGTATCAGCTGTGAGCGAATGGATCAAGTGCAGCGACAGGCTGCCCGCGACGGACGCAGACACCGACACGACCTTCATTGTCGCGGTCAAGCGAGCGCACAACGGCAAGACCTACGTCTTCGCTGCCGAGTGGCTGAACGAAAAGCTGCTCCACAGGGAAGACCCCGAACCGGACGATCCCGAGGACGGCACGCCATTTAGTGGCTGGCATTCGCTCGAAACCCACGCCGACTTCGAGCAGTACTGGGAGCCTCTTGTTTCGCCAGGCTCCGGTGATGAGGTCACCCATTGGCAGCCCCTGCCTGAGGCTCCTGGAGTTGAGCAATGACCGACCTGATCGAAGTGAGGGTATCCAGCCTGGCCGGGGCGGCGCTCGACTGGGCTGTGGCAAAGGCTGAATCGGTGCCGGTCTTCATCGATCACCAAGGATGGGTGCGAAAGTTGCCAGATGACACCAGCGCCTGGAGGCCAAGCTGGAACTGGAGCCAGGGAGGCCCGCTGCTGGACAAGTATCGTGGTGGCGCCCAGCACAATCCAGCGCTTACCGTTGACGTCTCCTACAGCGGTGGTCCGGCTTGTGCCGGGATCTGGTGCTACGGCCCCACCGCCCTGGTCGCGTTCTGCCGAGGATTCGTGCGCCACAAGCTGGGCGAGTTCGTCCAGGTGCCGACGGAGCTGATGCCATGAGCGAACACCTGCCAAACCTGAAAACCCTGGCCGAGGCGTGCATTGCAGCCGGCGAGTACATTCCCTGCCAAGCGTGGACCGAAGACCGAAGCTACAGCCCTGCAGAAGTGGCCTGGCTGGAGTTCGCCACTCAGGCGACACCGGCGGCGGTGCTGGCTCTCATCGCTGAAACTGCAGCGCTGCGCAAGGAGCTCAATCGTCTGCGAGAGGACCGCGACAGCCTGCTCGAAGCCGGAGGACACCTTCTATGATCGACCTCGCCTACATGGCCTGCCTGATCTATCGGGGGCCGCGATGAGAAAGCTAACCCGCACTGTCGATGACCCCGCTGCCAAGTGGGGATTCCGCGTAGTTCCGCCCACCTACGAGGAGGCCGAAAAGATCACCGGGTTCCGCCTGGATCGTCGCTACAACTACTCCATCAGCAGAGAAGGCGAAGTCGAGGTGATTGGGGTTTTCTCGATGGAGTGCTCAGGCTGCAGCTGCGACTGCTCAAGCTGCAGCTATGGCTACAACGCCCATCAGTCGGCCGGCTGCCGAGAATGCGGATACACCGGCCGCGTCCGGAGGCATTTCGGCTATCCACCGACCCCTCCCAAGCGCAAGCAGGCAGCCTAACCCCTCCCCCAACTACTCAAGCCCGCCGACTGCGGGCATGGAGAGACTCATGTTCAATTTCTTGGCCCGCCTGTTAAAGCGCAAGAAGAAGCCAGCGCAACGCGCCGCGCTCGCCCCGACCGGGTATGCCCGCGGCCACAGCCCCGCATCTGGCCGGCAAGATCCGATGCTCGACCCGCTCAACCCCATGAGCCCAGTCAGCCCTATGCATCCCATACATCTGGCGGACAGCTACGAACCGGCTCGCTCGAGCAGTTCGTGTACCAGCCGGGACTACAGCAGCTACGACAGCGGCAGCAGCTTTTCGTCGAGCGACAGCAGCAGTTCCAGCGACAGCGGATCCAGCTCCAGCAGCTGCGACTGACCACAAACCTGCCGCCACCGGCGGCGTGGAGACCATCCCATGGAACATGCAGGCGAGTTTCTCGACGAGGAAGAGGTGATCCGCATCACCGGCTACCAGATCCCGAGCAAACAAATCGCCTGGCTGGCCAACAACGGCTGGCAGTACACGCTCACCCGAGCCAGGCGGCCCATTGTCGGACGGGTATACGCCAGGCTCAAGATGGCCGGTGTGAAGCCAAACGCGACGAATGCAACAACTGAAACCTGGACATTGGACTTATCGCGCGTGGGGTAAAGGATGCGCAACAGGAAGGCATCGAACAAGGACCTGCCGCCCAGAATGCTGCGGCGGGTCCGCAAGCTGAAAAGCGGCAAGCTGTGGGTTGGCTACTACTACGACGGGAGGGATGCTGAAGGGAAGCGGCAGGAAGTACCGCTGGGGACTGACCTAGCTGAGGCCAAGTTGGAATGGGCCCGCCTGGAGCATAGGGCGAAGCCGAAAGTGATGGCGACGATGGGCGAGCTGTTTGACCGTTACGAGCGGGACATCATCCCGGGCAAGTCCCCACGCACGCAAAAGGACAACAAGTACGAGCTGGAGCGCCTGCGCAAGGCGTTCACTGACGCCCCCATTGAGGCGATCAGCCCGCCTGTCATCGCCCAGTACCGGGACGCCCGCAGCGCGAAGACCCGGGCAAACCGGGAGATCGCCCTTCTATCCCATGTCTTCACCATGGCTATGGAATGGGGATTTGCAGAGCGCAACCCATGCCTGGCAGTTCGCCGCAACAAGGAGAAGGTGCGCGACTTCTACGCGGCCGACGAAATCTGGGATGCGGTGTATGCCGAAGGCGACCAGGGCCTCAAAGATGCCATGGACCTGGCCTACCTGGCAGGGCAGCGCCCAGCAGACACCCTGAAGTTCAGCACCGTCGACTTGGACGAGGACTACCTGTGGGTCGATCAGAACAAGACCGACAAGAAGCTGCGCATCCGGCGGCACGTCAACGGTGAGCTCACCGGCCTTGGCCTGTTCATCGAGGCGCTTCTGGAGCGGCGAAAGCTGCAGGGTGTGCGCAACTCACGCCTCATCACCAACGACTCAGGCCTGCGCATGAGCTGGGAAATGCTGAGGAACCGCTTCAGCGAAGCGCGGGACAGGGCTGCGCGCAAGCTGATTGCCGATGGAAATACAGACCTGGCCATCAAAGTTCGGCAGTTCCAGTTCCGCGATATCCGACCGAAGGCGGCGTCGGAGATTGAGGACATCAGCCACGCCAGTCGGCTGCTTGGGCACTCCAAGGAGGAAATCACCAAGCGCGTTTATCGCCGCGTCGGCGAGGTGGTCAGCCCGACCAAGTAGAGGGGTGATGCGGAAACGACGCCTAAATATGCGGAAACGATCCGGATTTTCTGCGCCCAAAGAAAAACCCCGCAGACGTTAATCTGCGGGGCTTTCGAATGGTGGAGGCCGAGGTCGGAATCGAACCGGCGTAGACGGATTTGCAATCCGGAGCATAACCACTTTGCTACTCGGCCTCAAAGTTCGGAGTCAGCTTTCGCTATCTCCTTGAAACTGCTCGACTTTTTCAAGTGAGCTGCGTTTCGATGGACGCCATTATGTCGGCATTCCCCTCACCTTGCAACCCCCTTGAAGAAAAAAATCTTCAAGGGGTTCAAGGTGTTAGCGCAAGCGGCCAAGCTTGCTCCAGAGCCCTACCAAAGTGTTCTCCACGGCACCGCTGGCGGCCACGCCAATGCGCTCCTGCAGGGATTTACGCTCGGCATAGCGGACGTGGAACAGATTGGCGTCATTGGCGCGATCACTCAGGTACTCGTCACTGGTGCGCAGCTCGTCCACCAGCTTGCGGTTGAGTGCGGCAATGCCCAGCCACACTTCACCGGTGGCGACTTCGTCGATGTGCAGTTGCGGACGGTAGCGGGCGACGAAGTCCTTGAACAGCTGGTGGGTGATATCCAGGTCTTCCTGAAACTTCTCCCGGCCTTTCTCGGTGTTCTCGCCAAATACGGTCACGGTGCGCTTGTATTCGCCGGCCGTGAAGACTTCGAAGTCAACGTCGTGCTTTTTCAGCAGGCGGTTGACGTTGGGCAACTGCGCGACCACGCCGATCGAGCCAAGCACAGCGAACGGCGCACTGACGATCTTCTCGCCGATACAGGCCATCATGTAGCCGCCGCTGGCCGCGACCTTGTCGATGCACACGGTCAGCGGAATGCCGGCCTGGCGGATACGCGCCAACTGCGAGGCGGCCAGGCCGTAGCTGTGCACCAGCCCGCCACCGCTCTCGAGGCGCAGCACCACTTCGTCACGTGGGGTGGCGAGGGTGAGCAGCGCGGTGATTTCGTTGCGCAGGCCCTCGGTGGCGGAGGCTTTGATGTCGCCGTCGAAGTCCAGCACGAAGACCCGGCCCTTTTCCTCGGGCTTGGCCTTGCCTTTCTTCTTCTGTTTTTCCGTCTTGGCCTGCTGCTTGCGCAAGGCCTTGAGTTCGGCCTTGTCGAGCAGGCCAGCTTCCAGGCGCTCGCGCAGCTCCTTGTAGAAGGTGTTGAGGCGGGTGACCTGCAATTGCCCGCCGGGCTTGCGTCGACCCTTGCCACGCAGGTTGGCGATGCCGGAAAGGATGACCAGGATGGCGATCACCACAGTGGCGGTTTTGGCGAGAAAGCTTGCGTATTCGGCAAGAAACTCCACATTGACTCCTTAATAGACCTGCGCCTGCACGACGCGTAACTGATGCAAGCATACCGGTGCGCCTGGGCGGCTGCCAGCATGGGAAAATGCTGGCAACACAGTTCAAACAACCTTTTCAAACGCTTGTATGTTTTTTCATTGACAGCCTCTCTGGCGCATCCTAACCTCGCAGCAACCTCCATCCCGGCCGGACATTCCAGTGGGCAATATCTACCTGATCCGACATGGCCAAGCCTCCTTCGGCGCCGACGACTACGATGTCCTGTCGCCGCTGGGTGTGCGCCAGAGTCAGGCATTGGGGGAGCACCTGGCCCAACTGGACATGCGCCTGGACCGCTGCCTGGCCGGCGACCTGCGGCGCCAGCAGGACACCGCACGACTGACACTCGACGCAATGGCCGCTGCTGGCTACGCGATCCCGGCCATAGAGACCGACGCAGCCTTCAACGAGTTCGATGCCGACGGTGTGATCCGCGCCCTGCTTCCTGCCCTGCTGCCGCACGAGCCCGAGGCGCTGCACGTGCTGCGCAATGCTGCGCAGAATCGCAGCGAGTTCCAGCGCCTGTTCGCGCTGATGGTGCAGCGCTGGCATGACGGCGAGCACGAGGCTCACGATGGCCTGGAGACCTGGGCCGCGTTCACCGCGCGCGTTGGTGCCGGCCTGCAACGCGTGCTGGCGCAAGCGTCAAGCCGCGACAACATTGCCATCTTCACCTCCGGCGGCAGCATCGCCGCCCTGCTCCACCAGGTCACCGGAATCACCCCAGCCCAGGCGTTCGCGCTGAACTGGCAGATCATCAACACGTCGCTCAGCCAACTGAAGTTCCGTGGCCGCGACGTGGCATTGACCTCCTTCAACAGCCAGGCCCACGTGCAGCTGTTGCGGATGCCGGAGCTTCTCACCTATCGATGAGCCCGGCCTGTTGTGCCCCGTGCACGCGACTTTCACCCAACAAGGAATACACCATGAGCGACGTAGCTAAAGCAGTCGAAGCGATGAAAGCCAAGTTCAACCCTGCCGCCGCCGCCGGCCTGGACCTGGTGTTCGGCTTCAACATCACCGACGAAGACAAGCACTACGCCCTGCTCGTCAAGGACGGCACCTGCGAGATCCAGGAAGGCGAGAACCCTGACGCCAACTGCACCCTGGTTCTGGACAGCGAAACCCTCAAAGGCATCGTCAGTGGCGAGACCGATGGCATGCAGGCCTTCATGGGCGGCAAGCTGCGCGTCGAAGGCGACATGATGCTGTCGATGAAGCTGAGCGAGCTGTTCCCGTCCTGAGTGATGCGAACACGCGCATGAAGAAAACCGAGGCCTGACCGGCTTCGGTTTTTTTTTGCCCGCAGCCTGCATCCGCCATTCATCAGGGGCAGTGATCGACCGGCAACACCCGCGTCGATATGACGTCTGGCACGCTTGTCCCAACCCAGGTTGGCCATTAGATTAGCCAATGATCCTTGCGACCGAGAATAAGGAAAACGCATGACGCTCACCGACCAGTCCACCCAGGTCCGCCCCGGCGAAGAACTCGATGCAGCCATCATCGACCCTTACCTCAAGGCGCATATCCCGGGCCTCGCAGGCACTCCGAGCATCAGCCAGTTCCCCGGCGGCGCCTCCAACCTCACGTACCTGGTCGCCTATCCCGAACGCGAGTTCGTGCTGCGTCGCCCGCCCTTCGGGCACAAGGCCAAGTCGGCCCATGACATGGGCCGCGAGTTCCGCATCCTCAACCAGCTCAACGACGGTTTCCCGTTCTGCCCCAAGGCCTATGTGCACTGCACCGACGAATCGCTGATCGGCGGTGAGTTCTACGTGATGGAGCGGGTCGAGGGCATCATCCTGCGCTCGGACCTGCCGCCCGAACTGAACCTCGACGCCGGCCGCACCGAGGCGCTGTGCAAGAGCTTCATCGACCGTCTGGTGGAACTGCACCAGGTCGACTACAACGCCTGCGGCCTGGCTGACCTGGGCAAGCCCGAAGGCTACGTGCAGCGCCAGATCGAAGGTTGGTCGAGCCGCTACGAAAAAGCCCTGACCCCGGATGCGCCGCGCTGGGAACAGGTGATCGCCTGGCTGCGCGAGAAGATGCCCGCCGACCACCCGCGCCCGGGCATCGTGCACAACGACTACCGCTTCGACAACGTCATCCTCGATGCCAGCAACCCCATGCGCATCATCGGCGTACTGGACTGGGAGATGGCGACCATCGGTGACCCGCTGATGGACCTGGGCAACAGCCTGGCCTACTGGATCGAGGCCGACGACCCGGCACCGGTGCAACTGATGCGCCGCCAGCCGAGCAATGCCCCGGGCATGCTGACTCGCCGCCAGTTCGTCGACTACTACGCCGAGCGAGCCGGCATTCGCATCGACAACTTCGACTTCTACTACTGCTACGGCCTGTTCCGCCTGGCCGGGATCGTGCAGCAGATCTACTACCGCTTCTTCCACGGCCAGACGCAGGACAAGCGCTTCGCCCAGTTCATCCACATGAACCGGCTGCTGGAGCAGATGAGCCTGCAACTGATCGGCAAATCCACCCTGTAACCGGCGACAACAAGGAAATCCAGCATGTCCAAGACCCAATTGTTCGACCTTGACGGCAAGATCGCCTTCGTTTCCGGCGCCAGCCGCGGCATCGGCGAAGCCATCGCCCACCTGCTGGCCCAGCAAGGGGCCCATGTGATCGTCTCCAGCCGCAAGCTCGACGGCTGCCAGCAGGTCGCCGACGCCATCATCGCAGCCGGCGGCAAGGCTACGCCGGTGGCCTGCCATATCGGTGAGCTGGAGCAGATCCAGCAGGTGTTCGCCGGCATCCGCGAGCAGTTCGGACGCCTGGATATCCTGGTCAACAATGCCGCCACCAACCCGCAGTTCTGCAACGTGCTGGACACCGACGTCAGTGCCTTCCAGAAGACTGTCGACGTGAACATCCGCGGCTACTTCTTCATGTCGGTGGAAGCCGGCAAGCTGATGCGCGAGCACGGCGGTGGCAGCATCATCAACGTGGCGTCGATCAATGGCGTGACACCAGGCTTGTTCCAGGGCATCTACTCGGTGACCAAGGCTGCGGTGATCAACATGACCAAGGTCTTCGCCAAGGAGTGCGCGCAATTCGGCATCCGCTGCAATGCCCTGCTGCCGGGCCTGACCGACACCAAGTTCGCCTCGGCGCTGGTGAAGAACGACGCCATCCTCAACGCCGCCCTGCAGCAAATCCCGCTCAAGCGCGTGGCCGACCCGAGCGAGATGGCCGGCGCGGTGCTGTACCTGGCCAGCGACGCGTCGAGCTACACCACCGGCACGGCGCTCAATGTCGACGGCGGCTTCCTTTCCTGATCAGCCCTTGCGCGCCTGCAGCGTGTAGCTCAACGGCAGGCGCTCGGGCCGCTCGGCCAGGCGCCACTCGCCGTCTTCGCCCTTGAGCATCTGCCCAGGCAACGCCTCCCACGGGATGCTCCGGTGCTCGACCAGGGCGGTCAGTTGCATGCCCTGCTCAAGCAGCGCCGTGATGATTTCACCGAGGCCGCGGTTCCAGGAATGGGTCTCGGTCTGCGCCAGGCGATGCTCGCTTTCGACGTAGGTCTGGTCGCTGTGGAAGATGACCGGGGCCTCGTGCTCGAAGTACGGAAAGTCGACCTGCAGGCGATCGGCGTGGGTTTCGTCGAGCGTCCACAGCATCGGATGGCCCTCACGCAGGAACAGCCGCCCTCCCGGCTTGAGCAACGCCGCGACGTTTTGCGCCCAGCGCTGGATGTCCGGCAGCCAGCACAGGGCGCCGATCCCGGTGTAGATCAAGTCATAGCTCGCCTTGGGCAGCACCTCGCTGGCGCGGTAGACGTCCGCCTCGACATAGTCGATCTCCACGCCACAACGCTCGGCCAGCAACCGCGCCTGCGCCAGCGATGCCGGCGAAAAATCCAGCCCGCTGACCTGCGCGCCCAGGCGCGCGAGCGACAAGGTGTCGGTGCCGATATGGCATTGCAGGTGCAAGGTCTTGAGGCCTTGGATATTGCCCAGGCGCGGCAGGTCGAAGCGCACGACTTCCGAAAGATGCGTGGCAGACTGCACGAAGCATTCGACTTCATAGCCCGGCGAGGCGGCGTGCAACGGCGCCCGCTCGTCCCAGTTGGCGCGATTGAGTTCCAGTGACGGATTCATGGACACTTCCCTGTGCGGAAAACCGCCACGTTAACCGGCCAGGGTGCAGGCCGACAACCTGCCATTCAAGGAGAGAGCGACAGCATGAAGACCTACAAGGGCGGCTGCCTGTGCGGTGCGATCCGCTTCGAGGCAGATGGGCCGACGGGCAATCCCCACCACTGCTCGTGCCGCTGGTGTCAGCAGCATACCGGGGCACTGGTGGCGAGCTGGGTGGAATTCGATCGTGCGCGGGTGCGCTGGGTGGGTGCTGGTGGAGCACCCGACACCTGGCGCTCTTCGGATTATTCCAGTCGGGCGTTCTGCCGGTGCTGCGGCAGTTCGATCGGGGCAATTGACGATGCGCCAACGGTGGCGTTGCTGCTGGGGTGTTTCGATGAGATCGAGGACGAGCAGCTGGTGCCGACCGGGCATTCGTTCGAGGACCGCTGCCCGGAGTGGATGCGTCAAGGTTGATTAGGTTGGGACCGCTGTGCGGTCCCTCAGGTCACAGCGACAAACTCATGCTCACACTCAGGTTGCGCGGTTCGCCCGGCATGTTCCACGCCACGTTGTAGCCGCGTTCGTAGTACTTGCGGTCGAAGACGTTGTTCAGGTTCACCCCGAAACTCAACTGCTCGCTGGCCTTGTAGTGCGCCAGCAAGTCCAGCGTGCTGTACGCCGGCAAGCGCAGGTCGCCACCCGCCTGCCCGGAACGCTCGCCCACGTAGTTGGCCGAGGCGCCGACATCCGAGCCCCGCAGCCAGCCATTCTGGAACTCGTGCACCACCATCAGGCTGCCGCTGTGCCGGGGAATGCCCAACAGGTCGCTGCCCTTGGGCAGTGCTGCATCGCCCTTGGTGACCTCGGCATCGATGTAGGCATAGGCACCGATCACCCGCACGGCCTCGGTGAGCTGCCCGCTGAACTGCACGTCCAGCCCCTGGCTGCGCGCCTTGCCAGCAGCGATGCTTTCACCGAAGGCATCGGTGGTGACGACGTTTTCCTTGTCGATGCTGAACAACGCGACAGTCGCACCCAGCCGACTGTCGAACAGGTCGAGCTTCAGCCCTGTCTCATATCCCAGCCCTTTCTCAGGCTTGTACACCTGGCCCTGGGTGCCGATGGCGTTGGGTTTGAACGAGGTGGAGGCATTGGCGAACACCCCAACTTCGGGCGTCCATTGATACAACAGCCCCACACGCGGTGTTGCGACTTCCTTGACCTGGCTGTTGCTTACCCCGGTGGCGCGGTTCAGCGCGGTCTGCTCGACCCGCTCCAGGCGCACACCGAGCAGGCCACGCCAACGCTCGTCGAAGATGATCTGATCTTGCAGGTTGAGGGCCTGGCTTTCGGTGCGTTCGAAGAAGTCGTTGGGGTTGATCAGCGGCGGCTTGGGCTGCCCGTAGACCGGCTGGTAGATGTCCAGCCCGTAGCCGAGCGACGTGGCGCTCTGTGGGTATTTCTGGCTGTTGCGGTAGTTCTCGTACTCCAGGCCGATCAGGCTCTGGTGCTGCCAGCCGAGAAAATCGAACTGCCCGTGCAGTTCGGCCTGGGTGATGTTGTCGTTCCACTCGAAATTGCGTTCGCGGTAGAAACGGCTGATCGTCTGGCCGACTACCCGCGACGGCTCCGAACTGTTGCCGCGCAGATGGCCCTGGGTGTAGTGGTTGGCCAGGCGCAGTTTCCAGTTGTCGTTCAGGTGACGTTCCAGGGCCAGGTCAAGGGTCTGGTTGTCGTTGCGAATGTGGCCGTCGTTGGGCTCGCCGAGAAAGGTCGAGCGCTTCACTGAACCCAACTGATTGTTGACCGCAGGAATGCCCCGGTCGAACACCGATTCGGTGCGCGAGAACTCGGCATCCAGCAACAGGCGCGTGTCAGGGTCGAGTTGCCAGATAAGCGAGGGGCTGACGATCTGTCGGCGGCTGTCGACGTGATCACGGAAGCTGCCGTTGTCCTCCACTGCCAGGTTGATGCGCGACAGCAGGCGCCCCTCCTCGTCCAGCGGCGTGTTGACGTCCAGGCTGCCGCGGTAGCGATCCCAGGTCCCGGCGCTGGCCTTCAGGCGCGTGAACGCCTCTTCCTGCGGACGCTTGCTGACGATATTGACCAGGCCGCCCGGATCACCGCGCCCGTAGAGGCTGGCGGCCGGGCCCTTGAGCACTTCGATGCGCTCGATGGTCGAGGTGTCCGGTGCACTGTAGCTGCCGCGGTTGATGGCAAAGCCGTTCTTGTACAACTCACCGGTGGTGAAACCGCGCACGCTGTAGTTGAGGAAGGTCAAGCCACCGAAGTTGTTCTGCCGGGTGACGCCACCGGCAAAGTCCAGGGCTCGGTCGATGCGTGTGCTGTTGAGGTCTTCAAGCACCTGGCTGGGCACCACGGCGATGCTCTGCGGCGTGTCGCGCACATCGGTATCGGTGCGCGTCGCGGTGCTCGAGCGGGTGGCGCGGTAGCCCTGCACCGGGCCGTCCGCGCGCTCCTGCAGATGACTGTCGCTGACGGTCAGGGCCTCGAGTATTACAGGTTCGGCAGCACTGCCGGGCAGGCCGAACACAGACAGGGAAAAACCCAGACAGAGCCGGGCGGGGGAAAGTTTCATCAACGACGCTCCTAAATTTCATGTAATAACATATCAATTTATGAAAGATGCGAGGAGTACCCGGATGAGAAAAAACCGCATTTGCCCGTCAACCTGTAGTTTACGGCTCGGGTATACTCGCGCTTCCGGCCCGCTTCCAGGAACCGCCCCATGGTTGAAAACAGCTTTGCCTTCCGCTTCCAGGCATTGCTCGAACACCACAAGCTGACCCTGCAAGCCGAGGGGCGGTTGGGCTGATTCAGGGAGAGAGCTGCGATGCTACCGGGAACTGCGTCACTCGACAGCCAGCGTCAACAGCGGGTACAGCGCCGCGGCACGGTGGGGTTGTACTTCGTTGCCGCCTTGTCGGTACTCGCCGGCATGACCGATGCCATCGGTTTCATGGCCACCGGCGATTTCGTTTCGTTCATGAGCGGCAACACCACGCGCCTGGCGGCCTCGCTGGGCAGCGCCGATCTGGGGCCGGTGCTGCGCCTGGCGCTGGTGATCGCGGCGTTCGTGCTGGGCAACGCACTGGGGGTGGTCGTTGCCGCCAGAAGCGGTCGGCGCCACTGGCCGTTGCTGGGTGTGATCGCCCTGCTGCTGGCGGTCGCCGGCATGCTGCCAGAGCCCATGCAACTGCTCGCGCTACTGGCGGCGGTGACCGCGATGGGCATGATCAATGCGGTGGTCGAGGAAGTGAACGGCCTGCCGATCGGGCTGACCTACGTCACCGGCGCGCTGTCGCGTTTCGGTCGCGGCTTGGGCCGCACCCTGTTGGGTCAACAACGGCTCGGGTGGCGCGTGCAACTGGTGCCCTGGAGCGGCATGTTCATCGGGGCGGTGTTGGGGGTGTTGCTGGAACAGCGCTTCGAGCGTGCGGCACTGCTGGCCAGCGCGCTGACCGCCCTGCTGCTTGCCGTGGTCTCGTGGAAGATTCCACGGCGTTGGCAGTTGCGCTACATGCCACGCTGACTCACAGGCAGGTCGCCGCCGCAGCCTTGCGCTGCAGTGCAACCATGTCGTTCTTGCGGGCGTAGTAATCGACCCGGGTCCCGCCGGCCTGCGGGTAGACGTCAACGAAGGACTCCGCCTCGCGGGTGTACACCGTCAAGCCACCGCCCTTGCGCGTTTCCAGGTAACCACTGGCGTCAACGCCGAAGCGCGACTCTTCCTGCCAACTGAACTGGATGCACTGGGCCACCAGCTCCGGCGCTTTCTGCGAGTCGAGGCGCGCGCTCGGCTGGCCGTTGCGCGCGGCCTCCATGGTCGACGAAGCGCAGCCAATCAACATCAGGGCTGCAGCCATCGGCAGTAGTGCTCGCATGTTCCATCCTCGGGGCAAAAAAGAAGCGACTGTAGCACTGGCGGTGATCGCGCGTGAATGCTCGGGCAGCGAAGTGCATCATGCCAGGGTTCCGCTGGCCCTCCTGCCGTGCTGCGCCTGAGGCCCGGACGACCATCGCCCTTGCCGGCGTTGACCACAGCTAAGGTGGGGGGGCGCGGCTTACCCGCAATCACACCACGAACCGCTCGACCATCTCCTGCAACTGCTCCCCCAACCGCGCCAGCTCGGCGCTCGAGGCCGCTGTTTCTTCACTGGCCGCTGCCGTCTGTTCACACACCTGGCGCACACCCAGCACATTGCGGCTGATCTCCTCGGCCACCAGGCTCTGCTGTTCGGCGGCAGCAGCAATCTGCTGGTTCATCCCCTGAATGCTCGACACCGCCTGGGTGATGCTGCCCAGCGCCACCCCGGCCTGACGCGTAAGCTCGACACTGCGCTCGGTCAAGCCACGCCCGGCATCCATGATCGTAGCCGCCTGTTCGGCACCACTGCGCAGGTCCTCGACCAGCGCTTCGATTTCCTCGGTGGACTGCTGTGTACGCTGGGCGAGGCTGCGCACCTCGTCGGCCACCACGGCAAAACCACGCCCCGCCTCCCCTGCCCGTGCCGCCTCGATGGCGGCATTCAAGGCCAGCAGGTTGGTCTGTTGCGCGATGTCTTCCAGGTGATCGCTGCTGCCGATCAACTTGCCCAGGCTGGACCCGCTCTGCAGCGCGAGGACCACAGTGAGGGCCAGCACCAGGGCAAAGCCCAGCGCCAGTTTGAGCTTGATGCCCAGGTTGCCGAGCCAGTGGGTCATGGGGAGTCTCGAAGTCGATGATAGGGGTTGACGGTGCCGGCCCCTTGCAGGCAAACCCGCCCTCACAGGCGCGGGCTTGCTGCGATGGGGCCGCGAAGCGGTCGGCTGTGCTTCAGAACAACGGCAAGCTGTAGGTGATGTAGAGACGGTTCTCGTCCAGGTCACGCTGGTTGGCGTAGGTGCTGCGCAAGCTGGCGTTGCGCCAGGAGAACGACAGGCCCTTGAAGGTCTCGCCCTGCACGGCATAGGTCACCCAGAAATCGCGCTCCCATTCATGCTGGTCGCCCTGCGCCGACTTGATGTTGTCGCCGCGCTGGTAGGCCAGCAGCGTCGTCAGGCCCGGAATGCCGACGGCGGCGAAGTTGTAGGTGTGCTGCGCCACCCAGGTCCGCTCCCCGGCTTTCTGGAAACGCGCGCCGGTCTGGCGGTCGGTGATCAGGTAGGTGGCCGAGCCATCGCCCTGGTTGACGAAGGGGAAATCGCTGTCGCCTTCGAGCTGCTGGTAACCCAGGCTGAATCCATGACCGCCGAGGCTGTAGGTGAACAACCCGGCGAACGCCTGATTGTCGACTTTGCCGTTATTGCCGAAACCGGCACTGCGATAGCCCTCGGCGCGCCCGGCCACACTGCCGTTGCGCCCCGACGGGCCACTGTCGAAGTAGCGCAGGTCGGTCTTGAGGCTGCCCACCGGCAATACCAGTTGGTGCACCAGGCCGACAAAGTGCTGGCGGTAGAAGTCCTCAAGCTCGCCGTAGTAGTACTGCAAGGTCAGGTCGCGGCTCACGGCGTAGTCGACGCCGAAGAAGTTGAACGCATTGCTGCGCTTGCCCGACGGCCCGCCCGCCCCGGCGATCGCCATGCCTTCGTTGTTCGACGAGTTGCGGCTCTTGACCCGCTGGATCTGCCCGCCGGTGAAGGTGAAGTTGTCCAGGTCGCGCGAGGTGATCTGCAGGCCTTCGAAGGTTTCCGGCAACAGGCGACCGTCGTTGAGCGTCAGCACCGGCATCTTCGGACGCAACGTGCCGAGCCGCGCCTCGGTCTTGGCAACGCGCAGCTTGCCGGTCACGCCCAGGGTGCTGAACTCATCGACCGCACGACCATCGCTGTCGGTGGGAAACGCCAGGCCACCGCGATTGGTACTCTGCGGGTTGTAGTGGGTGCCCTTGCCCGAATCCAGACGGATGCCAAGCATGCCCAGGGCATCGACACCGACACCGACGGCGCCCTCGGTGTAGCCGGAAGTGAAGTCGAACAGAAAGCCCTGGCCCCACTCCTCCTGCTTGGACGGGTTGGCGCTGCCGCTGCGATTGTCCTGGTTAAAGTAGATGTTGCGCATTTCCAGGCGCGCGCGTGAATCCTCGATCAGGCCGGCGGCCTGGGTGGTCAGGGGGGCCAGCGCCAGGGCGATCAGCCCGGGAACGGAAGAAGACCGTTTGCAAGACATACTGTGTGTTCCTCGTTTCTTGTTGTTATGTGGAGCGCCGAACACCGGGCGCAGGCAAGCCGCGCCCGACGCCGCTTCTGTCAGGAAGCGGGCGCTGGTGTTCGATCAGGGACCAGGAGTGCGCGGGAGGCGCTTCAGCCGGCCAGCTGGCATGGGGGCGCAGCACCAGTTCGATGTTGTTGCCGCTGTGGTCCTTGAAGCGGATCAGCTCGTTGACGTGGCGCACCTCGGCGTCTTCACGCGAGCCATGCACCACCTTGAAGGCATTGCGCTCGAGCAGCACGGCAGCGTGCTCCAGCTCATCGCTGCTGGTGACCTCGAAGGCGGTGGTGGTTTCACGCGGGTCGCCCTCGTGGTAGCACAGTGTGTGGTCGCGGCTGTCGGAGCGAAAATACACCGCACCGTTGGCCTCGCGGGCCACCTGCAAACCGAGAATCTGCGTCGCGTAGCGGCGTGCGTCGTCCAGGTTGGCGGTCCCCAGGCGCACGTAGCGGATATCGTGCAGGTTGATCATGGGTGGAGTCCCTTGGTTTTATTTTTGTCTGGACTCATCCTCGCAACCGGCGCTTAATCGCAGAAGCTAATTCTCTTTATTCGCACTATTTGATTTGATTATAGAGATGCGCACCGACCTCAATCTGCTACGCGTCCTGCTGGCCGTCTACGAAACCGGCAACGTCACCGCTGCGGCGAAACAGCTGGGCATCAGCCAGCCCGCCGCCAGCGCCGCCCTCGCCCGTCTGCGCCATTCGCTGCAGGATCCGCTGTTCATCCGCTCCGGTGCCGGCATGGAGGCCACGCCACGAGCCCAGGGCATCATCGAGCGCACCCGCGAAGTCATCGAAATCATCGACCGTGACATCCTCAGCAGCCCGACCTTCGACCCCGCCATCGCCGAAGACGAGTTCGTGTTCTGCCTGAGCGAGATCGGCGAGGTGGTGTTCCTGCCGCCGTTGTTCCAGAAGCTGCGCCAGCTCGCGCCACGCGTTCGCCTGCGCACGCTCAGCCTGGCGCCCGATGCGCTCACCGACAGCCTGCATGACGGCAAGGTCGATGCCGTGCTCGGTTACTTCCCCGACCTCACGGCCCCCAACATCTACCAGCAACGGCTGTTCTCCCACGACCTCACCTGCATGCTGCGCCGCGGTCACCCACTGGCCCGCGAGCGCCTGGCGCTCGAGGATTTCGCCCGCATGGAGCACCTGCAGGTGCGCGTCGGCTGCCGCCGCCAGGAGATGTTCGAGGCGCACCTGAACGAAGCGGGGATCAAGCGCAACATCGTGCTCGAGACCTCGCACTACATGAGCGTGCCCTCGATCATCGAGCAGTCCGACCTGGTGGTGGTACTGCCGCGCACCGTGGCCAACCTGTACCTGGATACCGTGAACGTGCAGATCGTCGAGCCGCCGGTAGAGATCCCCTGCTACGACCTCAAGCAGTTCTGGCACGCACGCTTCCAGCAGGCGCCACGCAGTGTGTGGTTGCGCCGGGTGATCAGCGAGTTGTTTGCGCAGGGCTAGAAGCAACGGACGCCCGAGCACGCTGGCAAGGGCGCGCCCCGGGGGCTACCATGTGCAGCCTCTGGCGCGACCTTTTGCCGCGCCCTCGCCTGCAGCCTGAAAGCCGTCCCATGCCCTTCGAACTCACCGTAGAACCGCTTATCCTGCTGATCCTCGCCGCAGTGGCCTTCGTCGCCGGTTTCATCGATGCCATTGCCGGTGGTGGTGGCCTGCTCACCACCCCCGCCCTACTCACCGCCGGCATGCCGCCGCACCTGGTGCTGGGCACCAACAAGCTCAGCTCGACCTTCGGCTCGGCCACCGCCGGGTTCACCTACTACCGGCGCAAGTTGTTCCACCCGGCCCAGTGGCGCCTGGCAATCGTCGGCACCCTGAGCGGCGCGCTGATCGGCGCGGTGATCGCCCACTACATGCCCGCCGAATGGCTGAACAAGATGCTGCCGGTGATCGTCTTCGCCTGTGGCCTGTACCTGCTGTTCGGCGGCACCCCCAAGGCGCCGCTGGATGCCGATGCACCGATCAGGAAAAAATGGCAGTTCCCCCAGGGTTTCAGCCTAGGCTTCTACGACGGAGTGGCAGGCCCCGGCACGGGTGCGTTCTGGACGGTAAGCACCCTGCTGCTCTACCCCATCGACCTGGTACGTGCCAGTGGTGTGGCGCGCAGCATGAACTTCGTCAGCAACATCGCGGCGCTGACGGTGTTCGTGATTTCCGGGCAAGTGGACTATATCGTCGGCCTGGTCATGGGCGTGTCGGTGATGATCGGCGCGTTCTTCGGCGCCCGCACCGCGATCAGCGGCGGCAGCAAGTTCATTCGCCCGGTGTTCATCACCGTGGTGCTGGCGCTGACCGTGCGCCTGGCCTGGCAGCATTGGTTCGGCCAGGCCTGAGGGCTGAGTCAGGTCGGCAGCACCGGCTCCGCCAACCCCAGCCGCCGCGCCACGTACAGGTCGATCAGGTAACGGGCGATGGAGCGTCCGGCGGGCAATGGCGGCAGGTCGTGTACGCTGAACCACTGGGCATCCTCGATCTCGTCAGGCTGCATGACGATCTCGCCACCCGCGTACTCGGCGTGGAAGCCCAGCATCATCGAATGCGGGAACGGCCAGCACTGGCTGCCCACGTACTGGATGTTCTTGACCTGCACCGCCACTTCCTCGCGCACTTCGCGCACCAGGCAATCCTCAGCCGACTCGCCCGGTTCGGCAAAGCCGGCCAGGGTGCTGTACACCCCGGTGACGAAGCGCGGTGAACGCGCCAGCAGGATTTCGTCGCCACGGGTCACCAGCACGATCATGCTGGGCGAGATGCGCGGGTAGCTGCGCAGGTCGCAGGCCTGGCAGTACATCGCCCGCTCCCAGCGGATCTGCGTCATCGGCTGGCCGCAACTGCCGCAGAAACGATGCTCGCGCGCCCAGGTGCCGATCTGTGCGGCATAACCCAGCAGCTTGTAGGTGTCGAAGTCGCCTTCGAGCATGAACTGGCGCAGGCCGCGCCAGCTCATGCCCGGCAGTTCGCTGGCAGTGCGCAGCTCCAGGAGGAACACCGGCTCGCCGTCGAAATGACCGATTCCGTGCTCGCAGAGCACGTCCAGCTCCTGGCGCTTGAGCCAGTCACGCGGGAACAACGCACCGTTGTCATCCACCAGGAACCCCGCAGGGCTGCGGGCGACGGCCAGGCCGCCAGCGGTCTGCGGGTCGAGTACTGCGGTAGTCCAGCGTGCTGACATGTTCGGCTCTCTTCAGGCGCGTGCGCCGTCAGGAGGTCAGTCGGCGAACGTCGGTTTCTGTTTGTTCATATGGGCCGCCACCGCGACCCGCAGGTCTTCTGACTGCAGCATGGCAGCGTTCCAGGTGGCGATGTACTGCAGGCCATCGTCGATACGATGGTCGCGCATGTAGCTGATCATTTCCTTGGTGCCGGCCACGGCGATGGGCGATTTTCCTGCAATTTCCCGGGCGATGGCAAAGACTCCGTCGAGCAATGCCGCCTGGTCGTCATACACCCGGTTGACCAGGCCGATGCGCAACGCCTCGTTGGCATCGATCATACGCCCGGTGTAGGCCAGCTCACGCATCATGCCGTCGCCGATGATACGTGGCAAACGTTGCAGGGTGCCGACATCGGCGGCCATGCCCATGTCGATTTCC
This sequence comes from Pseudomonas sp. SYWMCR5, assembly GCF_057197165.1. Classification (NCBI taxonomy): domain Bacteria; kingdom Pseudomonadati; phylum Pseudomonadota; class Gammaproteobacteria; order Pseudomonadales; family Pseudomonadaceae; genus Pseudomonas; species Pseudomonas sp. SYWMCR5. The sequence goes on from NZ_JBXUNH010000009.1 coordinate 183,817, forward strand.
TTGATCGAGAACTGCGCATCGGCGCTGCAATAGCGCATGTCGCAGGCCGACACCAGGTCGATGGCGCCGCCGATGCAATAGCCCTGGATCGCCGCCAGCACCGGTTTGCGGCACTTGTCGACGGCCGTGAACGAGCTTTGCAGACGCAGGATGGTACGGCGCAGCAGGCGCGCATTGCGGCCGGCGTCCTTGCCCATCTGTCCGGCCAGCGAGGCCAGCATCATCAGGTCGATCCCCGAGGAAAAATGCTTGCCCGCGCCACTGACAACCACCGCACGCACCGCCTCGGTGTCGTCGACCCACTGGAAGATCTCTACGATTTCCTCCCAGAAGGCAGCGTTCATCGCGTTGATTTTTTCCGGGCGATTGATCTGCACATGGGCGATGTTGTCGGTCAGTTCGACCTTGAACGCGGTGTACTCGGTCACGGGCGGCACTCCTGTGGGGAAAGGGTTCACGCGCCGGACTATAACGCACCTGCAAGGCGATGCTTGTGCCAAAGGCGGGACTGATTGCCAGTGGTAAAGAACAGGCTGTCGATTCGCGCCCTGCCCGTTCGACCAATGTTCAGGCACCGCAGTGACCTATTCTTCCACTGCCCCGAACACCCCTCGCGAGGACATACCCATGCGCACACTCATCGTTGCCGCGTTCGTCAGCCTGGACGGCGTCATGCAAGCCCCCGGCGGCCCGCAGGAAGACACCAGCCAAGGCTTCGGTTTCGGCGGCTGGCTCGTACCCTACGCCGACGAAACCTTTGGCCATGTCATGCAAGCGCTGTTCAGCCAGCCTTTCGAGTTGCTGCTGGGGCGGCGGACCTACGACATCTTTGCCGACTACTGGCCCAAGGTCGGTGCGGATTCGGACAACACGCCCATGGCCGAGCTGTTCAACAAGGTGCCCAAGCACGTCGCCACCCATCACCCCGACACCCTCGACTGGCAAAACAGCCGCGCCTTGGGCGCTGACGTGATCCAGGCCGTGCGCGCGCTCAAGCAGCAGGACGGCCCGGCACTGCTCACCCAAGGCAGCGCCGAACTGGTGCAGCAACTGTTGGCAGCCGGATTGGTGGACGAGCTGCGCCTGTTGATCAACCCGGTGATGCTCGGGCACGGCAAACGGCTGTTCGCAGACAACGCGCAACCGGCGGCCTTGAGCCTGGTCGAGTCCTTGAGCTCGCCACGCGGGGTACTGCTCGCCCATTACCGACGCAGTGGCGAGGTGCAGACCGGCAGCTTTGCCTGACACACTGCCTACCGCGAGTTGTGCCCACAGGCGTGTCGCGCCTTAGAATGGGCCAACACTCTCTGGAAGCATTTCACATGGACCTGCTGTTTCTGGGCACCAGCGCCGGGGCGCCTACCAAGGCGCGCAATGTCAGCGCCACGGCCGTCATCGACACCAGCGGCAGCGGCTGGTATCTGGTCGATTGCGGCGAGGCCACCCAGCACCAGCTCCTGCACACGCCGTTGTCGGTCCGCGACCTTCGCGCGATCTTCATCACCCACGTGCATGGCGACCACTGCTTCGGTCTGCCCGGTCTGCTGGCCAGCGCCGGTATGTCCGGGCGCAGCAAGCCACTCGAGCTGATCCTGCCAACTGTCCTGCACGACTGGGTGCGCCAGAGCCTTTCGGTCAGCGACACCTACCTGCCCTTCGAGCTGTGCCTGCACGCTGCCGAAACCTTCGGCAACTGGAGCAACGCCAGCCTGCAGGTCAATGCGGTCGAGCTGTCCCACCGAGTCCCGAGCCGTGGTTATGTGTTCACCGAGATCAATCCCGAGCCGCGCCTGGACATCCCGCGCCTGGAGGCCGACGGCATCCCGCGCGGCCCGCTGTGGGGCGAGCTGGCAAAGGGCATTGCCGTGGTTCACGAGGGCCGCAGGCTCTATCCACGGCACTACCTGCGCCCCTCCCGACCGGCGCGACGGGTCATCGTCTGTGGCGACAACGATCGCCCCGAGCTGTTGGCAGAAGTTGCCAAGGGCGCGGATGTACTGGTGCACGAAGCGACCTTCACCCAGCCACTGATCGAGCGCACCGGCATCAGCTTCGGACACAGCAGTGCCGAGGCGGTGGCGAAATTCGCCCAATCGGCTGGGGTCAAGAACCTGGTGTTGACTCACTTCAGCGCCCGTTACCAGGGCGATCCACGGCGCAGCCCGTGCATCGATGATCTCCACGCCGAAGCCCAGGCCCACTACGACGGCAGCTTGATCCTGGCGCGCGATCTTCAGCGCTATCACCTGGACCGGAACGGGGACTTGCTGCACGAACCAAATACTTGAGCGCGAAATTGCACTGAACCAACCGACCTGCGGCGTGATCCTTCCCTAGGCGCAGCCAGCGTAAACGCGCTGGCTTTCATCGCCAACGACAAGGAGCCGCCATGACCACGACCGTCCACGACCCCTACCGGTGCACGCCCGGGCCGCTGCATGCGACCCTGCTGGCCGGCACCGTGCCGCTGTTTCTCGGGGCATTGATCAGTGACATCGCCTACTACCAGACCTTCCAGATCCAGTGGAGCAACTTCGCCGCCTGGCTGATCGCCGGAGGGCTGCTGTTCTGCGGCCTGGCCGTGCTGTTCGCACTGGCCAACCTGGTGCGCGCCGAGCGCAAGGCCGGTCGCCCGGTGCTGTACGTGCTGCTGTTGGTGGTGACCTGGCTGCTGGGGCTGGTCAACGCCTTCGAACATGCCAAGGACGCCTGGGCGGTCATGCCCTCGGGGCTGGTGCTGTCGGTGATCGTCAGCGTGCTGGCCTGCATCGCCACCTGGGTCGGCCTGACCAACCTGCGCTCGGGAGGTGCCGCATGAAGACGCCTCTTGCCCTGTCGATCCTGAGCATGAGCCTGCTGCTGGCCGCCTGCGGTGGTGACGGCGATGCCACCCAGGCCCGCGGCCCCGACCCGAAACTTCCGGCCCCCGAACGTGGCCTGCTGCCGAGCATGAAGATCGCCGAACCGGCACTGTGGGGCGAGCAGAAACCCAAGGTGCCGGACGGCTACAGCATCACGGCCATCGCCACCGACCTGAAGATCCCGCGCCAGACCCTGATCCTGCCCAACGGCGACATCATCGTGGCAGAAGGCCGTGGCGGCAATGCCGCCAAGCTCAAGCCCAAGGATGTGATCGCCAGCCAGATCAAGGCCAAGGGCAACACCCAGGTCAAAAGCGGCAACCGCCTCACGCTGCTGCGCGATGCCGATGGCGACGGCCGCTACGAAGTGCAGACAGTGTTCGCCGACAACCTCAACGCCCCTTACGGCCTGGCGTTTGCCGATGGCAAGCTGTACGTGGCCAACCAGGATGCCCTGGTGCGCTTCGATTACCAGGACGGCCAGACCAAGGCCGATGGCCCGCCGACCACGCTCACCGAGCTGCCCTCGGCGATCAACCACCATTGGACCAAGGCGCTGACCATCAGCCCGGACGGTCGCTACCTGTATGTGGGCATCGGCTCGAACAGCAACATCACCGAGCGCGGCATGGAAGTGGAGATCGACCGCGCGATGGTCTGGCAGATCGACGCCCAGACCGGCGCGCACAAGCCCTACGCCACCGGCCTGCGCAACCCGACGGCGCTGACCATCCAGCCTGATTCGGGGCAACTGTGGGCGGTGGTCAACGAACGTGACGAGTTGGGGCCGGACCTGGTGCCCGACTACCTGACCTCGGTGCGCGAAGGCGCCTTCTACGGATGGCCCTGGAGCTACTGGGGGCAGAACGTCGATACCCGCGCGCAACCGCAGAATCCGGAGAAAGTCGCCGCCGCGATCAAGCCGGACTACAGCCTCGGTTCACATGTCGCCGCCCTGGGAGTCGATTTTTCCCTGCCGGCGATGGGCGAGAAATTTGCCGATGGCGTGTTCGTGGGCGAGCACGGCAGCTGGAACCGGCCCAATCCTGTCGGCTACAAGGTGATCTTCGTGCCGTTCAGCAATGGCAAGCCAGCGGGTGAGCCAATCGACTTCGCCACCGGTTTTCGGGGTGAGGATGGCAAGACCCGCGGCCGCCCGGTGGGGGTGACAGTGGATCCGAAAGGCGCGCTGATCATCGCCGACGACCTGGCCAATACCGTGTGGCGGGTGACGCGTAATCAGTGATGCGCTAAATCAAGGCCAGCCCGCCCCCACAGGGGATGGCTGGCCTTGAGGTTTTGAACCGCACCCGCCATGGCCCGAAACCGCCAAGCCTACCCCGCCCAGCACCACCACCGATGCCTCCAGCAAAGGCAGCGACATCGCCACCCCAACAGCCAGACCCCGTCCCTGATCACGATCTGACGGAACGTTCGCAAAGCAACACTCCAGCCTGTGAAAGCGATATTTTTTTCTGTAACGAAAATGTAATATTCGCTTTCGCAGATAAAACAATAACGTTGGAGTACCCCGATGTTTGCCTTCTTCCGCCCCGCCGTGCACCGGGCGCCGCTGCCCGCTGAACAGGTCGACAGTACCTATCGCCGCCTGCGCTGGCAGATCTTCGCCGGCATCTTCTTCGGTTATGCAGGCTACTACCTGCTGCGCAAGAACTTCTCCCTGGCCATGCCCTACCTGATCGACGAGGAAGGCTACACCCGCGGTCAGCTCGGCCTGGCCATCTCGGCCATCGCCATTGCCTACGGCCTGTCCAAGTTCCTCATGGGCCTGGTGTCCGACCGCTCCAACCCCCGTTACTTCCTGCCTTTCGGCCTGCTGGTGTCGGCAGCGGTGATGTTCGTGTTCGGATTCGCACACTGGGCCACCTCCAGCGTCACCATCATGTTCATCCTGCTGTTCATCAACGGCTGGGCCCAGGGCATGGGCTGGCCGCCGAGCGGGCGGACCATGGTGCACTGGTGGTCGCAGAAAGAGCGCGGCGGCGTGGTGTCGGTGTGGAACGTGGCACATAACGTGGGTGGCGGCCTGATTGGCCCGCTGTTCATCCTGGGGCTGGGCTGGACCAACGACTGGCATGCCGCCTTCTATGTACCGGCCGCCGTGGCCGTGCTGGTGGCCGTATTCGCCTTCATTACCATGCGCGACACCCCGCAATCGGTGGGCCTGCCGCCGATCGAGGAATACAAGAACGACTACCCCGAAGGCTACGACGCCAGCCACGAACAGGAATTCAGCGCCAAGCAGATCTTCGTCAAGTACGTGCTGCGCAACAAGATGCTCTGGTACATCGCCCTGGCCAACGTCTTCGTCTACCTGCTGCGCTACGGCGTGCTCGACTGGGCGCCGACCTACCTCAAGGAAGCCAAGCACTTCACCGTCGACAAGACCTCCTGGGCCTACTTCTTCTACGAGTGGGCAGGCATCCCCGGCACCCTGCTGTGCGGCTGGATGTCGGACAAGATCTTCCGTGGCAACCGCGGCCTGACCGGCATCGTGTTCATGGCCCTGGTCACCGTCGCCACCCTGGTGTACTGGCTCAACCCACCGGGCAACCCCACTGTCGACATGATCGCGCTGTTCTCCATCGGCTTCCTGATCTACGGCCCGGTGATGCTGATCGGCCTGCAGGCGCTGGAACTGGCGCCGAAGAAAGCCGCCGGCACCGCTGCCGGGTTCACCGGTTTGTTCGGCTACCTGGGCGGCTCGGTCGCAGCCAGTGCCGCGATGGGCTTCACCGTCGACCACTTCGGCTGGGACGGCGGCTTCGTGCTGCTGGTCGGTGCCTGCCTGCTGTCGATCGCCTTCCTGCTGCCGACACTGCGCCACACCCAGGTTGCCAGCAGCCGGCGCGAAGCGGTGGCGTGATCAACTGATATAACGCCTGCGGCAAACAACAAGGCCGGTGACATTTTTTGTCACCGGCCTTGTTGTTTCAGCGCCAGGAAAGTTGCCCCCTGCCCTTCCAGGCGCACTGAAATCAATGCGCGAAAAGATGGCTCTTCGCCACAGATCATTAAATACCAGGCATAAAAAAGCCGCCTGAGATCAGGCGGCAAACAACCAAAGGGCGATAAAGTGGAGCCCACCCAGGAGGTGCTCTAGCACGGGGGATGTCCTGAGTGCACGAATACTTTATCGGGGCCGACTTTAACCCCTTGGCCACTCGATACTGCAATCAAAAACCGTGATTTCGATTATCAACGAAACGAAATGGCATGCGCGGCGCGGCATTTGTTACTAGTAGCCCGGCATCAATACCGGCTGCACCCTTACAACAATTACATTCCTTTATTCAGACACCTGCCTCAACAATTCCAACCAAGGGGTATGACATGTCGCCATTGCGACTCTCCATGCTGAGCGCGGCGCTACTGTGCGCGCCGTTGCAAGCCGCATTCGCCGAAGCCGTTTCGAGCCAGTCCGAAGCCAAGGGATTCTGCGAAGGCAGCGAGCTGAACGCACGCCTGCGCAACTACTACTTCAACCGTGATGGCAAGTCGCAAGGCCCGGATCGCAGCGACTGGACCCAAGGCTTCATCCTCAACTACAGCTCCGGCTTCACCCAGGGCACCGTGGGCTTTGGCGTCGAAGCGTTCGGCCACCTGGCAGTCAAGCTCGACGGCGGCAAGGGCACCTCCGGCACCGGCAACCTGCCCGTCAGGGACAACGGCGCCCCCGAAGACGACTATGGCCGCGCCGGGGGCGCATTGAAGCTGCGTATCTCCAAGACCGAACTGCGCTGGGGCGACCTGCAACCCACCGCGCCGGTGTTCGCTGCCGGCGGTACACGGCTGCTGCCGCAAACGGCCACTGGCTTCAACCTGCTCAGCAGCGAGATCAAGGGGCTGGACCTGGAGGCGGGCCACTTCACTGGTGGCAACGGCCCGGTCACCACCAATGGCGACCATGGCCTGTGGGCCTCCTACGCCAACATCCAGGCCGACAGCATCGACTACATAGGCGGCAAATACGCGGTCAACGACGCCCTGTCGGTGTCGCTGTATGGCTCCAAGCTGCAGGACATCTGGCGCCAGTACTACGGCAACGCCAACTACATCCTGGCGCTGGCCGACGACCAGTCGCTGAACTTCGACTTCAACCTCTACCGCACCAACGACGATGGCCGCGCCGACGCCGGCTCGATCAACAACACCACTTGGTCGTTCTCCACCGCGTACAACTTCCTCTCGGCGCACACCATCACCCTGGCCTACCAGAAAGTGCACGGCGACACCCCGTTCGACTACGTCGCCTTCGGCATCAACGGCCCGGGAGACACCGGTGACGGAATCTTCCTGGCCAACTCCATCCAGTACTCGGACTTCAACGGCCCGGAGGAAAAGTCATGGCAGGTGCGCTACGACCTGGACATGAACACCTTCGGCGTGCCGGGGTTGAGCTTCATGGCCCGCTACGTCAACGGCCATGGCATCGACGGCAGCAAGATGGCCTCTGACAGCAAGTACCTGGGCTATGGCTATGGCGAGGATGGCAAGCATCATGAGACCAACCTCGAAGCCAAGTACGTGGTGCAGTCCGGCCCGGCCAAGGACCTGTCGGTGCGCCTGCGCGAGGCGATCCACCGGGGCAATGCCGACCAGGCCGAAGGGGATGTCAACGAGTTCCGGGTGATCGTCGACTACCCGCTGTCGATTCTCTGATCGCGACGTCAGTGCCGGCCCTATCGCGGGACAAGCCCGCTCCCACAGGAACTCCGCTGATCTTGAAACCAGCGGAGTTCCTGTGGGAGCGGGCTTGTCCCGCGATAGGGCCAGCAAGGCCAACGAATAACCCGCGCGCCCATGACGAAAACACCCGCCGCCGCCGTTTTATTCCATGATTTCATTCAATTCATCCCCTTGAAATACATAGAAAAAATTGACGTTCATCGCACCCCGTGAATCGGTAGCCTGCGCTCATCCCGGGGTTACCCCTTCCGTACACACGATGACCAAACCGTGAACAGACCCGCGCTCCCCCCCCTCCTGGCTGGCCTGCTCCACCTCTCGCCTCTGCTCGCCGCCCCGGCAGAGATCGGAGTGATAAGCGCAGCGGAAAAGCCCGTGCAACTGTTGCGTGCCACGAGCGTCTACCAAGCCAACGCCGGCACCCGCCTGCAGAGTGCCGACTACCTCGAAGCCGGCAGCACAGGCGTGCTCATCGACCAACTGGCCGGCACACGCATTGCCCTTGGCCCGCACACCCGTCTGTATCTGGAACACACGGGCAACACCACCCATCTCAACCTGCTGCAAGGCTGGCTCAAGCTGCAACCGTTGACTGGCGTACCCCAAGGCAGTGCACCGCGACGTGAAGCCCGCCAACGCCAGGTCCGCCCGCAGCTCGAATCTTTGCTGTCGCAGCAGATCGGCCCGCTGGCGCGCCTGCTGGTCAAGCGCAGTCTGGCCAGCGCCGACGACTTCGCCAGCCTGCGCAGCGCCCTGCTGCCGCACATTCCCTCCGAGCGTGGCCGCGAACAGTTCGTCGCCGCCACCGAAGCGCTGCTGGCCACGACCGAAACCCCGCCGCAAGACGACAGCCTGCCCCACCAGACAGATACGACAGACACCCAGCCCCCGAGCTGGACCCCGCTTTCGTGCAGGCCAGCGAAACGCGCCTGACCTACCTGATCGGCCCGATTGCCCGCATCGTCATGCGCCGCGCCCTGCCCCACGCCAGCACCCGCCAGGCGCTGTTGCAGGCCCTGGCCGAACACATCCCCGACCCCGCCCAACGCAGCGCCTTTCTCGAGGAGCAGCCATGAGCGCGCCACAAAACCACATGGCCACCGCGCCCTGCCTGCTGCGCGGCGGCATCGCCTTCGGTCACAGCGACACCGGCCCGGTGCGCCAGCACAACGAAGACCACTTCCTGATCGACCCACGCCTGGAACTGCTGGCCGTGGCCGACGGCATGGGCGGCCACCAGGCCGGCGCCCTGGCCAGCGCCCTGGCCCTGGAGTCGCTGCGCGACTGCCTGATGCGTCAGGTGGCGCAGGTCGCCCACACCTCCAGCGACCCCGACGCCACCTGCCAGGTGCCCTCGATGCAGGCCCTGGGCGCGCTGCACGAGGCGCTCGAAGCGGTCAACACCCGCTTGTACGCGCACAACCACACCCGTCAGCTCAGCGAGGGGCGCGGCATGGGCACCACCCTCACCGGCATCTGGCGCCCCCAGGCCGGCGGGCCGTTGTTGGCATTTCATGTGGGTGACAGTCGCCTGTATCGCTATCGCCACGGTGAGCTGGAGCAGTTGAGTCGCGACCAGACCTGGTACCAGCAGGCGCTGGATGCCGGGCATTTCGATCGGCTGCCGGCGCGCAACGTGCTGTTGCAGGCGATCGGACCAGCGCCGCGGGTGGAGCCGCAGGTGTGGGTGCAGGTGGTTCAGGCGGAGGACTTGCTGATGCTGTGCAGTGATGGGGTTCATGGGTGTGTGCCGCATCATGAGATGGCGCGGGTGTTGGAGGGCGCCGGGCGGGAGAGTCTGGAGGCGAGCAGTCAGAGGTTGATTCGGTTGGCGACGGAGTATGGGGGGCGGGATAACGCTACGGTGGTGTTGGTGAAGTTTGAGTGAGAGATGGTAGGGGCTGGCCTCACAGGATTGCTGGCATTTTCGAAAATGGTGTGTTACCTGGGGCCGAGTTGGGCCCCCAAGGCTGTTCATTAGCGAACGACCGTATCCGAGCCATAGCGGTCGTTCGGAAAGGGCAGCAATTGGCCTGAAGCAGACGGTACGCGATACAAGCGATGTGCCGTCTCCGAAGTACTACCTCTCCAGGCCGAGTCACTAGGTCATCAAGCCCTAGCCGCAGGTTTGAGTCGGAAGCTGACGCCCATACGGTTGAACGCATTCATCGCGGCAATGGCCGCTGTCAGGTCAACAAGATCCTTTTCTGCAAACATCGCCGATGCGGCTGCATAAGCTTCGTCGGATACCTGTGTCTCGCTTACCCTGGTGACTTCTTCCGCCCAAGCCAGTGCTGAGCGCTCCTGATCCGAGAACAAATATTGCGCTTCATGCCATACCGGCACTAACAGCACCTTGTCCACTGACATACCTGCTTTGATCAGATCGCGTGAGTGAAGATCAATGCAATGAGCGCAGCCGTTGATTTGAGACACCCTGAGAAACACGAGGTGGATCAGCGAGGCTGGCAAATTTGTCGCGGTGGTCACGAAATGATGCAGGCCGCCGAGGGCCTTAGCTGCACCAGGCGAAGCTTCAAACCAATTGAGACGATTCATGATTTTTTCCTTTGTATGAGCGATGAAGAGCGTGGCCGCTTGTTCGCATACGGCCCAGTTGAGATGCAAACCTAAGCGCTTGGAGTAGATGTCGGCCTTGAAGCGGACTTTAGACTTGACCTACTCGACAGCTATGCCTACCAAAGAACGCCTGCACATCACCGTACCCTGTTGCCCTTCCAGTACTCAGTGACTCCCCCCCCTTGGCGGTACCCTCAACGGTGAAATAATGCACCTGAGTGAGACCAATGGTGGCGAGGACGGCCGACAGGTAGGGGCGCAGAAAGTCCGGTTGACGGGCCTGTGGACCGCTGATGTGGCCCCCGCTAGCGATTGCGACGTAGACCGGACGATCCGTCAGCTTTCCGACTTTACCTTTGGCGGTGCCAACAAAGGTTTTACCCACGCGTACCACCTGGTCGATCCACATCTTGAGTGGGGCGGGCACGCTGTAGTTGTGCATCGGCGTGGCAATCAGCAGTACGTCGCATGCTTGCAGTTGGTCGATCAATTCGTTGGAACGGCTCAACGTACTGTCCCGCCCGCTTACCGCGACTATGCGCTGATTGGCTAATGCCTGGGCGTAAGGCGCATCGACGGGTGCCAAGGCGTTGAGATCTAGATCGGTCAACTGGATACCCCTTCTGCCGGCCACGGTGGCCAAGCCAAACAGGATCTGCTGGGACAGCTTCAGACTTTCCGAATGGTTTGCGTTGGGGCTGGCGACCAGGCGAAGAACGCGCAAAGGAGCAAGTAGCGGTCGGGACGATGTCATGATGTTTGCCTCCTTGGATGTGTGCGGGTTATGGCGTATCGAACTGTTTTTGAAAGCGCATTGCCCCAGTCAACAGGCCTTCACGGAAGTAGAAACGTTGCGCTCGGGCGTTGGCCAAACCTGTGTCGAGCACCAGGCGCGCACAGCCGCTGGCGCGGGCCAGTCGCTCCAAGGCTTGCAACAAGCGCGCCCCCCACTGGCCACCCCGATGAGCCTCGGCGGTGACAAGGTCATCGACATACAGGAATGCGCCGTAGACCAGGTTTTCCTGTAGGCGGTAACCAGCCAATGCCACAAGGACGCCTGAGTCATACGCGCCAATGAGGTGATAGCCTTCAACACGCATACGCTCGATGCGGCTGGTGAAGTCGGCTTCGCTGGTCAGATGAGGGCGCAATTGCTGCATTACCGGGAATGCGCCGCACAGGTCATGGATGTTGTCCAGGGGACGCAGGGCCGTGTCGGCCAGGTCGAGCACGCTGGGTATGAAGTTGGTCAACGTAGATGTCATGGGATTGGCCTCATGCGTAAGTGATGGCGCTATATTGGACTACCATTGACCCACTTGATTGAGCCAAGAAATGGGATACGAACTAGTCCATGATGACTTCGCCAAAACCGCCTTTCGCCCCCTTGGAAGAGCAGTCCGCGCTGCCTCTGTATCGCCAACTCTACGACCGCGTGCTGGCCGCGATTGCCGCCGGCACGTTGTCCGCCGGTGACCGCTTGCCGTCGGCGCGCGCCATGGCCAAGGAGCTGGGTGTGGCCCGTGGGACCGTCGAACTGGCCTATTCACTGCTAGCCAGCGAGGGCTACATCCTTGCGCTCGGGCAGAAAGGCACCGTGATCAATCCTGAACTGCAGAAGCCCGCGTTGGCGGCCAGCACAGCACCCGTCAGCAGCCGGGTGATCGAAGACTCCCCTGATTCGCTCTGGCGTCCACCGCAGCTGTTGCCATTCCAGATGGGGGTGCCGGCGCTGGATGCTTTTCCGCGCAAGATATGGGCGCGTCTGGGTGCCCGGTATCTACGCGGGATGCGTGTGGGAGATCTGGACTATCCGGCACCCCACGGCCTGCCAGCGTTGCGCAGCGCCATCGCCTCGTATCTTCAGGTATCCCGAGGCATCGATTGCGGTGCCCACCAGGTGTTTATCACCAGCGGTTGGCGCAATAGCCTGACGTTGATCGCGCACACCTTGTTGCAGCCAGGAGCGCGAGCCTGGGTGGAAGACCCAGGCTATCCCCCCACGCGCCAGGTGCTTCGCCAATTCGGACTGGAGCTGGAAGCGGTGCCGGTTGATGCTGATGGCATGAATGTAGAGCATGCCATCGCGGGTGGCCGGGCTACGCAGGTCGCCATGGTGACACCGGGGCATCAGAGCCCGCTGTCGATGGCACTGTCGTTGCCACGCCGACAACTGCTATTGGATTGGGCTGCCCGCACCGGGGGGTGGATTGTCGAGGACGACTACGACGGCGAGTATCGCTACGTCAGCCGTCCACTCCCAGCGCTGGCCAGCTTGGATCGCCATGGGCGCGTGCTGTATGCCGGGACCTTCAGTAAGGTGCTGTTTCCCAGCCTTCGCCTGGCTTATCTGGTGGTGCCGCAGGCGCAGGTGGCAGCGTTCGAGCGCGTCGGCCGGGCCTTGTTCGCTGCCGGGTCACCGTCAATTACCCAGGCCATGGTGGCGGAGTTCGTTGCCGAAGGACACTTTGCCCGGCATATCCAACGCATGCGCCGCATCTACAACGAGCGACGAGCATTGACCATCGAAGCACTGGAGCGAAGTTTGCCGCAGGGTATGCAGGTGGAGCGCTCGCCGGGCGGCATGCACCTGGTACTGCGTTTGCCGAACGACGTAAACGACACCGCCCTGGCCGAGCAGTTGCTGGGCAGGGGCATGTCGGTACAGGCGTTGTCGCGCTGGGCTGCCTCGTCGCAGCGTCAGTCGGGTCTGCTCCTGAGCTTTACCAACTGCGCCACAGCTGCTCCTGGCGAGCAGCTTGGCGCAGTGATCAGCACGTTACTCAGTTGAGGTTGGCCTTGCTCAGGCCGAACAGTTCATCGGATGAGCCCGGGATGGCCTGGAAAGCTACGTTGAGGCGGTTCCAGCCGTTGATGGCGACGATCAGGAACGACAGATCCGACAGATCGTGCTCGGAAAACTGCTCGCGCACACGCGCATAGAGGCTGTCGGAGATACCATGAGGCGATAACTGGGTCAGGGCTTCGGTCCACTCCAGCGCCGCTCGCTCTACGGGCGTAAACAGCTGCGACTCACGCCAGACGGCGACGTGGTGAAGACGCAGCTCGCGCTCGCCATGGATCTTCGCCTCTTTCACATGCATATCCACGCAGAACGCACAGCCGTTGAGCTGCGAAGCCCGCAACATGATCAGGTGGGCAAGATCGACCATCAACGGCTTCTTGCTCAGTTGCAGGGTCAACTCCACCAGTTTGTTGGACGCTTGGGGAGACAGCTTGAAGTAATCAAGGCGGTTGTTCATGGGCAGGTACTCGCAGTAGGTTAGTGTCCGTTGGAGCCCACTCTAGCCATGCTTGGACTAGCCACACAGAGCCAAGATGGTGATTTCGAACTAGACCATGCCTGTGGCGAAGTGCGCCATGATGATCCCGTCGAGCAGTAGAGGCGGAGAGGCGCTACAGGCCTCTTGCTGCTCTTTCGCGGACGGCAGCTTTGGGTCGGAAGCTGTCATCCAACGACGGAGCCATAAATCCGAACGGACAACTCTGAACCACCCAACCTCCACCTCAATCGCTTTTATGCATCCCCCTACGCGCATCATCCATCAACGCCTTGGCCATCTCGCTGAGGTAATGCGCCGCCCAAACCAGCACCGGTTCGTCGTCCATCACCCCGATGAACGACGCCCGCCGCGCGCTAGCCAGTAGTTCCGAAGCCTGTTGCAGCGCATGGTCGGCACAGTTGCCGGGTTCAACGCGGAACAGGTGTTTGCCTTTGGCTTCGCTTTCCAGGCAGGTGGTGGTGCCGACGGTCCAGCCGAGCTTGCCGAGGTGGTCTGGTGAGTCCTTGTCCATGGGGAAGTCCTTCGAGGTGCTGTGAATGGGGTGGGTGTGCGAGGGCACCGGTGATGGTGTGGGCAATTGGCTGTGCTGAACCATTGCTGGCCTCTTCGCGGGTAAACCCGCTCCTACAGGTACTCCGCTGATTTTGAGTACAGCGGGGTACCTGTAGGAGCGGGTTTACCCGCGAAGCAGGCGATGCGGTATATGGCACGGGCGTTGCCCGTGATCGCGGGGCAAGCCCGCTCCCACAGAGGCCCTGCAAGCCTTTTGGAAATGAGTACGGACTAATGCAGGGATAGCGGCCGCGCTCGACTCTTGAGCTGCACCTGCGCCAACGCGCACTCCAACAGCGAGCGCACGGCGTCGAGCTCGTGCATCACGCTAAGCAGCATGATCGTGGCGGGGGATTTGGGGAGGGAGGTGATCGACTGGTTGGCTACCGCCAGGCCACACATGGTGTATTCCATGGCTTCGACCAGGGTGTCTTCGAGGTAATCGGGGGCTTCGGTGGTGTGCGGTGGGTCGGGGACGATCTTGAGCATATGCACCTCGTAATGCGGAAGTCCGACCGTCCACTCTTCACTTGCAGGTGAAGGGTGGCGGCTACGTGCAGGCCTGCAAGACCGGGGCATTACGAGGCAAAAACCCGGTTGACCCAAAGGTCACCCGCACGCAGCCACCATTGAACCGGACCTACGGCGAAACGCCGAAGACGTCAGGAGGTGGGCGCCATCGTAATACCGCACAGGCTTGCAGACCTGGCCGCTGATTTAGCAGCGGCCCGGCGAGACTAGCCGTGACTGCGATGGCGCAAAAGCGGGCCAAGGATGCTTAGGAAAGGGCCTACATCAAATAGCGAAAATCTGATTCGTTCGTGTAGGAAGCCATCTAATTTTGGGGTGAGTTGCTTGCTGGAGGTTATGTAGTACACATCAGTGCGCCGTCAGCAGCTAGAAAGCAATAGGGGCTTCCCTCCCCTGCCAGTCTCCGCTTCGCAGGTCGGCTAGGCCATCATCGTTGCACTTGCGCACACGCACATCCTGCGGTCGCGCAAACCCTCACTGATCAAGATCGCTGGATATTTCTTTAGCCAGCTCGATGAAGACACGCACCGCCGCACTCAGAAAAGCGTCTTTGCGCCGCATCAGAACGGCCCGTCGCTGCAAGCGCTCCGGCTCCAGCTTGATGGCCACCAGATCGTCATGGGCCAACGCAATTCTGGCAGGCAACAAGGTCGAGAGATTCGTCCGGCGAACGATCTCGATCACTGCGCCGAGGGCATTGGCCTCCATCTGCACCTTGGGACGAATCTCATGTTTGCGGCAGTAGCGGTCGATTTGCTCGCGAGTGGCAAACTCTGTGCTGAGCAAGACCAAAGACTCTGCACTCAGGCCGTGCGAGGTAATGGAGCGTTCCTCGGCCAGGCGGTGTCTGCGGTTCATGACCAAAGCAAGCGTTTCGTTCAGCAAGGGGATGGCTTCGATATCCGGCGCATGTATTTCATCAAATGCGATCCCTACGTCCAACTCTCCCGCCAACAGCAACTCCTCGATACGCTCCTGGGAGATCTCTTTCAGGTTGACGGTGATCTTGGGGTATCTGGAGTGAAATGCCTCGATCAGCGGCCCCACCAGATAGGTCGTGAACGTCGGCGTTACGGCAACACGCAATGAGCCACGGCTGAGGTCGCTGACATCATGTATAGCCCTTTTGGCTTCCTGCAGTTCCTGATACGCACGGCGCGCATAGAGAAGGTAGACATCCCCCGCGTCAGTCAAACGCGTCGTGCGGCCTGATCGGTCGAACAACTGGGCTCCCAGGCTCTCTTCCAACTGCCTTACTTGCTGAGAAAGCGCCGGCTGAGAGACATGCAGCGCTGCTGCGGCCTTCGTGAAGCTGAGATGTTCTGCAACGGCCAGGAAATACTGGATGTGGCGAGCGAGCATGCCTAAACCCATAAGATAATCTGATCCAGCTCATAATAAATGAGACTTTTACCTTATGTCATGCGCTGCTTAATCTCCGTCTCACACCCAGCGACATCGAGACAGCAACCATGAAAGCGATCATCGACGGATTTCTGAAGTTTCAAAAAAACGCCTTTCCGGAGCGGGTCAAACTGTTCAAGGACCTTGCCAATCAGCAAGCGCCAAAGGCTCTCTTCATCTCCTGCTCTGATAGCCGACTGGTGCCTGAACTGGTCACCCAACGCGAGCCAGGCGATCTGTTTGTAATCCGCAACGCCGGCAATATCGTGCCCTCGTATGGGCCAGAGCCGGGTGGGGTTTCGGCGTCGGTCGAATACGCGGTCGCCGGACTCAAGGTTGCAGACATCGTGATCTGCGGCCACTCCGACTGCGGCGCGATGACCGCCATCGCCACCTGCAAATGCCTGGATCACATGCCCGCCGTAGCCAGTTGGTTGCGGTACGCCGACTCAGCCAAGGTAGTCAATGAGGCCCGTCAGCATGCGGACGGCCCAAGCAAGGTTGCTTCCATGGTGCGCGAAAACGTGGTCGCGCAGTTGGCCAACATCCAGACCCACCCCTCCGTGCGCCTGGCGCTCGAAGAAGGCCGCGTGACCCTGCACGGTTGGATCTATGACATCGAGACCGGACGTATCGACGCTTTTGATGGCAGCACCGGCACCTTCGTGTCTCTCGCGCAAAACCCAGAAGTCCACGCCGTTTCCCAGCCGGCCAGGCACGTCGCCTGAAGCCTGTATCTGCACCTTTTCTTACCCAGGAGACTCACCATGATCCAGACTCAAGCCACCCGCACCGCTCGCCAGGAACTGACCGAAGTCATCATCCAGGCCAAGGCTCGCAAGGACCTGTCCTTTGCGCAAATCGTTGACGGTACGGGCCTGTCCGAGGCCTTTGTCACCGCAGCCTTGCTTGGCCAGCATCCGCTGCCTGAAAGCGCCGCGAAGGTCGTAGGCGAAAAGCTCGATCTCGATGCTGATCAAGTCGCACTGCTGCAATCGATGCCGATCCGCGGCAGCTTCTTCGACGGGGTGCCGAGCGACCCTACCATCTACCGCTTCTACGAAATGATGTCGGTGTATGGAACCACCCTCAAAGCGCTGGTCCACGAGAAGTTCGGCGACGGCATCATTAGTGCCATCAACTTCAAGCTGGACATCAAGAAGGTCGAAGATCCAGACGGTGGTCACCGTGCTGTGATCACCCTGGACGGCAAGTATCTGCCTACCAAGCCTTTCTGATGTAGCTCAGCCCGGCGCCATACCGCGCCGGGCCATCTCCAACATTCATGACGACTGAGCGCCGATCGGATGCTCAGGCCTTCTTACGCCCTCAGTACAGGTGATCACCATGAAACTCTTACTCGTTTTGTTCCTAGGCGGCCTTGGTTCTGTTGCCATGGCCGATGACCAAGGTACTCGAACTGCACCAATGACGGTTGAACCCTATCGCTACTCTCAGAAACTGGATATCGCGCACGTTGTGGCTGTTACCCCGGTGCCCAATGTCTGCGAAGTTGTGCCGATGCAGCTGACTTACGACGACTCCAATGGCGAGCGGCATATCATGGAGTACAGAATCGTGGGGAATGGCTGTGCCAACAACTGATGCGCCGTCCATACTCCAGCTC
The DNA here is from genome assembly GCF_057197165.1 of Pseudomonas sp. SYWMCR5. Classification (NCBI taxonomy): domain Bacteria; kingdom Pseudomonadati; phylum Pseudomonadota; class Gammaproteobacteria; order Pseudomonadales; family Pseudomonadaceae; genus Pseudomonas; species Pseudomonas sp. SYWMCR5. Next base: position 201,387 of record NZ_JBXUNH010000009.1, read on the forward strand.
GACAGGCAGTTCCTGGGCATCAGGGCAGATGGGATCGAGGCTTGGCATCCTGTATAGACGCAAGCCCACTGCGAAAATCGCTGGGGGCTTTTTGCTTCCGACAGAGGGTGATCTGCCGACTCGTCTGCGGGACGGGAATCTGGACGGCAGACTACCCTCCTGAAACTTCAGAGCCTGTACTCAATGGTGTAGGACTCATCGTCTCTCGGTTCTATCGTAATAGGAATGCCGAAGAGCTTTCCTCGACAATCACTGACGCTACACCGATACACATTTCCCTGCTGGAGCTGGTTCCAGAGCCCTTCGTCATGTATCGCAATCTGCAACACACGGTTGTTCGGATCCTCTCTGACCTGAGCAACGTGATGGTCGAGGTCGCACCCGAATTCAGCAGTAGTAAACTCGGGATCGTAGCCGATCAGCACACCGTGCCTTTTCAGATCTTCCCGAATACGCTCAATCACGTTCTCTGCTTCTTGTTTTAGCATGATCGTTGTCTCGCGGCGTTGTACTCATCAAAACTCTAGCTGACCCTGATGGTTTTGGTTGGGTATCGTGCAATCAACGACTCACCCTCATTCCTGAAATTCCCCACCGCCTTAGGAGGGGAAGCTGGCGGTAGCGGGTGACTGCTTTCGACCCATTTCGGACACTGAAAAATCGCGTTTCGTAAGTGCGACGCCCACTCCGTGGGAGCGGGTTTACCCGCGAAGCAGGCGATGCGGTGCATGCACGGCATCGAGCGCAGCATGATCGTGGCGGGGGATTTGCGCCTGATTGAGTGACTGGGTTGCGTCCAGGAGATTTCTTCTCTCGGCCACAAACACGCTTGACCTCAAGTTGACTCGAGGTTGCAGACTGCCCGCTCATTTCTCTGGAGCAATCCCATGTCCGCAGATTCCCGCCCCGCATTCGCGCTGTCCAATCCACCCGGGCTGTACGACCCGAGCAGCAACGGGTACTCCCACGTCGCCGCAGTAGCACCTGGAGCCAGGCTGTTGTTCATTGCCGGGCAAGGTGGCGAGGATGTCGACGGGCGACTGCCCGCCGAGTTTGCCACGCAGGCCAGGCAGGCACTCGCCAATTTGGACACGGCACTGCGGTCGCAGGGCGCGAGCTTGCAACAGGTGTTCAAGCTGACCTTGTTGATCGTCGATCATGATGAGCATCGCTTGCGTGAATGGGTCAGCGAAGCAAATCGGGTCTGGGAAAGCGGGCATCCGGTCTGCACCCTGATCCCCGTTCCACGGCTGGCGCTGGATGGCATGCTGGTGGAGATTGATGCGGTGGCCGCTTGCTGCTGATGCAACCCGCTGCGCCTCGATGCGGCGCATGGCACGGGCGTTGCCCGTGATCGCGGGGCGAGCCCGCTCCCACAGGTACGGCGCGGAACCCAGAGTCAGCGCCGTACTTGTGGGAGCGGCGGTGTCGGTATCAAGCTCAAGCCGCGCCGCCCAACATGCCAACGAACCACCCCGCCCCCGGCAAGCCCCGGCTCACCAACAGCGTCGGCGCCACCTGCGGCCCGCCTTCGGCCCAGAACAAGGCATGCCCGGCCAACGACCGCTGCCCCGCCAGCCCGTCCAGTTGCATCAACCACTGTTCGACCGCCTGCGCCATCCCGTCCTGCTCCGGCAACGTCAGCCACATCGCGCCCATCGCTGGCTGCCCCCACGCAGGCTCGATGCTTGCGGGCTCGGGCCGGGATGGAGCGGGCAACTGGCTGAGGTCGCGGTCGAAGCGCTCCAGCACGAATCCCGCCTCCAGGGTCGACAATGCCAGGCGCTCCACTTCGGCGTACCACGCGCCGTCGCGCCGCAGGCGCTCCAGCACTGGTATGTCCGGCCCGCCATAGGCCAGGGTCAGGGGAAAATAGCGCCCCACCCGGTCGACACTGGGCATCATCACGCCGGCCCAGGCGACCTCGCCGCACACCCCGGCAGCCAAGGCGAAATGCCAGATCGGGCTGCAGCGGTAGGCCTGCTCCCACTCCGCGCCCAGGCGCTCGCGGCTGGCGCGCAGGCCAGCCTGCAGCATGGGCCGTCCATCTGCGGCTGTTGGGCGTCGATCACCAGCACGCCGGCCTCGATCTCCTGATGACCTGGCTGAGTCCACAACTGCGTCGCATCGTTGACCGGGTCGCCCGGCAGTGCCGGGGTGAGGATCAAGTGCCAGCGCAGCGGCCCCTCGGACAGGCGCGAGCCCAGGCCATAGGACAGCATGTCGGAGGCATTCTGCGCGCTCTGCTCATCGCTCAGCGGTGCATAGGGCGTTTCTGGCTGCAGGCGCCAGCGCACTAGGCGCTCATGCCCGGCGCCGTCATTGAAGCGAAAGGCGTTGACGCTGAAGTATGCCGCGTTGTCGAAACCCGTCGATGGCCGGTGCGCGGCCCTCCAGTCTTCAAAGGCTTGGCTCTCGCGGTAGCTGCCGGCGCGCAACAACCCGGTGCGCGCCAGTGCGGCCCCCTGGCCATTGCTGTCGAAACGGCCGCTGACGCACAGGCCCTTGGCGTGATTGCGGTGAAAGCCCGGCTGCGGGCCGGACACCGCTTCGAACGCATCGACGACGCGGGCAACGCCGGCCGCAGAGGACAGTGATGGAGGGGCTGCCCAGCTATTGCGCTCGACGAACAGCGCACAGGCAAGGCCGGTGAACAGGGTCGGGAAGAAGGCAACGAGGAAGTGGTGGCGGTACTGTGCGGGCATTCAGGCGATCCAAGAATCCGGTCGCCCACCCCCAGGGGCCTTATTGGCGGATACCGGCGAACCACAACAGCGATGGCAGGCTGGCATTGGCCGTATACAACTGGCCTGAACTGCGGTCCGCGACCACGCGGGCCACGGCATCGAGGTCGACGCCGTCCGGGGCGCCGATCAGCGCGTAGCCTAGCTGAGACTGACGCCAGACCACAACATCCATGCCCGCGACGTTCAACTGGACCATGGACTGGTCGGGCTTGGGCTCCTTCATCACGCACAGGGCTGGTGGCGGTGGAGCGCTTCAGCTACAAGGAAGCCGCCGACATCCTGGAGGTGCCTATCGGCACGGTCATGAGTCGGCTGTTCCGCGCCAGGCAAACGATTGGCACACTGCTCAACGACAGCCCCAAGCCCTCGGCGCCTGGCCGCGACCTGCTGCGCACCTGAACCTTCGCGTGCGTTGCCTGGCACCTGCATACGCCCTAAAGGGAAACTGCTGCGCAACTTCCGGCTTGATGTTTTTTCATACAGTGCGCCGAACGAATTATTTCTACAAGTGAAGAGAACTCATCTTGTTATTTATCGCCCTTGTTTCATGAAACAGCACTTATTGACGATATAGCCCCCATAGCACTTGTCTTGCGTCGTTTATTCCATAGATTTTCCTGTTTTTTTAATTACCAATTTTAGTTGGACACTCGCGCGCCGCCCTTCTTATTCTCGCTCCCGCCGGAACAACTTTCAGGTTCCCGCCAAGGCTCTTTCCCGTCATTGAATTGAAGAGGCAAACATGAAACGACACCTCTGGCTCGCCCTGCTGGGCACCCTGTCCATCGGCGCCCACGCCGCGACCCTTGATGTACCGGTCAATCTGGTCAGCGCCGATGGCAAAGCACAACCCATCGGTCAGGTCAGCATCAGCGAGTCGGCCTACGGGCTGGTCTTCACCCCCAAACTGAACAACCTGCCCGCAGGCGTGCATGGCTTCCACGTGCACGAGAACGGCAGCTGTGCGCCCGGCATGAAAGATGGCAAGGCCGTGGCGGCACTGGCTGCTGGCGGTCACTTCGACCCGGCCAAGACCGGCAAGCACCTGGGCCCCTATGGCGATGGCCATCTGGGCGACCTGCCGGCACTCTATGTGAGCGCCGACGGCACCTCCACCTATCCGGTCCTGGCGCCGCGCCTGAAGACGATTTCCGAAATCAAGGGCCACGCCTTGATGATCCATGCCGGTGGCGACAACCACGCCGACATACCCATGCCCCTGGGCGGTGGCGGCGACCGCGTGGCCTGCGGCGTGATCTGAACCAGGCAGGCCGGGCGTCAGTAATCGCCGCGCTTGTGCAACGCCCAGCGCCCGGCCAGCACGGTCACGTCGGCAAGGAGCATGTCCAATGCCTGACACCGGCTGAGCCGATGCCAGGCACCGCTCGCAGTCAGGCCGCCAATCGCCCTTGGGCAATGGCCTCCGACGCTGCCAGCATCGCCCGCAGCAACACTGCACAACCCGCCGCCAGATCCTCGGGCGTAGCGTTCTCGATCTCGTTGTGGCTGATGCCGTTCTCGCACGGCACGAAAATCATGCCTGCCGGGCCCAGCTCGGCCAGGAAGATCGCATCGTGCCCTGCCCCGCTGACGATATCCATGTGCGCCAAGCCAAGGCTCTTGGCCGACTCACGCACGGCATCGACACAGTTACGGTCGAAGTACAGCGCCGGGAAGTCCGCCGTTGGCGTCAGCTCGAAACTCAGCCCGTGTTTGGCACATGTGCTGTCGATCACCTCACGCACCTCGGCGATCATCGAATCGAGCCGATCCCCTTCAAGGTGACGGAAGTCCAGGGTCATGCGTACCTCACCCGGAATCACATTGCGCGACCCCGGATACGCCTGCAGGCAACCGACCGTGCCGCAGGCATGGGGCTGATGCGCCAGTGCCGTGCGGTTGACTGCCGCGACCACTGCCGCCGCGCCGACCAGGGCATCCTTGCGCAGGTGCATCGGCGTCGGCCCGGCGTGCGCCTCGACGCCGCGCAGGCTCAGGTCGAACCACTTCTGGCCGAGGGCGCCGAGCACCACGCCGATGGTCTTGCCTTGATCCTCCAGAATCGGCCCCTGCTCGATATGCGCCTCGAAATACGCCCCGACCGGATGCCCCAGCACGGCCCTCGGGCCGGCATAGCCGATGGCCTGCAGCGCCTCACCGACACTGGTCCCTTGGGCATCGCGCTTGGCCAGCGTCTCTTCGAGGGTGAACTTGCCGGCGAACACCCCTGATCCCATCATGCACGGTGGGAAACGCGAACCTTCTTCGTTGGTCCACACCACCACCTCCAGCGGCGCTTCGGTTTCCACGCCGAGGTCATTCAGGGTGCGGATCACCTCCAGGCCGGCCATCACCCCGAAGCAGCCATCGAACTTGCCGCCAGTAGGCTGCGTGTCGATGTGGCTGCCGGTCATCACCGGTGGCAGCTTGGGGTTGCGTCCGGGACGCCGGGCGAACATGTTGCCGATCGCATCGACGCTGACGCTACAACCTGCGGCCTCGCACCACTGCCGGAACAGGTCGCGGGCCTGGCGGTCCAGGTCGGTCAGTGCCAATCGGCAGACCCCGCCCTTGGGCGTGGCGCCCAGGCGCGCGAGGTCCATCAGCGATTGCCATAGGCGCGCGCTGTCGACATGGTGGTCGGTGGAGTGCAGCACTTCCTTGATCGGTTTCATCGGGACTCTCCTCAGGCGATTTCTTGTTCTGGTGATTCGGCTGTAGCGGCCAGCCAGATTCAGGGTGATGGTTTGGCCAGGCGCGCCGTTCCACGCACCGCGACGCGGCCCAGGACGTAGTACAGCCCCGCCCCCAGCAGCGAACCGGTAAACCAGCCATAGTCGTAGAACCAGCTGAAGCGGCTGTTGCCGATCGACATTACGGTCAGCGCCACCGGCACCGCGAACGCCAGGAACCCGACCCAGTTCCAGGCCGGGTACACGTCATCGCGGTACAACCCGGCAAGGTCCAGTTGCTGGCGGCGGATCAGGAAGTAGTCCACCACCATGATCCCGGCAATCGGCCCGAGCAGGCTCGAATAGCCCAGTAGCCAGTTGGAATAGACACTCTCGAGGCTCAGGTCGGAAACGATCCAGCCAAGCTTTTTCAGCAGTTCGTGGCCCATCAGCGCCAAACCGATGAAACCGGTCAGCCACACCGCACGGCTGCGCCCGATCAGGCGCGGGGCGATGTTCTGGAAGTCATTGGTCGGTGAGACGATGTTCGCCGCCGTGTTGGTCGACAGCGTGGCGATGATGATCAGCGCCATGGCCAGCGCCACCCAGCCCGGGCTCTGGATACGTCCGATCAGGTTCACCGGGTCCGACACCGTTTCCCCCACCAGCGATGCCGAGGCGGCGGTCATGACCACACCCAGGGCTGCGAACAGGAACATGGTCAGTGGCAGGCCAAAGATCTGCCCGAGAATCTGGTCCTTCTGGCTTCTGGCGTAGCGGCTGAAGTCGGGAATGTTCAGCGACAGCGTGGCCCAGAACCCGACCATCGCCGTCAGCCCCGCGCAGAAATAGCCGATCACGCTGGCGCCTTCCGGGCGCTTGGGCGGCTGGGCCAGCAGTTCGCTCATCGACATGTGCGGCAGCGCCCAGAACAGCAGGCCGACGCCCACCGCCACCAGCAGCGGTGCCGACAGGGTTTCCAGCCACTTGATCGACTCCGAGCCGCGCAGCACCACCCACAGGTTGAGCAGCCAGAACAGCATGAAACCGATCACCTCGCCGGTTCCGCCCAGGCTCTTCCAGCCATCGAACAGCGAACCCAAAAACAGGTGGATGGCAAGACCGCCGAACATCGTCTGGATACCGAACCAGCCGCACGCCACCACCGCGCGGATCAGGCACGGCACATTGGAGCCGAGGATGCCGAACGAAGCGCGTAGCAGTACCGGAAAGGGAATGCCGTACTTGGTGCCGGGAAAAGCGTTGAGGGTCAGCGGAATCAGCACGATGAGGTTGGCCAGCAAGATCGCCAGCAGCGCCTCGCCGACGCTCAGGCCGAAGTAGGCGGTCAGTACCCCGCCGAGGGTGTAGGTGGGGACGCAGATGGACATGCCGACCCACAAGGCGGTGATGTGCCATTTGTTCCAGGTACGCTGGTGCACCTTGGTCGGAGCGATGTCGTGGTTGTAGCGAGGGCTGTCGAGGACGTCAGTGCCTTCGGACAGCTCGTACAGCCCGTGCTGCTCGATCACTTGCGATCTGCTCTGTTGCATGGGGCCTTCTCCAGATTGTTCTAGTTATTCGCTCATCGGCTGAATCGATGGCCGGAGTTACACATCTCACCTGTACTGCACCTCCGGTCCGGCCTGGCGGTTGTGGCCGCACTCAAATTGCATGCCGGATTGGCCCGGGCCAACCCTGCCGGCTACCGCCGACTGGAGGTAATTCACTGATTTGCAAGGCATTGAGTAGCGCCAGGGAAAGGTACGGTCATGCCCTGCCCTGACGTTTTGCTGGTGGAGGCCCGCCCTGGCCTGCGCACCGGGTTTCAATCTGGTGCAGCCTGGTTTTTGCGCGGCGTGGTTCGCGCCGGCAAGCCAGGTTTCAAACGGCTGATTTCGCATGGAAAATCTTGACCAAATCTGCTTCTTGTCAAGTGCGTCAAAATGGTGAGCAGCCTGTCCATTTTGGTGATTTATTCAAAAAAACCTTAAATTTCAATTAGTTATTTAATATGTAAACTCATAAAATTTTTTCTTGATCAATCCTTGATCAGCATCTAGATTCCAATCTTGTCAGCACTGACAGGATTGCAACGCAACCACCAACCGCTGGCAAAAAACAATTTCAAGAACCGGCAAAACGACCGGTCAGCCTGCGAGGAAGACGGTATGTCCCTGTTGATCCGTGGCGCCACCGTGGTTACCCACGAAGAAAGCTATCCCGCCGATGTCCTGTGTGCCGATGGCCTGATCCGCGCCATTGGCAAAGACCTCGAAGTGCCCAGCGGTTGCCAGGTCCTGGACGGCAGCGGCCAATACTTGATGCCCGGCGGCATCGACCCGCACACTCACATGCAGTTGCCATTCATGGGCACCGTGGCCAGCGAGGACTTCTTCAGCGGCACCGCCGCAGGCCTGGCCGGCGGCACCACCTCGATCATCGACTTCGTCATCCCCAACCCGCAGCAGTCGTTGCTGGAGGCCTTCCACACCTGGCGCGGCTGGGCGCAGAAGTCGGCCAGCGACTATGGCTTTCACGTCGCAATCACCTGGTGGAGCGAGCAGGTCGCCGAGGAAATGGGCGAACTTGTCGCCCACCACGGCGTGAACAGTTTCAAGCACTTCATGGCCTACAAGAACGCGATCATGGCCGCCGACGACACCTTGGTCGCCAGCTTCGAGCGCTGCCTGCAACTGGGCGCGGTACCGACCGTGCATGCGGAGAACGGCGAGCTGGTGTTCCACCTGCAGAAGAAACTGCTGGCCCAGGGCATCACCGGCCCCGAGGCCCATCCGCTGTCGCGTCCGGCGCAGGTCGAGGGCGAGGCGGCCAGCCGCGCCATCCGTATTGCCGAAACGCTGGGCACACCGCTGTACCTGGTGCACATCTCGAGCAAAGAAGCGCTGGATGAGATCACCTACGCTCGGGCCAAGGGCCAGCCGGTGTATGGCGAGGTGCTGCCCGGGCACCTGCTGATCGACGACAGCGTCTATCGCAACCCCGACTGGTCCACCGCTGCCGGCTATGTGATGAGCCCGCCATTCCGTCCGCGCGAACACCAGGAAGCCCTGTGGCGCGGCTTGCAATCGGGCAACCTGCACACCACCGCCACCGACCACTGCTGCTTCTGCGCCGAGCAGAAAGCCATGGGCCGCGATGATTTCAGCCGCATCCCCAACGGCACCGCCGGCATCGAGGACCGCATGGCGGTGTTGTGGGACGCTGGCGTGAACAGCGGGCGCCTGTCGATGCATGAGTTCGTGGCACTGACCTCGACCAATACGGCCAAGATCTTCAACCTGTACCCACGCAAAGGCGCCATCCGCGTGGGTGCCGACGCCGACCTGGTGCTCTGGGATCCGCAGGGCACACGCACGATTTCTGCCAGCACCCATCACCAGAAGGTCGACTTCAACATCTTCGAAGGTCGCACGGTGCGCGGCATTCCCAGCCACACCATCAGCCAGGGGCGAGTGCTCTGGGCCGATGGCGACCTGCGCGCCGAGCCGGGCGCGGGGCGCTATGTGGAAAGGCCCGCCTACCCCTCGGTGTACGAGGTCCTCGGGCGACGGGCCGAGCAGCAGCGGCCGATACCGGTCAGCCGCTGAGCAGCCCATAACAGCCGGGGGCCGCAGCGCCTCCGGCAATAACAATCCAGAGACACCTGTTGACTGCCATCCCAGAACGGACGGGCGAGTAACCGCCGCCTGTACCCATAAAAAAGAGAGAGGCTACAACCGTGATCGACACCCTGAACCACTTGCCGCGCCCGAGGGCCAGCGCCGAGCAGCTCGCCGACGCCTTCACCGACCTCGCCCCACCCCTCACCGCACGCCAGGCCGCCGTGGAAAGCGCGCGCTGCCTGTACTGCTACGACGCCCCCTGTGTGAATGCATGCCCGAGCGAAATCGACATCCCTTCGTTCATCCACCGCATCAGTGATGAAAACCTGCAGGGCGCCGCCGAGCGGATCCTGTCGGCGAACATCCTCGGTGGCAGCTGCGCCCGCGTGTGCCCGACCGAAATCCTCTGCCAGCAGGCGTGCGTGCGCAACAACGCCCAGGAGTGCGCGCCGGTGCTGATCGGCCAGTTGCAACGCTACGCCCTGGACAACGCCGGTTTCAGCGAGCACCCGTTCAAACGCTCGCCCAGCACCGGCAAACGCATCGCCGTGGTCGGGGCCGGCCCCGCCGGGCTGTCCTGTGCGCACCGCCTGGCCTTGCATGGTCATGACGTGGTGGTCTTCGAGGCACAGCAAAAGGCTGGCGGCCTCAACGAGTACGGCATCGCGCGCTACAAGCTGGTGGACGACTATGCCCAGCGTGAGGTGGATTTCCTGCTCGGCATCGGTGGCATCGAGATCCGCCATGGCCAACGCCTGGGCGACAACCTCACCCTGGGCGAATTGCGTGACCAGTACGACGCGGTGTTCCTGGGCCTTGGCCTGAATGCCGTGCGCCAGCTCGGCCTGCCTGACGAGGAGGCCCCTGGGGTGCTGGCCGCCACCGACTATATCCGTGAACTGCGCCAGGCCGACGACCTCCGCCAACTGCCGCTGGCCGACCGCTGCCTGGTGATCGGCGCGGGCAACACCGCCATCGACATTGCAGTGCAGATGAGCCGCCTGGGTGCGCGCGACGTCAACCTGGTGTATCGCCGCGGTGCCGCCGACATGGGCGCCACCGGCCACGAGCAGGACATCGCCAAGGCCAACCAGGTGCGCCTGCACACCTGGGCACGGCCCGATGCTGTGCTGCTGGACGACCAGGGCCGCGTGAAAGGGATGCGTTTCGTACGCACCGAACAGGTCGAAGGCAAACTGGCCGATACCGGCGAAACCTTCGAGCTGCCCGCCGACGCGATCTTCAAGGCCATCGGCCAATGCTTCGATGACGCAGCGCTCAAGGACCCGGTAGCGGCGCAACTGGCGCGCGATGGCGAACGTATCCGCGTCGACGAGCAGATGCGCACCAGCCTGCCCGGCATCTATGCCGGTGGCGACTGCACCGCCCTGGGCCAGGACCTCACCGTCCAGGCCGTGCAACATGGCAAGCTGGCCGCCGAAGCCATCCATGCCCAACTCATGCTCAATGTGGAGGCAGCGTAAATGGCCGATCTGTCCATCGAATTCGCCGGTATCAAGGCACCCAACCCTTTCTGGCTGGCGTCCGCGCCACCGACCGACAAAGCCTACAACGTAGTCCGCGCCTTCGAGGCGGGCTGGGGTGGCGTGGTCTGGAAGACCCTTGGCGAGGACCCGGCGGCGGTCAACGTGTCGTCGCGCTACTCCGCGCACTTCGGCGCCAACCGCCAGGTGCAGGGCATCAACAACATCGAGCTGATCACCGACCGCTCGCTGGAGATCAACCTGCGTGAAATCACCCAGGTGAAGAAGGACTGGCCCGACCGGGCGCTGGTGGTGTCGCTGATGGTGCCGTGCGTGGAGGAATCGTGGAAGTTCATCCTGCCGCTGGTCGAAGCCACTGGCGCCGATGGCATCGAGCTGAACTTCGGCTGCCCCCACGGCATGCCCGAGCGCGGCATGGGCGCGGCGGTCGGTCAGGTGCCGGAATACGTGGAAATGGTCACCCGTTGGTGCAAAACGCACTGCTCGCTGCCGGTGATCGTCAAGCTCACGCCCAACATCACCGACATCCGCCAATCGGCCCGCGCCGCACATCGAGGCGGCGCCGATGCCGTGTCGCTGATCAACACCATCAACTCGATCACCAGTGTCGACCTGGACCGCATGGTCGCCCACCCCATCGTCGGAGACCAGAGCACCCACGGCGGTTACTGCGGCTCGGCGGTCAAACCGATCGCGCTGAACATGGTCGCCGAGATTGCGCGCGATCCTGAAACCCGGGGCCTGCCGATCTGCGGCATCGGTGGTATCGGCAACTGGCGCGATGCCGCGGAATTCATCGCACTGGGCAGCGGCGCGGTGCAGGTGTGCACGGCGGCGATGTTGCACGGTTTTCGCATCGTCGAAGACATGAAAGATGGCCTGGCGCGCTGGATGGACCAGCACGGACACCGCAGCCTGGAAGCCTTCCGCGGCCAGGCCGTGGCGCACACCACCGACTGGAAGTACCTGGACATCAACTACAAGTCGGTGGCGCATATCGACCAGGATGCCTGCATCGGCTGCGGACGCTGCCACATCGCCTGCGAAGACACCTCGCACCAGGCCATCGCCAACACCCTGCAGGCCGATGGAACGCATGTCTACAGCGTGATCGAGGCCGAATGCGTGGGTTGCAACCTGTGCCAGATCACCTGCCCGGTTGAAAACTGCATCGACATGGTGGCCCAGGAGACCGGCAAGCCGTACCTGAACTGGACCCAGGATCCGCGCAACCCCTATCGTGAAGCGAGCTGACCTGGGCTGGCCTTCAGATTTTGAACCCTGCAAGATCCCTCGCCGGGGTTGTCAGGCACCCCGGCAGGCTCAAGGCTCCAGCCCGATGCCCCGCAGAATCACGCTGGTCACCGTCTGCACCGCCCGCTCGAACGCCATGTCCGACAGCGGCTCGCCGTCATTGAGCAAAGCCACCTGGTAACCGAAATCGGCGTAATGCTGGGTCGAAGCCCAGATCATGTAGAGCAGCGCCGACGGCTCGACCGGCAGGATGCGCCCCTCCTCCACCCAGCGACGGATCTTGGCTTCCTTCAACTGCGCCCAGGGCACCAGCGAATCGTCCAGGCTGTCGCCCAGCAGCGGCGCGCCGTGGAGGATTTCCTCGGCCCAGACTTTCGAGCCCAGCGGCCGCGAGCGCGAGTGTCCCATCTTGGCGCGGATATAGCTGGTCAGCACGACGCGTGGGTCTTCGAAGCGCTCGAAACACAGGGCATCCTGCTTCCAGACGTCCAGCAAGTCCTGCAGTACCGCACGATAGAGCTCATCCTTGGTACTGAAGTAGTAATGCAGGTTGGAACGCGGCAACTGCGCGCGCTCGGCGATGTCGCCCATGGAAGTGACGCCGTAGCCTTGCTCGGCGAACACCTGCTCGGCGGCCTGGAGAATTTTCTCGATATTGCGACGGCGAATTTCGATCTTGTGGTTGGCCATAGGGCGTCCGAAACGGCAGGAACCGCTCAAGGCTAACACGCACGAGCCATCGCTGCGCTCTGCAGATCGACAACTGTGCTTCGTCTGACAGTTGCAGCGTCACACACCCGCACCCGATCTGGAACCCCCTGCCCATGCGTCCGAACCTCCCCCTCTCGCTGCTGGCCCTGCTGGCCGGCACCGCCTCCCACGCCGCCGAGCGCATCGAGCTCGAACAGGTGCTGATCCAGGACCGCCAGCAGTCCGAGCAGGAAGCCGCTGCCGAACGACTGCGTGAGATACCCGGCGCCAGCAACCTGGTGGACATGGACAGCGTCGGCCAGGGGCGTGTGGCCAGCAACCAGGATGTACTGGCCTACCAGCCGGGGGTATTCGCCCAGTCGGCGGGCAACGACGGGATCAAGCTGTCGATCCGGGGCTCGGGTATCAACCGCGCGCCAGGCGCCCATGGCTCGGGGGTCTACACGATGTTCGACGGCTTGCCGCTGACCGGCCCCGGCGGGACGCCCTACGAGCTGTTCGAACCCTTGTGGCTGAGCCGTGCCGAGGTGCTGCGCGGTGCCAACGGCTTCGACCAGGGCGCCTTGGCCCTCGGCGGCGCGATCAACTACGTGACCCACACCGGCCACGACGCCGCGCCCCTGCAACTGCGCTATGAGGCCGGCAGCCACGGCTACCAGCGCCGGCACATCAGCTCTGGCCAGGTGCTGGGCAATCTCGACTACTACGTGGCGCTGACCGACGCCGAGTACGACGGCTACCAGCGACACAGCAGCGGCAGTGCCAAGGGCATCGCCGCCAACGTCGGCTATCGCTTCAACCCGAATCTGGAAACACGCTTCTACCTGCGCTACCGGGAAACCGAGAACGACCTGGCCGGGCGCCTGACCAAGGACCAGATCAAGCACCACCCGCGCGCCGCCAACCCGGCCTATCTCGCCCGCGATGACAGCCGTCCGCAGCCTGGCAGCACCTGGGTGGGCAACAAGACCACCTTCTTCCTAGATGATGACTCACGTCTGGAGGCCGGGCTGGTCTACCACGACTACCCAATGGACCTGCGCGAAGGCCCGATGCGCCTGAAAGTGGCTTACACCGATGTCAGCGGCACGCTCAACTACCTGCGTCGCGATACCCTGTTCGGCCACGAGAGCAAGACCACCGTTGGCTGGCGCACTACCAAGCACCTGCCCAACAGCGGCGCCTCGCAGTTCGTGCGCAATGGCGATGTGTTCGGCCCACGCAGCCGCGACTTCAGCTACCAGGGCTCGGACACCGTGCTGCACCTGGGCAACGACCTGGAGCTGGTGCCGAACCTGTGGCTGACCACCGGCCTTGCCATGATCTACACCCGCCGCGAAAGTGCCGTCACCTTCCCTGCCAACGGCGGTAAGGTCAGCCAGCACGACTGGGACTATGCACCGCGCCTGGGCCTGCGTTACGACATCGACCCGCAGACCCAGGTCTACGGCAACCTCAGCCGCTCCGTCGAGCCACCGCATCCTTGGTCGTTGATCTGGAGTTCGACAGTCGCAACGCAACCAATCGAGATGCAGAACCAGACAGCCACCACGCTGGAGCTGGGAGCCCGTGGCGAGTCGGTGCTGGGGCGCTGGGACCTGGCCTGGTATTACTCGCAGGTGCGCCATGAACTGCTGGCGGTCGAAATCGTGCCGGGCCAGCCGTTCAAGGAGTACAACGCCAGCCCCACTGTGCACCAGGGCGTCGAGGCAGGCCTGGACAGCACGCTGTGGCAACAGCCGGGCGTCGGCAAGCTGTCGCTGCGCCAGGCCTACACCTTCAGCGACTTCCATTACCGCGACGATGACCGCTTCGGCGACAACCGCCTGCCCGGTATCCCGATGCATTACTACCAGGCCGAGTTGCGCTACGACTGGCCCAGCGGTTTCTACGCCGGTGTGAATACACAGATGGCCTCGAAGGTGCAGGTTGACTACGCCAACAGCTATCACGCTGACGACTACGCCTTGCTTGGCGCGCGCCTGGGCTGGGACTCACCGAAGCAGGACTGGCAGACCTGGATCGATCTGCGCAATCTGACGGGCGAACGCTATGCGGCCACGGTAACCCCAGGCTATGACGACCAGGGTAGCGACATGGCGCGCTCGACCCCTGGGGAGGGCTTTGCAGCCTACATCGGTGTTTCTTACACGCTGAAATAATACAAAAGCATCTGGCGGCCAAGCATATTGCCTTCGACCATGCGGAAAAAACATCGAAGGCAGTATGAAAGCATGACCAAAAAGCAGTTATCGCCATTCAAATAGAAAGCGCCTACAGACACTGCGCGAAGGTACTGCTTCATTCCTTCCCTCAGACCGCTGTCAAAAGCTCGCCTCCTTTCTCCTGAGCCCTCTGTGTGGGCGGATTGATCTGCGAAAGCATGCAGTCAACTGCCATAACAGTGACCGCACATTTCATTAACACGGCTCCCCGCGCACCCTCCCTTTCCGTAGACCGTCTTGTTGACGAACACTGCGTCGGCGGCCTTAGAACGCCGCCAACAACCCTCAGAGTTCAAGAAGGAGTTTCACCATGGGATACATTTATCGTGGCATGAGCAACAAACTGAACGAGCTGGAAGCAGAGGTCGTGGTTGATCAGGCGGCTGGCGAACTGACTACCGAGCACGCAGACGCAATGCAACTGGCCGAGCACGAGCACGTCGAGCTCGAACGCGAATAATCCAGCCTGCAAGGCGGCCCTCAAGCCGCCTTGCTCCCAGGAGTCAGCATGCATATGACGTACGTGGCTGAACGTGAACTCCCCCTGGCAACGGCAAGGCAACGCATTGATGAACAACTCGCACAACTGGCGCTGAACGTTGAAGAGCACTGGGAAGGCAC
The DNA here is from genome assembly GCF_057197165.1 of Pseudomonas sp. SYWMCR5. Lineage (NCBI taxonomy): Bacteria > Pseudomonadati > Pseudomonadota > Gammaproteobacteria > Pseudomonadales > Pseudomonadaceae > Pseudomonas > Pseudomonas sp. SYWMCR5. The sequence goes on from NZ_JBXUNH010000009.1 coordinate 216,748, forward strand.
ATGGGTCGGCTCTGCCCGCATAGGCCTCAGCTCACAGACCGGGGCTACCAGCCAAGGCTGCGGAAAAGGCCTGGAGCAAGAAGCTCGGGTCGGCGCACGCTTCGAGGCACTGGAGCACTTTCTCGATGAACACCTTACCCGTAATGCTCACCTCAACGAGGCCAGCGACTTGGCCCGAATGCCTACCCTGCAAGATGACATGCTGCAACCCTGGCTTGCGGCACAGCCCCACGAGAAACTGGCGTGCCAGGCTTACCACGACCTGGACGGCCAATGGCTGTTCGACTATCCATTGTGCCTCACGCGGCCGGATTACGCCGATCACCCGGCTGCCGGCGAAACCTTCGACCTTCGTGGGCTCCGACGCTACAGCAGCAATGATGGGTCAGCCATCGGCGCAACCCTCCAGGAAGCCATACTGCATGCGTTGAACCAGAGCATCGAACGCGATGCGCTGTCGCTGTTCTTCCTGCGTCATTACTACTACAGACAACCTTCCCCCTTGCGCTGGGTAAGCAAACCCGGCACGCACACCGAGCTCGGACGCATCTGGCAGCATGCCGAGGACTGCCTGGAAGCGCCAATTGGTGTTCTGGACATCAGCAGCGAGTTTGCCAGCAGCACCTATCTGGCACTGCGCATGTCGCAAGCATCACGCCTGCATGGCGCGCTGTTCGGCGCAGGCGCCTCGCTCGACCCCTGGCATGCCGTGCGCCGCGCGGTCACCGAACTGGTTCAGGTACAGCTCAACAGTCGCCCCCCCGGTGCGCTGGATGAGCTGAAACTGGCCGAACGCCTGCTGCGGCCTTTTCCTCGCCTGCAATCGTGCCTGCAGTTCGACCTCGACGTACTGCTGGAAAAAGCAGGACACACGGTGGCGCTGCCTGACCCAGGCCCTCGATGCAGTGTGCGTCAACAGCTGCGATATCTGTACGCAGACCTTCAACGCCATGGCAGGCAAGCCGGTATCTGCCAGCTGTTCCAAGGCCACGAAGGCATCAGCCTGGTGAACGTCGTGGTGCCTGGACTCGAACGTTTCCACCTCGTCTGCAGCGGGAATGTCGTCTGCCCCGGGCCCAGGGGCCTCGCCCACCGAAGTCAGCAACCTTGAGGGGTCGCCATGCAACCAGAACACGCCCGACACGAACGCTGGCTGGCCCGGCACCTGCCCTCGCGCGCCCATACTCCAGGCGGGGTCGCTACGCTGGAAGAACCTGTTGGCCATGGTCTGAACAACCTGTTCATACTCCGCCTGCAAAACCTCGAATACCTGGGGCGCAAGCTGCTGGATGAACAGGGGCAGTTGGGAAGCCGACTGACACCGGCCATGTTGCTGGGGCCGCTGCTCAGAACCCGACAGTGTGGCAACCGCCTGCAGATGCACTATCGGACGCTGTCCACCGACGAAAAACACCAGGTGTTCGCCCAGGCCCGGCGCAGCAAAGACACCAGCATCCACTTCCCCTTTCCGGTCGTGGACGAACAGGGCCAAGAGCTAGTAGCACCTGCATCATTCTGGAATCACACCCCGCAGCTAGCCCGGCGCCTGGACGCACAGGAACGGCATTTTCGCGAGCACTGCCTGGCGACACTGCAAAAGCGCCTTGCTCCCGGCGCCGTGATACACGACCCCGCCTGCTCGACCGGAACCTTCATCGCAACGCTCGCACAAGGGCTGCCCGACGCGCAGTGCCTGGGCAGCGACGTATCCCCTGCCATGATCGCCCATGCCCGCACGCATCAGCGACTGCCCAACCTGAAGTTCGACATTGCCGACGCCACTGATTCGGCCGCCGCCGACAGTTGCGACGTGCTGATCCTGCGCTTCCTGAATGCCGAGGTCATGCTCCGCCAGCAGGCCACCCGCCTCTTCCAGGCATTGAGCCGACGTGTGCGACGAGCCGGTGTAATCATCGTCTTCGGCCATACCCCGGTGTTGGTCGCCATCGAGCCCGAAGCCAAGCGTCTGGGCCTGAAGGTCACCGGTACGATCGCCGCCTGCCCTGATACCCAGGCGCTGTTTCAGTTCTTCATCCTGGAGCGTGACTGAACAGCCTCACGGCAACTGCACCTGTGGCGTGCTCTCGGTGAAGATCGTCCAGCTGGAGATGAACAACGCGGCGATCAGCGGCCCGATCACGAAACCGTTGAGGCCGAACACCGCCAGACCGCCCAGGGTCGACACCAGGATCAGGTAGTCGGGCATGCGCGTATCCTTGCCCACCAGGATCGGGCGCAACAGGTTGTCCACCAGCCCGATCACCAGCACGCCGAACGCCGTCAGCACGATGCCTTGCCAAATAGCGCCGGTCAGCAGGAAATACACTGCGACCGGCCCCCAGACGATCCCGGCCCCCACCGCAGGCAACAGCGACAAAAACGCCATCAGCACCGCCCACACCAGCGCACTGGGAATATCCAGCACCCAGAAAATCAAACCGCCAAGAGCCCCCTGGGTGATCGCCACCAACAGGTTGCCCTTCACCGTGGCCCGCACCACCCGGTTGAACTTCAGCTGCAAGCGGCGCTTCTGCTGCTCGGGTAGCGGCACGGCATGGCGCACCTTGCGCGCCAGCTCCGGCCCCTCACGCAAAAAGAAGTACAGCAGGTAGAGCATGATGCCGAAACTCACCAGGAAGTCGAAGGTGCCCTGGCCGAAGCTGAATGCCTGCCCGGCCAGAAACTGACTGCCCTGTGTCGCCCACTTGGTGATCTTGTCGCGCAGGCCATCGAGGTTGCCCATGCCCATGCGGTCCAGACCGTTCTGGACGAAGTGCGGCAGCATGTCCTTGCCGCGCTCGATGTAGCCGGCGATATCCAGCTGGCCGCTTTCAATGCGCTGGTACAGGGTGGCACCCTCCTGCACCAGCAGGGCACTGATGATGATCACCGGCAGGATCGCAATCATCAGGCAGGTGGCCAAGGTGGCCCCGGCTGCCAGGTTGCGCCGCCGGTTGAAACGCAGCAGCAGGTTGCGTTGCAACGGCGCGAACAGGATGCCGAGAATCACGGCCCAGAAGATGGCGCCGTAGTAAGGCAACAGGATCCAGACGAAGGCGACGGTGACCAGCGCCAGCAATACGGCCAGGGCTCTATTCTGGAGAGCGGTTTGATTCATGGGCATTCCTCGATTGTCCTGGACGTTAGTGCGTAGCGAAGCGGCAAAAGTGCCATCAACGCCGTTTGACCCAGATCAACACTGCTTCGCCAGTCGCGCCTTAGCATCCGCACCTTTTGCCCTGGTGCACCCATGAACCTTCTCGCCAAGCCCGAACTGCTGGCCCCTGCCGGCTCCCTGAAGACCCTGCGCTACGCCTTCGCCTATGGCGCCGATGCGGTCTACGCCGGCCAGCCACGCTACAGCCTGCGGGTGCGCAACAACGAATTCGACCACGCCAACCTGGCACAGGGCATCCAGGAAGCACACGCCCTGGGCAAGCGCTTCTACGTGGTGGTCAACATCGCGCCGCACAATGCCAAGCTCAAGACCTTCCTCAAGGACCTGGCGCCCGTGATCGAGATGGCGCCCGATGCGTTGATCATGTCCGATCCGGGGCTGATCATGCTGGTGCGCCAGCATTTCCCGCAGATGCCCGTGCACCTGTCGGTGCAGGCCAACACCGTGAACTGGGCCAGCGTGCAGTTCTGGCAGCAACTGGGCCTGAGCCGGGTGATTCTGTCGCGCGAGCTGTCGCTGGAAGAAATCGAGGAAATCCGCCAACAGGTGCCTGACATGGAGCTGGAGGTCTTCGTCCACGGCGCACTGTGCATGGCCTACTCCGGACGCTGCCTGTTGTCGGGCTACCTGAACAAGCGCGACGCCAACCAGGGTAGCTGCACCAACGCCTGTCGCTGGAAGTACCAGGCGACCCCGGCAGGGGAAAACGCCACCGGCGAGATCGTGCGCGAGTGCGAACCGAACTTGGGCATTGGCGCCCCAACCGACCAGGTGTTCCTGCTGCAGGAGGGCAATCGCCCCGGTGAAGAGATGCCTGCATTCGAGGACGAACACGGCACCTACATCATGAACGCCAAGGACCTGCGCGCCGTACAGCACGTCGAGCGCCTGACTCGGATGGGCGTGCACTCGCTGAAGATCGAGGGGCGTACCAAGTCGCACTTCTACTGCGCCCGAGCCGTGCAGTCCTACCGCCAGGCGATCGACGACGCCGTCGCCGGCCGGCCCTTCGACCGCAGCCTGATGGACAACCTCGAGTCCCTGGCCCAGCGCGGCTACACCGAAGGTTTTCTGCGCCGCCACGTACACGACGAATACCAGAACTACCAGCGTGGCAACTCGGTTTCGGAGCGCCAGCAGTTCGTTGGCGAACTGACGGGCCTGCGTTTCGGCGGGCTGGCCGAGGTAAAGGTGAAGAACCGCTTTGCGCTGGGTGACACCCTCGAACTGATGACCCCTCGCGGTAACTACCACTTCGAACTCGACCGGCTGGGTGATCGCCAAGGCCAGGCCATCGAGGTGGCGCCAGGCGACGGGCACCTGGTGTACCTGCCGATTCCCGAACAGGTATCGCTCGAGTTCGGGTTGCTGATGCGTGACCTGCCTGCGCAGCAGGCCCTAAGCTGACAGCGCTGTAATGACAGCCTCAGCTGGCTGACAGGGATGGCGGTGGATCATCGGGCTATTCCATGGCCCGTTCGCAGGCAAGCCCGCGGCTTCGAAAGGCGCGCCCGATCGCGACAAGGCCTCTACCCAAGCCCTGCCTGAGGCCCATTCCTGCCCCACAGCCCCTCCCGTCGTACCTTCGTCAAAGGCCTCGGCGCCGCCACCGCAGTGGCCGGCCTGGGCCTCTGGCGCCCACTGGCCAGCGCCGCCGAAGGCCATCGCCCAGGCCAACCGCTGCAGGGCCAGGACTTCGAACTGTACGTTGGCCAGACTCCCGTCAACATCACCGGCCGCCCGCGCACGGCCCTCACCGTCAACGGCAGCCTGCCCGGCCCGCAGTTGCGCTGGCGCGAAGGTGACAGCGTGACCCTGCGCGTGCGCAACCGTCTGACCGAACCCACCTCGATCCACTGGCACGGCATCATCCTGCCCGCCAACATGGACGGTGTTCCCGGCCTGAGCTTCGCCGGCATCGAGCCTGGCGGCGACTACCTCTACCACTTCACCCTGCGCCAGAGTGGCACCTACTGGTACCACAGCCATTCCGGGCTGCAAGAGCAGGCGGGGGTCTATGGGGCGATCGTCATCGAACCCCGCGAGGCCGAGCCTCACGCTTACCAACGCGACCATGTGCTGCTGTTCAGCGACTGGAGCGACCAGGCCCCCGAAGCACTGCTGGCGACGCTCAAGAAGCAGTCCGACGCCTTCAACTACCACAAGCTCACTGTGGGTGACTTCATCGAGGATGTCGCGCGCGATGGCTGGCGCAAGACCGTCGACGAGCGCCTGATGTGGGCCGACATGCGCATGAGCCCCACCGACCTTGCCGACATCAGCGCGGCCACCTACAGCTACCTGCTCAACGGCCAGCCACCGGAGGGCAACTTCACCTGCCTGTTCCGCCCCGGCGAGACGGTACGCCTGCGCCTGATCAACGCCTCGGCCATGACCTACTTCGACTTCTGCATCCCCGGCCTGAAACTCACGGTGATCGCCGCAGACGGCCTGCCTGTGGTGCCGGTGACGGTAGACGAACTGCGCATCGCCGTGGCCGAAACCTTCGACATACTGGTCGAGCCGGGCGATGCGCCAGCCTACACCCTGTTCGCCCAGAGCATGGACCGCACCGGCTTTGCCCGTGGCACCCTGGCCCATGCTCATGGCCAGTGTGACCCTGCTGGTGCTGCTGGCCAGCGAAGAGGTGCGCGCGCAGCAAAACCCGACCCAGCCCACCACGGCGTTGCCGGTCATCACCGATGCCGACCGCCGCGCAGCCTTTCCCACTCTGCCGGGCCACCAGGTGCATGACGATGCGCTGAACGCGGCGGTGATCGTCGATCAACTCGAATACCAGCACTTCGACAACAGCGGGCTGCTGAACTGGAATGCCACTGCCTGGATCGGCGGCGACATCGATCGCCTGTGGCTACGCAGCGAAGGTGAACGTGAACAGGGCATCACTCACAAGGCCGAACTGCAGGCGCTTTGGGGCCATGCCATCAGCCCCTGGTGGGAGCTGGTCGGCGGTATACGCCAGGACTTCAAGCCTGCCAGCGGCCAGGCCTGGGCAGCGTTCGGCATCCAAGGGACGCCGCTGTATGGGCTGGAGCTCGAGGCCACCGCCTATGCCGGTGAGCGACAGCAGACCGCGCTGCGCCTGGAGGCCAGTTACGCTATGCTGCTGACCAATCGCTGGATCCTTGAACCGACCCTCGAAGCCAACTTTTTCGGCCGTAACGATGCCGGGCGCGAGCAAGGTTCGGGGCTGGCCGAAAGCGAAGTAGGCCTGCGCCTGCGCTATGAAATCACCCGCAGCTTCGCACCCTATGTCGGCGTCAGTTTCAACCGCTTGCACGGCACCCGCGCCGACCAGGCCCGTGAAGACGGCGACGACCCCGCGCAGACCCGTCTGGTCGCAGGTGTGCGCCTGCGTTTTTGAAGGAGTTCGACCATGCTACGCAAACACCTGATGGCCTTTGGACTGCTGGCCATCAGTGGCCTGGCACAGGCCGCCGAGGTCATTGATGTCTACCGCGACCCCAACTGCGGCTGCTGCAAACAGTGGATCAGCCATCTGCGCGACAACGGTTTCACGGTCAACGACCATGTCGAGCCGAACATGAGCGCGGTCAAGCAGCGCCTGGGCGTCGCACCACGCTTGGCGTCTTGCCATACCGGCGTGATCGACGGCAAGTTCGTCGAAGGGCACGTGCCCGCCGAACAGGTGCGCCTGCTGGCCAAACGCAGCGATCTCAAGGGGCTGGCCGTGCCGGGTATGCCCATGGGCTCGCCCGGCATGGAAATGGGCGACCACAAGGATGCCTATCAGGTCATCGGGCTGACCCGGGACGGCCAGGACACTGTGGTCGCCGAATACTGATGCTCAGTCTCTGGGCGCTGTTTCTCAGCGCCTTTGGCGCGGCCACCCTGCTGCCGCTGCAGTCCGAGGCGGTGCTGGTCGGTTTGCTCCTGCGCGCCCCCGACGCCTGGCTTGTGCTGTTGCTGATTGCGACCCTGGGCAACGTGCTCGGTTCGCTGGTCAACTGGCTGCTGGGCCGAGCGATCGAGCGCTTTCGCGACAAACGCTGGTTTCCGTTCAGCGCCAGTCAGTTGCAAAGTGCACAACGGCGTTACCAGCGCTGGGGCCAGTGGTCGCTGCTGTTGAGCTGGATGCCCGTGATCGGTGATCCCTTGACCCTGATCGCCGGGATCATGCGCGAGCCGTTCTGGCGCTTCCTGTTACTGGTCACCCTGGCCAAGGCCGGGCGCTACCTGGTGGTCGCGATGATCACCCTGGGCTGGTTTCACAGCGGGTAACACCTTTCACGGTTCCGAAGGTCAACTGACTGCTACAGTCGCCTTTTCCTACTTGAACCTACACGGAGCACCCCGATGCTGCGCGCAACCGCCCTGGCCCTGGCCTGCCTCGTCGGCAGCTCGGCCATCGCCGCCGAGTCGCCCACCTATGGCAGACAGCTCGAAGGTTTCACCTACCCTCACCCACTCCAGCACTTCGCCTTCACCTCACAGGGCCAGGCCCTGCAGATGGGCTACATGGACGTCCCTGCGAAGGGCCAGGCCAATGGTCGCAGCGTGGTGCTGATGCATGGCAAGAACTTCTGCGCCGCCACCTGGGAAACCACCATCGAGACCCTGAGCAAAGCCGGCTACCGGGTCATCGCCCCGGACCAGGTCGGCTTCTGCACCTCGAGCAAGCCCGAGCATTACCAATACAGCTTCCAGCAACTGGCCGACAACACCCATGCACTGCTCCAACAGCTTGGCATCGACAAGGTCAGCGTGCTGGGCCACTCCACCGGTGGCATGCTCGCCACCCGCTATGCGCTGATGTACCCACAGCAGGTGGAGCGCCTGGCCATGGTCAATCCGATCGGCCTGGAGGACTGGAAAGCCCTGGGCGTGCCCTATCGCAGTGTCGATCAATGGTATCAGCGTGAACTCAAGCTCGATGCCGAAGGGGTGCGCAACTACGAGCGCAACACCTACTACGCCGGGCGCTGGAAGCCGGAATACGAGCGCTGGGTGCAGATGCTGGTAGGCCTGAACAAAGGGCCTGGGCACGAAGCGGTGGCGTGGAACTCGGCGCTGATCTACGACATGATCTTCACCCAGCCGGTGGTCTACGAGTTCAAGGACCTGAAGATGCCGACGCTGTTGCTGATCGGCGACAAAGACACCACCGCCATCGGCAGCGACATTGCCCCGCCAGAGGTCAAGGCACGCCTGGGCAAATACGCAGTGCTCGGACCGCAGGTGACCAAGCTGATCCCCCAAGGGCAACTGGTCACCTTCGAAGGCATGGGGCATGCCCCGCAGATCGAGGAACCTGAGGTGTTCCACAAAGCCTTGATCAACTGGTTGCAGCAGTAGCACTCGCCTTGCTGCAGGCTGGGAGCGGTCTTTTACGGCCACAAGGCCGCTCCTGAACAGACTCTGTGAACGAAGCTGTCACGCCCTCCAGACCTGCCCTTCGCTCCACCCCAGTTCGGCAAAATCATCCGCGCGCAGGGGCGCTTCCTCCTCGCAGAAGAATTCGTCCAGCTGCGGCGGGCGCACCGAGGTGTCGCTGAGCATCGCATGCACCTGCCCGCGGTGATGGATCTGGTGTTCGAACAGGTGCGAGAGCAGGCGCAGGCGCTGCTCGCGCTGGACCCGGTCAGCCCGCACGATACTCACATAGCGCCGCAACTGGTCGTCACGCAACAGCCGGCAATACGCGATCAGGCGCTGGTCGGCCTGGGCCTGCTGGGCATGCAGGTCGGTACAGGTGGCAAACGGCTGCTCAGGCTCGAAGAAGCGCTCGCCATCGGCCTCGGGGGCTTCGCCGCGCTGCTCGCACTCCAGGGCATTGAGGTAGAACCAGTCCACCGTCAGCAGGTGATTGAGCGTGGCCTTGATCGAAGGAAAGAAGCTGCAACGGGGGGCGACGAACTCGTCGTGGGTCAGTTGCAGGCATGCCTTGTACAGGCGATGGTTGGCCCAGCCGTTGTTGTAGGCCTGGGTCAGCAGATGGTGCGACAGCAGCTCCATGGTCGACTCCTTCAGGCGAAGCGTTGCAGTTGCATCTCCCGCAGCCGGCTCAGGGTCCGCCTGAACGGGAACGCCAGATACCCTTGAGTGTAGAGCGCTTCGAGCGCGACCTCGGCTTCCAGGTACAAGGCGACCCGACGGTCGTAGCATTCGTCGACCAACGCGATGAAGCGCCGCACACTGTCATCGCGGGGCGACAGCGCCGGTAGCTGGCGATCGCCGGCCACTACACGCTGGGCGCCGTCCTCGGTTCCGCGGGCGATGCGCCCGGCACGTTGCACCCCGCCCAGTGCAGGCAGCCCCTCCAGCAGGATGGCCGTATAGCGGTCGCACAGGGCCATGAACTCAGTCGCCGCCAGCGGTTGCTCGCACAGGTCGGCGAAGTGGCACCAGATCACCTGCTCGCTGCGGCGAATCACTTGGATCTGCCGCGAACCGACCTGCAACGGCTGGTCGGTGCCGGGGTCATCCGCGCTCAGTTGCCGGAATACCTCGGCCAATGCGCTGGGCTTGCCCGCCTCGGCAATCCAGAAACGCTGACGCTGTTCGCCAGGGTGCAGGCGGTGGTCCTGCTCGCCGGCCACGGAGATGACCTGCATGTGCCGCTGGATCGCGGCGATGGCCGGCAAGAAGCGCTCACGATTGAACCCGTCGAGGTACAGCTGATCGGGCGGCTGGTTGGACGTAGCGACGATGACCACGCCCTGGTCGAACAGCACCTGAAACAGGCGACCGAGGATGATCGCGTCGCCAATATCGCTGACAAACAGCTCATCGAAGCACAGTACGCGAATATCCCTGGCCAGCTCCCGGGCCAGCGCGTGCAGTGGATCGGCGGTGCCAGCCAGCAGAAACAGGCGTTGGTGCACCCAGGCCATGAAGTGATGAAAATGCTGTCGCCGGGAAGGAACCGCAAGGCACTGCTGGAACTGATCCATCAACCAGGTCTTGCCGCGCCCGACCGGCCCCCATAGATAGACGCCCTGGCCGCCGCGCCCCTGCTCCAGCGCCTCGAAGCACTGCTGCAGGGCGGCAACGGCCTCGGCCTGCGCAGGGTCGGCGGCAAAGCCTTGCTGCTCGATGGCTTGCTGATAAAGGGCGTAGGGCGTCATGGCTTTGGATCGCAGGCAAAACGCCATGGTAATGGGGGTTTCCCGGATCCGCCATCAACCCTCGCGCAGGCCCACCTTCAGCAGCGCCCCGTCCTTGGCGTCAGTCAGCACGTACAGGTAGCCGTCCGGCCCCACCCGCACATCGCGAATACGCGCATTGAGTTCCCCCAACAACCGTTCTTCATGGACGATCTTGTCACCATCGAGTTGCAGGCGAATCAGCTCCTGAGTGGCCAACGCACCGATGAACAGGTTGTGATCCCAGGCCTTGAAGGTCGGGCTGTCGTAGAAGGCCATGCCACTGATGCCTGGGGACTTCTCCCACACATGGTGCGGATCTTCCATACCCTCTACATGCTTGCCCTTGGCTTCGGGGATCGGCAGCAGCGAGTAGTTGATGCCATGGGTCGCGATCGGCCAACCGTAGTTCTTGCCTGCCTCGGGGATGTTGATCTCATCGCCGCCGCGCGGGCCGTGCTCGTGGGTCCAGAGCTTGCCTGTCCAGGGGTTGAGCGCCGCGCCCTGCTGGTTGCGGTGCCCGTACGACCAGATTTCCGAGCGCACATTCTTCTGGCCGACGAAGGGATTGTCCTTGGGCACCTCGCCATCGGGCAGGATGCGGACCAGCTTGCCCTGTAACTTGTCCAGGTCCTGGGCGGTGGGGCGCTGATTGTTCTCGCCCAAGGCAATGAACAGATAGCCCTCGCGGTCGAACACCAGGCGCGAGCCAAAGTGGTTACCCTCGGACAGCTTGGGTTGCTGGCGGAAGATCACGGTGAAATTTTCCAGACGCGCGCGATCCTGCGACAGCTGGCCACGTCCGACCGCCGTCCCCGCCTTGCCGTCCGCGCCTTCCTCGGCATACGACAGATAGACCGTGCGATCCTTGGCGAACTCCGGCGAAAGCACCACGTCCAGCAGGCCGCCCTGCCCTTGCGCCCAGACCTTGGGCACCCCTGACAGCGGCGGCCCGACCTTGCCTTCGGCACCAACGATGCGCAGGTTACCCGTGCGCTCGGTGACCAGCATATCCTTGCCCCCCGGCAGGAATGCCAGAGCCCACGGGTAGGCCAGACCATCAGCGACGGTACTGACGGTCAATTGCCCTTCTTCGCTCGCAAACTGCTTGTCGTCGGCAGCCTGTGCCAATAACGGGAACAGTGCGGCAGCAACCAGGGTGGTCATCCAGATACGTGGCGTCATGCAGGGATCCTTCCAATCAAGAGGCTCAGGGCGCACGTTGTGAGTCGCGCGGTGGCCGAGTGGGTTCCAGGTTCGGGGTCTGTTGTTGACGGCGCAGGTTGTCACCGTTGCCGATGCCGCGGTTGTCCAGCGTCGGTGGCCGCACAATGGGCTGGGTCGAGGGGCCGCGCACCGGCGGCGTCGCTGGCACACTGCCTTGGCGGCTGTTGGGGTTGGCGCGCTGAATTGGGCTGTTGTAGGGGTTATTGCGGTCGCTGGCAGCAAGCAAGGGCATCTGCACGGGTGCCGCGTGAGCGGGAAGGCACAGCAGCAGGCTGATGGCCAGGAAAGGCAGTGTAGGTTTCATCCTTCATCTCCGGTACGAAAAATCGCGCCCAAGCGTTGGATAGCCTAAGGCGCTTCAGGTTCGCGACAAAAGCATGAAAACCAATGGAGTTGATTCGCGATGTTTCCTTCAGGCCGATAGCGAGGGTTTCAACGATGGGACGTATTTGCCACACTCAAAGGCCGTCTCCAGCCAAGGCCCTTGCGATGACCATCTGCTTGCGCAACACCGCCCGACTTTGCCTGGCCCTGCTGCTGGCCCTGGCGCTCAATGCCTGTGCGCTGCTGCACAACCGCGATCCGCTGAACATCAATGTCATAGGCATCGAGCCCCTGCCCGGACAGGACCTGGAGTTGCGCATGGCCGTGAAGATACGCGTGCAGAACCCCAACGAGACGCCGGTGGACTTCAACGGTATTGCACTGAACCTGGAGGTGAACGATCAACCGCTGGCAGCAGGTGTCAGTGACCAGCGTGGGCATATCGGCCGATATGACGAGGCGGTGATCGTGGTCCCGGTGAGTATCACCGCGTTTTCGTTCCTGCGTCAGGCGTACGGCCTGAGCCAGACCCAGTCGCTACAAGGATTGCCCTATGTGTTGCGCGGGAAGCTGGCCGGTGGGCCGCTGGGCACGGTGCGTTTCACCGATAAAGGCAAGCTCGATTTACCGCAGCCTGGGCGTGCTGGCTGGTGAGGATCAACGGTTGGCGCTGGCCGCCGCCATCATCCTGTTGACTTCGCTGCGCACCATGTCGGCGAACTCCGGAGGCGACATACCCTCCAGCTCGGCACGGACCCATTCGGCCCACTTGCCCTTGCGTCGAGGCTTCTCGGCGATCATGCGGGCCGCCTCGCCCTTGGCCTTGCCGAGATTGTTCTGCCAAAACTGGAACAGTCGTGATTTTTCCGCCTCGATCTGTGCACGTTCGGCGAAGTCTCTATTGGCCAGATTGAAACTCATGGTCTTTCCTGCCGCTTGAAAATGAGCGCTATCTTACACTGTAGCGGCGAGCCGCCGGTATGCCGTTGCAACTTTCGACGCACGCCGTTATCCACTGTACAAGTCAATCCACCTACGAGGACGTGTTCATGGCCAGGAAATCCACCGCAACAGCCGATAGCGATCAGATCAAGGACCAGGTGTTCAGCGAGCTGCAGGCCTTGATCGAGGAGTCCGAAAAGCTTCTCGACGATAGCGCTTCACTGGTGGGCGAAGAAGCCGATACCTTGCGCGCCCAGCTCGGCCTGAAGCTGCGCCAGGCTCGCCAGGCCACCAGTCGTCTGGGGCAGAAGGCACAGCCGGTGGTAGATGCCACGCAGGAATATATTGGTGGCCACCCGTGGCAGACCGTCGCGATCTCCGCAGGATTCGGGTTGGTGGTCGGCTTGCTGCTCGGCCGTCGCCAGTGAGCTGACCCACCTCCACAGGCCCGGCCGCCCTCAGGCAGGCTGGGCCATCGGGATGCCGCTGTGAAAGCGCATCTCCATGTCCGGCGAGCTGATCAGCTCAGCCTCCACTGCCCTCACCTTCTCCACCACCCGCGCGATATCCGCTTCTTCACCATAGTGGTGCGCCAGTTTCAGGTAGCCCTGGTAATGACGTGCCTCACTCTTGAGCAGGCCGTGGTAGAAGGTGCCAAGCTCCTCATCCAGGTGCGGCACCAGCGCCGCGAAACGCTCACAGCTGCGCGCTTCGATAAAAGCACCGACTACCAGGGTATCGACCAGCTTGACCGGCTCGTGGGCACGCACAACGCGGCGCAGGCCCGAGGCATAACGTCCTGCCGAAACAGGTCGCAGGGGAACGCCGCGACGTTTCATCAGGCGCAGTACCTGTTCGTGGTGCACCAGCTCCTCACGGGCCAGGCGCGACATCATGTTGATCAAGTCCAGATGGGTGTTGTACTTGGCGATCAGGCTGAGCGCAGTGCTGGCGGCCTTGAACTCGCAGTTCTTGTGGTCGATCAGCAGGGTTTCCTGGTCGGCGAGCGCCGCTTCGATCCAGGCGTCAGGCGTAGGGCAGCCAAGGAAGGCGTCGATTTCAGGGGTCAGGGACATAGGCTCACAGCTGGGTGACATCGCAGGAGCGCGGATTATACCGAGGGCGATGCCGATCGCCAGCGACTATGCTTGATACACGTCAAACGGCGCGACACAGACCGCCGACTATAGTCAGGCATTGGTCTTCATATCCCAAGGGAGTCATGCCCATGCAAGCCGTTCGCAGCATCCTCGTCGTACTCGACCCCGAGCACGCCCACAGTCGGGCCTTGACTCGGGCCAAGCTGATCGCCGGGGTGACCGGCGCACGCCTGCATCTGCTGATGTGCGACAAGAAGCAGGACCACAGCGCCTTGCTCAGCCTGCTCAGTAGCCAGCTGCATGATGATGGCTACGACAATGTCACCCATGAGCAGGCCTGGCATGACACGCTGCACGAGTCGATTGTCAGTGTGCAGCAAGCCGAAGGGTGCGAACTGGTGATCAAGGAGCATCGTCCGGACAATCCGCTGCGCAAGGCACTGCTTACACCCAGCGACTGGAAACTCTTGCGCCAATGCCCCTGCGCCGTGCTGATGGTCAAAAGCGAACGGCCCTGGACCGGCGGCAAGATCCTCGCGGCGGTGGATGTGGGGAATCAGGACGGGGATCATCGGCGACTACATGCCAGCATCATCGACCATGGCTATGCGATCGCCAGCCTGGCCAAAGGCGAGTTGCACGTCATCAGCGCTCATCCCTCGCCGATGCTCTCGGCGTCAGACCCTGTGTATCAGCTCAGCGAAACCATCGAAAAACGCTACCGCGAAGCGTGCTCGGCATTCCAGGCGGAGTTCGATATCAGCGAAGATCGCCTGCATGTCGCCGAAGGGCCGGCCGATGTACTGATTCCCTATGCCGAGAAACAGATCGATGCGGTGGTCACCATCGTCGGCACCGTGGCGCGCACGGGGATATCTGGCGCCTTGATCGGCAATACCGCCGAGGTGGTGCTTGATTCGCTTGAGGGGGATGTACTGGTGCTCAAGAGCGAAGAAGCGACGGCGCACCTGGCCGAATTGGCGCGGGGCTGATGCGATCCAGATCGGCTTTTCAGTCGCTGTATTGGACAGTCAGAAAGACAAAACCCCTACCTGCTCACGCAGATAGGGGTTTTGCGAAATGAATCTTGACGATGACCTACTCTCACA
>NZ_JBXUNH010000010.1:0-215289 GCF_057197165.1 Pseudomonas sp. SYWMCR5
ACTCCAGAAAGAAATCGGGAGCACAGCATCGGGGATCAGGTAAGCGCTTTGAATGTGGGGTTCATGGAGCGCTTACGGTCATCCGACCGAGTTCGTGGGCACAGAACCAGGCTTGGGATTCGAGCCAGAGGGTATGGAGGTGACGGTTGTGGCGGGTGAAGAGGGTGGGGGAGTGGAGGTCAGTCATGGCTGGCCTCCAGGATCCTGAGGGGGTGGAACAGGCTGGACGCATACGCGAAAGTCTTGCGAACGCTCGTCTTGATAGGCATTTCCTTTACCTCTACGTGATTTCAGCTTTCTTAGGGCTAGGTGTCGGGAGCTAAGAAATCCCACGTAGCGGACCGGACGTATTCCCCTTACGGGTCTTGTATTAGTCCGCTCCCGACATAACACGTATTTTCTGCGCGCAGGATTAAACCACAGGCAAAAAAATGCCGCATCTATCGGGAGCGGATCGACCGCTACGTGGAGCGTTTCTTAGGCGCCGCGAGATAAGTTAAACGCAGGGGTTGAAATGTTCAATTATTTTATATGTAGGAGGTTTCTGAAATTATTGATCTATAGTGGTCTTTCTGACGCGCGTCTAGATGCAATATCTAATAATAAGTATTTTGGCGCTACTGAGTAAAAGGTAAAGGCGGCTAGTAAAAAGTCTATTCTATTGCCATGCTTTCCAAATAATAATTTTTCGCCAGGGTTTTTAATGCTCAGCTCCAGGTAACGTTTTTCAACTGGAGTAAAGTCTGGTTCGATTTCTTTTAGTCGATTGACATTGCGAACTAGCTCGCCTAAGTCACCATCGTTAATAGATGATTGAGGTTCGTGCGCAAGCTTGTTTCTAATTATATTAATTTGGTGAGCAATGCGGGCTAGAGGTATTGGAAGTCCGAAAGCAGTGGCTAACCCGAGCTTTCCGCCAAAATTGTTTGGTTCCTTGGCGTATTTTGAAAGCTCTCCCTTGTTTCTTTCATTTATATAGAAGGATAAAAGGCTTTCGGTCACTAAATGAAAGCGGAGGACGCTTCCTAATTCGTCTTCGGTTTCAGCTGCGGCTATGAGTGCAGCTGAGCTTTCAAGCTTTGTCGTGTCGATGTCTAGCGTTATAGTGTTCATGTTAATGTCCATATCACATGTCGATAAAATAAAAAAGGCCGCCTCTCGGCAGCCTTCGCTCATTCTCATTGGACTGAGAAATGTCACTGAGGAAAATCAAGGGCTGGCGAGGAGTTTATCGCTTGGAGCGAAATTCAATTTCCACTATTGTGTGAAATTTAGCGATTTTTTATCACTTATTTGTGAAATGACTATTATCAAGGGAAAGTATGCCCCGGCATCGTCGGATGGCTCGGCGTCTGACCTACGATTTTAACCTATTTACTTCGTTGCGATGTAGTAGGCGGACAGTCGGGACATATCCTGGCTCCCCTGGCGATATTGGATTGATTTTTCCCATTCTCACAAGGTTGGTCGAATATCCGATGGGGCCGTCGAGCATCTCATCTGCCTCGCAGAGGCTAACGAACGATAGGCGGTGTTCTTTCAGTTGCGTTAGTCGGTTTTGGGGTATAAAGACCTTGGCACCCAAGCGCAGGTGCTCTACGAAACCGCTTTGGACAAAACGCCGAGAGAAGGTTTGCGGTGACATTGATAGTTCTCTTGCACAGCTTTTTAGCGTAAGCATTCTCTCCAGCAGGGCTTTGGTGTTGAGGACCGAACTCATCGTGAATCTCCGTTTTGCTCCCTGCACACGCGTGAGATGGCCGAGGTCGTGTAGGTGCTTAAGATCATGCAGGGACACTTGCAGCATACGCGCGGCGACAGCACTGACGCATGAATCGTCTGGCTCAGGGGCGCCGCAGCTAGCAGAGGCTCTTTTTCTGCCAGACTTCGATTTATAACGAACCAAGCCTTGGAGCGTTAGGAGTAGCTCCTGACCAAGATCCGTGCGCCGATAGATGGTTACTAGGCCACCGTCGATCAAAGGGCCTGATACTGGCTGCACTCCGAGGTGAAGCAGCTTGGCAGAGAGCGTGGTGCGAGGAAGTGCCAGCTCATCGGCAAGCTGACCGATGAATATGAAATCGGTCGAAAATTGAGCAACAGATGCCGCATTGATCAAAATTTTACCACGTGGACCTTTCTTTAGATGGGGCTGTATAAACCCATTGGAGAGCGCATTGCGTGCCGCCTCAGGATATACTCCGAGCCGGACTGCGGCCTCCTCAATAGTGATGAGGTCGTTGTGGTCGTCACTATGAAGAGCCTCTGGAACACTGAATACGGTATTTGGTGCGTGCTGCTGTGCTTCCAACAATTTGCACAGGTTGATCGCAGAATAGATCCAACGTACTCCTTGTTGCTTCTTTCGCTGAACCAGATTGCGTGACAGCAGTGACTTGAGATTTTTGGTAGATACATTCAAAGCCTTCAGCAGTTCATCTTGATAAAGCTGTAGCTCTGAACAACGGCATGAACCAATGTGCTCGTTCTTGGGGACTTCGGAAATTAGCAAGCGAGAGATTTGATTTCTGATCCATACGTCAGTAGCGGTCATCCAAGGCGCCATGAGTGCTCGAACCGGCAAACAGGGGTACTTTTTGCTTGCGAGAGCGAGCACCTCATTGAATGTTTGCTCATCGCAGTTGGCGACGCGTGCCGCCATTTCGAGAATCATCAAGCGCTGGGGGTGTGCTTCATAGCGAAGTGCCCGCAGTGCAAACATAAAACGGTCCAGTGCATCCTGGTCCCCTCTTCTGAAGAAGTCCAGAACCAGATGGGAGGCTTGAGACTGAGAGGCTGCGGTAGGACTAATGCAGAGATCGAAGCCGCAGCGGCAGTGGTTACCCACCAACTGGGTCCATTGAATCGGCTTCTGGCAGTTAGGGCAGGCGAACTCGTATCGACATTCATGGTAGGGGCAGGTATCCAGCCAGATGAGGTCTTGAATCGCGCGATGACCAACGTTCCGAAGGCATTCTGGGCAGAAACAGTAGGCTTCGGCACGGATCGATGCCGCTGGGACTAGCAGTCCCATCACTTCCACCGGACTTTCGCTTGTGGGGCCTCTCTGGGTATAAAAGCTTCGTCGGAATTGCCCCCCATTGAGAGCGGTGTTTTTGCTGAGTTCAGTGACTAGTTTCGAGTGTCGCATTTGCCATGCAAAGGGTTGTCGAGACTCCTTGGAGCCCATGGCTCTGGCCATTGCAGTGACTGAGCCGAACCCATTGGCCAGCGCGGTACGGATCAGGACATTGCGTGGACTTTCTTCGTCAGATCCATGAGCGAGGAAAAAAAGCTTCATTAACTCATCCTCCCGGCGATGATTCGGTCGAGCGACGCCGGGGGCAAACGGAAGGGATTATTGGGGCATTTGGCGGTTGGGATGAACGACAGGTCCACCGCTTTTGCGAGATCTTCATGGGTAAAGCATCCATCGTCCCGTAGGAGAGCGGCTTTAAGGGCATCGCTGAGCAGTTGCCTAATCCCATTCATGTTTCCGCCGCTGGCCAGGTACATTGCCTTTAGGTGTTGATCCGCGCAGATGTTCATACAGCTTGTGAACTCGCCAACCTCTTTCAGGGTGTTTCCCAGTGCACGGAGGGTTTTGCTGAATACCGATTTTGGATCTAGCGTCGAATAGGTAAATTCGGTCATTTGGTGACGATAAGGATAGCGTCGAGAAAGTTGCGGGTGGGCATTGATGATCTCCTCGCAACGTGGTATGCCAACAATAGCTATAGGGACGAGGGTTTCGTTCAAAAGAGTGCGAACCCAGTCGCAGACCTGCTCCCTTGATTTTTCAGCACCTTTTCTGAGCAGATTATCGAATTCGTCAAGGACTATCAGTTGTGTTTGGCAAGTTTCTAGCAAAACAACAAGACGGTTAAAAAGTGTCGAGTTATTACCTGAGGTATTGGTGGATCCCAGCTTTTCAAGCATGCTAACAGTCAGCGTTTTTATGGTTGCTCCAGCATTGAGCGAACAGTAGAATGCCGGCACAATCTCTCTGGTTCCATGCTCATCGGTAACGACGCTTCTTGCACCGAAACGGCTCATCGCAACCTTGCAAACAGTAGACTTCCCTGTACCAGGCTCTCCAACGATGAGCGCAGAGGCTGGCTCACCGCGCACCTGAGTGGTTTCTACGCTACGATAAATGCAATCAAGCGCTTGGGTGTACTCAGGGTGGCTGACAATGCACTCTGCGAACTGCGATAGTTTGTCGGTAATAGTTTTGGTCATGGTTTATTCCTGGGTAGTTGAATGGTTTGATAGTCGTCTTCCTCGGAGTCATCGACTTCGTTACCTCGGATGTCTTGTTTGATAAGGGCATTGTCAGTTTCCTGGGGCTCTAGCTCGTGATCATGGTCTGGAGGGAATTCGTGGGTAATATCAAGAGAGCGCTGTTGGATTAGCGCGTCTTGCAATTGCTGACGTTTGCGTCGTTCGCTCCGTGTTTTTCCGTTGCTGATTTCTGTGTGAATTCTGAGCAGGGCTTTTCTTGCGTCAGTTTCGTCATACGCTTTTTTCTCAGCCTTGAGTTTTTCTTGCACAAGTTCGTGCTCGTACATCGATAGGCCATATTGATAATCAGTGACTGCGTCAGCTGTGTAGAAAACGTGGCTTCCCGGTGCATGTACATAGGCAGTGCCGAGGTCAGAGCGGTCATACAAAACCTCTACAGATTGGCCCGCTCCAACCACCTCTGCGAGGTGTGAGAGGCCGGGTCCGGTCCAGGCCAAATTTTTATGTCTAACTCGTCCTTTGTTAATTGTGCAGCGGAAGCTTGCCATGCACAGAAAAGAAACGTTTTCCGGCGAGAAGACCTTTGGTGGGTTAATCGGATCGATGCTTTGCTTCCACATCTCTAGCGTTGGAAGGCTGCGCTGACCGTGTCTTCGCTTGTGATAATAATTGTGTACCCAATCTTCAAAAATATCCCGCAGTTTTGCCAACGTGAACGTTGCTTCGGTTGTGGAGTTGTAATCACCTTTTTCTGCTGGGTTTGATTTTGTTGTTCCCTCTAGGCAATGAATCAGCTGTTTGTTGAGCGTCTTGAAAAATGACTCAATAAACGGCTTTTGATCAGGTTGTCCTCGTGCGCAAAACCTTATTTGGAAGCCAAGTCGTTGGGCAGTTGCTAGAAGGGAGGCGTTGTAGAATTCGGAACCGTTGTCAACGACCAACTCCTCAGGTAGTCCGGCTGGAGAGCCATCCTCTCGTTCAGTCAGTGCATGGCGCAATGCGCTAGCGGTCTTCTCGTAGCAGGGCGGTGTCATCGACAACGACCAACCAATTAGTGCTCCCGAGTAGGTATCTATGAGCATAGTCAGATAGGGTCTACCAATATTCAGGCCAAAGTCGTCGACCAGCTCAACATCTAGTTCTTGCGTATCGGCCTCAACTCTTGCGAGTAGGCGGCGTGAACAGTGAATGCTAGTGCCAAACTTATGTTTATTGGCAGCTGCTTTTTTTCCCAGGCGTGCGCAATCGGCCACATATGTGGGAATAGCATTCACTGCGCGGTAAAACGTCGCTGTGGAAGGAATGTCTAGATCCGTCGTTCGGTCTTCATTCAAAACCTCGATATGGCCTCTCATGAGTTGGTAGACGCAGGAGGCTGGTAGCCGGGTTGGCGTCAAATAGTAATTTTTTATGTAGTCTTGCATAATGTCGAGGGCCTCTGGTTCGAGCCTCTTAGCGCGCTGGCATTTACTCTGCGGTGCCTTTAGTAGCGCAAAAATATTCTGACCGCTCTCTACGTAGCGTTTCATCAGATTGTATATTTTTGTGTATTTTGGCGGCTTTGGGTCGCCGCGTTCTGATGCTAGATTCTGCAACTCAGCGAGAGTGCTCTCACGTGGCAGTGAACCATGAAATTTTTCGTGTAGCTTGCGAATGTAGTAAGCGATATTGTCCAGTTTGAGTTGTTCAGAAGCATCGAGATGGATCATTCTTAGTGCTTCAGTTTCATTCAAAATGGCACTGCGAGCAGGGACCAGTTGTCCCTGTTGTAGGCGCTTATCAATTTCACTGTCAAGGAGGTTTATCACTCCCTTGTGGTTGACGCCTCGTAGCTGAAAGTAGCCATTGTAAAAGCTAACTACTTCCATCAGTTCACCATTGAACAGGTAGCGAGCGCCCAGGCGCACTTCATGACGCTTTTCCATGCCCTTATCTCCAGTCAACTCGGGTGTCTTGGGTGAGGGGCTTACTCCAGTCGAGATGCAGGTCCTGATTGAAAATCGCCGCAGCTATCGCGCCAGGGGAAGGTGGCGAAGGCAGGTCCAGTAGCTCGCGAATGCGCAACGGCGGAGTCAGGGCGCCAAGTCGGTCACGCAGGTAGTCGAGTTCCAGTGACGAAACGGCCCGTGACTGGTTATAGGCCTGGATCAGGTTGTTCAAGAGTGGCTGGCGGCGTATTTGTCGCTCTGTCAGCAGTTCGAAGTCAGCGCCTCGGGATTCGACGAGCTGCTTGGCTGCTTGGTAGAGGGCAAGGGACTTCGGTTTTTGAAAGACGTTGTCGGGTTTTACCTCAACAAATCGGATGGGCCTATCTGCGTACTGAACGACGAAATCTGGCACGTAGGTGTGAGCCTTGCCCTCTACCAGCACGTGCAGCCGCTCGGGTTGTTCTCGGTAGGCTATGACATTCCGATCCTGTTCCCAGTGAAAGCAGGCGTCTGCTTCCAGCCGTGTTTCACAGATAATCAGCGAGCCATTCTTTCGAGAGGGAAAGACCGTGGTTTGTTTCCCATATTTGCTGCGCCCAATCAATCTTTCGGGCGAGGGGAGGCCACCGCCAGAACTGCGGATTTTTTTCATGATGTATACCCTATTGGTAGCGTTACTTAGGCTGGTACTAAGGCATCAGCTTGTCAAACGGCTGTCAGATAGATGGTCATAACATCATGGTTCGGTCCTGGTCGGTTCGTTTGCTAGATTGACTGGTTGATGAGAAAATCGGATTAATCAAGGGGTTGAAAAGTTATATCTATATTTTCCTATTATTATTTTATAGAAATCACGGAGCATTGCCTGACGAGTGGCTAGGCGCCATGTCTAGTGGAACTCGGTAAGCTTACAGGTCAAGTAAGTTTTTCCTGCCGAAACGACAGGGGGTAGCAGAAAGCTGAAAGCTCGCTGATCAGCGATTGAGGAAGGGTAATAAGTATTGCAAGGGGAGGGAAAGTGCTTTCATTCTTGCTTCGCGCATCGATTAGATGCCGCCAGAGTATAACAAGGCTTGCCATGAAAGTCAATAGCTGGCTTCACGTTAGAGTAGATCGACTTTTCGCCAAGGAGGGGGCTAAGGATCGCCCCATGCGGCGTAGGGCGGCCTATTTAGACGGTGACGCTGGCTGTGTCGAGCGGCTCAAGCCAGTTCAAGACTGTTTCCGCCAAGGCTAACCATGCGGAGGTCGCCGGAGTGGTCGTGGACTTGGCTAATCGGTGAGTGGCCATTGAACTTGAACTAATAGTCCTATGGGCCTCAAAAGTTGACAAGGACTTTCGGTATACTAAATTTCCAGTGCTGACCAAGGGCAAATTCTTCCCAAGGTAAATCAATATGTTGATGCCGCGTCAAAATATTGTCCTCCTTTTGTTCTGCTCCGATATTCGTAAGCTGACGATTCGGGATCCTGAAATTTTGCTGGTTCAGCCCCATGATCTCCCCGATTTTCCAGAGCGCGGGGTGGAGCTGATTTCGTTCAGGTATAGACGTGAAGTGGTGCAACTGAGTTTGCAGTTGACGCTGTTGTTAGGGACCTGTGTGCGGATTTATCCCATTGGCGAATGCACCAAGGGTAAGCTGAAGAGAAAGTTATCCTCCGCCCAGGGATTATATCGGGTGCTGACATTGTGGCACCTGGATCAGAACTCTACTCGTCATTAATAGCTAGATCGTAAAGCTAGATTTTTCGTAAACCTACCAAGTTTACAAGAAGATCAGGTTTACGATCGGGAAACAGGTGAAGCAAATGCAGGGGAAGGATTGGACGCAGCAGATCAAGGCTCTGGACCTAGACCTCGGTCCCGATTTTGCTGGCTGGCAACGTTTCGCCAATGCTTTACAGCTTGCTGCACTTGATTACGACTTCAAGCTCACCCTTGTAAAGCCCATGGATGGTTACCTGAGGATTGAGGAACCATTCGCGCCACTGCACATACAGACCTTAGCCATGGCAGTGGAATACGTGACCGACGCGATCTGCCAACGCTGTGGGAAGCCTGGGCCGCAGCGTCTGGTAAGCGCGAGGCGCGTTTGGAAACTCTGTGCTCGCTGCCAGACAGCCTTGGCGGTGCGAAATGAGTAATCCAAGTCCATCTTGTGCCGGTTGTGGCTGTGTTCTCCTGACCGAAGACCTCAGCAGCACTTGGGCTATTGTTGCCCGCCCGGCGCAGGGGGAGGGGGTGTTAAAGCTTTGCCTGCGCTGCACTACTCGCGTCGCAATGGCCCTCTGGCCTCAGTTGGCTGCGCTGGTAATGCCTACGACCGAGTGCCCAGAAGACGTTCTGGCCATGGTAGGAGTCATTCATCAGGTTATGGCGTTCTTCAGTCACGATCCATCGTGCGCTTCGCGTTGGTTCTCATCGCCTGTCATCGGTCTTGCTGGGCAATGTCCCAAAGACCTTGTTCAAAGTGAAGCAGGCCGCGAAGAGATCTTGAGGCTGCTTGGGCAGTTGGCGCATGGTGTGCCGCCATGAGCCAACTTGAACCGTTGTCCTTTGGGGGGCGACAAGACGGCCTGCCAGCTAAGGGCCTCTCACCGTAATCCTATTGTGTCCCACTTGCGTGATCGGAGTGGGCCTCCGCAAAGGTCCGTCAGTGAGCGCTGCCTGGACCCAGGCAAGCCTCGATCATGTCCGCGACGTCAAGTAAGCGCTCGCGCAAAGCGGGAAGCCAGACGACTGCCACGGACGAGTTCCGCTGTGCCAATTCAAGCACTGCCTGAAGCGCATGGTCTGAATGCCGCATCAATTCAACCAAATGAAGGCCGCTGGGACCATGGCTGCCCGCCAGCCAGTGCTTAGCGGTACGCTCACTGGCATCGGTCCAATGGCGCAGCGTCTTGATTGCGCGATGTGACATGCCCAATTCGGTGCGTAAGGCTGCGGCTACGGCGCTGGCGTAGATTTCTGCGTTGATTGGAAATGGGTTGCCCGTTTTCGCGATCATTTTTCTGTGTCTCCTCTTTATATTCGTTTGTGGCGTATCTGACGAAGACCGGTAGGCGTGGTGAGGTCTACGGCTTGGCATGGGTGTAGACCACAAGCTGCTGAGGGGGCATCGATCAACAAATGAGACGAGCACAGCTATCCCTGGCAGAGGGCAGCAATAGAGCCGCTGCCTATGTCCGCATGTCGACGGAACACCAGCAGTACTCCACTGAGAACCAGCTGGATGCGATCCGCGTTTATGCCGCAGCGCATGAGCTGGAGATCGTCCGGGTGTACACCGATGCAGGGAAAAGTGGCTTGAGCCTGGATGGTCGGGAAGCTCTTCAGCAGCTACTTCGAGACGTTGACGCGGGTCAGTCCGAGTTCTCTGTGGTTCTGGTCTATGACGTAAGTCGCTGGGGGCGCTTTCAGGACCCTGATGTGAGCGCCAGCTACGAAGTTCGATGTCGGCAGGCGGGTGTCAGGGTCGAATACTGCGCCGAACAGTTCGTTAACGATGGCTCACCGGTCTCCAGCATCATCAAGAGTGTTAAGCGCATGATGGCCGGTGAGTACAGCCGTGAGCTGTCCGTCAAGGTATTTGCGGGGCAGTCGCGCCTGATCGAGTTGGGCTACCGACAAGGAGGCCCGGCTGGCTATGGATTGCGTCGTCAACTTATCGATCAGACTGGGCAGCCTAAAGCAATCTTGGGTCGGGGAGAGTACAAAAGCCTTCAGACGGATCGGGTGATCCTTACGCCAGGTCCGGAGTCCGAGCAACAGGTCGTTCAAGACATTTACCAGGCCTTTGTAAGGGAAGGTCGAACCGAAGCTGAAATTGCAACGCAACTGAATCGGCGTGGCCTGCTAACAGACTTCCAACGGCCGTGGACACGGGGTGTAGTGCATCAGGTCCTGATCAACGAAAAGTACATCGGTAACAACGTCTGGAATCGCACGTCTGGCAAGTTGAAACAGCCCCGTACACCTAATCCAGTTGATCAGTTGGTGCGGGCCGACGGTGCCTTCTCCTCAGTGGTCGACCACGCCTTGTTTCTCGCGGCGCAGGCCATCATCCGTGCGCGGTCACGGCACTGGACTGATGAGCAAATGCTGGCCACGCTAAAGCAACTATTTGCGGAGCGAGGTTGTCTGTCTGGTTTGATCATTGATGAGCAAGAGGATTGCCCCTCCAGCAGTTGTTATCGCCAACGCTTTGGTAGTTTGCTACGCAGCTACAGCCTGATTGGTTATTCACCCGCACGGGACTACAGCTTTCTGGAGGCCAATCGCCGGCTGCGAGAGCTGTATCCGCAGATCTTGGTCGACACGCAGGAGCGCATTCGTCTTGTCGGTGGACGCATCTCGGTCGACCCTCAGACCCAACTGGTTTGGGTTAATGATGAGTTCTCGATCTCGGTGGTGCTGTGCCGCTGTCAATGTCCAGAGTCAGTGCGCAGGCGTTGGCAGCTGCGCTTTGATTTCGGTTTGTTACCTGACCTTACTGTCGCGGTTCGCATGCTCCCCGGTGAGCAGGAGGTGCTTGATTACTACCTCTTTCCCATGATCGATTTGGCGGCCCCTCACCTGCGTCTGGGAGATACTAATCCGCGCGAATTGGAACTCTACCGGTTCGACAGCTTGGATATCCTGGCGGCCCTGAGTCGACGTATACCCCTGGGGAGCGCTGCGTAATGGCCACATCGGGAGAGCATCTTGCACTACATGTGGCGCAGGCGGCGCCTATTGCGCAGATCCCACTCGCGGATATTCGCGTGCTCAATCCGCGTAGTCGCAATCAACAAGTGTTTGCACGCTTGGTGGAAAACATTGCGAGCCTGGGGTTGAAACGACCGATCACGGTGACCCGCAACGGTTCGAGTTTCGACCTGATCTGTGGGCAGGGGCGCTTCGAAGCCTTCAAGGTCCTGGGGGAGTCGGCCATACCGGCGGTCGTGGTGACGGCGGCTGAGGCGGACCGCTATCTCATCAGCCTGGTAGAGAATCTGGCGCGACGCAAGCACTCGAACCGCGACTTGCTGATGGCGATTAACGTACTGCACGAGCGTGGTTACTCCATCAGGCAGATTGCCCAGAAAACCTGCTTGGACCGTGCCTATGTTGGCGGCATTCTGATCCTGTTGCGGCAAGGAGAGGAGCGCCTGATCGCTGCCGTCGAAAAGGGCTGGCTACCGATTAAAGTCGCGATCCATGTGGCACGGTCTGACGATGGCCAGGTCCAGGCCGCCATGGTCGAAGCCTATGAAAGTGGATTGTTGAAAGGAGATGAACTCATCAAGGTGCGCCGTCTGATCGACCGAAGACGCGTTCTTGGCAAGGGCTATGGTAGGCAGCATGGAGGCGAGCGCATGACCACTCCTCGCCAGCTGCTGACTGCCTATCAGAGTGAGGTGCGCCGTCAGCGCCTGATGGTGAAGAAGGCGGACATCGGTGAGCAACGATTGCTCTTCGTCGTGACCGCATTGCGTCGGTTGTTGGCCGATGAATTTTTCCGGTCAATGTTACGCAGTGAAGGTATTGATGATATGCCGCAGGTATTGGCCGAGCGTATTCAGGGGGACCCATGACTGTCGTCAAGCGTGCCTTTGAGCCCGATTTGATTACCGTCCGCTTACCTCTGATCTTGCCCTCTCGCCAAGTCACCCACGATATGCTGACGTCCGTCAAATATGCGGCGATTTTGGCCTCCATCCGGGAGTTGGGCGTGGTCGAGCCGCTCGCGGTGCATCCCGAGCCGGTTCACGGGACGGGAGGGGAGCCCCGTTATCTACTGTTGGATGGTCATTTGCGGCTAGCTGCGCTCGTACAGTTGGGGGCGGAAGACGCGTTGTGCCTGTTGGCGACAGATGACGAAGGTTTTACCTACAACCGGCAGGTCAACCGACTTACCCCGATTCAAGAGCACAAGATGATTCTGGAGGCGATTCGCAAAGGAACGACCGCCGAGCGGATTGCCGAAGTCTTGAGCGTCAACGTTGGACGCATCCGCGAGCGCCAGCATTTGCTGCGGGGGATTGCGCCGGAAGTCGCTGAGATGCTGAAAACGCGAATGGTCAGTCAGGCGGTCTTTCGCGTGCTGCGTAAGATGAAGCCGATGCGCCAGATCGAATTAGTCGAGATGATGATTTCGGCCAACTGCTTTACTGGTCGCTACGCCGAAATGGTATTGGCCGCAACGCGTCCTGAACAGCTGGTTGAGGCAAAGAAAGTCAGTGAGGGCGTGACTGCTGAAGATATTGCACGCATGGAGCGAGAAATGGAAAAGCTCTACCACGACTACCGGTTGGTTGAAGACACCCTTGGCGAAACCATGTTGGTACTCGTGGTTGCCAAAGGCTATGTGTCTCGCATGCTGCGCAATCAGACTATCGCCGCTTACTTGGAGCGTTTCGAGCCTGACCTGGTGCGGGAGCTGGCGGGGGTTGTGGAGGCGGTCACCGCCGATGCTCGTAGTCTGGAGCGTGAATAGACCTCTCCGCTGTGCTGAACGGCGGCGCGCGCCAGGCACTCACTGAGCGGCGCCAGCAAACGGCATCTCGGGTGAGGCTCCGGTTCGTCGCACGGTCGGCCTGTATCGCGGGGGCGATCCCCGGAGGGATCGCCTCGCGTAAGCAGAGCCGCTACTACCGGATCGGCATTCGGCAGCAAAGTAGTGTTGCTGCTTCTGAGTGGTAGGTGATCATTCGTATTTGGGCCAGATCGTCAGTGCTATGGTGGCGAGGGCATGGGCTCGGGCTGAAATCGCGGCTTCATCCCACGCAGAGGTAGCAATCAGTGGGACATTGAGACGCAGGCTGGTATTAGCAAGCAGCTTGTCGCGTTTCGCCGCGAAATCGCAGTGTTGCGCCGCTCTATTGACGCTGAGGTTCAGCAGCGTCAAGTTGCCTAGCGTTGGGATGCTCTCATGCCGCTCACGAATCAGGAGCTGCCAGGGCGTCAATGTGCCGCCAGAGCGCACAATCACTTCGATATCCGACTCGTCGCTGTCGGCTGCCACGCTGCCATCTTTCAGCGGCCAGTGGGCGTGCCAGCTGCGCGGCAAAATATGGTCGATATCAAGCGCTGATAGGTTTGGCAGTTCGGGCTCTTCGCTTTTAACGGATAGTCGTAAACCGCCCTCCAGCTCCGTTAGCAGCGAACGGGTTTTCGCGGTATCCAGCCGGCCTGGGTACAACGGTGCGCTGACGCAGGCGTTACGGAATTCGGCATCGTCGGGCCAACGGGAAGCATCTCCGTTGAGTGTACTCAGATAGTCGCCGAGGACCCCGCTGGAGATCCCTGATTTCGTCAGGTGACGTAGCGCACTGAGGAAGATGTTGTTGTAGTTTTTGGGCGTCAGTCCACAGACAGCGCGGCGTACCACGTAGGACACGAGGCAATTGAACATGCAGGCTTTGTCCGCCTCAGGCACTTGCGCAGTCGAAATCAGCAGGGCCAGCGGGTGGAGCGTCGTGACATCATACGCCGCAATACGACGCCCAAGACGAGCAATGAGGGAGGAGCCGGAGGTGCTGATCAGTTCGCGGTAATGTTCCGCGTATTGGGTCAGGGTCACCAACTGACGGTCTGCGGTGTTGGCTGGAGCCTCGGCTGCATAGCGCCGGTATTCGTTGTACAAGCGTGACAGATCAACCTCACTGCCCATCTCTGCTTGCAGGGTGGCGTGGATCAACCACTCCAGGCGGGGCTTGTTCAGGCGGCCACGACGCTGCTTGGTCGACCAGTAGTCTTCTTCGAACGGTAGCCACTGCTTGTCGTAAAGCGCTTGGGCATCGACTTTATCTTGGTCGGCACGCATGAAAATGTAGTTGCGGATCAAGTCCGTGGCATGCAGCTCTGCGCCCCGTCCATTGAGCGTTTCAAAAATCACCTGGGCATCATCCTCGGCTTCCAGCGAAATGCTGACCAGCTTGAGGTCTTGCAACACCGCCATGATGAGGCTTTCTGCATAGGCGGCGGCCAAGTCGTTTCCTGAGCGAATCCAGCGTATGAACTCATGGGTAAAGAACCAGATCGCGGCCAGTGCAGGTGGGTGATCATGATGCTTGCGCAGGCTGCCGTGCTGCGTGAAATGGGCCGGATATTCGCTCCGGAAATCGTCCAGACGCTGGATGCCGAGGCTTTTGATGAAATGAGGGCGG
Source organism: Pseudomonas sp. SYWMCR5 (assembly GCF_057197165.1). NCBI lineage: Bacteria > Pseudomonadati > Pseudomonadota > Gammaproteobacteria > Pseudomonadales > Pseudomonadaceae > Pseudomonas > Pseudomonas sp. SYWMCR5. Next base: position 14,325 of record NZ_JBXUNH010000010.1, read on the forward strand.
TCGCGGAAGGTCGGCCACAGCTTATAGCGCTCCATTTTGGGGTTGCGCATGGTTTCTTCGTTGTTGTTTTGCATGCAGCCGATCACGCTGGGCTCAAAGGCCTGAATGCCGGTGGCACGTAACGCGAGCAAGAGCGAGGCCAGCACGTACTGAAGCGTGGTCAACCGTTGCTGGCCATCAATGATGTGCAGGGTGTCGACGCCCATCAGCCCGTCTTTGGCTTGGGGTTCGAGGACCACCGCCCCCAGGAAGTGCGGTGTGATGCTCAGGCCGGATACCCGTGCCTGGGCTTTTTCCTGGATGTCCTGCCACAAGGCATTCCATTGATTGCGCAGCGTCCACACATAGGCGCGCTGGTAGAACGGTACACAGTACTGGCGGCGGTCTTGGAAAAGCTGGCGCACGGTGAGCGTTTCGGATTTCATGGCGTCCCCTTGATGGTCTGCGCATTCTGGCCTGTGCGGACCATGGCGTCACTAGGGCGGGGCGACTGTCGCGTGCTGCGTGTAATTTGACGTTATGGTCAATTGCCTCTCTCTTCACCGGGGCGCTGGCGTCAGTCCCACTCGGGACTGGCAACCACGCCCCCGGTCGCTGGTCGACCGGAAGCTATGAAGCAGGTTGAGGCACGTGTCGACCACTAGCCTGAGTGCTCAGGGCATGGACGGTTGGGGCCAGAAAAAATGAAAAGGCTGTTGAGCGACACCTTGGTGGCGCTGATCGAGAGTGGGGCTGCGCGGGAGTTTCGGGCGACGCGTGGGCCGGATGGCAAGGGCTGGCGGTACTGTCTCGTTACATCGACGCACATTCGCACTCCGAAGATTTTTACGATGTGCCGCTCACCCTCGAAGTGGTGACTAACGAGCTAGCCCTGTTTGATAGCATCAAGGAGGACTAAAGTAAGGCTCGAAAGGAGTGGGAGAAGGCTAAGCCCAAGGCCTCAGCCGTATTCAGTTAAGTTTGCCGACCGAGCACTGATGAGATGCAGTGCTCTATCTAATAGACCAAGGCGCGGTTGTTCATGTCGCACCACGCCGGACCGCTTGTATCATTCGCCATTGCAAACATACAGCGGTCGTTTGGTTATCAGCGGAATTCGCGTTGGCGAGAATGCTTGCTCCTGTTTCTACTCGGTTAGATATCCAGAAGTGGCAGGCCGTTGACGATCTTCTGTGTTTCGAGGCTCACGGTGACCACGCGCTGAAAAAGCTCCAGCGGGTACTTGGGGTTGCCCATGGTTTCGATTGCCCAGTCGTTGGCGTCGTTGACAATGCCGCTGGCTTTGTCGGTACGAACGGCTTGACGTTCCATCACCCAGTCCAGCGCGGCCTTGCCGTTGACCACGTAATCCCAGGCCGCTTCAGGGATACCTTTCAGGGTGATGCGGTGGTTGTAGATGACGGTGGTCTTGTCACCCTTCTTGGCGAGCTTCATCTTCTCCACGCGATAGTCAGCATTGGTGAGCGTGCCCTTGGAATCGATGGTCAGTGGGTAGGGTGCGATGGTTTCGTAGTTCAGGTGGAGATCAGCCAGGGCACGGCCAGCTTTGCTGAAAGCCCAGAAGTCGGCGGCTTTCTTCACTGCTGGAATGCGCGGCAGTTCCTTGCTCAGGTTGTCGGCAAAGCGCTCACGGTAATCCGGAGAATGGAGGATGCCGTAGACGTAGTAGAAAAGGTCTTCCTTGCTGATCGAATCTCCGGGGTAGGCTGACTGGAAGTGGGTCAGGCCAGCGTGGGTAATGGCATCGCGACGGCGCAATCCACCTTCAACCGGCTCTGCAAAGAGGTCATCGTCTGAGGTCTGGGCGGCTTCGTCGTATAGATAAAGAGGAAAGCATTGTTCTCCCCCATCAGGCGTAAAGGCTGGTGGTTTATCTGTAATCAATGCGATCTGCCCGTTTGACCAACGAGCCTTCACCAAAATAACTAGATTTTGGCACCCTGCTGTGGGGAATAGCCGTGGTATCTGATAGACCATTTCGTTAAAGCGGCGATCGAAGTACAGCCACTGTTTGGTAAATGGGCGATAAAGACTTGGCATCAGGCAGCTGGCCTTGAAGGCATAGCTGCGGTTTTTGCCAAGATCCTGCTTCAGGGCTCGCGTCCAACTGATACGGGTCGGGTCGGTATCAACAAAACCGTCCACCTTTGCCTGCCGAGCTTTGCTATCCAGCGCCGGATGAGCCGCATTGAAGCGTGTCACCTCGGTGTTGTAGAAACCGATCATTCCGGTCATGTTGGTGGTCAGTTTTATTTGGCTCGCGTTGTAAGCCCAAGCATCTCGCGCGGTAAGTACGCCTTGCGAGAAATTATCGAACAACTTGAGCGCATCGCCCTTCTTGTCGCCCAATACGATGAACTGGTTGAAGCTGTCGTCGCGCTGTCGGAGCCAGTCGCCATGCTCATCCGGGGTGATCTGCTGCCACTGCTCGATGCCGGCAATACTGCTAAAACTCGCAATCTTCTCCAGCTTTTCCTCACGGCTGAGATAGTCCCCAATGTCATGGAAGTGTATTTGGCCGTGAGCCTGTGCGTCGGGGTTCTTGACCAACAGAGAAATGGCGATGGGGGCGCGGCTGCCGCTACCAAAAATCTTGCCGCCTTCTTTGCGTGAGGTTTCACCAATGGTGCGCTGGTTGCCGCGCAGATGGAGCACATACAGGCTGGAAAACTCATCGGCCAAGCACTTGCGCAGGCCGTCTGCGGTGTTGGCCTCCAGAAAACCTGCGTTTGTGACAAAGCCGATGATGCCGGCGTTGCCAATACGGTCGCTGGCCCAGCGGATGGCGCGGATATAGCTGTCGTACAGTCCCTTAGCTAGGGTGGCGCTGGAGCGCGCCGCATAGGTTGAGCGGATGCGGCCGTCGAGTGTTGGATACTCAACGTTATCGTTGTTGTCGTTCTCGCTTTTCTGGCCAACCGAATAAGGGGGGTTTCCCACAATGACCCGAATATCCAGCGCCTTCTGCCGCTTGCGCCGCGCACTGTTGTCTTCCAACAGGGCATCCACCAGATCGTCTTTCTCGTACATCTGGAATGTATCGGTCAAGCAGATCCCTTCAAATGGGGTGTACTCGTCAATCACTTCGCCGTGATAGGCCGCTTCAATATTGATGGCAGCAATGTAGTACGCCAGCAGCACCAACTCGTTGGCGTGGATCTCGTGCTTGTACTTGTGCGGCAGTTCTTCCGGCTTGACCAACCCGGATTGCAGTAGACGGGTGATAAAGGTGCCGGTGCCGGTAAACGGGTCGATGATGTGGACGCCCTTGCTGCCCAGGGTTTGGCCGAACTCCTGTTGCAGCAGGTGGTTGACGCTGTAGAGGATGAAGTCCACCACCTCGACTGGGGTATAGACGATACCCAGACGCTCGGTCATCTTGGGGAAGGCGTTGCGAAAAAATTTGTCGTACAGCTCAACTATGATCTTCTGCTTGCCCTGGGCATTATCAATGCCGGCTGCGCGTTGCCGCACGCTGGCGTAGAACTTCTCCAGGGTGTCCGCTTCCTTGGCCAGGTGGTGCTCGTGGAGCGCGTTCAGCACGCCTTGCATGGCCTTGGACATAGGGTTGTTGCTGGCAAAGCTGTACTCCTCGAAGAGCGCATCGAACACCGGCTTGGTTACCAGGTGTTGAGCAAGCATTTCGACGATCTCGCCATCGCTGATGCTGTCGTTGAGGTCGTCGCGCAGTTCGGCTGCGAAGGCATTAAAGGCGGCCTGTTCCTGTGTGTTGGCCGGATTTTCCAGAATGCCCTGGATGCGGTCGATGTGGGTGCGGGCGATCTTGGCAATGTCGTTAGCCCAGTCTTCCCAGTGGTGGCGGTTGCCACACTTATCGACGATTTTGGCGTAGATGGCCTTTTCGATTTCACCCACTTCGTAGGTCAGCTCGGCCTGCTGGGTCATCTGGCCTTCGGCATCGTATTTCTGGCGCTTCTCGCCAATGCCATACTGGCCTTTTCCAGCTTTGTCGTTACTGGTGCCGCTGCCTTTCTTGGCCTTTTTGTCGGCCTTGTCGGTAATGGCGATAACTTCCATCTTGCGCGGGTCTGAGCCGATCAGGTCGAGCTTGTTTACCATCGCGTCAAAGCTGTCGTCGTGCGAACGCAGCGCCTGAAGCACCTGCCAGACCACCTTGTAGGTCTGGTTGTCATTGAGGGCTTCGTGAGGCTCCATGCCCGCAGGGATGACCACTGGCAGCACCACATAGCCGCGCTTCTTGCCCGGTGCGTTGCGCATCACCCGGCCTACGGATTGCACCACGTCCACCTGGGAGTTGCGCGGGGTGAGGAAGAGCACGGCATCCAGCGCCGGCACATCCACACCTTCAGATAGGCAGCGTACATTGCTGAGAATACGGCAGGTGTTGGCCGGGGCCTCGTCTTTGAGCCAGTTGAGTTTGGCTTCCTTCTGGCTGGCATTCATGCCGCCATCGACGTGCTCGGCCTCGCAGATGATGCGCGAGTCCTGATCTATCTCTTCGGAGTCCTGGTAAGCCTCCACCACCGACTGGAACATGCTGGCGATGTTGATTGAGCTGACCTTGTGCTTGGTGCCCTTGTAGTTGGGTGAGATGACCTGGCAGAAGGCCACAGCACGCTTCATGGGTTCATCATCGCCAATGAGCTGCTCGTGTAGGCCTTGCTTGGCCAGCGCCTTCCAGCAGCCGACGATCTTGGCGGCGTCGTCAACCTTAAGCTGGTTGTCTTCGTCTTTGAGCAAGTCTTGGAGGCGGCGACTGATGGCGCTCTCTTCGACGGTGAGTACCAGCACCTTGTAGTCGGTCAGCAGGCCGCGCTGAACAGCCTCGGAGAAGTTGATGACGAACAGCTCTTTGCCGTACAGCGCCTCGTCATCCATTGAGCACAGGGTGACTTCTCCGGACTCGGCTTTGACCTTGGCGCTGTCGCCGTAAATGCGCGGCGTAGCGGTCATGTAAAGGCGCTTAGTGGCACGGATGTAGTCGGCGTCGTGAACGCGCACGAAGGTGCTTTCGTCATCATCTTCAAAGGTCGCGCCAGTAGTGCGGTGGGCTTCGTCGCAGATGATCAGGTCAAATGCTGCCAGGCCGTGCTCATGCTGAGCACGGCTGATCACGTCGATGGAGTGGTAGGTGGAGAACACCACGCTCATATGTTCGGCATCATGACGCTTGAGCATTTCCGCCGCGAGGCGATCTGCCTTGGTGGTGGCTGGGTAGCGGAGTTCGTGGGCGAAGACCTGCGGGGCATCCTCATCAGTCTTACGTTTCTTGCCTACATCGCTGTCGGAGCATACGGCGAAGCTGTGGAGCAGAGTTTCGCTTTCCTGTGTCCATTCGGTAAGAGTCTGCGACAGCAACGACAAACTGGGCACCAGGAACAACACACGCTTGCCCTTGCCGGCCTGCTGTTCGGCAATCTTCAAGCTGGTGAAGGTTTTGCCGGTACCGCAGGCCATGATCAGCTTGCCTCGCTCGGCATCTTTAAGACCGGCTGCTACGGCATTCAGTGCGGTTTGCTGATGATCACGCAGCTGCTTGCGCGCCTTGAGCGCAACCGCATGCTTGGGCTGGTATTTGGCCCAGTCGATCTGGCTGTCCTCTAGGGCTTGCAGGTCGATCTTGTTGATCGGAAGCTGCTGGCCTTGCAAGGCGTCCTCGGCGTGTTTGCTCCAGTTGTCGGTGGTAGCGACGATAATGCGGTGCGAGAACGGTGCTTTGCCGGAAGCGGTGAAGAAACTATCAATGTCCTTCTTCTGGACGCGGTAGTCCTCGGCATACAACTTGCACTGGATGGCGTGGTACTCGCCTGTCCCCTGGGTGCGCGCCACCAGGTCGATGCCGGTGTCGCGACCGTCCAGTCCCTGTTCTTTGGCCCAGTCGCCATATGTCCATACTTTATCGTAGAGGTCGCGATAGGTCGCTTCGTTGCGGAAATAGGCGAAGATCAGCTCTTCGAAGTAAGTACCTTTTTCGCGTTCGGTGACAGATGCAGATCGGTAGGTGTCGAGCAGGGATTGAAGGGCGGACATTGAAGAGGAATTCCTTTAAGGCACGACAGGTGCGTCATGGGCACCAAATTTCAGCAGTCTACCAATTGGAGAGAGTTGCTACAGCTTCTGAGGGGCTGGGGGCGCTCAATGATCTGTGGATGACAAAAAGGCTGCCCTTAGGCAGCCTTTTGGGTGAATCCATTTCACATTTAGTGAGAAGGTTTCACGATCTACTGATTTTGAGCGGCCTTTTCGTTTAGTCCCAGCTCAACGCACCACCAGTCTGATACTCAATCACTCGAGTCTCAAAGAAGTTCTTCTCCTTCTTCAAGTCCATGATCTCGCTCATCCAAGGGAACGGGTTGGTAGTCCCTGGGTACTCTTCCTTCAGACCAATCTGGGTCAGGCGACGGTTGGCGATGAACTTGAGGTAATCCTCCATCATCGCCGCGTTCATCCCCAGCACGCCGCGAGGCATGGTGTCGCGGGCGTATTCGATCTCCAGCTGGGTCCCTTGCAGGATCATCTGGGTCGCTTCTTCCTTCATCGCCGCATCCCACAGGTGCGGGTTCTCGATCTTGATCTGGTTGATCACGTCGATACCGAAGTTCAGGTGCATCGACTCGTCGCGCAGGATGTACTGGAACTGCTCGGCAACGCCGGTCATCTTGTTGCGGCGGCCCATCGACAGGATCTGGGTGAAGCCGCAGTAGAAGAAGATGCCTTCCAGTACGCAGTAGTAGGCGATCAGGTTGCGCAGCAGCTCTTTGTCGGTTTCGACGGTGCCGGTGTTGAACTCCGGATCCGAGATCGCGCGGGTGTACTTCAGGCCCCAGGCGGCTTTCTTCGCGACCGACGGGATCTCGTGGTACATGTTGAAGATCTCGCCTTCATCCATGCCCAGCGACTCGATGCAGTACTGGTAGGCGTGGGTGTGGATCGCCTCCTCGAAGGCCTGGCGCAGGATGTACTGGCGGCACTCGGGGTTGGTGATCAGGCGGTACACGGCCAGGGCCAGGTTGTTGGCAACCAGCGAGTCGGCGGTGGAGAAGAAGCCGAGGTTGCGCATCACGATGCGGCGCTCGTCTTCGGTCAGGCCGTCCATGCTCTTCCACAGGGCGATGTCGGCGGTCATGTTGACCTCTTGCGGCATCCAGTGGTTGGCGCAGCCGTCGAGGTACTTCTGCCAGGCCCAGTCGTACTTGAAAGGCACGAGCTGGTTGAGGTCGGCGCGGCAGTTGATCATGCGCTTCTCGTCGACCGCGACGCGGGCCGAGGAGCCTTCGAGTTCGGCCAGGCCTTCGGCGACGTCGAGGGCGTCCAGCGCGGCCTTGGCGCGCTTGACCGCGTCGGAGTCGTTGGCGGTGGCGGCGCGAGCTTCCAGGGCGGCGGCACCGCCGGCGCTGTCGAGCTTGTCGAGGGTCGCGGCGGCGTTGGCCTGCGCAGGGGTGTTGGTTTTGGCGGCGACTTCGCCGTCTTCCTTATCGAATTCGTCCCAGCTCAGCATGGTGAGGTTCTCCTGCTTGAGGGCCATCTATGGAGTATGGCCGGTGGATCTTGGTTGCGGTGCGGTGCACGCAAATCGGAAGCGCCCTTTGAGGGCTGGCCGCGGCACTGGGCGGCGGCTTTTTATGTCTGTCTGCGGGAGAGGTGGTGGCCTCTTCGCGGGCAAGCCCGCTCCTACAGGGTGCTGTGCTGTTGCACAGAAAATTGAGGCTTCCCGGGGGAAGCCTCAGCCAAGCCTTACTGGCAGGCTTCGCAATCCGGCTCGTCGATGGCGCAGGCCTTCGGTACCGGGGCTGGGCCCGCGGCCTGGACCGGGGCGCTGTCGCCGCCGCTGGAGACGGCGTTGAGCTTGCCGGTGTTGATGGTCGACTTCTCGGTGCTGGTCGCGGCCAGTGCACGGAGGTAGTAGGTGGTCTTCAGACCACGGTACCAGGCCATGCGGTAGGTCACGTCCAGCTTCTTGCCCGAAGCGCCGGCGATGTACAGGTTCAGCGACTGGGCCTGGTCGATCCACTTCTGGCGACGCGAGGCGGCATCGACGATCCACTTGGTGTCGACTTCGAACGCGGTGGCGTACAGGTCCTTCAGCTCTTGCGGGATACGCTCGATCTGCTGCACCGAACCGTCGTAGTACTTCAGGTCGTTGATCATGACCGAGTCCCACAGGCCGCGGGCCTTCAGGTCGCGGACCAGGTACGGGTTGATCACGGTGAACTCGCCCGACAGGTTCGATTTGACGTACAGGTTCTGGTACGTCGGCTCGATCGACTGCGACACGCCGGTGATGTTGGCGATGGTTGCGGTCGGCGCGATAGCCATGATGTTCGAGTTGCGGATGCCTTTCTGCACACGCTCGCGCACCGGAGCCCAGTCCAGCGACTCTTCCAGGTTGACGTCGATGTACTTGGCGCCACGGGCTTCGATCAGGATCTGTTGCGAATCCAGCGGCAGGATGCCCTTGGACCACAGCGAACCCTGGAAGGTCTCGTAGGAGCCGCGCTCATCGGCCAGGTCGCACGAGGCCTGGATGGCGTAGTAGCTGACCGCTTCCATCGACTTGTCGGCGAACTCGACGGCTGCGTCCGAGCCGTACGGGATGTGCTGCAGGTACAGCGCGTCCTGGAAGCCCATGATCCCCAGGCCGACCGGGCGGTGCTTGAAGTTCGAGTTCTGCGCCTGTGGCACCGAGTAGTAGTTGATGTCGATCACGTTGTCGAGCATGCGCACGGCGGTCTTGACGGTACGCGCCAGTTTCGCGGTGTCCAGCTTGCCATCGACGATGTGGTTCGGCAGGTTGATCGAACCCAGGTTGCACACGGCGATTTCGTCGGCGTTGGTGTTCAGGGTGATCTCGGTGCACAGGTTCGAGCTGTGCACCACGCCCACGTGCTGCTGCGGCGAACGCAGGTTGCACGGGTCCTTGAAGGTCAGCCATGGGTGGCCGGTCTCGAACAGCATCGACAGCATCTTGCGCCACAGGTCTTTGGCCTGGATGGTCTTGAATACCTTGATCTTGTTGTACTCGGTCAGGGCTTCGTAGTACTCGTAGCGCTCTTCGAAGGCCTTGCCGGTCAGGTCGTGCAGATCAGGCACTTCGCTTGGCGAGAACAGGGTCCACTTGCCGTCGTCGAAGACGCGCTTCATGAACAGGTCCGGGATCCAGTTGGCGGTGTTCATGTCGTGGGTACGGCGACGGTCGTCACCGGTGTTCTTGCGCAGCTCGAGGAATTCCTCGATGTCCAGGTGCCAGGTTTCCAGGTAGGCGCAGACCGCGCCCTTGCGCTTGCCGCCCTGGTTGACCGCAACGGCGGTGTCGTTGACCACTTTCAGGAACGGCACGACGCCTTGCGACTTGCCGTTGGTGCCCTTGATGTACGAGCCCAGGGCGCGTACCGGGGTCCAGTCGTTGCCCAGGCCGCCAGCGAACTTGGACAGCATGGCGTTGTCGTGGATGGCCTTGTAGATGCCCGACAGGTCGTCCGGAACGGTGGTCAGGTAGCAGCTGGACAGCTGCGGACGCAGGGTGCCGGCGTTGAACAGGGTCGGGGTCGAGGCCATGTAGTCGAACGACGACAACAGGTTGTAGAACTCGATCGCACGGGCTTCGCGGTCTTTCTCCTGCAGCGCCAGGCCCATGGCGACGCGCATGAAGAACACCTGCGGCAGTTCGAAGCGCACGCCATCCTTGTGGATGAAGTAACGGTCGTAGAGGGTCTGCAGGCCCAGGTAGGTGAACTGCTGGTCACGCTCGTGATTGATGGCCTTGCCCAGGCGCTCCAGGTCGTAGCCTTTCAGTGCAGGGTCGAGCAGCTCGAACTCGACGCCTTTCTCGACATAGGCCGGCAGGGCCTTGGCGTACAGCTCGGCCATTTCGTGGTGGGTGGCGCTGTCGGCCACGCCCAGGAAGCCCAGGCCTTCGGCACGCAGGGTGTCCATCAGCAGGCGGGCGGTGACGAACGAGTAGTTCGGCTCGCGCTCGACCAGGGTACGGGCGGTCATCACCAGGGCGGTGTTGACGTCCTTGATGGCCACGCCGTCGTAGAGGTTCTTCAGGGTGTCGCGCTGGATCAGGTCGCTATCGACTTCTGCCAGGCCTTCGCAGGCTTCGCTGATGATGGTGTTCAGGCGTGCCATGTCCAGCGGCGCCAGGCTGCCGTCGGCCAGGGTGATGCGAATGCTTGGGTGCGGCTCGACCACGGCGTCGGTGTGGGCGCGGGTGGCGCGCTCTTTAGCGCGCTGGTCGCGGTAGATCACGTAGTCGCGGGCGACTTTCTGCTCGCCGGCGCGCATCAGGGCCAGTTCGACCTGATCCTGGATCTCTTCGATGTGGATGGTGCCACCCGACGGCATGCGGCGCTTGAACGTGGCAGTGACCTGCTCGGTCAGGCGCGCGACGGTGTCGTGGATGCGCGACGAGGCGGCGGCGGTGCCACCTTCAACTGCAAGAAACGCCTTGGTGATGGCAACGGTGATCTTGTCGTCGGTGTAGGGGACGACAGTGCCGTTGCGCTTGATCACGCGCAGCTGGCCCGGAGCGGTCGCAGCCAGATCCTGGTTCGAATCGGCGGCCTGCGGCGCCTTGGCCTGCGGGTTCTCGCGAGTTGTGTCGGTTTGCATGGGTGTCTCCACAGTTTCTATATTGTTCGGGCGCCTTGTGGGCGCCCACCGTTCCATCCATCAGTTCGACCGGCCCGGGCGGGGGATGCCACGCGCACGTGCATCCGCCCGCTCGGGCTTACCGACTTCGGGACAGACTCAGGAATAAGGGGCAATCACTTGCCGCTCCCTGGCCGAAGTCAAAGATTCTGGGCCACGCCCAAAAACTGTTGCTGTCGGGTGTCAGGCGATGCCTGCAACACCCATACCCGAACAAGGCCCTGGAGGGCTTGCCTCGGTCGCGCCTCCGCAGGAGCGGTTTGGCTGCTGAAATCACTGTAAGTTCCGGCAGAAAAATCGCTTGAGTTTCTGCCTGGACTTGTGTTTGTGATTTGGGTCGAAGCCACAACATGTAGTGGTTCGCTGCAATGGGGATACAAGATAATGCGGTATTGGGGTCTTTGCAAGGCGAGCCGCTGTGGATAACTTGTGGGTACTTTGTGTGTGAAAGGTGGGTATTCGCTGTAGGCCTTGTCGCAAGAGGTTTTTGCCGGTTTCAGGCCTGTGACAGAATTTTTCGCGTGGTTGGCAGTGCCTGGGGCGGGACGTAGTATCCGAGGGATATGTTGCCCTTTGGTGAAGGGCGGCAGTTGCCCCGTCGCGGGGCAAGCCTGCCCCCACGATAGCGCACCGCCAACAAGATCATGAACAGAGGTGACCGGCGATGGACCAGCCCAACAACCGTATCCTGATCGTCGAGGACGACCAGCGCCTGGCCGATCTCACCGCCGAATACCTGCAGGCCAACGGCTTCGAGGTGGCGGTCGAGGGCGATGGCGGGCGGGCGGTGCGGCGCATCATCGACAGCCAGCCTGATCTGGTGATCCTCGACCTGATGCTCCCCGGCGAGGATGGCCTGAGCATCTGCCGGCGGGTGCGCGGGCAGTTCCCCAACCCCATTCTCATGCTCACCGCGCGCAGCGATGAACTCGACCAGATCCAGGGGCTGGACCTGGGTGCTGACGACTATATCTGCAAACCGGTGCGCCCACGCCTGTTGCTGGCGCGCATCAACGCCCTGCTGCGGCGCAGCGAGGCGCCGCAGGGCAAGGGCCATGACCTGAGCTTCGGCCCGCTGCGCATCGACAACCGCCTGCGCGAGGCCTGGCTGGGCGAGCAGCCGATCGACCTGACCGGCGCCGAGTTCGACCTGCTCTGGTTGCTGGCCAGCAACGCCGGGCGGGTGCTGTCGCGCGAGCAGATCTCCACCTCGTTGCGCGGGGTGGGTTACGACGGCCAGGATCGCTCCATCGATGTGCGCATCTCCAAGATTCGCCCCAAGATCGGTGACGACCCGATCCACCCGCGGCTGATCAAGACCCTGCGCAGCAAGGGCTACCTGTTCGTCGGCGATGCCAGCCCATGAATTCGATCTTCCTGCGCATCTATGGCGGCATGCTCGCGGTGCTGGTGCTGGTCGCCGTGCTCGGCGTGCTGAGCCTGCACCTGGTCAACGAGGTGCGCGCAGGCCAGCATCGTGAGGGCCTGGCGCAAGGCACCTTCAGCCTGATGGCGGACAACCTGGCGCTGCAGAACGAGGTCGAGCGCAAGCGGTCGCTGGTGATCTGGGAGCGCTTGCTCGGGGTGCCGCTGGACCTGGCGCCGCTGTCGATGCAGACCCTCGATGCCGGGCAGCGCAGCCGTCTGGCGCGTGGCCTGGTGGTGGTGGAGAAGACCGGTCCGCATGCGGCCAAGGTCTTGCGCCAGGTGGCGCACGAGGATGTGGTGCTGGTCGCGCAGGTCAAGCAGGTCAGCGAGCAGTTGGCCCGTGCCACCCTTTATCTGCTGGCCGACGAGCTGGTGCGCTACCCGGTGACCGAGCAGCAGCAGCGGTTGGCGCAGATCAGGCAGAGCAAGGGGTTCGGTTTCGACATCGCCCTGCAGCGGATCGAGCGGGTAGGGCTGGACGACGACCAGCGGCGCCGGGTCGAGGAAGGCGACACGGTGATGGCGCTGGGCCGCGATGGTGACTCGATCCGCGTGTTTGCCGGTTTGTCCGGCTCGCCGTGGGTGCTGGAAATCGGCCCGCTGTATCAGCTCAATCCTTATCCGCCGCAGCTGTTGATCCTGATCGCCTTTCTCGGCCTGTGCCTGATCGGGTTGGTGGTGTACCTGTTGGTGCGCCAGCTCGAGCGCCGTGTTTCGGGGTTGGAGATGGCGGCCTCGCGCATCGCCCAGGGCAGCCTGGAAACCCGCGTGCCGGCCGGTGATGCGGACTCGGTCGGGCGCCTGGCAGCGGCGTTCAATGGCATGGCCGAGCACTTGCAGCGCTCGCTGAGCATGCAGCGTGAGCTGGTGCGGGCGGTGTCCCACGAGTTGCGCACACCGGTGGCGCGCTTGCGCTTCGGCCTTGAGATGATCGAGAGCGCCAGCACCGAGCAGGCGCGGAGCAAGCACCTGGCGGGCATGGACAGCGATATCCAGGATCTGGACCGACTGGTCGACGAGATGCTGACCTACGCGCGGCTGGAGCAGGGCGCGCCGGCCCTGAAGTTCCAGCGCATCGAGCTGGACAGCCTGCTGGATCGGGTGATCGACGAACTGGCACCGCTGCGTGCGGATGTTCGGGTGACCCGCGGGACCTGCCAGCTGGGGGAAGACCATCAGGCCTGGGTCGAGGCCGAACCGCGCTACCTGCATCGGGCGTTGCAGAACCTGGTGAGCAATGCCATGCGCCATGCCGAGTCCGAGGTGCGCCTGAGCTTTCAGCTTGGCCAGCAACGTTGCCGCATCGAAGTGGAGGACGACGGCCCAGGGATTCCCGAAGGCGTTTGGGACCGCATCTTCACCCCCTTCACCCGCCTGGATGACAGCCGTACCCGTGCCTCGGGAGGGCATGGCCTGGGCCTGTCGATCGTGCGGCGGATCATCTACTGGCACGGTGGGCGGGCGCAGGTGGGGCGCAGCGAGGCGCTGGGTGGCGCCTGCTTCAGCCTGAACTGGCCACGACAGCAGGCGCCGGGGTGAGGCTCAGGCGCTGACCATGCTGAGCAGGTGGCCGTCCTGCAGGCAGAACTGGCCATCCAGTTCGCGGCCGTGGTGCCACTCGCTCGACAGCTCGGTGAGCAGGCGCAGGCGTGCGTGGCCTGTGGCGTCCCACTCCAGCACTTCGGCGTGTTCGAAATAGAAGCGCTTGAGGGTCAGGGGGTAGAGGGCCTTGAACAGGCTTTCCTTGAGCGAGAAGGTCAGGGTCACACCCAGGCCGATCATTGAGCGGTCCAGACGCTGCAGCTCGTCGGCGGTGAGGATCTCCCCCGCCAGGCGCTCGGCGCGTTCGTCGTCAAGCAGGCTCTCCTGGTCAAGGCCGATACCGTTGCAGGCACCTTCGTGGGCGACGACGGCAGCGGCCCAGCCCTGGCCATGGGTGATCGAACCTCGGATGCCGGCGGGCCAGACCGGTGAGCGGTCTTCGTGACTGCCCGGAACATAGTCGCGGCCGTCCAGGCGTTGCAGCGCCTCACGGGCACAGACTCGGCCGGCCAGGTACTCGGCCTGACGCTTGGCCACCGAGCGCTGCAGGCTGGGGCTCTGTGCGATGCCGGCGCGCTGGAAATCGTCGGCGGCCAGGCGCTTGGGATCGAAGGCGCAACTGACCAGCACCGCGCCGGGAAGGGGCTGGGGCAGGGGCCAGTGATGCTGGAGTGGGGTGCAGCAGGTGGGGAGTCTGTCCATGGGCGGTATTGTGCCAGTTCCGGCCGTTTCGCGGGCAAGGCCAATGCAAATCCGCAACTGACGCGATTCCTGTAGGAGCGGGCTTGTCCCGCGATCGGGCGCGCAGCGGCCGTGCAACCAAGCGACTGAAGTCTTCCTGAAAAACCTCTGTGTCAGTTTTACGGCCGCTGTGCGCCCGATCGCGGGACAAGCCCGCTCCTACAAGTACGCAGAGAATTCGCGGGGGCTTGGGCCCTTACTTGAACGCCTGCTTGAAGAACGCCTGCATGTCCTTCCAGGAGCTTTCATCTGCCGCCTTGTCATAGCCGATATCCGGCCCGCCATGCGCGCCATGGCTCAAGCGGTCCGCATCGGGGTTGGTAAAGCCATGCTTGGCCCCGGGAATGCCGACGAACTGCATGTCTGCTCCGGCATCCTTCATCTCCTTCTTGAAGGCCTCGACCTGTTCGGGCGTGACCATGCTGTCGGCCTCGCCATGTTCGACCAGGATCTTCGCCCTCACCACTCCGGGCTTGGCCGGGGTCTGGGTGACCAGCGCGCCATGGAAACTCACTACGCCATCGAGCTTCTCGCCCCGGCGTGCGGCGTCGAGTACCACCTTGCCACCGAAGCAGTAGCCGATGGCGCCCAACTGGTGCTTGTTGGTGTTGGGTTGCAGCTTGAGCAGCTCGAGCCCGGCGTCGAAGCGTTGCGCCGCTGCCGCTGGATCCTTCAGCGCGGCGGCCATGAATGCCTGGGCGTCCTGCGGGTGCTCGGTGTGCTTGCCGTCGCCATACATGTCGATGGCCAGTGCGTTGTAGCCCAGCGCCGCGAGGTCGCGGGCACGGCGCTTGGCGTAGTCGTTCAGCCCCCACCATTCATGCACCACGACGACACCGGGGCGCTTGCCCGCGATGGCGTCGTCATAGGCGTAGTAGCCGATCAGCGCAGTGCCTTCGGCGTCCTGGTAGCGGATCTCGCGGGTCTGTACCGCCGCCTGGGCGAAGGCGGCGCTGCACATCAGGGCCAGGGCAAGCAGTGAACGCATGAGGGGGTCTCCAGGAAAGATGCAGCCGTATCGGGTTCGTTCAGCCAAGGTTCAGCCGGGGTTCAGGAGCGGTTCAGGGCGCCCTGCTTACTCTAGTCCCCAGACCGAAACAGCGCACCTAACTGGAGTAACAAAGCATGAAAGCACTCAACACCCTGATGGTCGCCATGGCTGTTTGCGCCGCTGGCGTTGCCGCCACCGCCCAGGCCGACGATAACTTCGCCAGCCTGACCTACGGTCAGACCAGCGACAAAGTCCGCAAGTCCGGCCTGCTGCAACGCAACACCGATAACCTCAACGCCGACGGCATCATCGGCAAAGACAGCACCTGGGGCCTGCGTGTCGGCCAGATCAACGATCAAGGCCGCTACTACCTGACCTACGACAACGTTTCGGGTGATCACAGCGGCGTCAAGTTGCGCCAGGAAAACCTGCTCGGCAGCTACGATGTGTTCCTGCCGATCACCGACACCACCAAGCTCTTCGGCGGCGGCAGCCTGGGCATGACCAAGCTGACCCAGACTTCGTCTGGCTACAGCCGCGATACTGACTACGGCTACGCGGTCGGCCTGCAAGCCGGCGTGCTGCAGCAGGTCACCGACAACACCTCGGTGGAACTGGGCTACCGTTACCTGCGCAGCAATGCCGCCACCGAGCTGTCGCCGCACGGTGGTCCGAAGGACGGCACCCTGCGCCTGACCAGCAGCGCCCAGACCTACCTCGCCGCCAGCTACAAGTTCTAAGGCTGAGGCTCATCGAACCGGCAGGGGTTTCCCGTGCCGGTTCGCTGTTATGCTGTGCCGGCCCTGACCGCTCGGCGGTCCGGGAGATATAGACAAAGGAGATGCGGCATGAAATTGCTGGTGGTCGAGGACGAGGCGCTGCTGCGCCATCATCTGTATACACGTCTGGGCGAGACCGGGCATGTGGTGCAGGCGGTGGGCGATGCCGAAGAGGCGCTCTACCAGGCCGAGCAGTACAACCATGACCTCGCCGTGATCGACCTGGGCTTGCCGGGCATGAGCGGGCTGGACCTGATCCGCCAGTTGCGCAGCCAGGACAAGACGTTCCCCATTCTGATTCTCACCGCCCGCGGCAACTGGCAGGACAAGGTCGAAGGCCTGGCCGCCGGTGCCGACGACTATGTGGTCAAGCCTTTCCAGTTCGAAGAGCTGGAGGCGCGCCTGAACGCGTTGCTGCGTCGCTCCAGTGGCTTTACCCAGTCGACCATCGCTGCCGGCCCGCTGGTGCTGGACCTCAATCGCAAGCAGGCGACACTGGACGAGCAGCCCCTGGCGCTGACCGCCTATGAATACCGGATCCTCGAATACCTCATGCGCCATCACCAGCAGGTGGTGGCCAAGGACCGTCTGATGGAGCAGCTCTACCCGGACGACGAGGAGCGCGATCCCAACGTCATCGAGGTATTGGTCGGCCGTTTGCGCCGCAAGCTCGAGGGCGACAACGGCTTCAAACCCATCGACACCGTGCGCGGCCTGGGCTACCTGTTCACCGAGCGCTGCCGATGATCCGTTCGCTGCGCCTGCGCCTGATGCTGGCCGCAGCGCTGCTGGCCCTGCTGTTCATGCTGGCGCTGCTGCCGGCGCTGCAGAAGGCCTTCAGCCTGGCCCTGCAGGAGTCGATCGAGCAGCGCCTGGCCTCGGATGTCACCACCATGATCTCGGCGGCGCGCATCGAGCATGGGCATCTGCAGATGCCCGAGCTGCTGCCCGACGAGCGCTACAACCTGCCCAACATGGGCCTGCTTGGCTACATCTTTGACCGCGAGGGCCGGCTGGTCTGGCGTTCACGCGCCACCGCCGACAAGCACATCAACTATCAACCCCGCTATGACGGTCGCGGCAGCGAATTCGCGCGAATCCGCCAGGACGACGGTGACGAGTTCTTCGTCTATGACGTCGAGGTCAAGCTGCTCGGTGGCAAGAGCGCAGCCTTCAGCATCGTTGCCCTGCAGCCGGTGCGCGAGTACCAGCACACCCTCGACGGCCTGCGCGAGAAACTCTACCTGGGCTTTGGCGCGGCCCTGCTGGCATTGATGGTGCTGCTCTGGGCTGGTCTGACCTGGGGGCTGCGGTCGTTGCGCCGGTTGAGTCACGAACTGGATGAAGTGGAGAGCGGCGCCCGTGAGGGGCTGAGCCGTGAGCACCCGCGCGAACTGCTGCGCCTGACCGGCTCGCTGAACCGCCTGCTGCACAGCGAGCGCGAGCAACGTCAGCGTTATCGCGACTCGCTGGATGACCTGGCACACAGCCTCAAGACCCCGCTGGCGGTGCTGCAGGGGGTTGGCGAAAGCATGGGCCAGCGCAGCGGCGAACGCGAACAGGCGCGGGTGCTGCAAAGCCAGATCGAGCGCATGAGCCAGCAGATCGACTACCAGTTGCAACGCGCCAGCCTGCGCAAGAGCGGCCTGGTGCGGCACAAGGTACGCCTTGCGCCGGTGCTCCACAGCCTGTGCAACACGCTGGACAAGGTCTATCGCGACAAGCGTGTCACCGTCACCCTGAGTGTTCCCGCGCAAGCCTGGGTGCCGATCGAAGAGGGTGCCTTGCTCGAGCTGCTCGGCAACCTGCTGGAGAACGCCTATCGGCTGTGCCTGGGGCAGGTGCGGGTGAGCCTGGAGGCGCTGCCCGGGCAGCAGGTGTTGTGCGTGGAGGATGATGGTCCGGGTGTGCCCGCAGGCCAGCGCGAACGTATCCTGCAGCGCGGCGAGCGCCTGGACCGGCAGCATCCGGGGCAGGGGATCGGGCTTGCGGTGGTCAAGGACATCATCGACAGCTTCGATGCCCGGCTTACGCTGGATGATTCGCCCCTGGGCGGGGCGGCATTCAGGATCGTGTTCAGCCTGGAGTGAGCTTGCGGGCAGGCTAGCTCCCGCAGGTGAGGCTTTCCTGCATCATGCCCCGCATCGGGCGGATTCCCGCCATCGGCCTTGTACGAATTTCGCCACCGGGCGGAAATCCGCCAACCCACCCCTGTCGATTCGCCCTGTCCTTGGGCAGAAATTTCCCGAAAACACTGGTCTTGCACCCAATCCGGGCATTTTGGCATCACCCTTGCTAAAGATCTGGCAGAGGCCTGCTCAGGCAGCTCGAACACAACGACAAATCCCTCCAGGTGCAGGAGGGTTCGCGCTTTAGGTGCCTCGCCCTGGGAAGGGTGAAACGGCACACTTGAGGATCATTAAGCCATGACGAAACGTCAGCCGCTGTACAAGTCCCTGTATGTCCAGGTGATCGTTGCAATCACCATCGGTATTCTGCTCGGCCACTACTACCCCGAAACCGGTGTCGCCCTCAAACCCCTGGGTGACGGCTTCGTCAAACTGATCAAGATGGTCATCGCCCCGATCATCTTCTGCACCGTGGTCAGCGGCATCGCCGGCATGCAGAGCATGAAGTCGGTCGGCAAGACCGGCGGCTATGCGCTCCTGTACTTCGAGATCGTCTCCACCATCGCCCTGATCATCGGCCTGGTCGTCGTCAACGTGGTTCAGCCTGGCGCTGGCATGCACGTCGACGTCAGCACCCTGAACGCCAGCAGCGTCGCAGCCTACGCCGCCGCCGGTGCGCAGCAGACCACCGTTGGCTTCCTGCTCAACGTCATCCCTAACACCGTGGTCGGTGCCTTCGCCAACGGCGACATCCTCCAGGTGCTGATGTTCTCGGTGCTGTTCGGCTTCGCCCTGCATCGCCTGGGCAGCTACGGCAAGCCAGTGCTCGAGCTGATCGACCGCTTCGCCCATGTCATGTTCAACATCATCAACATGATCATGAAGCTGGCGCCGGTCGGTGCCTTCGGTGCCATGGCCTTCACCATCGGCCAGTACGGCGTGGGTTCGCTGGTGCAGCTGGGCTACCTGATGGCCTGCTTCTACATCACCTGCCTGGCGTTCATCCTGATCGTCCTCGGCGGTATCTGCCGCGCCCACGGTTTCAGCGTCCTCAAGCTGATCCGCTACATCCGTGAAGAACTGCTGATCGTACTGGGTACTTCCTCCTCGGAATCGGCCCTGCCACGCATGCTGACCAAGATGGAGCGCCTGGGCGCGAAGAAATCCGTGGTTGGCCTGGTGATCCCGACCGGCTACTCGTTCAACCTGGACGGCACCTCGATCTACCTGACCATGGCTGCGGTGTTCATCGCCCAGGCCACCGATACCCCCATGGACATCACTCACCAGATCACCCTGCTGCTGGTGCTGCTGGTCGCGTCCAAAGGTGCTGCTGGCGTTACCGGTTCGGGCTTCATCGTCCTGGCCGCCACCCTGTCCGCCGTTGGCCACCTGCCAGTTGCCGGCCTTGCGCTGATCCTGGGTATCGACCGCTTCATGTCCGAAGCCCGCGCCCTGACCAACCTGATCGGCAACGCCGTTGCCACCGTGGTCGTGGCCAAGTGGGTGAAGGAACTGGACACCGACAAGCTGCAATCGGAACTGGCTTCCGGCGGTGCACCGCTGGTTGAAACCCGTCCGACCGACGACCTGGGCGTTGCTGAAGGCCCGGCTACTCGCTGATAGCGGTTGTAGTGATGCGAAAGAGGCGACCTTCGGGTCGCCTTTTTTCATGCCCGGTTTTTGTGGTGATCAGACTGGCCCGCAAATGCGTTGGGTCATTCGACGCGTGTCTCGCCGCTGTACACGAGGATCTCCCGGCAGCGCCGGCACAGGTAGCGCCGGCCCTGGCGCACCAGCTTGTGTCGCTGTGCGCTGAAGGGGAAGTCGCTGTCCGGGCAGGGGCAGCGGTAGATGTAGCGGGTTGCCACACGGCGCTGCACCTCATAGTTGTGGCAGCGGTTGGGCGGCAGTTCGTACACCCCGCGCATGATCAGTTGCCACTCCTCGCCATGGGCCTGGATGCGGTCGCCGAACAGTTGGTGGGCGATCAGGTGGGCGACTTCATGGGCCACGGTCTGGCGCAGGAAATCATCCTGGTTCTCGCGGTACAGCTGCAGGTTGAAGCGCAGCAGGTTCTCGTGCAGATGGGCGACACCGGCCTTCTGGCCGCGCAGTTTGAAGCTGACTTCCGGGCGGGGGAAGGGGCGTTTGAAGAAGGTTTCGGCTTGCTGGTAACAGGTTTCGACGCGTTGCTTGAGTTGCTCGGGCATGGCGGGATGATTCTCCTGACGCGCCATTATGCCGCAAGCCCTGCACGCTTGCCGAGCCGCCGGTCAGCACGAAGCCAGAAGCCGCCAAAACGGCGGCCCCTGGCCCGACGCCCCAGTGTTTGTGTTTCTAATTGGTGTAGACCGGCCCCACGCCAAGCCCCCAGATGATCACGGTGGCGGCCATGATCGCCACCAGCACCACCAGGCCCACCGCCAGCACGGAGCTGGAGAACAGGAAGCCCTCGTCAGTGGGGATGTTCATGAAGGTCGGTAGCCCGACATACAGCAAGTAGACCGTGTAGCAGATGGCCGCTGTCCCCAGCAGCATGCCAAGCCACAGGTGGGGGTAGAGCGCCGCCAGGCCGCCGAGGAACAGTGGCGTGGCGGTGTAGGTGGCAAAGGCGATGCATTGCGCCATAGAGGGGTTGGCATCGTAGGTGCGCGCCATCCAGTGGATGAAGGCCCCCATCACCGCCACCCCGGCAAGCATTGCCAGGTAGGACATGACGCTCATCCATAGCGCGCTTTCCATGGTCAGCATCACCGGTGGTCGGTCACCGATCACCCAGCCGACCTGAGTGGTGCCGATAAAGGCGGACACCGCCGGAATCGCCGCCAGGATCAGGGTGTGGGTCAGGTACATATGGCTGATGCTTTCTTCTTCGCCACGAATCTCCCGCCATTCCTGGTCGGGATGGGTAAACAGTCCCAGAACGTGATGGATCATGCCGGTCACTCCTATCGTCGTTGCCAAACGCCCCCCAAGCGGAGCGCCTGTGGCTCGAGGCCAGGCAACCGATCAAGCGGTAATATGGCCTTATGTCGCAGTATAGGAAGCAGAACCCGGCATAAACGCGGCTTTTTAGAGCAAATCGCGCTGTCGGCGGCGCTGTTGATTCTTTATCGGAATGGCCTACGCCTGTGCTCGGTTTGTGCGTAAAATAGCCGGCTTTTGTCACACCTCGCGGATCCAAGCGCTATGGGCACCCTCTCGGTCAACCAGAACAAACTGCAAAAACGCCTGCGTCGTCTCGCCGGCGAAGCCATCACCGACTACAACATGATCGAGGATGGCGACAAGGTCATGGTCTGCCTGTCCGGCGGCAAGGACAGCTACACCATGCTCGATGTTCTGCTGCACCTGCAGAAGGTGGCGCCGATTTCGTTCCAGATCGTCGCGGTGAACATGGACCAGAAGCAGCCAGGCTTCCCCGAGCATGTGCTGCCTGCCTACCTGAAGACCCTCGGCGTCGAGTACCACATCGTCGAGAAGGACACCTACTCGGTGGTCAAGGAACTGATCCCCGAAGGCAAGACCACCTGTTCGCTGTGCTCGCGCCTGCGCCGTGGCACGCTGTACACCTTCGCCGACGAGATCGGTGCGACCAAGATGGCGCTCGGTCACCACCGCGACGACATCGTCGAGACCTTCTTCCTCAACATGTTCTTCAATGGCGCGCTCAAGGGCATGCCGCCCAAGCTGCGCGCCGACGACGGCCGCAACGTGGTGATCCGTCCGCTGGCCTACTGCAGCGAGAAGGATATCCAGGCTTATTCCGACATGAAGGAATTCCCGATCATCCCGTGCAACCTGTGCGGTTCGCAGGAGAACCTGCAGCGCCAGGTGGTCAAGGACATGCTGGTGGAGTGGGAGCGCAAGCATCCGGGCCGTACCGAGAGCATCTTCCGCGCCCTGCAGAACGTCGCGCCGTCGCAACTGGCCGACCGCAACCTGTTCGACTTCACCAGCCTGAAAATCGACGAGAGCGCCACTCCGCGCTTCCTCGACGTGCTGAACATCTGAACCCATGCGCGATTACCAGTGGCTGCACGAGTACTGCCTCAATCGCTTCGGCTCGTCCAAGGCGCTCGAAGCCTTCCTGCCGCAACCGCGCACGCCGGCGCAACTGCGCGACATCACTGACGACCGCTACCTGTCGACCCTGGCCCTGCGCGTGTTCCGCGCCGGGCTCAAGCACAGCCTGGTGGACGCCAAATGGCCAGCGTTCGAGCAGGTGTTCTTCGGTTTCGACCCCGAGAAAGTGGTGCTCATGGGCGCCGAGCACCTGGAGCGCCTGATGCAGGACGAGCGCATCATCCGCCACTTGGGCAAGCTCAAGAGCGTGCCGCGCAATGCGCAGATGATCCTCGATGTAGCGAAGGAGAAGGGTAGTTTCGGTGCCTTCATCGCCGACTGGCCCGAGACCGATATCGTCGGGCTGTGGAAGTACCTGGCCAAGCATGGCAACCAGCTGGGTGGGTTGTCGGCGCCGCGCTTCCTGCGCATGGTCGGCAAGGATACCTTCATCCCCACCGAGGACATGGCCGCGGCATTGATCGCGCAGAAGGTGATCGACAAGCCGCCCACCAGCCAGCGCGACCTGGCGCTGGTGCAGCAGGCGTTCAACCAGTGGCATGAAGAGAGTGGCCGGCCGCTGTGCCAGTTGTCGGTGATGCTGGCGCATACCGTCAATCATTGAGGTTTGCGGCGCCTGCTTCGCGGGCAAGCCCGCTCCTACAGAGCCGGCTTGCCCGCGAATGCCGCACCCGGTGTTCTATTCCCCCGCCAGCCGCCGCTCGTGCTGAAACTTCCAGCGCACGTACAGCAAACCGCTGACGAACAACCCCAGGCTCACCAGCACCTCGACCCAGCCAAACAGCGCCCGGGCCGGGTCGAACGCTGCCAGCACGCCCTTGATGAAATAGATGTTCACCACGAAGCAGGTCCAGGCATGCGCCCGGGCGCTGCCGCTGAGCATGCCTGGCAGCAGTAGCAGCAGAGGGATCAGCTCGATGGCCAGGATCACTTCGACCCGCGCCCCATGCAGGTCGGCGAACCACAGGTTGTTCACCACCAGCAAGGCGATCAGGCCGAAGAAGCAGGCCAGGCTCAGCGCCCGGGTCAGGCGCAGGCGTGGGGCCAGCCAGTCGAGTGCAGGCAGGGCCTTGGGCTTCCTAGCCACGCTCGCCACCCAGGGCCTTGGCAGTGTTGGCCAGGCGTTGGCCGAGCGCCCTGCACAGGGCGATCTCGTGTTGGTCCAGTTCGCGTTTGCCATCGGCACCAGCATGATGGCTGGCGCCGTAGGGCGTGCCGCCGCCACGGGTTTCGAGCAGGGCCGATTCGCTGTAGGGCAGGCCGGTGACCAGCATGCCGTGGTGCATCAGCGGCAGCAGCATCGACAACAGGGTGGTTTCCTGGCCGCCGTGCAGGCTGGCAGTGGAGGTGAATACCGCCGCTGGCTTGCCGACCAGTTCACCGCCCAGCCACAGGCTGCTGGTGCCGTCGAGGAAGTACTTGAGCGGCGCGGCCATGTTGCCGAAGCGCGTCGGGCTGCCCAGGGCCAGGCCCGCGCAGTGGCGCAGGTCGTCGAGGGTGGCATAGAGCGCGCCGCTGGCGGGGATGTCCGGGGCCACGGCTTCGCACTCGCTGGAAATCGCCGGCACGGTGCGCAGGCGCGCTTCCAGGCCCGCCATCTCGACACCGCGGGCGATGTGCCGGGCCATCTCGCTGGTGGAGCCGTGGCGGCTGTAGTACAGGACCAGGATGAAGGGATCGCTCACGGCAGGATCTCCAGGACTTTCTCGGGGGGCCGGCCGATCACGGCCTTGTCGCCGGCGACCAGGATCGGGCGTTCGATCAGTTTCGGATGCTGGACCATGGCGTCGATCAGTTGCGCGTCGGTGAGCGCTGGGTTGGCCAGGTCCAGGGCCTTGTATTCGTCTTCGCCGCTGCGCAACAACTGGCGTGGGCCGATGCCGAGCTTGCCGAGCAGCGCCTTGAGCGTGGCGGCGTCGGGCGGGGTTTCGAGGTAACGCACCACGGTCGGGGCCAGGCCGCGTTCTTCCAGCAGTTCAAGGGCGCCGCGGGATTTGGAGCAGCGCGGGTTATGATAGAGGGTCAGATCGGTCATGACGGGTCGCATCCAGCTGGGTTTGGCGGCTATTCTAACCGCAGCGACCGACATTTCATGCTTTAAAACTTCGAGAAGGATTGACCCATGGCAAGGCGTTTGGCAGCTGCACTGGCCATCACCGCGAGTCTTTTGCTCGGCGGCTGCGGTGCGGACTACGGCGTGGACCAGCACGGCAATACGGTGAAGGCCGAACAGATCGACGGTCACTGGCTGGTGCTCAATTACTGGGCCGAGTGGTGCGGACCGTGCCGCACCGAGATCCCTGAACTGAATACGGCGGCCAAGCAATGGGACGCCCAGGGCATCAAGGTGGTCGGGGTGAACTTCGACGGGCTGCAGGGCGATGACCTCAAGCAGGCCGCGCAGGCCCTGGGCATCGACTTCACCGTGCTGGCCCAGGACCCGGCCGAGCGCTACGAGCTGCCTCGCAGCGAAGCACTGCCGGTGACCTACATCATCGACGACAAGGGCAAGGTGCGTGAGCAGTTGCTCGGCGAGCAGACGCTCGAAGGGCTGCAGGCGAAGATCAAGGCGCTCAAGGGCGACGCCTGACCTGTTGTCGGGGCTGCTTCGCAGCCCATTCGCGGCACGAGGCCGCTCCTACAAGAGCTCCGCAATTTCTGAATACTGCGGTGTTACTTGTGGGAGCGGCCTCGTGCCGCGAATGGGCCGCGCAGCGGCCCCGATGCACTTCAGCCTTCCTCAGGCCAGAAGCGCAGCGGCTTGCCTTCGGCCGGCCAGAAACGGATCTGCTCGATCGCCGACACATCCCAGCGCTGCACCGTCTCCAGTGCCTGGAGGAAGCGTTTTTCCTGCTCCATCAATGCCGGTGCACACAGCTTGCGGGTCTTGCCGATCTTGCCGAAGCTCAATTGCTCGCCGTCCAGCGTATAGCTGGCGAACCAATGGTTGCAGCCGGCATTGCCGTAGGCGCGGCCATCATTGGCCAGGGTTAGCGTCAGGTGGCTGTAGTCGATCAGCGGGCGTTCGCCGATCCATTCCAGCACATAGCTGCGCTCCTGCTGCAGTTTGGATGGCTGCGCCGCGCAGCCGAACAGGCCGCCGAGCAGCGCGGCGCAGATCAACAGGTGTTTCACTGGGCGCTTCCCTGGCAGTTGCGGCACAGGTGACGCTCGCCCTGGCTGCTCCAGCCCAGTTCCGCGATGCGTGCATTGGCGGCGGGCTGGCGGGCCTTCTTGCCGAGCTTGGCATCGACGGCGAATTCGAAGTCGAGCACGGCCTCGCAACTGTCGCACTTGACCTGCCAGGTGAGGATTTCCAGTTCGTTGAACACCGGGCCGCTGGCCACGGCAACCCACTGGCCGCGAGGGTTGATCAGGTGACGGACGCTCTCGACGGTCAGGCGCATGGACAGGTCCTTGCTGCCTTTGAGCGTCACCAGCAGGACGTCGCCTTTATGCATCGATCCGCCGTTGCCGGTCACCTGGTAGCGACCTGGCACCAGTGCACGGCATTCGATCAGGGTGTGTTGCGGGTTGAAAAGGGTGTAGCGGAAATCGTGCTCGACCATGGGTCCTCCAGAAATGCCGCGTATCCTACCCTGTGACCGTGTTTTGCGCATCGCCTGCTGCCCAGCGGGCGATGTTGTCCAGGGTGGTCGCGGCGATCGCCTCCAGGGCTTCGCGGGTCAGAAACGCCTGGTGTGCGGTGACGATCACGTTGGGGAAGGTCAGCAGCCGCGCCAGCACGTCGTCCTGCAGTGGCAGGTCGGAGCGGTCCTCGAAAAACAGTTGCGCCTCTTCTTCATAGACATCCAGGCCCAGGTAGCCGAGCTGGCCAGACTTGAGCGCGTCGATCAGCGCCGGGGTATCGACCAGCGCACCGCGCCCGGTGTTGATCAGCATGGCACCGGGCTGCAGGCGCGCGAGGCTCTCGGCGTTGATCAGGTGACGGGTATGCTCGGTCAGTGGGCAGTGCAGGCTGATGATTCGCGCCTGGCCGAGCAGTTCGGGCAGTTCCAGGTAGCGGGCGCCGAGGGCCAGCAGCTCGGGATTGGGGTAGGGGTCGTAGGCCAGCAACTGGCAGCCGAAGCCGGCCATGATGCGGGCGAACGCAGCACCGATCTGCCCGGTGCCGACCACGCCGACAGTCTTGCCGTGCAGGTCGAAGCCGGTCAGGCCATGCAAGGTGAAGTCGCCTTCGCGGGTGCGGTTGTAGGCGCGGTGCAGGCGGCGGTTGAGGGCCAGGATCAGCGCCACCGCGTGTTCGGCCACGGCGTGCGGCGAATAGGCCGGGACGCGCACCACTGTCAGCCCCAGGTGTGCTGCGGCCGTCAGGTCAACATGGTTGTAGCCCGCCGAACGCAAGGCGATCAGCCGTGTACCGCCGTTGGCCAGGCGTTGCAGGACGTCGGCGCCCAGATCGTCGTTGATGAAGGCGCAGACCACCTCGAAACCCTGGGCCAGCGGTGCGGTGTCCGGGGTGAGGCGGGCGGCTTGGAAATGCAGCTCCAGCGCGCTGCTGGCAGCGGCCTGGGTGAAACTTTCCTGGTCGTAGTGCTGGCTGCTGAACAACAGGACGCGCATGGTGGGGATTCCTTCGGTGTGTCGTCGACGATCAGGCACTCAGGTGCGCCTGCTCCGCCAGCCGGTGGATGGCGCGCTCCAGGTCATCCAGCGCCTGCAATGCCTGCGGGCTGTCCTGCTTGAGCAGGGTCTCGCTGCGCTGACAGGCCGCCCGCAACTGTGGGACGCCGCAGTAGCGCGAAGCGCCGTTGAGGCGATGCACGCGCTCGATCATTGCCGAGCGATCACCTTGTTCGCGGGCGTTGCGGATGGCCTGGCGATCACCTTCCAGCGAGGCCAGCAGCATCGCCAGCATGTCGGCGGCCAGGTCCGCTTTACCGGCCGCCAGGCGCAAACCCTCTTCGTGGTCGAGCACCTTGAGCTCGTTGCCATCGGGGAAACGTTCAGTGGCGCGGTCAAGCGAGGGCGTGCCGAGGCTCAGGCCGGTCCACTTCATCACCACCTGGGCCAGTTGGCGCTCGCTGATCGGCTTGGTCAGATAATCATCCATGCCACTGTGCAGCAGGGCGCGCTTTTCGTTGGCCATGGCGTGGGCCGTCAGGGCGACGATGGGCAGAGGTGGGCTACTCTGGCTGGTTTCCCAGCGACGGATCTGCTCGGTGCAGGCGCAGCCGTCCATGCCGGGCATCTGCACATCCATCAGCACCAGGTCGAAGGGCTCATCCTGCACGGCCTGAACTGCCGAAAAGCCGCTGTCCACCGCCACCACTGCGGCGCCCATGCCTTCGAGCAGGGTCTGCACCAGCAGCAGGTTGGCCGGGTTGTCGTCGACGCAGAGAATCCTCGGCACCCGTGAGCCGGCCGTATACCGCGGTTCGCTGCTGGGGCGGGTCGGTTGCACCAGTTCCAGCAGCAAGCGGCGCAGCTTGCGGGTGCAGGTGGGCTTGGACAGCAGTTGGCCATGGGCATTGGGCAGGAATGGGTGATACAGCGCCTGCTCGGTGGTCGGGCACAGCACCACGCACTGGCAGCCCAGGCGTTCGAGTTGTTGGTGGTACTGGCCGAGCTGGTCGGGCGAGAGGTTGGCCAGGTTGGCGCCAAGCACGGCGAACTCGAAGGGTTGGCCGGCCTGGCTGGCGGCCTGCACCCCTTGCAGCAACTGCTCGAACGACGAGAACAGGCTGACGCTCAGGCCACAGTCTTCGAGCTGGTGCTCCAGGGCCTGACGGGCCAGTTCGTGGCCGTCGACGATCGCTGCGCGACGGCCCAGCAGCGCTTGCAGGGGCAGTTCCTCGGTGTCGTCATGGGCCTTGGGCAGGCTCAGGTTGATCCAGAACTGCGAGCCTTCGCCCGGCGTGCTGTCGACACCGATTTCGCCCCCCATCTGTTCGATCAGGCGCTTGGAAATCACCAGCCCAAGGCCGGTGCCGCCGGGTTGGCGCGACAGCGAGTTGTCGGCCTGGCTGAAGGCCTGGAACAGGGTGCGCACGTCCGCCGGTGACAGGCCGATGCCAGTGTCCTGCACGCTGATGCGCAGTTGCGCGGTGTCTTCGTGCTCGTCTTCGACCATGGCGCGCACGACGATCGTGCCTTCACGGGTGAACTTGATGGCGTTGCTCACCAGGTTGGTGAGGATCTGCTTGAGCCGCAGCGGATCGCCGACCAGCGACAAAGGCGTGTCGCGGTACACCAGGCTGACCAGCTCCAGCTGTTTGGCGTGGGCCGCTGGGGCGAGAATGGTCAGGGTGTCCTGGATCAGGTCGCGCAGGTTGAAGGGGATGCTGTCGAGCACCAGCTTGCCGGCTTCGATCTTGGAGAAGTCGAGAATCTCGTTGATGATCCCCAGCAGGTTGTCGGCGGATTTTTCGATGGTGCCCAGATAGTCGAGCTGTCGAGGCGTGAGCTCGCTTTTTTGCAACAGGTGGGTGAAACCGAGAATGCCATTGAGCGGGGTGCGAATCTCGTGGCTCATGTTGGCGAGGAATTCGGATTTGATCCGGCTGGCCTCCAGGGCCTCCTTGCGCGCCATGTCCAGCTCGATGTTCTGGATCTCGATGGTCTCCAGGTTCTGGCGCACGTCCTCGGTGGCCTGGTCGATGCTGTGCTGCAGCTCTTCGTGGGCGTTGTGCAGGGTTTCGGCCATGCGGTTGATGCCAGCCGCCAGCTCGTCCAGCTCGACACTGCCCATCGGCGGCAGACGTTCTTCGAGGTTGCCCTCCTTGAGCTGGGTGACCGCGTGCTTGATGCGCCCGATCGGGCCGTTGATCGCCCGGCTCATGCGCAGTGCCAGCAGCACCGTGAGGCTCAGGCAGGCGAAGATCAGCAGCAGGCTGGTGAACAGGTTGCGATAGCCGCGCAGGAGCGTGCCATCGTGGGACAGTTCGATTTCGACCCAGCCAAGCAAGCGCTCGGATTCGTTAGGCACGGCTTCGGTGGCCAGGTCACGGTGATGGCCGAAAACCGGCATCAGGTAGCGCGTGGCGTCGTTGCCGGTGCGTTGCAGCAGTTGCGTACCGGTGCCGCCGCTGGGCGGCTGGTTGAGCATGCTGGGGCCGGCATGGGCCAGGCGCGAACGGTCCGGGGCCAGGAAGGCCACGGCACGTACATCGGTCTGCTCCAAAGCCTCGGCGGCAATGCGCTCGAGCTGCGCTGGCGCTTCCTGAGCCAGGGCGGGGGCTGCGAGCGGTGCCAGTTGCTCGGCGATCATCTTGCCGCGTTGCAACAGCTGGGTGCGCAGTTCGTTCTGCTGCAACCAGGTGAAATAAATGCCCAGCACCAGCGCCATCAGCCCGGCGGGCAGTAGGGCCAGCAGCAGGACGCGGCTTCTGATTCCCATACGATCGAGCACACCTGTCTCCTGTCATGTGCGTGCGGGCCGTCGCGAGTGGACGGGATCCCGCAGAACGTTACTCCGCGCGCAGCGGTAATGCACTTTGTTTGTGCGGGTTTTTTATGCCGCACGGCGCTTGCCGGGGCATTGGTCGACACTCGGTTGCCAGAACGGCGTCCCTCGCCAATAATCGCGCAACTGAGAATTCATGGCAGATGCCAATGCATACCGTATCCATTCACGACTCAAGCATCCTCGCCATCGAGGACGATCCGGTGCTCGGCGCCTACCTGCACGAGGAGTTGCAGCGCGGCGGTTTCCGCGTGACCTGGTGCCGTAACGGCCTGGAAGGCTTGGAAACTGCTGGCCGCGAGGCCTTCGATGTGGTGTTGCTGGACATCCTGCTGCCCGGGCTCAACGGTCTGGACACCCTGGCGCAACTACGCCGGCGCAGTGCCACGCCAGTCATCCTGATGTCGGCGCTGGGGGCCGAGGCGGACCGTATCAGCGGTTTCCAGCGCGGTGCAGACGACTACCTGCCCAAGCCCTTCAGCATGGCCGAGCTGCGTGTGCGCATCGAGGCGATCCTGCGTCGGGTCGCCCTGGAGCGCCGTCATCAGGCGCCGCGTGACGTTCTGCCGGGGCAGCTGCATTTCGACGAACAGGCCTGCGACGTGACGCTCGACGGGCAGCCAGCAGGGCTCACGCCCAGCGAGTACCGCCTGCTCGACATCCTCAACCGCAGCCAGGAGGAGGTGCTGAGCAAGCCCTTCCTTTATCAGCAGGTCCTGCAGCGGGGCTATTCGCGCCATGATCGCAGCCTGGACATGCATGTCAGCCAGATCCGTCGCAAGCTAAAGGGCATCGGTTATCACGAGCGCCAGGTGCGCACGGTATGGGGCAAGGGCTACGTGTTCTGTGCGGGCGAGGCAGACTGAGGATGCTCGAGCGTCGATCGCTGTTCTGGAAGCTGGCGGTGCTGCTGGTGGGCTTCTGCCTGCTGATGATCGGCCTGAGCTACACCTGGGGCCGGCACATGGAAACCCAGAACGCCTTCCTGTCGGAGCCTGCCCGGCACCTGCTGCGCGGTTACGCCGCCGAGGCCGAGCAGGCCTGGAACCAGGGCGGTCGCGAAGGCCTCGACCGCTGGTTGCTGGACATGCGCCAGCGTGAGTCGGGCTGGATCGGGGTGCTCGATGGCAACTTGCGACCGCTCGCCGGCGCTCGCTTGTCCACTGAGGAAATCCAGCGCCTGACCCGTCTGCGCGGCGTCGACTGGCCGATGAGCAGGCGCAGCGTCGACCAGCCCTGGCTGCGCCTGCCGTTCCCCCATGCCCCTGAGCAAGGCATGCTGGTGATCGAGTTGCCCCAGCGCCTGACCCCCGGCCAGTATCGGCTGTTCTGGCGGATCATCACCAATGGCGTGATGCCGGGGCTGTTCACCCTGCTGTTGTGCGTAGGCCTCTACCGGATGCTGATCGTGCCGCTGAACCAGTTGCGCGAGCAGGCCAATGCCTGGCGTGCTGACCAACTGTCGGCGCGGCTCGATTCGCGCACCATCGGCCGTGACGACGAGCTGGGCGAACTGGCGCGTGCCTTCGACCAGATGGCCGAGCGCCTGCAGAGCACCGTGGCCCTGCAGCAGCAACTCTTGCGCGACTTGTCCCACGAGATGCGCACGCCCCTGAGCCGCCTGCGTGTGGCCTGCGAGGGCGAGACCGACGTCGCGCGCCTGCGCGAACGCCTCGGGCGGGAACTGGATTGCATGCAGCAACTGGTCGAGGACACCCTGCAACTGGCCTGGCAGGATGCCGAGCGTGCGCCGATGAACCTTGAGCCCATCCAGCTTCAGGCCCTGTGGGACCTGCTGGTGGAGAATGCCTGCTACGAAAGCGGCTGGGCGGCGCAGCGGTTGCAGTGCACGTTGCCGGCCAGTTGTTGGGTGGAGGGCAACCTCAACCATTTGGCCCAGGCGCTGGAGAACATGCTGCGCAATGCCATCCGCCACTCGCCGCACGACGGAGTGGTGCGCCTGAGTGGCCAGCGCGAGGGCAATCACTGGCAGTTGTTCCTGGAGGATGAGGGCGGCGGGGTGGACGAAGACGATCTGGAAAGGATCTTCGCGCCGTTCTCCCGTCTCGACGGCTCGCGCCCCGGGGATGGAGGCTTTGGGCTGGGGCTGAGCATCGCCCGCAGTGCGATCCAGCGTCAGGGCGGGAGGCTGTGGGCCGAGAACGGGCAGCGAGGGTTGCGACTGTGCATGCGCCTGCCGTGTATCGACAGTGGGTTTCTCGCGGATCAACCCGCTCCCCCGAAGGCGTTCGATGTTCTTGTGGGGGTAGGGTTGTCCGTGAAGAACGCACCGCCCATATAACGGTCTGCTATATGCCCCAGCAATTGCGTGATATGGCCACGCGTCCTTTGCCGGTATGATAGGCGCCCCTGCCGTCCTGATTGCGAAACACGCCCATGACCTTGCAGTACCCAACCATCGCCGATTGCGTCGGCAACACCCCTCTGGTTCGCCTGCAGCGTATCGCCGGACAGACCAGCAATACCCTCCTGCTCAAGCTCGAAGGCAACAACCCGGCCGGCTCGGTCAAGGACCGCCCGGCGTTGTCGATGATCACCCGCGCCGAACTGCGCAACCAGATCAAGCCTGGCGACACCCTGATCGAGGCGACTTCCGGCAACACCGGTATCGCCCTGGCCATGGCGGCGGCGATCAAGGGCTACAAGATGATCCTGATCATGCCCGACAACTCCACGGTCGAGC
This sequence comes from Pseudomonas sp. SYWMCR5, assembly GCF_057197165.1. Taxonomy (NCBI): domain Bacteria; kingdom Pseudomonadati; phylum Pseudomonadota; class Gammaproteobacteria; order Pseudomonadales; family Pseudomonadaceae; genus Pseudomonas; species Pseudomonas sp. SYWMCR5. The sequence goes on from NZ_JBXUNH010000010.1 coordinate 46,789, forward strand.
GCAAGGCGGCGATGACCGCCTATGGCGCCGAGCTGATCCTGGTGACCAAGGAAGAGGGCATGGAAGGGGCGCGCGATCTGGCCGAAAAGCTGCAGGCCGAAGGTCGCGGCCTGGTGCTTGACCAGTTCGCCAACGGCGACAACCCGATTGCCCACTACAACAGCACCGGCCCGGAGATCTGGCAGCAGACCCAGGGCAGCATCACCCACTTCGTCAGTTCCATGGGCACCACCGGCACCATCATGGGCTGCTCGCAGTACCTCAAGGAACAGAACCCGGCGGTGCAGATCGTCGGCCTGCAACCGATGGAAGGTTCGGCCATTCCGGGTATCCGCCGCTGGCCGGAGGAATACCTGCCGAAGATCTTCGACGCCACTCGTGTCGATCGGGTGATGGACATGTCCCAGCAGGAAGCCGAAGACACCACCCGTCGCCTTGCACGCGAAGAGGGCATTTTCTGCGGAGTGTCCTCCGGCGGTGCGGTCGCGGCGATGCTGCGCCTGTCCCGTGAAGTGGAAAACGCCGTGATGGTCGCGATCATCTGCGACCGCGGCGACCGTTATCTCTCCACCGGCCTGTTCGACGCAACCTGATGTCCAGAAAGAAAAGCAACAGTAGCGGCCTGCGCTTCCAGCCAGCCGGCGGCGATCGCACCCCACAGGTGCCGGTAGGCAAGAAGCAACGCCTGGACATCGAGCGCCTGGCCGGTGACGGACGCGGCATCGCCTTTGTCGAAGGGCGCACCTGGTTCGTCAGCGGCGCCCTGGCAGGTGAGGCGGTCGAGGCGCGGGTGCTCAATGCCCGCGGCAAGATCGTCGAAGCACGCCTTGAGCGCGTGCTGCAGGCCAGCCCCGAGCGGCGCGAGGCGCCGTGTCGGCATTACGCCCGCTGCGGCGGTTGCAACCTTCAGCACCTGCCCCACGAGGGCCAGCTGGCGCTCAAACAGCGCCTGCTTGCCGAGCAGTTGCAGCGTGTCGCCGGTGTGCAGCCTGAGGAGTGGGCCGCGCCGCTGGCGGGGCCGGAATTCGGCTACCGCCGCCGCGCGCGCATCGCCGTGCGTTGGGATGTGAAGGCGCGGGAGCTGCACGTCGGTTTTCGTGCCGAAGCCAGCCAGGACATCATCGCCATCGACGAATGCCCGGTGCTGGTACAACCCTTGCAAACCATCCTGCGTCACCTGCCGACCGTGCTGCGCAGCCTGAGCAGGCCTCAGGCACTGGGGCATGTGGAATTGTTCAGCGGCACGGCCGAGGCGGTGCTGGTACGCCATGTAGCGCCGCTGGCCGATGGCGACCTGGCGCGCCTGCAGGCGTTCTGCGAGCAGTCGGGTGCGCAACTGTGGCTGCAGGGCGAGGGTGAGCCGGCGCCACATGATGGCGCCGCGACACTTGGGTTTGACCTTGCCCCTTGGGGGCTGGAGCTGGCCTGGCGACCTGGCGACTTCGTGCAGGTCAATGCCCAGGTCAACACCCTGATGATCCAACAGGCGCTGGCGTGGCTTGCGCCGCAACCGGATGAACGGGTACTGGACTTGTTCTGTGGCCTGGGCAATTTTGCCCTGCCGCTGGCTCGCCAGGCCCGTGAAGTGGTGGCGGTGGAAGGTGTGCAGGCGATGGTCGATCGGGCCGCCGCCAACGCCGCGAGCAACAATGTGCATAACGCACGGTTTTTTCAGGCCGATTTATCGCAGTCTTTGGCAGGTGCCGAATGGGCCGCCGAGGGCTTTTCTGCGGTACTCTTGGACCCACCGCGCGACGGTGCCTACGAGGTGGTGCAAAGCATCGCTCGCCTCAAGGCCAAGCGGCTGGTCTATGTATCGTGCAACCCCGCCACGCTGGCGCGAGATGCGCAGGTGCTGGTCGGCCAGGGGTACCGGTTAAAAAGGGCCGGGATTCTCGACATGTTTCCTCAGACGGCGCATGTCGAGGCCATGGCGTTATTCGAAGTGGGCCAGTAACGGCTGGCCCCTTGGTGTGGCTTCCACGGATGGGAAGCGGCACGGTTGATTGTCAGTGCACCCGTGAGGTGCGCTGTATGGAAAGGTAAACGGAACATGGTACAGGTGAGAGTGCACCAGCCGGTCAACACCGACGGCAGTATCAATCTCGAAGCATGGCTGGATCATGTGGTGAGCGTCGACTCGGCGCTGGATCGCACGGCGCTCAAGGAGGCCTGCGATTTCGCCCAGGAAGTCGAGAAGAAGGGCAACCCGGCCAAGCATTCCTGGGCCGACGGGACGTCGAGCTTCCAGGCGGGGCTCGAGATCGCTGAAATTCTCGCTGACCTCAAGCTCGACCAGGACTCGCTGGTCGCCGCCGTGATCTATCGCTCGGTCCGCGAAGGCAAGGTCACCCTGGCCGAGGTCGGCCAGCGTTTCGGCCCGGTGGTCTCCAAGCTGATCGACGGCGTGCTGCGCATGGCGGCCATCAGTGCCAGCCTCAGCCCGCGCCAGTCGCTGGTGCTGGGCTCGCAGGCGCAGGTCGAGAACCTGCGCAAGATGCTCGTGGCCATGGTCGACGACGTGCGCGTCGCCCTGATCAAGCTGGCTGAGCGGACCTGCGCGATCCGCGCGGTGAAGGCCGCCGATGACGAAAAACGCCTGCGCGTGGCGCGCGAGGTGTTCGACATCTACGCACCGCTCGCTCATCGCCTGGGCATCGGCCATATCAAGTGGGAGCTGGAGGATCTGTCCTTCCGCTATCTGGAGCCCGACCAGTACAAGCAGATCGCCAAGCTTCTGCACGAGCGGCGGCTGGACCGCGAGCGCTTCATCAGCGATGTGATGAACCAGTTGCAGAACGAGCTGCTGGCCACCGGGGTCAAGGCCGACATCAGCGGCCGGGCGAAACACATCTATTCGATCTGGCGCAAGATGCAGCGCAAGGGCCTGGAGTTCAGCCAGATCTACGACGTGCGTGCGGTGCGCGTGCTGGTGCCGGAAATCCGCGACTGCTACACCGCGCTGGGTATCGTCCACACCTTGTGGCGCCACATTCCGAAGGAGTTCGACGACTACGTCGCCAACCCCAAGGAGAACGGCTACCGCTCGCTGCACACCGCGGTGATCGGCCCCGAGGGCAAGGTGCTGGAGGTGCAGATCCGCACCCATGGCATGCACGAAGAGGCCGAACTGGGCGTCTGTGCGCACTGGAAGTACAAGGGCACCGACGTCAAGTCCAGCTCCAACCACTACGAAGAGAAGATCTCCTGGTTGCGCCAGGTGCTGGAGTGGCACGAGGAACTGGGCGACATCGGCGGGCTGGCCGAACAGCTGCGGGTCGACATCGAGCCGGACCGGGTCTACGTGTTCACCCCTGACGGCCACGCCATCGACCTGCCCAAGGGCGCCACGCCGCTGGACTTTGCCTACCGGGTGCACACCGAGATCGGCCACAACTGCCGTGGCGCCAAGATCAACGGGCGCATCGTGCCGCTGAACTACAGCCTGCAGACCGGCGAGCAGGTGGAGATCATCACCAGCAAGCAGGGCAGCCCGAGCCGCGACTGGCTGAACTCCAACCTGGGCTACGTCACCACCTCGCGGGCGCGGGCCAAGATCGTCCACTGGTTCAAGTTGCAGGCGCGCGACCAGAACGTCGCTGCCGGCAAGACCCTCATCGAGCGCGAACTCAGCCGCCTGGGCCTGCCACAGGTGGATTTCGAGCGCCTGGCGGAAAAGGCCAACGTCAAGACCGCCGAGGACATGTTTGCCGCCCTGGGGGCTGGCGACCTGCGTCTGGCGCACATGGTCAACGCCGCCCAGCAACTGCTGGAGCCGGAGCGCATCGATCCGGTCGAGCTGGTGCCACGACCGGCGCGCGGAGCCCGATCGGGCAAGCGCAACGACATCCAGATCCAGGGCGTAGGCAACCTGCTCACGCAGATGGCCGGTTGCTGCCAGCCGCTGCCGGGCGATGCCATCGTCGGCTACATCACCCAGGGCCGCGGCGTGAGCATTCACCGCCAGGACTGCGCCTCGGTGCTGCAGTTGGCGGGCAAGGAGCCGGAGCGCATGATCCAGGTGAGCTGGGGGCCGATTCCGGTGCAGACCTACCCGGTCGACATCGTCATCCGCGCCTACGACCGCCCGGGCCTGCTGCGCGACGTTTCGCAGGTGCTGCTCAACGAGAAGATCAACGTGCTGGCGGTCAATACCCGCTCGAACAAGGAAGACAACACCGCGCTGATGTCGCTGACCATCGAGATTCCAGGCCTGGATGCGCTGGGGCGCTTGCTCGGACGGATCTCGCAGTTGCCGAACATCATCGAGACGCGGCGTAATCGTACGCCTTGAGACTGCGTCGCCTCCATCGCGGGCAAGCCCGCTCCTACGGGTGCAGCGTGATCCCTGTAGGAGCGGGCTTGCCCGCGATGAAGGCACCGCCGAAGGACCTGTAATGACCTACACTCTAGACGACCTGCTCCACCTCATGGCCCGCCTGCGCGATCCGCAGTACGGCTGCCCCTGGGACCTTGAGCAGGACTACACCAGCATCGTCAAGCACACCCTCGAGGAAGCCTACGAGGTGGCCGACGCCATCGAGCAGGGCGACTTCGCGCAGTTGCAGGGCGAGCTCGGCGACCTGCTGTTTCAGGTGGTCTACTACAGCCAGCTGGCGCGGGAGGAGGGGCGTTTCGAATTTGCCGGTGTGGTCGATTCGATCACCCGCAAGCTGATCCGCCGCCACCCGCATGTATTCCCCACCGGCGATCTCTACGCCGCACCCGACATCCCGCGCTTGAGCGAGGCGCAGGTCAAATCGCGCTGGGAGGAGATCAAGGCCGAAGAACGCGCCGAGAAGAGTACCCCCGAACAGCTCTCGCTGCTCGACGATGTACCCGGCGCCTTGCCGGCACTGTCGCGCGCGACCAAACTGCAGAAGCGCGCGGCCACCGTCGGCTTCGACTGGCCCGAGGCGTTACCGGTGCTGGACAAGGTGCGCGAGGAGCTCGACGAGGTGTTGCAGGCCATGGCCGATGGCGATGAGCAGGCACTGGAGGACGAAGTCGGCGACCTGCTGTTCGCCGCCGTGAACCTGGCCCGTCACCTCAAGCAGGATCCGGAAAACGCACTGCGCCGCGCCAACCGTAAATTCGAACGACGTTTCCGCTTCATCGAGCAGGCATTGCGCGACACTGGCCGACCGATCGAAGATTGTAACCTTGACGAGTTGGATGCCCTCTGGGGTGAAGCCAAGCGTCAGGAAAAGAACCTGCCCAGCTGCGGCTGAGCCGATGCATAAGTGAGTGAACACCGATGAGCCTTTCCCTTCGCGATCAATTGCTCAAGGCCGGTCTGGTCAACCAGAAGCAGGTCTCCCAGGCCAACAAGGCCGAAAAGAAACAGAAACGCCTGGAACACAAGGGCCAGGTCGAGGTGGATGACAGCCAGCAGCGCCTGGCCAAGGAAGCCATGGCCGACAAGGCCAAAAAGGACCAGGAACTGAACCGCCAGGTGCAGGAGAAGGCCGAGCAGAAGGCCCGTGCCGCGCAGGTCAAGCAATTGATCGAGGCGACCCGCCTGCCCAAGCTGACCACCGAGGACTACTACAACTTCGTCGACGACAAGAAGGTCAAGCGCATTGCCGTCAACGCGCTGATGCGCAGCAAGCTGAGCAACGGCTCGCTGGCGATCGTCGCCCATGGCGGCGGCTACGAAGTGATCCCACGCGAGGCGGCGGTGAAGATCCAGGAACGCGATCCCAAGCGCATCCTGCTGCTCAACACCCATGTCGAGGAGGCCGATGAGGACGATCCCTATGCGGCCTACAAGATCCCTGACGATCTGATGTGGTAAATGACGAAAACCCCGCTCAGGCGGGGTTTTTCGTGGGGGAGATCTTATTGTGTGCCGCGTTGGCTCTCGAGGGTCTCGAGTTCCTGGCGGTACTGGTGGGCTTCATGTTCGTTGTGGAACATGCCGACCAGTTGGCCCTGCTGGTGTACGTCCCAGATCCGCACGCCAGCGGCCAGGCCTTCGTGGGACATTCTCGATTCGTCGCGTTCGGTTACTTGGACAGTCATCGGTAAACTCCACTTCTGTTGGTCTGCGACACTGTGTCGCACACCTTCTTTATAGAGTTTGTTAGCAGGCTAAGTAAATAAAACGACGATGAAACTATGTTCATGAAACGCGCTGCGCTTGCTCCTGCAAGCCAAAACAAAGCCCCGCACTAGGCGGGGCTCGGGCTACAGCAGGTTACAGCGCAGGTAAGGGATCAGTTGCCTTTCACCGTCCTGCCATCGACCGTACCATCCTGCAGCACGATCACGTATTCCTTGCCATCGGTCTCGACCTGGCGCAGTTGCACCAGCAGGTAGTCCCAGTCCTTGGCGAACCACAGCTCGGTGATGCGCTTGCTCTGGCTTGGGTCGCGCACGCGCTCGACCTTCACCGCATCGACCTGGCCGGTCTTGGTGGCAACCTTCTCGGTGCCCAGCACGCGGAAGTCGTAGGTGTCGATCTCGTCACCGTCGACCACCTGGTACGTCATGCTCTTCTTGCCCGCCGCCACGTCATGTTGCAGGGCCAGTTGATAGGACGACTTGTCCAGCACCCCGCGGTTGAGCGGCAGGCTGATCGCATCGCCACGGTCGCTGCCGGTGACTTTCTTGCTGTTCCAGTCGAAGTCCAGGTCGACCTTCTTCGCCTTGCCTAGGCCACCGCGCTCGAAGTGGTACTTCTGCGGCAGCAGGGTGTCGTTGTCCATGCGCACCGTGCTCTGTTCGGTCAGGCTGGCGATCATCATGGAGGCTTTGAAGTTGAGGTCCCAGGTACCGTTGGCGTTCTTGACCAGGCTGCGTTCGGCGGTGCCGCTCATGGGCAGCTGTTTCCAGTCGGCGGTGTAGCTGGCCGAGAACGGCTTCAGATCAGCTGCCTGGAGGGGCAGGGCGAGCACGGCGAGAGCCAATAGCAGGGCGCGACGCATAAATTCTCCTAGGGTCGAATCAAGTGACCGCTGGCCGCCAGCGGCTGGCCATCCAGTAATGCACCTTGTTCGCCCAGGCGCAAGCGTCCTTCGGCGAACCAGCGCACCGCCAGCGGGTAGATCTGGTGTTCCTGTTGGTGGACCCGTTGTGCCAGGCTCTGCGCATCGTCGCCTGGCGCGACCGCTACCACAGCCTGTACGACCAAGGGCCCGCCGTCGAGTTCCTCGGTGACGAAATGAACACTGCAGCCGTGCTCGGCGTCACCGGCATCCAGGGCCCGCTGGTGAGTGTGCAGCCCTTTGTACTTGGGCAACAGCGAGGGGTGGATGTTGAGCAGGCGCCCCTGGTAGTGGCGCACGAAGTCGCCACTGAGGATGCGCATGAAGCCGGCCAGCACCACCAGGTCGGGGGCGAAGCCATCGATCAGTTGCACCAGCGCCGCGTCGAATGCTTCGCGCCCGTCGAAACCACCGTGCTCGAGCACGGCGGTGTCGATCCCGGCGGCTTTGGCCCGTTGCAGGCCAAAGGCGTCGGGGCGGTTGGATATCACCGCGCGGATCCGCGCCGGGCTATCGGTGGCGGCGGTGCTGTCGATCAGGGCTTGCAGGTTGCTGCCCGAGCCCGACAGCAGTACCACGACATTGCAGGTCTTGCTCGGCATCAGTGTGCCTTGAGGTTCTGCAGCTCGACCTGGGCAGCGCCTTCGGCGGCCACGTCGATGCGGCCGATCACCCAAGGCTGCTCGCCGGCCTGGCGCAGGACGTTCAGGGCGTTGTCGACCTGGTCCTGGGACACGCAGATGACCATGCCCACGCCGCAGTTCAGCACGCGGTGCATCTCGTGCTCGTCGACGTTGCCTTTTTGTTGCAGGAAGTCGAACACCGCCGGGCGCTGCCAGCTGGCCACGTCGACCACGGCCTGGGCGCCTTTTGGCAGGACGCGCGGGATGTTGTCCAGCAGGCCGCCACCGGTGATGTGGGCCATGGCCTTGACCGCGCCGGTCTTCTTGATCAGCTCCAGCAGCGGCTTGACGTAGATGCGGGTCGGCGCCATCAGCAGGTCGGTCAGCGGCTGGCCGTCGAGCTGGGTGTTCTCGATGTCGGTGCCGGACACTTCGAGGATCTTGCGGATCAGCGAGTAGCCGTTGGAGTGTGGGCCGGAGGAAGGCAGGGCGATCAGGGCGTCGCCGGTGACCACTTTCGAGCCGTCGATGATTTCCGACTTCTCCACCACGCCGACGCAGAAACCGGCCAGGTCGTAGTCTTCGCCTTCGTACATGCCAGGCATCTCGGCGGTTTCACCACCGACCAGCGAGCAACCGGCCAGTTCGCAACCGGCGCCGATGCCGGTGACCACGGTGGCGGCCACGTCGACATTCAGCTTGCCGGTGGCGTAGTAGTCGAGGAAGAACAGCGGCTCGGCGCCGCAGACCACCAGGTCGTTGACGCACATGGCGACCAGGTCCTGGCCGATGCTGTCGTGCTTGTTCAGGTTCAGCGCCAGGCGCAGCTTGGTGCCGACGCCATCGGTGCCGGAGACCAGCACCGGCTGCTTGTAGCCGGCCGGGATCTCGCAGAGGGCGCCGAAGCCGCCCAGGCCACCCATGACTTCAGGGCGCGCGGTGCGCTTGGCGACGCCCTTGATGCGTTCGACCAGTGCTTCGCCGGCGTCGATGTCTACACCGGCGTCTTTGTAGCTCAGGGAGGGTTGCTTGCTCATTGATCCAGGCCTTTAAGGGGGAGGGATTCAGGAAAACGACCAGCGCGGCCAAGGCCGGCTCGGGAGGCGGCGGCTGCCTGTACGTGACTGGTCTGCGAAGGCGCGCGATTTTATCAGGGTTGCCCGGCAGCGGCCATCCTCCATTGAGCGGCAAGTGGCGAGCGGTAAGCTATAAGAGAAGACAAGCTGCGGTGTCGCGCGCTTTTTCTTGCCGCTGACGGTGTGCAGCTTGTAGCTTCTGACCTGAAAGTCATCCGGACAGGAATCCTCCATGCGTTTTCTCAATTACCTGGCAGTGGTTTGCGTAGGGCTGATCGGTGCAACGGCACAGGCCGAGACCGTATCGGGCCTTTACCAGGTCCGCGAACCTGTCGATGGGCAGGGCAGCGAAGCGCGGACCCAGGCCACCGCCAAGGCACTCGACACCCTGGTGCTGCGTCTGACCGGCGATGCCAAGGCGACGCAGAACCCGGCGGTGGTCGCCCTGCGCAAGGATCCGCAACAGATCATCAACCAGGTGGGCAGCGACGCCGGCCCACCTGAGACGGTGGTGGTGGAGTTCGACCCCGGCAGCACCGAGCGCGCCCTGCGCCAGGGCGGCCTGGCCCTGTGGGGCAGCAACCGGCCATCGATTCTTGGCTGGTGGCTGTACGACAGTGTCGAGGGCAGCAGCCTGGTCGGCGATGGTCAGACCAGTGCCGAGCCGCTGCGTCGTGCCGCCCAGCACCGTGGTCTGCCGCTGCGCCTGCCGCTGGCCGACCTGCAGGAACAACTGGTGGCCAATGCCAAGCAGCTCGAAGGCAACGACCCGGCGCCGCTGCGTGAGGCGTCCGAGCGTTATGGCGCCGATGCCCTGCTGGCTGTGCACGCCCACGAGGCCGACGGCAAGTGGCAGGGCAAATGGCAACTGTGGCTGGGCGATCAGCGCGAGCAGGGCACGGCGCAGGGCGCCGACCAAGCTGCGCTGGCCGATGCGGTGATGCTGGCGATCAGCGCACGCCTGGCGCCCCGTTACGTCACCCGTCCGGGGGCGAGCAGCGACCTGCAGGTCCAGGTGCAGGGCATGAACCTGCAGCGCTACGCCGAACTGCTGCGCGTGCTTGAGCCCTATGGCCCGCGGCTGCAGTTGGCCGACGGCGACACGCTGACCTATACGGTCACCGGCAATCGCGAGCAACTGCGTGCGCAACTGGGGCTGGCGCATCTGCAGGAGGTGCCTGTCGAACAGGCGCCTGCCGCCGCTCCCGCTCCCGTAGCAGAGGCAGCGCCTGGCCAGGCGGTCGCCCCGCAGGCGGCTGCGCCCAAGCCATTCGATGGCCTGCGTTTTCGCTGGTAAGGAGCCGCGAACATGACTGATGTACGCCGTTGGGTGTGGCTGGGCGTCGCCTTGCTGATCGCCGTTCTGCTCTACCTGCTGCATAACATTCTCTCGCCGTTCCTGGTTGGCATCCTGCTGGCCTACCTGGCCGACCCTTTGGTCGATCGCCTGGAGCGCCTGGGCCTGTCGCGCACCTGGGGCGTGGTGGTGGTGTTCAGCCTGTTCACCCTGGTGTTCCTCGCCTTGCTGCTGGTGCTGGTGCCGATGCTGGCCAAGCAGTTGCTGCGCCTGTACGAACTGGCGCCGCAGATGCTCGACTGGCTGCAGCATGTTGCCCTGCCCTGGGTGCAGAGCCGTCTGGGCCTGGCCGATGGCTTCTGGAAGTTCGACAAGATCAAGGCTGCCATCGGCGCGCACATGGGCCAGACCACCGACATCGTCGGCATCGTCCTGTCCCAGGCCACGGCCTCGAGCCTGGCGCTGATCGCCTGGCTGGCCAACCTGGTGCTGATCCCTGTGGTGGGCTTCTACCTGCTGCGTGACTGGGACCTGATGATGGCCAAGCTGCGCAGCCTGCTGCCACGTCAGCGTGAAGATCAGGTGGTAGGGCTGGCGGGTGAATGCCATGAGGTGCTGGGGGCGTTCGTGCGCGGCCAGTTGCTGGTGATGCTGGCGCTGGGCGTGATCTACGCGGTCGGGCTGTCGCTGGTCGGTCTCGAGCTGGGGCTGTTGATCGGTTTGCTGGCGGGGCTGGCGGCCATCGTGCCGTACATGGGCTTCATTGTCGGCATCGGTGCAGCGTTGATCGCCGGGTTGTTCCAGTTCGGCGGCGACCTGTACCCGATGCTGGGCATTGTCGCGGTGTTCATGATCGGCCAGGCCCTCGAGGGCATGGTGCTGACGCCGCTGCTGGTGGGCGACCGCATCGGCCTGCACCCGGTGGCGGTGATCTTCGCCATTCTCGCCGGTGGCGAGCTGTTCGGCTTCACCGGCGTCTTGCTGGCGCTGCCGGTGGCGGCGGTGATCATGGTGCTGCTGCGCCATGTGCACGACCTGTATAAAGAGTCGGACATGTACGCCGGGGATATCGATCCCGACCTGTAATCCTGCCGTTCGCCCGGCCCTGGTGCCGGGCGAAGCCCTGAGGCAACCCGCCACGTTGACGTTCCCGCCGCCAATTTGTTTGTGCTGGCGTTTCGGTTACAATCCGCAACCGTTTCAGCCGACCCCGGTCAATCAGACCAATGGCTGAAGCCTGTAAGGGTTCTCTGGCTGCTGAACAATGATCACAAAAAGCCTGCGCTGAAGAACAAGAAATACCAGGGCCAGCCACAGGCCCCCCTCCGTTCTACTGACTGGAAGTGATCAATGTTCAAAAAAGCTGGCAAGACCTTGCTGGGTCTGGCTGTCGCGGCGAGCTTCATGCAAGCGCACGCCGACGAAGCCAAGAAAGTCGATGTGCTCCTGATTGGCGGCGGCATCATGAGTTCGACCCTGGGCGTATGGCTCAGCGAACTGGAGCCGAGCTGGTCGATGGAAATGGTCGAGCGCCTGGATGGCGTCGCCGAGGAAAGCTCCAACGGCTGGAACAACGCCGGTACCGGCCACTCCGCGCTGGCTGAGCTGAACTACACCCCGATGGATAAGGACGGCAAGGTCAACATCTCCAAGGCGATCGAGATCAACGAAGCCTTCCAGGTGTCGCGCCAGTTCTGGTCCTGGCAGGTTCGCCAGGGCGTGCTGAAGAACCCGAAATCGTTCATCAACACCACCCCGCACATGAGCTTCGTCTGGGGCGACGACAACATCGCCTTCCTGAAGAAGCGTTACGAAGCACTGCAGGCGAGCCCGCTGTTCCGCCCGATGCAGTTCTCCGAAGACCACGCGCAGATCGCCAAGTGGGTCCCGCTGATGATGGAAGGGCGTGACCCGAACCAGAAGCTGGCCGTGACCTGGACGCCGATCGGCACCGACGTCAACTTCGGCGAGATCACCCGCCAGTTCGTCGGCCACCTGCAGACCCGCGACAACTTCAAGCTGAAGCTGTCCAGCGAAGTGCAGGACATCACCCGTAACAAGGACGGCTCCTGGCACGTCGAGTACAAGAACCTGAAGGATGGCAGCACCTCTGCCACCGACGCCAAGTTCCTGTTCATCGGTGCCGGCGGCGGCGCCTTGAAGCTGCTGCAGAAGTCGGGCATTCCTGAAGCCAAGGAGTACGCAGGCTTCCCGGTTGGCGGCTCGTTCCTGGTGACCGAGAACCCGACCGTTGCCATGCAGCACATGGCCAAGGCCTACGGCATCGCCTCGACCGGCGCGCCACCCATGTCGGTTCCGCACCTGGACACCCGCGTGCTGGACGGCAAGCGCGTGATCCTGTTCGGGCCATTCGCCACCTTCTCGACCAAGTTCCTGAAGAACGGTTCGTACCTGGACCTGCTGAGCAGCACCACCCTGCACAACGTCTGGCCGATGACCAAAGTGGGTATCGAGCAGTACCCGCTGGTCGAGTACCTCGCCGGCCAGGTGATGCTGTCGGATGACGACCGCTTCGAAGCCCTGCGCACTTACTTCCCGAACGCCAAGAAAGAAGACTGGCGCCTGTGGCAGGCCGGTCAGCGCGTGCAGATCATCAAGCGTGACGAAGAGAAGGGCGGTGTGCTGAAGCTGGGTACCGAGGTCGTGGCGTCCGAAGACCGCACCATCGCCGGTCTGCTGGGTGCTTCGCCAGGCGCCTCGACTGCTGCGCCGATCATGCTCAACGTGCTGGAAACCGTGTTCAAGGAGAAGGTCGCCACGCCTGAATGGCAGGCCCGCATCCGTGAAATCGTGCCGAGCTACGGTACTAAGCTGAACGATTCCGCTGCTGCTGTGCAGAAAGAGTGGAACTACACCGCTGAAGTGCTGCAACTGGAGAAGCCGCCGGTCATTGACCAGAGCGTCGGGACCAGCACCGGTGTCGAGTCGACCGCACCTGCCGAGAGCAAGGCTGCCAACGACATGGCGCTGTAAGCTGCCCTGGGGATGGCCTGTCGTCTGACAGGCCGTTGCCTGAAAAGCCACGAGGATCGCCGCAGGCGGGCTCGTGGCTTTTTTGTGCCCAAGCCACAGCCCTTGTAGGAGCGGCGGTTCGGCGCCCCGACTTGCCCGCGAACACCGGCGAAGCCGGTGCCATTCACCGCGGCGTTCTTTTCGCGGGCAAGCCCGCTCCCACAAAAGCAGCGCAGGCCCCTTTGGGCTCCCACAGGGATGGATTGCAATCAGTGGCTCAATGATCCACGTGCAACTTGTCGTCCAGGCGGTTGCTCGACGAGCCATTCTTCTGCGGCGTCTCGTCGAAATGCTTCCATTCGGCCTCCTGGAAGCGGAACAGGCTGTCATCCTCCGGCGCCTCGCGGTCGCCATAATGGTGGATCGAATAGTGGGCATACTCGACCTTGTCCGCCCAGTCGCCCTGCAACAACCCATCGGCCGCCAAATCCCGATACCAGTCGTTTTCCTTCTCACTGGCCTTCTGCCGTTTGTTGTGATCGACGAAGTAACCGATGATCCCGCCAATCACTCCCAGCACCACGCCCACCAGGAAGAACGGCCCGGTCAGCGCTGCAGCCGTGCCCGCACCGAACAGGCTGGCAGCACCGAGGACACCGGCCGAGGCACCGAAGGCACCGCCGGCGATCTGCAGGCCACCGGAGGCCTTGGCCAGCGGGTCGCCATCCTTGATCGCGTTCTTGATGGTGAAGGCCCCCAGCACGATGTCGGCGAAACCACCGGCAAGGTCTGTGGCCGGGCCCAGTACCTTGATCACCGACCCCGCAATCTTCGCCGCCTTGCCCGGTGGCAGCTTGACCGTGCCGGAGGCCGACACAGCGTCCTCCAGGCGCTGGGTAATGCCGCCATAGGCGTTCTTGGCGGCGTTGGCATTGCCCGCGCCGTCACCGAGCACGTCGGAAAAGTCCCCGAGCTTGCTGCCGGGCAGGGTATCGAGCGCTTCGGCGATCTTGGCCTTGGTGCTCGCCGGCAGCTCGCTGAGCTTGAACTCGAATTTCGGCTCCTGAATACCGCCCTTGCCCCAGATCTCCGGCAGCGTCTTGTCCAGGCCAAGGAAGTCGACCAACCCGCTCTTGCCGACCAGCCCGCCGATGGCATCGCCGACCTTGGCGAAGTGGCTGCCGGCGCCGGCGAAACTGACGAAGTCCTTGGCGATCGACAGACGCTGCTGCCAGGTCTCACCCAGCTTGCCGCCCTGGCCGACCAGTTGATAGATGCCCGAGAACAGGTTCACCCCGGCACCCAGCGTGCCGAGGATGCCCTTGCTGTTGAGGGCGCTGAACACCTCGCCGAGGGTGCCACGGTCGGCAATCGGCACGTAGGGCTTGGACAGCACGGTCTTGAGGTCGGCTTCGCTGATGCTGCCCTTGGCCATGTCGATCTGCGACAGCTCTTCCAGCACCTTGGTGACCACCGAGGATTTCTGCTTGCCCTGCAGCCCCTCTTCGAGAAACTTCTCGATGACTTCCTGGGTGCGGCGCGGCATGTCCAGCAGTGAGCCCTTGAGCACACTCTTGAGCAGGCCGAACAGGTCCTTGGTGGCCAGCTCCTTGTTCTCGTCGGAAATCTTGCTCGGGTCGCCGACCAGGTCGTTGAGGTCGTGGGTCACGCCGTCGGCCTGGATCGACTGGGCCGCCTTGGTGGCCGCCTCCGGATCGAACAACGACAAGGCCGAGAGCGTATTGTTGAGGTCTTCCTTGGCCTCGTGGTCCTTGCCCTGCTTCTGCAGGTCCTTGAGGTAGGCGATGTAGTCGGGGTTGTTGGTCAGGTCGAGCAGCTTCTGCTTGACCTCGTCCTTGTTGGGGATGCGGTTGAGCGCATCGTCCATCTTCGATTTGTAGTCCTTCTGGATGGTCTCGTCGGCGAACAGGGTGCTGATCTGCTCCTTGAGCTTGCCGCCGTCGATGATGTCGTGCATGTCGGCGGAGGTGAGCGCGGTCTGTTCCTTGTCGAACACCCGCCAGGTGCCGCCGAAGGCGCCGGGCTCTTCCTCGTAGCCGGTGATGCCGCGGCCGTTCTGGTAGGCGGCCTGCGCCTCGAGGGCGCGGACCAGCTTGGCACGCGGGTCGTCCTTGGCGATCGAGCCGTCCTGCACGCCTTTGCGGTAGTTGTCGAGCAGCTCCTTGGTGGCCAACTCGCCCACGGTCAGTTCGGGCGAGGAGGCGTCCTTCTCATCGGCCTTGACCCCGGTCTTGAGATTGAGCGCATCGAGCTCCTCGCGCGGCGGCAGGTTGTACTTGCTGCGGGTCTCATCGACCTCGCCCTTGGTCCAGCCTTCCCATTTGCCGACCACTTCGTCGTACAGCTGTGGGCTGAGCTCCTTGGAGACGATGAACTTGCCCTCGTCGGTCTCGAAGCGGATCAGGCCATCGCCCAGCTCGTCCGGCGAGCCGAAAGACATGTCCTTGTTCTTGAGAAAATCGTTGGGGCCGGCCAGCTTGTAGCCGTCCTTCTCGCTGTCGTGGATCTTGCCCCAGGTGTCGTTGGCGGTCGCCACCTGCTTGAACAGCTCCGGCGCGATGTCGCGCGAGACCACGACCTTGGTGCCGTCGTGGGTTTCGTAGGTGAGGACGTTGTCTTCCTGGCCGATGGTCCAGCCGAAACCCTTGTAGTCGTTCAGGCCCGGCGCCTGTGTGTTGGCATCGGCCAGCACGGCGCCGTTGTCCAGTGCAGTGCGGATGTCGGCAGCCTTGGCCGGGTCGCTGTAGACCTCATGCAGGCCGGCCAGGTAATCGAACAGCTTGGGGTTGTCGTCGCGGGCGACCACGACTTTCTCGCCATTGTGTTCATAGCGGATAAGGTCCGGGCCGACCTCGTCGCGGGCACCGATGGCCGTACCGTCGAAGGGCGGCCAGACTTCATTGTCGGTGGCGCGCCGGTAGCCGTCGGCTTCGCTGGCCTGCAGACCCGAGAGGCTGTCGTAGGCACTGCTGGCGGCCTTGAACAGCTCGGGATTGTCGCGTTCGGACACCACGTACTTGCTGCCATCCTGGGTCTCGTAACGGAGCACGCCCGGCCCGACTTCCTCGGCGGGGCCCACGGCGCGGAAGTCGCCAAGCGTGCCGGGCACCTGCTGGTCGGCCCCGGCCCATTGGTAGCCATCGGCGATGCTGCGGTTGATGCCCGAAAGTGCCTTGTAGTCCTGCGAGACCTGCTTGAACAGTTCGGGGTTGTCCTGCTCGGCGACGATGTAGGCCTTGCCGTCGGCGGTCTGGTAGCGGATCAGGCCGGGGCCGACTTCGTCAGCGGCACCGATGGCCTTGTAGTCACCAAGGGTGGCGGGGGCCTGGGCGTCCTTGCCGAGCAGTTCGTAGCCGTCCTGCTTGCTCTTGGCGATGGCCTCCAGTACCGGGCGGGCCTCGACGATCTGTTGGTAGAGTTTGGGGTTGGTGGCCTTGCTGACCAGCACATGGTCGCCTGCGGCCGTCACGTAGCGCACGGTGTCGGCCCCCTGGGCACCGGGCGCTTCGATCGCGGCCAGCTCGCCCAGCGTGGGCATCTGCTCGTCGGGCTTGGCACTGCGGTAGCTGTCGGCGTTGCGCTCGCTGTTGGCGAGCAGCACGCGGAAGGTGGCGGCGGGCTTATGATCGCGTGGCTCTGACAGTTTGGTGTCGGCGCTGCGGGTGAGAGGGCTGGTCGACATGCCGTGAAACTCCTTTCGTCGGGGCAGAAAGGGCGCAAGGCGTGTCAGCGTTGCTGGACGCTCGGCGACCCTCGAGGCGGCTCGACGGTAGCAGAACAGAATGTAAGTAAAGATTTCAGTGCGCGGGAATTCACAACGTTTTACATCCGTGAAACAGGTGTCCTGATCGGTACGGCAGGGCAATAACCCTACCGTTAATCCGATTATTTTTCCTGTGGCAAATGGCCAGCTAGCCTGCAAATCAGCGTCAGGGATAACGCTGAATACTGGGACCATGAAGGGCCCGCATCTTGTGTCGTCCCGACGCTTTATCTGCTGAGGAGACGATAATGAGAAAACGACCGAAACACCTGGCCTGCCTGGGTGCAGGCTTCACCAGCGTACTGGCCGTGGCCGCGGTGGCAGACAGCCCCGTGCTGTCGTCGCAGATTCCCTTCGATGTCACCGTCGTGGTACCGCCCACACCTACCCTTGAAAGCCTGCAGCACGATTTCGACCTGTTGTCGTGGAAGACCTTCGTCGCCCTGAACTGGCCGGCCAAGCCCGATGGCAGTGCCGACACCGATGCGCCGATCGGCAAGCCGAACACAACGACGGTGTGGGAGTCGTGGAAGGAGAGTTACGAGATCTTCCTGCCCAAGGGGCAGAAACCTGTAGGTTGGCACGAGAAAGCCCCGCTTCCCGCGGCCTGTGAGGGCAAGGGCAACCTGCCTGTGCTGCAGCAGATGGGCAAGGTCGCCGGAGTGCTCGATGAGTTCATCCAGCCGTTCAAGACCGGCCCACTGGTCGACCAGAGCGGGCAGTACACGCGCAACGCGATCATGGTCAACCAGCCGATGTTCGACGATATCGTCAACAACGGCCTTTACAGCAAGGAGGGGCAACAGGCGTTCCTCGGCAAGAGCGACAACCGCATCGCCTTTGCCTGCGGTTCGAACGAGGATAAGCGGGTCGGCGCGATCATGGTCAAGTCGGCCTGGAAGGTCCTTGATGCAAGCGACAAGGCCGATGAGTTCCATGCCGTCGATGCCCTGGTCTATACCCCGGGCAATGACGATCCGGACAAAGGGGCGCTCATTCCCGAGTCGTGCAGTGCGCAGAAGGTCGGCCTGGTCGGGCTGCACATCGTGCACAAGACCCAGGACGCGCAGCAGTGGGTGTGGTCGACGTTCGAGCACGTGCGCAACGTGCCGGAAAAGACTACGCCTATGAGTGAGCGCAAGGGGCCGTACCTTTTCTATGACGCCAAGGCCGATCGGCCGATCAACGAGCCGCCGGCGCTGCCGTGGGATCCATCGAAGAAGGCCGTGCCGTCGCAGATCGTGCGCGAGATTCCGATCACTGCCGCCGCCCAGGCGCTCAACCAGCAGTGGCGAGGCGCGCTGGCCGGCACGGTCTGGGCCAACTACCAACTGGTCAGTACGCAATGGCCGACCAAGCCCGCCAAGGATCCGAAGTGCCAGGTACCGGACCCGGTCAACCCCCTGGGCTCTCCGGCGCCAAGCTTCCTGGCCAACGCCACGCTGGAAACCTACAACCAGGGCACCGTGCCGCAGGCGTCTTCGAGCTGCATGGAGTGCCACAACAACGCGACCACCCGGGTGACTGAATCGCCGCGTACCAGCTTCGCGGACTTCACCTTCCTGCTTGAACGTGCCCAATCCACTGGCGCCAAGGAGTGATGCCATGAACGACCAGAACCTGCAGAACTTCATTGAGCTTTCGGCGCTGCTGACGGGCCTGTCCAGCGACCACCTTGCCCCGTCCGACGACCCGGTCAACCTGCCACCGGTGTTTTTCGCCACAGCGCAAAGCGGCATGGGCGCGGCAGCCTTCAGCAATCTGCTGGAGCTGTTTGTCAGCCTCAAGGGCCGGCCCGAGAAAGAGATCGCCGCCGCCATTCTGGACCGCAAGGATTCACCGATCGCCCAGGGCGCGCGTTCGATCATGAAGCTCTGGCTGCTGGGCAGTTGGTACCAGCCCTACGACCTGAAGGACGCGCAGAAAACCAAAGGTGATATCCACGTGGTTTCCGACCAGGCCTACAAGGAAAGCTGGGCGTGGAAGATCGCCCAGGCCCACCCCATGGGCTATAGCCAGTATCACTTCGGCTACTGGGCCGAGCAGCCACCAACCCTCGAGCAATTCACCGGTGTCAAAGCCAAGGAAGGGCAGCAGCCATGAGCCTCGTACAAGCCAAGAACATCGAGCAAGCCGATGTGATCGTCGTGGGCGCCGGCATGGCCGGCAGCGTGATGGCCTACCAGTTGGGCCTGGCCGGGCTCAAGGTACTGGTGCTGGAGTCGGGGCCGGCGATTCCGCCGAACCGCAGCGAGTATCTGGAGCGTTTCTACACCGCGGTGCTCAAATCGCCTGAATCGCCCTATCCGCCTGAGCAGATGGAGCAGACCCCGGACAAGCAGTTCGCTCCCCGAGCGACCATCAAGGACGTGATCACGGTCGCTAGCAACGACCCGCACAAGGATGAGAAAAGCTATCTGGTACAGAAAGGGCCGCTGCTGTTCGCCAGCACCTACGAGCGGGTCGGTGGCGGCACCATGTGGCACTGGATGGGCACCGCACTGCGCCTGTTGCCCAATGACTTTCGCATGAAGTCGGCCTACAACGTCGGGGTCGATTGGCCGATCAGCTATGCCGACCTGCAGACCGCGTACTGCCGCGCCGAGGAGGAGATGGGCGTGTCTGCCGACGTGGCGGCCCAGTCCTATCTCGGCGTGACCTTCCCCGAGGGCTACCAGTACCGCATGCACGGCATCCCGCCTTCGCTGGTCGACCAGGGCGTGGCCAAGGCAATTGACGGCAAGCTCTATAACGGCATCACGCTGAAGGTGCGCCCGACCCCGGCCGGACGCAACTCGCAGAACGACAACGGGCGGCGGGTCTGTGCCGGTAATACCAGCTGTACGCCGATCTGCCCGATCCAGGCCAAGTACGATGCCACCGTGACCATGGCCAAGGCGCTGGACACCGGCAACGTGCGCATCCTCTACCAGACCGTGGCCAGCAAGGTGCTAGTGACCGACAAGCAAGTCAGTGGCATCGAGTTCATCCAGTACCAGGCCGATGGCAAACGCAATGATGGCGTGGCCCAGGGCCAGCGTTACGTCATCGCCGCCCATGCCATCGAGACGCCGAAACTGCTGCTCAACTCCAAGAGCAAGGATTGGCCTAACGGGGTTGCCAACAGCAGCAAGCAGCTTGGCTGTGGCTTGTCGGACCATCCGGTGTACCTGGCCTGGGGCCTGATGCCCGAGGGTAAGCCGCTGTTCCCGTTCCGTGGCCCGCTGTCGACTTCAGGCATCGAGGAAATGCGTGACGGCGACTTTCGCAGGAAACATGCGGCCTGGCGTATCGAGATCGGCAACGAGGGCTGGAACTGGTCGCAGGAGGATCCGTACAAGGCCGTTTGCGACTACATCGACGGGACCAACGAGGGCGGGACCAACCCCAAGAAGTCGGCACTGTCTGGCCAGGCACTGGTCCAGCAGCTCAACAGCGTGCTGACTCGCCAGTTCCGCCTGGGCTTTCTGGTCGAGCAGTTGGAAAAAGACCCGGACAAGGCGCTGTGTCGAGTGAAGGTCAGCGATACCCTCACCGATGGCCTCGGGCTGGCTAGACCGGAGATCGAATATGATTTCTCCGACTACACCAAGGAAGGGTTCAGGCAGGCGCGTTTGGCCGCGACGCACATCATCACTGAGCTGATGGGCGCCAGCGAGTTGACCGACTTCCACCCCAAAAAGGAACCTGGACCGCAAACGGTGTTCGACCATGGCAACGAACGCTATGCGTTCTACGGCGCCGGGCATCTGATGGGCACCTACCGCATGGGTAGCGACCCGGGCAAATCGGTGGTCGACAAGCAGCAGCGCAGTTGGGACCACAAGAACCTGTTCCTGGTCGGCGACGGTGTGTTCCCCACCACCGGTACCGCCAATCCCACCCTGACCATCACTGCGCTGACCTTCCAGGCTGCCGATGTGGTGGCCAGCGACCTGCTTGCGCGCACCGTGCAGGTACAGGCCAACCAGGCCTGGCAGGGGACCGGTGTGCAGGTCAATGGTCACAGTTGGCAGTTGGCGGTGTGCAAGGGCGGGCAGTGGACAGCCAACCCGGCTACCGGGTTCGTGGGCGCCAGTGGTCATGCGGGTTTGATCGCCAAACCTGGCTATACCTTGCCCGGGCAGAACGAAGGTGCGCTGATCGGCCGTATCGGCAGTAACGGCACGCCGTTCCTGATAGGGGACAAGGTGCAGTTGCCGCGTGGCCAGAAGGGCGAGTTGCAGTTGTGCATCAATGACGATCTGGAGGGGCGTTACGGGGTTGGTCTGCGCGACAACCAGGGCAGCTTGAGCGTCGAGCTTAGCTTCGGATCCTTGTAGTCCGCGATGGCAGGAAGGGCACCGGCGTGGCCGGTGCCCTCCGATCACGCTTCTTCGAAATGCATCTCCGGCGGCTGCTTGCTGAACCCACCCGTCAGCACTGCCAGGTACAGGATTCCCGCCGCCAGCCAGGCCAGGCCCAGGTAGATCGCCAGGTGATCCAGGCTCACCATCAGCCACAGGTCTGCCGCCAGGCCGATCAGCGGGAACACCAGGAACAGCAGCACCGCGCGTGGCCCGCGTTCGCCACGGCCGATCCAGTAGTGGAACACCACCGACAGGTTGACCAGGCTGAAGGCCAGGAAGGCGCCGAAGTTGATGAACGAGGTGGAGGTGGTGACATCCATGTGCAACGCCAGAAGCGCCACCACGCCGCACAGCACGATGCTGCCGACCGGGGTGCCGAAGCGCTCGCTCAGGCGCCCGAAGAATGCCTTGGGCAGTACACCGTCACGCCCCATGGCGAACAGCAAGCGCGAGGCGCTGGCTTGGGCGGACAGCCCCGAGGTGAACTGGCCGACGATCAAACCGACCAGGAACAGGCTGACGAACAGGTCGCCACCGATGTTGCGGGCGATCTCGTA
Organism: Pseudomonas sp. SYWMCR5; assembly: GCF_057197165.1. NCBI lineage: Bacteria > Pseudomonadati > Pseudomonadota > Gammaproteobacteria > Pseudomonadales > Pseudomonadaceae > Pseudomonas > Pseudomonas sp. SYWMCR5. The sequence continues at coordinate 68,437 of NZ_JBXUNH010000010.1, forward strand.
GGCCGCCGAGTCGGCGTTTTCGAACTGGGTGGAGGGGTGGGCAAGCTGCACGAAGTAGCTGGCGGCGATGAACAGGAATCCACCGATCAGGGTAATCAGCAGGATCGCCCGCGGGATGTTCTTGCGCGGCTCGTGGGTTTCCTCGGTCAGGGTGCTCACCGCATCGAAGCCCAGGAACGAATAGCAGGCAATCGCTGCACCGCTCATGATCAGCGGCAACTGCACGCCTTCCTTGAAGAACGGCTCCAGCGACCACAGCGGTTTGCTCGCGTCCCCCAGCACATAGTGGATCGCCAGCACCACGAAGGCCGCCAGAACGAGGAACTGCACCAGCATCAGCGCGCCGTTGATGTTCTTCGCCAGGCGCAGGCCGACCACGTTGATCGCCGTGGTCACGCCGATGAACGCCAGCACCCAGACGGCTTGCGGCACGGCGGGGAAGGCCGAGTGCAGGTAGGCCGCGCCGATCAGCCAGATGGCCATGGGCAGGAACAGGTAGTCGAGCAGCACACCCCAGCCGGCCAGGAAACCCAGTTTCGGGCTGATCGACTTGCGCACATAGGTGTAGGCCGAGCCCGCCACCGGGAAGGCGGCGGCCATGCGCCCGTAGCTCAGGGCGGTGAACAGCATGGCGACGGAGGCGGCGAGGTACGCCGAGGGCACCACGCCGCCGGTGGTGTCGGCGAGGATGCCGAAGGTCCCGAGGACGATGATCGGGGTCATGTAGGCGATGCCAAACAGCACCACCGCACTGAGCGAAAGGGTTCGCTTGAGTCGGGCCATTACTGCTTACTCCAGATTATGTTTGTTATGCAGAGTTCGAATGTGCGAGCAATCGTCTTGCACCAGACCCAAGGCTGGCGCCGATACCTGTGTGGGAACAGGAGCTGATTGCCGGCACAGGACCTGGTGTTCAGGCCCCGATCACCAGCTCGCGCAGGCCGTTATCGTGCTCGCGCACTTCGCCCGGCAGGACGAAGCGTCGCTCGGCCAGATAGCTGTAGTCGCGACGGGCAACATCCAGTTGCGCCAGGTCCAGTTCCAGCCCGATGCGGCACTCCTCGCGCCCGGCTTCGCAGAGCAACTGCCCGTATGGGTCGACCACCGCGCTGCCGCCGGCGAACACCAGGGCGCCATCCCCCTCGCCGACGCGGTTGACCATCACTGCAAACGCCTGGTTTTCCATGGCGCGGCCACTGATCGCGGTACGGTGGGTCGGCCCGTAGGGGTCCATGTTGCCGTTGGTCACCAGGATCAGCTCGACGCCCAGTTGGCCGAGGGCGCGGGCGCTTTCGGGGAACTCGATGTCGAAGCAGATCAGCAAGCCCACCCGCACCCCCTTGAACAGCGCAGTGGCGTAGCGGTCGCCCGGGGTGAAGATGCCGCGGTCCGACGCCCACAGGTGGGTCTTGCGGTACTTCAGGGCGATGCCTTCAGCGGTGATCAGCAGGGTGGTGTTGTAGAAGCGGCCGTCGTCACCCGCTTCGGCCATGCCGACCACCACGCCGACGTCACGTTCGCGCGCTGCCTGTTGCACGGCGCGCACGCTGGGGCCGTCGAGGGGCTCGGCGAGGGTTGCGATGTTGTCCTCGCTGGGGAACCCCATCAGCTGGGTTTCAGGGAAGACCACCAGGTCGGTGCCGGCAGGGCAGGCGTGGATCGCCTCCAGGGTGCGGCTCAGGTTGTAGGCGGTGTCACCGTCGCGGCCCACCAGTTGCACGAGTTCGACCTTCATTGCTGTTCTCATAGACCCAATCTTTTATTGAAATGCCCGAGCCATGGCGGTGACATGACCGCCCGGTGAAAAACGGTCAGAATGCGCATCGGACCGAGGCAAGGCTTGCCCGAGTATGCGTCGGCCACCGTATCGGGGGTAATTACGCCCACGTGGTAACCCAACAGGGGTAGAGGCATGCACCTTACGCTGCAGGACCTGGCCTGGCACCGCTCGGTCGGTCACCTGGTCGAGACGCTCGACAAGCCCGGCTTCTGGCTCGCCCTGGTGCGCCTGCTCGATCAGTATGTGCCGTTCGACAGCTGGGTGGCCTTGCTCTTCAGCAATGGTAGACCGCAAGTGTTCGCCGAGTGTCCTGGTGAGGACGGCGGGCCCGACCCGCTGTTCCAGGACTACCTCAAGGGCCTGTACCTGCTCGATCCGTTCTACATCGCCAGCCGCGAGGCGCCGGGCAGCGGCCTGTTCCAATTGGCGGACGTGGCGCCGGAGTGCTTCGAGCAGACCGACTACTACCAGCGCTACTTTCGCCTGAACGTGGTCGCCGACGAGGTGCAGTTCAATGTGCAGCTGGAGAAGGAGCGCACCTTGTGCCTGTCGTTGGGGACCAAGGGGCGTTTCAGCGCCGAGCAGATCACCCTGCTCGACTTGCTGCGCCCCTGGGTGGCCGGGCTGATGCGCCAGCGCATGACGTTCGAGCGCGAATTGCTGGAGCAGGCCACGCCACCGGCGCCACGCTGGCAGAGCCGCCTGGAGGAAACCGTCGAGGCGCTGCAGACACCCCTGACTGCACGGGAACTGGAAGTGGGGCGCTTGATGCTCAGTGGTTGTTCGAGCAAGGAGATCGCGCGCAAGCTGGCGATATCCGCCGAGACCGTGAAAGTGCACCGCAAGCACATGTACAGCAAATTGGGGATCAAGTCACAGTCCGAGTTGTTTTCGCTGTTTCTGCAAGCGCAAAGTTGATTGAGTTCACAGAAGTCATTATTCATCCGCTTATCCTGACGCCTTGTAATATTGGCCCTGTAGCGCCGCCCGCCTTACTGCGTTTATTCAATAACTGAACTTGGCTGCCGGCTGTTTCGACCAGAAAAACAGCGCATTTCCCCAATCCTAGACATTTCAAGGTATTCGGCTTTTCAGCTGAAGGCCTTGCTGTGCATGGCTTGTAGCTTGTGTAGAGGCGGTGCCCGGCAATTTGTATCAAGAGTTTTCCCAACCTTTCACAACGTTTCACAGCAGTGGCGAATATTCATTGCCTAACATGGGCCCCGTGTTAGAGAGCGACTGCCAGACTTCCCCTCAGGCGCTGTCTTGCACGGACTTCTACCCGCCTCAAAGCGGCTTCTTATGAATCCCTATCCTGAAGGAGTATCACCATGAGCAACGTACCTCCAGCAAGCAGCGGTGGCGGCGCAGACGCAGCAATCGCCAAGATGGAAGCCACTTTCAACATGGCTATCGAGAAGTCGGCCAAGATCACCGAGCTGACCACGGCAAAGAAGGCTGAGCTCGACGCCACCAAACAGCGTCCGCAGAACTGACGTTGTGCCCTGCGGGCGGAGGTTGCTCCGCCCGCATGTCTTGCAACGACGCATTTTTCGGCAAGGGCCTGAATGGCCGTTGCCCGTGTTATTCACGGTGGTGCCCCGCCCATGACAGCCCTTACTGCTCTGGCCGCCGTCACCGGTGGCGCGACAGCCTCCAAGCCGGTCCTCAGCGTCACCCAGGGTCTGCACCAGGGTGGCCGGATCAGTCTGGACGGCACCCAGTACACCTTCGGCAGCACACCTGATGCCGACTTCATTCTCAATGACCCGGGCGTCGAGCCCCGCCACCTGGTATTGCGCCTGGCTGACGGCAAGGTCGCAGTCGAGGCCGTGGGCGGCGAAGTGCGGGTCGAAGACCAGCAGGGGCGGGCGATCATCGTTCCGCTGGGCAGCGGTTATCGCGGCCAGTTGCCGCTGCGTATCGCCTTGGGTGAGGCGCGGTTGAGCCTGGAGCACGAACAGTCCGCGCGCGCCGCTGCCGCGATCGCACGGCCCCAGAACGCCTCGGCATTCACCCGCACCCACGTTGCGCTGGCGCTGGGCCTGATGCTGATCTGCGCCTTCGCCTACGCCGTGCGTGGCGAGCCACCCAAACCCCTGGCCGCCAGCGTGATGCCTGCGCCGCGTGCACCGCAGCTGCCTTCGCTGGCGCAGGCCCATCAATGGCTGGGGCAGCAGCTGCAGGTCAACGGCCTGGAAGGCGTACGGCTCAGCGAAGCAGGCGGGCAACTGCTGGCCGAGGGGCGCCTGGACCTGACGCAGAAGGCGCGCTGGCTCGCCGTACGCCAGGACTACGACCAGCGCTACGGCCAGCAGGTGATGCTGCACAGCACGGTCACCGCCCAGGCCGATGTCGCCCGTCCACGGGTGCGCTTCCAGGCGGTGTGGTTCGGCAACAACCCCTATGTGATCAGCGAAGGCGGCAAGCGCCTCTATCCCGGCGCGGCCTTGGCCGACGGCTGGATGCTGGAACGTATCGACAGCGACCAGGTGATCCTGGCCAGGGGTGAAGAACGCTTCACCCTGACCCTATAGGACCGAGCATGAGGATCGAACCGCGGCCATTGTTGCCGTCTTCCACCGAAAAGACCCCCTCCGTCGAGGCCGTGCTCCCGCTGCAGGCGCGCCCCAATGCTCGCTTCGATGCGTTGCTGGGCAAGCGTGAAGTGGCTGGTCGCCGCTCGCTGCGCGCAGAGCTCGAGCAAGCGTGCGCCGGCGAGGAGATCAACCCGGACCTGTTCAGCGGCACCCGTGCGCTGGACCTGCTGCAGTACCTGCTGGACGAAGTCATGCCGTCGCTGGATGCCGAACCGGAGATCCGCGATCTGGCCGAAGACCTGCTTCGTGAAGAGATACACCTGCGCCAGTCCCTGGAGCAGCAACGCGCCGAGGTGCAGGAACCATGATGTCCCGCGAACGACACGACAGCATCGAGCTACTCAAGGGCCTGGGCGACCTCTACCGCCGCAGCGGTCAGCCCCAGCGCGCGCTGGTGATGCTGTTGATCGCCGCGCAGATGGCCCCGCAGGACGGCACGCTGCTGCGCTACCTGGCCATGGCCTTCACCGACAGCGGCAACGCCAGTCGTGCCCTGAACGCGCTCGACCGCCTCACCGAGCAGGAAGGCGAATCACCCGGCCTGTTGCTGCTGCGCAGCCATGCCCTGTGGCGCGGCGGGCGCAAGGACGAAGCGCGCCAGTGCTTCAAGCGCTACCTTAGTGCACGCAGGGCCGCCCGATGAGCCCGCTCGATCGCCTCAACGGCCTGGCGCGTGCGGCCTCCCAGCGCACCGACGTGATCATCGTGTCGTTCATGCTGATGGCCATCGCGATGATGATCATCCCGCTGCCGACCTATCTGGTCGACGGCCTGATCGGCCTGAACATCGCCCTGAGCATGCTGATCCTGATCGTCGCTTTCTATATCAACCACTCGGTGGAGTTCTCGGCGCTGCCGCCGCTGATCCTGCTGAGCACCCTGTTCCGCCTGTCGCTGTCGATCACCACCACGCGGCTGATCCTGCTGCACGGCGATGCCGGCCATATCGTCCAGGCGTTCGGTGACTTCGTCATCGCCGGCCAGGTGGTGGTCGGCCTGGTGGTGTTCCTGATCATCACCGTGGCGCAGTTCGTGGTCATCACCAAGGGGGCCGAGCGGGTTGCCGAGGTCGCCGCGCGCTTCACCCTCGATGCCATGCCCGGCAAGCAGATGAGCATTGACAACGACCTGCGCAACGGCGACATCGACCAGGCCGAAGCCCGTCGCCGTCGTTCGCGCCTGGAGCGTGAAAGCCAGATGTTCGGCGCCATGGACGGTGCGATGAAGTTCGTCAAGGGCGACGCCATCGCCGGCCTGGTGATCCTCGCGGTGAACCTGCTGGGCGGCATGCTGATCGGCATGGTCGAGCGCGACATGCCGTTCGGCACCGCAGTGCACACCTATTCGCTGCTGACCGTCGGTGACGGCCTGATCGCACAGATTCCGGCGCTGCTGATTTCGGTGGCGGCCGGCACCGTGGTGACCCGCGTCAACAGCGACGGTGCCAGCGGTGACCTGGGGACGGAGATCATTCGCCAGTTGGGCGCCAGCCATCGTGCCTTGTTCCTCACTGCATTGATCCTGCTGGGCATCGGCCTGCTGCCGGGCTTCCCGGCGGCGGTGTTCTTCGTGCTTGCCGCAGTACTGGGTGGCTCGGCGTTCTACCTCAAGCGTCGCCAGGCGATCGAGCAGGCTGAGCCTGTGCAAACACCGGAGGCCGAGGACGAACCCCAGGTGCCGACGGTGGAGGCCAGCGTGTCGGCGAGCAAGCCGCTCGACTGCCGTATCCTCCTGGTCATGGGGCCGGGCCTTGCGACCAGTGCGCCGGAGCAGCCGCTACGCCAGCGCTTCGAGGCGCTGTGCCACGAGATCCGTGGCGAGCTCGGCATCGATGTGCCCCTGGCCGCCGTGCATGTGGACGCCAAGAGCGCCGCCCAGCGCTTCGTCATCGAACTTGAAGGCGTGCCGGTGAGCGAAGGTGAACTGCCTGCCGATTGCCTGCTGCTCAGGGACGACCCAGTCAATGTGCAGTTGCTCGACATCCCGATGATCGAAGCCGACTCGCCCCTGGCCGCGCGCAGCGCCCACTGGATCGCTCGTGAGTACCAGGAGCGTCTGGAACAGGCGGGCGTCGGTTTCATGCTCCCCGAGGAAGTCCTGCGGGCGACGGTCGAGCGCACCCTGCGCCGCTACGCGGCAGATTTCCTCGGCATTCAGGAGACCCGTGCGCTGCTGGAAAGCATCGAGGGCAGCTATGGCGAGCTGATCAAGGAAGTGCTGCGCAACCTGTCGTTGCAGCGTATGGCCGAAGCCCTGCGCTACCTGGTTGCAGAGGGTGTGTCGATCCGCAACCAGCGCGCCTTACTTGAGGCCATGGTCGATTGGGGAGGCCGCGATGCCGACGCCGCGCACCTGGCCGAACACCTGCGCGCAGCGCTGGCCCGACAGATCAGCCACCAATATGCCGACCGCAACCGGGTGATCAGCGCCCTGGTGCTGGCGCCGGTGCTGGAGCAGCAGTTGCGCACTGGGATACGGCGTCAGGACGGTAGTCGCGAGGCGATTCCCGAGCAGGTCAGCCGCGCCTTGATGCTGCAACTGCGCCAGGCCTGCGAGCGCCTGCCCGAAGACCGCACCAGTGTGCTGCTGGTACACCCGGAATTGCGCCGCTATCTGCGCCGCCTGGTGCTGCGTGGAGACCTGGAGCTGGCTGTGCTGTCGTTCCGCGAGTTGGCCGGTGAATACAACCTGCAGGCCGTGGGCACTCTCGAACTTGGCGACACCTCTCAACGCCGCTCCACCAGCGGTGCCTCGGTCACTTCTCTGGCGAGTGCTTCATGATCGGTTCATCACGCGTTGGCGCTGTGCTTCATTACCGGCTGTGGCTCGGCCTGGTCGGGTTGCTGCTGTCCTTCCTGGCCACTGCCGATGAGATCGCGGCCGGCAGCCATGGCCGCCTGGACCTGGCATCGGGCGAGGGCAGGGTGCTGCATTTCAAGGCGCCGGTGGCGTCGGTGCTGGTCGCCGAGCCGGGAATCGCCGACCTGCAAGTGGTGTCCGACGGGGTGATCTACGTGTTCGGCAAGGCGCCGGGGCAGACCAGCCTGATTGCTCTGGACGACGCGGGCAAGCAATTGGCGGCCTTGAGCCTGTCGGTGAACAACGCCACCCAGAGCGTCAGCCGTCCGCTGCAGGACCTGCATCCGGCCAGCGGCGCGCAGGTCAGCGCCGTGGGTAATCAGCTGATGGCCAAGGGTTTGGTCAGGGATGTCGGCGAAGCCAGTGACCTCAATGCACTGCTCGACAACCAGAGCCCGGTGCCAGCGGTCAACGCCGCGACCTATGCCGGTTCTGCCCAGGTCAACATCCGCGTGCGCTTTGCCGAAGTCTCGCGTTCCGAGCTGCTGCGCTACGGGGTGAGCTGGAACGCACTGTTCAACAACGGCACCTTTTCCTTTGGCTTGATCACCGGTGGTCGCCTTGCCGCCGACGCCGCCAGCGGTGCATCGAATGTCATCAGCGCCGGCCTCAGTTCGGGCAACGTGAACATCGATTCGATGCTTGAAGCCCTGCAGAGCAATGGCGTGCTGCAGATCCTCGCCGAGCCGAACATCACCGCCATGACCGGGCAGACCGCAAGCTTCCTGGCGGGCGGCGAAATCCCCGTGCCGGTGCCGGTCAACCGTGACCTGGTGGGCATCGAGTACAAGCCTTTCGGTGTGTCGCTGCTGTTCAGCCCGACGCTGCTGCCCAACGGCCATATCGCCTTGCAGGTGCGCCCCGAGGTCAGCAGCCTGATGGGCTCGGACACCACCGACGTCAACGGCTACCGGGTGCCGTCGTTCCGCGTGCGGCGTGCCGATACCCGGGTCGAGGTCGGCAGCGGCCAGACCTTTGCCATTGCAGGCCTGTTCCAGCGCGAAAGCAGCCAGGACATGGACAAGGTGCCGATGCTCGGCGACATGCCGATCCTGGGCAACCTGTTCCGCTCCAAGCGCTTCCAGCGCAACGAGACGGAGCTGGTGATCCTGATCACCCCGTACCTGGTCCAGCCGACCCGCGAGCGCGACCTGGCCACCCCCCTCGATGCCCTGCCGGGCCCTGCGACCGCTTCGGCGGGGCCACGCAGTGGCGGCAAGTTCGGCTTCTACATGAACTGACTTGGGGGTGACCATGAAATCGATCTTTTCCAAGCCGATGATCAGCGCCCCCGCCGGGCTCTGCTGGCTGTTGCCATTGGCACTGCTGGCTGGCTGCCAGACACACCTGGAGCCGGTCTCCTATTCACCGGATTTCCAGCACAAGACACTGGCCAATGGCAGCACCGAGATCCTGCCGGTGGAGTGCCTGAAACCGGCGAGCAAGGATGACTTCGGCCTCGATGAGGACTTCGTGCCGCTGCTGCCGCCGGGCTGCGCCAACAACCTCACGCTGATGCGCATGGTAGAGCAGCCGGACGACCTGGCCCAGGGGCGGCCGACCGGCCCGACCATGGCGGCGCCCGTGGGACGCGCCGCGCAGGTCTATATCGAGGGTTACGATCGCGCCGAGCTGCGTCGACGCCAGGATGAACAGCAAGCGCGCGCCGATCGCCAGGAGAAGCAATGAAACGCGCGCATGTGCAGGTGCTAGCGACCGTCCACCAGGCCCAGCTCGCGGGCCTGGGCCTGGGCATCCGGGATCGCTTTGATGCGCCGGGCTTCGTTGAGCAGCGTCTGGCGTTCGCTGGCGGAGAGATCGTCCAGGGGCAGGCCGGCGACGTCCTGCTCGCGACCGGCCAGTACGGTGACCAGCAGTTCGTTGCGCTGGTGCCGGGGCAGGGCACGGGGCGACTGGCCGACCACGCGCACGGTGTCCAGGGCCCGTTGCGCCTGACCGCCCAGGGCGTAGGCCAGGGCCAGGTTGCAGCGGGTGTCGAGGTCGTTCGGGGCCAGCGCCATGCTCTTGGCGAATGCACCTTGGGCAGCAACGGCCTGGCCGCGCAGGATCTGCGCGATGCCCAGGCGGTTCCAGGCATCGGCGCGGTTGCCACGTTCGGCCGCCTGGGTCAGGGACGTGACCGCACGTTCCAGCTTGCCCTGGCGCAGTTGGGCGCTGCCCAGCCCCAGCAGGGCGTCGAGGTTGTCCGGCTGCAGTTCAAGCGCCTGCTGGTAGGCCCGCTCGGCCGCGCGCGCATCGCCCGCGGCCAGCGTGGTGTCGCCCAGCTTCTGCCAGGCTTCGGGATGGCGCCCAGGTTGCTGCGCGGCATTCTGGTAGAGCGCAGCAGCCGAGGCGGTATCGCCGCGCTGCTGCAGATCGCCCGCCAGGTGCATGAGGCGATCGTAGCCATCGTCGGCAGTGTGTGGCTGGCTGGTGCAGGCACCGAGCAAGGTGCTGGCGATCAGAAGCAGGGTGGACGGCAAACGCTTGGGCATGGAAAGGACTCGAGCGGACGACTGAGTGGCCATTCTAGCGACTTGATGTGTGAATTCGACTGCGCTTCATACGATTTCACGCCTGTGACCTCTGCCAAAGAGGTGATTGCCCATGCGTAACCCGCTCTGGCTCATCGGTTTGTTGCTGGTCGTGCTGTCGTTGCCTGCGCGCAGCGATGAAGGCAAGGGTGACCCCGCCTGGTTCGCCCAACCCTATGCCTACGCCCTGGTCGACCAGGACCTGCGCGGCGCCCTGAGCGAGTTCGGGCAGAACCTGGAGCAGGTCGTGGTGGTGTCCGACAAGGTCCGCGGCAAGGCTCGCAGCCCACTGCGCAGCAGCACTGCCGGCGAATTCCTCACCCAGCTGTGCGACAGCAACGCGCTGGGTTGGTACTACGACGGCAACGTGCTCTACATCAATAGCAACGATGAAGTGGCCACGCGCTTGTTCCGTCGCCAGCCCGGGTTGGACCTGGAGCAGTTGCGCGACTACCTGCAAAGCCTCGATGTGTACGGCCGCCAGTTGTCGCAACGCCCTGGCGCCGACCGCGACGAGCTGCTGGTGTCCGGACCGCCCGCCTACCTGAACATGATCCAGCAGCACCTCGACAACCGACCCCAACCCGTCGCGACGTCCGCAGCCTCCCGGGGTATCCGGGTGTTCCGCGGCGCCAGCGTCAGCGATCACTGAAAAACCAACCAGGAGAAGCCCCATGGCCGTTACCCCGATCGATACCCCCGGCAGCACCCCGAGCAGCGCTGAAGCGCGCTTCGATGCTGCGCTCGGCAAATCCCAGGACGCCTCTGACGATCCAAGCTTCCAGGAGGCGCTGGTGAACCAGGCCGTGATGATCGGCGGGCAGTTCATCATCATGCCCAAGGCGCAGGAAATGCTGAACGAAGCCCAGTCCTCGGACGACGATGAGTAAGCGGCCATGACAGCCAGTCTTGCGACTACGGCGGCACTGCCGCCGTCAGGAGGACAAGGGGGGCTTGGTGCCTCCCAGAACCTCTTCGAACACATGGCCAACAGCGCCAAGGGCATGCCTGAAGGTGCCAGTCCTCACCAGATCGGTGAGAGCCTGATGCAGCGCCTGGATGGTTTCATCGACCGTTCGCGCACCTTCAGCGCTCGGGCCGAGTTGCTTAGCCAAGGCGGCCCAGCGATGCCATCGTCGAGCCCGGCCGTGGGCTCGTCGCCGTTCATGGCGCCGGGCGCCGAGGGCGCGCCCAAGGTCGGAGAGACCCAGGTCGCGAACATCGTCGAGTCCCTCGGGCGGATGTTCGACTACTCCATCGAAACCCAGATGGTGGTGCGTGGCGCGACCCAGGTTTCCGGCTCCGCCAACACCCTGCTCAAAGGACAATGAATCGATGACCCGTCGTTGGCGAGCCCTGCGTGTGCTGATCGTCGTCGCCCTGGCCAGCCTGTTGCAGGCCTGTGACATGGACTTGTACAGCAACCTCAGCGAGCGCGAGGCCAATGCCATGCTCGCGGTGTTGCTGCGCGATGGCATCCCGGCCTCGCGCAAGGTCCAGGACAACGGCCAGATGAAGATCGTGGTGGACGAGCGTCGCTTTGCCGACGCCATGGCCCGCCTCGACGAGGCCGGGCTGCCGGGGCAGTCGTTCTCCAACCTGGGCGAAGTGTTCAAGAGCAATGGCCTGGTGTCCTCGCCGGTGCAGGAGCGTGCGCAGATGGTCTACGCCCTGAGCGAAGAGCTGTCGCACAGCGTCTCGCAGATCGACGGCGTCGTCTCGGCGCGGGTACATGTGGTGCTGCCGGACAACGACTTGCTCAAGCGGGTGATTTCCCCGTCGTCGGCCTCGGTGCTGGTGCGCTATGACGCCAACACCGACATCAATCCGCTGATTCCGCAGATCAAGACCCTGGTCGCCAACGGCATTTCCGGGCTCAGCTATGACGGTGTGTCGGTGACAGCGATCAAGGCTGCGGCCCCCAGGAGCGAAGCCGACGGCCAGCCGCGCCTGGTCAGCGTGATGGGCATCTGGATGCTAGAGCAAGATGCGTCCCGCGCGCGTCTGCTGCTCGGTGGCAGCCTGCTGGTGGCGCTGGCCCTCGCCGGGCTGTTGGGCTGGCGACACTGGCAGCAGCGTCGTGGTCGTGCGCTGTACAGCCTGTCGGAGGCGCCATGAGCCTGATGCCCCAATGGCAGGCCCTGCTGGAGCAGCCTCTGGCCTTTGTCGACCGGCGCCACCTGCGCCGCTGTTTCGCCGAGAACGTCGCCGGTGCGCAGATCCAGGCATTGATCGAGTCGCCGCGTTTCCAGGCGCGCCTGCAGGCGCTGATGCTGGCGCACTTCCAGTTGCAGCCATTGGATCAGGTGTCGCAACCGACCGAACAGGACCTGCCGGTATTGCTGCTGGCGCCGCAGGATTTCGCCCGTTTGCCGCGCCTGTGTGGGGCCATCTGGCACGGTGCGACCTTAGGCCGGGAAATCCGTCGCGAGGTGGTCGAGCACTTGCGCCAGGGGCTTGGGCATGAGGTCTTCGGCCTGGCCATTGCCCATAGGCAATGGGGCGGGGCAATGGACCTGTTGCGCCAGCCTGACGACCTGCTGACCGCCATCGATCACGACGGTGCGCGCTGTGTGCAGGCCTGGTTCGACGAGCAGCCCGCCGACCTGCGCGATTGGCTGCAATTGCGCCTGCCGATGCCTGTGGCGGAAGGTTCGGCATCGTTGGCCGACCCTGGCATCGTGCGTCGGGTCGCCGCCTTGCTGATGCCGTTGTCCGAGAACCGGGAGAGCGTGCAATGAGTCAGTTGCCCAGCCGTCCGGCGTCGCGCATTCTGCGTGCCGCCGAGGTCCAGGCCTGGACCGATGGACGCGATTACCTGCAGGCCGCCCGCGATGAGGCCGAACGTATCCGTGAAGACAGCGCGCGCTGGCTGGAGCAGGCCCGCGCCGAGGGTTTTGAACTCGGCCGCGCCAAGGGCGCCGAGGCAGTCAGCGAATTGCTGGCCGACACTGCCGCCAAGGTCGAGGCCTACCTGGCGGGGCTGGAAAACAGCCTGGCCGACTTAGCCCTGGGCATTGCCCGCGAAGTGCTGGAGAGCCTGGGGGACGCCGAGCGCATCGTGCTGTGCACACGCAAGGCGCTGGTTGCGTTTCGCCAGGACCAGGCGCTGACGCTGTTCGTGCCGCGCCTGGAGGTCGAGGCCGTGCGCCGCCGCATGCACGGCGAAACGGATGGCCTGGCGACGATCGCCGTGGAGTCCGATGATCAATTGCAGCCCGGTCAGGCTCGCCTGAGCAGCCCGGTCTGCTCGGTGGAGCTGGGGCTGGACGCCCAGTTGCAGGCGCTGCGCCGTAGCCTGTTGCCGTTCGCCGAGGTGACGCCGTGAGCTTGCAAGCGTTGTTGCCGCGCCTGCACGCGCGCCTGGGCGATGCCCGGCCACGGCCGATGAAGGGCACCATCCGCAGCATTCGTGGTGTGTTGCTGCGTGCCAGCGTCGCCGGGGTGCGCATCGGCGAGCTGTGCCGCCTGCACGACCCGTCCAGTGGTCGCGCCCTGGCGGCAGAGGTCATCGGTTTCGATGGCGACGAGGCGATTCTCTCGCCGATCGGCTCGCTCGAAGGCTTGTCGACGCGCACCGAGATCACCGCCACCGGCGAGGCGCTGGGGGTGAGTGTGGGCGATGGTCAGCTGGGGCGGGTCATCAGCCCCATGGGCGATTACCTCGATGGTGATCGCCAGCCGCCGCTGGGGCCGATGCGCCGTTATCCGCTGCAGGCCGAGCCGCCTGAACCCTTCGCCCGGCAGGTGATCGTCGAGCCGTTGTCGGTGGGGGTTCGCGCCATCGACGGGCTGCTGACCCTGGGCCGTGGCCAGCGCATGGGCCTGTTCGGTGAGCCGGGGGTGGGCAAGTCGTCGCTGCTCGCCAGCATGGTGCGCAACACCGATGCCGACGTGGTGGTGATCGGCCTGATCGGCGAACGTGGCCGCGAAGTGCGCGAGCTGCTCGACGTGCAGCTCGATGCCCAGGCCCGCGCGCGCACCGTGGCGGTGGTCGCCACTTCCGACCGGCCGGCCGCCGAGCGTGCCCGCGCCGCCTATGTGGCGACGGTGCTGGCCGAGTATCACCGCGACCAGGGCCGCAACGTACTGTTGCTGATGGACAGCCTGACCCGCTTTGCCCGCGCCCAGCGCGAGATCGGCCTGGCGGTGGGCGAGCCGCCGACCCGACGCGGTTATCCGCCGTCGTTCTTCTCGGCCCTGCCGCGCCTGCTGGAACGTGCCGGCCCCGCAGCCCGGGGCAGCATCACGGCGCTGTACACGGTGCTCACCGAAGGCGACGCGGCGACCGATCCGGTGGCCGAGGAGGCGCGCTCGATTCTCGACGGCCATGTGGTGCTCAGCGCCGAGCTTGCCCAGCGCAACCATTTTCCCGCCATCGATGTGCTGCGCAGCCGCAGCCGCCTGATGGAGCAGGTCGCCAGCCCTGAGCAACGCCAGCTGGCCATGCGCATGCGCGAGCTGATGGCGCGGCGCAACGATATCGAAATGCTGATCCGCATCGGTGAATACGCCGCCGGCAGCGACCCACTGGCGGACGAAGCGATCGCCCGCCACGCCGCGATCGAAGCTTTCCTGCGCCAGTCGGCGGCGGAGCCGAGCGGCGCCCGACAAACCCTGGATCACATGCGCAAGGTGCTGGCATGAATGAGGAGCGCCCATGAAGAGTCACGAACTGAAAAGCCTGCAGACCCTGCGCCAATTGCGTGAACAACGGGCGTCGGCGCAACTGGCCGCGCAGCGCCAGCTCTGTCGCCAAACCCATGCGGCCCTCGACGACGCCCGCCAGCGGCTGTGCCTGGCGCGGGAAACCTCTGCGCTCGAGGCAGAAAAACTCTACGGTCGCTTCAGCGAGGGGCTGTCGGTCAAGGCCTGGCTTGCCGCGCAAGTGCACCTGTCGGAGCTGGAGGACGAACAGGAGACGCTGCTGGGTAATCTGGACGAGGCCTACGACTATCACCAGCAGCAGGAGCAGACCCAGGAGAGCCTGCGTCAGGCCCATGTCGCTTGCCAGCGCCAGGCCGATGCCTGGGATTCCCTGGTCGAAGGCCACGCCTTGGGTGAGCGCCGCGTCGTGGAAGCGCAGGATGAAGGCGAAGACCTGTTTGCCCCCTTGCTGGATCTCACGCCTTGACCCTGCAGACCACCGAGGTGCCCGCCGACGCGCTGGCCTTCGAGCGCAGCCTGGAGCGCCTTGACCCGCATTGGCAAGCCCTGCACCAGCGCCTGCATCGGCCGCGCCAGCCCTGGCAGGGGCAGTTGGGCGGGGCGCCGCTGAGTGTCGCCTGGGCGTCGAGTGGTGTGGCGATGGATGAACCCCAGCTTGAGTTGTGGCTGTCGCTGGGCGACTCGCCCGTGCAACTGCGTGTGCCGGCCCGTGCCCTCGATCTGCTCGGCTTGCCCGAGGGGCTGGTGCTGCCGAGCCTGCCCGCGGCGCTGTTGCTGGAGCAGGCGCTGCTGACGCTGATCGCGCCGCTGGAGCAGTTGTTCGCGCAGCCCATCCGCGTGCTCGACCGCGCGCTCGCGCAGTGCGTCGAGCTGGCGCCGCTGAGCCTTGACCTGGCGGTGCACCTGGGTGACAGCGCGCTGGCGGTGCAATTGCGCTGCGATGCCGCAACCTGGGCCGAGATCGCCCTATTGCTGGAACAGCATGCCACCCCCATGCCCCACGACCTCGGTGGCCTGGCGCTGACGCTGGGCGTCGACGGCGGCGAAGCCTGGCTCAGCCTGGCCGAGCTGCGCAGCCTGCTGCCGGGCGATGTGGTCATGCTCGACCCCTGGTCGAACGATCATCTGCGCCTGCACCTGGACGACCAGTGGCGGGCCCGTGTGCAGCGCGACGGACGACGCCTGCAACTACTCGAACCCCCTATCACCGCGCTTGCCTTGAAGGAGCGACACATGAGCGAACAGGGCACCGGGCCGAGCCTGGACAGCAGCCTTGACGAGCTGCAACTGAAACTGGTCTGCCAGGTCGGCAGCGTCGAGTTGAGCCTGGCGCAACTGCGCGAGCTGGGCGTGGGCAGCGTGCTGGAGCTGGCACCGCGCATGCACGAAGGCGTCGACCTGATGATCAACGGCCGTCGCGTCGGCCAAGGCCAATTGGTGAAGATCGGCGACGGCCTGGGCGTGCGCCTGCTGAGCTTTGCCGCATCATGAGTGGCTACCAGCCAAACCTGATCGAGATCATCCTGGTCGTCGCCTCCATCGGCCTGATTCCGCTGGCGGTGGTGACCCTGACCGGGTTCCTGAAGATCTCCGTGGTGCTGTTCCTGATCCGCAACGCCCTGGGTGTGCAGCAGACGCCGCCGAACCTGGTGCTCTATGGCATCGCGCTGATCCTGTCGGTGTACGTCACCACGCCGGTGATCGGCGACATGTACCGGGCCGCGCAAAGCCACGGCCTGCAACTGGAGAACGCCGAGCAGCTCAAGGAGCTGGGCGAGGCGATCAGGCCGCCCTTGCAGGCGCACCTGTCGCGCTTCGCCAACGAGAGCGAGCGCGGTTTCTTCGTGCAGGCTACGCAGAACGTGTGGTCCGAAGAGGCCCGGGCCGAGTTGCGCGACGACGACTTGGTGGTGCTGATCCCGGCGTTCGTCAGCTCCGAGCTGACGCGGGCGTTCGAGATCGGTTTCCTGTTGTACATCCCCTTCCTGGTGGTCGACCTGCTGGTATCCAACGTGTTGATGGCGATGGGTATGTCGATGGTGTCGCCGACGCTGATCTCGATACCGCTGAAGCTGTTCCTCTTCGTTGCGCTGAGCGGCTGGTCGCGCTTGATGCATGGTCTGATTCTGAGCTACGGGAGCTGAGCCGATGGGACAGGACGTGTTCCTTTCGTTGATGAAGCAGGCGCTGATGACGGTGTTGCTGCTGTCGGCGCCAGCGCTGGGGGTGGCGATCATCGTCGGCCTGAGCGTGGGCCTCTTGCAGGCACTGACGCAGATCCAGGACCAGACCCTGCCGCAAGTGGTCAAACTGGTGGCGGTGCTGCTGCTGATCGTCTTCGTTGGCCCGCTGCTGGCCGGGCAGGTGATGGGGCTGGGCAACCAGGTGCTGGACAACTTCGCGCTGTGGACGCGCTGACCGGGCATGGACGCAGGTTTCGTCAATGCCTTTCTGGAGATCGCCTACCCGGTGATCAGTTCGGCCGCGCTCTCCACGGCCCGTGCCATGGGCGTGGTGGTGATCACCCCGGCCTTCAACCGCTTGGGCCTGACCGGGATGATCCGCACCTGCGCCGCCGTGGCGATTTCGGTGCCGATGTTCCTGCCGGTGTTCTCGGCCTTTACCGCCTCGCCTGAGCTTGGCGGATTCTGGCTGGCGGGCTTGCTGATCAAGGAGTTCCTGGTCGGGTTGGTGGTCGGTCTGTTGTTCGGCATCCCGTTCTGGGCGGCGGAAGTGGCGGGGGAGCTGATCGACCTGCAGCGGGGCTCGACCATGGCGCAACTGGTGGATCCGCTGTCGTCGGGAGAGTCGGGGGTGATGGCAACCTTGCTCACCGTGATGCTGATCGCGCTGTATTTCATGTCGGGTGGTTTCATCCTCATGGTCGATGGCTACCTGCACAGCTACCAGTTATGGCCGGTGACCCAGTTCACGCCGTTGTTCGCCGGTTCCGCGCTGACGGCGGTGCTGTCGATCCTCGACCAGGTGATGCGCATCGGGGTGCTGATGGTGTCGCCGTTGCTGATTTCGTTGCTGATCACCGACCTGATGCTCGCCTACCTTTCGCGCATGGCGCCGAGCCTGCACATCTTCGACCTGTCGCTGCCGGTGAAGAACCTGTTCTTCACGCTTGTGATGGTGGTCTACATCGGCTTCCTGGTGCCGCTGATGCTCGATCAGCTTGCGGAGTTTCGCGGCACGGTCGGGGTGCTGCAGAGCCTGGTGGAGGGGGGCAATGGCTGACACCAGCGAAGAGAAGTCGCAGCCGGCAACGGACAAGAAACTCAAGGATGCACGCAAGAAGGGCCAGGTCGCCAAGAGCCAGGACCTGGTGTCGGGGGTGGTGATCCTGCTCTGCACCCTGTGCATCGCCATCCTCGCGCCACGGGCCAAGGCCCAGGTCACGGCACTGGTGGACCTGACCGCGCAGATCTACATCGAACCCTTCGCCACGGTGTGGCCGCGCCTGCTCGATACCGCCGAGCAACTGCTGATCGGCATCACCCTGCCGGTGATGGCGGTGACGGTGACGGCCGTGGTGCTGACCAACCTGGTGACCATGCGCGGGCTGGTGTTCTCGGTCGAGCCGCTGAAGCCGGATTTCAAGCGCATCAACCCGGCCGAGGGCTTCAAGCGGATCTTCGCCATGCGCAACGTGGTGGAATTCCTCAAGGGCCTGGTGAAGGTGCACTTGCTGGGGCTGGCGTTCTATGTGGTCGGGCGCCATGCGCTGCAGGCGTTGATGGAGTCGTCGCGGTGTGGGCCGGAGTGCCTGCAGTCGACCTTCCTGCTGGTGCTCAAGCCGCTGGTGTTCACGGTACTGGCGGCGTTTCTGGTGCTGGGGGCGGCGGATGTGCTGATGCAGCGCTGGCTGTTCGGCCGCGACATGCGCATGACTCGCAGCGAGCAGAAGCGCGAGCGCAAGGATATCGATGGCGATCCGTTGATCAAGCGCGAGCTGCGCCGCCAGCGCCAGGAAATGCAGGCCATGGCGACCAAGCTGGGGCTGGGCCGGGCGTCGTTGATGGTGGGGGTGGCGGGTGGTTGGGTGGTGGGTTTGCGCTATGTGCGCGGCGAGACCCCGGTGCCGGTGGTGGTGTGTCAGGCCGAGCCCGAAGACAGTGCGCGGATGCTGGCCGAGGCGGCGCAACTGGGGATCGCCCATGCCATGGATGCCCGCCTGGCAGCGGAGCTTGCCCGGCGCACCGTGGCGGGGGACCCGGTGCCGGACAGCACCTTCCAGGCCGTGGCGGATCTGCTGGTGGCTGCGCGGTTGATCTGAGCACCTTTGACGCCTTCAGCGTGCCGCTATCGAGAGCTTGCGGGAGCTCGGCGACCAGGTTGCGCGACCGACATCAAAGGCTCATGGAAGTCTGATCCCAGGCGAGCTCGACCTCTGGAACGCACCACCTTGGCAAATTACAAAACGGTTTCACCTGTGTGAAAACTGTGTGTTGACCAGGCGCTCCTGACGACGCTGATCCCAGGCTTGGCTGGTGCGCCTGGGGGCTTCTTCCGGTTGGCTGGTCAACTGCGACAGGCTAGCGGTGATGCGTCCGGCCCAGAATCGCGCGCCCTGTTCCTGGGCCTCGTGCATGGCCTGATTAAGCAGTTCCTGGGCTTGCGCCTGGCGTTCGGGCGAATCGGGCCTGGCCAGCAGTTGGGCCTTGATGCGCAACAGCTCGGGACGGAACCAGCGTTCCTGGCGAGCGGCGGTCACGGCCAGGGTCTGGTCGAGGATCTCGATGGCCAACTGCTCCAGGCCCAGTTGCGCCAGACCTTGGGCGTACTCGCTGCGCACCAGGTTGTACAGCGGGCTGTCGCCGATCGCGTGGAGCTGGTCGAGTGCTTCGCCCAGGCCGCGCACGCCATCTTCGGCATTGCCCTGGCGGATCAGCAGGATGTGCTCGAAGCACCGGGCGAACAGGCGCCATACCGGCATCTCGTGGTGCCCCAGGCTGTCCTTGAGGCGGGCAAGAAACTCGCGGCTGCGCTTTTCGTGGCCGACCAGCAGGGTGATGGGGATCGCGCTCAGGCTCAGGGTGTACCAGAGGCTGGCCGGGTGGTGCTGGGTCAACGCCGCCTCGACGTTGGCCTCGATGGTCAGCAGGGCCTGACCGACCTGGCCTTGCAGCAACTGCACCTGGGCCTTGAGCGAGCGCGCGGCGATCCCCTGGTCGAAGTGGCTGTCGATGACGTGGGCGCGGGGCATCATCGGGAAACTCAGGGCTTCGCTGATTGCCTGGCGGGCGCCATCGAAGTCGGCCATCTGGAACAGTGGCGTTGCACGCATGCGTCGGCCGAGCATGCGTCGCTCGAGGATGCCGGTGCGTTCGCTGAGCTGGATGTACTGGTTGGCCAGGTCCAGCGCCTCGGCGTGCTGGTTGCTGCAGCAGTGGTCGTGCCAGAGGCCCCACAGGCCGCGCAGTTCATGCTCGGTGTCGCCCAGGGTACGGGCGTCTTCGATCACCTGCTGCCAGGCGTCGCGGATCGACTGCCCGGCACCGCGGGTCAGGGCCATGACGCTGGCCGAGAGGGTCAGCAGGAGCATGCGCTGGCGAGGTGTGATGGCCTCGAAACGCAGTCCGCGGTCGACCCAGGCGTGGCATTCATCGACCCGCGACAGGCGCAGCCACAGCGGCACGCTCATCAGCGTGAGTTCGACGCCGAGGCAGGCGTCGCCCTGGTCGCTGAAACACCAGTCCAAGGCGCTGCGTACGCTGTCGCTGCCGGGGCTGTGCAGGGCCAGCCAGCTGTCGCTGTCCAGGCGCTCCAGGTCTTGCACCGCGCGGCGTTGCTCCTGAAGGGTGTATTGCGCGTGGCGCTGGGCGATAGCATCAGTCTCGTCATGCAGAGCCAGCTGCTGCGCTGCGTACACGCGGGCGGTGTGGTGCAGGCGGTAGCGCTTGATCGGTTGCGCGCCGGCGGCCACCAGCAGTGACTTGTCCATCAGGCTTTCCACCAGCCAGGCGGTGTCCTGGAACGGGCCCGGCTGGACCTCGACCACCGCCTTGGCGGCGGCGAGGGTGAAGCTGCCGGTGAACACCGACAACTGCCGGAACATCGCCTGCTCCTGCGTGCACAGCAGGGCGTGGCTCCACTCCAGCGAGGCTTGCAGGGTGCGGTGGCGGGGCAGGGCGGTACGCCGGCCGGCCATCTGCAGGCGGAAGTCGCCATCGAGCAGTTCGACCAGATAGGCCAGGCCAAAGGCGCGGACGTGGCTGGCGGCGATCTCGATGGCCAGCGGATTGCCGTCGAGGGTGCGGCACAGTGCGAGCGCCGCCGGCACGTCGGCATCGCCGAAGGCAAAGTCTGTGTCGTGCGCTGCGGCACGTTCGACGAACAACTGGACGGCGGGGCTGAGCAGGGCCTGGGCGGCGCACAGCACGTGATCGTTTGCGGGGCAGGGCAGCGGCGCGACCTCGTGGACGCATTCGCCTTCGGCGTGCAGGGCTTCGCGGCTGGTGACCAGGATATGGCAGCCCGGCGCCTGTTGCCGCAGGGCTTCGACCAGGGTCGCGGTGGCTTCGAGCACGTGGTCGCAGTTGTCCAGGATCAGCAGGTGGCGTGCTTCGTCGAGCAGGGCGGCGATCAGCGCCACGGCGTCTTGTGCGGTGCTATCGATGCCCAGGGCCGCCGCCACCATGTCGGCGACGCAGGCAGGCTGGTCAGCCTCGGTGAGGTCGACGAAGGTGCGCCCCTCGCTGAAGTCTTCGGCCATGGCGTGGGCGAGCGTCAGTGCCAGGGTGGTCTTGCCGATACCGCCGGTGCCGGTGAGGGTGAGCAGGCGGCGGCTGTGCAGGGTTTCGGCCAGGCTCTGGCGAATGTCGTCGCGGCCGATGACGCTGCTGCCAAGGCTCGGGAGATCGTTGCCGGTCTTCGTTGCGAGCAGGGGTTGTGGCGCCATTTCACGGATGGTCACCGGGGCCACGAAGCGGTAGCCGCGGCCCGGTACGGTGACGATGTAGGTGAAGTCGCCTTCTTCGCCAAGCACTCGGCGCAGGGTGGTCATCTGCGCGCGCAGGTTGCATTCCTCGACGACGACCTTGGGCCAGACCAGCGCCAGCAGCTCGTTCTTTTCCAACAGCTCGCCGGTTCGGCTCGCCAGCGTGACCAGCAGTTGCAGCGCACGGCTGCCCAACTGCACCAGCTCCCCGTCCTTGAACAGCAGATGCTGCTGGGGGTATAGCACGAAGGACCCAAAGCACAGGGCGTTTTCCGGATCAGGGGTATCCAGGGCGTCCAGGGCGACAATCTTTCCGGGCTTGGTCTTGGTCAGGGGCATGATTAAACCTTTATGAATGAGTTAGTTATTGGCGGTCTTGAAGGGCGCCTTTGTTGTTTCACATGTTCAGGATAAACAGCACGATCCGACGTAAAGGTCTGTCTTGGCGGCACGGGCGAACTTCGATAGCCAATGGCCACTCGCTTGTCATTGTTCGCTCATCTTTCGCAAGGCATGTCGCGGAAGGACTCCGCAACGGATCAAATTCTGGCAAGTACCGTGCCATGGATCCGATGATTATCAGGTAACGGGCGTCCTTGAACTTTCGCGAAACGATGCGCACTGCCGAGGTCGGTCGTGGTTTTATTCGGAATTCCGAATGTTTCATTCGTATGGCGTTCGGGTTGCCGAATGAGTGAGGTCGCGGACGTGCTTTGCCGGACGACGACGGCGAATGGAGGCATTGTAAATCGCGGGCTGTACGGATCATGACGGTGTGTACTGACAAAAAGCCGAATAGCGCCCGGCGGTTCCCCGCCATACCTGGCAAAGGGTGTTAAGTGTGTGCGCAATGCGCAGCCACGGCGCGATTCATTGTTGGGCGGGGATAAACTGACCCCCCTATGGATACTATTTAGATCATCCTTTTGTGTCGTTTATTAGTTGGCGGTAATCCGCCATCGCGAAGTTTGTGAACACATTCGCAGTTGTCATCTTTATCGTGAAACAAATGGCGGGTTTGCGGTAAGGTTTGCGGTCGTCTTTCGCAGGCGGTCATGCGCACTAAATTTGTTATTGACTGTTTTTATTGGGAAAGTTCGGAAGTTTCGAGTAATTGCTCGAAAACATTGCGCGTGCCATCTTTTTTTGCACCACAACAGGCCCTGGCGATAAACCGCCACGCATGACAGCACCCCGGGGCCGGGGTGCAGAAAGGCGGGAAGATCAGGGACGTGCGGCGGCGTTATCGGCTGCTCAGGCCACGCCGCCGTTGGCGCGCAGGATCTGGCCGTTGACCCAGCCGCTGTCGGGGCCGGCGAGGAAGGCGACGACACCGGCGATATCCTCTGGCTGGCCCAGGCGGCCCAGGGGCGGAGCCTGAGTGGCGGCCTGGATCTGCTCGGGCGTCTTGTCGGCCAGGAACAGATCGGTTTCCACCGGGCCAGGGGCCACGGCATTGACGGTGATGTTGCGACCGCGCAGCTCCTTGGCGAACACCTGGGTGAAGGCCTCGACCGCGGCCTTGGTGCCGTTGTAGATGGCGTAGCCTGGCATTTTCAGGGCCAGCGTGGTGCTGGTCAGGTTGATGATGCGCCCGCCGTCGTTCAGGCGTGTGGCTGCAGCGCGCAGGGTGTTGAACACGCCCTGGGTGTTGATCGCGAAGTTGCGGGCGTACAGCTCGTCGCTGGTCTGCGCCAGGGGCGCGACCTTGAGGATGCCGGCGTTGTTGACCAGCACATCGATGCGACCCAGTTGCCGCTCTAGGGTGTCGAACAGGGTTTGCACCTGGCCTGCGCTGGACACATCGGCCTTGAGGGCGATGGCCTTGCCGCCGGCCTGGCGGATCTCGCTCACCAGCGCATCGGCTTCGTCATCGTTGCTGGCGTAGTTGATCGCCACGGCGAAGCCGTCACGGCTGAGGCGGCGAGCGATGGCGGCACCGATGCCGCGCGAGGCGCCGGTGATCAAGGCTACTTGAGAGGTCATGCTGGGCATCCTTCTGAGTGGGTGTGGGAAGGAGTGTGGACTGTTGGCGAAAAAAGATAATTGCGCGGCAGGTGCGATCAGTGTTCCATTTGCTTTAATTATCGCCTTGGCGTCTTTTCCCTTGCGAAGCAAGCGTAGCCGCCACCTTCCAGGAGAACCCGTCCATGGATCGCTTCCAGGAAATGCAGGTGTTCGTGCGTATCGCCGAGCGCGGCAGTTTTTCCCAGGCCGCCGAAGACCTGCAGATCCCGCGGGCCACCGTCACCAACCTGATCAAGCGCCTGGAGCAGCGCCTCGGCGTGCGCCTGCTCGAGCGCACCACCCGGCATGTGCGCATGACCCACGATGGCGAGGCCTACTACCACCGATGCGTGCGCCTGTTGCTGGACCTCGAGGAGACCGAAAGCGCCTTTCGCAATGCCCCGCCCAAGGGCCTGCTGCGGGTCAACCTGCAGGGCACCCTGGCCAAGCATTTCGTCATGCCGGCGCTGGGTGGGTTTTTGGCGCAGTACCCGGACATCACCCTGCACATCGGTGAGGACGACCGCCTGGTCGATCTGGTGCGCGAAGGCGTGGACTGCGTGCTGCGGGCGGGCCTGCTGCAGGATTCGTCGTTGATCGGCCGACAGGTCGCCAGCCTTGAACAGGTGACCGTGGCAAGCCCCGAGTACCTCGCGCAACACGGCACGCCCGCGACGCTGGACGACTTGCAGCAGCATTTCGCGGTGGATTACCTGTCCAGCGCCACCGGCAGGGCGGTGCCCCTGGAGTTCAGGGTCGGTCGTGAGGTGGTGGAGCGTTTGTTGCCAGCGAGGGTTTCGGTGACCGGCGTTGACCTGTACACCGGCGCGGCGCTGTCGGGGCTGGGGATCGTTCAGGTCCCGCGCTACCGGATTGTCCAGGAACTGGCGGCCGGCAGCCTGCGCGAGTTGTTGCCGGACTGCCCGCCACCGCCGATGCCGGTGTCGGTGGTGTACCCACAGAGCCGACAACTGTCGGCGCGGGTGCGGGTGTTTTCGCAGTGGTTGGCGGCGCAGTTGGGGCAAGGTCGCTGACCGGGTGACCGACGGTGAGGGAATAAACCGGCGTGGCGGGCGTTTACGAGCTGAAAACCCCATCGACCGGAGCCGTCACCATGCCCCACCTGCGTACCCTTGCCCGCGACACCCTGCTTCTCGGCACCCTTGGCCTGGCCAAGCGCTGAGCAGGCTCAGCCTGCGCTGAACAGTGCACGTGCTTCGTCGAAGCACTGTTCGGCGATGGCCGAGCGCGGTTCGCTGCGACGCAGCAACAGGCCCACCGGGCTGTGAATGCTGGCGTCGGCCACCGGGATGATGCGCAGGTGTTCGCTCAGCTCTTCCAGGCCGCAGTCCAGCGGCATCACCGCGCAGCAGATGCCGGCGTTGAGTGCCTGGATCAGTTGGAAGGTCGAGTCGCTTTCCAGCACGGCCTGGGGTTCCAGGCCGCGGCTGCGAAAGCTCAGGTCCAGCGACTGGCGGTAGTGCATGCCTTTGCTCAGCAGGCCCAGCGGCAGGCCGTCGAGGTCTTCCCAGCGCAGTTGTTCGGTGTCGAACTGGAAGTGTCGGGTATCGTGCAGCAGGCCCATGGTGGTGGTGCCCAGCTCGATCACATCGAAGAAGCTGACATTGACCTGGTCGAGGTAGCAGATACCCAGGTCGAGCTGGTTGCGGCTCAGGCCGTCGATGATCTGCTCCGAACTCAGCGAGCTCAGCTGGAAGTGCAGTTCGGGGTATTTCTCGCGCAGCGGCAGCAGCAACTCCATCGGGTTGAAGCTGGCCAGCGGCACGGTGCCCAGGCGCAGGCTGCCGACCACCTGGCCGCGGCAACTGGCGGCCTCGGCCTGCAGGCCGTCGTGGGCGGCGAGCAGGGTCTTGGCCCAGGCCAGGATGCGCTCGCCGGCTTCGGTGAAGCCCTCGAAACGCTGGCCGCGCTTGACCAGCACCAGGTCGAGCTCATCCTCCAGGTTGCGCAGGCGCATCGACAGGGTCGGCTGGGTGATGTGGCACAGCGCGGCGGCCTGGCCGAAGTGGCGGGTCTGGTCGAGGGCGATGAGGAACTTGAGCTGCTTGATGTCCATGGTCGGGCCTGACGATAGAGAAGGACTGCACGACACGTCTTATCGACTGGACGCTCGCGCCGGGCCCCTAGCCTGACGCAAAAAACCCTGTGTAGACAAATCTTGTGAGCGGTCGCCTCTAGCTCAACACATGCTTCACCGGCTCCAGCACCGGCGGCAGCGGCTCGCCCAGCGCCGACAGCACATCGCGCTCCAGTGTGCGCACCATGGCGTCGGTGGGCAGGTCGTTCTCGTCGCGGCCGAACGGGTCTTCCAGTTCGTTGCCGATC
This sequence comes from Pseudomonas sp. SYWMCR5, assembly GCF_057197165.1. Lineage (NCBI taxonomy): Bacteria > Pseudomonadati > Pseudomonadota > Gammaproteobacteria > Pseudomonadales > Pseudomonadaceae > Pseudomonas > Pseudomonas sp. SYWMCR5. The sequence goes on from NZ_JBXUNH010000010.1 coordinate 94,177, forward strand.
GCATCCAGGCCAAGGAAGGTGTAGCTGACGATGGTGGTGAACAGCGGCGCGAGCCAGCCCAGGGGCTGGGCCAGGGCGAACGGCAACAGCAGGCAGAAGATGTAGATGGTGCGGTGCAGCAGCAGGGTGTAGGGGAACGGCAGCGGCGTACCCTTGATCCGCTCGCAGGTCGCCTGCACCTCCGACAGCCCCAGCAGGCGTTGCTCGAGCAGGGTATAGCGGAATTCGCTGATGTGCTGCTGGGTGGCCAGGTGCGAGCAGTGCGCGCCGATCTGGCGCAGGATGCCGTCGCAGACATTGTGTTCGGTGCCGACTGCGCCCTCGGCTAGCCACGGCTTCGCGCCACGCAGTTCGTCCTCGTTGCGCAGGCGGGCGTTCAGCGCATGGGCGAAGCCGCACAGGCTGCGCAGCAGCTCACGTCGCAGGGCCGGATCTGCGATCACCACGCTTTCGCGGATGAACGAGCGAGTCTCGATGATCATCCGCCCCCAGGCCTTGCGCCCCTCCCACCAGCGGTCGTAGCAGGCGTTGTTGCGAAAGCTCATGAAGATCGACAGCGACAACCCGAGCAGGGTGAAGGGCGTGGCGCTGACCGGGTAGAACAGCGCCGGGTAGCGTCGCTCGACCAGCACGATCAGCGCTGCCAGCAAGGTCACCATCAGGCAGCGCAGGGCGATGCGCTTGACGATCGAGCCGCGCAGGGTGAACAGCATGCGCAGCATGTCGGTGTTGGAATGGACGATCAAGGCGGTTCCAGAGACGGCCGATCAGCCGCCGGTCATGTTCATGAAGCGCAGGATCTGCACCTCGCCACCCACCTCGAAGTGATGGCGGTAGGGCTTGAGGTGCATGGCGTCGCGAATCGCTTGCTCCAGGCGCTCGCTGTCGCCGGGATGGCTGCGCAGGACCTGTTTGAGGTCCATCGAATGCTCGTTGCCCAGGCACAGCAGCAACCGGCCTTCGACGGTCAGGCGCACGCGATTGCAGGTGGCGCAGAAGTTGTGGCTGTGCGGCGAGATGAAGCCGACCCGCGTCTGCGGCGCTTCGGCCAGGCGCCAGTAGCGGGCCGGGCCTTGGGAGGATTCGGCCGATTCGATCAGGGTGAAGTGCGGTTCCAGGCGCTCGCGCACATCGTCGCTGGAGTAGAACGACTCGCCACGCTCGTGCTCGCTGATCACGCCCAACGGCATTTCCTCGATGAAGGTGATGTCCAGTTCGCGGTCGATGGCAAAGCGCACCAGGTCGACGATTTCATCGTCATTGCGGCCCTTGAGCACCACACAGTTGAGCTTGGTACGGCGGAAGCCTGCCTGGCGCGCAGCGTCGATGCCGGCGATCACCTGGGCCAGGTCGCCGGTGCGGGTCAGGGCCTTGAAGCGTTGTGCATCGAGGCTGTCGAGGCTGATGTTCAGGCGTGTGACGCCAGCATCGAACAGCGGTTGGGCCAGGCGGCCAAGCTGCGAACCATTGCTGGTCATGCACAGCTCGCGCAGGCCGGGCAGGGCGGCGATGCGCCCGCACAGGTCGACGATGCCCTGGCGTACCAGCGGCTCGCCACCGGTCAGGCGGATCTTGCGGGTGCCCAGTGCGACGAAGCGCTCGGCGACCTGGTAGAGCTCTTCGAGGCTGAGGATCTGCTGGCGGGGCAGGAACTGCATGTCTTCGGCCATGCAGTAGACGCAGCGGAAGTCGCAGCGGTCGGTCACCGACATTCGCAGGTAGTCGATTTTTCGGTTGAAACCGTCGATCAGGGCCTGGCTGCTGTGTTCCACGTTCGCGCTCGGAAGGGTGGGGTGGGGTAATGTCCACGCTATAACCTGCAGGCACGGGCGTCAAATTGCTTTGCCTGACCGTTTGATAGGTGTGATCTATCAAGCGATCAGTAAGGGCGCATCAGGCCGCTGCCGTGATCTTCTCACCGATACACCGGAAACGCCGTGGTGTACTTGATCTGTTCCATGGCAAAGCTGGACGTGATGTTCGACAGCCCGTCGGTGCTGGTGATCAGCTTCTTGTAGAAGCGGTCGTAGGCGGCAATGTCGCTGACCACCACCCGCAGCATGTAGTCCCAGTCGCCGGACATGCGGTAGAACTCCATCACTTCCTCGAAACCGGTCACGGTCCTGGCGAAATGCTCGAGCCAGGCGCTGTCGTGGCGCTGGGTCTTGAGCTGGACGAACACGCTCAGGCCCAGGTTGATGCGCTCGGGGTCGAGCAGGGCGACGCGGCCGCGGATATAGCCTTCATCCTCCAGGCGCTTGACCCGTTTCCAGCAGGGCGTGGTGGTCAGGTTGACCGCCTCGGCCAGGTCTTTGAGGGAGATCGAGGCGTCGCGCTGGAGCAGGGTGAGGATGTGCTGGTCGAAACTGTCCATGGCGATAGGGGCCGGCTTTGCAGAAAAAGTTTCTCGAGAGTAGCTCAATAGGGGAATCGCTTGCTACGTCTGGCGCTGTTGCAGCGGGTCGGGCCGGGATATGCGATAGTGGCGGTTTTCTACCTGACCCCTTCAGTCAACGGATCCGACCATGGCCGAAAAACCGCGCAATTTCGCCACCCGCACCATCCACGCCGGCGAGCAGTCCAGCGTCGCCGACAACGCTATCTTCCCGGCCATTGTCACCTCCAGCTCGTTCATCAAGCGCGGCCTGGACGATAACCCCGAGTACGCCTACAGCCGCGTCAGCAACCCGACCCGGCATGCTTATGAAACCTGCGTCGCAGCCCTGGAAGAGGGTGTCGGTGCGGTCGCTTGTGCGTCGGGCGTGAGCGCCACTGCCACGGTGCTCGAGCTGCTGCCCAAGGATGCCCACGTGGTGGTGATGAATGGCGTCTATGGCGGCACCTTCCGCCTGATGGAGGACTACCGGGCACACACCTGCGGGCTGACCACCACCTATGTCGACCTCAACGACCTGGACGCCGTCGCCGCAGCGATTCGTCCGAATACGAAAATGATCTGGCTGGAGTCGCCGACCAACCCGCTGCTGCACCTGGTGGACATCAAGCCGCTGTGCGACCTGGCCCGCGAGCGCGGCATCCTCACCTGCATCGACAACACCTTCTGCTCGCCGTGGAACCAGCAACCGATCACCCTGGGGGTGGACCTGGTGATGCACTCGGCGAGCAAGTACATCGGCGGCCATTCCGACCTGACTGGCGGGGTGGTGGTGGCGGGCAATCCTGAACTGCTGGCGCGCCTGCGCAAGATCAGCATGGCGGTGGGCGCGATCCAGGGCCCGTTCGACTGCTACCTGGCCCTGCGCGGCCTGAAGACCCTCGATGTGCGCATGGAGCGCCAGAGCGCCAACGCCCTGCGCGTGGCGCAGTACCTGGAGCAGCACCCGCAGGTCGAACAGGTGTTCTACCCCGGGCTTGCGAGCCATCCGCAGCATGCGCTGTGCCAGCGCCAGATGCGCACTGGCGGGGCGGTGGTGGCACTGCGTGTGAAGGGTGACCGTGCCGCGGTCAATCGCCTGGTCGAAGCGTTGTCGATCTTCGTCCTGGCTGACTCGCTGGGCGGTGTGGAGAGCATGATCAACCATTCCTGGACGATGTCGCACAACTCGCTCAGCCCGGAGCAGAAGGGCGTGATGGGTATCAGCGAGAACCTGGTGCGGTTGTCGATGGGGATCGAGGATTACCGCGACCTGATCGATGACCTCGAGGCGGGGTTGCAGGCGGCGGCCTCTGCGTAACGGCGGCTGACGCTATTGCGGGACAAGTCGGAACGCCGAACCGCCGCTCCCACAGGTGCTACGTTGTAGCTGAAACCGTTGGGTTCCTGTGGGAGCGGCGGTTCGGCGTTCCGACTTGTCCCGCGATGGCGTTGCAACGAACGACCTCAAGCCTTGGGCGGATGAATGATCCGTTCGATCTTGTCCTTGATCAGCAGACGCTCCTTGCGCAGGCGGTTGACCGCCTCGTCGTTGGTGCCGTTGCCTTCGGCGGCCAGCACTTCCTTGTCCTTGGCGTTGTATTCCTTGTGCAGCTTGTGCAGGTCCTGATCCTTGTCGATCAGGGCCTGGAATTTGTCTTCGGTAATATGCAGGTCGGCTAGCAGATCGTGCGGGACTGGCATCTCTTCACCTCTGTTTCAGGGGTTGGTAAAAGTCCTGATCTTTCAGGATAGCTGCGTTTGCCGAAGGCGGGAGCGGTTCGCCGGGCATGGCTGCAGCGTCGCAACGCGGCTGAATGGCAGCTGAATGAACTTTAATTAATCATGAAAGACGCATGACAACTGATTGTTGGCGTCTTTTTCACAAAAAATTGATGCTACGCTTTCTACAGTTCGGCCAACTTCCCAAGGTGCCCGCCCGGGTACGCCTGGTCGCTTCTAAACTCTGATTGCGAACGCCATGTTGAAAATCAAATCACTGCGGACCGAGTGGGTCACGCTGCTGGCCAGCCTTTACCTGTTGATCGGCCTCAATCTGTTCCTCTGGGAGCATCTGGAGACCATCCTGCCCTCCGGCATGGTTGGGCTGTGGCTGGGCTTGGCGTTTGCCGTACTGATGTTGTTCGCCTTCAACCTGATATTGACGTTGTTGGCCTTCAAGTATGTGTTGAAACCGGTTTTGATTGTGCTTTTCATGAGTGGTGCCGGTGTCGCCTATTTCATGAATCAATATGGCGTACTTATTGATGCCGGGATGTTCCGCAATGTCGCCGAAACCAATATCGAGGAAGTGCGTGACTTGCTGTCGTTGAAGTTCGCACTTTATATGCTGGGGTTGGGCGTCGTGCCGTCGTTGTTGCTCTGGAAGGCGCGCATCGCCTACCGCCCCTGGCACCGCGAGCTGCTGGGCAAGCTCATCGTCAGCGGCGCCTGCGTTGCAGCCCTGGGCTCGATCGGCCTGGTCAATTACCAGGGCCTGTCGTCGCTGTTTCGCAATCACCACGAACTGCACTTGATGCTGACCCCCAGCAATATCGTCGGGGCGTCGTTCAGCTATGCCAGCGAAAAGCTCGGCAGCGCTGCCAAACCCTTCCAGAAATACGGCGAAGATGCCCGTCGCGATGCCGCCTGGCAGAAGCATGAGCGCAAGTCTCTGACCGTGCTGGTGGTGGGTGAAAGTGCCCGAGCCGAGAACTTCGGTGTGCTGGGTTATGGCCGCGATACCACGCCACGCCTGTCGAAGGAGGCTGGCCTGCTGGGCTTTACCGATGTGCATTCGTGCGGGACCGAGACGGCTGTATCGGTGCCTTGCATGTTCTCCGGCATGGCACGCAAGGACTACGATCCGAGCCTGGCCAGCCGCCGCGAGGGCCTGCTCGATATCCTCGGGCGTGCCGGCATCGAGGTGCAGTGGCGTGATAACCAGTCCGGCTGCAAAGGCACCTGCGATCGATTCAACTACGTCAACCTCACCAGCGCCAAGGACCCGGTCCTGTGCGCCGATGGCGAGTGCCATGACCAGATCCTGCTGCAGAACCTCGATGCGCTGCTCGACAGCCTCGACAAGGATACCGTGCTGGTGCTGCACCAGATGGGCAGCCATGGCCCGGACTACTACAAGCGTTACCCCGCGGGCTTCGAGCGCTTCACTCCGGTGTGCCGCAGCAACGCCCTGAACCAGTGCAGCCAGCAGGACATCGTCAACAGCTACGACAACACGCTGGCCTACACCGACGAGGTGCTGGCGTCGCTGGTCGACACCCTGCGCAAGCACCAGGACAAGGTCGACACCGCCATGATCTACCTCTCCGACCATGGCGAGTCGCTGGGCGAATACAACCTGTTCCTGCACGGCACCCCGTACATGCTTGCGCCTGACCAGCAGAAGCATATTCCGCTGCTGGCCTGGTTCTCCGACAGCTACCGCCAGGACTTCGCCATCGATACCGACTGCCTGTCGAAGATGCGTGACACGCCGCTGAGCCAGGACAACCTGTTCCACTCGATGCTGGGCCTGCTGCAGGTGCGCACCGAGGTGTACCAGCAGTCGCTGGACATGTTTGCCGGGTGCCGGCCCTGGTTGACGGCCAGGAACTGACAGCGCGCTATCGTTACCGCTGATCGCCACCATGGATGGCCCGGGTTTCACGAGCAGTGCCCGCGCCGTATATACTGCGCGCCAATGTTTGTGGGAGAGCCTTGTGGCCATCGAAATACACTGGATCCGTGACGACCAGACCCTGGCCGAACTCTGCCGGACGTGGCGCACGCTGCCGTTCGTGGCCGTCGACACCGAATTCATGCGGGTCGATACCTTCTATCCCAAGGCTGGCCTGGTGCAGGTCGGCGATGGTCAAAGCGCCTACCTGATCGACCCTCTGCTGATCCGCGATTGGCAGCCGCTGGGCGAATTGCTCGAAGACAGTAGCGTGGTCAAGGTGCTGCACGCCTGCAGCGAAGACCTCGAAGTCCTGCTGCGCCTGACCGGCAAGCTGCCGCAGCCGCTGTTCGACACGCAGTTGGCCGGTGGTTACCTGAACATCGGTTTCTCGATGGGCTATTCGCGCCTGGTCCAGGAAGTGCTGGGTATCGAGCTGCCCAAGGGCGAGACGCGCTCCGACTGGTTGCAGCGCCCGTTGTCCGACACTCAGGTCAGCTACGCCGCCGAGGATGCCGTGCACCTGGCCGAGCTGTTCACCGCCCTGCGCCCGCGCCTGTCGGATGACAAGTACGCCTGGGTGCTGGAGGACGGCGCCGAGCTGGTCGCGCAAATGCGCCGTGAAGTCGAGCCCGAAACCCTTTACCGCGACGTCAAGCTGGCCTGGAAGCTGGGCCCGCAGCAGTTGGCGGTGCTGCGCGAGCTGTGCGCCTGGCGCGAGCGTGAAGCCCGCAGCCGCGATGTGCCGCGCAGCCGGATCCTCAAGGAGCACTCGCTGTGGCCCATGGCCAAGGGGCAGCCCGACAGCCTGTCGGCGCTGGCCAAGATCGACGAAATGCACCCGCGCACCATCCGCCAGGACGGCGCAACGCTGCTCGAGTTGATCAAGAACGCCGCCAGCCAGCCCGCCGAGCAATGGCCCGCGGTGCTGCCCGAGCCGCTGCCGATCGAAGCCGCCGGCATTCTCAAGCGCCTGCGCGCCATCGGCCAGGCCGAAGGCGAGCGCCTGCAGATCGCCCCGGAGCTGATGCTGCGCAAGAAGGCCCTGGAAGCCCTGCTCAAGAGCGGCTACCCCAACGGCCCCTATCAATTGCCCGATTCGCTGCGCGGCTGGCGCCGTGAGCGGATGGGCCAGGCCCTGCTGGACGACCTGGCAGGTGCCGGAGAGACTCGATGAAACGTATCTGCTCGATCTACAAGAGCCCGCGCAAGCGCGAAATGTACCTGTATGTGCTCAAGGCCGAGGGCCTGGAGCGCGTGCCCGAGGGCTTGCTGCCGTTCTTCGGTACGCCGGTGCATGCCTTCGACCTGGTGCTGACCCCCGAGCGCAAGCTGGCTCGCGAGGACATCGCCAAGGTGCTGGAGAACCTCGACAACCAGGGTTACCACCTGCAGATGCCGCCGCCGGACGACGACTACATCGAGCACCTGCCCGAAGAGCTGCTGCGGCGCAACGATCCGGCCTGAGCCGGGGCGCGAACCCTATCAACAGGCGGCCCTCGACGGGCCGCTTTCGTCGTTCTGCAAGGTTGTCATCGAGATGCGCGTTCTGATCGCTGAACAGGATCATGCCCTTTACGCTCGCCTGCTGGGCGAGCTGGCACCGGACCTGGAGGTCCTGACCAGTGGCGATTCCGCCGAATTGTCGCGCCACGCCCCCGAATGCCCGATCTGGCTGGGTGAGCCTCACCTGGTCGCCAGCCTGCTGCGCCAGGGCCACAAGCCGGCCTGGATGCAGTCCACCTGGGCGGGTATCACGCCGCTGCTGGCCGACGGCCTGCCGCGTGACTATCGCCTGACCCGCGCGGTGGGCATCTTCGGCCAGGTCATGGCCGAGTACATGCTGACCTACATGCTGGCCCACGAGCGCGATGTACTGGCGCGGCTGGTCAGCCAGGTCGAGCGGCGCTGGGATGGCCGGCCGGGCAACAGCCTGGAAGGGCGCAAGGTGCTGATCGTCGGCACCGGCGACATCGGCCAGCGGGTCGCCGAGTTCCTGCTGCCGTTTGGCGTGACGCTGTATGGCGTGGCCAGCAGCCCGCGCGAGCAGGCGCCGTTCGTCGAAGTGGCGGGGCTGGATGCGTTGCCGCGGCTGGTCGGCCAGGTCGATTACGTACTCAACCTGCTGCCGGATACCCCGGCTACCCATGACCTGTATGATGCCGCACTGTTTCAGTGCTTCAAGCCGACCGCGCTGTTCATCAACGCCGGGCGTGGTGTGGCGGTGGTCGATGCCGACCTGGTCGAGGCACTCAAGAGGGGGCACCTGGCTGGTGCCGTGATCGATGTCTGCCGCCAGGAGCCGTTGCCCCAGCGCCATCCGTTCTGGACCGCCTGGGGGTTGCTGCTGACCGGGCACAGTTCGGCGCCGACCTCGCCGGTGGCGATGGTGCGCTTGTTCGTCGAGAACGTGCGGGCGTATGCGGCGGGGCAGGGGCTGCGCGGGGAAGTGGATTTCTCGCGGGGGTATTGAGGTGCTTCTGTTGGCCCTATCGCGGGTTTTTCCCGCGATAGGGCCAACCCGGTCTTAGAGGCTGAAATCCCCCTCAGCCGCCAACTCGCTCAGCGGCCGGCGCGGACTCGGCACTTCACGTGCCTGCAACGCCTCGATCAGGCTGGCCTTGTCGCCCAGCTTGCCGATCGCCACCATCGCATGCAGCACATAACCTTCGGGGACCTTCAGCTCCTTGCGCGCCAGTTCCTGGTCGAACCCGGCCATGCCGTGAGTGTGCCAGCCGCTGATGCTCGCCTGCAGCGCCAGGTGGCCCCAGGCCGAACCGGTATCGAAGGTGTGCCACAGGGCAGGTGTCTCTTCGCTGGCGCCCGGGGCAGTGAAGGTGGTCTTGGAAAGGATCAGCACCAGCGCCGAGGCCTGCTGTGCCCAGCTGCGGTTGAACGGCACCAGGAATTCCAGGAAGCGCTCCCAGTTCGGCGTGTCGCGGCGGGCATAGAGGAAGCGCCAGGGTTGCGAGTTGTAGGCCGACGGCGCCCAGCGCGCAGCTTCGAGGAAACTCAGCAGGGTCTCTTCGCTGATGGGTTCAGCGGTGAACGCACGAGGTGACCAGCGGTTGATGAACTGCTCGTTGATGGCATAGTCGGCGATGCGGGGATTGACGCTCATGCGGGCTCCTGCGAAAGGACGAGGGAAAGCCTGAACGCTACTGCGTCCGCTCGGCACTGACAAGCGGTATGGCATTGCGTCGGGACAGGCTCTAGACTGGCGCCGCCGCGCGCCGCGGCCTTCAAAGTGATTGCAGGAAAACGTGTGATGATCGCCGACCCCGCGCCCTTCTGGCGGCGCAAGACCCTCGACCAGCTCGACCCGCAGGAGTGGGAGTCGCTTTGCGACGGCTGCGGGCTATGCTGCCTGCAGAAGCTCGAAGACGAGGATGACAACAGCATCTATTACACGCGTATCGCCTGCAAACTGCTGGACATGAACACCTGCCAGTGCAGCGACTACCCCAACCGCTTCGAGCAGGTGCCCGACTGCATCCAGCTCACGCCGGGCAAGGCCGACCAGTTCAAATGGCTGCCGACCACCTGTGGCTATCGACTGGTCAGCGAGGGCAAGGATCTGCCGGCCTGGCACCACTTGGTCTGTGGCGACCGCGAGCAGGTCCATGAGCAGCGCATTTCCCAGTCCGGGCGGATGCTCAGCGAGAACGACGTCGACGAAGACGACTGGGAAGACCACCTGATCTTTCGCGCCGGCTGATCCGCCTGGCCCGCGCCTCTGGGGAACAAGGAGTTTCTGTATGCGTCGCCCGTTGTTGTTGCTACTGGCCCTGTCGGCCAGCTTCCCGGCCTGGGCGAAGAAGGTCGATCTGGATTACCAGGTGCGCTTGCTGCCCCAGACGGGCCAGGCCGAAGTGCGCCTGACCCTGGCCGAGGGCACGCCGGTGCGCAGCCTGGACTTCGACCTGGGCAGGCAGGGTGCCTACAGCGATTTCAAGGCGGACGGCCAATGGCAGGTGCAGCAGGACCGTGGCGTCTGGCACCCCGGAGCAGGCAAGAGCAGCCTCAGCTACCGCGTGCAGCTCGATGTGAAGCCCCATGGCAGCGCCCATGAGGCACGCATCACACCGCATTGGGCGTTGTTTCGCGGCGATCAGCTCGTGCCCCCAGCCCGTCTCGATCAGCAGGATGGCACCGAGTTGGTGACACGCCTGGCCTTCGAGCTGCCGTCGGGCTGGCAGAGTGTCGAGACGGCCTGGCCGCGCATCGGCAAGCAGAAATTCCGTATCGACAACGTCTCGCGCCTGTTCGACCGCCCCACTGGCTGGATGCTCGCCGGCAACCTCGGCAGCCGCCGCGCACGCCTGGGTGATACCGAGGTGACGGTCGCCGCGCCGCAGGGGCAAGGCATGCGGCGCATGGACACCCTCACCCTGATGACCTTCGTCTGGCCGCAGTTGCAGGCGGTGTTCCCGCGCAATCCGCCCAAGCTGCTGGTGGTCGGTGCCCGCGACGACATGTGGCGCGGTGCGCGTGCCTCGCGCAACTCGCTGTACCTGCACAGCACCGGCCCGCTGATCAGCGAGAGCGGCAGCAGCCCGCTGCTGCGTGAGCTGGTGCAACTGTTCGCGCAGATCGACGACCGTGATCGCAGTGACTGGCTGGGCGAGAGCCTGACCGACTACTACGCCACCGAACTGCTGCGCCGCGCCGGCGGCCTGAGCGATGACCGCTACCAGGCGTTGCAGGCGCGATTGCAGAAGGACGGCGCCAAGGTCAAGACCCTTCGCACCGAGCAGGCCGACGCAATGCAGGTGGCCAGGGGCGTGCTGTTGCTGCAGGCGCTGGATCGCGAGATTCGCCTGCACAGCCACGACAAGCGCTCGCTGGACGACGTCACTCGCGCGCTGATGCGCATGGCCAGTGTCAGCACGGAGGAATTCATCCAGATCAGCGAGAGCGTTCTGGGGCGCGAGTCCGAGGTGCTGGAGAGCAAGTTGTTGCGTTGAGCGGGTGTCGGCTTCTTCGCGGGCAAGCCCGCTCCTACACCACCCTCAAGGCTGTGGAGGTCCTGTAGGAGCCGGCTTGCCCGCGAAGAGGCCACCGCCGATTCAAACCCCAGCCAACGGATCCTTACCCGTCACCGTCACCGTGCGGGTCGCCGCCTCGGCGCTGGCCTTGAGTGCCTTCAACTCCGCCGCTCCCCGTTCGATATCGGCATGCAACCGGTGGTACTCCGCACGATGCTTGTGGAACCAGGCCTTGGTCGCACAATGCCCCTTGATGCCCCGGGCCAGCGCCATGCCGCCCACCGCTACCTGCAGCAAGCCGATCAGCCCGCCGTGGCGCATCCCTTTGCTGATCATCAGGGCACCGCCCGCCAGTGAGCTGACGCGCTCCCAGCCCTGGACGTTGTGGTCATGCCTGTCTGACGCCGAATGGATATCGAGCATGGGTAGGTCTCCTTGTGGGTTGGTACATCAGCTGACCTTGGAGGCTGCCCCGGCGTTCAGTGCAATTACCCTGATCCCCGTTACTTGAACTTGGGCCCGGAGCGAGTATTCAAGCCCTTGGCCAGCCGGTCATACAGCACCACATTGACCGTCGCGGCCAGGTTCATGCAGCCCTGGGTGGGGATGTAGATGGTTTCTTCGCACCAGGCGCGTACGCTTTCGTCGAGGCTGCCGTCCTCCGGGCCGAAGATGTAGATCGCCCGATCCGGATGGGTGTATTCGGGCAGCGGCCGTGCGCCGTCGACCAGCTCCACTGCCACTGGCGTGCAGCCCAGCGGGATGATGCGCTGCAGGTCGTCGATGCCGATCAGCGGGATGTCGTAGTGCACCCGCTTGGTGTCGGTGACGAAGTCGCGGGCGCGCTCGTAGCGTTTGCCGGTGTAGAACACCGAGTTGACGCCATAGCAGCCTGCCGCTCGCATCACCGAGCCGACGTTTTCAGCAGATTTTGGGTTGAACAGGCCGATGCAGCTGTACCGTTTGTTCGCCACGAGTCGGGGCCCTTCGCAAAAAAAGAGCGCGATTATACGGGCTCGCCGACGCCGTGGGCGGATGAATCGACGGTCAGTCCTTCTTCATCAGGGCAGCCAGGCCGGCGAAGGGGTTGTGCGTGGCGACATTGGTTTTCGGCGTGCTCAGCGAGCCCTCGCCGAAATACTGCTGGTCGGTATAGCGCGAATGCTCGTTGTCGTGGCAGTACAGGCACAGCAACTCCCAGTTGGAGCCATCCTGGGGGTTGTTGTCGTGGTTGTGGTCGCGGTGGTGCACGGTCAGTTCCGACAGGCGCTTGCCGGAGAACTCACGGGCGCAGCGCCCGCAGACGTGCGGGTACATCTTCAGTGCCTTGTCGCGGTAGCCCATTTCCTTGTCGCGCTTGGCGTCGGCGAGGATGCGGTCGAGGCGGGCGGTGGCGGCGGAGGTGGAGGCCGAGCTCATGGTGTTACCTTTTTCGTTATCAGGGCAATGACGGTTATGGCATTGAGTCTAGCGCGCCTGCGGGCCTGGCGGACAGGCAAAAGCGCGCAATTGGGCGTAGCCTTTAGGCAGGTTCCGGACGGGAGGTTAACGATGTTGCCTGTGATCCTTGCCACGCTGCTCCTGCTTTGCGCCCCGCTGGCTGATGCCGCCGGGCAGCCTTCGGGAAGCATCACTCCGGTGCCAGGTGCACCGGGCACGCCCACGCCCACACCTTACCCGCAGATCACCCCGAGTACGCCTCCCAAGGCCGGCAGCCGTCAGCCTGGCGCGCCGCTGCTGCCGCCGATGCCACTGCCGGGCCCGCCAAAGGATCAGCCTTTACGGGTGGGGCCAGAAGGTGAAAGCAAAACTAAGTGAACCTCTTGCGGCTCGTTTATAGCGCATGTGAAACGTGCGCAAGGCGTCGAATCCTGCATCAGGATCGGTTGCTTGATGGAGGGGGCACCATGGTTGGGGCTGGCTGAAGCGCAAATATGGGCGTGTCCTTTGACGGCTTGAGTTTCTGTTTGTCCGCAGGCTGGAGTATGACTTTCACAAAAATTTAATATTGCCAATTTTCATGAAATCTTGTGAAGAACAGTTGGTGCGTTTGGTGCGGGCGGGAGGGGATGTAGTATCGTAATTACGCATATGGGGGAACCAAATTAATTACGATAATTGAGGGTAAGGACTCCAATGACTACAGGGCCCATCCAACGGCTTGGCATGCTTGCCGCGAAACCAATATATGACTTCGATCGCGCATTGGAAAGTGCAGCCGCCCCGAAAAAAGACACACCGAAAGACCCTGGGAAGGACGTCGCGACTCCCGCGTTCGGCGAGTATAAGCATATTGAGGTCGTCGAGGATAATAAGCGGCTGACCTACACCACGCTTGACGGCAAGCAGGTAGTCGTAGACAAGGCGCTGGACCCCGAGTTGTATAAGGTTGTATTGGCCGATTACCGTACGCTCGAAGCAATGAAAGATGGATTTACGTTGTCTCGGGATAATGATGATGTGCTGATGTTTCTGGATTATAACGACCCCAGTAAGGTTGACCGTCGGCATGAGCACGAGGGTGTCATCATGTTCGAGTTCGGTGCCAATAAGATGGTGATCAATGAGCGCCTGACGCCGGACACATTCAAACGATTCAGCCGTTTGAAGCACCTTCAGCAATCGCCCTCATCGGGTGAACTCGTCAATCCCTCCTACAAGCTCCCGCTGGCGACTGCCGATTACAAGTCCATCCGTGTGCTGGAGGAAGGCGTCGTGCAGGCGGAGATGACCGCTGGGAAAACCTATGTGGTCTCTCGCGATCTCACTCCGTCGCAGTTCGCCCAGTTGGAATCCATTGGTAAAGCGAAATCCGCGCTTGAAACCTTCAAGGGCCAAGGTTACGAGTTGGTCAACGAACTGCCGAAGTCAGTGGATCCAAACAAGCTGAAGATTGATGCTGTCGATAAAGAAACCGGGGTGATCGCTTTCGAGTATGACAGCAAGCGCTACGCGATTTCGAAACTCGATGCCCTCGACTGGGACATGGCGCATGCTGAAGACCTTGTGCCGCAGCCCGGCATATATCTCGATGGTTGGATACAACGACCGACGGCTTCAGAAACGGTAGGTGGGACGAAGCTTATCGACACACTGCTCGATTTCCATGCGGTCAGTGGCACGCCGGCTGAACAGGCTTTCAAGGATGCGTATGATAAAGACCTGCGGGTAGTCGATGATGCTCAGCCGGTACCCAAGCTGGCACAGATCGAATCTATCGAAGTCTCTGGCGAAGGGGTTCTCATGGTCAAATGGGGCCGGGGGGACACGCAAGTGGTGCTTGAAGCGACTGCGCCAGCCGCCTATGAGCGGTTTATGCAAATGCACAGCACGCTGGAGGGCATAAGTGCTGCTGAGAAAGAAGGTTTCCGACTCGCGGGCAATGATGATTATCTGTCGTCCACTGAAGATGTCAAAGACATTGGTGTCCCCGATCAATTGGGTCAAGGGCTCATCACTTATGTCGTGCACAAGCCGGGTGGGGAAGAGCAGAAGTTTGTGGTGTCGGCTGATTATAATCCTGCGCTTCATGCCCAGTTATTAGAGGCCGCTACTGCCAAGCAGATGTCGCCCGAGGTGCTGAGCGAACTGCGGACTACGTATAATATACCCGCGGACAGTGAATTATCTGTCGATACGCTAGCGACTACCGAGAAAGATGAAAAAGGTAACCCCCTCAGCCTGCAAGACTTGCAATTCAAGCTTATGTACGATGAGTACAAAGCCGGTGTTGAGAGCGGCAGTATCGACAAGAACGATCCGCGCGCAAAGTTTATTCGTGCACTCGATGCCAAGAGCCGAGTCGAAAACGGTATGCCGATTGTGCCCCATGGCAGCGTCGATACCATCTTCGTGGCGCCTGGAGAGCCCATGTGGCTCGAGTCGCGTGATGTGCGCGACACCATATTCGATGCCAGAGCCGTGGATGAGGCACTTGCCAAGGGCATCAGCGATCCTCAGATCCAGAAAGACCTGGAACGTTTCAAGAGTGAAGCACGTTCGAAGGTCGAGGGCGGCGAGGAGAAAATCAACGCTGTGGAGCAGCGGCTCGAGGCCCTCGCAGGCTCCGATGATCTGCGTCTCTATCTGAAAGCGCTGGAGGATGCAGGCCAAGGCGATGCTGCAAAAATGGAGGTGCAGAGGATCTATATGGGGCTTGCGCATTTCGATGTGCAGAAGGCCGATGACTTCGTGCGAGACCTCAGCCGTGACGGGTTGCTCATGGAACTCGACAAGATCATGGGCGACCCTGGCAGCGTCAGTGCCGAAAATGCGGCTCTTGCAGGCTCCGATACTACCAATTTCGTTCTTCGTGCAATGCGCGCCGCTGGCGACATGCCCTCGCACCTCATAAATGCCTACGAAACAACATTCCAGAAAATCTATCAAAACAAGGCGACCGCCGCCGACATCGACAAGGTATGGCGTGAGCTGGGTGAAACCGCCAAAGTCCGAGAACTGACCACCGACGACGTTCGTGCCGCAATGGACAAGACCGAAAGCTTCAAAGCTTCCGGTTTCTCACCCTTGTCGGCGAGTGAAAAAAGCAATGTATTCACAATGTTCGCTCATCTTAAAGACGCCGGCGTATTAGGCTCTGTTTCCGGGACGATGGGGCTCATACGCGGTATTTATCAGTTGGTCGGCAACCCCACCAACCTTGCGGCGACAGCGGAAGGGCGATTGGTCATCGCTTCGGATTTCGTGACCTTCCTGAGTTTTTCCAATGGCTTCATGACGTTGGGCAGTAAGACCTACGACAGTCTCTTTAATACTCATACCAACGCCAAGTTCGGCTTGAGCACACCGATTCAGGATTTGTTGTGGGGGGCGGACCCGACCGTGACCTATCCTCTGGGCGCTGCTGGGCTCCAGGACGAGCTCCATAAACTCACTGCCGTCGAGCAGCGGAACGCGCTTAAAGAACTTCCTTTCGATCCGGATTTACTGGATGCAGACGCTCGCGACACCCGTGATGTTTTCCGTGACCTGCCCTTCGATGATGATGTAGACCCGCGGTCTAGCGGAGGAGGGTTAAATCCAGATGCGGACCGTCGAGATATTTTCCGAGATCTGCCCTTCGATGATGATGTGGATCCGCGGCCTCAAGGAGGCGTAAGTGCAGACGCGGACCGTCGAGATATTTTCCGAGACCTGCCCTTCGATGACGATGTGGATCCGCGGGTAAATCCAAACGTGGACCATCGAGATATCTTCCGAGACCTGCCGTTCGATGATGATGTCAGCCCCACACAGACCCCTTCGGAAAAGCGACTAACCCCTAGCCAGATCGAGAGCTTCAGCCGCGGTATGATAAATGGCGGTGGAGTCAAGTATGGCGTCAGCGCCAGCGTGGGGTATCGAATCGCCGGCAGCGTCTCACGCTTCTTAGGTGCAGGCGGCGACTTCGCTGGCGGCGTCATAGGTATCGTTTTGGGCGCATTTGGTCTGCGCGGTGGTATCCAGTCCGGCGACAAGCTGCAGATTGCTGCTGGCTCGTTAGGCATCGTCGGGGGGCTAGGTTCGACCGTCGCTGGTTTAGGGAGTATTGGTAGCGCTTTCGGCATTACTGGAACACTGGGGCGGGTGCTTTCTTTTGCGGGGCCGCTTGGGTTTATTACCGGCGCCGCGATGGGTTTCGTTGGCGCATTCCTCAGCATCGCCCGTAGCGAACAACTGAAGAAAATGTCCCAACGTGATTGGAAAGACATCGAAGACTTCAAGAACGACGGTCTTTTAAAAGAAGGCGGCGACGAAGCCTATGCGTGGGTGCAGACCTACATGCATAACTGGGGGCAGCGCGATTCGCCTAAAGACCAGAGCATATTCGATTTTCGATCCGATGAGTGGGAGCGCCGAGAGACGCGTAGGACACTTGACCACGAAAACTATGCTGGCGACGGTGATAATGCGTGGCAGACCGAGTTCCCAGAACCCAGCGCAGGTAACTTCGTCCAGTGAACGTAAATTTCATTCGGCAGGTCATGCAAACAAAATAACTGTTCAGGATGCAGCCAACGTAACGTTCGCTTGGTGGCAAAGTGATCGTGTGCAGTCGCCTGGGCACTCCTTGCACGGCGGCTGACGTCGGTTGTTTCACCTGGCAAAGCGCTCGGCTTGCGAGCTGAAAACTCGTCGCTGAGCCTCTTGCCGCTCCAGTGATACTACCGAGCAGGCTTGCCCGCCTGCTTGGTAGCACACTGGGATCAGTCGCGTGCTCGACTTTTCTTTACGATCAGTGCCTCAATCCGGCCATTTGCGCACTGCCTTCGCGCCCGGATCATACGGCTTGATCAGGTGATCAAACGCTGTCACCGCACCTTTGCCCGTTGTGGAGGCCTTGAACGCCTCATCAACACCTCACTCATCAGGTCCTGGCCAACGCTCGACCGGAATGTCCTTGATCGTCCCACCCTCCACCCCGTCGATGCCATAGCGCTCCAGCGCATCGCCCAGCACATCACCGAATTTGTCCGCATTGACCTGCTGGCGGCCTTCCTTGACCAGTCCTGGAACGATCGACGCCAGCACCGCTACACCAGCGCCCAGGAAACCCAACACACCGGCAGTGCCAGCCAGTGCAGGCAGGAACCGGGGCAGGTTCGCGCCAAGCAAGCCCAAGCCTCCCTCGACCGCGGATGCCGTTCCGGCCAGCACACTTAGCGAACCAGCAGTGATACCAAAGCCGCCCGTCAACTTGTCGCCACGACGGATCGCGTTAACCGCGTCCAAGATGCCATAGGCCCCAGCCGCGATGCTGGCGAGGCCGCCAATACCCTTGGCAGCCTCCTCGAAGTTCTTGGCGATAGCCTTGGCGTGCTTGCCGTCCTTGATGTTGTCCCTGACCTTGTCGAGTTCATCGCCCTGCAGGCCGTCGAGGGTGTCCTCGCCCTTTTTGATTGCCGTGTTCAGGTACTCCTGATACCCCTTGCTGCCACCTTCGATCAGAACCGTGACGGTCTGCACCGTACCGGTGGTGATGTCGACGATGTTGCGATCGGTCAGGTTACCGCCAGTCTGCGCGCCGCGAGCTATCGTGACCCCTGCCAGGAACAGGCCGCTGACACCGTGCAGCACACCACTGTTGTAGCCACTCTTGATATCGCCAGCGGGATCGAAATCCGACAGCTTGCCGAACTTGTCCAGGGCCTTGATACCCTGACGCAGTTGATCCCAGTTGCCTCGGAAGCCTGCCAGTATCTGATCGGTGGTAGCCACGCTGCCGTCTTCATTGACCAGTAGCTCGGGACTTTCGCTGCGCACTTGATCGATCAGCTTGCGCACTTTGTCTTCGTCAAGTTCGTCGCCGCCTTCCTTGCCGAAGGCTAGCTTGAGGTCTTCGAAGGTGGCGCCCTTGAACAGGTTTTCCTGAGCGATGGTGGAGAAGTTTTCGTTGAGCTGCTGGTCGAACTGGGCTGTGAACTGCGGGTCCAACGCAGTGTTGTACAGCGCTACTTCCAGGCTGAACTCAGCGGCGGCATGCTCCGGGGGGTTGTCCCTGAGCAATTCGCGCATGCGCTCACCCGTTGCCAGCTGGTCCTTGTAGAAGGTTTTGAACTCCTCCACATGTGCAGACTTGCCGACCGAGTCCTGGATCGCCTTGGCATCGTCGATACCGAGCATCGACTGCAAGCTGGTGGCGGTAGCGTAGAAGTTGGTCAGCGCAGTTTGCTGCGAGGTCTTGCCATCCTTGGTCGCAGCTTCCCACGCCTGGTCCAGCGCTTTGCCGGACTTGATTTCGTCTTCATAGGTCGTGCTGACTGCTGCCTTCAAGCCGGGGTTGTCGTTGAACAGCGTGTTGACGGCGTCATCCCCGGCCTTCTTCAGGTACTCGGCAGTTTCGTTGTCGTTCTGCAGGATAGCCATGTGCTTGTTGATGTCCTGCAGGACCTTGTCCGGCTCCCAGAAAACCCCGGAGCGACTGGCGATCGACACCTTGCCATAGTCGTCGCCCCACATGCCGGCATTGGCACCATCGATTACCAGCTTCTGAGCGCGCTGTAGGTCCAGCAGTACTGCAGCTTTTTCCTCGGCGGTGTACTTCTCCGGTTGCTCGAATACATCAGCGCCCAGCTTGCTGGTGTCGACGCCTGCGGTAATGTTCCCGCCCGCAACGCTGGTAATGAGGCTGGTGAGGGTTTGTGCGTCGACCGGTGCTGAGCCCTTGAGCCAAGTCTGGATATCGTTGCGACTGATCTTGCCGTCTGCGGTGTCTGCCAGAGGGCTGCCAGCCGTGTCGAGCATGCGATAAGCCCCCGGCTGGGAGAAAAAGTTCAGAGCTTCCTTCTCTTGCTGGCTCAATTGCGGGTTGGTAGCCAGGTAGTCCTTGATGTTCTGCTGGCGCAGCGTGTCGTCGCCACCGGTCTTGCCGACGATGGAGTCGAACTTCGCATCAAGTATCGCGGCGTATTGGGCGATCTGCCTGGAGCCGGCATCAGCGCCGGAATGAGTCTTGAGGTATTCCTTGTAGCTGGCGATGTCATCGCTGGCCTGGGCCTTGGGCAGCGCTTTGAAGCCATGTTTGCCAAAGTCCTGCAGGCGTCCGGCCTCGGTGCCGTGGCGCGCTTCGCCGCTGTTGGTGAAGCCGTCGATGCTGGTATTGGTGACGTCCTTACCGAAGAGTGGGTTACCTTTGTCATCAAAGCCGACGACCCGGTCGAGCACCTGAATGGCGCGCAAAGCGGCATCTGGATCAGTTTCGAAATCGCCCACCCGCTCCTTGAGCGCATCCTTGACCCCGCTCTGGTTACCAAGCTTGGCCAGTAGGGGGTTGTCGTCGATGATGTCCCGGGCTGAACGCTTGTCGTCTTCAGGGCGTTCCCAGACGATCCCTGCCATCTCTGCTTCTTCCCGTGCTTTGCTGTCATCACTGACGTTGCCAGGATGTTGCAGCTCCCCTTTGAGGCTGTCGAAGCCGTATTTGCCGAAGTCCTGCAAGCGTCCGGCCTCGGTGCCGTGGCGGGCTTCGCGGTCTTTGGTGAAGCCGTCGATGCTGGTGTTGTTGACGTCCTTGCCCGCCAGACGCTCACCGTTTTCGTCGAAGCGCACCACATGGTCGAGCACTTGGCTGGCCCGGTAGGCGGCGTCGGCGTCGTTCTCGAAATCACCAACGCGCTCTTTGAGCATGTCCTTGACCCCACCCTGATTGCCGAGCTTGTTCAGCAGCGGGGAGTCATCAATGATTTCCTGTGCAGTGCGCTTGTCGTTTTCCGGACGCTGCCATTCGATGCCCGCACCTTTGGCCTTGGCAAGGTCGACCGCATCGCCCCATCCAGAGCTCGTGTTTTGTTTCGTGAGTTGTTTGAGCTCAAGGATACGTGCGACCGGTGTGAACATGCACAGGTTCTCCTGAAAAAGGTCAAGTTACGGAAGTCGTTTAAGCCGAGTTGACGTACAGGAAATAACATGAAGATGTCCGTGTAATGACAGTGAGTAACTTCATATTGATATCATTCAGGCGAGGCACTACGGATTATCGAGCGCGCGGGGTTGTAAAAGTTGTGAAGTGCAACTGCAAACTTCAGCAGTAACGAGGAGGGTGTTGGCAACATCAATCAAAGATCTTGCGCTCATTTATTCGATAGAGCCTTGGGCGTGCCTGGCGCGCGACACCCAGCTGTTCGATTCAGGCGGAGCATGTGCAGATCAGGCTGCGCCTCGGATGCTGGCGCGTCGGTTTGCCAATTGATGTTGTCTACACCCTCCCAGGCCTCACTGAAACAGAGCGCTAGACTTGTTGCGAGAGGCGCTGGCCGTCCTGCATGCGCAGGCGTTTCGACAACGCCACCGCCAAGGCGCGGATGATCCGTGCGGCGATGCGCGGTGCGTCGTTGAGCATCTTGTCCAGCGAGTCCTTGCCCAGCGTCAGCAACTGGCAGTCACTGGCCGCCACGCAACTGGCCGAGCGACGTTCGCCGTCGAGCACGGCCATTTCGCCGAAGGCCCGGCCCTTGCGCAAGATCGCGATCTCGACTTGCTGGCCGTTGCCGTTGGTCTTGCGCACCGACACCGCGCCGCGGTGCAGGATGCACATGAAGGTGCCGGCGTCACCTTCGGCGAAGATGGTCTGGCCCTCGGTCATCGCCGCGATGGCGAAGTAACCGGCGACGGCCTGGAAGTCGCTGGGCTGCAGGCTGTCGAATAAGCCGCAGTCCATGAGCATGTCGCGGATTTCGGCGCTGAGGAGGCTTGGGTCGGGCATGTGTTGTTCTTCGTGTCGTCCGGTATTTGAGAGCTTCCACAGACCCTGCGGGAGAGGCCGCAGGGTGTGCGAGAACTCTATGACAACAAGAAATGCGATTTACACCACGCCCAACTCATTGAAGACGAACGCATATTCCAGGGCCACGTCTTTCAGCCCCTGATAGCGTCCGCTCATGCCGCCGTGGCCGGCGCCCATTTCGGTCTTGAGCAGCAGCAGGTTGTCGTCGGTCTTGCGGGTGCGCAGGCGCGCCACCCACTTGGCCGCCTCCCAGTACTGCACGCGGCTGTCGTTGTAGCCAGCCACCACCAGCATGGCCGGGTAGGCCTGGGCCTTGACGTTCTCGTAGGGGGCATAGGCCTTGATGCGTGCGTACACCTCAGGCTCTTCGGGGTTGCCCCACTCGTCGTACTCGGTGACGGTCAGCGGCAGCTCGGGGTCGAGCATGGTGTTGAGCACATCGACGAAAGGCACCTCGGCGATGGCGCAGCGGAACAGCTCCGGACGCTGGTTGAGCACCGCGCCCATCAGCAGGCCGCCGGCGCTGCCGCCGCTGATGGCCAGTTGCTCGGTGCGGGTGACGCCCTGGGCGATCAGGTGTTCGGCACAGGCGATGAAGTCGTCGAAGCTGTTCTGCTTGTGCTCCTGCTTGCCAGCGCGGTACCAGGCTTCACCCAGCTCGCCGCCGCCACGCACATGGGCGATGGCAAAGGCCACGCCGCGTTCGAGCAGGCTCAGGCGGGCGTGGGAGAACCAGGGGTCGAGGCTCTCGCCATAGGCGCCGTAGCCGTAGAGGTACAGCGGCACTTCGCGGTCCAGGTCCTGGCGGCGGCGCACCAGGCTGATCGGCACCTGGGTGCCGTCCTTGGCGGTCGCCCATAGGCGTTGGCTGACATAGTCGTCGGCATCGAAGCGACCGAGTACCGGGGTCTGCTTGAGCACCTGCTGCTCACCACTGGCCAGCTCCAGCTGGCGAACCTGGGCCGGGCGGTTGAGCGCTTCGTAGCGCAGGCGGATGCGCGTGCTGGAAAACTCCAGGCTGTCCTGCACGTAGAGGCTGTAGGCGGCGTCGGGCAGTTCGACGCGATAGGCCGGCAGGCCCTGGGGGCGGACTTCGATGATCGGCAGGCCGCCTTCACGCAGGCTCAGCGACAGCGCCGAAGCGTTCAGGCTCAAGCCTTCGAGCATGATGTCGTCACGGTGCGGCACCAGTACCTGCCATTGTGCGCGGCTGGGCACCTGGTCGGCCGGGGCGTGGAACAGGGCGAAGTTGATGCCGTCCTGGTTGCTGCGGATGAACCAGCGCCACTGGCCATCGAGCTGGCCGTGGTCGGGGAAGTACTCGTGGCCCTCGACCCGCGGCGCCAGGCAGGTGAAGTCGGCCTGTGGCGTGGCGGCATCGAGTACCCAGGCTTCGCTGGTGGTCTTGCTGTTGAGCAGCAGCACCAGTTGGCGCTCGGAACTTGCGCGGTAGCAGTGCAGGAAGAAGCGCCCATCGGGCTCTTCGAACACGGTGCTGGCGTCGCTTTCGCCCAGGGTGTGGCGGCGCAGGCGCCACGGGCGGTGGGTGTCGTCCAGTTCGGCGAAGAACAGCGTGCGGCTGTCGTTGGCCCAGGTCAGGCTGCCGTCGCAGTCGTCGAAGGGCAGGGTGGTGACGCTGCCGCTTTCCAGGTCCTTGATGTACAGGGTGTAGACCTCGTCGCCGCTGGTGTCGAGGCTGTAGGCCAGCAGGCGATGGTCGGGGCTGACATTGAACGCGCCCAGGGCGAGGAAGCCGCCGTTGGCCAGGGCGTTGGGGTCGAGCAGCAGTTGCTCGGCGCTTTCGTCGACGCGGTTGCTGTCGTCGGCCGGGCGCGGGCAGCGGTAGTGGCGCGGGTATTCGTCGCCTGCCGTGGTGCGGGTGTAGTAGAGGTAGGGGCCCCAGGGGGAGGGGAGCGACAGGTCGGTTTCGAGGATGCGGCCCTTGATTTCTTCGAACAGCTGTTCGCGCAGCTCGGCCTGGTCGGCGAGGCAGGCTTGCTGGTAGGCGTTTTCCTGCTCCAGGTAGGCCAGCACTTCGGGGGTGTCGCGTTCCTGCAGCCAGGCGTAGGGATCGGCGGCTTGGGCGGGGCGGGCGATGGGGGGCTTGGGTCTGGTATGCATGGGATGTCCGTGGTTTGGTGGCGTCTGTGCCGGCCTCTTCGCGAGCATTGCCGGTCTGCGGGAGCGGGCTTGTCCGCGAAGAGGCCGCTCAGGCTTCATAGAGGGAAGAGGCGCCTGTGCCCGTAAAAGTGTTTATCATAGGCATCTCTTTGCCTGCCTTGCACGGACACCATGATCGAACAAGACTACACACTGGCCTGGGGCCTCTACGCTGTCGCCGCCCTGGGCTGCCTGCTGGTGGCCTTCAAGTTCACCGGCTGGATGTGGCGCTGGCTGCGCGAGCCGCTGCGGGTGATCGTTGCCGTGCTGCTGTTCACTCCCACCATTGTCGACCCGGTCAAGGACAGCTTTGCCCCGGCCATTGCCATCACCGCCCTGGACCTGGCGTTCAAGGTGGGCAACAACGCCTGGCGCGCAGCCTCGGACCTGGCGATGTACGGCATGATCGCCTTTGGCCTTTACCTGCTGTTCGTGCTGGTGCGCTGGCCACTGGAAAAACGCGCTGGCGAGCGCCGCGAGAAGGTCGAGGCCGCCGCCAAGCGCCAGGCGGCCGAAGACGATGCGGTGATGGCCGATGCGCCCGTCGCCGATCGTCGCGATCGCTACCGTGAAGAGCCACCTGCTGCCCCGGTGCGTCGCCCGGGCAATGGTGGCGGCCGCGTCGAGCCACGGATCTAGGACGGAGCCCTCGCCAATGTGTGAATTGCTGGGCATGAGTGCCAACGTCCCCACCGATATCGTCTTCAGCTTCACAGGCCTGATGCAGCGCGGCGGGCGTACCGGGCCGCACCGCGATGGCTGGGGCATTGCCTTCTACGAAGGGCGTGGCCTGCGCCTGTTCCAGGACCCGGCCGCGAGCAGCGAGTCGGAGGTGGCCAACCTGGTGCAGCGTTACCCGATCAAGAGCGAAGTGGTTATTGGCCATATCCGCCAGGCCAACGTCGGCAAGGTCTGCCTGTCCAACACCCACCCCTTCGTGCGTGAGCTGTGGGGGCGCAACTGGTGCTTCGCGCACAACGGCCAGCTCGCCGATTTCAGTGGCGAGAAGACGTTCTACCGCCCGGTCGGCGACACTGACAGCGAAGCCGCCTTCTGCGACCTGCTCAACCGCGTGCGTGCGGCATTCCCCGAGCCCGTCGAGGTCGAGGCGCTGCTGCCGGTGCTGGTCGAGGCCTGCGCAGGCTACCGCGCGAAGGGCGTGTTCAACTGCCTGCTCAGCGACGGCGACTGGCTGTTCTGCTTCTGTTCGACCAAGCTGGTACACATCACCCGACGCGCGCCTTTTGGTGCCGCGCGGTTGAAGGATGTCGACCTGATCGTGGATTTTCAATCGGAAACCACACCCAATGACGTGGTCACGGTGATCGCCACCGAGGCCCTGACCGAAAACGAGACCTGGCAGCGTTACGAGCCGGGTCAATGGGCCCTGTGGCGGCACGGCGAGTGCGTCGCCAAAGGCTAAGGACAGAGCATGTTCAGAAGTTACCTGCGTTTGCTGCTGTTCACCTTCGGCCTGCTGGCCGGTGTCCAGGTGCCCGGCCTGGTCAAGGACTACAGCCAGCGGGTCGAGGCGCACATGCTCGAGTCGCGCGAAGCGCTGGCGGGCTTCCAGGAAACCGCCGAGCGCTTCTTCAAGGGCGATCTGCAGGCGTTGGTGCGCCATTACCGTACCAGCGACGACCCGGTGTTCAACAGTGACGCCAACAGCATCGAAAGCCTGATGATTCGCAACCAGTTGCTGGAAAACGAATGGCAGGCGCTGCAAGGCAGTTGGGCCAGCCGCAGCTGGCATGTGCTGGTGCAGGCCGATCCGCAGCTGCGCGAAGAGACGCTCAAGGGCTATAGCTACCAGATCCTGCTGGTGCCCGAGGCGATCGGCTGGGGGATTGCCTGCGGCTTCCTGCTGGCGTTCCTGGTCGAGAGCCTGTTGCTGGGGATCGGTTGGGTGATCCTGGGCGGGCGGCGTCGGGCGGTGAAGGAAAGCTGGCGCTAGGCTGCCGGTATTTCGTTGCCGGGGCGGGCCTCATCGCGGGACGAGTCGCAGCGATGAGGCCGAAACTGACACATCCCTGGCTCAGACCAGCACGATCCGCTGCACCCCCACATCCTGCGCATAGCGCTCCAGCACCTGCCGGCACAACCCTACCACCTCGTCCACCAGCTCCACCCCGGTCTGCCACGACACCACCAGCTCCAGGCTAGGCGGTGGCTGCAGCCCGGTCAGCAGCACCAGTTCGCCGCGTGCCAGCTCTGCGGCGACCAGCGCCGGGGGCAGGGCGCCGATGCCGAAGCCGTCGCGCAGCAACCGGGTGATGGCCGACACCGAGTTCACGCAGTTCAGCCGCGGCGTCTCGCTCCCCGCGCTCTGCAGCAGGCTGAACACCTCCTGGTGCGGCCGTGAGTTGCGCGAAAAGGTGATGATCCGCTCGCGCGCCAGTTCGGCCAGCGACGCATAGTCGCGATGGTGCGGTGAGCCGGTGGCGACGATCCAACCCATCGGGTAGCGCGCAAGGTCCAGGCTGCGGATGCTTTCCTGGCGCAGCAGGTCGGTCTGCAGGATCACGTCGAGAAAACCCTTCTGCAACTGGTCGCGCAGGTTCAGCGAGGTGTCGGCGACCAACTCGATTTCCACCTGCGGGTAGCGCTCGGTCAACTCGGCCACCAAGGCGCTCATCCAGGTGTGGATCACCGTGTCCATGACCCCCAGGCGGATCCGACCGACCACGGCCCGTTCGCCGCCCAGCGACTGTTTCATCGCCATGGCGGTGTCGAGCATGCGCTCGGCGTACTCCAGCACCTTGCTGCCTTCCGGGGTCAGGCTGACGCCGCGCGAGTCGCGCAGCAGCAGCTTCACGCCCAGGTCGGCCTCCAGCGCGGCGATGCGGCTGGACACCGAGGCCTGGGTGGTGAACAGCTTCTCGGCCGTGAGGCGAAAGCTCTTGAGCCGGGCGACCCAGACGAAGGTTTCGAGAAATCGCAGGTTCATCGTGTGCTCGCAGGGCAGGGCGATCAGGTTTTCTTGTTCCAGACCGACGGTTTTTCTCGTTGGACGCAGGTTGCGCGGGCTTTGAACAATAGCGTCCAGGCCGCGACCACGCAGTCGTTCCTCAAACAATACCAACAAGCCGAGGCATCCATGAACCCCACCGGCGTACAGCAGCAGGCACCCGCCCGATCTTCGGGCGGGCCCTTTGCCTGGTACCGTGACATCGACTCCCAGCAACGACGCACCTTCTGGAGCTGCAAGATCGGCTATGGCCTGGACGGCATGGACACGCAGATGCTCAGCTTCGTCATCCCCACCCTGATCATGATCTGGGGCATCAGCACTGCCGAAGCCGGCCTGATCCACACCAGCACCCTGATCGCCTCGGCCATCGGCGGCTGGGTCGCCGGTATCCTCTCCGACCGCATTGGCCGCGTACGTACCCTGCAACTGACCGTGCTGTGGTTCGCCTTCTTCACCTTCCTCTGCGGCTTCGCCCAGAGCTACGAGCAGTTACTGATCGCCCGCACCCTGATGGGCTTTGGCTTCGGTGGCGAGTGGACCGCCGGTGCAGTGCTGATCGGCGAGGTGATCCGTGCCCAGGACCGCGGCAAGGCAGTGGGCATGGTGCAATCGGGCTGGGCCATCGGCTGGGGCCTGACCGCGATCCTCTACGCCTTGTTGTTCTCCTGGCTGCCGGCCGAACAGGCCTGGCGTGCGCTGTTCCTGCTCGGGTTGTTGCCGGCGATCTTCGTGATCTTCGTGCGCCGCATGGTCAAGGACCCGGAGGTCTACCGCGAAGCCAAGAGCGCGGAAAAGCCTGAAGCGCCTTCGCACTTCTACGAAATCTTCGCCTCCGGCATGCTCTGGACCACGATCCGCGCTTCGCTGCTGACCACCGGCGCCCTGGGTGGCTACTACGCCATCACCTCGTGGCTGCCGACCTTCCTCAAGAACGAGCGTGGCCTGAGCGTGCTGGGCACTGGTGGCTACCTGGCCATGGTCATCGTCGGCTCCTACATCGGCTATGTGATCAGCGCCTACCTCAGTGACCTGCTGGGGCGTCGCAAGAATTTCATCCTGTTCGCGGTGGGTTCGTTCGTCATTGTCCTGCTGTACACGCAGATGCCGGTCAGTGACGGCGTTATGTTGTGGCTGGGCTTCCCGCTGGGCTTCTTCGCCTCGGGCATCTTCAGCGGCATGGGGGCGTTCCTCACCGAACTGTTCCCCACGCGCATCCGCGGCTCGGGGCAGGGCTTCTGCTACAACGTCGGCAAGGTGCTGGCGGCGATGTTCCCGCTGCTGATCGGCCTGCTCGGCGAGAAGATCCCGTTGGGCCTGGGCATCGGCGCATTCGCTGCGGTGTCCTATGGCATCGTGATCGTCGCCGCCCTGAGCCTGCCAGAAACCCGCGGCAAAGAACTGAAGGCGCGTTAAGGTAGACCTATGAACAGCACAACAGGAGTTCGACAGGTGAACCGCCTGCTTCTCAATTGCGACATGGGCGAGAGTTTCGGCAACTGGCGCATGGGCCTGGACGCCGAGGTCATGCCCTTCGTGGACTGCGCCAACATCGCCTGTGGCTACCATGCCGGCGACCCCGGCACCATGCGCCGCACCGTGGCCTTGGCGCTGCAGCATGGCGTGACCATCGGTGCGCACCCGGCCTACCCGGACCTGGTCGGCTTCGGCCGCCGCTCGATGGCCTGCAGCGACGACGAGATTCGCGACCTGCTGCACTACCAGATCGGCGCCCTGGACGGCATCTGCAAGGTGCTCGGTGGCCGCGTGGCCTACGTCAAGCCGCACGGCGCGCTGTACAACGACATGATGGCCGACCCGCAGAAGCTGCGCGCGGTGCTGGAGGCTGTGGCCGCTTATGACGCAGACCTGCCGCTGATGCTGATGGCCACCGCCGACGACAGCGCTGCACAGGCCCTGGGCGACGAGATCGGGGTGCCGCTGTGGTTCGAAGCGTTCGCTGACCGCGCCTACACCGCCAGCGGCCACCTGGTGTCGCGTCGCCTGCCCGGTGCCGTGCACCATGACCCGGCCCTGGTGGTCGAGCAGGCCGTGCGCCTGGCCCGTGGCGAGGCATTGGTGGCCAATGATGGCAGCGCGCTGCGGCTCAATGCTGCCACCTTGTGTGTGCATGGCGACAACGAAAGCTCGGTGGCTGCGGTGCGGCAGATCCGCCAGGCCCTCGACGCGTTGCAGGCATGAGGATGTCGCGATGAAGCCACGTATCGAAGTGGTGGCGATCGACAGCCTGATGGTGCGGCTGTTCGACACCATCGATGAGGGCAACATGCCGTGGATCCTCGCCGCCAGCCAGCGCCTGCGCGCAGCGTTCGGTGAGCACCTGATCGACCTGGTGCCGTCCTACACCACGCTGATGCTGCAGTCGGACCTGGCGCCAGGTGAGGCGCGCGCGCGAATTGGCCAGGCGCTGGAAGGCTTGCAGCCGGATACAGGCCACAGTGGTCGGCGTCACGAGATTCCGGTGTGGTACCACGCCAGCGTCGGCCCGGAGCTTGCGCTGCTGGCCGCACGCAGTGGCCTGAGCGAAGACGAGGTGATCCGCCTGCACTGCGCGCGTGACTACCCGGTGTTCGCCCTGGGCTTCGCACCGGGGTTCGGTTTCATGGGGCTGGTGGACGAGCGTCTGGCCACGCCGCGCCTGAGCACACCGCGCAAGCGTGTCGCAGCCGGTAGCGTGGGCATCGCCGAGCGGCAGACGGCGGCTTACCCTGCGGTGTCGCCGGGGGGCTGGAACCTGATCGGGCGCACGCCGGTGCGTCTGTTCGACCGCGAGCGTGATGGCTACAGCCTGCTGCAGCCGGGGGATCGGGTACGTTTCGTGGCGGTGTCGCACACCGAATTCATGGCATTGGGCGGCGATGACCGTCCGTTGGAGGCGCTGGCATGAGGCTGTTGAGGATCGAAGCCAGCAACGCGCTGTGCCAGCTACAGGACGCCGGGCGCCTGGGTGTGCGGCATCTGGGTGTGACCCAGGGCGGAGCGCTGGACTGGGTGGCGATGAACTGGGCCAACTGGCTGCTGGGCAATGCCCTGGACGCGCCAGTGGTGGAGGTGGCGCTGGGTGGTTTGAGCCTGCTCGCCGAGCAGGACTGTGTGCTGGCCCTGACCGGCGCCGATCTGGACGCCAGGATCGACGACCAGCCGCTGGCGCCCTGGCGCAGCTTCGCCCTGCACAAGGGCCAACGGCTGACGCTGCGGCAGCCGCGTCAGGGGGTACGTGCCTACTTGGCGGCACCGGGCGGTTTTGCCGGCGAAGCCGTGCTGGGCAGTTGTTCGACGGTGGCGCGTGAAGCGCTCGGTGGCATCGAGGGGTGCGGCGAGGCGCTGGCCAAGGGGCAGGCTCTGCGCTTTGCCGAGGGCGCCCCGGCCTTGCGTGAAGTACCCGAAGCCTTGCGTCCGCTGTATCCGGCCAAGCCGGTACTGGACCTGGTGATGGGCGCGCAGATCGGCGACTTCAGCGGCACCAGCCTGTTCGAGGCCTTCAACAGCGACTGGACGCTGGACAGCCGTGCCGACCGCATGGGCAGCCGCCTGTTGGGGCCGCAACTGGTCTACCAGGGCGCGCCGATGATTTCCGAAGGTATTCCGCTGGGCGCCGTGCAGGTGCCGCCGGATGGGCAGCCGATCGTGCTACTCAATGATCGCCAGACCATTGGCGGCTATCCGCGGCTGGGGGCGTTGACGCCGCTGGCGCTGGCGCAGTTGGCCCAGTGCATGCCGGGGGCGGTGGTGCGGTTTCGGGCGGTGGTGCAGGAGACGGCCTGGCGGGAGCAGCAGCGGTATCTGCAGCGCTGGGCGTGAGCTTTCGGGCGCTATCGCGGGGCAAGCCCACAGATAACCCACTGTTCGCAGGGACGGTAGGGTATCTGTGGGAGAAACTGTTTTGTTCAAAATCTAAAGGCCAGCCCAATCCCTGTGGGAGCGGGCTTGTCCCGCGATAGGGTCGGTACAGACGCCGCGAACCTATTTGGACAGATACCTCATCGCTTCTTCCAACCCCTGCAAGGTCAGCGGGAACATTCTGTCCTCGACCAGCTCACGCACCAGCTGGGTGGAGGCGGTGTAGTTCCAGGTCTGTTTCGGGTAAGGATTGATCCAGACGATCTTCCTGAATTTCTCCATGAAGCGCTGCATCCACACATACCCGGCCTCTTCGTTCCAGTGCTCGACGCTGCCGCCCGGCTGGGTGATCTCGTAGGGCGCCATCGCCGCATCGCCGACGAACACCACCTTGTAGTCATCACCGTACTTGTGCAGCAGGTCGAAGGTGGAAAAACGCTCGGAGGTGCGGCGCAGGTTGTTCTTCCACACCGATTCGTAGACGAAGTTGTGGAAGTAGTAGTACTCCAGATGCTTGAACTCGGTCTTGCAGGCCGAGAACAGCTCTTCGCACACTTTCACGTGGGCATCCATCGAGCCGCCGATATCGAACAGCAACAGCAGCTTGACCGTGTTGCGCCGTTCCGGACGCATCTGGATGTTCAACAGCCCGGCATCGCGGGCGGTGTGGTCGATGGTGCCGTCGATGTCGAGCTCCTCGGCGGCGCCCTCGCGGGCGAACTTGCGCAGGCGACGCAGGGCCAGCTTGATGTTGCGCGTGCCCAGCTCGACCTGGTCGTCGAGGTTCTTGTACTCGCGCTGATCCCAGACCTTGACCGCCTTGCCCTGACGCTTGCCGGCCTCGCCGACGCGGATGCCCTCGGGGTTGAAACCGCCCGAGCCGAACGGGCTGGTGCCGCCGGTGCCGATCCACTTGTTGCCGCCGGCGTGGCGTTCCTTCTGCTCCTCGAGACGCTTCTTGAATTCCTCGATCAGCTTGTCGAGCCCGCCGAGCGACTGGATCTGCGCGCGCTCTTCATCGCTGAGCGAGCGTTCGAACTCCTTGCGCAGCCATTCTTCGGGGATCAGCGCTTCCAGATGGCGGTCGAGGTTTTCCAGGCCCTTGAAATAAGCCGAGAAGGCGCGGTCGAACTTGTCGAAATGGCGCTCGTCCTTGACCAGGATTGCCCGCGCCAAATAGTAGAACTCGTCCATGTCGGCGAATACCACACGCTGCTGCAGGGCGTTGAGCAGGTCGAGCAGTTCGCGCACCGACACCGGCACCTTGGCCGCGCGCATTTCATTGAACAGGTTGAGCAGCATGGCCAGCCCCTCAGCGGTTGCCGCGACGGCTCATGAAGGCCAGGCGCTCCAGCAGTTGTACGTCCTGCTCGTTCTTGACCAGGGCACCGGCCAGCGGCGGGATGGCCTTGGTCGGATCGCGCTCGCGCAGCACCGCCTCACCGATGTTGTCGGCCATCAGCAGCTTGAGCCAGTCGACCAGCTCGGAGGTGGAGGGCTTCTTCTTCAGGCCCGGCACCTTGCGCACGTCGAAGAATACGTCCAGCGCCTCGCTGACCAGCGACTGCTTGATGTTCGGGTAGTGCACATCGACGATGCGCTGCAGGGTTTCGCGGTCGGGGAAGGCGATGTAGTGGAAGAAGCAGCGGCGCAGGAAGGCGTCGGGTAGCTCTTTTTCATTGTTGGAGGTGATGATGATGATCGGGCGCTGTTTCGCCTTGATGGTCTCGTCGATTTCGTAGACGTAGAACTCCATCTTGTCGAGTTCCTGCAGCAGGTCGTTGGGGAACTCGATGTCGGCCTTGTCGATCTCGTCGATCAGCAGGATCACGCGCTCATCGGCCTCGAAGGCTTCCCACAGCTTGCCTTTCTTCAGGTAGTTGCGCACATCGTGGACCTTGTCCACGCCCAGTTGCGAGTCGCGCAGGCGGCTCACCGCATCGTACTCGTAGAGGCCCTGGTGGGCCTTGGTGGTGGATTTGATGTGCCAGGTGATCAGGCGTGCCCCGAAAGATTCGGCCAGTTGCTCGGCCAGCATGGTCTTGCCGGTGCC
The DNA here is from genome assembly GCF_057197165.1 of Pseudomonas sp. SYWMCR5. NCBI lineage: Bacteria > Pseudomonadati > Pseudomonadota > Gammaproteobacteria > Pseudomonadales > Pseudomonadaceae > Pseudomonas > Pseudomonas sp. SYWMCR5. The sequence goes on from NZ_JBXUNH010000010.1 coordinate 126,482, forward strand.
CGGCTCGCCCTTGACCAGCAGCGGGCGTTCGAGGGTGATGGCCGCGTTGACCGCCAGCTTCAGGTCGTCGGTGGCGACGTAGTTGCGGGTGCCTTCGAATTTCATGGAGCCGATCCTCTGCGGGGTGTCGGTGCTGGCTTTTTCGCGGGCAAGCTGGCTCCTACAGGGGAGAGTACCTTGTGGGAGCGGGCTTGCCCGCGAAAAGGCCGACACCGAGAACTCATGTCTATGATGTGTCCCCGACTATAACGCGGCCCCAGGCGGCTGCAAACGCAGACCGGGTATTCAGTCCCTGAATGGCCCGTCACCCCGGTTTCAGTCAGCCTTGGGTGGCGGCTGCTCGTAGCGGGCGTTGAATGCCTGGACGAAACCATTGCGCAATATCTGCAGGAACGCCTCGAATGCGCTGATGTTCTGTTGATGCACGCTGCCACTGAGCTCGACGCGGGTGGCGAACTGATTCTTCGGCTGGTTCTTCAGCACCGTTTCACTGGCACCGACCACCGCCTCCCAGATCGAGCGGAAGAAGCCTTTGTCCTTGTCTTCGACATCCTGCTGCCAGTCGAACACATCGACATCGCGCAGCAACGGCTTGATATAGCCGTTGAGCCTACCGTTCTCGGCCTGGGCCTCGATCACCAGGTCGCCGTGCCCGGCATTGAAATCGAACTTGCCATAGGCGCTGGCGAAGTCATTGAGTCGACGCAGTTCCAGGCCCTCGGCGCGCAGGCGGAACTCGAAGTCGTCGAAGTCGCTGAACGGATCGAAGGTGGCGCGGCTTTCGACCTTGGCATCTCCGGCGATCAGGGCGGTGGCCTCGAAGCTGGCGTCACGCCGACCCTTTTCGTCGCGCACGTTGGTCAGGTTGCGGATGCTGGCCTGAAGCTGGATGGCCTTGAGGTCCACCGGCGGCTTGGAGTTGAAGTTGCGAAAGGTCAGGGTGCCGTTTTCGATGCGCACTTCGTTGAGCGTAATCGGCAGCAGTTTCTCCAGTTGCTGGCGCCAGTCGGTGCCCTGGCCGGTCTGCGAGTTCTGTTTGCTGCCGCCATCGACGAAGTTGAGCTCGGGCCGCACGAACGCCACCTCGGCGACCACGGCCTGGTCGTACCACAGCGCATGCCAACTGACCGACAGGTCGATCAGCGGCGCATCGAGCAGCGGCACGGGCACCTTGCCGGTGGTCTTGACGATCTTCAGCCCGTTGATCTGGTAGGCACCGCGCCACCAGGCGAGATCGACGTCGGCGACCTGGCCGCGGTAGTCGCCCATGTCGGCGAGCTTGTCGTTCAGGTAGTCGCGCACCAGGTAGGGCAGGGCCAGATGCAGGGCCACCAGCAGCACGATCAGGCCGGCCAGGCCGATCAGCGGCCAGCGATAACGGGCTTTCATCGCAAGCTCTCCAGGGCAGGTTGTGCGGTTGACCGCCAGGCGCCGGGCTTGGTTCGAACGGGCTTTACGGGCTGCCGGGGCAGGCTTACCCTTGAAGCTTTCCCGCCTGTTTCCAACGATTCAAGGACCCCTGCCATGAGCCGTATCTACGCCGACAACGCCCACTCCATCGGCAACACGCCGCTGGTGCAGATCAACCGCATCGCCCCGCGCGGGGTGACCATTCTGGCCAAGATCGAAGGGCGCAATCCGGGCTATTCGGTGAAGTGCCGGATCGGCGCGAACATGGTCTGGGACGCCGAAGGTAGCGGCAAGCTCAAACCGGGCATGACCATTGTCGAGCCCACCTCGGGCAACACCGGCATCGGCCTTGCCTTCGTTGCTGCGGCGCGCGGCTACAAGCTGATTCTGACCATGCCGGCCTCCATGAGCCTGGAGCGGCGCAAGGTGCTCAAGGCACTGGGCGCCGAGCTTGTGCTGACCGACCCTGCCAAGGGCATGAAAGGTGCGATCGAAAAAGCCAACGAGATCGTCGCCTCCGATCCCGCGCAGTACTTCCAGCCAGGGCAGTTCGAAAACCCCGCCAACCCGGCGATTCACGAGAAGACCACCGGTCCCGAGATCTGGAACGACACCGACGGCGCCGTTGATGTGCTGGTCGCAGGTGTCGGCACCGGCGGCACCATTACCGGCGTGTCGCGCTACATCAAGCACACCCAGGGCAAGCCGCTGCTGTCGGTGGCTGTGGAGCCGGTGGCTTCGCCGCTGATCAGCCAGACCCTGGCCGGCGAGGAACTCAAGCCCAGCCCGCACAAGATCCAGGGCATCGGCGCAGGTTTCGTGCCGAAGAACCTCGACCTGTCGGTCGTCGACCAGGTCGAGCAGGTCACCGATGAAGAGTCCAAGGCCATGGCCATCCGCCTGATGCAGGAGGAGGGGATCCTGTGTGGTATCTCCTGCGGTGCGGCGATGGCGGCGGCCGTGCGCCTGGCGGAAAAACCGGAGATGCAGGGCAAGACCATCGTGGTGATCCTGCCGGACTCGGGCGAGCGCTACCTGTCGAGCATGCTGTTCAGCGACATGTTCAGCGAGCAGGAAAACCAGCAGTAAAGCCCAGGGGCGTCTAGCGCCCCTGCCTCAACGCTGATCCTGGGCAATGCCGACGGTTTCGGTTTGCTGCACAATCCGTGACACTGTGATCCGGTCCGGGCTGTTTTTACCCGGCCCGGATGGGTTTATCATGTCCGGCTATCTGGGGATGGCCTGATTTCCCCGTCAAGGAGTGTTGCATGACCTTTTCCTTCGTCGCCAAGGCGGGTGTCCTGCTGGTGTTCTTCGGCAGTGTGCTGTTCGTGCACCTGCGCGGCAAGGCACGCCTGCCGGTACTGCGCCAGTTCGTCAACCATTCGGCGCTGTTCGCCCCCTACAACAGCCTGATGTACCTGTTCTCCGGCGTACCGTCCAAGCCTTACCTGGACCGCCAGCGGTTCCCGGAACTGGATGTGCTCAAGGATAACTGGCAGGAGATCCGCGAAGAGGCCATGCGCCTGTTCGACGAGGGGTATATCCGCGCAGCCGAAAAAGACAACGACGCCGGCTTCGGCTCGTTCTTCAAGAAGGGCTGGAAGCGGTTCTACCTCAAGTGGTACGACAAGCCGCTGCCGTCCGCCGAGGCCCTGTGCCCGCGTACCGTCGAACTGGTCAGCAGCATTCCCAACGTCAAAGGTGCAATGTTCGCCCTGTTGCCTGGCGGTAGCCACCTGAACCCGCATCGCGACCCGTTTGCCGGCTCCCTGCGCTATCACCTGGGGCTGTCGACCCCCAACTCCGATGACTGCCGCATCTACGTCGATGGCCAGGTCTATGCCTGGCGTGACGGCGAAGACGTGATGTTCGATGAAACCTATGTGCACTGGGTGAAGAACGAAACCGACGTGACGCGGGTAATCCTGTTCTGTGACGTCGAGCGTCCGCTCAACAGCCCGCTGATGACCCGCATCAACCGCAAGGTCAGCGCGTTCCTTGGCCGCGCCACCGCGCCGCAGAACACTGACGACGAGCGGGTGGGCGGGATCAACCAGGCCTATGCCTGGAGCAAGCGCTTCAGCAACCGCATCAGCACCCATGTGAAGCAGTTCAAGCGCTCCAACCCCAAGGCCTACCGTATCCTGCGGCCGGTGCTGGCGGTGGTGGTGGCCTACCTGCTGTATCGCTGGTTGTTCTGATTCGTTGACCTCTTCGCGGGCTTGCCCGCGAAGAGGTCTGTCCGATCAATCCAGGGTGTTGCCCTGTCCCGCATTCACCGATATATTCCGAAACATCCATCTTCCCCGAAGACCTGTTCATGCCAGCCATCCCTTCCACCTCCGCCTACGTTCTCGCGCCTGTCGCGTGCGTTGTCGTGCGTGGCAGCCAGCAGCCGGCCATGATCAGTCACTACCCACCACCTGTCAGTGGCGTCGTCGGCGGCGTATCCCCGCCCCGCTGCGTGGTCGTGCTGGGCTGATCGGCGTTCTCGCCGGCCCACGCGCACTCGCAACCTACTGAACACGGTCGGCCTCTTTGCTCGCTGAAGCGCGCCCACCGTTTGGCTTTTGCCCAATACTCAGGTGGCACTACATGTCTGTCCTTTCCAAAGCATCCGTGGCCTCGGCGGCCACTACCAGCCTGTTCGTCCTGCTGTGGAGCAGCGGGGCGATCGTCTCCAAGCTCGGCCTGGCCCAGGCCAGCCCCTTCGCCTTCCTGCTGCTGCGCTCGGCCCTGGCCTTGGCAGGGCTGTTGCTGATCGGCCCCTGGCTGGGGTTGCGCTGGCCGCGCAGTCGCGGCGGTATCCTGCGTGCCCTGGGCACCGGTTGCGTGCTGCTCGGTGCGTACCAGATCTTTTACCTGCTGGCGCTCAACACCCACGTCACCCCCGGTGTCATGGCCACGGTCATGGGGGTGCAACCAATCCTCACGGTAGTGTCGATGGAGCGTCAGCGCTCATGGAGCCGTCTGTTCGGCCTGGGCCTGGGGCTTGGCGGCCTGGTGATGGTGGTCTACCAAGGCATCAACCTGGGTGGGGTTTCCCTTGCCGGGATGCTGTTTGCCCTGCTGGCACTGACCAGCATGACGTTCGGCTCGATCCTGCAGAAGCGCATCACCGACAACCCGATGGGAACCTTGCCGCTGCAATACCTCGCAGGGTTTGCCCTGTGTGCGGTGTTTGCGCCGTTTCAGCCGCTGCACGTCGAATGGAGCGCCAGCTTCGTCGGCGCCCTGCTGTGGATGGGATTGGTGGTGTCGTTGCTGGCGACGCTGCTGCTCTATCGGTTGATCGCCCGAGGCAACCTGGTCAATGTCACCAGCCTGTTCTACCTGGTGCCAGCAGTGACTGCCGTGATGGATTTCCTCATCTTCGGTAACCGCCTGGCGCCGCTGAGCCTGCTGGGGATGGGGCTGATCGTGGTGGGGTTGCTGTTCGTGTTCCGCAAGCCGGGGGTGAAGATGGCCGAGGCCTGATACCGCCTGCGGCGGTGCGTTTCAGGCACGTGCCGGCCGCAGCACCAACCACAGTGCTGCGGCAATCAGGACCCCGCCATACAGGTGCGCCAACGACAGGGGCTCATCCAGCAACCAGGCTCCCCACAGCACCCCGAACACCGGAATCAGGAAGGTCACGGTACTGGCCTTGACCGGCCCGATTTCGTTGAGCAGGCGGAAGTACAGGATGTAGGCGAAGGCCGTGCACACCAGCCCCAGGCCCAGCAACGACAGCCACACCGACCAGCCACCCCAGCTGGCGGGTGGCTGGGTCAGGGCGCTCCAGGCAAACAGCGGGCTGAGCAGCAAGGTCGCTCCCAGCATGCTGCCCAGGGCCGACAGGCGGCTGTCCAGGCCGCCGATCCAGCGCCGGGCGAGAAAACCGGCGAAGCCATAGCAGGTGGTCGCCGCAAGGCAGGCCAGGGCGCCTTGCACCAGTGCCATGTCCAGCGCCACCGGGCCTGCGCCGCTGAGGATGCCGACGCCGAACAGGCCCAGGAAGATCCCGCACAGTTTGGGCAGGGTCATACTTTCGCGGAAGAACAACGCGCCGATCAGCACGCCCATCAGCGGTGTGGTGGCGTTGAAGATTGCCGAATAGCCCGCGGGCAATACCTGCGCGGCGACCGAATAGAAGGTCGCCGGAATGCCCGAGTTGATCATGCCCAGCACCAGGCAGGCACCGAGCTTGCCCTGGAAGTCCCAGCGCACCCTGGCTGCGGCGAGGATGCCGATCAGGCCGAGGCAGGCGATGGAGACGCGAAAGAAAGCGGTCGGCACCGTACCCAGTTCAGGGGCGATGATGCGCATGAACAGGAAGCTCGCGCCCCAGACGGCGGCAAGGGTCAGCAGGCGGGCGAGGGCGATGGGGCTCACGGGTATCTCCGGGTTCTGGGCAGGGGCGCGAGTGTACGTCAGCTGTCGGGGGTGTTTCTTCTGCTTTCTTGCTTTGGCAATTGTGTCGGCCCACGAAAAGGCCGACACCCGACTAAGCTCTTTTCATTCCGCACCCAACGAGCCCCTCAGCATGCCCCAGCCCTGGCCCGCTGCAGCCATCGCCCGGATGATCCTCGATGGCTTCGACAATTACCGCGAACACTTTCGCCGCATCACCCTGGGCGCCCGCGAACGCTTCGAACAGGCGCAATGGCAGGCGATCCAGCAGGCCGCTGCTGCGCGGATCAACCTGTACGAAGAGAAGGTCGCCGAGGTCAACGGCTGGTTGCGCGAGGGTTTCGACGCCTCGCTGCTGCTGGACGTGGAACAGTGGCCGCTGGTCAAGAGCGCCTATATCCGCCTGATCGACCCGCGCCTGGACGATGAGCTGGCCGAGACCTGGTACAACTCCCTGTTCTGCAGCCTGTTCAGCCACGACCTGATCAGCGACGGCTGCATGTTCATCCACACCACCCGTCCGGCCATGCGCGGCCGCGAGCGCGCTGCACAGACCCGCACCTATCACCTGCGCGATGGCCTGGGCAGCCTGTTGCGGGCGATCCTTGCCGACCATGCTTTCGAAGTGCCCTACGGCGAGCTGGACGCCGATCTAATGCGCCTTGAGGAGCAACTGCGTGACTGCCTGCCCGACTGGGTATGCAAGGATCCGGCGTTGGCCGTGGAGCTGTTTTCCTCGGTGCTGTACCGCAACAAGGGCGCCTATCTGGTCGGGCGCCTGTACACCCGTGACGAGCAATGGCCGCTGGTGATCCCGCTGCTGCACCGCGAGGGCCATGGCATCGAGGCCGATGCCCTGATCACCGACGAGGCCGAGGTGTCGATCATCTTCTCGTTCACCCGCTCGTACTTCATGGTCGATGTGCCGGTGCCGGCGGAGTTCGTCAACTTTCTCAAGCGCATCCTGCCGGGCAAGCACGTTGCCGAGTTGTATACCTCGATCGGCTTCTACAAGCATGGCAAGTCGGAGTTCTACCGCGCGTTGATCAATCATCTGGCCAGTACCGATGACCGTTTCGTCATGGCGCCTGGCGTGCGTGGCATGGTGATGAGTGTGTTCACCCTGCCGGGCTTCAATACCGTGTTCAAGATCATCAAGGACCGCTTTTCACCCTCGAAGACCGTCGACCGGGCCACCGTGATCGAAAAATACCGGCTGGTGAAAAGTGTCGATCGCGTGGGGCGTATGGCCGACACCCAGGAGTTCGCCGATTTTCGCTTCCCGGTGGCCAAGTTCGAAGCCGATTGCCTGGCCGAGCTGTTGGAGGTCGCGCCTTCGACGGTGGTGGTGGAGGGTGACAGCGTGCTGATCCGCCACTGCTGGACCGAACGGCGCATGACGCCGTTGAACCTGTACCTGGAGCAGGCGAGCGAGGCCCAGGTGCTCGAAGCGCTGGAGGACTACGGGCTGGCGATCAAGCAACTGGCGGCGGCGAACATCTTTCCCGGCGACATGCTGCTGAAGAACTTCGGGGTTACCCGGCATGGGCGGGTGGTGTTCTACGACTATGACGAGATCAGCTATCTCACCGAGGTGAATTTTCGCCATATCCCGCCGCCGCGCTACCCGGAAGATGAGATGTCTGGCGAGCCCTGGTATTCGATCGGGCCGCACGATGTGTTTCCCGAGGAGTTCCCACCCTTCCTGTTCGCCGATATCGGCCAGCGCCGCTTGTTCAGCCGGCTGCATGGGGAGCTGTATGACGCCGATTACTGGCAGGGATTGCAGGGGGCGATACGGGCGGGGAAGGTGATCGATGTATTCCCCTATCGGCGCAGGGGCAGGTGAGGGTGTCAGTTGAGTCGGTGGTGGCCTTTTCGCGGGCAAGCCCGCTCCTACACCCCCCCAACCGCCCTTGTAGGAGCGGCGGTTCGCCGCTGCGACTTGCCCGCGAAAAGGCCACCCCGACCCTCACCCCTTGAGGCACTTCAGCTCGCTGAAGTCACGACGTACCTTGGCCAGCCGATCCTGCAGGAACTGCCGCTGCGCCGGGCTGCTCTGCTGCATCAGGTCGACAAGCAGGCTGCGTGCCTGCAGTTCGGTGTTCTCGAAGGCCATGCGGTAGGCCGGTGACCACAGGCTCTCCTTGCGCTGCAGCAGCTGCGCCAGGCGCGGCTCGAACGCTGGCGAGCGGCGTTGCTCCATGGCCAGCACCAACTGCTGCTGCCAGGCTTGGCGGTTGGCGATCCACTCGCTGTTCTGATCGCCGAGGGCCTGGGACCAGGTCATCACCCGCAGGCGCTGGCGGGCATTGAGTTCGCCCAGCCACGGCGTCAGGCGTTTTTCCATGCGCGTTGCGCGCGCCTGGATCTGCTTGGGCAGCGGAGTGTCGACATACTGTTTCTGGCGTTCGGCAATGTCGTCATCGAACGCCTTGCGCATTTCGGCGACCTGCGCGTCGCTCATGCCGCGCAGCAATTCGGTCGCGGAGGGTGTGATTTCTTCGGCGACCCGGCCAATGGCCTGGCGCGCCTCGGTAGTGCGCTGCTGCAGGGCCTGGTCGGTCACGGTCTGGTTGGCAACCATCAGGCGCACCTTGTCGAGCCAGTCGAGGTAGCCGGGCAGCTGTGTCTTGCAGTGCCAGGCCAGGTGTTCCTTGAGCCGTTCGTCGAGCAGGGCCTTCTGCTGGCGATTCATGTCCAGGTAGTCGCCCAGCGACCAGGGCACCAGCCGGTCGAGGTTGCGGTAGGCGAGGTCGATACGGCTGCAGGCTGCGAGCGTAAGGGCAAACGCGAGAATGAGTAGCAGGGCTCTGGGCAGACGGACAGGCATGAGCGAATCCTTGCAGGTTGCTTGCCAGGCAATAGATACGCGCCGCGCTCGGCGGTTCCCACGGATCGGGCAGCCGGGCAGCTTCAGGTGTAGAATAGCCGCCTTGTCTTGAGGAACATCGGAAATGGCTCTGCTTGGGCGTTACAACAGTTTGCAAATCGTGAAACACGTGGAGTTCGGTCTTTACCTGGACGGCGGCGCCGACGGCGAGATCCTCCTGCCCAGGCGCTACTTCCCCAAGGACGCCGAGCTCGAGCTCGACGACTGGCTGAACGTGTTCATCTACCTCGACAGCGAAGACCAGCTGATCGCCACCACCGAGAAACCCAAGGTGCAGGTCGGTGAGTTCGCCAGTCTCAAGGTCAAGGACATCAACGGTGCCGGCATCTTCCTCGATTGGGGCCTGTCCAAGGACTTGCTGATGCCCTACTCGGAAGAGGCGCAGCAGTTGAAGATCGGCGATTACTGCGTGGTGCACGCTTACCTCGACAAGCGCACCCGACGCATCACCGCCACCGCGCGCCTGGACCGCTACCTCGACCGTACCCCGGCCGACTACAAGGCGGGCCAGCCGGTGGAGTTGCTGGTGGCGGGCGAGACGCCAATGGGCTTCAAGGCGATCATCAACAACCGCCACTGGGGCCTGATCCACAAGAACGAGGTGTTCAAGTTCCTGCGCTCGGGCATGCACGAGAAGGGCTTCATCAAGGAAGTGCGCCACGACGGCAAGATCGCCCTGAGTCTGCAGCCGGTGGGCGCGGCCTTGGCCGACAGCCTGCAGGAGCAGATCCTCAAGCGCCTGGACGAAGCCGGAGGCGTGCTGCCGGTGTGCGACAAGAGCGCACCGGAAGTGATCGCCAAGCTGTTCAACGTCAGCAAGGGCAATTTCAAGAAGGCTATTGGCGGGCTGTTCAAGCAGGGGCTGATCGTCATCCATGACGATCGCATCGAGCGGGCCTGATCAGGCCTGCACGAAGGTGCTGAAGTCCAGTTGCTCACCGCCTGGGCGGGTGTCGCGCAGCAGCGAGTCGCGGTCGGCGCTCAGCGCCAGGCTGATGGTCGAGCGGCGCTTGCCGGGGTGGCGGACTTCCATCTGTTCCTGATGCGCGCGCAGGAAGTTGACCGGCACTTTCAAGTGCTGCAGTTCGTCGGTTTCCGGGGAGTGCAGCAGCAGGTTGACCCAATCGGGCTGGCCTTTGCGCAGCAATGCCACCGGCACCTCGAACCACCACAGGTTGCGTTTCTTGTCGAGGATGGCGAACAGGGTGTTGTCGCGGTCTAGCACCGGCCGGTTCAGCGCTTGGTTGCGCCGGGCGATGGCGGTGGGTTTGTCGAGTTTCATGCAGGTTCCTGCGGGTTGACGCCAGAAAGGCCTGACATTGTGCGGGGTGGCGCGGGGCGCGGCAAGGGTTGTGGGGTGGGTTGGGTCGGCCTCCTCGCGGGTTTGCCCGTGAAGAGGCCCTGAGCTTCAGCGCCGCAACGGCTGGCTCAACTCCGAGGTCGCGCCATCGGCTGTGGTCACCGTCGCGGTGAAGCTGTTCAAGCCGTCACTGCCGTCCAGCCTCTTCTCGAACCGTGCCTTGCCCTGGGCATCGCTGGCGACCAGCACCTCGCCCAGATACTGCTCCGCCTCCCGCCCATCCGCCGCCGCATTGCCGAACACTTCGATGCGCAGCAGGCTGGATGCCGGCCCTTGCACTTCACCTTGCAGCATCTGCCCGGCCAGCCCGATCAGACGCGGCGCCTGCTGATTGTGATTGGGCAGCGGCTGGCACGGCTGGGGTTGGCCGCTGCCATCGCAGATGATCGCCTGGTCCTTTTTCGCCAGTTCCGCGCCGACACCGCGCGAACCGACGTACAGCGCGTGGGCCTGGGCCGGCACACCGAAGATGATCGCGCCAGTGCGCTGGTTCGCGACGCACGAGCCACCCGCTTCGCAGCGCCGGATATCCAGGCCATTGCCCCAGATACGGTTGGCGGTGACGCGGGTGGCGGTGACTTCCGGCTCCGGACGCAGGGCCACGCCAATGCGGTTGCCGTGGATCAGGTTGCCGTCGAGGATGTTGCCCTCGCCGGTCACGCTGATGCCGATGGAGTTGCCGGTGAAGGTATTGGCACCCAGGTAGTTGCGCTTGCCCCAGTTGATCTGCAGGCCGTCGGAGTAGTTCTCGAAGCGGTTGCGCACCACGCTGTTGTCGTTGCCCAGCAGGATCTCGATGCCCTGGGAAGGCTCGGGGTTGGCGTCGGTGGAGCGGAACAGGTTGTCGGCCACCAGGTTGAAGGCGGCGCCGCGGGTCAGCTCCAGGCCGTCGCCGTTGTCGATCAGTTGGTTGCGCAGCACCTTGTTGTTGAGTGTGGTGGTGGCCGTCGGGTTGCCCGCGCCGTCATCGCCCGTGAGCATGATCCCGGCCCCACCCTTGTTGGCGACGATGCGGTTGTCTTCGATCACGTTGCCGCTGGCGCGGTTGACCAGGATGCCGATGCAGAAGTTGCGCACTTCCAAGCCACTCAGGTGCACGCCCTGGGTGTCGCGCAGCACCAGGCCGGGGTTGGTGGTGGTGCGCACATTGGTGCCGAACTGGCCGGGCAGGGCGCCTGGGCAGGTGCGTACCCCCTGGTCCTTGATATAGCCGGCGCCGTCGATGGCGATGTACTGGCCGTCACGTGCCCAGGCCAGGCCGGTGATGCGTACCGGGCCTTTGATTTCAGGCAGTGGCCGGCTCGGGCGGATCACGTAGGGCGGCTCGCCGACCGCGGCGATGTCGATGCGGTAGTGGCCGGGGTTGCGGTTGCTGGTTTCCAGGGCCCAGCGCAGGGTTCCGGGTTGGTCGTCGTCGGTGTAGCGCTCGACCCGCAAGGTTTGCACGGCGGTCGGGGCGGCGGCGAGGGCGGGCAGGGGAAGCAACGGCAGCAACGGCAGCATGGCCGCGAGTAGGGGTATCAATCGCATGTGCAAGGTTTCCACGAACTGTTGTTTTTATGAATGGCCGGATTCTAGAGCTGCGCCTTCCGAGTGCGCAGCGGCGCTGGGACAATTCGGTGCGGTATTCGCCCGCTGTTTGCCGTTCGGCTTGGTGGCCGAGAAATTGTTGAAACTCTTGCGCAAGCGAACCGGTCCACCTTTTGTCGACACGGTTCACGTGTCTCTTTTTGCAGGAGATTCGCCATGAGCGGCACTAAAGACAAAGTCAAGGGCCTGGTCAACGAAGCGGTTGGCAACATCAAGCAAGGCGTCGGTAAAGTGACCGACAACGACAAGCTGCGTGCCGAGGGCAAGGCCCAGGAACTCAAGGGCGAAGGGCAGCAGGCGGTGGGCAAGGTCAAGGATGCGGTGAAAAAGCCTTGAACCGCGGTTGATGCACAGGGCCTTGTGGGCGCGCCGTTTTGCGCCCATGAGGCCTTACCGTTTCGTCTCGACGTCCGCCGTAGCCGTTTTCCTGATTTCGCCAGTGAGCAGTACGCGGTGCGCGTGGTCTATTAGACTTGTCTGCACAGTTGCAAACACGACGATCAAGCGGCGAAAGGAGACGCTATGATTTTTCCCGCCCTGCAGGGCCTGCCTCTGCACCGCGTGCTGGTGCGCACCGTCAAGGAATTCCTCGATGACGAGATGTCCACCTATGCCTCGGCACTGGCCTACCAGATGCTGTTCTCGCTGTTCCCTTTCATTTTGTTTCTGATCGCGCTGATCGGTTTCCTGCACCTGCCCGACTTCTTCTCCTGGTTGCGCCTGCAATCGGAACTGGTGCTGCCGCCCCAGGCACTTGAACAAGTCAATCCGGTGATCGACCAACTGCAGCAATCGAAGGGCGGATTGCTCTCGGTGGGTATCGTCATCGCCCTGTGGACGGCCTCGGCCGGTGTGCGCCTGATGATGAGCGCCATGAACGCCGCCTACGATGTGCCCGAGGGCCGTCCGGTGTGGAAGCGCATCCCGTTGTCGATCTTCTACACCATCGGCATCGCTGGCATGCTGCTGGCCGCCGCCGCACTCATGGTGCTGGGGCCGCAGGTGATGGAGTGGATCGCCGCCCAGGTCGGCCTGCAGGAGGTGATCGTCACCATTTGGACCGTGCTGCGTTGGCCGGCGATCATCATCCTGATGATGGTGGCGGTGGCGTTGATCTACTACGTGATGCCCGACGTGAAGCAGAAATTCCGCTTCATCACCCCAGGCTCGGTGCTGGCGGTGGTGGTGTGGATCATCGCCTCATTGGGCTTTGCCTACTACGTCAAGACCTTCGCCGACTACAACGCCATGTACGGCAGCATCGGGGCGATCATCGTGCTGTTGCTGTATTTCTATATCTCCGCCGCCGTGCTATTGCTGGGCGCCGAGATGAATGCGGTGATCGAGCACATGTCGGCTGAAGGCAAGAACCCCGGCGAGAAGGATTTCGACGGCGAGCAGCCGAAGGAGACCATCACTGTGCTCGGCCATGAGCATCCCGCGCATGCCGAACCCCAGACCCGTGAGCCGAACCCCTGATGATCCGTGACATCCTCAAGATGGGCGATGAGCGCCTGCTGCGCATCGCACCGCCTGTGCCCGAGCAGATGATCGGCAGCCCAGAGCTGCAGCAACTGATCGACGACATGTTCGAGACCATGCGCCACGTCGGTGGCGTCGGCCTGGCCGCGCCGCAGATCGGCATCGACCTGCAGCTGGTGATCTTCGGATTCGAGCGCAGCGAGCGCTATCCGGACGCCGAGCCCGTGCCGCAGACCATCCTGCTCAACCCGCTGATCACCCCGATGTCCACCGAGCTCGAGGACGGTTGGGAAGGGTGCCTGTCAGTGCCGGGCTTGCGCGGTGTCGTGCCCCGCTACAAGCACATCCGCTATGAGGGCCTCGACCCCCAGGGTGCCCCGATCAACCGCTTCGCCGATGGCTTTCATGCGCGGGTGGTGCAGCATGAGTGCGATCACCTCATCGGCCGGCTCTACCCATCGCGCATCCAGGATTTTGCCCGCTTCGGCTATACCGATGTGCTGTTTCCCGGGCTCGACGTTGCCGACGACTGAGCGCACACCATCGCTACCAGCGCTTTGCTGCGTTGGTAGCGGGTCAGCCGCGAGGCCAGTTCGGCGGGCAGGGCGCTCGCCGTTGTGAATGCCTGGCGCGCATAGAAGCTTTGCAGGTCGGGGTGGCAGAACAGCCAGGTCGGGCCTGTGCTGTCGGCCAGCGCTGCGCCTACCAGCCCTGCAGCGACACCCTGGCCAAGCCACTGTGGCGCCACGAACAGGCCGGTCAGCCAGTGGCCATCGGCGACGGGCGTCAGGTTCAATGCACCCACCATGACCTGATTACGCGCGACCCACAGTTGCCCCTCTGCGCTGGCGCGCATGCGCGAGCCGTGCTGGCGGTAGAAGTGGTCGAGCAGGCGGCGCTGCGAGCGGCAGAGCGGGAGGAATTCGGGCAGGGTCATGGGGGGCTTTGTCGCAGATTGTTGCAAATCTGGCAAGGGTGAATATCCGACTGCAGGGTTCAAGTATTCGGTGGCGGGCGTAGAATTTCACTCATCCCTTCTGCAGTACGACGATGCGGGATCGGTGCTTCGTGTCATCGCCGACGATGACAACTTCTCCGCGCCAGTGACGGCATAAGAAGTCAATCGATCAACGTGATTGCTTTCAAGGCCACAGACTCATGAAAACATTACTCATTCTTGCATTGGTCGGGATGTCTTCGCTCGCCCTCGCGGACGAGGCCAAGACCACCCAGCCCCAGCCCCCGGTGCAGTACGATTACTCGATGAACCTGGATATCAAGCGGGTGATCAATCTGTCGACCATCCCCGATGTCTGCGAGGTGGTGCCGGCCACCATGACCTATGAAGATCATCAAGGTCAGGTGCACACCATTCAGTACCGAGCCATGGGCGAGGGTTGCCAGCAGGGGTGAGGGCTATCTCCCTGCCAGCTCGCCAAGTACCGCGCGCACGACGTCCAGCCCCTGCTTGAGCTGCGCGCGGCTGGTGGCGGCCGACAGGCTGATGCGCACGGCCCTGACCTCATCGCCACCCACCGCGAAGACACTGGCTGGTACTACTTCGACCCCACGTGCCCGGCACGCGCCTACCAGTGCTTCAGCAGGCCCTGGGGTGGTCACCCAGACATGTGGCGAGGGCTCATCCTGAGCGCGCATCGCCTCACCGAACAGACGTCGCGCCAGGCGCCAGCGTTCCCCGATTTCCTCCCGTTGCCAAGCCAGCCGCCGCGCGGCTGTGCCATTGGCGATCCATTGGCAGGCGATGCGCAGGTTCAGCGGTGACACCGGCCAGTGCGTGGCCCGGGCATGCGGGTCGATGTGTTCCAGCACTGACGCCGGTGCGGCGATCCAGCCCAGGCGCAGCCCCGCCGCGACTGTCTTGGACAAGCTGCTGACGAGTATCCCCTGGCCGTCGAGCAAGGGGTACAAGGGGGGCCGCTCGCTCAGTGCGCCATAGACATCATCTTCGATCACCCGCAGGCCGTGGCGCTTCACCACCTCGGCGATGGCCTGGCGACGGCTGTCGTCCATGCAGGCCCCGGTGGGATTGTGCAGGGTCGGCGTGGTCACCAGCACCCTGGCGCCACTGGCCCGCGTCACCCGGTCGAGCTCATCCGGGCGCAGCCCCTGGTGATCCAGGGCCACGCCATGCACTGGCAGGCGCAACTGGCGACACGCTGCCTTGATGCCCGGTGCGGTCAGGGCTTCGACCATGACCGCCTCGCCGGGCTGGCACAGCGACTGCAGCACACAGGCCAGCCCTTGCTGGGCGCCGCCGCACAGCAGCAGGTCGTCAGCGCCCAGCGTCAGCCCGCGCCCGGCCAGCCAGCGTGCGCCGTGCAGACGACCGAGCATCAGTTGGTGGTGATCGAGGTAGTGATCGAGCAGGCTGAGGTCGTCCGCCTGCAGCAATGCCTGGAGGCTGTGCTGCAGGTCGTGCGGGTGCGGATCGGCCACCGGCACGTTGGTCGACAGGTCGATCAGCGACGAATGCCGGTCGTGCTGTTTGAGGCGAAACAGCGTTGCTTCCTTGCTGCCCGCCAATACGTAGGTACCTCGCCCGACTTCGCCAGCCACCAGATGTCGCGCTGCAGCTTCGCGGTAAGCCTGCTGGGTGGTGCTCGGGTTGAGCCCCAGCTTCCAGGCCAGGCGCCGTTGTGGCGGTAGACGTTCCCCTACCTTGAGTTCACCGCGTTCGATGGCGGCGGCGATGGCATCGACCAG
Organism: Pseudomonas sp. SYWMCR5; assembly: GCF_057197165.1. Classification (NCBI taxonomy): domain Bacteria; kingdom Pseudomonadati; phylum Pseudomonadota; class Gammaproteobacteria; order Pseudomonadales; family Pseudomonadaceae; genus Pseudomonas; species Pseudomonas sp. SYWMCR5. The sequence continues at coordinate 142,336 of NZ_JBXUNH010000010.1, forward strand.
TGCCAGGTAGCGGGGTTGGGCGTCGTCGATCAGTTCCGGGGTCCACACGAAATTGCTACCCATGCAATATAAGGTTTGACCCATACAATGCCCGGCGCTCAGGATCGTCGCAACTGCCCTCGATGAAGGATGATCGCCATGTTCGACCTCACTGCCCTGCGCGAAGCCGCCGATTTCGTTCACCAGCATGTGCCTGCGACGCCGCAGCACGTCTGGCCGTTGCTCGCCGAGCGGGCCGGCTGCCAACTGTGGGTCAAGCATGAGAACCATGCGCCGACCGGCGCATTCAAGGTGCGCGGCGGGCTGGTCTATGTGCGCTCGCTGCTGGCCAGCGGTGATGTGCCTGCGGGGCTGGTCACCGCCACCCGCGGCAATCACGGCCAGAGCATGGCCCTGGCGGCGCGCCAGGCAGGCTTGCCGCTGGTGATCGTGGTGCCTGAAGGCAACTCGCGGGAGAAGAACGCCGCCATGCGTGCGCTGGGTGCCGAACTGATCGAGCACGGTGTCGATTTCGACGTGGCCCGTGAGTACGCCGCCCAGCTGGCTGAACAGCGCGGCTACCGGATGGTGCCCTCGTTCCACCCTGAGCTGGTGCGCGGCGTGGCGACCTATGCGTTGGAGTTGTTCGAGGCCGTGTCGGACCTCGACACCGTGTATGTGCCGATCGGTATGGGGTCTGGCATCTGCGGGCTGATCCAGGCGCGTAACCTGCTGGGGCTGCGGACCGAGATCGTTGGCGTGGTGTCCTGCGCCGCGGATGCCTATGCACAGAGCTTCGAGCTGGGGCGTATCGTCACCACGGCCACCGCCGACACCTTTGCCGACGGCATGGCCTGCCGCGTGCCGCACCCGGACGCTTTCGCCCTGGTGCGTGAGCATGCCGCGCGCATCGTGCGGGTGAGCGATGACGAAATCGCCCAGGCCATGCGCCTCTACCACGAAACCACCCACAACACCGCCGAAGGCGCGGGCGCCGCAGCACTGGCCGCGCTGTTGCAGGAGCGCGAACGCCAGCAGGGCAGGAGGGTTGCGGTGGTGTTGAGCGGGGCCAACGTGGACCGGGCGCGTTATGCGCAGGTGCTGGCTGGGTAAAGACAGCGAAGGCCCGTCGGCACAGGCCGGTAACGGAAAACCGCAAAAAGTTTTCCAGCGTTGTCGATTCCTCCCATCCCCAGTCGACCATCAGTGAAGGCGCCGCAAACATCCGGCGCCACCCACTGATGACCTGCTGGAGGCTTCCCCATGAATACCCCTGCCGAAACCGAAATCCGTCAACTTATCGAAGGCTGGATCCAGGCTGTGCGCGAGCGCGACCTGCCGGCCATCGTCGCGCCCTACGCCGATGACATCGTTGCCTTCGACGCCATCCAGGCCCTGCAATTCAAGGGTAAGGCTGCCTACCAGGCACACTGGGAAATGTGCATGGGCTTTTGCACCGGTCCGATGGTCTTCGAGGTGGCCGAGCTGAACGTCCAGGCCGATGGCGACCTGGCCCTGGCGCATTGGCTCAACCGCTGCGGCCCGGCCGACGATGAAAGCCAGTGCGGCTTCATGCGCGTCACGGTGGGCTATCGTCGTAGTGCAGGGCGCTGGCAGGTGATCCATGAGCACTGGTCGGCACCGTTCGACATGGAAACCCAGAAGGCTCGCTTCGACCTCAAGCCCTGAACCGCCCGTCAGCTGGAGACGATCATGAAATACCTGTGCCTGGTCTATTGTGACGAGGGGCTGCTGCACAGCCTGCCCGACAGCCCCGAAGACGCCGAGTGCATGGCTTACGCCGAGTCGCTGCACGGCTCCGGGCGGATGCTTGCGGCCGAGGCGCTCAAGCCGGTGCAGACCGCCACTACGGTGCGCATGCGCGCTGGCAAGATGAGCCTGACCGACGGGCCCTTCGCCGAAACCAAGGAGCAACTGGCCGGCTTCTACCTGGTCGATGCCCGTGACCTCAACGAGGCACTGAACATCGCCAAAGGCATTCCGGCGGCGCGGGTCGGCAGTGTCGAAGTGAGGCCGGTGCGCGAACTGCAACCCTGATGACGGGAGGTCAGCCAAGATGACGCCGCGGACCGCAACACGATGACGGGTGATGAACTGCGCACCCAGGTCGAGGTTATCTACCGGCGCGACTCGCGGCGCATCCTGGCGACCCTGATCCGCCTGTTGGGTGATTTCGACCTGGCCGAGGAGGCCCTGCATGATGCCTTCTTCATTGCCGTGGAGCGTTGGCAGCGCGACGGCATGCCGGATAACCCCCGGGCCTGGCTGGTCTCGGCCGGGCGCTTCAAGGCCATCGATGCCTTGCGCAGACGCGCCCGTTTCGATCGTTCGCAGGCGGCGCTGATCATGCAGCTCGAAGACCCGTCGCAGGATCCGAGCGAGGAGGAACTGCTCGCTGACGACCGCTTGCGCTTGATCTTCACCTGTTGTCACCCGGCGTTGTCCGCCGATGCCCAGGTGCCTTTGACCCTGCGTGAGGTGTGCGATCTGACCACCGAGCAGATCGCCCGTGCGTTCCTGCAGTCGCCCTCGACCATCGCCCAGCGCATCGTGCGGGCCAAGGCCAAGATTCGCGATGCACGGATTCCCTACCAGGTGCCCGCCATGGGCGAACTGGCCGAGCGCCTGGAAAGTGTGTTGCGGGTGATTTACCTGGTGTTCAACGAAGGCTATTCGGCGTCGGCGGGGGAAGACCTGGTGCAGCGCGACCTGTGTGACGAGGCGATTCGCCTGGGGCGGCTGCTGGCGCAATTGCTGCCGGATCCAGAGGTGTTCGGCCTGCTGGCGTTGATGCTGTTGCAGGCCTCGCGCCAGCAGGCGCGCACCGATGGCGAAGGCGAGTTGGTGCTGCTCGACCAGCAGGACCGCAGCCTGTGGGACAAGGCACAGATCGAGGAAGGCTGCGCCCTGGTGCGTCATGCGCTGGGTAGCCGTGATATCGGGCCCTACAGCGTGCAGGCGGCGATTGCTGCGGTGCATGCCGAGGCCGCCAGCGCCCAGGACACCGACTGGGCAGAGATCGTCGGCCTGTATGACGTGTTGCTGCGGCACTGGCCGTCACCTGTGATCGAACTGAACCGCGCAGTGGCGCTGGCAAGTCGTGACGGACCGGCGACGGGCCTGGCGGTGGTGGAGGCGATTCTGGGGCGCGGCGAGTTGCTCGATTACCATCTGGCCCATGCGGCCCGGGCTCAGCTACATGGGCAGCTGGGGCATGTGCAGCAGGCTCGGGAGGCGTGGGGCAGGGCGCTGGCGCTGGCCCGCCAGGAACCTGAGCGGCGGCATATCGAGCGCTGCCTGAGGGCGTTGGAGCCCTGTCGCGGGTAGATCCGCGACAGGATACTGCTCGATCAGCCGGCGACAAAGTTCGGCGGCGATACCAGCTCTACTGTCTGCTGCTTGCGTGGCGCCAGGATCTCGGCCTCGCCCTCGACTACCAGTTCGTCGTTCTGGTTGTACACGTTGGTGGCGATGCGCACCTTGAACTTGGGCAGCTTCTCGAGGATTTCCAGGCGTACGGTCAGGGTGTCGCCAATCTTCACCGGCTTCTGGAAGCTCATCTTCTGCCCCAGGTAGATGGTGCCGGGCCCTGGCAAGGTGCAGGCGACCGCGGCGCTGATCAGGGCACCGCTGAACATGCCGTGGGCGATGCGCTCGCGGAACATGCTCTTGGCCGCGAACTCGGCGTCCAGGTGCACCGGGTTGTGGTCACCGGACATGGCGGCGAACAGCTGGATGTCGCGTTCTTCCACCGATTTTTCATAACTGGCTTTCTGGCCGACTTCGAGGGCTTCGTAGGGCGTGTTGGTGACCTGGGTCATCAGGGCTTCCTTGGAGGGACGAGGCGGTGCACATCATTCGCTGCGGGCAGGGCGGCCAAGGGCCAGTGCCTGTTCCAGCCAGGCAATGATGTCGTGGGTGACCTCGTCACGATTGGTTTCGTTGAGCACTTCGTGGCGTGCCTGCGGGTAGACGCGCAATTGTACATGGCGATTGCCGGTCGCGCGCAGGGCGTTGGCCAGGTGGGTGAGACGCTTGCCGGCGCTGACCGGATCACATTCGCCGCCGATCACCAGCATCGGCAGGTTCGGATCGATCTGCGCCAGATGGCGCGGTTGGCTGATCTGTGCCAGGCCTTGCAGCAGGTCGAGCCACAGTTGGTTGCTGCAACGAAAGCCGCACAGCGGGTCGTCGATGTAGGCGTCGACCTCGGCCGGGTCGCGGCTGAGCCAGTCGAACGCCGTGCGGTTGGGTTCGAAGGCCTTGTTGAACGAGCCGAACGACAGCCAGTCGATCAGTGCGCTCTTGCCCTCCACCCCCTGGCGCCAGGCCTCCAGGCGGGCGATCAGGCGTGCTGCGCGATAGAGCGCAGGCGGCTGGAAGTTCGAGCCGCTGAGCACCGCCCCATGCAGGCTGCCACTGTGGTGCAGCAGGTACGCCTGGGCGATGTAGCTGCCCATGCTGTGGCCGAACAGGAACAGCGGCGTGCCGGGGAACTGCTGGCCGATGTGCTGGCTGAGCAGGCCCAGGTCGTTGACCACCGTGTTCCAGCCGTGCTGATGGGCGAACAGACCGAGGCTACCGAGCTCCGCGGTGCGGCCGTGGCCACGCAGGTCAGGGGCGAACAGGGCAAAGCCAGCATCGTTCAGCGCGTGGCCCAGGCGCCGGTAGCGCCCGGCGTGCTCGGCCATGCCATGGGCCAGCAGCACAACGGCCTTGACCGGCGTCTGCGGCAGCCACTGGTGGACGTACAGGCTGCAGTGCTCGCTGGCGGGTAGCCAGAAGGCGTCGTGGGGCATGGGAAATCCTTTGTGCACGGGATTGAGCTCAGTGTATGCACAATGACCAGGATTGCAGCAGGGGCACAAATAAGATTCACAATGTTAATGGCAGCCCTTGGCGTATTTGCCACCTCCGGCTTACCTGCTAACGTCGGCTGAACGCCTTTTTGCCGCTGGGCAATCAGGTCATGGACGGTTCAGGCTGAGGAACAACAATAAATGCAAGCCGACTTCTGGAATGACAAGCGCCCGGCGGGCGTGCCTTCCACCATAGACATCACTGCTTACAAATCCGTCGTCGAGGTGTTCGAGCGTTCCTGCAAACGCTTCGCCGACCGGCCGGCGTTCAGCAACCTCGGTGTCACCCTCAGTTACGCCGAACTGGAGCGCCATTCGGCGGCCTTTGCGGCCTGGCTGCAACAGCACACCGACCTCAAGCCCGGTGATCGCATCGCCGTGCAGATGCCCAATGTCCTGCAATACCCCATCGCCGTCTTCGGTGCGATGCGCGCCGGGTTGATCGTGGTCAACACCAACCCGCTGTACACCGAGCGCGAGATGCGCCACCAGTTCAATGACTCCGGCGCCCGTGCGCTGGTGTACCTGAACATGTTCGGCCAGCGGGTGCAGACGGTGCTGCCCGATACCGGCATCGAATACCTGATCGAGGCGAAGATGGGCGACCTGCTGCCCGCCGCCAAGGGCTGGCTGGTCAACATGGTGGTCGACAAGCTGAAGAAGATGGTGCCGGCCTACCGCCTGCCCCAGGCCGTGTCGTTCAAGCAGGTACTGCGCGAGGGCCGTGAGCTCACGCACAAGCCGGTGGTGCAGACGCTCGAGGATGTCGCCGTATTGCAATACACCGGCGGCACCACGGGGCTGGCCAAGGGCGCGATGCTCACCCACGGCAACCTGGTCGCCAACATGCTGCAGGTACTGGCCTGCTTCGCCCAGCACGGGCCCGACGGCCAGCCGCTGATCAAGGAAGGGCAGGAGGTGATGATCGCACCGCTGCCGCTGTATCACATCTATGCCTTCACTGCGAACTGCATGTGCATGATGGTCACGGGCAATCACAACGTACTGATCACCAATCCGCGCGACATCCCGGGCTTCATCAAGGAGCTGGGCAAGTGGCGCTTCTCGGCGCTGCTGGGCCTGAACACACTGTTCGTCGCGTTGATGGACAACCCGGGCTTCAAGTCGCTGGATTTCTCGGCGCTGAAGGTCACCAACTCGGGCGGCACGGCGTTGGTCAAGGCCACCGCCGAGCGCTGGGAGAGCCTGACTGGCTGTCGCATCGTCGAGGGTTACGGCCTGACCGAAACCTCCCCGGTGGCCAGCACCAACCCCTACGGGCAACTGGCGCGGCTGGGTACGGTGGGCATCCCGGTGGTCGGGACTGCGTTCAAGGTCATCGACGACGACGGCAACGAAATGCCGCTGGGCGAACGCGGCGAGCTGTGCATCAAGGGGCCGCAGGTCATGAAGGGCTATTGGCAGCAGCCGGAGGCGACAGCTCAGGCGCTGGATGCCGACGGCTGGTTCAAGACCGGCGACATCGCGGTGATCGACCCGGACGGCTTCACCCGCATCGTCGATCGCAAGAAGGACATGATCATCGTCTCGGGCTTCAACGTGTATCCCAACGAGATCGAGGACGTGGTCATGGGCCACCCGCAAGTGGCCAGTTGCGCGGTGATCGGCGTGCCCGACGAACGCTCCGGCGAAGCGGTAAAACTGTTCGTGGTTCCTCGGGCGGGCGGTGTCAGCGTCGAGGAGCTCAAGACCTTCTGCAAGGCCAACTTCACCGGCTACAAGGTGCCCAAGCACATCGTGCTGCGCGATTCACTGCCCATGACGCCGGTAGGCAAGATCCTGCGTCGGGAGTTGCGCGACATCGCCTGAAATCCACCTCACCAGTGGAAGCAATTGTCTTGCTCAAAATTTAACGTCCAGCCCAATGTGGGAGCGGCGGTTCGGCGTCCCGACTTGTCCCGCGATCGGGCGCGAAGCGGCCGTAGAACCTGGCACCGAGATTTATCAGGACGATCTCGACTGCCTGGCTTGCGGCCGCTTCGCGCCCGATCGCGGGACAAGCCCGCTCCTACAGCGACCGAGTCGGCTGCCGCACGCACCGCAATGCGACATTTTGATTAAATACTCTAGAAATGACTCATAGAGTTCATTGAGTCACTTTGGTGACTCTTGAGGCTTGCGAAGCCCTCTAGGCGACCCCAGGCAAAGCTGTTACTCTCGGCGCGCTTTCAGATGATGCGGTTTGCAATGAATCCCTTCATCTCATATCAATAATAAACGCATCGACGCGTGAAGAATTCGCTGTTGCTAAAGGAGTGGGCTTCCATGATCGAACATTTTTGGAAGGATAAATACCCAGCCGGAATTACGGCGGAAATCAATCCTGACGAATTCCCCAACATCCAGGCCGTACTGAAGCAATCCTGCCAGCGCTTCGCCGACAAACCGGCGTTCAGCAACCTCGGCAAGACCCTTACCTACGGCGAGCTGTACACCCTGTCCGGCGCTTTCGCGGCCTGGCTGCAACAGCACACCGACCTCAAGCCCGGCGATCGCATCGCCGTGCAACTGCCCAATGTACTGCAATATCCCGTCGCCGTGTTCGGTGCCATGCGCGCCGGCCTGGTCGTGGTCAACACCAACCCGCTGTATACCGCGCGTGAGCTGGAGCATCAGTTCACCGATTCCGGTGCCAAGGCCGTGGTGTGCCTGGCCAACATGGCGCACTTGGTCGAGAAGGTCCTGCCCAAGACCCAGGTCAAGCACGTCATCGTTACCGAAGTGGCCGACCTGCTGCCGCCGCTCAAGCGCGTGCTGATCAACAGCGTCATCAAGTATGTGAAGAAGATGGTGCCGGCCTACAGCCTGCCCCAGGCCGTGCGCTTCAACGATGCACTGGCCAAGGGCCGTGGCCAGCCGGTCATCGAGGCCAGCCCGCAAGCCAATGACGTGGCTGTGCTGCAATACACCGGCGGCACTACGGGTGTGGCCAAGGGCGCGATGCTGACCCACCGCAACCTGGTCTCCAACATGCTGCAGTGCCGCGCGCTGATGGGCTCGAACCTGCAGGAAGGCTCCGAGATCATCATCACGCCGCTGCCGCTGTACCACATCTACGCGTTCACCTTCCATTGCATGGCGATGATGCTGATCGGTAACCACAACGTGCTGATCAGCAACCCGCGCGACCTGCCGGCGATGGTCAAGGAACTGGGCAAGTGGAAGTTCAGCGGCTTCGTCGGGCTGAACACCCTGTTCGTCGCCCTGTGCAACAACGAAACCTTCCGCAGCCTGGACTTCTCGGCGCTGAAGGTCACGCTTTCCGGCGGCATGGCCCTGCAACTGAGCGTGGCCGAGCGCTGGAAGGCGGTCACCGGCTGCGCCATCTGCGAAGGCTATGGCATGACCGAGACCAGCCCGGTGGCGGCGGTCAACCCGTCCGAAGCCAACCAGATCGGCACCATCGGCATTCCGGTGCCGTCCACTCTGTGCAAGGTCATCGACGACAGCGGCCAGGAACTGCCGCTGGGAGAAGTCGGTGAGCTGTGCATCAAGGGCCCGCAGGTGATGAAGGGCTACTGGCAGCGCGAAGACGCCACCGCCGAGATCCTCGACAGCGAAGGCTGGCTGAAGACCGGTGACATCGCGGTGATTCAGCCGGACGGCTACATGCGCATCGTCGACCGCAAGAAGGACATGATCCTGGTCTCGGGCTTCAACGTGTACCCCAACGAGCTGGAAGACGTGCTGGTTTCCCTGCCGGGCGTGCTGCAATGTGCCGCGATCGGCGTGCCTGACGAGAAGTCGGGCGAGGTGATCAAGATGTTCATCGTCGCCAAGCCAGGTGTCACGCTGACCAAGGAGCAGGTGATGGAGCACATGCGTGCCAACGTCACCGGCTACAAGGTGCCGCGTTTCATCGAGTTCCGCGATGCCCTGCCGACCACCAACGTCGGCAAGATCCTGCGTCGTGAGCTGCGCGACGAAGAAATGAAGAAGCTTGGGCTGAAGAAGATCGCCTGATTCACACCGGCCCGCTCCTGCAAGAACGGGCCGGTTTTGGTTTCAGCGCAACTTTTCCAGCATCTGGTAGTACCACATCCCCACCGACAGCAGCGGATTGCCCAGCAAATCCCCCATCGGCACCTTGATGTGCTTGCACGCGGCAAAGGTGTCGAACTTCTCCAGCGTCCCGGTCAACGCCTCGGCCATGATCTCGCCCATGATGTGGCTGGTCGCGATGCCATGCCCGGAGTAACCCTGGCAGTACCAGACATTGTCCGACAGCTTGCCCAGCTGCGGGATGCGGTTGACCACGATGCCCATGGCGCAGCTCCACTTGAACTCGATCGGCACGCCCTTGAGCGCCGGGAAGGTGCGCTCGATGCAAGGGCGCAGCTCGGCTTCGATGTCCCGCGAATCACGCCCCGAATAGTTGGCGCCGCCGCCGAACAGCAGGCGCTTGTCGGCGGTCAGGCGGTAGTAGTCGAGGACGAAGCGACAGTCGTACACCGCCAGGTCCTCGGGGTTGATCTGCTCGGCCAGCTCGCCCAGGGGCGCGGTGGTCACGATGCCGCCCATGGCCGGGAAAATCTTGCCCTTGAGCTGGCGCTGTTCGAGCTTGTGGTACACATCGCCCGCCAGCAATACCTGGCGCGCCTCGATCCGGCCGTTGGCAGTGACCACCGCCGGGCGCGGACCGTGGACGATATCCAGCACTTCTGAATTCTCGAAGATCAGCGCGCCGAGGCTGTGCGCAGCCCGCGCCTCGCCCAGGCACAGGTTGAGTGGATGCAGGTGCAGGTTGCGCGTGTTCTTCAGCGCCCCGAGATACAGCGGGCTCTGCAGGTGGCGCGAGATGCCCTGGCGGTCGAGCAGTTGCACCTGGTCGCCCATCCCACGGCGCTGGGCCTCGGCTTCGAAGGCGCGCAGTTCCTCCAGATGCGACGGCTTCATCGCGGCATGCAGGTGGCCGCGCTTGAGATCGCACTGGATGCCGTAGCGCGCCACGCGTTGCTCGATGATCTGGTGCCCGCGCCAGCGCAGGTGCCAGATGAAATCGTCCACCTCGCTGCCGAGCCGGTCACGCATCTGCGTGCGCATGGCCTCGTCGCCGGACAGGCTGCCAGTCACCTGGCCACCATTGCGCCCGCTGGCGCCCCAGCCGATGCGATTGGTCTCGACGATGGCGACCTTCAGGCCGCGCTCGGCCAGCTCCACGGCGGTGGCGACACCGGTGAAGCCGCCACCGATGATCGCCACGTCTACCTGCTCGGTGCCCTTGAGCGTCGGGTACTCGGTCCTGTCGTTGAGGGTGGCGCTGTAGTAGGACGGTGCGCGCTGGGCCGGGCCGTTGTTCAGTGCTGCGTTCATGGGGTGTTCCTTGTTCTGAATAGGGTAGGGCTCAGGCCTGGTGCAGGTACCAGCGCCAGTCCTGTTCGCTGACTTCGGCCATGAACTGGCGGTATTCGGCGCGTTTGACTTTCAGGTATACCCCGAGGAAGGCATCGCCCAGCGCTTCGCGCGCCCAGGCCGAGTGCTCCAGTGCATCGAGGGCGGTGAGCCAGTCGGTGGGCAGGTGCTCGGTGGCCTGGGCATAGCCGTTGCCCTCGACCGGGGCACCGGGGTCCAGTTGTTCGCGAATGCCTTGGTGCGTGGCGGCGAGAATGGCCGCGGCAGCCAGATAAGGGTTGGCATCGGCGCCGCAGATACGGTGCTCGATGTGCCGGCTGGGGGCAGGGCCGCCGGGCACGCGCAGGCTCACGGTACGGTTGTCGACACCCCAGGTCGGCGCCAGCGGCGCATAGCTGTTGGCCTGGAAGCGGCGGAACGAGTTGGCGTTGGGGCAGAACAGCAGCAGCGAATCGCGCAGGTGGCGCAGCATGCCGGCCACAGCCTGGCGCAGCAGCGGCGTGCCGGCCGGGTCCTCGCTGGCGAACAGGTTGCGGCCTTCGCTGTCAGCCAGGCTCAGGTGCATGTGCATGCCGGTGCCGGCAATCTGCGCGAAGGGCTTGGCCATGAAGCAGGCCTGCATGCCGTGGGCGTGGGCCACGCCCTTGACCAGGCGCTTGTAGCGCACGGCCTGGTCCATCGCTGCCAGCGCATCGCCGTGCTCCAGGGTGATTTCCACCTGGCCGGGTGCGTATTCGGAAATCGCCGTGCGCGCCGGAATGCCCTGGGCCTTGCAGGCGGCATACAGGTCGGCGAGGAAGGGTTCGATCTGTTCCAGTTCACGCAGGCCGTAGACCTGTGTGCTGCGTGGCCGGCCGCCGTCGCTGTCGAGCGCCGGTTGCGGGCGGCCCTGGGCATCGCGCTGCTGGTCGAGCAGGTAGAACTCCAGCTCGCAGGCCATCACCGGGTGATAACCGTCGGCCTTCAGGGCCTCGATGGTGCGCAGCAGGACATGGCGTGGGTCGGCAATGCTGGCGGGCAGGCCTTCGCTGGGGTGCATGCTGACCTGCACCGCGGCGGTCGGCACCCGGCGCCAGGGCAGGCGCACCAGGCTGCCATCCAGGGGATAGGCGCGACAGTCGATGTCGCCGACATCCCAGACCAGGCCCGAGTTTTCCACATCGTCGCCATTGAGGGTCAGGCCAAGGATGGTGCTGGGCAGCGGCCGGCCGCTTTCATACACCGCCATCAGCTCGTCACGGTGCAGCAGCTTGCCGCGCGGCACGCCGTTGGCGTCGAGGATGAACAGTTCGATCAGGTCGATATCGGGGTTTTCGGCCAGAAAGCCGCGGGCTTGCTCGGGGTTGGCAAAGTGCATGGAGGCTCGCTCGCGCCCCTGTCGTTCAGGGGCGCACAAGACCACCGCGGGTTGACGCGGTGTGTCGGACGGATTCAGGCAGCCGCAGGGCTGCGGTAGGCGTCAATGGACAGCGAGCGAGGTATCCGGCGGGCGAGCATGGCGGCAGTGCCACAGGGCCCAGAAGGCGAGGATGACGTGGACCAACGGATTTTCACCGGCGCGGGCGCTGACCTTCGGCAGCGAAGGGCGTGACAGCGGGGGCGCGGTGATCGGGTCGGGAATCATGCCCTGGATACTCACATGGTGGGTAAGGTTGATTAAAGCAGTGAATGGCGACGTTCACTCCGCAGCTGGCTAAACATTTGCGCCGCTTGGTGATGGGGTTTCGGAGTAGTCCTACGAGCTGTTCAGACCGTAATGGATAGGGGTCCACAGTCCAGCAGCCTGATGCTGATCATTTAATCCGGGGTAGTGATGGCTGACGTCTTTGCAATTGGCTTCATCTGCATTCTCGCGGTAGGCGTCGACTGGCTATTCCGGTCTAGCAGGCTCCGAGTGTTCATGTATCTGGTTTTCATGGCAGCAGCGATTACGAGTTGCACGAAACTGGGTGAGCACGAAAACCTATTGCTCGACGGTTTGGTCTGGACCGTCTTTTTCACGATGGCTGGCACACGACTGCTGTTCAAGCGTTCGCGGTATTTCGAACGGGATCGGGGCTGATCGGAAATTGCCGGCGCGCGCGGTCGCGTAGGAGTAACTGTCTTGTTCAAAATCTGACAGCCAGCTCAGTCCCTGTGGGAGCGGGCTCGCCCGCGAAGAGGCCGGTACAGGCAGCAGAGAACCGCCAAATCTGCGACAATCGCGCATCCTCAAGAATGCCGATCATGCAAAAGCAGGCTCACCTGCATCATCAGAAAGCCCCATGACTGACCACGCCATCGACAAACTGCTGCAAAACCTCGACCACGCCATGATCGCCGACCGCCATCGCCTGCGGCGGCAACTGCACGAGCTGCGCAAGCGCCCCGACGAGGGCAAGCTGGCGCAGTGGGTGGAGAAGGTCCAGGCGTCCTGTGCCCAGGTCACCGCGCGCCAGCAGAGCGTGCCGAGCATCCGCTACGACGACAACCTGCCCATCGCCGCCAAGCGCGACGAGATCAAGAAGGCCCTGGCCGAGCACCAGGTGCTGGTGATCGCCGGCGAAACCGGCTCGGGCAAGACCACCCAGTTGCCGAAGATCTGCCTGGAACTGGGCCGCGGCAGTCATGGCCTGATCGCCCATACCCAGCCACGCCGGATCGCCGCGCGCAGTGTGGCGGCGCGGGTTGCCGAGGAGCTCGGCACACCGCTTGGGGCGCTCGTCGGTTACCAGGTGCGTTTCGAGGACCAGAGCGACTCGAACACCCTGGTCAAGCTGATGACCGACGGTATCCTGCTGGCCGAAACCCAGCACGACCGCTTCCTCGAGCGCTACGACACGATCATCGTCGACGAAGCCCACGAGCGCAGCCTGAACATCGACTTCCTGCTCGGCTACCTCAAGACCCTGCTGCACCGGCGCCCTGACCTCAAGCTGATCATCACCTCGGCGACCATCGACCTGGAGCGCTTCTCCAAGCACTTCGATGGCGCGCCGATCATCGAGGTGTCCGGCCGCACCTACCCGGTTGACACCTGGTACCGCCCGCTGACCAGCGAGCAGGACGAGGAGGGTAACCAAGTCGAGGATGACCTCACCGTCGATCAGGCGATCCTCGCCACGCTGGATGAAATCGCCCAGCACGAGCGCAGTCAGGGCAAGGGCCCGGGCGATGTGCTGGTGTTCCTGCCCGGCGAGCGCGAGATTCGCGATGCCGCCGAAATCCTGCGCAAGGCACAACTGCGCCACACCGAAATCCTGCCGCTGTACGCGCGCCTGACCCCGGCCGAGCAGCAGAAGATCTTCCAGTCCCACAGTGGCCGGCGCGTGGTACTGGCGACCAACGTCGCCGAAACCTCGCTGACCGTGCCGGGCATCCGCTACGTGATCGACAGCGGCACCGCGCGCATCAGCCGCTACAGCTACCGCGCCAAGGTCCAGCGCCTGCCCATCGAGGCGGTGTCGCAGGCCAGCGCCAACCAGCGTAAAGGCCGTTGCGGGCGGGTCGAGCCGGGGATCTGCATCCGTCTCTACAGCGAGGATGATTTCAACGGCCGCCCGGCCTTCACCGACCCTGAGATCCTGCGCACCAACCTGGCGGCGGTGATCCTGCAGATGCTGCACCTGCGCCTGGGCGAGATCGACGCGTTTCCGTTCATCGAGCCGCCGGATGGCAAGGCTATCAGCGACGGCTTCAACCTGTTGCAGGAGCTCTCGGCGGTCAACCGCGAGAACCAGCTCACGCCGCTGGGCCGCCAGTTGGCGCGCCTGCCGATCGACCCGCGGCTGGGCCGCATGCTGCTCGAAGGTGCCCGCCAGGGCAGCCTGCAGGAAGTGCTGATCGTCGCCAGTGCGCTGTCGGTACAAGACCCGCGCGAGCGACCGCCAGAGCGCCAGCAGGCCGCTGACCAGGCGCACGCGCAGTGGAAGGATGTCGATTCGGACTTCGCCGCGCTGGTCAACCTGTGGCGCGGCTTCGAGGAACAGCGCCAGGCGTTGACCGCCAACCCGCTGCGCAACTGGTGCCGCAAGCAGTTCCTCAACTACCTGCGCCTGCGCGAGTGGCGTGATGCGCACCGCCAGCTGTCGCTGATCTGCCGCGACCTGCAGTTGGCGGTGAACAAGGAAGCCTCCGACTACCAGCGGATGCACAAGGCGATCCTCAGTGGTCTGCTCAGCCAGATCGGCCACAAGACCGAAGAGGGTGATTACCAGGGCGCGCGTCAGCGGCGCTTCTGGGTGCACCCCTCGTCCGGCATCGGCCGCAAGCGCCCGCAGTGGGTGATGGCCGCCGAGCTGGTGGAAACCACCAAGCTGTATGCGCGCATGGTCGCCAAGATCGAGCCGGACTGGATCGAGCCGCTGGCCGGGCATCTGATCAAGAAGAACCATTTCGAGCCGCACTGGGAGAAGAAGCGCGGGCAGGTGGTCGCCTATGAGCAGATCACGCTTTATGGCTTGATACTGGTCGGTCGTCGCCCGGTGCACTTCGGTCCGATCGATCCGGTGACCTCGCGCGAGCTGTTCATCCGCGAGGGGCTGGTCGGTGGCGAGATCCAGTCCAGGGCCAAGTGCCTGTCGGCCAACAAGCGCCTGCTCGAGCAGCTCGACGAGCTGGAAGCCAAGGCCCGCCGTCGTGACATCCTGGCCGACGAAGAGACACTGTACGCGTTCTACGAGGCGCGCCTGCCCGAAGAGATCCACCAGACCGCGACCTTCGACAGCTGGTACCGGATGAACAGCCAGAAGGACGCCAACCTGCTGATCATGCGCGAAGAGGACGTGCTCGCCCGTGAGGCCAGCGAAGTCACTGCCGCGCAGTACCCGGACCACCTGCAGGTGGGCGACCTGCGCCTGCCGCTGAGCTATCACTTCGAACCCAATCACCCGCGTGACGGTGTCACCGTGCGGGTGCCTGCGCCCCTGCTGCCGAACCTGCCGGGCGAACGCCTGGAGTGGTTGGTGCCGGGGTTGCTGGAGGCCAAGTGCGTGGCCCTGGTGCGCAACCTGCCCAAGGCCTTGCGCAAGAACTTCGTGCCGGTGCCGGACTTCGTCAAGGCGGCATTGTCGCGCATGAGCTTCGGCCAAGGTGCCTTGCCGCAGGCCCTGGGCCAGGAGCTGTTGCGCATGACCGGGGCGCGGGTGTCCGACGAGGCGTGGGCCGAATCGGCCGGCCAGGTCGAAGGGCACCTGCGCATGAACATCGAGGTGGTCGACGGCCAGGGCAAGTTCCTCGGCGAAGGCCGCGACCTGGCTGAGCTGACCGCGCGTTTCGCCGCCGCCAGCCAGGCCGCCCTGGCGTTGCCACGCAGCGAGAAGACCGAACAGCCGGTGCAGGCCAAGGCCTTCGCCCAGGTGGCGCAGACTGCCCAGCAGAAGATTGCCGGCCTGTCGCTGACGGTCTACCCGGCACTGGTGGAAGACAACGGCGCGGTGCGCGAGGGGCGTTTCTCGACCCAGGCCGAAGCCGAATTCCAGCACCGCCGCGCGCTGCAGCGCCTGTTGCTGCAACAGCTGGCCGAGCCTGCCAAGTTCCTGCGCGGCAAGCTGCCGGGGCTGACAGAGCTGGGGCTGCTGTACCGCGAGCTGGGCCGGGTCGAGTCGCTGGTCGAGGATATCCTGCTGGCCAGCCTCGACAGCTGTGTGCTCGAAGGCGAGACGCCACTGCCGCGCGACGGCGCCGCACTGGCCTCGCTCGCCGAACGCAAGCGTGGCGACTGGGCCGAGCATGCCGAGCGGCTGGCACGCCAGACCCTGGAAGTGCTCAAGCTGTGGCATGGCCTGCAGAAGCGCTTCAAGGGCAAGATCGACCTGAGCCAGGCCGTGGCGCTGAACGATATCAAGCAGCAACTGGGCAACCTGGTCTACCCAGGCTTCGTGCGCGAGACGCCGGCGCAGTGGTTCAAGGAACTGCCGCGCTATCTGAAGGCCATCGAGCTACGTTTGGAGAAGCTGGGCTCGCAGGTGCAGAAGGACCGGGTCTGGAGCGGCGAGCTGGGCAACCTGTGGACACAGTACAAGACCCGCGCCGACAAGCATGCCCAGGAGGGCAAGCGTGACGCCGAGCTGACCCTGTATCGCTGGTTGCTGGAGGAGTACCGGGTGTCGCTGTTCGCGCAGCAGTTGGGGACGAAAGTGGCGGTTTCCGATAAGCGATTAAGCAAGCAGTGGAGTTTGGTGGAAGCCTAAATTCCCTGAATTGTGGCAATATTGGTGCAATTTGGGCCGCGTTGCGGCCCATCGCATGACAACCGCGCTCTCACTTTGTGGGAGCGGGCTTGCCCCGCGATCGAGGGCGCAGCCCTCGCTGACGATCTCAAGTTGGCACTAAAGTGCCATTAATCACAGCCCATCCCGGCCAACGCCCGACAGGCGCAGGCCACAGACCAGAGGAACGACCGTGCATAACGTCGTGATCAGCGGCACCGGCCTGTATACCCCGGCCCAGAGCATCTCCAACGAAGAACTGGTGGAATCCTTCAACACCTGGTCGCAACAGTTCAACGCAGACAACGCCGCCGCCATCGAGCGTGGCGAGGTCGAGCCGGCGCCGCTGTCCGACGCGGCGTTCATCGAAAAGGCGTCGGGCATCAAGAGCCGCTTCGTCATGGACAAGGCCGGCATCCTCGACCCGCAGCGCATGAAGCCACGCCTGCCGGAGCGCTCCAACGACGAGTACTCCATTCTTTGCGAAATGGCCGTGGCCGCCGCCCGCCAGGCACTGGAGCGTGCCGGTCGTACCGCTGCCGACGTCGACGGGGTGATCGTCGCCTGTTCCAACCTGCAGCGCGCCTATCCTGCGATTGCCATCGAAGTGCAGCAGGCCTTGGGTATCCAGGGCTTCGGCTTCGACATGAACGTGGCCTGCTCCTCGGCCACCTTCGGCATCCAGAACGCCGCCAACAGCATCCAGCTCGGCCAGGCCCGGGCGATCCTGATGGTCAACCCGGAGATCTGCACCGGGCACCTGAACTTCCGTGACCGCGACAGCCACTTCATCTTTGGTGATGCCGCTACTGCCGTGTTGCTCGAGCGCGCCGACCAGGCCACCTCGAAGCATCAGTTCGACATCGTCAGCACCAAGCTGCTGACCTCGTTCTCCAACAACATCCGCAACAACTTCGGCTTCCTCAACCGTGCGGCGGAGGAGGGTGAAGGCACCCGCGACAAGCTGTTCGTGCAGGAAGGGCGCAAGGTGTTCAAGGAAGTCTGCCCGATGGTCGCCGAGCTGATCGGCAAGCACTTGGCCGAGAACGACCTGCAGCCGTCCGACGTCAAGCGCTTCTGGCTGCACCAGGCCAACCTGAGCATGAACCACCTGATCGTCAAGAAACTGCTGGGGCGTGAGGTGAGCGAGCAGGAGGCACCGGTGATTCTCGACCGTTATGCCAATACCAGTTCGGCCGGCTCGGTGATTGCCTTCCACCTGTACCAGGATGACCTGGCCGAGGGGTCGCTGGCGGTGCTGAGTTCGTTCGGGGCGGGGTATTCGATTGGCAGTGTGATTCTGCGCAAGCGCTGATAACGGCGGCGGCCTTTTCAGCAGACGAAAAAAAGCGGGAAGCGCCGGATGGGGTCGGCACTTCCCGCTGAGCTACGCAGGGGAGCGTTCTTTTAGAACTTGGCTTCCAGGTCGACCTGCAGGGTGTCGACGTCCGCGTCGGTGTTCGGCAGCTGCGAACGGTCGGTCTTGGCCATCAGGTAAGCCGCGCCGACAGCGAAGTTCTTGTCGATTTCGTAACCGACCTTGAACTTGTGACCACGGTTACCGGTGAAGCCGTTACCGAAGTCGGAGTCGGTGAAGGCGCTGACCACAGCGTTGCGCTGCACGTCGCGGTAGTTGTAGTCCAGGCTCCAGGCGCCGAGCTTGGTCTTCACACCAGCCAGCCAGGCCTTGTCTTCGCCGTCGGTGCTTTCGGTGTTCTTCACGTACTGACCGTAGGCTGCCAGCGGGATGGCGAAGCCGGTGAAGTCGATCTGACCGAAGCCTTCCACCAGATTGAATTCGTTGGTGGTGTTGCCGAACTGACGCAGGGCAGCAGATTCCTTGTCGTTGTCGTAGCCGTAGATGCTGCCGCCAACGGTGACCTTGAGGGTGTCAGCCGGTGCGAAGCGGGCACCCAACTGGCCGTGGTACAGCTGGGCGTCGTGCTTGAACTGCACGCCGTCGCCGTCGACGTTGTCCTTGAGGGTGTACTGACCGGCGCTGCCGAACAGCTCGGCGCCGCCCAGGTTGGTCTTGTAGGTAACAGCCACACCTTCCGGGTTCAGGTCACTATCCCAGATGATGTCGCCCATGCTCACCCAAGGCTGCTGCATCTTGCCGCCGATCAGGTGCAGGTTCGGGATGGCGGTCGGGTGCCAGTCGAGGTAGGCCAGGTCGACCCACAGCGATTTCTTCTCGAAGTAGTTGTCCAGACTCTGGTTGGTCGAGCGGCCATCGGCGCTGCTGCCGGTGGCGATACGCACGCCAGCGTCAACCTGCGGGTTGATTTCGCTGTAGAAGCCGACGCGGGCACGGACGCGTTCGCGGTCCTGGTTGCCGCTGCCGCTGCGTGGGTTGTCGACGTTGACGTCTTCGTAACGCAGGCGCACGTCACCCTTGATCTGGGTCTTGGCGGCCCATGCCACTTTCTGTTCGAAGGAGCTCAGGCGTTCGGACTGTGCCTTCTGGTCGGCCTTTTCCTTGGTTTCTTTTGCCAGATCGGCCTGCAGTTCGCTGTACTGCGCCTGGTTGATCGAGCCGTTGGCGCGGAGCATTTCGAGCAGCTTGGCGTCGACTGCAGCACTGGCCGGGGCGCTCAGGGCCAGCATCATGCCGGTGAGGCTAACTCCGGTAAGTGTAGAAACAAGACGCATAAGGTTCTCCCTATTGGAAAAGTGTGGGGAGGCTTGTGTGCGCCCACCCCCAAGTTGGCATGTCTCCGGAAAAGGCCTGACTAGACAGGTTCTCGGCATCCGAAAAACAGGCGCAAGTATTGCGAGGGGGGATTACAGAATAATGTCTATTTAGTGGCACTGCTGTTAAGTAATTACTCACTTGGTTATAAGAACGGTCGTCGTCATTTGAGCGAACCGGCGCCTTTGGCGATACTGGCGACCTGTGTTCAGGGAGCCGAAGTCGTGACCAGCCTCTACAGTCTTGCCCACCTGCGTGACCTTCCGGCACTGTCCTGGGACGCGCTCGTGCCCGCCGGCCAGCCGTTTCTGCGCCATGCCTTCCTCAGCGCGCTGGAGGACAGTGGCAGCGTCAGCCGCCAGACCGGCTGGGCCGCCGAGCACCTGGTGCTGGAGCGTGATGGCGAGGTGCGGGCGTTGCTGCCTGCGTACCGCAAATGGCATTCGTTCGGTGAGTACGTGTTCGACCACGGCTGGGCCGATGCCTGTGAGCGTGCGGGTATCGCCTATTACCCCAAGCTGCTCGGGGCGGTGCCGTTCAGCCCGGTCAGTGGGCCGCGCCTGCTGAGCGCAGACCCTGCCGACGCCCTGCTGTTGCTGCAGGCATTGCCGGAGTACCTGGTCAAGGGTGAACTGTCCGGTGCGCACATCAACTTCACCGACAGCAGCCTGGACGAGCAGATGCTCGGCCAGCCGGGCTGGATGGAGCGCCTGGGCTGCCAGTTCCACTGGCGCAACCGTGGTTATCGGGATTTTCAGGACTTTCTCGACACCCTCAGCTCGCGCAAGCGCAAGCAGATGCGCAAGGAGCGCGAGCAGGTGACCGGACAGGGCATCGACTTCCAGTGGCTGCGCGGCGATGAGCTGGACCAGGCGCGCTGGGATTTCGTCTACCGCTGCTATGCCAACACCTATGCGGTGCGACGACGTGCGCCCTACCTGACCCGTGAGTTCTTCAGCCTGCTGGCCGAGCGCATGCCCAAGGCGCTGCGGGTGGTGGTCGCACGGCAGAACGGCCGCGACGTGGCCATGGCCTTGAGCCTGGTCGGGGGCGAAAGTTTCTACGGTCGCTACTGGGGCTGCCTGGACGAATTCGACCGCCTGCATTTCGAGACCTGCTTCTACCAGGGCATGGACTACGCGATTGCCGAGGGGCTGCAGCGGTTCGACGCCGGTGCCCAGGGGGAGCACAAGCTGATCCGCGGGTTCGAGCCGGTGCTGACGCGTTCGTGGCACTACTTGCGCCATGCTGGGCTGCGGCGGGCGGTGGATGAGTTTCTGGCTCAGGAGCGAGACGGGGTGAGGGCGTATGCCGAGCAGGCACGGGAGATGCTGCCGTATCGGCGGGGTTGAGTGGGGTCTGTGCCGGCACTATCGCGGGGCAAGCCCGCTCCCACAGGTACCGCGCTGTCCGTCAGTGCAACGCGCTACCTGGCCGGTTAGAACCCCTCAATCCACCCCGACGAACCCGCCGGTCTGGTGATGCCACAACCGCGCATACAGCCCCTGTTGGGCCAACAGCTCGGCGTGGCTGCCGCTCTCGACGATACGCCCCTTCTCCAGCACTACCAGACGGTCCATCCGGGCGATGGTCGACAGGCGGTGGGCGATGGCGATCACGGTCTTGCCCTGCATCAGGGTTTCCAGGCTCTCCTGGATCGCTGCCTCGACTTCCGAGTCCAGCGCCGAGGTCGCTTCATCCATGATCAGGATCGGCGCATTCTTCAACAGCACGCGGGCAATGGCGATGCGCTGGCGCTGGCCGCCGGAGAGCTTGACCCCGCGCTCGCCTACATGGGCGTCGAAGCCGGTGCGGCCCTGGGCGTCGGACAACTGCGGGATGAACTCGTCGGCCCGGGCGCGGCGCACGGCCTCCCAGACTTCCTCGTCGCTCGCGTCCGGCCGGCCATACAGCAGGTTGTCGCGGATCGAGCGGTGCAGCAGCGAGGTGTCCTGGGTGATCATGCCGATCTGCGCACGCAGGCTGGCCTGGTTGACCTGGGCGATATCCTGGCCATCGATGAGGATGCGCCCGCCCTGCACGTCGTACAGGCGCAGCAGCAGGTTGACGAGCGTGGACTTGCCCGCACCGGACGGGCCGATCAGGCCGATCTTCTCGCCCGGGCGAATATCCAGGTTCAGCCCATCGATGACCTTGCCACCCTTGCCGTAGTGGAAGTCGACATCGTCGAAACGTACGCCGCCACGGCTGACCTTCAATGCCGGGGCATTGGGTGTGTCGGTGACCGAGACCGGCTGGGCAATGGTCTGCAGGCCATCCTGGACCATGCCGATGTTTTCGAAGATGCCATTGACCACCCACATGATCCAGCCGGACATGTTGACGATACGGATCACCAGGCCCGTGGCCAGGGCAATGGCGCCGACGCTGATCAGCGACTGGCTCCAGAGCCACAGGGCAAGGCCGGTGGTGGCGACCACCAGCAGGCCGTTGAGGGTGGTGATCACCACATCCATACTGGTGATGACACGTGAGGCCAGTTGCGTCTTCTCGGTCTGTTCGCTGATCGCCTCGCGGGCGTACTGCTGTTCGTAGTCCGTGTGGGCGAACAGCTTGAGGGTGGCGATGTTGGTGTAGCCATCGACGATCCGCCCCATCAGTTTGGAGCGTGCGTCCGAGGACACCACCGAGCGTTCCTTGACCCGCGGCACGAAGTAGTAGAGCGCGGCGATATAGCCGACGATCCAGACCAGCAGCGGAATCATCAGGCGCCAGTCGGCCTCGGCAAACAGCACCAGCGAGCTGATCGCGTAGATCAGCACGTGCCACAGCGCATCCACCGCCTGCACCGCCGAGTCGCGCAGCGAGTTGCCGGTCTGCATGATGCGCTGGGCGATGCGCCCGGCGAAGTCGCTCTGGAAGAAGTTCAGGCTCTGCTTGAGCACATAGGTGTGGTTCTGCCAGCGGATCAGGCTGGTCATCCCCGGGTTGATGGTCTGGTGCACCAGCAGGTCGTGCAGGCCGAAGAACACCGGCCGCAGCAACAGGACCACCACCAGCATCCAGATCAGCTCGCCGCTGTGCTCACTGAAGAAGTTGACGTTGGGCGTGCCCTGGGCCAGGTCGATGATCCGGCTCAGGTAGCTGAACAAGGCCACCTCGATCAGCGAGGCGACCAGGCCGACCACCAGCAAGGCGAGAAAGCTCGGCCAGACCTGGCGCAAGTAGTACAGGTAGAACGGCCAGACCGTGCTCGGCGGCGCCTCGCTGGGCGCCTCACGGAAGATGTCGATCAGTTGTTCGAAGCGACGGTACAGCATGGAAACTCCTGTTGATCCCGCTCGCGGGCGGCGTCACATCCTGTGAGACCCGCGATCAATCGATACGTTTGGCCGACTTGATGTAGACCGGATCGGCCGGTACATCGCGCATGCCTTTCTTGACGGTGGTGGGGGAGTTGACGATCTGGTCGACCACCTCCATGCCCTTGGTCACCTTGCCGAACACGGCGTAGCCGCGGTCACGACCAGGATTGAGGAAGTCGTTGTCGGCCACGTTGATGAAGAACTGGCTGGTGGCCGAATTCGGATCCGAGGTGCGGGCCATCGACAGCGTGCCGCGCGTGTTCTGCAGGCCGTTGCTGGCTTCGTTGCGAATCGGATCCTTGGTGCTCTTCTGTACCATCTGGTCGGTGAAGCCGCCGCCCTGGACCATGAAGCCCGGGATCACGCGGTGGAAGATCGTATTGTTATAGAAACCGCTGTCGACGTACTCCAGGAAGTTCTTCGTACTGATGGGGGCTTTTTCGGCGTTCAGTTCGATCTCGACATCGCCGAAGCTGGTAGTCAGCAGCACGTGGGGGGTCTTGTCGGACGCCATGACGCTGGCAGCGAAGGCGAACGAGCAGGCGGTCAGCAGGAGTTTCTTCAGCATGGGCTCAATGATCCTTGAGAGGTGGATGCGGCTGCGAGGAAACGCAGCAGGGTCTGGTTGAAGACCTCGGGTTGGTCCAGGGGCGTAGCGTGCCGCGAATCCTCGATGACCGCCAGTGTCGCATGGGGCATCAGGGCAACGTAGCGCGCTTTCTGTTGTATCGGGGTGTAATCGTGGTCGGCGGCGATCACCAGTGTCGGACACGGGATCTGCCCGATGCGTTCCTGCACACCCCAGTCGACGATGGCGTCGAAGCTCTTGAGGTAAGCGCGCTTGTCGTTGCGCGCCCAGCGCTCGGCCATCTTGCGGCGCAGTTCGCCTTGCTCGGGTTTGGGGAACAGGCGCGCGGCCAGGCCCTGGCCGACCGTCTCGACGCTGAGCAGGCGTGCCAGGCTCCAGCGCTTGGCCCACCAGATCCAGTGTTCGAGGTTGTGGCGCTTGACCTCGGGGGCGCTGTTGACGATGCACAGGCTGCGCAGCCTGTGCGGATGGTCGACGGCAAACTGGAAACCGACCATGCCGCCCATGGACAAGCCCACGAAGTGCACCGGGCCGGTGTCCAGATGGTCGAGCAGGGCCAGCAAGTCTTCGCTGAAGGTCTTGATCTGGTAGCCGTGGCGAGGCTTGGCCGACTGGCCGTGGCCGCGAATGTCCATCAGGATCACCCGATAGTGACGGCTCAGCTCCGGGACCTGCAGCTCCCAGTCCTGGCTGCTCGAACCGAGCCCGTGCAGCAGTACCAGAGGCTCGCCCTGGCCATGTTCCTCATAGTGCAGCAGGCATCCGTCACGTTCGAAACAGGCCATGGGCGCGGTCCTCTCAGGCTTGCGGGGGGGCTGCGAAGGGCACGTCCAGTGGCGCGGTGTCGAAATTGCGCAGCAGCTCGATGAGGATCTGCGTGGCCGGACCCAAGGTCTTTTCCTTGCTCGAGTAAAGGTAGAACAGCGGGTGTCGACTGCCACCCTGATCGAGCGGCAGAGGCTTTAGCAGGCCCTCGCGCAGTTCGCGTTCGATCATGTGCCGGGGCAGCCAGGCAAAGCCCAGGCCGCTGCCGACGAAGGTCGCCGCGGTGCCCAGGCTGCCGACGGTCCAGCGCTGTTCGGCACCCAGCCAGCCGACGTCGCGTGGCTGGCTGCGGCCGGAGTCGCGGATCACCACCTGCAACTGGCTTTCCAGGTCCTGGAACGTGATCTCTCGGCCCAGGCGATGCAGGCTGTGCTCGGGGTGGGCGACGGCGACGAACTCCACCGCGCTCAGCTCGGCGCCCAGGTAGCCGGGAATGTTCAAGCTGCTGATGGCAAGGTCGGCGATGCCTTCGTGCAGTACTTCCTCGACCCCGGACAGCACTTCTTCACGCAGGCGCACACGGCAGCCGCGGCTCTGCGGCATGAACGCGCTCAGTGCGCGCACCAGCCGGGCGCTGGGGTAGGCGGCGTCGACCACCAGGCGCACTTCGGCCTCCCAGCCCTGTTCCATGTGGTGAGCCAGGTCTTCGAGCTGGCTGGCCTGTTTGACCAGGTGCCGCGAGCGACGCAGCAGCACGCTGCCGGCCTCGGTCAGTACCGCCTTGCGCCCGTCGATGCGTAGCAGCGGCACGCCCAGTTGCTCCTGCATGCGCGCCACGGTGTAGCTCACCGAGGACTGCGAGCGATGCAGGGCTTCGGCGGCCTGGGCGAAGCCGCCGTGATCGACCACCGCCTGCAGGGTTCGCCACTGATCCAGGGTCACGCGCGGCGCTTTCATCTTCGGCTCCTGTTGTCCTAAGCTGCGCTCATCACAAGGAGAGCGCGAAATGAAGAAATGGTTTGCGGTACTGCTGACGTCCCTGCCCCTGAGCGCCATGGCCTATCCCATCGATGTGCAGAAGGAGATCGAAGGGGTCAAGCTCGACTACACCGCGTACGACACCGCCTACGACATCGGCAGCATCAGCCTGAACAACTACGGGCAGGTGCCGGCTGCCTGCAAGGTCACCATGCGCAATGGCCCCGAAGCGCCGAGGGTGCGTCGGGTCAATGTGCCGGCCGGCAAGAGCGTGGATGTGACGGCCAAGTTCAACCGGCAGATCATCAAGCTGCGCATCGACCTGAGCTGCAAACCGGAATAAAACCAATTAATCGATAGATTGAACCCACTTTTTACGCTTTTTTATCGATAGGTCAAGTCTTAATCTCACCTCCATCGAATCGCAACCCTATTTGCCGATGGAGGCACCCCATGTCCCGCGTACTGATCATCGAAAGCAGCGCCCGCCAACAGGATTCCGTTTCCCGTCAACTGACCCGCGACTTCATCCAGCAGTGGCAAGCAGCGCATCCTGCCGACGAGATCAAGGTACGCGACCTGGCGGTCAACCCGGTGCCGCACCTGGACGCCAACCTACTCGGTGGCTGGATGAAGCCCGAGGAACAGCGCAGCGCGGCTGAAATCGATGCGCTGGCCCGCTCCAACGAGCTGACCGATGAGTTGCTGGCCGCCGATGTGCTGGTGATGGCGGCGCCCATGTACAACTTCGCCATCCCCAGCACACTCAAGGCCTGGCTCGACCATGTGCTGCGTGCCGGCATCACCTTCAAGTACACCCCGACCGGCCCGCAGGGGCTGCTCAACGGCAAGCGTGCGATCGTCCTGACTGCCCGCGGCGGTATCCACGCCGGCGCTGCCAGCGATCACCAGGAACCCTACCTGCGCCAGGTGATGGCCTTCATCGGGATCCACGAGGTGAACTTCATTCACGCCGAGGGCCTGAACATGAGCGGCGACTTCCACGAGAAGGGGCTGAACCAGGCCAAGGCGAAGCTCGCCGCAGTGGCTTGAGGCGCGAGGCGTCCACGAATTCCCAACCCTGACACCTGTTGCTCCTTTGGGTGTATGTGCCCGGTCATGCGAATGGCCGGGCTTTTTTTGCGCCAGGCTCAGTGCAGGTCCGCCGCGTCCCTGCGCTGCTGCGCCAGCTCCATGAAGGCGCTCATCGCCGAGGTCGGCAACGAATCCTGGCGACGGATGAACACCGTGGACACGCGGGAGAATTCCGCGGGTAGTTCATGGCAGCGAATCGCATGGCGCACGCTGCAGTTCTGCGTCACCGACCTGGGCAACAGAGTCACGCCCATTCCCGCCGAGACGCAGGTAAGGATGCCATCCAGGCTGCCCATTTCCATGATCTGGTTGGGCACCAGGCCCACCCGATAGAACCAGTTTTCCAGCGTCGATCGGTAGAAGCAGCCGCTGCGAAACACCAGCACTGTCTGCGAGGGCATTCGCGCCATCAAGGTGTCGAGCGAATCGAACTGGTCGCTGCTGACCAGCACCAGTTCCTCGCTGAACACCTCTTGCTGGGCAAGCATCGGATTCTGGTGAAACCCTCCGACGAAAGCGCCATCGATCCGGTGGGACTCGATGGCCTTGATCAGTTCGGCAGTGGTGCCGGTGAGCAACGACAGTTGCACATCGGGATGCTGTTCGCGGTAGCGGGTGAGGATCTTCGGCAGGCGAATGGCGGCAGTGGTCTCCATCGAGCCCAGGCGCAGCGGGCCGTTGGGTACACCGGTATCGAGCAGGGCGCTGCGGCTTTCTTCGGTCAGTTGCAGGATGCGCCGGGCATACCCGAGAAACGTCTCGCCCGCGACCGTGAGCACGACGCCGGATTTTCTGCGGATGAACAGCTCGCGCTTGAGTTCCGCCTCGAGCTCCTTGATGCGCATGGTCACGTTGGATTGCACGGTGTTGATCCTGACCGCAGCCGCGGTGAAACTGCCCAGCTCGGCCACGGCGCAGAAGATCTTCAACTGGCGCATTTCCATGGAGACTACCTATCACTGATGATGATTGATGGGGTGTTTATGCATCATTTCATGATCGGTTTTCCAGTGGCTTGGAGGCGACCGGGCCAGACTGCTGGTTCACGATCAGTGATGGAATTCATCATTTATCATCATTTGTGAAAATTCATGGGTGCGCTTAAGGTCAACTCTGGGCTCGCTCCCCGCCAACGGACATGCGCACCCGCCATGAGCAACCCATGATGAGCAACCTCCATGACCACTGACATCCAGGCTTTGCTGAACGTCCGTTTCCCCATCATCCAGGCGCCCATGGCGGGCGTTTCTACGCCAGCGCTGGCGGCGGCGGTATCGAATGCGGGTGGTTTGGGGTCGATCGCGATCGGCGCGAGCTCGGTCGAGCAGGCTCGCCAGTACATACGCGAAACCTTCGCGCTGACCCAACAACCGTTCAACGTCAATCTGTTCTGCCACCGCCCGGCGCTGCGAGATGACGTGCGCGAGGGCGCCTGGCTGCAGGCGCTCGAAGCGCGCTTTGCCGAGTTCCAGGCCCAGCCGCCGAAGGGCCTGCGGGAAATCTATCGCTCGTTCGTCGAAGACCCCGAGATGCTGCAGATGCTGCTGGAAGAAAAACCGGCAGTGGTGAGTTTTCATTTTGGCCTGCCGCCGCAGTCGTTCATCGAGGCGCTGAAGGCGGCCGGTATCGTGCTACTGGCCTGCGTGACCCGCGTGGACGAGGCGCTGCAGGTGCAGCAAGCAGGGGTCGATGCACTGATCGCCCAGGGTTACGAGGCGGGTGGTCATCGCGGGATATTCGATCCTGAGCATGACGACGAATCGAGCACGCTGGAGTTGGTGCGCCTGTTGGCCGAGCAGGTTCGACTGCCGATCATCGCAGCTGGCGGAATCATGGATGGCACAGACATCGCCAAGGCGTTCGCGCAGGGCGCCTGTGCGGCGCAGTTGGGTACAGCGTTCTTGCTGTGCCCGGAATCGTCGGCCAACGCGGCCTACCGTGAGGCGCTGAGCGGGCCACGGGCGCGGCAGACGCAGATCACCAGCGCAATTTCCGGACGGCCTGCGCGGGGTATGGTCAACCGGGCGTTCGAGGTGAAGAGTGCTGCGGGCGTGCCGGATTATCCCCGCGCCTACGATGCCAACAAGGCACTTAATAGCGTGGCGACTGCCCAGGGCTGCAGCGACTTCGCCGCACAATGGGCCGGTACCGGCGCCCACCGGGCGCGCGCCCTGCCGGCCGCGCAGCTGGTCGAGGTGCTGATGGCCGAGTTCGACGCGCAGCGCTGACAGGCAAGCTCTGGCTGGAGCAACTGTCTTGTTCAAAATCCAAAGACCAGCCCAATCCCTGTGGGAGCGGGCTTGCCCGCGAACACCGGCATAGCCGGTGCCATCCACCGCCGCATCTTCATCCTCCTCCCGGTTGCCCAGACCACCCCCTACCCGCTAAGGTCGCCGCCTTGATCCACGAGAGGCAACCATGGGCTACCTGATTATCGTCGCGCTGATCCAGGCGTTTTCCTTCAGCCTGATCGGCGAATACCTGGCCGGCCATGTCGACAGCTATTTCGCCGTGCTGGCGCGGGTGCTGCTGGCAGGGCTGGTGTTCCTGCCGCTGACCCGCTGGCGCCAGGTCGAACCGCGCTTCATGCGCTCGATGCTGCTGATCGGCGCGCTGCAGTACGGCATCACCTATGTCTGCCTGTACCTGAGCTTTCGCGTGCTCACCGTGCCTGAAGTGCTGCTGTTCACCATCCTCACCCCGCTGCACGTCACCCTCATCGAAGATGCACTGAACCGCCGCTTCAACCCTTGGGCGCTGCTCGCGGCGCTGGTCGCGGTGGCCGGCGCAGCGGTGATCCGCTTCGACAGCATCAGCGGCGAGTTCTTCATGGGCTTCCTGCTCCTGCAACTGGCCAACTTCACCTACGCCGCCGGGCAGGTCCTGTACCGCCACCTGATCGCCCGCCACCCCAGCGACCTGCCGCACTACAAGCGCTTTGGCTACTTCTACCTGGGCGCGCTGATCGTCGTGCTGCCGGCCTTCCTGCTGTTCGGCAACGCCCAGCACCTGCCGAGCACCGACGTGCAATGGCTGGTGCTGCTGTTCCTCGGCCTGTGCCCGACCGCACTGGGGTTGTATTGGTGGAACAAGGGCGCCTGCCTGGTTTCCGGCGGCACCCTGGCGGTGATGAACAACCTGCATGTGCCGGTGGGCCTGCTGCTCAACCTGCTGATCTGGAACCAGCACGAACCGCTGGGGCGGTTGTTCATCGGCGGTGCGGTGATCCTCGCCTCGGTGTGGCTGAGCCGGCTGGGCGACCGTCGCAGCCCGGCGCTGGTCGGCAAGGCCTGAGGAGTCCATGCATACCATCCTGGTCATCGTCGCGCCGATCTTTGCGCTGATCCTGGCCGGCTACCTGTGCCGCAAGACTGGCAAGCTCGGCGAACAGGCCGCTGCCGAAATCAATCGCATGGTGGTCTGGCTGTGTCTGCCGGCGCTGCTGTTCAAGGTGACCGCCACCGCGACCTGGAGCGAAATCTGGCATCCCGGTTTTATCGTCGCTTTCGGGGCCGGCGCGCTGGCGATGTTCTTCGTCACCCTCGGTTGGCGTCTGTTCAGCGGCCACAGCCTGGTGGCTTCGAGCATCGATGGCCTGAGCGCAGGCTATGCCAACACCGGCTACATCGGCATCCCGCTGTGCCTGTTGCTGTTCGGCCAGCCGGGGCTGCAACCGGCGCTGATCTCATCGCTGATCGTGGTCTGCCTGGTGTTCGCGATTTCCCTGACCCTGATCGAGATCGGCCTGCAGGAAGAACGCCAGATCGGCCGTGCCGTAATGCTGGTGGCCAAGGCACTGGCGAAGAACCCGCTGGTGATTTCGCCACTGGCCGGCGCCGCCTGGGCCATGTCCGGCCTGGGCCTGGCGGAGCCTGTGACGCATTTTCTCGACATGCTCGCCCTGGCCACCACGCCTTGCGCGCTGGTGTCGCTGGGCGCATTCCTGGCGCAGAAACGCAGCGGCGCGCAGGCCAGCCCCTGGCCGCTGGTGGGGCTCAAGCTGGTCGGGCAACCGGCACTGACCTGGGTGCTGGCCTTCAAGGTGTTCAGCCTGCCGACCATGTGGGCGACCTCCGCGGTGTTGCTGGCGGCGCTGCCGACCGGGACCGGGCCATTTATGTTGGCTGAGTACTACAACCGTGAGGCGGGGCTCATTTCGCGCACAATCCTGCTGTCGACGGTGGCTTCGCTGCTGACCCTGACCGGGCTCATGTACCTGCTGGGTGTGGCGGGCTGACTGCTACGGGATGATCGCGGGACAAGCCCGCGCCTGTAGGACCGGCCGAGGATACGCGCAATTCAGCGAGTCTATGCGGCCAACTGAAATAGGGGTTGGCCGAGAGCGGCGGCTTGCTGACCGTGACTGAATGCTCTCGACCCAAAGCCGACACGCGCGCAGCGAAGGCTGAGGCGAGACCGTCGTGTCTTGCGTAGCCGCGTGGTCAATGTCGGCGCGTGTCGTCAGCTTGCTGGATGGGGTAGCGGCGTCAAGCCACTATCTTTGATCGCTGCGTCGGCTTCTGGTGAGGCCAGGTAATCGAGCAGCGCCTGGGCTGCGGCGTGATGCTGGCTCTTGTTGACGACAGCGCCCGAATACAGGGTCATTTTCTGCGCTTCTGCCGGGATCAGACCAACGATGTCGATACCTTTTACTGGCTTAAGCTCACTTAGCTGTTGAAAGCCGATCTGTGCTTGGCCACGAGCGATCACTGCGCCTACGGGCTCGGCAGGTATCATGTGAGCCTTCGACTCGAACTGTTCACCAAGCTGCATGCGAGGGAACAGCGTCTTGGAAAGATATACCCCGCTTGCGCTGTCGGAGTAAGCGACAGAGCTGCTATCTTGCAGCACTTTGCGTAAGGTCTGCATGGTGCTTATGTCTGGCTTCGGTTCACCTTTGCGAACGGCCATGGCAATGAAAGATTTTCCGAGATCGATTCGACTCGTTTTGTCGGCTTGTCCACTGGCGACCAAGTTGTCGAGGGCCGAACCAACCATCAGCACAACATCCGCCTGCTCACCACGAGCGAGTCTGTTCGGGATGGCCTGTGGGGTATCCCCCATCGATGGTGCGGCTAGAATTTCCAGCTTCACGCCATATTTCTTCTCATACGCTGGCGCTACTTCGCGGATGGCGCCCATGATCCCGCCGGAACTCAGAACGGTCAGTGTTTCCTTACCGCCGTGTACAACGTCAGCAGCCGAGCAGGCGAATGAAGTGGTTAAGAGGGTGGCACAAAACAGCATTCGGAACATCGGAGCTTTCTCCACAGGTATACGCGCAAAATCCTACCTGGGCGAAACTCAAAGTTGTGATTAATCAGCGATTAAGAATGTTTTACTTTCTCCCCACCAATGGCATCTACAGGTAGAAAGTTGACCTTCGTGGATGCGCTGTATTCCCCCCAAAAATCGTCTGGGGCCGCTCGCCGCCATCAAGCTGCCCCTGCACGGGTCCCGACGCTATAGCGCCAGCAGTGCTGCTGCAAGTGCAGGCGGCATCACCAGCACCCCTAGGCGCAAAAAGTTCCAGGCGCTGACATGCGCCCCTTCGCGACGGATCGCCACCAACCACAAAAGGGTGGCCAGTGATCCGGTAATCGACAGGTTCGGCCCCAGGTCGACGCCGATCAGCAGCGCAGCGGTCACCTGCTGCGGCAGGGCCACCAGCGACCCCATGGACCCGGCTATCAGTCCAGTCGGCAAGTTGTTCATCAGGTTGCTGGCGATGGCCACGCCCACGCCTCCCACCCAACTGGCCCTGATCGTCGAGTCTGCGGCCAGAGCAGCCAGCCCCTGGGCAAGCTGCACTATCAGGCCGGTCTGGGCGACAGCTTCGACCAGTATGAACAAGCCCGCCACCAACGGCAGCACACCCCACGCTACATGGCGTAGCACCGGCATCGGGCTGCGCCGCTGGCGTAAGTGGATCAGTGCTGTGGTTGCCACGCCGGCACAGAAGGTCGGCAGGCCTAGTGCCCGGTCCAGCGCTGAGGCCCCCAGCAGCAGAATCGCCGTGAGCACGATGCCCACTGCGCATAGACGGGCACCCAGAGACAGCGGCTGGTTATCCACATTCAGGGTCAGCGGTTGGCGGATCTGCCGGCGTTGGGTCAGGCGCAGCACCAGATAGGTCACAGCGATTGCCGCAAGCGATGGCAAGCTGAACTGCCTCAGCCACTCCAGTAGCGGGGGCATCTGGCTGCCGAAGACTACCAGGTTGGCCGGGTTGGAAATCGGCAGCACGAAACTGGCGGCGTTGGCGATGAAGGCGCAGATCAACAGGTAGGGCAAGGGCTCGGCCTTGGCAGCCTTGCACGCCGCATACACCGCGGGAGTCAACACCACCGCCGTTGCATCGTTGGACAGGAACACGGTGACCAGCGTACCCACCAGAAATACCAGGTCGAACAGCCTTTGCCCCGAACCTCGGGCGTGGCGGACCGCGTAGCGGGCCAGCCAGTCGAACAGCCCCTCCTGGCGTGCAAGCTCGGCCAGTACCATCATGCCGATCAGGAAGAGGTACACGTCGCCGCCTTCGGCCACTGCCGCCAGAGCGCTGCGCGGTGTGATCAGGCCCAGGCCTGTCAGTAGCAGCGCACCGCCCATGGCCCAGACGTATTCCGGGATCCGCCATGGGCGCAGGATGACACCGCAGGTTGCCAGAGCGGCTACCGTCCAGATGATCGAGGCGTTTTCGCTGTAAGGCATGAGGCGTCTAGTTTCCGGCAGGGGTAGGCAGGGGCGATGGCGCGACGCGCGGGAGAGTCTCAGGCAGCGCCATCAGCACTATTGCGAAGGCGACCGCGGCAATGCCGGCCAAGGTCAGGAATGCCGCATCGTAGCCGGCTGCTTGAACAACCAGCCCGGCAATCCCAGGGCTGAGCGCAGCGCCCAGTCCGAACACCGCCGTCAGCGCGCCAAGGCTGAAATTGAAGCGCCCGGTGCCTTCGGTCAAGTCCTTGATCACGATCGGGAACAATGCTCCGAAGATGCCTGCGCCGATTCCATCGAGCAATTGCACGCCAACCAGCCAGAAGGGATTGTCGGACGCCACGTACAGGGCTCCGCGTAGCGGTAGGATGAAAAAGCCGGCCAGAAGGAACGGCCTGCGCCCCCAGGTCTCGGCCTTTGCCCCCACGAGCAGCGCCATCGGCACCATCACCAACTGCGCTGCGACGATGCAGGCGGATGTGAGTGGCGTGGCCAAGCGCAGGTCGACTTGCGATAGCTTCTGGCTCACCAGCGGCAGCATCGCCGCGTTGGCCAAGTGGAATAAAGCGCAGCACACAGCGAATACCAAGAGCGTGCGGTTGTGCAGGAGGACCCTGAACCTGGCAAGGTTTTCAGCGCAACCCGGACCATGGACAAGGCCGCGAGCCACCTGGTGGTCGATGGCGGCTGCTGGCACACGCCACATCGCCACAATGCTGGCTACGGTCATGACCGCCATGAGATAGAACACCACCACCGGGCCGAACAGATACGCCAAGCCACCGGCCAGCAATGCTGAGCAGGCATTGCCCGCATGGTTGAACGTCTCGTTGCGACCCACCCTTCGCGTAAAGGCCTTGGGGCCTGTGATGCCCAGCGAGATGGCGGCAATCGCCGGAGCGAAAAGCGAGCCTGCTATGGCACCGATCGTCTGGGTCAAGGCCACCCCGGCGAACGACGAAATCCACGGCAGCAGCAGGCAGCTGCCGGTCACCAGCACGGCGGCGGTCACGACCACCGCGTGTTTGGCTGTCGTGCGGTCAATCAAGGCTCCCGCTGGAGTTTGCGCCACCAGTGCAGCAATGCCTGCCAGGCTCATCACCAGGCCAATGCTCGCCGGCTGCCACTGGTGCACGGCAAGTAGGTAGATGGCGAGGTAGGGGCCGAGTCCGTCACGCACGTCAGCCAGGAAGAAGTTCAGCCAGTCAAGGGCACGGTCGTGCGAAGCGGCGCAGCTTGAGTGTTCCATGGACGCAGTCTCTAAAAACAAGGGGGGGAGCGCGATGGGCAGTTACTGGACGCGCGCAGGCCTGATAAAGCAGCTGTCTGATGCCCATCAGTCCAACGCACTTCCTGCACTGTAGGCCAGCGCGTCCCTATCTGTACGCGGCTCTGTCGTTGACATAGGACTTGCTCAAATGGTTCGGCACACGATCGCTCAGCATGCAGATTATTTGCGGTTTAAATGGGCAACCGATAAGTGCGGCTACGCGTTGCGCAAGCGAAGTACTGGCAGGGAGGCGCGAGTTGCTATGCGGCTTTTAGGTGGAAACCCAAGAGTTTGAGCTTCCATTGGTTATCGGATACGGCTTTTCATTGCAGAGGGCCGCTTTGCGGCCCTTTCGCGGGGCAATTCGGGGCGCCGAACCGCCGCATCCACAGGGGGAGCGCTTTTTAGGCCTCGCTCATCCGCTCAACCCGCGCCGCCAGCCCCGAGCGCATATCGCTACCACTAGGCTGCTGATACAAACTCAACCCAAACTCCGGCAACACCGCCAGCAGGTAATCGAAGATATCCCCCTGGATCCTCTCGTACTCGCCCCACACCGTGGTGCGGGTAAAGCAGTAGATCTCCAGCGGCACACCTTCGGCGCCGGTCTCCATCTGGCGAACCATGCAGGTCATGTCCGGATGCACCTCGGGGTGGTTCTGCAGGTAGGCGAGGGCGAAGGCGCGGAAGGTGCCGATGTTGGTCAGCTTGCGGCGGTTGGCCGAGAGTTCGGCGACCAGGCCCTGGGCCTCGTTCCAGTCGTGCAGCTCCTTGCGCTTGGTCGCCAGGTAGTCGCCGAGCAGGCGCACGCCGCCCAGGCGTTGTTCCTCTTCCTGGGTGAGAAAACGCACGCCTGTGGCGTCGATGAACAGGCTGCGCTTGATGCGCCGCCCGCCGGACTGCTGCATGCCGCGGTAGTTGCGGAACGACTCGCTCATCAGGCGCCAGGTGGGGACGGAGACGATGGTCTTGTCGAATGTCTACACCCGTGAGAGACCCTAAAAATGGACAAGCAAAAATCCTTTAAATCAGTCACTTACGAATAATGTCATTTGTCCATCTTTTCCCGAGAAAATGGACAGGGTCGGCAAGCACCCAAGATTGCAAGGGAAGGGAAGTGGTGTGCGGCGAGCTGCGTCTCTCAGCAAATCCGAACCCTTCTGGGCCTTTCAGACGTACTTTGACCTTGCCGCCTGAAACCGAAATCGTGGCTGCCCTAGCCAGAAAGGGCGACCCGCTCCCAGACAAAACTCACCCGATCCCGATGGCATCCGCATAGGCCTGTAGCGAGCCAAAATGCAGTGACGCTCATCCCATTGCTTCGCTCCACACCTGGGTTCAATCAGCAGTTTCCTCATCCACAATCCGCTTCCAGTGTCGATTTACAATTGTTGGTGAAAGCCCCAGCTCTTGGACGATCTGCGCCTGGGTCATCCCTTCTGCCTTCAGCTTTCTGACAGCGTTGAGATTGTCTGCATTCACAGGCTTCCCCCGATTGCGCTGGACGAGTTCCCCATCAGCAAATTGATCAGCCAATAGCTCCAAGCCGCCCTCAGCTTCAAAGGCCTTGAGCTGTGCGCGAGCTTGTTCAATGAGTGTTGGGTAGGGCGTGTCGAGCCGCGCCGACATGCACAGCGCCATTAGGGCCAGAGGATCAATGTCGAGGGCTACAGCAAGGCTTTCGAACTTCTCCAGCGTGATGCTGGTTTCGCCACGCTCGAGAGCGCTTATCTTGGACTTGGCGCTGGCATCGGAAAGCTGCTCATAACGAACGCGCCGATTGAGCCGAAGAGCCCTGAGGGTGCCGGCAAGGGCGATTTTGAGGTGCATGGCGTGCCCAAAAGTCAGGATATAGCCACACCACAGGGTTTTCGATAAACATCAATTACAGGTATTATTGTGTATTAAGGTGCTCGCGTGACATCATTGGTGTGCTCAGAAGGGTGGATCTGTGTTGAGGGTAGGGGCTCTCGCCGGTTTCCGAATATTTTTCGAAAATTGTTGTAATGAGGTGCTGAACGTGGAGTTACCCATCAATGACGGCCTGCTTGGCGACGGAGTAGAACTGATGGGCGCTGAGCAATCGCTCAGTGAAATCGTGGAGTCGGCTCGACGCACGTACAAGCGGATGCCTCTTTGCGTCGTTGAAGAGTGGGTGATCCTTGATGCCATCCTCACTGAAGATGAGCAGGCCAAGGTAGCTGCGGCTGGATGTCAGCCCATGTTCTTGTTTGCCCACAAGGTCGTGCATGACGAACAGCACCGTTTCGAGCCAGGCGATTGGGTGCGGTCGACAATCGCTAGAACCTTCAATGAAGGCTACCTCTTCGAGACCAGAAACACCGTCTACCTGCTCAAGGGGCCAGGCCAACGGAAGTCGTCTTCGCTGCAAGGCATCTTCTCAATCTTCTAGGTGTCACGGCCCCGCTCGTGACGACTCGACTGTTTTAGAGATCAAGATATGTTCCGTTCCCACCAAGCTGACATGGCCGGCATCCCAGGCATGTTTGGCGATGGACTCATGCATTGGCACGGCGTTTCCCGAGCGCTCGCTACCCACTGGTACCACGTGAGCGTCCAGCGTTTTCATGAAGGCCAATTCAGGAATTATGAGGAGATGCTCAACGATGAGATGCGCCTCGTCGAGCTGCTGGTAGCGCAGGACGAGAGTCTGGTTGTGCAGGAAGTCCAAGCCGTCACCCCGTCCTGGATGAACAAGGATGGTGGTTGGAAGATGGAGAAGCTCACGTCGCTCTCGATGGGACACAACCAGGCTGGTGTGGCCGTCTGTGTTCTGGAAGTAGAGGGTGGTGCTGTGTACATCGATATCTACCTCTTCCATAAAACTTCAGTCCTCGATACCTGGCAGTCGATTGCACCCGCCACGCTGGTAGAGCGCTTCAGCAAACTGCACCGCTAACTGTCGGGCGTGCCGCATTCGCGGACGGCTGTCGTGAACCAGGCCACACGTTCGTGCGGCCTGGCCCTGCGGGCTTCCATCCTCACGCCTATGGCCCGTCGTGGGCCGGCGCGCTCCGCTTGCGGTTTGATCGCAAATCACATGGCCGAGCCTCTACCCCTACAGTGAACCTTAAGCACTATGAAGACGCCGCCTGAAGCCCTACCCGAGATCGACATTGGAGAGTTCCGTCAGCGCTATCCGCAGCTGTTTTCTGATCCTGGCGTCGATGTTATCTACTGCGGGCCTGGCTGGAAAAACCTCCTCCTCGCACTGTGCGATACGCTGCGGGATCACCTAGCTCGGCATCCAGAGGTTGTCCCGGTGACCGTCGCGCAGATCAAATCAAAGTTCGGCGAGCTGCACTTCTTCTACGATGGCGGAGATGCCTACTGCCGAGGAGCGGTGGATGTTGCTACCGAGCTATCGCTGAAGACTTGCTCCTACTGTGGCTCTCCTGGAAGGCAGGTGGGTACGACCTGGGTCAGTACGCTCTGCTCCGCACATAGCAGCAATGCTTCTCTGACTTCTTAGCCGAAGCCCGGGCTTACTATCGTTCCGGATGGTGGGCTTTGAGCTCGGTAGCCCGTTGGGTCTTTCACAGCGATGTCGTATGCTCGATTCGCTGTGCTTGATCAAGGACGCGGGGCATGCCGAAGATAAAACCGTTTGATATGAAGCTTCTGGATCTCCTCTTCGAAATGGAAGGGGGGTACGTTTTGGATTTTTCGAACGCTACGTTCAGCCGGTTTTTCCTCGGTGAGCTGGAGATCGATATAGACGATCCACTTTTCACAGCGGACGGCACGTCTAAGGCAAAGCGTTTCCGTAGTTTCCTTGCGCTTGCAGATACACCGACGTGTGTTCGAGCATTGAAAGCGGTGTGGGCGCATCGACAGGCTCTCCTGTTGCACGAAGGTCGAGATGATCCCATAGCAAATGCCGAGGGGCGTTTTTTGACCCTCATCCAAGACCTAGAGTCAGGCACCTCCGGTAATGGCGTTGCGGGCGATCCATTTGCCGCAGTACGCAAAGTGAGCATCGATCAAGCGGCCAAGCTGAAACAGGACTTGCTGAGTATCCATAAGCTTGCCCCCCAGGCGCGTGGGTACGCATTCGAAACATTCCTACAGCAGCTGTTTGAGGCCTCGAATTTGCAGCCTCGCGCACCATTCCGGAATACAGGTGAGCAGATTGACGGGAGCTTCCTCTGTCGCGGTGATATCTACCTCGTCGAGGCGAAGTGGGTAACCAATCGAGTTGGAGCTGGTGAACTTCATATCCTTCAGGGCAAGATCAGCGAAAAGGCAACTTGGACACGAGGGGTGTTTATCAGCTACTACGGCTTCACCGATGTTGGGTTGCAAGCCTTCGGTCGTGGGAAGAGCCTGGTATGCATTTCCGGCAAGGATATCCGCGACGCTCTCGATAAGCAGATCCCATTTGCTGATGTTATCGACCGAAAAGTTAGAGCTGCTGCTGAGACTGGCCTGGTATTTGTCGAGGTGACAGACCTGTTCTAGGCCGAGTTATCTTCAAGCCTGGGGTGGCGGTCGCGGGTCTCAGCATATACTCTTTGACGTCCAACCAATTAGGAAGCTAACAATGTCCCGCCTCGCTGAATTCCGTCGTCTGGAGCTACAACTCGCTCAGCAATTGGCAGAACTCGAAGCCATGAAGGGTGACTCGGCCATCAAGGCTGAGATGGAGTTCGAAGAGAAGCTGCGTGCCCTGCTCGGTGAGTATGGCTACAGCTTGCGCGACGTGATCAGCATCCTCGATCCCAAGGCAATTACTCGCGTTGCGGCCCCAGGCGCACAAGAGAAAGGCAGCCGTAAGCCTCGTGAGTTGAAGGTCTATAAGAACCCGCACAACGGTGAGCTGGTTCAGACCAAGGGTGGGAATCACGCAGTTCTGAAGGCGTGGAAAGCTGAGCACGGCGCTGAAACCGTCGAGTCCTGGCGTCAGTAAGCATTGAGCCTTGACGCGATGAGTTCACGATAGGTCGCCTCATCGTGTACGTGCCCGACACCAAAACCTCTCTGAGGAAAAGACCTCTTTAACGGCACCTTAAACCTCGCCGTGGAGAGTCGGAGACCCCGAGCAAGACCCTGAAAACCGCCTATACGGCGGTTTTTTCAATTTGGTCATCAGACAGATTTTATGACTCGATCTGATGGCTCTATCGCAGTAGCTCCTACCATTACCTATCAGCCTTCAAAATCAATCTTCGTTTGGTCTGAGCCTGCATGAAAAGCAGGATATCGAAGACTCTGCCAGGTGCTAACTCGAGGTCAGGGTGGAGGCTGTTTCTGACTCCCTCTCTCAGCGTTACGCGGTTCAGTTCCCAGCATTGACCAAGCTCAAATGGCAGGTGGCAGATTCGGCGCCCCCCGGCCTGATACGTGCTCTTGGGCAGTAGCTGCTGGCCTGTGAAACCCACTTTTCCCGCGAGCCTCAACCCTTTCCTTACCTGGCTATCCAGTGCAGGCATCAGCCCCGTGATCAGCAGCAGCGCTTTCATTGGATAGGTGACGCTGGTGTTGTTGATAAAAAGCCCGGATGCCAAACAAGCGAGTGTGTTCAGGATCTCGATGTCGAACTTTCTGGCATCACTGAAAGAAGCGCCTGGGTTAAAAACTCGGTCACCCCCTCGATTCAGGCTGAACGATTCGAGGCTGTGCTGACTGAGCTTAACCAAGCTCTTATGTACCTGCTTATCCCTCAGGAAGCTCTCAATCTGCGCAGAAGGTCGGAGTTTCGGGCTCCTACGCCTGCAAGCTCCCCAGTTACGAAGAGCCGTGCAGAGTGCCTGAGCGAGCAATGCGACATGCTCAGAGGTTGGCTCAGCCTGAAGGTATCGCTCAGCGATCACCTGCACATTGGTGAAGTCCAGGTGGTAGGACGGTCTGAAATCATCGATTGCAGAGGCGATGTCCTCAATATTGCCAACCAGTCGAAGCATGCTTGCCCATCACTATCGAGAGATGGCCTGAGTCTGAAATCACTCCAAGGATCCGGTCAAGGGCTACCAACGTCGTGCCACCATGGCTAGGTCGCCGTCAGATGCCGGCGCCTGGCGTTCCACATACATCAGTTTCGGCTGAGCCTCATGATGTGTGGGTGGCATGTCACCATAGCCTGTGCTCAATGCCAGGATGTGCCCGATTACCACGCCTACGACGATATCAACCAGGGCGCTCTTCAATACGTTCTTACCCATCAGTTGCCCACCTCCTTTTTTTTCGGGGACAACAATCGGTTTAACGGCAGAATTTTTTCCGACCAGGGTAAATCGAGATTTTTTTTCGGTTGCATCGCCATCATGGCCTCGCTTGCTGTGTGAACTGCTGATCGTGCTGTCACGACCAGTTGCGAGTGCAATTTTCACAGCCTCGAAGCTGTGTCATCGGGCAGGGTTCGGCATGTGGCTGGCGGCGCGGCGACTGAACCAAGGCAAATTCCACTGGCCTGGCGTTCGCCATGGCGCTGAAATGGAGTTGGATAAGACCGTTGATTTCATGGGCAAGAAGATCGGCCAAGACAAAACGCTGATCGAGAAGCTGACCTTTGAGATCGCCCAGCTCAAACGTCTGAAGTTTGCCAAGCGCAGCGAACAGATGAATCCCGAGCAGGCTAGCCTGCTCGATGATCTGATAGACACCGACATCGCTGCGATTGAAGCTGAGCTTCAGAGCTTGCAGGCCGTGATAACTCCGACCGAGAAAAAGCAAACGCCCAAGCGCAGGGCTTTGCCGGCAGAGTTTCCACGCACACTGATCCATCACGAGCCAGAAAATACCCACTGCCCATGCGGCTGCGCCCTCAAGCGCATCGGCGAGGACTTCAGCGAGAAACTGGACTACACGCCCGGTGTGTTTACCGTTGAACGTCATGTGCGTGGCAAATGGGTTTGTGACGACTGCGAAACGCTGATCCAAGCACCCGTTCCGGCGCAAGTCATTGATAAGGGCATCCCGACTTCGGGCCTGCTCGCCCACGTCATGATCGCCAAGTTTGCCGACCATCTGCCGCTTTACCGTC
Source organism: Pseudomonas sp. SYWMCR5 (assembly GCF_057197165.1). Taxonomy (NCBI): domain Bacteria; kingdom Pseudomonadati; phylum Pseudomonadota; class Gammaproteobacteria; order Pseudomonadales; family Pseudomonadaceae; genus Pseudomonas; species Pseudomonas sp. SYWMCR5. Next base: position 183,188 of record NZ_JBXUNH010000010.1, read on the forward strand.
AGGAGTCGATCTTCGGTCGAGCTGGCCTGGCGATTCCACGCTCAACCCTGGCTCAATGGGTGGGCGTGACGGGCGTACAGCTGCAGCCACTGGTCGACGCGCTGCGCGACGTGGTACTCGGGCAGCAGGTCATTCATGCCGATGAAACACCCGTGCAGATGCTCATGCCGGGAACGAAGAAGACTCACCGTTCCTATGTATGGGCCTATGCCACCAGCCAGTTCTCGGACGCGGCAGCGGTGGTGTACGACTTCAGTCTCAGCCGTGCCGGAGAGCATGCTCGCAATTTTCTGCAAGACTGGAAAGGCAAACTGGTCTGTGATGATTTTGGCGGCTACAAAGCCAGCTTCGAACTTGGCGTGACCGAAATCGGCTGCATGGCCCATGCGCGGCGTAAGTTCTTTGAACTGCACGCCACGAACAAAAGCACGCTGGCTGAGCAGGCCCTGCGTTATATCCAGTTGTTGTACGAAATCGAGAGCGAAGTCCGCGATCTTGAGCCGGATGCGCGACGCCGAATACGGCAAGAAAAAGCCATCCCTGTGATGGAAAAGCTGCATGCCTGGATGATTGCCCAGCGCGATCTTGTGCCCGAGGGCTCAGCCATCAGCAAAGCACTCGATTACAGCCTGAAACGCTGGACAGCGCTGTCGCGCTACCTCGATGACGGAGCTGTACCCATAGACAACAACTGGGCAGAGAACCAGATCCGACCATGGGCTCTTGGGCGTAAGAACTGGCTCTTTGCGGGCTCATTGCGCAGCGGTAAACGTGCGGCTGCAATTATGAGCTTGATCCAGACGGCACGGCTCAATGGACATGATCCGTATGCGTACCTAAAGGACGTGCTCACCCGCCTGCCAACACAGCGGGCGAGTGAGATTACTGAGCTACTTCCGCATAAGTGGGTTCACTCTAACAGTCCAGATTCTCTAGTGAGACATCAGCCTCTTTGGAACGTAGGCAGCTACTGACTTGCGGATTTCTTCCCTAGCCTCATCTGCGCTACCCCATCGCCCCATCTTTACCCACTTACCCGGTTCCAACGCCTTATAGTTTTCGAAGAAGTGCTGGATCTGCGCGAGGAGTAATGCAGGCAGGTCTGAGCACTCCTTAACGTCGCTGTACATAGAGCTGAGTTTTTCATGAGGCACTGCGATCACCTTGGCATCCGCTCCAGCTTCGTCCGTCATGTACATCACACCAACCGGGCGACTACGAATGACAACGCCAGGTGATACCGGGTAAGGACAAATCACTAGGACGTCGAGAGGATCGCCGTCATCGCTCAGTGTATTTGGAATGAACCCGTAGTTGGCCGGGTAGAACATCGGCGTGCTGAGGAAGCGGTCAACGAAGATCTGTCCGCTTGGCTTGTCCACCTCGTACTTGATCGGCGAGTGGTTTGCAGGGATCTCAATAACGGTGAAGAAGTCATCGGGAATCGCTTTACCAGCTGAAATGTCCGTATAGCTCATGTTCATAGCTCCGAAGTTGTAGACGGGGCTGCGCTGGAAGGCGCTTTTCCAAGTGTGCCCATCTCGATTGGCGTTTTTGTGAAAAACACCGAAATTTCCTCACAGTCCAGTCGCTTGAATAATAACTCTGACTCCTCCTCCGTCATTGCCAAGCGAATCTCGGTAGGTTGATCAGCCAGCTCAAAAAAGTGCGATGAGTGAAGTTTTCCAGTGTGTCCAAAACCTTCGATTCCGGTGCATAGCGTGGCACCGCGCAGCCCCATTTCCTTAGCTATGTCGACGATCCATTCGCCGAGCATCTTTCCTTGATAACGACGGTTTTGTTGGGTGAAGAAAACGACCATATAGCCTTTCATTTCAATTTCCTCAGCGAGTACCAATCATTTGGTAGGAAAGTAGTCCGGCAGCGGTCATCGCTAACGAACCTACAACGTGCAATGAAATTGAGCCGAGCGCCCACAGCAATCTTCCTTCTTGGATGAGGGCAACTGTTTCGGCTGAAAAGGTGGAAAAGGTGGTAAGTCCCCCACAAAAGCCCGTGATTATCAGCAAGCGCCATTCTGGACTTAAGGAGGGAGATGCGGCCAAGAGCGCGATGGCTAGGCCAATGATGTATCCCCCGACCATGTTCGCCACTACAGTGCCTGGGGGAATAGTCGGGAACAGAGCGTTGAGCTTCATACCCAAGAGCCAGCGCAACCAGGCACCAAGTGATGCGCCGATGGCGATGACAAAGAGTGATTTCAGCATGACTGCAAATCTCCTCGAAGCTGGTAGGGCCGAGGAGGTGCTGATAACCGCAGATTGCGATAGAGAGTTAATACGGAATTTTGAGTCAATTTCCTGTCCTAGATTCGCGGACAGGGGGCACACCTACGCACCCTGTCCAGGGTTCACGTAGGCATCATCAGCACGGGGCGGTTGTGAGGAGGAATGCCATCTCCTTAGAAGCAACATATCACTCGCGCGATTGTCACGTAAATAGTGCTTCGCAATCGTTGACGCGAGCACGGTTTCCCCTCGACGCCTAGAGACTAGATGAATATTCAAGATACCCGCAGACATCGTCTGTACTCCCAGCCTGCTGGTATTCTGAACAAGTGGGTAGACGCCCGGAGCCTGGGAGCTAGACGACTGCCGTACTTTGATCCGCTGGATGGTGGGGTCGATGCGTCTGTTCTGATATTGCTGGAATCTCCGGCCAGGGATTGCTCGTGGCCACGCTTCGTTTCCCGCGACAACACAGGGCCCTCCCAGCGCAACCTGAAGCGCTTCCTTGAACAGGCGTGCCTCGCGCGTGAGCAGACCATTTTGTGGAATATCTATCCGTGGCTGCCGAAGCTGGACAGTCCTGCCGAAGCGATCACCCGCTCGAAAATCACAGAGGGCGTCACACTGCTGAAAGAGGTAATGGATCTGCTCCCGTGCCTGCGCGTCGTGGTCTTGGCTGGACGCGTGGCTCAAAGAGCGGCACCCGAAATCGAGCATCATCGCCCCGAGGTCAGGCTGTTCGCCATGCCGCACCCAAGCCCGCTTTCGGTGTGTCAGCATCCTGATGTCGCTAAAGACATTGTCGCCACGCTGGCCCGGGCGGCGAACGTGGCGAGTGTCTGATCGTTAGCGACTGGCGCGTTTGGCGTTCAGCGACGCGATACAAGGCGATACAAATAGATTGCCACGGTATGCACCGGCAGCGGTTTTGGTCGCAACCACCAGCCACATGATGGCCAACATCATCACCAGGATAATGCCCAGCACATCAAAAAAGGCCAAGTTCAGCGTCGCGCCGAGCTTCAGCGTGGTCACCGCATATACCCCCAGCGGGAATGTGAAGCCCCACCAGCCAAGATTGAAGGGTATGCCGCCCTTGGCATAACGCGCGGTGATCAACAGCGCCAACAGCATCCACCACAAGCCCAAGCCCCAGAACAGGACACCCGATACTACCCCGATACCCCCGGCCACCACGCCGGCGCCTGACATGCCGTGGGCAGCGAAGATTGCCGGTGCATCGTTACCAATGACCAACATGCCCAGAGCGCCCGTGCCAATTGGCCCCAGCGATAACCAAGACGACGCCGCCATGCTCTCATGGGGCAATTTATGAAGTGCCAGACGCAGTACCAGAATAACCAGTATGCTTAAGGCAACTGGAACCGAGTAGGCCCACAAGACGTAGCTGGTGATCAGCATCGTGAACTGAGCACTGGTATCAGCCAGATGCGGTGCGATGGTACCGCCGCTCGCCGCTGCCACTTCCGCCGCTACCACAGGAAGCAGCCATACAGCAGTCATCTGATCGATGCTGTGCTCCTGCCGGGTAAACATCATGAACGGGATCAGCACCCCACACGCCAGTGCCATGGCGACGTCCAGCCACCAGAGCGCATGGGCCAAGGGGATCACACCGTCTCCCCAGTTCGGCAGGCCGTACTGAACCAAGCCGTTGATGATCGTTGCCAGGCCCATCGGTATCGTGCCGAAAAACATCGAAACCGTGGAATGCCCAAAGATCTGTTTGGCCTCATCGAAGAAGAACACCCAGCGGGCGGCGTACATCAGGGTAAAGACGGTAAACAGCAGGATATTGAACAGCCAAAGCGCCTCCCCAATACCTGTAAGCAGCATACTGTGACCCGGCAACTGCCCCAGGGCCAAGGCCAGAATGCCGGTGCCCATCGTTGCGGCAAACCAGTTAGGCGTGAACTGTCGAATCGCTTCCTTGGGATTGGAAAGCGCCGAGAGCGGCTGGCCGCCCTGCATGACCTTGATAAGGCTGATCTCGCGCATAAAACCTCCGAATGATTGCGATGCGGCAACAGGTTCAGAATAGCGGCATGCATCTATCTGGAAAAACGGATATTTTGAATATGGCATACCTATTTTCAAGGTAAGAAAGTGAAGCTCACACTTCGGCAACTCCACATCTTCCGCGCTATCGCCCAGCTGGGTTCAACCACCCAAGCCAGCGCAACCCTCGCTCTTTCGCAGTCAGCCACCAGCGCAGCACTCCAAGAACTCGAAGGCGCATTGGATATTCGACTCTTCGACCGCGTCGGCAAACGCCTGGTGCTCAACGAAAACGGCCAGGCACTATTGCCCAAGGCTATCCGCCTGCTGGAGGCTGCACTGGAGATCGAGGGTGGTTTTCGGACTGACGTGGTCGCGCGGCTGCGGGTAGGTTGCAGCACGACGATTGGCAACTACATCATGCCGCTGCTGATGCAACACATGGCCGAGCGTGCCGGCGGGACACAGATCGATGTCATCCTGGGCAACAGCGCAGAGATCGCCCGGCAGGCGGCACAATTGTCAATTGACGTTGGCCTGGTCGAGGGGCCGAGCCATCAGCCCACTCTGGCCGTGCAGCCCTGGTGTGAAGACGAGTTGATCATTGTCGCAGCGGCAGATGACCCTCTGGCACACAAGGGGCGGCTTTCGCTTAGTGACCTGCAAGAAGCGCGCTGGCTGGTACGCGAAGAGGGATCGGGTACGGCTGAAGAGGTTCAGCGCTGGCTTTTTCCACACCTGGGTGCCTGGCGCAATGCCCGGCAGATTGGCAGTTCAGAAGCTATCAAGCGGATGGTCTCGGCTGGCGTCGGAATCAGTTGCCTTTCCTATTGGGTGGTTGGAGATCTCATCGCCGAGGGGAGCCTGATCTCGTTGAACCACATGATTCCTGAGCACAAACGGCAGTTGCACGCGATTTATCACAGAGACAAGTTTATCTCCCGCTCTCTTGAAACCTTTTTCAGTGTGATCAAGGATTTCGCGTCGGCCAATGCGAGATGACGGTCAGACCACGCGATGCCCTCATCAAAATGGAAGACGTGTTCACCAGCCGCTTACGAGTAGCCAGCGCACGGTATTGAGGTACTGGCCATGCGAAAACACCACGATCTCATTGGCCGAGTGTTCTGTGATTCGGTCAAGAAAATGCAGAGCCCTGGCCACGAGATCACGGAAGGACTCCGCTCCTTCACCGTCAGAAAAAGCAGGGTCTGATCTCTGCCAATAGGCATCGACCCAGCCCCGCCGCTGTGCGAGCGTCGTATCCACACAGCGTGCCGGCGCCAGGTAGGTAAATTCGTGAACCGGCCAAGTCTCGAAAGCTGCATTTGGATAGATGGCCGTGGTGGCCAGCGCGGTCGCTTGGGCGCGCAGGAACGGCGAGGCAATGATTAGACCAGGAGCGCTCGTATGAGAGTGAGCGACGATTCGGGCCTGCTCCAGGCCTTTTGCCGTCAAAGGAATGCTTGCGTGATCCCTGGTGGGCTCGCCAGCGTTGGCGGCGCTCTCACCATGGCGTATCAGGCTTACGTTCTTCATCAACTATCCTTCCCTGGCTCACGTTGCTTGGATTACGCCATGCTGGCATGGCAGCGAGTGGGATAGCCATGCCGAAGGGAGAGATCGTGAAAAGAGATCTGAGCAAGGTGCTCATGCCCGACCATCCGCTGTACACCGAGGCTGTGGAAGCGCTGAAGGTTTACCATCAGGCCCAGGCTGATGGAGTCGTGGGGATTGAGCTGGAGCGTCTGCGGTTGATGGCTGAGCATCGTTTTCAAGCCGTCACTGATTATCAGCTTCGAGCCCGTGCCGGGTCGGCTGAGAAAGGTCATTAGCAGCGGTCAGCGTGGGCATAGTCGTGATATCGGTTGCTTGGCGGACAATCTCGAGTAATCGAGACCAGGCCCTGTTGTGTCAGGCACGGTGAGTGCTGGTCGGCCACAGCGGGTAGTGAGCTTTACCAGCTCTATACGAGGTAGAGCCCGCGCAGAAGCGGGCTCTAGATGCAGTCACCGTAGGCTCGCTCAAGCTGGGCCTGTAGGAACCTGACCAGCTTGAGCACTTTCGGCTATGCGAGGTTAGCGAATCCGTTCCCCACCCATACCGGCGTGATAACGATTAGCGGTCGCCCAAGCGGAATAGAAGTAGGGCTTGATGGAAATGACGGCCCGATCAAGCTTTTCATACTCAACCTGGGTGCCGGCAAGTAGGTACTCGCCGCCGTGATAGGCCTTGCCGTCTGGCCCCTTGGGCGAAATCACTACCCCACAGCTAACGCGCCACTGATCGCGGGAAGTCCAGATGTTGGTGACGTCATCGACATCATCGATCTCGACAAACTCACATGGAGCGTTGACCTTCTCATGGGCGGCACGGACTTCATCGTTTCGGTGTAGCTCGGCCAGGAAGAACGCTGGGACGTGAGGATCCAGATGGTCGTCAAGGAAGGCGCCATCGACCTCGTAGACCGGTGCAGAAACTTCCTGCCGGATGTTCTCGATCAGAAGGCCAACGTAGCGCCGAGCGGCAGGGACAGGCTTTTCGCTTTCTTCGAGAAACGCCGCCGCTTTACGCACAGCGGCTCTCTCATTTACGAGAATGGCCGCGTCGGGGCGGGCTATCGCCTGCTGGATTTTGGTAAGACGTTCGGTGAGGTTACGTCGTGTTTCGTACCCCAAGAGCGGGGCAGTAAGTTCAGAAAGCTGGGCTCGCGAGAGCGCGTCAAGGCCGATTTCTTTGGCTTGGACGTGGGTGTGATAAACAGCAGAAGCAAGGAAGCTGGACATGGGCGTAACCTCAGAGTGATTGGTCGGGACACTTTTCAATGGCAACGATTTCCCGCATCAACACAGAGGTCGGTAGCAGAGGGGGTGTAGCGTTTTATGCCTTTTTTGAGTCGTTGCGTCTGAGGCGGGCGCCTGTGAATCAGGCACAATGTTACACCGCTGGATGCAGTTGTCCAGGCCCTTTGACAACTGATCGGCTGTCACGAGTCCTCAGGGGACATAGGGGAATACCACGGACAGCAGCTCTGCCTGGGGTTGCAACCCGACTACGATTCTCTACGTGGACGTCTCACTTCCGTGATGACGTGGACATGCTCGCGATGACCCTGGCGTCGAGCAGGGCGTGATGAGGCAGTTCTTCCCCATCGTTCGTCGCGGTCAGGGTCGTGGCATCCGTGGGGAAATTCCTGACGTTCTGGGGCCATTTCCCATCGTCATAGGCGAGCTCGCAGAACAGCTCCCAGTCGTAGGCAGGTGCGTCAGTGACAATCTCGAGCTCTTCGCCGTAGGTCGCCAGGAACCGCAGGAGCGCCGCCCTGGCGTCGATAATCGGCATGGCGTACTCACCACCCCACAACTGCGGCAGTACGATCTCCTTCACGAACTCACTGCAGTCTTCTTCTCGCCACGCGTCGACCACTTCCACGTAAAATTCCCGGCCATCCTCGGCGACTAGCGCTAGGGAGATGAGCTTGGCCTGCTGGCTTAGTTCGGTGAATTCGCAGTCCAGAAAGAGTCTCACAGTCGAATATCCTCTATGCCTAGCAAACGCCTATCCCTCGATCAGGAGCGCCTACTTTGGGAGATTGCCCTCGAACACTTTGGCCCTGAGTTACTGCTCGAGATCGTGGTGGAGCTGTGGGGCACTTTTGACTACCCGGAGCATGCCACGGTTGATCATCTGTCCACGGCTACGTTGGGCCATCAAGTGTTGAATATACTGAAAATTGCCCAGGGCAGAGTCGGAGCATTCGTACCGCTACGCGATGCAGTACCTGGCACTGTCACGCTGTACTCACGACACGCCAATGATTTGGCTGATGGCCTCATGGCTCGACTGCCGATGAGCCAGCTCACTCACAGGATGAAGGGAGATCGCATCGATGATGAAATGGGCCTATGAGGTGAAGCCGGCTACAGACCGATTGAAGTTGCGTGATGACGACTGATCAACTGCGCAAACTCGAAGTTGCGAAGCGTAGGGCCTTGTGGGCCCTTGCCGAGCTGAAGCCTGGCGACGCCGCCGCTATGAAGGTGTTGGTAGAGCTAGATGAAATTGACCAGGCTCTCGGGGGCTTGGTGATGGGGCGTGAACTCTCGAGCCAGGAGCTGATGGCGGCCATCACAACTCAGTACCACAACGGTATTTGCTTGGTCGTTGATGACAGTATTCCGGAACCATGGCGGCAGCGCTTTTGGGCAGCGAGTGTGGGATCCACTCGCCTGGCTGCGGGGGCGTACTTCCTCGACTTCGAGAAATTTGTTCTGGCCTGGCAGAGAGAGCTTGAGCACCTTAAAGCACACCGCTCCAGCCGGCAGGATAGGTGCTCGAATTGAAGAGATCGATTCTAGGAATGTTTGAGGCAGGAGAGCCGCTACTACGGCAAGCTCTCCAAGCGATTCGTGATCATCAGCAAGCCGTAGATGAAGGGCAATCAACCGAAGTGGTGGAGCGGCTTCGCATTAAGGCGGATCACCTTTATGAAACCGTCATCGACTACCAGTTGTACAAGGCGGGCAGTCTGGATCAGGCACAGCACTGATTGGCAAAATGGCACGCAAAGCGCGCCGACCCACGATGGGCCAAAGGAGAGAAGGTGGAGCCCGATAGGGCCATAACTTGGCGAAGCCAGGGTGCGATTCACGACAGCTGTCCCCGTCGGGGCGAGCCCTAAGCGTCACACCTTGGCTCGCTGTTGCGGCATGCCCTAATTGCGGCCTAGTGGAATGCAAACTTACCAACTAAGCGTGCCTGAAATACCACCACAAAAAAAGCCGTCATTATGATGGCTTTTTTGATAGTTAGCTGGGCAATTAGATGCTCATTGATAGCTGGTCTTCATGGTTGAATGATCTCTTGTGATGGTTTTTTGAAATTCTTGTCTTTTGTAAGTCCGCGAGTCCTATGTTGATTAATTTCATCACGTTGTCAGTCAGTTTTACGGTCTTGTCCAATTTCTCATGTGGGTCTACAGAAGATACAATTAGTGCTGGTAGGGCTGGTCTGGAACCATGAATTGTAAAGTCTCTGTGGTGGAAGTGAATTGAGTCGGCTTGGTCGTTGGGTGTAACAATGATTAGACCTAAAGTAGAATTCTCGCCATTGGAGTGATCATGCAAGCCATGAATATACTTCATGGTGAGTGATGGGAGATAATGACTAAACGCTTTGTTCTGCGTGGTGTATTTTGCGTCCAGTATTATATATCGTTTGGCTCCAGAGGAATCCTCGAGTTTTATTACGTAGTCGGGGCGGCGGTTTGAACGCGAGCTTGAGCTTCCTCTTTGGGAGATGGAGAACCTCTCAGATACGTTCCATCCCTCAGTATTCGTGAGGAAGTCATTTGTAGATTGTGGATGATTAGGTGTCCAGGCTACTGGTTCATAGAACAAGGTTATGGTGAGGTCACCGTATGTATGTATGCTCAGTTCACCTTGATTCCCGGCAAGATTAGACGCGACGTGGTACTGGTCACTTAATTGTTTTTTGAGAAGGAATAAAACGTACAGCTCGAACAGTTTCGGTATGCTCTGGATAGAATGAAGTTCTTCCTGTGCGCTCCAGTCGGGTGCTCCAAGGTTATGCCACGCAATTATTTTGGAGAATAACCTTCTGTAGCTTATGCTGTCGCGTGCTTTTGGGGTGAAAACCGGAGTTCCTGATATTGCTCGTGTAACTGGTATCAGTGACTGTGCAGATTGTTGCAGGTTAGATATGCGCGTTCTCAACGTTTTAAGTCGAGATATTTTTTTCTTATTGAGCTCCTTGGTGAAGCGTGATATCTGGGAGAAAAAAGACGTATAGCCGATGTTTTGATGATCATTTCCTCTACCGTTTGATGGCGCCTCAAAACCAGAAATTAGTTCTGTAGAAACGCGGATCAATGCAGCAAGAAACCCATGGATTACTTGGTTTTCATAAACATCAAGAACTGTGCCAGTCCTTTGTTCCTGAATCAGGTGGGCGCTGTAATACAAATCATCCATTTTAAGGATGGCTGAGTTGGTGTCATCAGTCTCTTGAAGGATGTCCGGGTTTTCTGCAATCCAGGCAACAGTAGACTCGTCGACGCCTTGATATGGTGGCGTGACGACTGAGCGATAAGAGACAAGCTTAGAAATGGGAGAGCAGAAAATTTTATTTAGCTCTGCTGTCAGCAAGTCTACAGTCTGTTCTAATTGGTCGACTATAAATGTCTCAGATCTTCCTCCTTCTTTGAGCCCGCTTCTTAGCCTCGTTACCCTAAATAAGGCAAGGAGAGCCTCTTCATTTTCCCTAGCTAGAAATGCCAGCATCGATGCGACCCGATCCGCATTGATTTTCTTTGCTAAAATGTCAATGGGTTGAAATGATCGGATAATCTCTAGGTTTTCACCTGTCTGGTGACCCAGTTGCAAGTGTGCTAGACCGTAATAATTGTGGAAAAGTGACTCGAAGCTCCATGAGTTGAGAGGCTTAGGTCTCCACGTGTAAATAAATCCAGCTTCAGTTTTATGGCATGATGTGTAATCTATGAAGTTGTCAAGGACAACGAGGAACAAGCCGGGCAGCTCAATCTCTGATGTGTAGTTAAGCTCTATTGCCTCATCTTCTAATAGGTATGGAGTATCATATGCCTGTTGCTCTACAACTCCCAGTGCGAACTGCTGGTTTTTCCTGACTCCATTTAAAATCTTAAGATTTATGCTCATCTTGACACCTTAGAAGTAGGAGTAAGACTCGGCGTAATTATCCCCTTCTTCAATAAGGGACTTTAGGCGCTTACGAGAAATGACGAACTCTAGATCTGCTAATGTTTGTTCTAGTTTGCTCAAGCGCTCTTTGAAAGCTTGTCCGTGACCTTGGATGAGCGGAAGAATATGCATTGAGATAGCAAGGTCAAGCGGCTGGGATCTCATTTCCGGAATCTCGTTTGCTATATGGCAGAACCGGGTGACAGAGTTGATTTTTCGATGGCTAATCTTGATAGCGCCACCTTTTTGACTTGGATTGTTTAGAATTGCAATTATTTCTTCAAATGCCGACTTTTGGTCGGGCCGAAGTTCCGCTTCGTTAGAAGAGACATCGAATGTGGCCAAGATGTCTTGATGGCCAAAAGCGCCATCAAACTCTGGTAGGACTTGCGCGCTACCTTCAGAGAGTGGGGCAGTATCGGAGAAGTTTATAATTGGAGCACGGTCAAGAAGGCGAGGGGAAAGCTTTTCAGTGGTGGCGTCATTATTGATCGTTGCAATAAATCGAAGATTCTCGCCTACGCGAAGGAATCGCTCTGCGGGTTCTGAGTGGCCAATATCAATGGTGCGCTGCGCTCCTTTGGAGTCACACATTCCGAGGAAGTCAGACCAGTAATGTTCCACGCTAGAAAGATTGGCTTCGTCTAGTAAAACGAGTTTTGTGAAATTGATTGCACTCTCGGAATCAGACTTAAGGAACTGATACAGTCCAGAGCGCGAAGGTTGATATACGCCTTTTAAACTGTTGAAGAAGCCAAGTATGTCTCTGGTGGCTACCCACCCTCTACCTACTGGGATGCTGAGGAAGTTTGATATTTGGTTTGCTTCGTCCTCTTCGTAAAGTCGAAGATACTTGGCAAGTCTCACAGCAGTAGAAGTTTTTCCAGTGCCAGGTGGGCCGGTGAAAATCGTGAGGAATGATTGGCTCAAACAGATTAGTAGGGTTGCCGTCTCTTCGAACGTCAATGGGCGACCATCTTCGTCTTGGAATTGAGCGGATAGGTGTGAAATAAAAGCGGATCGGTTGTCTTTTGTAAGCTTGGATGGTGCTGCTTTGATTGTATGGTATATAGGTTGTTCGGTTCTAAGTGCTGGTTGTCCATTCAGCATCTGTAGCAAAGTTTTAAGCTCTGTAAGTCTGGTGCTCAAGTCCGGGTGAGCCACGAGGCTTCTTTGACTTTGGACGGTGCGCTCTACTTCTATGTTCGCTTTGTTCAAGTCATCCTGTACACGTCGTAGGTACTGAATCTCTTCTTTCAGTTTTACAATGGTGCTCAAGTCGCTGTAGCGGGACTCAATCTCAGAGCACTTGAGGCTAAGATTTTTCCCATCTTCTTCAAGCTGAAGATTCTTGGTTGTAAGTTCTTTCTGTTTGGCTAGTAAGCTCTGGTGCGCCTGCTCTTCAGTTTGTGCTTGTATTTTTTTGACTGCGATTTCCGCGTTCGCTCTCTCATCGTCGACCTTGCGTCCGATGTCAATAAGTTGCTTGTTTTTGACCTCGATTTGCCTAGTTAACTCATTGAGTTCTTTAGTTGATTCATCTTTCTTGATTTGGGTTTGTTTTTCGATCTCATCTAGTTTTTCTTTTACCAGAATATCCCGGTGCTCGGAAAAGAAGTTGTCTAGATAGCGCCTTCCCTCAATGTTGTCAAGCAAGAAGCGCTCTATGATTTCTTTGCCGTAGTCAGCTGCGTTCAAGAATTCAGGTAATACTTTTTCCAAGCGAGCAAGTCGAGGGCTATTATCTTTGGTCTTGGATTTTTTTCGATATGCATCTAGCTGCTGAATTAGCTTGTTCGCTTCTTGTTTGCCAAGCCCCGGAATGTCTTTAGCGAAGCCAGATTTGGCGAAAACTTTTACAAGCTTCGCATCTGTAATGTAGTCAATCTTTTCAGAGTTTATTTTGCCAAGTCGTTTTAATGATGTAATGAATTTGTTCTTTCGGCCACCAATATCAAAGGCTACGAAGTCGCTGCCAGGCGTAAGGTCGAGAGTATTGAATTTGGCTATGTGATCGTTTGGAAGATTCAGTGGAGACTGACCCGTGAGTGGAGATGCAATCCAAGCCTCATCTTCTCGGGAAGCTACAAACGGGCCATAAATTTGCTCATCATGTTCGGCAAAGAAAATACTACCTTTTGGCAGGTCACGACTGGGCTCACATACCCCCGTAGCTAGATCGGGAGGTGGCATGTCAAAAATGGGAATTAGTAGGTTGTGTTCAAGGTGTTCGGCCCAATCCCCTAACGCATAGTATTTCTGAAGTCGACGATTTGCTTCCCAGTCGTTATCTGTGGGCTGAATGTCTCTAAGTATGAATAGTTCGTTTTCTTTAAAATTCTCATCGATTTTGCTGTAGCCTTTTGATATGAAGATTCCGGTGTTGGGGTAATCATCAATTGATACGGGTGTAAAATTACCTTCCATGTCTTGTGAGCCAATCGGTATCACAACGCCAAGCTCTGAGTTGAAGTTGTTGGGTTCGCCTTTTACTACAATCAATCTGCTCATTAATGTGCCTAATTATACGTGCCTGTTTTCAATGTACGGAATAATTTAATATTTCCGGCTGTATTGTTTGATTCCGGTGTTCAGTCTCGAGTTAATTCGCTTGGCATGCCGTTCCTTGGAATGAGTGATGGCGATAGGCTACACCAAGCTCTAGGTATAGGGCATCAGCTTTTTAGGCTCATGTTTGTGGAGGGCGACTACCGAGAGGTGAAGAGCGCTCTGGTCAGGCACGTGATCCATGAACAGGTCGCTGTCGGGGGGGGGGAATGTGGACTCAGTTATGAATTCTCACCTCTCAAATGTGATTGCTGTCTGGCTCTTGGATGGGTGCCCTAACGGCATCCCAGCGATGACCTTGGCTTCGATCCAAAGCGTGAAACCATGCAAACCCCACCTCAAAGCCCTCCTTGCAAGGGCTCATTATTGGCCATCTCCTCGCAGCTCACTGAGCAGGTGGGAAGTACCGACCTTGTGACGAAGGCGCGTTCATTGAAATCAAATTTATGAGGAGTAGGGCAATGCAAGGACTTAAATCGGCAGGGCAATGGTTGGCAGAGCAGGCGGCACGAGCACTGTTCAGAGAGCTCTTCAGGGCAGTCATTCAGAGAGTGATGAAGGCCTGGTGGGGTGAGTAGCGCTTCATCCAATCCGGGGCCCGCTAAGGCGATGGCCCCGGTGGCAAATCAAGTCGAGATGGGCCTATCTGGAGTAGAGCTGGAACGCCCCAGGGAAATGGCAGAGCATCGATTTCAAGCGGTCACTGATTACCAGCTTCAGGTAATGGCCGGCCCCGCCAAAGAGGGGCATTAGCAGATGGCCTGAGATCAACTCAGAGTGCCGTCGAGTTCGAACCAGCGTCAGTGAGCGAACATTTTTTCGGATTTCATTATGCCCTGCAGCCGTTGCTGCGCTGGGGATGCCGGGGCAAATACGTTCACATTTTTCGGATATTTTTTCCGATTTAACTCGCGGGGGGTATTCGTCGTGCCTCGGCTTCGGGGGCAGATCGCTGAATTCGGTCAATCGCTTTACAGCAAGCGGAGCGCGCAGGCGTGCCGGATGAAAGCCCGCAGGGCCGAGACATCGACGTCAGGCGATGACTCGGTTTACGACAGCCGGCTCCCGTTAGGGCACGCCCGATCATCGTCTACGAGGTCATCAGTTTGCACTTCTAGGGCCGAAGAGCCGAACGAGTAAATCACCAGTAGGTGTGCCCGCGTATCGACCGTGTAGCTCTTCCAGTTTGGCCGAGCGGCGCTCCCCAGAGAGAAGACTCAATCCATGGAGAGCATTCACCAACTGCTGCATGCCGGCGATCTCGTCAGCCACGTTCAGCCAGGCGGAGCTGATCTGCTTCGCTCGGACTTCGGCTTCACGGCTAGCGATCTGGGACTCGAGCAGCTTGTTTGCGTGCACTAGGGTCTTCAGTGAGGTCAACGATCCCTCAAGCTCAATCAACTGCTCACCAAGTCGATTAACTTGATCAAGGCCTACAGGCACACCGTCGACGTAGATGGTGTCGTCCTGCACGGAGTAGATCGCCAAAGCGCCATTACCGCCACCCGTTACATCCAGGGCAAGGACATTCCCGAGTCGAAGTGCATACGGTATCCAGGTGTGGCCGACGCAAACGCGCCATGCCCCTGAGACACCTCCACGGTGATGTTTTTTGATCCGCTCGCGGCCCCACAGGGCAACGTCTTGAAGCTGTGGGTTATCAAGGCTATTGGTGAAGTCATCCCAGCTCAGCCCTACAGGCACATCCGCGTGCACTACGCCGACCAGGCCTTGTGCTGTTTCCAGCTCGATAGCCAGCGGCAAGCTTTCCAGCTTTTCGATGATCATGGGCTTCGAGCCGTCGTCTATCGTCAGCCACCATCGCGCACCATGGGCAGAGTAGGGGAGAGCGGGGTTTTCGCGATAGGCATCGATGAGCATTTGCTCGTGATTGCCCCTGACCGTGAAGAACCAGGGCTCGCCCAAGAGCTTCAGTCCATCAAACATACCTGGGCCACGATCAATGAGGTCTCCCACGGCGATCAGGCGGTCGACGGACTGGTCGAATCCAAGCGCCTTGAGGCCCTTGTGAAGCTCGATGCTTTTGAAGTGGATGTCACCTACGACGAAGTCACGACCGACCAGGTTCTGGGCAAGTTTGAGCAGATGAGGCATATGCTGCAGGCGCTCCAAAAAATCAGTCTAAAACCCCCAATATTTTACCTGACAGGGGGGCGCAAGAGGTGCTGGCAGCGCGTCATGTAATGTCCCCGAATGGGATTATTAACGTGTTTTTTGAGCTTAATGTTCCCAAATGGGGACACTATGAGTAGCGCTGATTTGGTATTGCTGTGGCAGGACTAGCAGAAGGTGCTGGAAACGCACGCGACCGAAATTGAAAGCACCAGATGCATTCGGTAGGGGGCGAATCACAGCCTCCAGAGTGAGCACATGACCTGCTGCGAAGAGATTGGTGTATTTCAAACAGGGAGGCGATCCTTCCGTGGAAAGCGGCTGCTCGCGCACGGCGTGACCACTCTCAAAGCGATCTCAGCAGGCTCTGAAGCGTTTCGTGCTCCCAGATGCTGAGCAGGGCAATCGGATCTGTCCCGTATCGATCACCAGGGTCGAAACACCAAACCCGCCCATCCGGGCTTTCGCACCGCTCGCAGTAGTCCAGCTCATCACAGTCATTGAAAACGGTGATGCGCCAACCTTCGATGTCGATCACGAAAAGGCCGACAAACATCTCGTCCCATCTCTGGTGCCCGGTCTTTCGCATCTGGCTTCGACCGAACACGACCTCTCGCAGAACCTGAGAAACCTCACGTGCCGTGAGTGAGTTCACACTCCCCTCGCTCATGTCTCTTATCCTCGATCACAGCTCTGGGCCGTGGTGCGCCTGGTAAAGCTGTTCTACAGAGGAGTACAAAGGTACTCCTTCCCTGGAATTTCCAGACTTTGGATTGTTCCATTGCTCGGGTGCATCCATGAACAGATAGGGTTTACCGTGCTTGGTGATGATGAATGAGTGCCTTTTTACGACGAGCGCGGCGAGCCGTCGAAAGCGCCTCCGCGCCTGGCTGAGTTTGATAATCTTGGGCACTAGCTTTCTCCTGCATGGGGGCTGCCATCGTGCATAGGGCAGAGCGTACTTACCCACCTGCCAGTGGAGAGCTTGCCGGGCGCACCGCACTGCTCGCAGGTCTTCAGCGACATCTGTTCGGCAAGGGCAACAGCACCCATGCAGTAGCTATCGCCACCGTCATAGAAGAAATGCAGCTCGCCAAACTTTGACTTCACCTGTGCCGCCACGACCTGTGGCACCTCTGGATGCCGATCCAAGTGCGCCTGAAGCGTGTCGCACAGGGAAACCAGAAGGTCACGCCATCCACGGCTGCAGTAGATGTCATCCACAGATGGGTCAGAGAACAGCAGCGGATAGCGTTCTCTGAACTCTGCGAGGGTGATCTCGGTTGGTGTGTCCATATTCTTGATGTGCTGAGTGTGAACTTAGAGGAGCCGAAAGATTGAAATTGGTGAGTAACCTTGATGAAGGCTATCAAGCGTTTATGTCGCTGTCGAGTGAACTTCAGGGTATGCAGTTGGCATACCCTTAGTTGCGCTAGACAACATTAGTGGAGGTGTTGATAATTGTGAGGTTTAACATTTTTTCGATATTACTAGGCATAGAAAGTGACGTACTGAAAATTATGTAGAGACCAGATCTCGATGGCATTGGCTGGAGAGTGAGAGAGCCAGTGACTTGGTGTGAGGGCTTCGTCGGCAAGCGGAGCGCGCAGGCGCGAGGATGGAAGCCCGCAGGGCCGAGACGCCGCCACCAGGCGAGCGGCTTGGTTCACGACAGCCGACCCGCCAGGGCGCGCCCGACCACGACTAATTTTTGGAGATCCCATGAGCAGAGATGCCAACGACACCGTGTACTGCAGCATTCAAATGCCGATGAGCCAGGGCCGAGAACTCCTGAAGTTGCTAGGAAAGCTCCGCGCCTCCGGTGCTCACCCATCCCTCAATTCGGTCTTCAAGGAAGCCGAGGAGGAGCTGGAGATGTCCATCGAGTTCGTCGAAGAAAGGCTTGCCGGCGAGGGCGGGCTCGGTCACAAGTCCGACTAGGGATCCACGCCATGGCCAGTGATGAGGATCTGCACCTTCGCGAAACCGCATGGAGGAAAGCACTGTGGTCGCTCGCAGATCTCACACCTGGTGATCCACGAGCCACTGACGTCCTAGCCATCCTCGATGACATCGATCCCCAAGAACAACGAGGCTCACTCCCATCAGTACCGTCCACCGAAAGGCCAGACGGAACCTTGATTGTGCGCGACCTAGACATTCCGCAGCCATGGCGAGAACGCTTTCACTGTGCGAGCCGGGGATCAACACGCCTAGTGGAAGGCACGTACTACCGGGACTGGGAGAAGTTTGTCAGCGAGTGGAAGCGTGAAATGGCCCACCTGGAACTCCACAGGCATGCACGTAAAACCGGATGAGGGTAAGTAGTACATGACGTGTACTTTAGAACCTACTCAACCTATATGCATGACTATGAATGCTTAAGGCGTCGCTGTCAGCTTAAACGACAAGCATTCATTACACATGGGTTGAGTAGGGTGTTCTAGCCTGGAACATTAGCTTTGCAGGCTGACCGCAGGAGTCCAGGTAATCCTAGTCCTCGTGGACTCAGTAAGACTACCCCGACAGCCCACCGTTTTCAACTCAAATACCCATATCTTGCTCAAGTTTCCGGCCTCTCAAGCGACGCGATGAAAATCCCAAATCAAAGAGTGTCTCGAAAAGAGCCTCATTAAAGTCATTCCATTCGGTGTCGATTGGAGGCAGCCTGTCCATAGGCCATTGCTTCTGGATCAGATCGCGCAGCATCTCACTTAGGATGTAGCAAGGATTGCTGATAGCGCTTGGTGGGCACTCGAATTGAAGCTCTTCTTTCCCTGAGACGGTGTACACATTTCGGTTGAATAGCGCTGAAACAGTAGGCTTTGAGAGTATCGGGGAAAAAGCGCTTCGAATCACATCCTCTGACAGATGGAGAGACGATAACTCCCACACCTCTTGAGTCAGTTGCTGATTCCATCCTTTTGTTTTGCCCGACCACACGATGGCCTCGCTGATCGCCTTGGTGGTAATAAATGGCTTTCGTTTTCCGCCCATCAGTTCACTCCCTTCAGTTCGTACTCATAGGCCTGGACTGCTGACTTGAGGCTGGCATGCCATTTCAGCTCCATGCTCGTAACAGCTTTCCCGATGCTCTCCAAAGCAGGTCGACCAGCCTGGGATTCATCGAAGGAAGTGGTGGTTGAAACTCGCTCTGCGCTTACAATAGAAAAGAGGCCATTTTCAGAAACGAGGAGCGTGTAGCGCATCGCGGACTCCTCATCCAGGCGCGTCCACGCATGACGTTCAGAGAGCAAGCTCTTTGGCGTCGTATCAGAAATTGCATCAGGCAATGCATCCTGCGGTTGAGCGAAGCGGAGGACAGCCTCCCTGGCCTCTTCAGGATCCATCGAAAGCCCACCTCGTTCAGTCACATAGTAGTTTTGCAACTTGTTGACGGCATCGATGAAAAGTCGTTCTCGCTTCTTCTCCCAGGCGCTTCGTTTATCCGCCCACAAAAAATTGAGGATTGTCTCCAGGGCCTTCATTTCTCCGCAGCCTTTCTGTTCTTTTCTTTCTGTGTGGCAATGTTGGTCACATTGCTCAGCGCCGAGAGATCTTTCTGCAGCTCATCAATCTGAGAAATGAGCATCAACTCCCTGGCCAAGCTGTCGTGATATAGGTCTTTGAACAATTTTTCTGCTCCCTTGTTGGGTTTGGCGCTATTTTCCTTTTTTTGTTTGGCTGCGGCTGCCTTGGTATTTTCTCGTAGTGGTTTGAAGCAATCGCGATCTTTTCTGATGGAGCCTTTTCCGCGCCCAGCTTCCAAAGCCACATTATTGATAGTGATCTTGCTGCCTGGTGGCAAAATATTTGGCTTATTATCAATCAGCCGCTGAAGGGCTTCTTCATACTGACGAACGACATCTGAAATCATGAGGTCAGGTCATCCTTAACGGTCTGAGTAAGTTGTGACTGGGAATTTGAAATTGATGCTGCGGAAGCGTTATCTTCGTGTCTGGATGAAGTCTTTTTACGGCATGCCGCTTTAGCCAACTCGTCGCAACTAATTTTTAGGCCTGATGAAACAGATTGATTGCTAACCAGTCGCTCGAGAGCTGCTTGATAAAGCTTGAGAGTATTGGATGTCATGCGATCACCTGTGAGATCTTGTCTTTGATGCGCTGAAGCATGCTGAGCTTGGTCTGCTCTATGTTGTACGCGAACGTACCTTTGGGGAGGCTTTCGATAATTTTCACTTGTATTAAGACCGCTTGGTCAAGCTTCTTTTCTTTAATGCAGGCGTTGCTGCAGTTGAGGCAGGCGACATAATTGTGATGCGCACGCTCGAAGCATTCGCCTACCTTGAGGCAACCACCCAGAATAGTTTCTTTGTAGGAAAGTAACCCCTGTTTTACTTTTTTCAGAGTTTCTGCGAAATTGGTAGCGATGTTGCCCAGGAACGAATCTTTAACGTTACGCTCATAGAAAGTTCCTGCAGCGCCATGAAGCGTTGCTTCTTCCATGATGACATCTTTCAAGAACAAACTGGCTTCTGCTGGTACTGCTTGCTCTCTAAAGTATTTGGCGGTTTCAGGATTTAGATCCTCGAATAGGTATTTAGCTGTGGCAAAACCTTTGGTGTAGTACAGTGACATTTGCAGCAGGGTATGTTGTAACATCCGTTTTAAGGAGGGCAGCGATACCAAGCCACTTTGTGCAGCATATACTGCCATTGAGCGTCTGAACTGGTGGGTGGTTAATCGCCAATTTTCACCCGGTTGGAATTCAGGCTGAGATTGCCAGTCCCTGAGAGGATCCAGCATCAATAGCTCATTAAAATCTTCGGGATTGATAATCGTGGCTGGAAAGGTTTCTTCCCATTTAGAAGGGGCAAGCATAACTTGAGTTAGTTTTGTTGATTTAGACTTTTTATTATAGTAATTAGAGGTTGGCAAGTAAGTGACCGATAGAAATAAGAGATCCTGGGTGTTGACGTATTTTGGCATGTGCTGCTTGATGAGCTGTGTGATTCTCATGGCTGTTTCGTAAGGGTAGAGAATGTCTGCGGAAGTTATCCATTTGGCTGGGCGAGGCAGCTTCGTTAGTTTTATTGTTAGGCCATGCACTATATAGGTGTCTTTTGAGATTTTCTCAATGCAGTTCTCCTTCAATAGGTACGCTTCTCGTTCCCGCATTGCTGTAAATGTATGTATAAGCATTTTGGCCGCATAGTAACAGCGGTTGAGATAGTTTCCGACGTTTGCTAGTTGATTGAAGTTGTATTTTTCGCTTAATTTGGTGAGGCCGCACTCATCTATGGCTTGGCTAAAAGGCACGTTAGGCAGCGCTGGATTTTTGGATATTTGTTTCATCCTGCCGTAGTAAGGGTTGGCTGCAACTCGCTGGTTAAGTTCTTCAATATTTTCAGCAATCGAGTTATATTCCTCTAAAATCTCTTTGTAGTTTGAAATTTTCTCAAATAGGATACGGCCTGGGATAACTGGGTGTTGCTCTGACTCGTCATTGGACTCTCGGATAAGTTGATCTATTAGCTTGAGAGCGAGTGGGGAGACCGGGTGGATGAAATCTTCAACGACTTTGTTGAGCATGGTTTGGAGGATTCGGAGATTAATTAGCGATTCAACCTCTCGAATATAGTCCCCGAACTCAATTGGGTTCTCAAAAAGTTCTGCTACTGTCATTCCTTTCTCTGAAGCGAATGCGTGGACTTTACGAAGAGCTCCAAGGTTTGACATAACACCGTCGTGGCTAGGGTAAGAGCCTGTTCTCCTAGACGGACGAAAAATCTGTGTACAGATTATTTTTTTTACCTGAGCTAGGCTTTCAATCTCTATTTTGTTTTTTGTGCTGAATTTGGAGAAGCATATAGTAGACTCCTTGAGATGATGATTGCTTAGCTGAGGTGTAGTCCATTTGTTGTGAGCAAGGATCGAAATTATGTGGCCGTCTTTGTCACGGCTGATGACCGTGTCGTCATTAATCTCGGATACTTCCATATTTAGGTAAGCATCGTTGCCGTTGTTGACGTGTTTGCGAGCGTTAGTCGATTTCATTTGATCGCTCCAATGCGTACTAGGTTGTCAAGAAGTGCGGCCCAGTAGTCGGTTAGGATTTCGTTGGTAAATACCTCTTTTTCAATCTGGTCTATCGAGTCGCTAATCTCTGTGGAGATGTCTCGCAGCTTTCCAATGATGTAGTTGATTTTTTGCATAGTCGCTCCATTCAGGTTTTCGAATTCTTCAGCTGAAACGGACTGGCTTCGTATTTGCTCAAGGAAATATCGGAGGCTGATCAGTTTTCGGATGTCGTTATTTGTGGCGTGGGCAACAAAGTGTTCGCAAAACAGGCATGTGATAAAATTGCTGCACGACGGTTCGACCACTGGATGGTCGATTTCAACTAACGGAATTGCGTTTCCAGATTCAATGCAGTGTCCTGGCGGAATGCTTATTTGTTTTCGTCTTTTCCGATTTTTCTTGTGCGCTTTTGAAAATAAATTGTAATAAGCACTAACTTCTTTGATGGCCACGTCATCGGCAGCGGTTGAATACGCCTTTGCGATTGTGCCAACACTGCTCTGCATGATTTGGTTGGCAGCTACAACACCGAACTCTTTCAGTAGGTAGTTATATTTGTATAGCCTGAGTTTACGGTAGCTTAAGTAAGGAAAGTTTTCGTCTAAGATTTCTCGGATGGAATCCCCTAGTTTTCTAAGAGCGTTAGGTTGCAACGGTCGCCACCGCTTCTCAAGTGAAATCGAAATTTGAAGGAACAGGGATTTGCTTGGCCTATCCCTTGTGAGGAATGCTCTTAGTTTCAAGAAAATCTCAAAATCTTTCACAAAGCGAGTTGTGATAGTGAAACTCTGTACTTTTCTTCCCGCTCGCCATTTCACCGTTCTGAAGCCTTGCACGCTCGGGGTGATCTCGTACTCACCGGTTAACCATTCCAGGTCTCTTATCTGCTGTTCGTTCATACCGGTGTTGGCTGCAAACATTAATAGAAAGCTATCATGTGCCCACTTGCCGAGGCGCTGTCTGTGAGCAGTTAGCACATAGGGATCTTTATTCTCATTTTCGATTGTTTCTAAGGCTCGGTAATAACGCTCAATGCGATATCTATCCGTCTGCGGTATTAAAGTGCCTGTCTTGTAGTGCCAAAGCGCTGTGATGAATTCAGGTGGCTGTGCTCTCCGCGTGTGGCATAACCATTGGACAGGAAATACCCAAAGATTTTCGTCCATTAAATTAACTTTAAATGGGTACTTCCATCCATTCAGTAAAGCATCCGCAAGTTCCTTGAAGATTTCAGTGCACAACCCTAGCCCATGAGCGACTTCTTTTTCTGAAGGTACAGGTGTTGGTGTGTATTGGCGGCCAATAGGCACCTTCGGAAGGGCTTGCTTGAAGTTAATGGTTGTCTCTGGGAAGAACCAGTAAAGTACGGTAAAGGGGGCGCTTTGTTTTAGTATGGCGGTATGATATGAGTATGTCCCGCCCATGTGTATTTCGTAAATGTAATTTGAGTATTCTGAATAAGCTTCGTAGTACATCTCAACGTTATCAAATAAATCCGGGTATCCGTTTTCGTAACTCCAGCAGAGGAACATATTGAGTTCTCGTGCATTTGAAATGAAAGTAGACTGGCTGATCGCACCTGTTTTGACCGCCGTAACGGCGTTTCTTGCCCAGCCATCAAACGCTTTGCACCTGTTTTCGTCTAGGTCGAATTTCTGGCACTGATATAATGAGGTGTTCGCTATACGATAGCGGTTGCGAAAGCAATGTGACCCTACATGGAACACAGCTTCATCTTTAGTCGCAAAGGCAACTCTATGAATCCCTAATTCATCAATTTTGGCATCGATTTCTTGTAGGGAGAGCTTGTCAATATCCACAATGGTGATGCCGGAGCCCTGGCGTAGATACGACTTGATCTTAACTGTATACATGGTTCTCCGATATTCTCTGCAAGTGTTGCTCAAACATGCTTTGGGCTTCGAATGCCAATTCTTTATCTTCGAGATAATTCAGATACCTTTCCGTGGTGCTTCTTTCGGCATGCCCCATGCGCTGTTGGACTTTTCCTAGTGCTCGTGTGTAAGCAACTGAGTCTGCTGGCAAACCTTTAAGCTTTTGCTCAAGGAGGTTCATGCCGAAACACGCCCTCAGGTTGTGAAAGCGAAACTTGAATGGTGATTCAAGTTTGTTTAGAGCAGGTTGAAGCGTCTCGGAAACGAATTTTCGAACAGAGTTCCCTTCTTGGATCGGGTTGTCCTGTCCTCTCCTCATGTCGCTTTTCGCAATGTGAAACGGGTTTCCACGAGATGTGAGGAATACATATTGAGCGCCATCTGTTGGTTGGCCCGCCTTAGAAGCTCTTTTTTTATATCGTTCAGAATTTATGTATGTGTAAATGAGACGGTTTAGCCATGATGGAACATAAATATTCATTAGCTTATCGTTTTTGTTATCGACGGTGGTGCGGTGCCCTATGCTTATGGCTACTTCTGTCCCTTTCACTAATTCGGGATTTATTATGTCAGTGGTTCTTAGGGTGTATGTTGCCAGCGAGCGTGCTCCGCTTGTGAGTGCAACAAGGAAGCTAAGAATCATCTCTGTGTTTTGTGTTTCGAAAAGAATTCTGACGAGTGTACGTTGTTGCTCTTGGCAATATGGATATAGCTTGCCGCCATCTATAATGTACTTACCTGTATTGACTTCTTTTGATTGTTTTATGTGGAGATCTGTGACGGTGACTTCTCTGCCGCTACTAAATCCTTGTTGATTGGTGTAGCGAATGTATTTCTTTACCTCAATCCAAAGATCTTGAGTGGGGTGGTAATCAAAACGGTTTTTCATCCAGCGATAGAAATTTACTACTGCACTAATGCGAGAATTGGCCGTAGAAACTGCAAGTAAGTTGCCGTTTATCCGTTCTTCAAGTTCGGCTCTGTAATGGTAAGTAGGCCGAATGCTCTTTCTGAGTGGGGTTGAAAGATAGTCTATTTGATCAGCGGACAACGTATTTATGAAATCTACTAAGCCCTTTGCATACGATCTCAGAGTCTGGTCAGAAGGAGGGTTGTACTCTGACGCTCTTGACAGAATGTAAAGAGACCCGTGGTGCCATATGGTGCCGTCTGGTTTAAGAATAACCGGCACGTTCCTCAGTTCGTACTTCCCCGAATCGCTCTTGAACGGTCGGATAACGTATTTACCTTGGATGATAGCCGCCGCTTCTGGTACTTCATCGTTTGCAGCTTTTTCGGCCTTGAATACGGAGATGCGAGGAAGCACTACAAATCGATACTTCCTGTATGGAGTCTGGCGAGGTTGTCGGTTGACTGCTGCAGGCATGTTTACACGGGCAGGGTGGCTTCGGGTAGGGGATTTAAAGTTCTAGAGCTATCACTGTCAAGCATCATTCAAAGTATGCTGTTAGTATCCTCTAAGGCGGTTTTTTGAGTTTTCTCCAATAATATTTTATTAATTGACAATTTAATTTTTTGTTCGCTTTATTGTGTCTTGTTTAGCGCTTTTCTCTCAGCCCTTACGGCTCTAGGGTTTGAGGTTTTTGACAGCTGGCTTAAAGGTGAGATGGGGGCGATTGGATGTATATATATGCGACAGATTTTCAATAGAAAGATCAATAGCTGGGTGTTATGTTATCTAAAATAAAAAAGCCTTGATTGGTGACCAACGGTTGCCAAACCGGCTGCTGGAGAGAGGGCTCTGAGACGAAGCCATCGTCAGGAAGGTGTGGTGTTGTGGGTGCGGCTCCAAGACTAGAAGGGTGCACTCCGACCTACCAAAGCAAGGGCGGCGCTCACTGGCGATCTAGGCTCTGTCCGGAACACCGAGAAACCCAGTCGGCGCCTCTCGAACGCAGAGATTTTGTAGAGGCACCCGCCATCGACGGAAGGGAATTCCGTGATGGCATGGCGTTACAAACTCTCTGACGAAGCCTGGGCAGTGGTTTCCGGTCTCTACATTGAAACCCGTGGTTGCGGGCGGCGCAGGCTGAGTAACCGACTGATGCTAGATGGCGTGCTTTGGGTACTCTGCTCGAGCACTGGCCGGCGAGACATGCCGGAGCGCTGCGGCCCATGGTCAACGGTGTATCAAATTTTTCGGGGCTGGCGCAAATTGGGGACATTCGATCAGGTGCTCAAAGGCTTCCGCCTGAAATTGAGTGAGGAAGGCTCAATCGATCTGCAGACCTTGATGATCGACTCGACCGCAGTTCATGCAACCCGAGCCTCATCTGGCGCTCGGAAAGCAGAGAGGGGCGACGAGCATGCCGATCACGCTTTATGCCGCAGTCGCAGTGGCATGACAGCCAAATCCTCATGCTCTGCGTCGCCAACGGGACACCGTTGCGCTTCCACCCACGCGCAACCATTGCTGGACGAACTCAGCATTCCATCGGCCCAACGTGGCCGCCTAGGTAGACGCTGCAAGTGGTTGTTTGCCGACAAGGGCTACGACGCCCAAGCCCAAGCCCAAGCCCATGCCAGGCTTGTTGATCGGCTCAAGAATCTGCAGCGCAACATCATCGAGCGCATTTTGGGCTGGCTGAATGAGAACCGTCGGATCGTGACACGCTTCCACGAGCTCGCGAAAAACTATGCCGTCATGGTCTCGCTGGCTTGTTCGGCCAGTGATGAGTATTCCGAGGTCTCGCACAGCTCAGGTTGAAATCTGACTCACGCTGTAACTCCCTCGCACCCGTTGTGAAAAATGGACACTAGGCCAGGGTTCATTAACCGAAGGCCTGGAGCCATAGGCGGGCCGACATTTGAGTAAGTGACCTGAGAGGCCTAGGAGCACGCACCAGCCTTAATGCATTTCTGGTGGTTTATAGAGGAAGGGGAACGCTGGCCTATAGCCGTAATCTTGGACTACCAGCACAGCCTGTTGACGAAACGAAGGAGATGGGCGCTTGCCGTCTTGCTAGTAAGAATTCTTGAAGACAAGGCTGTCCATTTTTTTGAAGAACTCACAGGGATCAGTCAATCGGTGAAAACTCACGGGTGGTTCTGCACCTTGACCGTGTGCAGGGTGATGTCGATCACATCGCCATCGGCGCCGACCTGGGGCATCTCGATCCAGTCGCCAACGTGCAGCATGTCGTTGCTGGTCAACTGCACGCTGGCAACGAACGACAGCAACGTATCCTTGTACACCAACAGCAGCACCGCCGACATTGCACCCAGGCCCGACAGCAGCAACAGCGGCGAGCGGTCGATCAGGGTGGCGACGATGACGATGGCACTGAACACCCACAGCGCCATCTTCGCCAGTTGCACATAGCCCTTGATCGAGCGGGTGCGTGCGTGTTCGGTGCGGGCGTAGATGTCCAGCAGGGCGTCGAGCAGGCACGACACCGCCAGGGTCATGAACAGCAGGGTGAAGGCCAGCGCAAGGTTGCCCAGGAAATGCTGCGCGGTATCGGACAACTCCGGCACCAGGCGCAGGCCGAACTGCACCACCAGTGACGGCGTGGTCTGCGCCAGGCGCTGCAGTACCTTGTTGTCGCGCAGGTCATCGAGCCACCGGAGCGTGGGCTGACGGGCCAGCAGACGGCTGACGTGCACCACCAGCAGGCGTGCCAGGCGGCCTACCAGCAGCGATACCAGCAACAGCACGCCAAGGCCGAGGGCCGCGTGCAGCAGTGGATGTTGGTCGAGAACGCCCCAGAGGTCGAGGGTGTCGTGCCAGAGTCGTTGGATGTCCATGGGATAAGGCCGATATTCACAGTAAACGAAGCGCAGTCGATGCGCGGAAGTCGCTGATGGTGCCAAAAGAAACTCGGCTCTGGCCACGGAAAACGTTACCCTATGCAACCGAATTGTCCGCATCTGTCTGAGGTACACCCGTGTTTTCCCAATTCGCCCTGCACGAACGCCTGCTCAAAGCCGTGGCCGAGCTTAAATTTGTCGAGCCGACCCCGGTGCAGGCGGCGGCCATTCCCCTGGCCCTGCAAGGGCGTGACCTGCGGGTCACGGCGCAGACCGGCAGCGGCAAGACCGCAGCCTTCGTGCTGCCGCTGCTCAACCGCCTGGTCGACCTGAGCGGGCCGCGGGTCGAGATCCGTGCGCTGATCCTGCTGCCGACCCGCGAGCTGGCCCAGCAGACCCTCAAGCAGGTGCAGCTGTTCTCGCAGTTCACCTACATCAAGTCTGGCCTGGTCACTGGCGGCGAAGACTTCAAGGAGCAGGCCGCGATGCTGCGCAAGGTGCCGGACGTGCTGATCGGCACCCCGGGCCGTTTGCTCGAGCACCTCAACGCGGGCAACCTCGACCTCTCGCACGTGCAGGTGATGATCCTCGACGAAGCCGACCGCATGCTCGACATGGGCTTTGCCGAAGACATGGAGCGCCTGTGCAAGGAGTGCGAGAACCGCGAGCAGACCCTGCTGTTCTCCGCCACCACCGGCGGTGCAGCGCTGCGCGACATCATCGGCAAGGTATTGAAAGACCCTGAGCACCTGATGCTCAACAGCGTCTCGCAACTGGCCGAAGGCACCCGTCAGCAGATCATCACCGCCGACCACGACCAGCATAAAGAAGCGATCGTGCAGTGGCTGCTGGCCAACGAGACCTTCGACAAGGCGATCATCTTCACCAACACCCGCGCCCTGGCCGACCGCATCTACGGTCACCTGGTGGCCAAGGACGTGAAGGCCTTCGTCCTGCATGGCGAGAAGGACCAGAAGGACCGCAAGCTGGCCATCGAGCGCTTCAAGCAGGGCAGCTCCAAAGTGCTGGTAGCCACCGACGTGGCGGCCCGTGGCCTGGACATCGACGGCCTGGACCTGGTGATCAACTTCGACATGCCGCGCAGTGGTGACGAGTACGTGCACCGTGTGGGCCGTACCGGCCGTGCCGGTGGCGAAGGCCTGGCGATCTCACTGATCACCCATAACGACTGGAACCTGATGTCGAGCATCGAGCGCTACCTGAAGCAGCAGTTCGAACGCCGGGTCATCAAGGAGGTCAAGGGCACCTACAGCGGGCCGAAGAAGGTCAAGGCTTCGGGCAAGGCGGTTGGCGCGAAGAAGAAAAAGGTCGACAAGAAGACCGGCGACAAAAAGGCCGCCGCCAAGCGCAAGCCGACCGCCAAGCCGCGCCCGAACGCGCCGCTGGCCAGCGCCGATGGCCTGGCACCGCTGAAAAAGCGTACGCCTAAGGCAGAATAACCCCCCATCCCTGTGGGAGCGGCCTCGTGCCGCGATCGGGCGCGAAGCGGCCGCAACCCAGTCACCGCGGTGTTCCAGAGACATCCCGGCGGCCTGGTTTGCGGTCGCGTCGCGTCCGATCGCGGCACAAGCCGGGGCGCCGAACTGCCACTCCCACAAAGAGCGTCAGGCTTCTTGATTCAGCCCGCCTTTTGCTCCGCCTCTTTCAACTCCTTCACCCGCTTGTCGATCAGCTGGCATTTGTCCGGCAAGTCCTTGCTCGCCGTCCCCAGATCCATGCCCTGGAGCTCATCGTTGATCTCCTTGGCCTTCTGCGGGTTCTGCTCGGTCAGTTGTGTCACCAGCTTGGCCAGTTCCTCGCGCTTTTGCGTGGCTTCTTCCGGTGTGCAGGCCCAGGCGGGCAGGGCGCAGGACAGGCTGGCGAAGAGGGTGATGCGGCACAGGGTGTTCATGGGCTTGGCCTCATGGCGGGGGTATCCGGTTGAGGTTTGACGGGCGCTGAAAGTTCATACCATCGATGGCCTGTAACGATTCAGCCACAAGGCTTGTCCTTGAGCGTTTGCTCGGTTTTTTGGGCGATGGGGCATCCTCGCACCATTAAAATTTTCAGATTTTGGGCAATTGACCCTGTAGTGATTGCGCAATAGCATCGCCCGCCAATTTGCCATGCTCCAGGGAAAGGTATGTCGGTTGATAGATCGCACGCGCAAGGATGGGCCCTCTGTGCACTGTTTCTGAGTTTCTGCCACGTCCAGGCCCAGGCCGCCTCGCCCGGCGACCAGGACCTGATCCGCGAACGCCAGAACCGTCTGCTCGAAGAACAGCAACGCCGTCTCGACGAGTTGCGCGCCCTGCCGGGCAAAGACGCCGGGCAGGTAGAGGCACCGTCGCGAGAAGACACCCGCTGCTTCACCATCCGCACCATTACCCTGAAGGGCGCCGACAGCCTTTCCCCGGGGGAACGCGAGCGCCTGTTGGCGCCGTTCATTGGCCAGTGCCTGGGCGTCAGTCAGCTCAACGATCTGCTCAAGGTCATCACCAACCATTATCTGGACCGTGGCCGGGTGACCAAGCGGGCCGTGGGTGAGCGTGGTAGCGAGTCGGCAAGCGACTATGCCGAGAAGGTCCGCCACAGCAGTGTCTACCAGGACGCTATGCAACGTTACGGTACCGGCAGCGATCTGCAGCGTGCCGCGCAGGCGGTTACGGCGGCGCTACAAGGTTTGGCTGGCGGCAACCTGGCCGGCGCGCTG
Source organism: Pseudomonas sp. SYWMCR5 (assembly GCF_057197165.1). NCBI lineage: Bacteria > Pseudomonadati > Pseudomonadota > Gammaproteobacteria > Pseudomonadales > Pseudomonadaceae > Pseudomonas > Pseudomonas sp. SYWMCR5. Next base: position 213,317 of record NZ_JBXUNH010000010.1, read on the forward strand.
GCTGGTGCTTCGGCGCCGTATCTGGCGCAACAGATCAAGCAGGTGGCCGGTGACAACGATGCCGCGCGGCTGATGGCCCATGCGGTGCTGGGTGCGCTGGTCGCACAGGTCCAGGGGAGCGGTGCGGCGGCGGGTGCGGCGGGTGCTGTGACAGGGGAGCTGATCGCTACCCGTCTGTATCCAGGCAAGCCGCCAAGTGAGTTGAGCGAGGAGGAGAAACAGACCGTTTCAGCGCTTGCGACCTTGGCCTCTGGTCTGGCGGGTGCCGTGGCAGGAGGGGATGGCAGCGGCGCGTTGGCGGGGTCTCAGGCAGGCAAGAATGCGGTGGAGAACAACCACCTAACCCTGGACGGGCGAATGTACCTCGTGCAGAAGGAACGTCAGTTCGCCCAGGAATGCCCGGGAGGTGCTGGCAGTTCCGGTGCTTGCCAGGCTCTGGCGGACAAGATTGGTGAGTTGCGCAAGCTGGGCGAGAGCGTGCTTGAGCATGAGACGGTGGCCGTCGCCTCTGACATGGGGCCGGATAATTCGCTAACGCACAAACCCGGCGACCTCGTTCCATGCGCGACCGCCAATGGTTATTGCCGTGTGAGCCATGAAGTTGTTGAGACGGCCGCGGGCAAGGAGTGGAAGCTGGTAGCCGTCAGCGATGCGGAAGCTGCAGGCGCAAAGCAGAAGAACCTGATGGTGCAGGAGCGCCGGGCGGTCGAGGCGAAGCAGTGGCTAGCGTCGGTGTATGCGGAGGGCTGTGGCGGGCTGGGGCTGGTTGGCGCGGGTTGCCAGCTGCTGGTTACGGCCGGGGCGTCGAATCCGATCACGGGGGAGGTGCCGGAGACGGGGGAGCGGTTGTTGGCGGCGGCTACCCTAGCGCTTAATATGGCTGGGCTGTATGGTGGGGTTGGTGCAAAAGCGACAGGAGCTGCCGGTGAAAGTGCAGGCGCCATGCGCCGATTGGACTATGAAGCTGCTCCCTACCACGGGAAAGTCGATAATGCAGTTAAGAGTCGTGCTCCGGTTAATGGTCAAGAAGCGCTAGATTTTTCGATTCAAGTTAAACCAACATCCCCTCGCCGAGTCGGAATTGACTACGATTCTAAAGAATTTGTTGTTTTTGACAAAACGCTAGATACGACTTATCACGGCCATGTCCGCTCTTGGAGTGACTTGCATCCAGACATGCAAAAAGCCCTGCAACAGGCCGGTATGGCTGATCGTAAAGGTAATATTCTTACTGGTGGGAAGCGATAATGAACTATCAAGACTCCAAATCTTATAACAAGCTAGATTTAGAAAAAGCTTTTGCTTCGAGGGATGTTAAGAGTATTTGTGAGGCACTTGTTTTCGTTGCTTTAAATGATTCTGATTGGAGATGGGTGCAGAATAAATGCTTAGAATTTCTCAGCGACGAAAGCCCTGATGTTAGAGGGCTTGCAGCAACTTGTCTTGGGCATATAGCAAGGATTCACCGCCAGCTTGATAAAGAAAAAGTACTCATTGCTCTTCGTGAACATCTAGATGACAATATCATCTCGGGGCAAATTGCGGATGCTCTAGACGATATCGATATGTTTTTGAGGTAGTGTCAAATTGGTATTGTCACGCTTATGTTGATTTGTAAAAGTCTCGTATCGAGCTGATCTGACATGTCCAAGCACACTATCCCACCCAGCACCGGCCTCGCGCCGGTGTTTTTTATCTGACTTTTGATTTTTCGACTTTTATTTAGCCGCTCGTTTATTCCTTCCCTTTAGTCGCTGGCCCTGCTGCACGGGCAATGGCCCCGGCTACCTGGTGTTTAACAATCACCGCATCAAGCAGACCACGTACCAGTTCTTGCTCTTCCATAGGCATGCGTGAAATCGCTTCGAACTGGTAGCGCAGGCGATCATCTGTAAGCGCTCCATGAACCCCACCTAACCAACGATGGGCAGAGCACTCAGCTATGTATTTGAGGTGTGCAATTCCACGGCAGC
>NZ_JBXUNH010000011.1:0-134748 GCF_057197165.1 Pseudomonas sp. SYWMCR5
CAGTTCAACGATGGACTGGCTCCGGCGAAAGCTGAAGAAAAACTCAAAACCGTGTCCGGGATGAGTTGACCACTACAGTGAGAGGCACCACTGTGCGCGCCATAGGGATACGTTTCCTTGTCGAACCGAGATATTCCTAACCATATCCCTAAATCGCGTAGATGCCCAGAGACAGAGCAAGACGGGCAGAAACAACAAAGCCCGCGCTAGGCGGGCTTTGCGGGGTGTTTCGTAGACAGTCATAGACTTCTGGAAACTGGTCTCTGGTGCCGGAGACAGGAATCGAACCTGCGACCTTCGCGTTACGAGTGCGCTGCTCTACCGACTGAGCTACACCGGCGTGTCCGCAAAGCTACCACCGCCGCCATCCATACGCAAACCCCTGTTTCCCTTCACTTATTACCCTGCGCCCCACCCTGCCCCGCCGAACCTGCACAGCCGCTGGGCGCGAGATCCTCTTCGATGTCGGTGCTGCACACCCACCCGGTCGCCGCGCGGGTCAGTGTCAGGCGCTTGCCCACCACGTTCGCAGGCGCATCCGCGAGGGTGCAGACGATGCTGCCGGTGCCTGCAGCGGCATTGCCGCTGGCGACGATGGCGCAGTGGTTGGTCGTGGGTTGCCCGCCCAGCGCGGTAACGTCGGCGACGTCCTTGCCTTCGTTCAGGCGCAGGTCCATCGGGGTCTTGAGCGCGGAGATTTCCAGGAGGCCGGCCGCTGCTTTGGTGCGGGCCTGGTGGTTGGTGTACATGGGGATCGCGATGGTCGCGAGGATGCCGATGATCGCGACGACGATCATCAGTTCGATGAGGGTGATACCGCGTTGGCCTTTCATAACAGGTTCCTTGTCGATTCGGTCAGGCCGCGAGCCGCTGGGCGGGGCGGGGCCGGCTGGGGCGCAGTAGAGCCCAACGGACACCTTTTGTCACCCCTGCGTGGCTGGACGTCATGTCCGCTCGACTACTCTAGTGGGCGTCTGGAGTTTCTGCCCTGGGTGGGGCGCGGCAAGCTGTTACGGAGCTTGTCGGGGTGTAGCAAGGAGCTGGTGAATGAAGGGTTCGACTCGGTTGTATGCGTGGCAGGGCGTGGATGCGCAGGGGGCGCGGGTCAGTGGGCAGATGCTGGGACGTAGCCCGGCATTCGTGCAGGCGGGGTTGTTACGCCAGGGCATCGAGGGCGCGCGGGTGTGGCCTGCGGGTGGGCGGGGCTGGAAACTGCCGGTGCGACGGGAGAGGGTGGATGCGCCGGGGTTTTCGCGTCAGTTGGCGACGCTGCTGAAGGCGGGAGTGCCGCTGCTGCAGGCGTTCGAGGTGATGGGGCGCAGTGGTGCTGACGCTGGGATGGTGGGGTTGCTGGGGCGCTTGCAGCAGGATGTTTCTGCGGGGCTGGGGTTGGCGGATGCGTTGCAGCGGCACCCGCGTTGGTTCGATGCGTTGTACTGCAACCTGGTACGGGTCGGAGAGCAGTCGGGGACGCTGGATCGGCAGCTGGAACAATTGGCAGACCTGCTGGAGCGGCGTCAGGCGCTGCGGCGCCGGGTGCGCAAGGCGATGCTGTATCCGCTGATTCTGCTGCTGACGGGGCTTGGGGTGTCGGCGTTGCTGTTGCTGGAGGTGGTGCCACGCTTCGAGGGGGTGTTTGCGGGGGTGGGTAAGGAGCTACCTGCATTTACCCGGTGGGTTATCGAATTGTCTGACGCGCTGGGGCGCCATCTGCTCGGTGTGCTGGGGGTATTCGGTGTGGCGGGGCTGGCGTTGCGCAAGCTGTACCGGGAGCATCTGCCGGGGCGGTTGTGGATGATTCGCCAAGCGCTGCGAGTGCCGGTGTTCGGGCGGTTGTTGAGCCATGCGGCGTTGGCGCGTTTCGCACGCAGCCTGGGGACGGCCTATGGTTCGGGGGTGGTGCTGCTCGATGCGCTGGAGACCGTTGCGGCGGCGAGTGGCGATGCCTTGCACGAGCGGGCGATTCGCCAGTTGCGCCAAGGCATGGCCAATGGCTTGGGGCTGCATCAGGCGATGGCGCTGGAGCCGTTGTTCGCGCCACTGCTGGTGCAGTTGACGGCGATCGGTGAGTCCAGCGGCACGCTGGAGGCGATGCTGAACAAGGCGGCCTGTCATTACGAGGAGCAGGTCGGGCAGGCGCTGGAGCAGTTGACCAGTCTGCTGGAGCCAGCCATCGTGCTGATCCTCGGTGTTCTGGTAGGTGGCCTGGTAGTGGCCATGTACTTGCCGATCTTCCAGTTGGGTAGCCTGATCTGACATGAATCTGTGGACTTTTCTTGCCGACCAGCCAGGGTTCTTCCTGGCGAGTGCAGCCGTGCTCGGGCTGCTGGTGGGCAGTTTTCTGAATGTGCTGGTGCATCGCTTGCCGGTGATGCTCGAACGCCAGTGGCAGAACGAGGCGCGGGAGGTGCTGGGGATGCCGGTGCAGGCGCATGAGCGTTTCGACCTGTGCCTGCCGGCCTCGCACTGCCCCAGTTGCGGGCATCGGATTCGGGCGTGGGAAAACATCCCGGTGGTGAGTTACCTTGCCCTGCGCGGGCGCTGCTCGGCGTGCAAGGGGCGGATCAGCCCGCGTTATCCGCTGGTGGAGCTGGCCTGCGCGGGGCTGTCGCTGGTGGTGGCGTGGCATTTCGGGGTGAGCGTGCAGGCGCTGTTGGCGCTGGTGCTGACGTGGTGCCTGCTGGCCCTGAGCCTGATCGATGCGGAGCATCAATTGCTGCCGGATGTGCTGGTGCTGCCGACGCTGTGGCTGGGGCTGGTGGTCAATGCCTTCGGGCTGTTCGTGCCGCTGGCCGATGCGCTGTGGGGGGCGGTGGTCGGTTACCTGAGCCTGTGGTCGGTGTATTGGCTGTTTCGGCTGGTCACCGGCAAGGAGGGCTTGGGCTATGGCGACTTCAAGCTGCTGGCGCTGCTGGGCGCCTGGGGCGGCTGGCAGGTGCTGCCGCTGACACTGTTGCTGTCGTCGGTGGTGGGGGCGGTGATCGGGCTGTGTCTGCTGCGCCTGCGCAAGGCTTCGCTGGGGACGACGATGCCTTTTGGGCCCTATCTGGCAATTGCGGGCTGGATCGCATGGCTCTGGGGTGATGAAATATACGCTTCCTACATGCAACTGCTCGGATACTGATGACCACTGCTGCATTTACCCCCTGGATTCTCGGACTGACCGGCGGCATCGGCAGCGGCAAGAGCGCCGCCGCGGAGCGTTTCGTCGAACTTGGCGTGCACCTGGTGGATGCCGACCAGGCGGCGCGCTGGGTGGTCGAGCCGGGCCGGCCGGCGCTGGCGAGCATCGTCGAGCGCTTTGGTGCGGGCGTGCTGCTGGATGACGGCACCCTCGACCGCTCGGCCCTGCGCCAGCAGATCTTTGCCGACCCGGCGCAGCGGCGCTGGCTCGAGCAACTGCTGCACCCGCTGATCGGGCAGGAGATCTTCAGCTACCTGGCCAAGGCCGAGTCGCCCTACGCGGTGTATGTATCGCCGCTGCTGATCGAGTCGGGGCAGTACCAGAAGACCCAGCGCATCCTGGTGATCGATGTGCCGCAAGAGGTGCAGATCGCGCGCACGCTGCAGCGTGACAACATCAGCGAGGAGCAGGTGCAGGCGATTCTCAAGGCGCAGTTGGCGCGGGAAGAGCGCCTGCGCCATGCCGACGATGTGGTGGTCAATGACCGCGACCTGCCGTGGCTGCATCAGCAGATCGACCAGTTGCATGCCTTTTACCTGACTTTGCGAGGAGGCCAGCCTTGAGCCAGCCAATGACCGTCGATTGCCCGACCTGTGGCGCACCTGTGGAGTGGAGCGAGAAGAGCCCTAACCGGCCGTTCTGCTCGGATCGCTGCAAGCTGATCGACCTGGGGGCCTGGGCGGCCGAGGAACACAAGATTCCAGCGGCGCCGGAGTCGGAGGATGAGCTGTATTCGGGGGATCTTGAGCCTCGGCATTGATTTGCTGAGGGGGTGGGGATGGGTTTAACCGGGAAAGAACACAGTGGTGGATGGCACCGGCTTTGCCGGTGATCGCGGGACAAGTCGCAGCGGCGAACCGCCGCTCCCACAGGGATTGGGCTGGCCTTTAGATTTTGAACAAGACAGTTGCCCCCACAGGGATTTTCAGCGGTGGCTCAGTCCTTTCCCTGACCCTCTTCATCCTTCCATGGGGCCTGCAGGTAGCGGGTGCGGTTGAAGGTTTCCAGCCACTCGGGGTAGAACACCACCAAGGCGCTGATCACGGTGCCGTTGATGAAGGCCTCGGGGAATATCATCAGCCACAGGTAGCCAACGAAATCGCTGAGCCACTCGGGCATGGCGAACAGACCGTCCAGCCATAGCACGCCCAGCGCGGCCATCAGACACAGCAAGGTCGCCAGGGCGGCGGCGAAGAATCCTGAACAGAAGATATAGACGAACAGGTTGCGCGGCTGGGCGCGTTCGACCAGGATCGCGCACACCTCGGTGACCAGCACCGGCAAGCCGATGATCAACAGGCCGTTGACGCCCAGCGCGGCCAGGTCCTGACGGCCGAGGGCGAGCAGGCCGAGCTGGGCAAGAAAACCGCCGAGTATGGCCAGCGGCCAGTCCAGCAGGAGGGTCACGGCAGTCATGCCAATGAAGTGGTAGGACACGCCGGTGTCGAAATCGCGGCGCACCAGCCACAGCGCGAACAGGCCGAACACGGTGCCGAACAGCAGGTGCTGGCGGCGGGGGTCGCTGAACAGCTCGACCCAGCGAGTGCGGCTGGCCGCCCAGATCAACAGGGGCACGTAGGCCAGCCAGCCAAGCGTGAGGCTGGTGGAGGACAGGACCTGTGCGCTGATCATCGCGACCTCGCGTGCATGTCGGATGCTTTCGAGTCTACACCCATTCCCTGATGACGATTCCCACGAACAAACAAGCCCTTATCCTTCACAATTGCAGGCTAAGCTTGTTCCCATGGATGACTCAGACTACCTGCGCCTGCTTACCATCCAGGCCGAACAAGCCAACGCGTTCCTGTCCAATGCCCGCAAATGGGAGCGTGAGCGTTGGGTCTGCCAACGCCTGCTGCAAGGGTTGAACATTCCCTACCGCAGCGAAGACTTCACCCCGGCCGGGCAAGAGCCGCCAGACGTGCTGTTTCGCGATGCGGCGTTCGAGGTGTTCTTCGTCCTCGACGAGGGGCGTCGGCTCAACGACGAATGGCGCGAGGAACTGCAGCGCCGGCGCAGTGCCTTCTCCCTGGCCCAACTGGTGCGCCGCGAGGCGCGCCCCCGGCGCATCAGCGCGCAGGAGCTGCTCGCGCGCCTGGCCCCGACCCTGCGCAAGAAGGCGCACAACTACCGCGAGCGCGGGCTGGACTTGAGCGAGCTGGATATCATCGCCTTCGCCAGCCTCAAGCGCGAAGTGCTCGACCTGAACAGCCATTTCCCGCCACCCACCGAATACCTGCGCCAGGGCTGGCGCTCGCTGTCACTGGTGGGGCCGACCTTCGCCCGGGTCTTGTTCGCCCACCCGGACGCGCCGGATTTCCTGCGCGGCAACCTGGGGCGCAGCATTCTGTTCGATGTCGGTATCAGTCTTTGATCGCGTGCCGGGTGTCTTTGCGATGGCGTACACTCGGCGGCGGAGATGAAAGGTATTATCATTTGTTTCACGTGCTTGCGATAACGCTGCAGGAAAGGTTGTAGCGTTCTCGTCATCCCAAGCGTCTACCCACGAGGCCCACCATGACCAGCCGCCTGAATCCGGAAGATCAGCGTCGTGTCGATGAGTATCTGCGAGCCCCCCAGCATCAAGTCGAGCGCAAGCCTTTCAGGCCCTGGCTGCTCCTTGCCCTGGTGGTGATCGTGACCATTGGTCTGGGCCTGTTGAGCCGCTTGCTGAGTGGACTGGTGCTATGAGCTGCCTTGCGCTCGCCCTCCTCTCTCGCACGCAGCGGCCGGACCTTGTGTCCAAGAATTCCGTAAAACTTGTGAGATATCCCCATGACTCATCGCATCGTGATTGTCGGCGGCGGCGCCGGCGGCGTGGAACTGGCGACCCGCCTGGGTAAGAGCCTCGGCAAGCGCAAACGCGCCGAGATCACTCTGGTCGACGCCAACCTGACGCACATCTGGAAACCGCTGCTGCACGAAGTGGCTGCCGGCTCGCTGAACTCCTCGGAAGACGAGCTGAACTATGTGGCCCAGGCCAAGTGGAACCACTTCAACTTCCAGTTGGGGCGCATGAGCGGCCTGGACCGTGAAGGCAAGCAGATCCAGCTGGCTGCGACCCTCGACGAACAAGGCCGCGAGCTGCTGCCCGCGCGCACTCTGGGCTACGACACCCTGGTGATCGCCGTGGGCAGCAACACCAACGACTTCGGCACCCTGGGCGCGGCGCAGCACTGCCTGTTCCTGGACAGCCGCAAGCAGGCCGAGCGCTTCCACCAGCAACTGCTCAACCACTACCTGCGCGCCCACGCCGGCGATCAGGCCAGCGAGCAGATCAGCGTGGCCATCGTCGGCGCCGGTGCTACCGGCGTGGAACTGGCGGCGGAGCTGCACAACGCTGCGCACGAGCTGGCCGCCTACGGCCTGGACCGCATCCAGCCCAAGGACATGCACATCACCCTGATCGAGGCCGGCCCGCGCGTGCTGCCAGCCTTGCCGGAGCGCATCAGCGTGCCGGTGCACAAGACCCTGGAGAAACTCGGGGTGACGGTGATGACCAACGCCGCGGTCAGCGAAGTGACCGAGGAAGGCCTGAAGACCGCGACCGGCGAAGTGATCCAGGCGAGCCTGAAAGTGTGGGCGGCGGGTATTCGTGCGCCGGGCTTCCTCAAGGATATCGACGGCCTGGAGACCAACCGGATCAACCAGCTGGTGGTGCGTCCTACGCTGCAGACCACACGCGATGACGACATTTTCGCCTTTGGCGACTGCGCTGCCTGCCCACAGCCGGGCAGCGACCGCAATGTGCCACCACGGGCGCAGGCAGCGCACCAACAGGCTTCGATGCTGGCCAAGAGCCTGAAGGCGCGCCTGGAGAACAAGCCGCTGCCAACCTACGCGTACAAGGACTACGGCTCGCTGGTTTCGCTGTCGCGGTTCTCGGCGGTGGGCAACCTGATGGGCAACCTGACCGGCAGCGTGATGCTGGAGGGTTGGCTGGCACGGATGTTCTACGTATCACTGTACCGCATGCACCAGATGGCACTGTATGGGGTGTTCCGCACGGCGATGCTGATGATCGGCAGCAAGATCGGCCGCGGCACCGAGCCGCGCCTGAAGTTGCACTGATCAGCTGAGATCACGAGGGCCGCTTTGCGGCCCTTTTTGCAAGCACGTCGCCGCGCAGGAGCCGCAAGCTCTGGCGTGATCGGCAGGGCGGAGGCCAGGCAGGATCAGTTGCATGGCCGCTCCAGGTGCGCGAGCAGACGCGAGACGGTGTCGGCCAGTGGCCCGGAGTTGTCGAGCACCAGCAAGCCGGGGTCGGCCTCGCGCGCTTCGCTGGCAAAGCGGGCATTACGCGCCAAGCGCGCCTGCACTTCCTCCTGCGACTCACGCCCCCGCGCCAGCAGGCGCTGGCGCAGGATGTCCTGTTCGACACTGAGCAGTACCACCTGCAAATTCGGATAACGCTGCCGCGCCGTGTTCAGGTAGCCACGCGAGCCGTTCACCAGCACGTCGTGCCCTTCTTCCAGCCACTGGTCGATGACCCGTGGAATGCCGTAGTGCAGGCCGTTGGCCTGCCAGTGCAGGGCAAATGCACCGTCCTCGCGCATCTGCTCGAACTGTGCGGCGCTCACCGCCAGGGCGGCTTCGCCCATCGCTTCGGCAGACCGGGTGATGACCCGCCGGGCAATGCGACAGCCACGCGCTGTCAGTTGTTCGCGGGCGGCGTCCAGCAGGCTGTCCTTGCCGGATCCGGACGGCCCGATCAGGTAAATCAACCTGCCTGCCATCAGTACACCCTCTTCGCTTCTCGCCATACCTGCCGCACCGACGCGGATATCGCCACGGTCATGCAACCCTCGCAGCACTGATCCTTTGCACGGCCCGGGGCAAACCGATGCCGCTGTGCCCGGCGGTGCCGAGAATGAACGCGGCAGCAGGCTGGTCGAATGATAATCGCTGGGAGGATATCCAGCAGCCCCTCGCGCGCCAAGTCGGCCGCTGCCACAGAGATTGTGGCTGGCGTTCAGATTTTGAACAGAACAGTTGCAACCCCAGTAAAACAGCCGCGAGTTACGAAATGATTTTCTCGAGACAAAAGAAAAAGGGCATCTCATTCGAGATGCCCTTTTTACATGGTGGGTCGTGTAGGATTCGAACCTACGACCAATTGGTTAAAAGCCAACTGCTCTACCAACTGAGCTAACGACCCGGAAAATGGTCGGGGTGAGGGGATTCGAACTCCTGACATCCTGCTCCCAAAGCAGGCGCGCTACCGGACTGCGCTACACCCCGAAATTGGCTCCGCGACCTGGACTCGAACCAGGGACCCAATGATTAACAGTCATTTGCTCTACCGACTGAGCTATCGCGGAACTGAACTTCGTACAACTCTTACAGCTTCGAAGTTTGTGTTAGCTTCGATCTCTTCAGCGTTGTCGCTGCTGAGGCCGGCTATTCTACATTCTTCGTTTTGCTTGTCAACCACTTTTTTTTACCCAACTTACTGATTTGTAAGTTGTTTTCAGATCATCTTTACCGCCGGTGATCTGCGTAGTGCCTGACAGCGGTGCGAATATTAGGGGCACTCGTTTTTTTGTGCAAGCATTTTTTTCAAAATTTTCAGCGAGTTAGATCCCGCGCCGAAAAATCAGGGGTTTGCGGGGTTTGCGCAGGTGCCATCGCGGGGCAAGCCCGCGATGGCAACACCGTCAGGCAAAGACGATCTCGTCGCCCTCCACCTTCGCCGTGATCGCCGCACCTGGCACGAACTGGCCACCGAGGATCAGTTGCGCCAGCGGGTTCTCGATCCAGCGCTGGATCGCACGCTTGAGCGGCCGTGCGCCATACACCGGGTCGTAGCCAACGGCAATCAGCTTGTCGAGGGCTTCCGGGCTCAGGCTCAGCGACAGCTCGCGCTCAGCCAGACGACCGCGCAGCCGGCCCAGTTGGATCTCGGTGATACCGGCAATCTGCTCGCGGCCCAGCGGCTCGAACACCACCACTTCGTCGATCCGGTTGATGAACTCCGGACGGAAGTGCGCACCCACCGCATCCATCACCGCCGCACGTTGCGCCTCACGGTCGCCGACCAGTTCCTGAATCTGCGCCGAGCCCAGGTTGGAGGTCATGACGATGACCGTGTTGCGGAAATCAACGGTACGCCCGTGGCTGTCGGTCAAGCGGCCGTCCTCCAGCACCTGCAGGAGCACGTTGAACACATCCGGGTGCGCCTTCTCCACCTCGTCGAGCAATACCACCGAGTAGGGCTTGCGACGCACCGCCTCGGTCAGGTAGCCGCCCTCTTCATAACCCACATAGCCTGGTGGTGCACCGATCAGGCGAGCGACAGAGTGCTTCTCCATGAACTCGGACATGTCGATGCGCACCATGGCCTCCTCGGTGTCGAAGAGGAACTCGGCGAGCGCCTTGCACAGCTCGGTCTTGCCCACGCCGGTTGGGCCGAGGAACAGGAACGAGCCGCTCGGGCGGTTCGGGTCGGACAGTCCGGCACGCGACCGGCGCACAGCGTTGGCCACGGCAGTGACCGCCTCGTCCTGGCCAATCACCCGCTCGTGCAGCAGGCCTTCCATCTTCAGCAGCTTCTCGCGCTCGCCTTCGAGCATCTTCGACACCGGGATGCCGGTCCACTTGGACACAACCTCGGCGATCTCTTCCTCGGTGACTTTGTTGCGCAGCAACTGGTTCTCGGTCTTGCCGTGCTGATCGACCATCTGCAGGCTGCGCTCCAGGTCGGGGATCACCCCGTACTGCAACTCGGCCATGCGGCTCAGGTCACCCTTGCGGCGGGCGGCTTCCAGCTCCTGGCGGGCTTGCTCGATCTTTTGCTGGATCTGCGCCGAGCCCTGTACCTCGGCCTTTTCCGACGCCCAGATTTCTTCAAGGTCGGAATATTCGCGCTCAAGGCGCTCGATTTCCTCGGTGAGTTTTTCCAGGCGCTTCTTGGCCGCTTCGTCCTCTTCCTTCTTCAGGGCCTGGGACTCCACTTTCAACTGGATCAGACGACGATCAAGACGGTCGAGCACCTCTGGCTTGGAGTCGATCTCCATGCGGATGCGGCTGGCGGCCTCGTCGATCAGGTCGATGGCCTTGTCCGGCAGTTGGCGGTCGGTGATGTAGCGGTGGCTGAGCTTGGCCGCAGCGATGATCGCACCGTCGGTGATGGCCACCTTGTGGTGCACTTCATAGCGCTCCTTAAGGCCACGCAGGATGGCAATGGTGTCTTCCTCGCTCGGCTCCTCGACCAGCACTTTCTGGAAGCGTCGCTCCAGCGCTGCGTCCTTCTCGATGAACTGGCGGTACTCGTTGAGCGTGGTGGCGCCAACGCAATGCAACTCACCGCGGGCCAGGGCCGGCTTGAGCATGTTGCCGGCGTCCATCGCGCCCTCGCCCTTGCCGGCGCCGACCATGGTGTGCAGTTCGTCGATGAACAGGATGATCTGGCCTTCTTGCTTGGACAGCTCGTTGAGCAAACCTTTGAGGCGCTCTTCGAACTCACCGCGATACTTGGCGCCAGCAATCAGCGCGCCCATGTCCAGGGCGAGCAGGCGCTTGCCCTTGAGACCATCGGGCACTTCGCCATTGATGATGCGCTGGGCCAGGCCTTCGGCGATGGCGGTCTTGCCGACGCCGGGCTCGCCAATCAGCACGGGGTTGTTCTTGGTGCGGCGCTGCAGCACCTGCACGGTACGGCGAATTTCGTCGTCACGGCCGATCACCGGGTCGAGCTTGCCTTCTTCGGCACGCTTGGTCAGGTCGACGGTGTACTTGTCCAGCGCCTGGCGCGACTCCTCGGCGTTGGCATCATTGACCGCCTCGCCACCGCGCAGGTTGTTGATGGCGTTTTCCAGGGCCTTCTTGCTCACGCCCTGGCCGAGCAGCAGCTTGCCGACCTTGCTGTTCTCGTCCATGGCGGCGAGCAGCACCAGTTCGCTGGAAATGAACTGGTCGCCCTTCTGCTGGGCCAGGCGGTCAGCCTGGTTGAGCAGGCGCGCCAAGTCCTGGGACATGTTCACATCGCCCGTGGGGTTCTGGATTTTCGGCAGCTGGTCGAGCTCTTTGGTCAGCGCCTTGCGCAGGCTGGTGATGTCGAAGCCTACCTGCATCAGCAGCGGCTTGATCGAGCCACCCTGCTGCTCGATCAGGGCCTGCAGCAGATGCACAGGTTCAATGGCCGGATGGTCCATGCCAACGGCCAGGGATTGGGAATCGGATAATGCCAGTTGCAGCTTGCTTGTCAGTCGGTCTATTCGCATGGGGATACCTTCCTTTAAAGGGCAGGCGGAGCGATGGACAGCACCTGTAATGAAGAACCTGCCTGAGATGACCAATAGATAAGGCTGATTCTGGAAGATTCAAGCTTAGCGGGGTTGACCGGGGTCAGCCTGGTGAACCGACAGAAACAGAAACGCCCCGGCAAGCCGGGGCGTTCTGGGAGATTACACGGAGTTGGTTTTTGAACGCTTAACGCACGCCACTCTGACGCAGGGCCGCAGGCTGGAAGTCAGCCTTGTTGGCGCTGAAGTTGAAGTCGTAGGATTTTTTCTCCTCGTTCTTCATGCCCAGTGCCAGGTAACGGCCCGACTGCAGGTCATAGATCGCTTCGAGCGTGTACCAAGGCACCTGGTTGTTGTAGTACGGCTGGGCATGCGCCTCGGACACGCGCCACAGCTGGTTGCGCCCGTCGTACTGGTCGATCACCGCGGCCTGCCAGGTATCTTCGTCGATGTAGAAGTCACGCTTGGCATAGATATGGCGCTGGCCTGGCTTCAGGGTTGCGACCACATGCCACACACGGCGCAGCTCGTAGCGGGCGAGGTCCTGGTTGATGTGGCCGGCCTTGATGATGTCGGCGTACTTGAGCTTCGGATCGTCGAGCTTGTAGGCGTTGGAGGCGATGTACATCTCCTTCTTGCCTTCGAGCTTCCAGTCGTAGCGGTCGGGTGCGCCGTTGTACATGTCCAGGTTGTCGGAGGTACGCAGGCCGTCGGCGGCGGTACCCGGGCCGTCGTAGGAGACCTGCGGCGCCTGGCGCACACGACGCTGGCCGGCATTGTAGATCCACGCCTTGCGCGGTTCCTTGACCTGGTCGAGGGTCTCGTGCACCAGCAGCACGGTACCAGCCAGGCGCGCTGGCGCAGTCACTTCCTGCTTGAAGTAGAACAGCACGTTGCCCGGGTTGTTCGGGTCGTAGTCCTTCATCTTGTCGCGGAACACGAACTGGTCGCTGAAGTACACCAGGCTGTAGGAGCCGTTCTGCTGCGGCGTAGCCTGGGTCACCAGGCGCGACACGCTACCGCCGCGATAACGGGTGATGTGGTTCCAGATCACCTCGACCCCGCTCTTGGGAATCGGGAACGGGATCGCGCCGCGGAAGTTGTTCAGGCCGTTGCCGCCTTCGACCAGGGTGGTCTGGGTGGCGTTGGCCTTGATGTCGGCGTACACGGCATCCGGCACTGTGGCGCCGCGGTGGGTCTTGTACACCGGCAGCTTGTAGGTGTCCGGATAGCGCTTGAGCATCGCCAGTTGGCCGGGAGCCAGTTTGTCCTTGTACTGGTCGGCGTTCGCGGCGGTGATGGTGAACAGTGGCTTTTCGCTGCCGTACGGGTCGGACAGGAAGCCCCTGGCATCGACACTGCCGGCAGTCTTGGACAGCGGCTCCCACGGGCCGATCGAGCCATCGGCGTTGCCGGCCTTCTCTGCGCCCATCGGCGTGAGCGTGGTACCGAGCTTGGCCGCCTCATCGGCGGAAACCGCAGCCATGACGCTGGTCGCCAGCAGGGACATGCCCAGCACACCGGCTTTCAGCAGACTTGTGGTCATCTTCATCGTTGTCGTCCTGGATCAGAGTTCTTAGAAGTTCACGCCGAAGCTGAGGGCGACGAAGTCGCGGTCATCCACGGTGCTGTACTTGCCATCGAAGAAGTTGGTGTACGACAGGCTCGCCGTGTAGGTGTTCTGGTACTCGGCGTCCAGGCCCAGGCTGATCGCCTTGCGGCCTTCCTCGAAGTTGCCGCCAGGGCCCGGCGAGTAGCCGGACACGTCGTGGGACCAGGCCACGTTGGGCTTGAGGTTGACCCCGGCGAAGACGTCGTTGTAGTCCCAGATCACCCGGGCGCGGTAGCCCCAGGAAGTGCTGGTGGTGTAGCCGTCGTTCTCGCACTTGCGGTTGAGGTTGGTGGTCGACGCCCCAGCCCCGGCACCGGCGATGGTGCTGGCGTTGAGTGCCTGGCAGGTGTTGGCGCCGCCGGTGGCCGGCAGCGGGCCTGGGCCGAACACCGGGTCGCGGCCATAACGGGTGTCGTGCGCGCTCTCCAGGCCGCCCACGTGGGTGACGCCCAGCTCGCCCACCACGGTCATGCGGCTGGCGCCCATCACCTGGTCGAAGAAGTGCGTCAGGGTGGTCTGGAACTGGGTGATTTCCTTGCGGCGATAGCCGTGCAGGTCCTGGCCCGGAGTACCACTGAGCAGCGAGGCGTTGGCCAGGGCGCCGCCCAGCGGACGGACACCGGCGAACAGGATGTCGGTGGTGTTCAGCTGCACAGGCGCGTTGGGACGGTAACTGATTTCACCGCTCCACGCCGTGCCGGTGGGCAGGGTGGTGGAGAAGCTCAGGCCGTAGAGGCGGATGTCTTCAGGGTACTCGACGAAGTACTGCGAGTTGCCCGCGACGATCAGCGGCGCCAGCGGACGCAGGTTGGCCGGCAGCGACGGAATGCCGGCGAAGACCGCAGGCGAGGCGCCGGTGGCGCTGAAGATCGGCGCACGGCTGTGGTAGTTCATGAAGTAGGCACCGAACTCGGTGTCCAGCGGCTCGAACATGTAGCGCAGGGCTACGCCGAACTGGCCGCTGTCACGCGCGTCGCGGTCCGGGCCACGGCGCACCATCACGCCTTCTTCGTTGATGTTCACGCCGCGGGTGGCGAGGAACTGCCGCGCTGCGCCCGGCACCGCGCGGCTGCTGTTGAGCACGCGCAGGTTGTCGGTGCAACCGTCGGAGATGATGTCCGGCTGGGAGAAGAAGGTCCCGCAGTTGTCGGTGACGGTCTGGTCCCATTCGAGCTGGTAGAAGGCTTCGGCCGACAGGTTGTCGGTCAGGCTCTGGGAGATGTAGAACATGTTGACCGGGATCAGGCCTTCCTTGATCTCGGCGCCAGGACGGCGGAAGGCTGCGACGTCGATCGGGTTGATCGAGTTGATACCGCCACCGATGAAGGTACTTTCACCCCAGCTCACCACCTGCTTGCCGAAGCGCACCGAGCCGGGCATGTCGGCGATGGCGTAGTTGTGGTAGATGAACGCGTCGAGCAGTTGTGCACCCGAGGACTTGGCCCCCGACTTGCGCCCGGAGTCGCTGATATCCTTGAACTCGCGGCCCTCGTCCTTGAGCTCGAAGTCGTACCAGTACTTGCCACGGACGAAGACGCCGGTGTCGCCGTACTTGAGCTCGAGATCGTGGATGCCCTTGAAGATCTTGGAGAAGGTCTCGCCTTTCTTGAAGTTGAGGTGGCCATCGTCGGAGGTCTGGGACAGGCCCTTGCCGCCGTTGTTGACGCCGATCAGGTTCTTGTTTGGATTGGCAGTCGACCAGCTGGCCCCGATGGAGAGCGATGAGTCGAACTGACCTTCGATTTCCCCGATGTTGAAACTCACACCGAATGCGGGACTTGCGAGCGTGGAAGCGAGGCTGACGGCCAAGGGCAGCTTGGCCCGGCGCCAGAACGGGTTTGCAGATGTCATCGACGCTACTCCATGTACTTTTTTGTTATGGCAGTGAGTCCTTTCAGAAACGGCCCCGAGCGCTGCGAGCAGGCTCCTGCCAGAGGCAGCACGGCATGCGCGTGCGCCCTCCCCCATTCCTGAAAATCCCCTGACCCGACTATAGCCAGCGGCCACTCGCACTTGATCCCTCTAAAGTGTGATTTGCGTCTCGCAAGTAGAGGCATCGCAAATGGCCACTTCGATCGCTGGCAGTGCAGAAGCATGGCTCAATTTCGCCGTTTGACAAGGCGCGATACCTCTAACACGCGGGTCACGCCAGAACAGACGTGACCCGGGCAGGTGTTACAGGGTTGAGAGGAAGGTACTGTTACTGGCCTGCCACTGGGTGACGTCCACGCGGATACGCTTCTTGTCGAGCTTGCCCACGCTGGTCTTGGGAATTTCAGTAACAACGGCGATCTGGCTCGGAATCGCCCACTTGTTGATGTGCCCCAACTCGACGAATGGCTTGAGATGCTCCTTGAGCAACTTGGCGTCCAGCTGCTGGCCTTCGTGCACCACCAGCAGCGCGAACGGCCGCTCGCCCCACTGCGGATCGGGCACGCCGACCACCGCCACCTCGCGCACCGCCCCGTGTCGGCTGATCAGGTCTTCAAGATCAAGGGACGAGATCCACTCGCCACCGGTCTTGATCACATCCTTGATGCGGTCGCGGATGTCGATGTAGCCCATGCCGTCGAGGGTGGCGACATCGCCGGTATGCAGCCAGCCTCCGGCCCACAGCTCGTTGCTCTTTTCCGGTTCGTTGAAGTAGCCCATGGTCAGCCAGGGTGCGCGCAGCACCAACTCGCCCTGGGCCTCGCCGTCGGCGGGCAGGAAGTTGCCGTGCTCGTCGACGATGGCCGCCTCCACCAGGGGCACCGGCACACCGGCCTTGATGCGGTAGCTGACACGCTCGTCTTCACCACCGGCCAGCAGTTCTTCGTTCAGGTGCGCGCAAGAGATCAGCGGGCAGGTTTCCGACATGCCATAGGCCGCAGTGAGCTGGATGCCCCGCGCCAGGGCAGCCTCATACAGCGCCCGGTTGAGTGCGCTGCCGCCGATGATCACCTTCCAGCCGCCGAAGTCCTGGCCCTTGGCGGACGGGCAGTTGAGCAGCATCTGCAGGATGGTCGGCACGCAATGGGAGAAGGTGACCTTCTCTTCGCGCCACAGCTTGATCAGCATGTCCGGCTCGTAGCGCCCCGGATACACCTGCTTGATGCCCATCATGGTCGCTGCGTAGGGGATGCCCCAGGCATGCACGTGGAACATCGGCGTGATCGGCATGTAGACGTCGTTGGTGCTGAGCAGGCGCACGCTGTCGAGGCTGCCGAGCACCGACGTTTCGGCCAGGGTGTGCAGCACCAGTTGGCGGTGGGTGAAGTACACGCCCTTGGGGTTGCCGGTGGTACCGGTGGTGTAGAAGGTGGTGGCCACCGAATTCTCGTCGAAATCGGGGAAATCGTAGTGCGGGCTGGCGGCGGCGAGCAGTTGCTCGTACTCACCGACCAGGTTCGGCAGCTCGGCGGTCTGGTCCGGGCCATCGGTGATCAGCACGGTCTTGTCGACCGTGGTCAGTTGCCCGGCGATGGCCTGGTAGAGGCCGACGAAATCGCTGTTGACCAGCACGAAGCGGTCTTCGGCGTGGTTCATGGTGTAGAGGATCTGCTCGGGCGACAGGCGCACGTTGATGGTGTGCACCACCGCACCGATCATCGGGATGGCGAACATGCACTCCAGATAGCGGTGGCTGTCCCAATCCATCACCGCCACCGTGTCGCCGGCCTTGACCCCGGCTTCGGTGAGCACGTTGGCCAGCCTGGCGATGCGCTCGCCGAGTTCGGGATAGGAGAGCCGCACCTTGTCGCGGTAGACGATTTCGCGGGTCTTTTCGTAGCGGCTGCCAGACATCAGCAGGCGTTTGATCAGCAGCGGGTAGGTGTAGGCGCCGTCGGCGGGCTTGAGGAGGCGGGTCTGCAGCATGGGTATCCCTTTTCTGAAAAGCGTGCCGGATATTCAAGGATTTACTGTAGATCGGTGACGCGGCAGTCAAATCAGCCGAAGGAATGATTTGGCGTCGCAAAGTATGAGTGGCAATGTGCGAACAGGGCGTTACAGCGCCGCAGAATCCGGAGCCGATGTGCTCCCCACCTCTGGCCTTTGCCGACGGAGCCGCCAATGTCGCGTCATGCAGTTTTTCTCGATCATCACTCCCTTGACCTGGGAGATCTCGACCTTTCTGCGCTCGAACAGCAGTTCGACAGCCTGCAACTGCATGCCGCCAGCGCTCCGGAACAGGTCAGCGAACGTCTGCAAGGCGCCAGCGTGGTGATCAGCAACAAGGTGATGCTCGATGCTGCGGCGCTCGCGGCCAATCCACAAGTGAAACTGATCCTGGTAGCCGCCACCGGCACCAACAACGTCGACCTTGCCGCAGCCCGTGCCCAGGGCATCACCGTGTGCAACTGCCAGGGCTACGGCACACCTTCGGTGGCGCAGCACACCCTGGCGCTGCTGCTGGCCCTGGCCACCCGGCTGTGCGACTACCAGCAGGCAGTCAAGGACGGTGCATGGGCCAAGGCCAGCCAGTTCTGCTTATTGGACTTCCCCATCGTCGAGCTGGAAGGCAAGACCCTGGGCCTGCTGGGGCACGGCGAGCTGGGCGGCGCAGTGGCGCGCCTGGCCGAGGCATTCGGCATGCGTGTGCTGAGCGGGCAGATCCCTGGGCGACCGGCGCGCGCCGAGCGCCTGGCACTGGACGACCTCTTGCCACAGGTCGATGCCCTGACCCTGCACTGCCCGTTGAACGAGCAGACCCGCCACATGATCGGCGCCCGTGAACTGGCCTTGCTCAAGCCGGGTGCGCTGGTGGTGAACACCGCTCGCGGAGGCCTGATCGATGAGCAGGCGCTGGCCGATGCCCTGCGCAGCGGCCACCTGGGCGGCGCAGCCACCGATGTGCTGAGCGTCGAGCCGCCAGTCAATGGCAATCCATTGCTGCACGCAGACATCCCGCGCCTGATCATCACCCCGCACAGCGCCTGGGGTGCGGTGGAGTCGCGCCAGCGCATCGTCGGGCAACTGGCCGAAAACGCCCAGGCGTACTTCGCTGGCCAGCCACGCCGGGTGGTGGGCTGAAGCGCAAACCCGCTCGGTCGCTCCTGCCAAGCTGTGCACGGTCCTCAGCGCCGGTGCGGCACCTGTATGAGAGGCGGTTCGGCGCCCCGACTTGCCCGCGAAAAACACACCGCGCTGCCTGGCACGGGCTACGCCCGTGTTCGCGGGCAAGCCCGCTCCTACAGAGATTGGGCTGGCCTTCAGATTTTGAACAAGACAGTCGCTCCTGCAGCGTCGGCGCCGCGCCCCGATACGCCAGGTGATACACTTCGCGCTTTTTTCAGGAGGCGTCCGCCGATGGACCCGCGCAGTGAAGTGTTGCTCCGCCAAGCGGACCTGTTCCAGGGCCCGCTGCTGATCGCCGGTGCCGCCGCCGATGGCCTGCTCGGGCAACTGCCGCACGCGCAGGCCTGGACCTGGCACGCCGGCGATCAGGCGCTGCTGGAGCAGCGTTTCACGGGCCGCAGCCACTACGGCGTCGAGGCCCCGCAAGTTCCGTTCGACGCGGCGGTCCTGTTCCTGCCCAAATCCCGTGACCTCGCTGCCTACCTGCTCAATGCGCTGGCCTCGCGCCTGGGCGGACGCGAGCTGTACCTGGTCGGCGAGAAACGTGGCGGAATCGAGGGCGCGGCCAAGCAACTGCAGGCCTTCGGCAAACCGCGCAAGCTCGACAGCGCCCGCCACTGCCAACTGTGGCAGGTGACCGTGGTCAATGCGCCCGAGGCCACCCCCCTGGAGAGCCTGGCCGAACGCTTCGAGCTACCACTCGAGGACGGCCCGCTGCAGGTGGTCAGCCTGCCGGGCGTGTTCAGCCACGGTCGCCTGGATCGCGGCACCGCGCTGCTGCTGCAGCATCTCGAACAACTGCCGATCGGCCATGTGCTGGACTTCGGCTGTGGTGCAGGCGTACTCGGCGCGACCATCAAGCGACGTTATCCGCAAAGCAGTGTCACCCTGCTCGATGTCGATGCCTTTGCCGTGGCAGCCAGTCGACTGACCCTGGCTGCCAACGGTCTGCAAGGTGAGGTGATCAGCGGTGATGGCATTGACGCAGCACCGGATAATCTGACCGTGATCCTAAGCAATCCACCCTTCCATACCGGGGTCCACACCGACTATCAGGCAGCAGAAAATCTGCTGCGAAAAAGCAGACAAATTCTGCAAAAAGGCGGGGAAATACGCCTGGTAGCGAATAGCTTCCTGCGCTATCAGCCGCTGCTCCAGGAGGCCTTGGGCAACTGCGAAATCCGCGCCGAAGGGGATGGCTTCCGAATCTATCGGGCAACACGCGGTTAAAAAATTAACGCTTGCCCAAACCGATTCGGCTAGGCAGAATCCGCTCCGTCCTAGGGGAGTAGTCTCCCGCAAGCACCCTCTGCTTGCCCGGTACGCGTCAACACACTTGGCCCACAGGCCATGGCGCGTGCGACCTCACGGCTCACACAGATGAGCCCGGGGTTTGACAAGACCTATGACACGCACACCTTACCCGGGGCGGGAAGGCTGTACGTGTCATAGCCGTGTCGACCCGCCCCCGTAGGAAGCCTGATGCTCGAATCCCTGCTCGTTCCCACCGCCATCGTTGCGCTCGCTGAAATCGGCGACAAGACGCAATTGCTCGCGCTCATTCTCGCGGCGCGCTTTCGCAAGCCGTGGCCGATCATCGCCGGTATCGTCGCCGCCACCCTCGCCAACCATGCGGCCGCTGGCGCCGTGGGGGCCTGGGTCAGCGGGTTCTTCACCGAAAGCGTGCTGCACTGGATCCTGGCGGCAAGCTTCACCGCCACCGCCTTGTGGACCCTGGTCCCGGACAAGATGGACGATGACGAAACCAGCAATGCACGCCGCTTCGGCCCGTTCCTGACCACCTTGATCGCGTTCTTCCTGGCGGAGATCGGCGACAAGACCCAGGTCGCCACGGTGATGCTGGCCGCGCAGTATCCGCACCTGATCATGGTCATCATCGGCACCACCCTGGGCATGCTGATCGCCAACGTACCGGTGGTACTGGCGGGCAACTTCGCAGCAGACAAACTGCCGCTGGCCCTGATCCGCCGACTGGCGGCGGCAGCGTTCTTCGTGCTTGCGGCGGTTGCGGTGTACTCGGCGATGAAGACCAGCGGGTGGATTGGCTAGGGCAACGAAGACAGGACTGGACCGTGAGAGCGCTCCCACAGGAATTGCTCCAGCCCCGGGATAGTTGAACCAGGCAACTACCCCACAGCGCAGAGCGCTTTACTTCTTCGCCGCCTGGTACAGCGGCATCACCTTCGGAATCGCCGCCTGCAGCGAAGCAATGCGACTGGCCGAGGCCGGGTGGGTGCTCATGAACTCAGGCGGCGCGCCTTCGGAGGCCTTGCTCATCTTGTTCCACAAGGTGATCGCCGCATTCGGGTCATAACCGGCCCGTGCCGACAGTTCCAGGCCGATCAGGTCGGCCTCGTTCTCATTGGCCCGGCTGTTGGGCAGGGTCATGGAGTAGTTCACCACGGTGTCGGCCAGCGCCATGCTGTCCTGGCCAAGGCCGAAGATCGCACCGGCCCCCTGGCGCGCCATTTCGATACCGTATGCCTTGGACATCGCCTCGCGGCCATGCTCGCGCAGGGCGTGGGCGATTTCATGACCCATGACCGCAGCCAGCTCCGCGTCGGTGAGCTTGAGCTGATCGATCAGCCCGGTGTAGACGATGATCTTGCCACCCGGGCCGCAGTTGGCGTTGAGCTCGTCGCTCTTGATCACGTTGACTTCCCACTTCCATTGCGCGGCATCCGGCCGGAACTGCGGGGCCTGGGCAATCAGGCGGTCAGCGATGACCTGCACACGCTTGGCATCGACGCTGCTCTTGTCCAGCACGCCCTTGCTCGATGCTTCGCCCAGGGTCTGCTGGTACGACTGCGCATACATCTTGTTGACCTCATCGGTCGACAGCATGCTGAACATGTACTGCTTGCGCTCGACGCCAACCGCTCCGCCGCTGGTGGTATTGACCGCCTGGCAACCACCCAGCAGAACGCTGGCGCTCAACAGGCTGATCACGAAAGACTTACGCATGAAAACACTCCCTTTCTACATGCCGCGTATCCTAGGCCCACTCGCCTGACCCTGCCAGAGCCGCAGGGAAGATTTCTCTCATCCCCCCCTCATGCTTTCCCTCGACCACGCCGATAACAAAAGAAAACGACCTCCTTGCGTGGAGCTTTCCGGTAATGAAGTTCAAGTCGATCCAGTTTTCCGTGGCGGCCCTGGCCGGTGCCATTGTATTGAGCATTGTCGCGGCGCTGGTGCTGTACGCCGTGTACTCCGGGGCCCGCACCCAGGACCTGGTACAGCAGCGCACCCAGCAGCAGTTCGAAAGCGTGATCGAACAGCGTCTGTCGGCGCTGGCCCGCACCCAGGTCAGCGAGATCCAGCGTGGCCTGGAAGCGCCGCTGCTGATCAGCCGCAGCCTGGCCACGGTCAACGCCATGCTCGGCATGCAGGACGCCGACGGCAAACCGCTGATGCAAATCGACCGCGCCTACCTGAACAACCTGCTCAAGCGCACCGTGGAGGTCAACCCGACGGTGCTCGGTGCGTATCTGGGCTGGGAACCGAACGCACTGGATCACGCCGACATCAATGGCGAACGCTACCTGCCCTGGTGGTTCCGCAACGCCGACGGCAGTCTCGGCCAGGACCGCCTGGTGGACGTCAACGACCACACCGTGCTGTCGACCGGGGTACGCGCCAGTGAGTACTACCTATGCCCGAAGGAAACCAAGAAGGCCTGCGTGATCGACCCGGCGCCCTACAAGGTTGGCGACAAGATGGTGATGCTCGCCTCGTTCGTCGAGCCGATCATGGTCAACGGCCAGTTCCAGGGCATCGCCGGGGCCGATCTGTCGGTGAACTTCATCCAGGACCTGCTCAACGCCGCCGACCGCCAGCTGTACAACGGCGCTGGCGAACTGGCACTGGTGTCGAGCAATGGTCGCCTGGTCGCCTATACCAAGGACGCCTCCAAGTTCGGCGAAAAGGCCAGCGACGTGCTGGACCCTGCCGAAGCCGCAACCCTGGCCAGCATCAGCGGCGAAGACCTGCAATATAAAGTCGACACCGCCAAGGACCGTATCGAGCTGTTCCTGCCGTTCAAGGTCGCCAGCACCGACGCGCGCTGGGTCCTGCTGCTGGAAATGCCGCTGAGCACGGTCATGGCCGACGTCAACCAACTGCAGAAAGACCTTGGCGAGCAGCGCCGCACCGACATCGCCGGCATGACCCTGGTCGGCCTGGGCATCGCCGCCCTCGGCCTGCTGGTGATCTGGCTGCTGGCCCACGGCATTGCCCGTCCGCTGAAGCAGATGGTGGCGATGCTCGACGACATCGCCCAGGGCGAAGGCGACCTCACCCGCCGCCTGCAGAGCGATCGCGCCGACGAGCTGGGCGCCATTGCCAAAGGCTTCAACACCTTCCTCGCCAAGCTGCAGGCGATGATCAGCCAGGTGGTGACCTCGGTGCAGAAAGTCAGCGACTCCTCGGAGCACACTGCCGACATCGCCATCCGCACCAACCAGGGCGTGCACAAGCAGATGGCCGAGATCGACCAGGTAGCCACCGCCGTGCAGGAAATGACCGCCACCGCCCAGGACGTGGCACGCAATGCCACCCACGCCGCCCACGCAGCCAGCAACGCCGACCAGGCTGCCAACCAGGGCATGCAGATCGTGCGCGACACCTCGCAGTCGATCAGCGTCCTGGCCAGCGAGATCGGCCGCGCAGTGACCGTGGTGCAGACCCTGGCCCGCGACAGCGAGAACATCAATGCCATCCTGGTGACCATCCGCGCCATCGCCGAACAGACCAACCTGCTGGCGCTCAACGCCGCCATCGAGGCTGCCCGCGCCGGAGAGCAAGGGCGCGGCTTCGCCGTGGTTGCCGACGAGGTGCGCAACCTGGCGCAGAAGACCCAGCAGGCGACCCAGGAAATCCAGCAGATGATCCAGCAGTTGCAGCAGGGCACCCGCGATGTGGTCAAGGTGATGGAAGACAGCCAGGGCAAGACCGACGACAGCGTGCAGCAGGCCAGCCGCGCCGCCGAAGCGCTGGAGAGCATCACCCAGGCCGTGTCGGTGATCAACGACATGAACACCCAGATCGCCAGCGCCGCCGAACAGCAAAGCGCGGTGGCCGAGGATATCAACCGCAACGTCATCAACATCGGCCAGGTGGCCGGCGAAGTGGCCGGCGGGGCCGACGAATCGAGCCAGGCCAGTGCCGAGCTGACCAAGCTGGCCGAGCAGCAGCGGCGGTTGATCAATCAGTTCAGGGTTTGATTCACCCACTGCGTCGTTTTTTTCGCGGGCCTGTGGGGCGAAAAGCTCGACACCGACCTCAAGCCGGGGTCAGACACTCCGGCCCATCGAGCTTCGGATCGTTGACCAGATGCGCCAGCGCCCGCTCGCGCAACGCCGCTGGCGGGCTGGCCAGTAGTTCATGCAGCCGCGCCAGCGGTGTGTCGGGGTCCAGCCAGGCCGCCTGCCCGGCCTCGTCGAGGATCAGCGGCCGGCGCTGGTTCATCGCCGCCTGGGTGACCACCGCACAACTGAGCCACACCTGCTCCTGCACCGGATACACCTCCCATACCGCGGCATAGAACAACGACGCGCCCTCCCCCGGCGTCACCCAGTACGGGCGCTTGCGCGCCGTGCCGCGCCACTCGTAGAAACCGTTGGCCGGCATCAGGCAACGGCGCTGGCGAAAGGCTTCGCGAAACATCGGCTGCTCGGCGAGTGTCTCGGCGCGGGCATGGGCGGGGGTACGGGACAGGTCGGTGAGCCAGGCCGGGGTCAGGCCCCAGCGCGCCCTGGCCAGTTGCAACTGGCCGTCGAGTCGGCGCTGGATCAGCACCGAAGCCCCAGGCGAGATGTTCCATTGGGCCTGCTGGTCGGCGGGAAACCCGGGCAGGGCGGCAAAAGCCTGGGACCAGCGAAAGAGGGCGTAACGTCCACACATAAGACAGCAAACCTAGCAGATCAGGGTACCGGGGATACTCTCCGGCTCGTCCCCGGCAAGGGGCTGGGCGGCATTGTACTCATCGATCAGCTGCCGTGCGTACCCGGCCTGCTCATCGGCCACCGCCAGGGCCAGCAGGCCCTGCATCGGCAGATCGCCCATGGCACCGACCAGATCGCCGCCGATCAGGTGCACCTCGACGCCTTCGCTGGCCAACATGCCTACCAGCATCTGCGCCTCCATCAGGCTTTCCGGTTCGTAGATCCGACGCATCAGGCATCGTCCTCGCGGCGCACTTCGAGCATCCATTCGTCACCATGCACCTGCAGGATGAACACGATGGGCTGGCAGCACACCTGGCAGTCCTCGGTATAGAGCTGGTCGCCAGCGGAAATATCGACCGTGGTCTCCACACGCTCACCGCAATAAGGGCAGTCATAAAAGTCGATTTCGAGCATCGGGGGCCTGCGCAGTGACTTATGCGTATAATTGCCGGTCTGTTTACGGGGTCCGTGTGTGTCCGAGCCGTTTTTTTCGGCCCCGCCCCTACTTTATTACTCTAGCCGTTTCCAACAAGAGAGCATGATGGGCGAATTCGATGCCATCCGACCTTACGACGACGCTGAAGTGCCTGCCGTTCTGGCGCGCCTGCTCAGCGACCCGGCATTCCTCGATATCCTCACCCACTTCCGCTTCCCGCGTATCGCAGGTGCCTTCGGCTGGCTGCTCAAGCCGCTGATCGCCCGGCGCCTGCGCAAGGAGTTCGCTGGCGTGACCAGCGTCTCGACCCTGCAGGACAAGGTCGAATACTACGTCGACCGCACCATCGACCGTGCCACCGACGGGGTCACCTACACCGGCGTCGAGCAGCTCAAGTCGGGCAGTGCCTACCTGTTCCTGGCCAATCACCGCGACATCGTCATGGACCCGGCGTTCGTCAACTATGCGGTCTATCACGCTGGCCTGCCGACGCCACGTATCGCCATCGGCGACAACCTGCTGCAAAAGCCGTTCGTCAGCGACATGATGCGTCTGAACAAGAGCTTCATCGTGCACCGCTCGATCAGCGGTCGTCGCGAGAAGCTTGCGGCATACCAGTTGCTGTCGGCCTACATCAACCACTCGATCCGCAGCGACGGCGCCTCGATCTGGATCGCCCAGGCCGAAGGCCGCGCCAAGGATGGTGACGATCGCACCGATTCGGCGATCCTCAAGATGTTCCACATGAGCCGCAAGGACGAGCCGTTCGGCGCCGTGATCCAGAGCCTGAACCTGATCCCGGTGTCGATCAGCTACGAATACGACCCGTGCGACCAGGCCAAGGCCCGCGAGCTGTACATCCGCGCCACCACCGGCACCTACAAGAAAGTGCCTGGCGAAGACGACAACAGCATCGCCCAGGGCATCACCGGCTACAAAGGCCGGGTGCACATCAACTTCGCACCGCCAGTGACCGAGTACCACGAGGACACCAAGCAACTGGCCCAGGCCATCGACCGGCAGATTCTCGGCGGCTACCGGCTGTTCCCGGTGCACTACCTGGCCTACGCGATGTGGGACGGTCAGGACGCGGCGCTGGAAGTACCCGCTGCAGAGAAGGTGTTTGCGGCCGAGGAACTGGCACGGGCCAAGGAGGAGTGGCAGCGCCGCCTGGAAGCCTGCCCTGCGGAGCACCGGCCGTATCTGGTGCAGCAGTATGCGACGCCAGTGCGCAACCAGTATCAGGTGAAGGTGCAGGCCGAGGCGGTCTGAGCCTGGTGCAAGCGCCGGTTCGTAGTGGGACCGGCGATTGCACAGCTGATGTTCGCTACACGACGGTGAGATCGAAATCAGCTTCCAGAGCATCCGAACCACTGCCAGGGTTCAGCCGCAGTACCCCTTTAAGACGTCGGTTGTCGACAAACTCGCTGATCTGCAGTGTTCCTGAGTGGACGGGAACATTTTCGCCAAGCCCCACAACACCGACCGTGGTCACATGCGCCTGACCAGCAGACAGGCTGGTGGTGCCCGGCGCAAACACATTGGCGTTGGTCCACTTGAACACCAGCTTGAGCGGTTTGCCACCGGGCCGCGGCTGCACGGCGGAGAATGACTTCTGGTCAAACTTCAGTTCGCCGGTCATCTCATATGGCGTCCCCTTGACGGTCAGAACGACCTTTCCGGTCGCCTTGGCCTTCTTCAGGACGTCCGCATCAAACGCTTCGCTTGAACGCGACATGTTTCCTCCTTGAGATGGTTGACACGCCGATCCAACGTACGTGCACGCATCACAAGCGACAACTGGCAGAATTGACAGGTAGGCAGTTCAGATCCAGGTACTGAACCACGACAGCAACAACGCCATCGCCAGGCACGAGAAGCCCAGGATGTAGTAGTAGCGCGGTACACGCAGGTCGAACGCATCGACCAGCCCTTCCTCGCCAGCCAGGCTTTCACGCGCATCGCTCTGGCGACGCCGCGCACTGTGCAGCAGCAGGCCGCCCGGGCAGGTGATGAACAGCGCCAGGACATTGATCAGCTTGGCGGGATGGGCGGCCAGGAACCCCCAGAGGACTTGCAGGGACATCGCGCAACCTCGTAACGACGATAAGCAAAGCCCGGCATTCTACCCAAGCCTGACTCACCCTCTCGTTTTTTGCGACCAAGTGTCACTAAATTTCATCTGTCACACGCTCGTCATCCAGACAGGCCACCCTGTCGGCCTTTGCAGACCGGAGCTTGTCATGCTGCACGCCGAAAACCAGGACCGTCTCTACCTCGTCTCGCAGAGCGACGAGCAGCAGGCGCTGATCGACGGGTTCGCGATCAATGTCCACGACCAGCGCTGGCTGGTGTATTGCGCCCTGGGCGGACACGCGCACCAGGACCTGCCTGAAGTGGATCAAGACACCGGGCTGAGTGTGCTGGACTTTGGAATCGAGGCGGCTTGACCTACCCGCTCGTGCGATTGGTGGGAGCGGGCTTGCCCGCGAAAAAGACATCGCGGTGCCTGGCACCGGCGAAGCCGGTGTTCGCGGGCAAGCCCGCTCCTACAGCGAAGTGACCCCAGGTGCCGCACCAACCAGGGTTTGAGCGAGCCTCAGCCCTGGTCCAGCCAAAGAAAAACCCGCTGCCTGTGACCAGGCAGCGGGTTTTGTTCATTCAGGTCGCGTGCTTATTCAGCCAGTACCTGACCGATGGTCGGATCCTTGAACAGCCGGGTCAGCGCATCGCTGAGTACGTCGCTGACCAGCTTGGTGTTGGTTTCCTGGTTCGGCGCCATGCCGAAACGCTGGTCGAGAGAAGCGCCATAGCGGCCGCTGTAGCGACGGTTGGCGTTGGACACGTCGGCACGGAAGGTGGCACCGATGGTGGCCTCGGTCACGTACATCTTGTCCTTGGGCGACTGGTACTTCAGCTCGGCCAGGGTCACGGTCAGCTGTGGCGCGCTGCCGGCACCCGAGGTGGGGGTGAAGCCGAGCAGGCGTACTGCCGCTTCGGTTTGGGCCTGCAGCTTGGGCACCACGTCATTGCCGTTGACGGTAATGGTGCTGGTCTCCGGGTACATGCCACCCCGTGTGCCCAGCGACTGCGAAGCACGGCCGTCGACCACCCGCACGACCACCGGCTGGCCACGACCTACCGGATTGAGCTGAGCGGTGAGCTTGGGTTGCGGGCTGAGTTGCTGCGGGCTGTGTGCACAGCCGACCAGGCTCAGGGTGGCCACCGCCATCAAACCGAACAACAGACGTTGCAGCATGCGCATTTCTCCAGAAAAAGCGGCAAAGGCCCACAGTATACCCAGCCTGGAGCAAGCCAGTCATCGGCCCGCAGCTGCTGTCACAATGGTTTCATGGCCACGGCGCTATCCTTGCCCCAGCTCGATCAAACAGGACTCGCCGCCATGGCCTCGCTCTGGACTCTGCTCTTCAAACGCCCGCGCCACACCACCTACGCCCGTCTCGACAGCGACGGCAAATGCCTGGCCTTCAAGCAGTGCCACCAGGCACCCAGCGGCAGTGGCTGGGTCCAGGTCAGCGAAGCACACTTGGGCTGGCTGGGTCATCCGCTGCCCAACAGTGCCCGGATTTGCGTACCTGCAAGCCGCCGTTGGCAGCAACGCATCCTCCCTGCCTGACAAACGCTGCAATAAAAACCCAAGAAGAACGACCTTTCTGCCCGCGACCTCGTTATAATCTCCCCCCGATTATAAGGACGTCTCCTGATCGGGCCCCGCACTCGCCGCTTGACCCCGGCACCTTCACCGCTTCGCCCACAGAGAGCCTTCCACTCAGGTCTTGCATTGGCTGTCGTGCCTGCTGTCTCTGGCCGTCTGCTGCGCATGAACCTGCGGGTTGCCACCGCGCAGTCCACTTTTGAGGTTCACGACTCCAAAAGAGCGTGAAAAAACGGTTTTTCACAACTTCACGAGAGTGTGGCGAGCAAATGAACAGTCTGGCATGTGCAAAAGCGGCAGAGACGTCTCGAACAGCCCTGAACAGACGGCAAAAGCGCTCATCCTGGATGGGAGCCTGAGGCCGGTCCATAACGCACGACGGAACACTTGACCATAAGTCGAATTGCCGCACCCGTGGCAAATGGCGTTCAATTATCGAACACCCAAGACTGATTGGCGGTGTCCGCGGAAGTTGCAAGAACTGCGAAGAGTCGGACATGGCGATCCTGGCCAACCCAGGGGTCCTATGCTGTCAATTAGGTGCTGTAGATTGTGGAGACGCGTTAATGGCGCAGAACGAATCGGTTGATGTGGTACTGGTAGGCGCGGGCATCATGAGTGCCACCCTGGCCGTACTGCTCAAGGAGCTGGACCCTGCGATCAAGCTGGAAGTCGTCGAGGCGATGGACTCCGGGGCCGCGGAAAGCTCCAACCCCTGGAACAACGCCGGGACCGGCCACGCCGGCCTGTGCGAGCTGAACTATACGCCCCAGGCCGCCGATGGCAGCATCGACATCAAGAAGGCCGTGCACATCAATACCCAGTTCGAGGTGTCCCGCCAGTTCTGGGCCTACCTGAGCAGAAAAGGCGGCTTCGGCTCGGCGCGCGACTTCATCAATCCCGTGCCGCACCTGAGCTATGTCGAAGGTGACAAGGGTGTGCAATTCCTCAAGAAGCGCTTCGAGCTGCTCAAGCAGCACCACGCGTTCTCCGAGATGGAATACACCGAAGACAAGGCGCTGATGAACGAATGGATGCCCCTGATGATGCCTGGTCGCCCGGCCGACCAGCACATCGCGGCCACCCGCGTGCTCAAGGGCACCGACGTCAACTTCGGCGCCCTGACCAACAAGCTGCTCAAGCTGCTGGGCGACAGCCCCAATGCCCAGGTCAAGTACAGCAAGAAGGTCACCGGCCTGCGCCGTAAAGGTGACGGCTGGACCGTGAGCATCAAGGACGTCAACAGCGGCAACAGCCGTGAAGTCGACGCCCGCTTCGTCTTCCTCGGCGCTGGTGGCGCGGCGCTGCCGCTGCTGCAAGCGTCGGGCATCCCGGAAAGCAAGGGGTTCGGCGGTTTCCCGGTGAGCGGCCAGTGGCTGCGCTGCGACAATCCGGAAATCGTCAAGCAGCACCAGGCCAAGGTCTACAGCCAGGCCGCGGTCGGTGCCCCGCCAATGTCGGTGCCGCACCTCGACACCCGCGTGGTCGATGGCAAGAAATCCCTGCTGTTCGGCCCTTACGCCGGCTTCACCACCAAGTTCCTCAAGCATGGCTCGTTCATGGACCTGCCGCTGTCGGTGCGCATGGGCAACATCGGCCCGATGCTGGCGGTAGCCCGCGACAACATGGACCTGACCAAGTACCTGGTCAGCGAAGTGATGCAGTCGATGGAGCAGCGCCTGGAATCGCTTCGCCGCTTCTACCCCGAAGCCAAAGCCGAGGACTGGCGCCTGGAAGTGGCCGGCCAGCGCGTGCAGATCATCAAGAAGGATCCGAAGAAAGGCGGCATCCTGCAGTTCGGCACCGAGCTGGTCTCGGCCGCCGATGGCAGCCTGGCTGCGCTGCTTGGCGCCTCGCCGGGCGCCTCGGTGACGGTCTCGATCATGCTCGAACTGATCGAGCGCTGCTTCCCCGAGCAAGCGAAGGGCGCCTGGGCTGCCAAGCTCAAGGAAATCTTCCCGGCTCGCGAGAAGGCCCTGGCCACCGATGCCGCGCTGTACCACAAGATCAGCGCCGACAACGACGTGGCCCTGGACCTGGCGCAAAACAGCCCGGCCAAGCACTACGCCTGAAATGGCTGAAACGAAAAAACGCCCCGAGGGGCGTTTTTTTGTGCCTGCAATCCCTGCCCGCGAAAAGGGCAGACTGGAGGATCAGCCGCGGGCGTTGGCGATGACCTCGATGTACTCCGGCGCATTGCGCTGGTCGGCGATCGTTTCGGCGAAGGTCTTGCCGTGCTCGTCCTTGCCATCGACGTCGTATCCGGCCTCGACGAAGAAGCCAACGAAACGCTCGAAGTCGTCGATGCGCAGGCCACGGTAGGCCTTGATCAGCTTGTGGTGCGACGGCGAGGTCAGGCCATCGGCCGGCTCGAACTGAAGGAACGTCTTGATGTAGTCGTCGCTGATCTCGTCACCGATAACCTGCTTCTTGTCTTTACGCATTGCCGACTCCAACTGGGCCATCACGGGCATTTCAAAGGCGGGCAGTGTACCGCTGGCAGCCCGTGCGCCTCAACGCGTACGTACGGTTCCGGTGTGCAGGTCGGCCCAGACGTGGCCGTTGGCGTAACTGAGGAACTGTACGAACAGCGTCTCGTTGCGCAGCAGGTCCATGATCACCCGGTAATCGGCCTGTGGATAATTCAGCGTAAGGGTGCGGGACTTGTCATCGTAGGTCGGCCGCTTGAGGCTCTTGCCGCCCTCGCCGTCGAAGGTGACCAGCACCTGCCCGATAGTTGCCCCCTTGCTCAAGGGCTTGCCCTTCAGGCGCAAGGTCAGGGACGAGGTGATGGGAATCGGCTGCTGGTTGGACTGACGCTGGGCACCGACCACCACCGAGTAGTCGGTGACCTGCAGCAGTTGTTGCGACTCGGGTTCTTCCTGGCGCAGCGAGAGGTCATCAGGCGGAAGGAACTGGCTGTGCAAGGGGGCTGCCGACAGCGGCAGGCTCAGCGCCAGCAGAAGGGGAAAGATCGCACGCATGAGAGGCTCCTTGGCAGAGGGGAGCACTCTAGCACGCCTGATCGACCGCTACTGTCAGCGCGCGCTCAATCGAACTGCGCGCGCATCCAGGCCTGATACTGCGCCACCCCGTCCTCGCCCTCGCGCGGTGCCCAGTAGGCATGCTCGCCCTCGCCCACCGGGCGGTAGGGGCCGGACTTGCACTCGAACAGGATGCTGTCATCTTCGAGCACCACCAACCCGTGATAGGTGCCGGGCGCCAGGTCGACCCCCAGGCAATCACCGCCGGCTTCGAGCACACGCTTGTCGCACACCGCGCCCTGCTCATCGAAGATCAGCAGCCCCAGACGCCCCTTGAGCACCACCAGCGCCTCGGCCTTGTCATCCTTCAGATGACGGTGTGGCGGAATGTAGGTGTTCGTCTGCAAGCCGACTGCCATGCGATGGCAAGGCTCTTCCATCTCATGGAAATTGTGGTGCTGGCGACCACGCGGGTTGCTGGCAGCCTTGGCGGCCAGCCCGTCGAACAACGTCTTGTCGATGAAGGCAGGCTGGCGCATGGCTCACATGCCCTTTACGGCGAAGATGCCATTGGCGTTGCGCCAGTAGCCCTTGTAGTCCATGCCATAACCGAAGATATAGCGATCGACGCACGGCAGGCCGACGTAGTTGGCCTTCAAGTCCGGGCTGGCCTTGCGGTCGTGGTCCTTGTCGATCAGCACCGCGGTGTACACCGAACGCGCGCCGGCATGCTTGCAGAAGTCGATGATGGCGCTGAGGGTGTGGCCTTCGTCGAGGATGTCATCGACGATCAGCACATCGCGATCGATGAACGAGATCTCCGGCTTGGCCTTCCAGAACAGCTCACCGCCGCTGGTCTGGTTGCGGTAGCGGGTCGCGTGCAGGTACGAGGCCTCCAGCGGGAACTGCAGGTGGGTCAGCAGCTTGCCGGCGAAGATCAGGCCGCCGTTCATCACGCAGAAGACTACCGGGTTCTTGTCGTGCAGGTCCTTGCAGATCTGCTCGCCGACCTGGGCGATGGCCGCTTCGACCTGGGCTTCGTTGTACAGGCAATCGGCCTCGCTCATCACTTGGCGGATATGCTCGAGATCGGCGGACATGGCGCTCTCCAGGAGGTGCATTTTGGAAAAGCGGGCAAAGGTACGCATCCGCTCGTCCCAGATCAAGCATTTATGGACTAACGTGCTCAATGACTGCACGACAGCAAGGACTGAATAGATTAACCTAGCGCGGTTTTTTTGCCCGCCCCCCGGAGCCTTCCCCTATGCCTACTCGTGAGATCCGCCATCCGCTGATCCGCCACAAGCTCGGCCTGATGCGCCGTGCCGATATCAGCACCAAGAATTTTCGCGAACTCGCCCAGGAAGTCGGTGCGCTCCTGACCTACGAAGCCACCAAAGACCTGCCGCTGGAAACCTACGAGATCGACGGTTGGTGCGGCAAGGTCCAGGTCGAGAAGATCGCCGGCAAGAAGATCACCGTGGTCCCGATCCTGCGTGCCGGTATCGGCATGCTCGACGGCGTGCTCAGCCTGGTCCCGGGCGCCAAGGTCAGTGCCGTGGGCGTAGCCCGCAACGAGGAAACCCTCGAAGCGCACACCTATCTTGAAAAACTCGCCCCCGACATCAATCAGCGCCTGGCGCTGATCATCGACCCGATGCTGGCTACCGGCGGTTCGATGGTCGCCACCATCGAGCTGCTGAAGAAAGCCGGCTGCAAGGAAATCCGCGCGATGGTCCTGGTCGCGGCGCCCGAAGGCATCGAGGTGGTCGAGAAAGCCCATCCGGACGTGCAGATCTACACCGCGTCCATCGACGAGCGCCTGAACGAGCATGGCTATATCGTGCCGGGCCTGGGCGATGCCGGCGACAAGATCTTCGGCACCAAGCAGAAGGACGCCTGAACATGCAGGACGGCTTCAACGACCCGCTGTGGCGCCAGGTCGTCTCGGGCGCGCAGATGCTCTTCGTGGCATTCGGCGCGCTGGTGCTCATGCCGCTGATCACGGGCCTGGATCCTAACGTGGCACTGTTCACCGCGGGCCTCGGCACCTTGCTGTTCCAGCTGGTCACGGGCCGTCAGGTGCCTGTATTCCTGGCCTCGAGCTTCGCCTTCATCACCCCGATCATCCTCGCCAAGGGCCAGTTCGGCCTGGCCGCGACCATGGGCGGCGTGATGGCCGCAGGCTTCGTCTATACCTTCATGGGCCTGATGGTGAAGATCAAGGGCACCGGTTTCATCGACCGCATGCTGCCACCTGTGGTCATCGGCCCGGTGATCATTTCCATCGGCCTGGCCATGGCGCCGATTGCCGCGAACATGGCCATGGGCAAGGGTGGCGACGGCGCCGCGCTGATGCCGTACAAGACCGCCATGCTGATCTCCATGCCGGCGTTGCTGACCACCTTGATCGTCGCCGTGTTCGGCAAGGGTATCTTCCGCCTGGTGCCGATCATTGCTGGCGTGCTGGTGGGCTTTGCCCTGTCGTTCGCCTTCGGCGTGGTCGACACCGCGAAAATCGCCGCAGCCCCCTGGCTGGAACTGCCCAACTTCACCGCGCCGGAGTTCAACTGGCAGGCGATCCTGTTCATCGTTCCGGTGGCCCTGGCGCCGGCGATCGAGCACATCGGCGGGGTGATCGCGGTCGGCAGCGTGACCGGTCGCGACTACCTGAAAAAGCCCGGCCTGCACCGCACCCTGTTCGGTGACGGCCTGGCCACCACCGCCGCAGGCCTGTTCGGCGGCCCGCCCAACACCACCTACGCCGAAGTCACTGGCGCGGTGATGCTGACCAAGAACTACAACCCGAAGATCATGACCTGGGCTGCAGTGTTCGCGATCACCCTGGCGTTCATCGGCAAGTTCGGCGCGCTGCTGCAGAGCATTCCGGTGCCGGTGATGGGCGGCATTCTCTGCCTGCTGTTCGGCTCGATCGCGGCAGTGGGCATGAACACCATGATCCGCCACAAGATCGACCTCGCCGAGGCGCGCAACCTGGTGATCGTTTCGGTGACCCTGGTGTTCGGTATCGGTGGTGTGCTGATCGGCAGCGGCGACGGCCCGGACGACTGGGGCCTCAAGGGCATCGCCCTGTGCGCCGTGGTCGCCATTGCCCTGAACCTGATCCTGCCGGGCAACGACGGTTGGAAGAACAAGAAGCTGGATGACCAGTTGCCTTGACCAGGCGTTGAACCGAGTCGACTTCTTCGCGGGGTTACCCGCGAAGAAGTCATCACCGACTCAAGCCCTCTCGCACATCCCCGCCAATACCTGCGCCCACTGCGGGTGATCGTTCAGGCACGGCACCAGCACCAGCTCCTCGCCGCCGGCCTCGATGAACTGCTCCTTGCCGCGATCGCCGATCTCCTCCAGCGTCTCGATGCAATCGGCAACGAACGCCGGGCACATCACCAGCAGCTTCTTCACTCCCGCCTTGGCCAACTCGTCCAGACGCGTCTCGGTGTAGGGTTCGATCCATTTGGCTCGCCCCAGCCGCGACTGGAACGAGGCTGACCATTTCCCCTCGGGAATTCCTGCCGCCTTGGCGAACGCAGCAGCACTGGCCAGACACTGCGAGCGGTAGCAAACCTTGCGCACCTGGGCACAGGCAGTCTCGCAGCAATTCGGGCTCTGGAAACAGTGCGAACCGGTCGGATCGAGTTTCTTGAGATGGCGCTCCGGCAGGCCATGGAAGCTCAGCAGCAGATGATCGTAGTCCTGTTCCAGGTAAGAACGGGCACTGGTGACCAACGCATCGATGTACTCAGGTTCATCGTAGAACGGCTGCAACACGCGCATTTCGACAGGCAGGTGGCGCTCGGCGACTGTCTGGCGAGCCAGCTCCACCACCGTGGTCACGGTGCTGTCGGCGAACTGCGGATACAGCGGTGCCAGGGTCACCTTGCGCACACCCTGCGCGGCAAGGCGCTCGAGTACTTCTGGTAGCGCCGGTTGACCATAGCGCATGGCGATTTCCACCGGCCCATGCGGCCAATGCGGGGTGATGGCCGCCTGCAGGCGCCGAGTCAGCACCACCAGCGGCGAACCCTCGTCCCACCAGATCGACGCATAGGCGTGGGCGGACTGCTCCGGGCGCTTGATCAGGATCAGCGACACCAGCAAGCGCCGCACCGGCCAGGGCAGGTCGATCACATACGGGTCCATGAGGAACTGGTTGAGGTAGCGGCGCACATCGGCGACCGAGGTGGATGCCGGTGAACCCAGGTTGACCAGCAGCAGGGCATGATCGGTCATGCAGCGTCCTATGTCAGAGGCGGTCGGACAGGTCGTCCAACGCCGATTGCAGATCGTTGAAACGGAACGTGAAACCTTCAGCCAGCAGGCGCACCGGGCGCGCACGCTGGCCCCCCAGCAGCAGGGTCGACAACTCGCCCAGGCCAGCCTTGAGCACCAGCGCAGGCACCGGCAGCAACGCCGGGCGATGCAATGCACGTCCCAGACGCCTGGCGAACTCACGGTTGCGTACCGGCTCTGGCGCGCAGGCATTATAGGGACCGCTGGCGTCGTTTTGCTGCAAGAGAAAATCAATGAGGCGGATCTGGTCCTCTATATGGATCCAGGGCATCCATTGCCGACCATCGCCGATCGGCCCGCCAAGCCCCAGCTTGAAGGGCAGGCGCAGACGCGAAAGAAAGCCCCCGTCGCTGGCCAGTACCAACCCGGTACGCACCAGCACCACGCGCATGCCGAGCGTATGCGCACGTTGCGCAGTCTCTTCCCAGGCGATGCACAGCTGGCTGGCGAAGTCCTCTTTCACCGGCTGCGAGGCCTCGGTCAACTCCCGCTCGCCACCATCGCCATACCAGCCCACGGCCGAGCCGGAAATCAGCACCCCGGGACGCTGCTCGCGGCGCTCCAGCCAGCCCAGCAACTGCTCGGTGAGGGTGACACGACTGGCCCACAACAGCTGCCGGCGCGCGGCCGTCCAGGGTCGGTCGGCGATGGGCGCGCCGGCCAGGTTGACCACCGCGTCCAGCGGATCGTCCGCCTCCAGCTCCTCCAGCCGAGCGATACCGCGCACGCCGCTGCCGCAACGCTTGGGCACCTGGGCAGGCTCGCGGCTCCACACCGTCAGGCGATGGCCCTGGCTGAGCCAGAGCTGGCACAGGTGCCGGCCGATCAATCCAGTACCGCCCGTCAGCAATATATGCATGGCTGTGTCCTCGCAAGCTGCGGCCATGGTCTATTTTTAAGATCAAGGCACTTTTTAAACCGATAGCTCTCGGATAAACATAGGCCAACCTGTCCTATCGAGCGGAATAACCTTATACAAAACTTCTGCATTGTACAGGTTTGTCTGACAGCGTAGTCTGCTTAAAGCAAGGTTCGAAGAGGCCATCATGACAGTACCTATAGCCATCATCGGTGCCGGTATCGCCGGCCTGTCCGCCGCCCAGGCCCTGCAGAAGGCCGGACAGAACGTCCACTTGTTCGACAAGGGCCACGGCAGTGGCGGGCGCATGGCCAGCAAGCGCAGCGATGCCGGCGCGCTCGACCTGGGCGCCCAGTATTTCACCGCCCGCGACCGACGCTTCGTCGAGCAGGTCCAGCAATGGGTCGCCGCCGGCTGGGCCGCGCAGTGGAAGCCGCAGCTCTACAACTACCGCGACGGTGAACTGACCCCCTCCCCCGACGAACAGACCCGCTGGGTCGGCGTGCCACGCATGAGCGCCATCACCCGCGGCCTGCTCAAGGATGTCACGGTCAACTTCGGGTGCCGTATCACCGAGGTCTTCCGCGGCAAGCAGTACTGGCATCTACAGGACACCGAAGGCTGCAGCCACGGGCCGTTCAGCCAGGTGGTGATCGCCGTGCCAGCCCCCCAGGCCACTCCACTGCTGGCGGCCACACCCAAGCTCGCAGCGGTCGCCGCCGGCGTGCAGATGGAACCCACCTGGGCCATCGCCCTGGGCTTCCAGACACCGCTCGATACCCCGATGCAAGGCTGCTTCGTGCAGGACAATCCGCTCGACTGGCTGGCACGCAACCGCAGCAAACCCGGCCGCGACGAACACCTCGACACTTGGGTGCTGCACGCCACCTCCAGCTGGAGTCGCCAGCACCTGGACCTGCCCCGAGAAGAAGTGATCGAGCAGCTGTGGGGCGAGTTTGCCGAACTGGTCGGCTGCGTGGTGCCAGCACCGACCTTCGCCCTCGCCCACCGCTGGCTCTATGCCCGCCCCGTCGGCAACCATGAATGGGGCACCCTCGCCGACGCCGACCAGGGCCTGTACGCCTGCGGCGACTGGTGCCTGTCCGGACGCGTGGAAGGTGCCTGGCTCAGCGGCCAGGAGGCGGCGCGTCGCTTGCTCGAGCACCTCGAGTAAAGTTGTACAAAAAATTTGTCTTGCATAAGTTTTTCGATGTGCTGGAATAGACCTGTACAAAATTATCGGATTGTACAGGTCTACGGAGGCCACGATGAACGCTCCCCACTCGACAGGCAAACCCCGCATCGCCATCAGCGCCTGCCTGGCCGGGCAGGATGTGCGCTACAACGGCGGGCACAAAGCCTCGGACCTGTGCCAGTCACTCGATGAGCATTTCGACTGGCTGCCGCTGTGTCCGGAAGTTGCCATTGGCCTGGGCACTCCTCGCGACGCCATTCGATTGGTCGGCGATCCCCAGGCCCCGGAAGTGATCAACCCGCGCAATCCCGGTACCGACCTCGCCCCTCCCCTGCGTGCCTACGGCCAGCAGATGGCCGAAGCACTCGACGATATCTGCGGCTATGTGTTCATGCAGAAGTCACCCTCCTGCGGGCTGGAGCGGGTCAAGGTCTACCAGGACAATGGCCGCCCCTCACTGCTGGGCGGGCGCGGCGCCTATGCCCAGGCGTTCTGCGAGCGCCGCCCGGACCTGCCGGTGGAAGAAGAAGGCCGCCTGCACGACCCAGTGCTGCGCGAGAACTTCATCAGCCGCGTCTACGCCTATGCCGACTGGCAGCACCTGCTGACACAAGGCTTGAGCCGCGGCGCCTTGATCCGCTTCCACTCGCGCTACAAATACCTGCTGATGGCGCACAACCCGCAGGCCTACCGCGAACTCGGGCGCCTGCTGGGCAGCATGAGCCGCGACGACGACCCGCTGCAGATAGGCCCGCGCTACTTCAGCCAACTCATGCAGGCTCTGCGCCGCTGCGCCAGCCGCGGCACCCACAGCAACGTCCTGCAGCACCTGTGCGGCTATCTGCGCGATGCCCTGGACAGCAGCGACAAAGCCGAACTGCAGCGTCTGATCAGCCAGTACCAGCAGGGCAGCGTGCCGCTGGTGGTCCCGCTGACCCTGCTCAAGCACCATCTGCGCGTTCACCCCGACCCTTACCTGATGCAGCAGGCTTACCTGCAACCGCACCCGGAAAGCCTGGGCCTGCGCAATGCACTCTGAAGACAGCCTGCCGATCGGCGAGCTGGCCCGGCGCACCGGGGTCAACCCGGTCACCCTACGGGCCTGGGAGCGACGCTACGGCCTGCTGGTGCCGGAGCGCACGCCCAAGGGCCATCGCCTGTACAGCACACAGCATGTCGAGAAGGTGCAGGCGATCCTGCAGTGGCTGGAACGCGGCGCCTCGGTGAGCCAGGTGCGTGACCTGCTTGAAAACCGCAGCGAAGCCTCGCCAAGGCTGGAGGGTGACTGGCAAGCGCGCTGCCAGCAACTGGTCGAGGCCATTGCCAATCTCGCCCAACGCTCGCTGGACCAGCAACTCAACCAGGCCATGGCGCTTTATCCCGCCTCGACTCTGTGCGAGCAACTGCTGCTGCCGCTGCTCGAGCGCCTGGAGCAACGCTGGCGCAAGCACTTCGACGCCAGCCTCGAGCAGGCCTTCTTCCACACCTGGTTGCGCAGCAAGCTGGGCGCGCGGGTCTACCACGACAACCATTCGCTCGAGGGGCCGCCGGTACTGCTGGCCACGACCCTTGACGCCCCCTTCGATGCTCAACTGTGGCTCGCCGCCTGGCTGCTCAGCAGCAGCGGTTTTGCCGTGGAGGTGCTCGAACAACCGGTCGGCGGCAAGCAACTGCTGCACGCGATCGCCCAACTCGCCCCGCGCGCCCTGGTGCTGCACCTGGGGCCGCGCATCGACCTCCAAGCACTGGCCCCCCTGCGGGATGTAACGCTGACGAAACTCCTCGGGGGCGCCAGTGTCTTCATCCATGAGGAGCGACTGCGCGGCCTGGAACTTCCGGCGCTGCTGCTCTTCGAGACACCGCAGGGGGCATTGCGCCTGCTTCAGCAATCACGCTGAACCCGACTGTCAGAGATCCTGAGATGCAATTGATCTGGCTGCGCAGCGATCTGCGCATCAACGACAACACCGCCCTCGCCGCCGCCACCGCACAGGGGCCGACCATTGCCCTGTGGATCGCCAGCCCCGGGCAATGGCAGGCGCATGACGATGCGCCGAGCAAGGTTGACTTCTGGCTGCGCAACCTGCGCGACCTGCGCCACGCCCTCGAACGCCTGAACATCCCGTTGCTGATCCGCCATACCGACACCTGGCAACAGGTGCCCGAAACCGTGCTCGAGGTTTGCCGCACGCACAAGGTGCAGACCGTGCACTGGAACGACGAGTACGGCGTCAACGAAAGCCAGCGTGACCGGCGGACCCAATCCTTGCTGGAGCGCTCCGGCGTGACCGCCCGCACACACCTGGATCAGTTGTTCTTCCATCCCGGCACCCTGCTGACCAAGGCGGGCCACTATTTCCAGGTCTTCGGCCAGTTTCGCAAGACCTGCCTGGAACATTTGCATCGCAGCCTGCCAACCCTTGCCCAGCCCGTGAAACCACAGGCTTCCCTAGGCATCGCCAGCGACCCGATCCCCCGGCACATAGAAGGCTTCGACACGCCCGAGCAGAGCCTGCGCGAGCACTGGCCTGCCGGTGAAGACGAAGCCCAGGGCAGGCTGTCGCGCTTCGTCGACGAAACCATCGACGACTACCAGACCCTGCGAGACCTGCCGGCCAGGCCCGGCACCAGCCAGCTCTCGCCCTACCTTGCCGCCGGTGTGATCTCGCCGCGCCAATGCCTGCACGCCGCACTGTCGAGCAACCGTGGCGAATTCGACAGCGGCAGCCAAGGTGTACGCACCTGGATCGACGAGCTGCTCTGGCGCGAGTTCTACAAGCACATCCTGGTGGGCTATCCACAGGTCTCGCGCCACCGCCCCTTCCGCGCCCCCACCGAGGCTCTGCCCTGGCGTGACGCGCCCGACGATCTCCAGGCGTGGGAACAAGGCCGCACCGGCTTCCCGTTGATCGACGCGGCCATGCGCCAGCTGCTGCATACCGGCTGGATGCACAATAGGCTGCGCATGGTCGTCGCCATGTTCCTGAGCAAGAACCTGCTCATCGACTGGCGCAAGGGCGAGCGGCATTTCATGCGACACCTGATCGACGGCGACCTGGCGGCAAACAACGGCGGCTGGCAGTGGAGCGCCTCCACCGGCACCGATTCGGTGCCCTATTTCCGGATCTTCAACCCGGTGACCCAGTCGCAGCGTTTCGACCCCCAAGGACGCTTCATACGCCATTGGCTACCGGAACTCACTCATCTGGATGACAAATACATTCATTTGCCTGTGAAATCTTCCGGACTATTTGATACAAGTGGCTACATCAGCCCGATCGTCGATCTGGACAGCAGCCGCCATCGGGCACTGGCAGCATTCAAGGCGCTACCCGCCTCCATCAACTGAAGGGCATAGCATTGAGTAGTACGCGAAGGTTCTGGGTAACAGGGGCCAGCAATGGAGTAGGCCTCGCCTTGGTCGAACGATTGCTCGAAGAGGGCCATCGGGTCGCGGCCAGCGGCATGGATTGCCAGGAGCTCGATACCTTGGCCGAGCTGCACGAGGCACGCCTGCTGCGCCTGCCAGCGCACCTGAACGAGCTGGTCGGGGCGCAGTCTGCGGCCGAGCAGCTGCAGTCGCACTGGGGGGCACTGGACGTCTTGATAGTCAATGCCGGCACGTGCGATTACCTAGCAAACGATCTACCTGCCAACGCGGTAATGGAAGAGATCGTCAGCAGCAACCGGCGCGCCAGCGAGCATGTCCTGGCCAGCGCACTGTCGTTATTGGCCAGAGGCCACAGGCCACAGGTGATGGCACTGTTCAGCCGCTATTCGACGCTGCAACTGTTTGCGCCAGCGCAGACCCCGGCGGGCCACAACAGCCTGCCCCAGTGGTTCCGTGAGCAACGCAAGGTCCTCGACGATCTGGCGGTACAGCTTACGGTGGTCGCGCCACAGTCGCTCAAGGCACCGGTCAGCAACAGCATGGCGATACCTGAATCCTGGACGGCGCAGAGCGCAGCAGATGAGTTGGCGCGCAGGCTCAAGCACCCACAGGCCGAGTTGGTGCTCGAAGTGCTGGACCCGACCTTGCTGTGGCCACTGCCCTGGGAAGCCTGAAGTAAACCCGGGGCGCTGCACGCCCCGGTGATCCGGGTCAGAGCGCCATTCGATAATGCAGCGAATAGCTCTCGACCCCATCATTGGGCTGCTTGATCCCGGCGTTGGAGTAGTGGATCGCGCGAACCCCGATCTCGTGCCCACCGGCAAAGCGCAGGCCAAAACCGATGCGGTCCTCGAACTGGAACGACGAGCCCAGGTCATTGCTTTCCAGCTTGGTCCGTGAGAATGCCGCCACACCGATCCCCGCTTCGATGTAGGGCTTGACTGAGTCCCCGGCGAACTCGTACACGAACACGGGGGCGAACGACAGGCTGTGATTGCTTGCCCGCTCATCGCCATCCCAGTAGGTGTAGGCACCGTCCCAGTACCCGGTGATTCGGCCTACGCTGGTCTGCCACCAACTGGCATCCCAGTTCGACTGCAACCCCAGTCGATAGACCATGGTACTGTCGCCAGTCTGCCCCACCGACAACGAAAC
Source organism: Pseudomonas sp. SYWMCR5 (assembly GCF_057197165.1). NCBI lineage: Bacteria > Pseudomonadati > Pseudomonadota > Gammaproteobacteria > Pseudomonadales > Pseudomonadaceae > Pseudomonas > Pseudomonas sp. SYWMCR5. The sequence goes on from NZ_JBXUNH010000011.1 coordinate 42,077, forward strand.
ATCAGCCGCCTGTGCCGACACCGCCTGCCCCAATGCCAACGCGGCAACCGCCGCCATTCCAAGCAAATGCCTCATGAGCTCGTCCTTCTTCCTGGTGTTGTTATCAAGTGTCCGCCTGTGAACCAGGCAAAATGATAGAAATCGACATTAGGACGATAGTTCAGCTTGTGTGCGGGAGATTTCAGCTATTTTTTACAGGTCGAACGCGCTGACCTGTTCTACAGACCCGTACCACAGCACCGGCAGGATTTCGCGAAGGTGCTGCGGCGCAGCGCTACTGTAGAAGGCCGCCTCGCGTGAAGGCCCCTCGGCAAGCAGGTCGCGGGCGCTCAACAAGCGCTGCAACTGGCGCGCCACCGCAGCGCCCGTGTCGATGATAGCCACATCCGAGGGCACCATTTCGGCCAACAGCGGGCGCAGGAAGGGGTAGTGAGTGCATCCGAGGATCAGCGTGTCGCAGCCCGCCGCCAGCAGCGGCTGCACGTACCCCTGCAGCATTGCACGCAGCTTCGGGCTGCCCAGATCGCCTGTCTCGATCAACTCCACCAGCCCCGGGCACGGCTGGGTCACGACCTGTACATCGCTGGCGAATCGGTCGAGCAACGCGGCAAATTTTGCGCTCTGCAAGGTGCCGGTGGTGGCCAGGACGCCGACCACGCCGGAGCGTGTCGCCGCGGCGGCCGGCTTGACCGCAGGTTCCATGCCCACCAACGGCCAATCGGGGTAGCGTTCGCGCAAGTCGGCCACGGCCGCCACGGTCGCGGTATTGCACGCCAGGACCATGGCCTTGGCACCGCGAGCATGGAAGAACTCGGCGATGCGCCGGCAGCGCTCACGGATGTAGTCGGGGGATTTCTCGCCATAGGGTACGTGACCGCAATCGGCCACGTAGAGCAGTGACTCGTTGGGCAGCAAGCGGCGAATCTCGGCGAGCACCGACAAGCCACCGACCCCCGAATCCATCACGCCCACCGGCGCCGAGCGATCAGCCATGGCGATCGCCACACACCGTGCAGGCCGGATCACGCTTGACCCGCAGCTCACGCATGCGCGTGCCGAGGGCATCGATCAGCAGCAGGCGGCCCACCAGGGGCTCGCCGAACCCGGCCAGCAGCTTCAGCGCTTCCAACGCCTGCAAGCTGCCGACCAGCCCTACCAGAGGACCGATCACGCCGGCTTCGCTGCAGGTCAGCTCGGCCTCGCTGCCATGGCCATAGAGGCAGTGATAGCAAGGGCTGTAGTCGCGGCGGGGGTCGAACACCGACAACTGCCCTTCCAGGCGAATCGCCGCGCCGCTCACCAACGGCTTGCCGGCCGCCACGCACGCGGCGTTGACCGACTCACGAGTGGCGAAATTGTCGGAGCAGTCCAGCACCAGGTCCACCGCCGCCACCGCCGCAGCCAAGGAGTCGTCGTCCAGGGCATGGCGATGGGCGACCAGCGTGACTTCCGGGTTGATCGCCTGCAGGCGCTGCAGCGCCGAATCGACCTTGCTCATGCCGACGCTGTCGCTGTCATGGAGGACCTGGCGTTGCAGGTTGGTCAGGTCGACCGTGTCGAAGTCGGCCAGGTGCAATTCACCCACGCCGGCAGCCGCCAGGTAGAGCGCGACCGGCGACCCCAGGCCACCAAGCCCGACCACCAGGGCCTTGCTCTGCTTGAGCCGCAACTGGCCGTCGATGTCGACCTGCGATAGCAGGATCTGCCGACTATAGCGCAACAGCTCCTGGTCGCTCAGCATGGCAGGCGCCCCAGGGAAATACGTTCGTGGCCGCCCAGGTCGCGGCGGCTGTCCACGTCGATGAAACCGCTACCAACCAGCAGGTCGCGCACGGCGGCCGCCTGGTCGTAGCCATGCTCGAGCAGCAACCAGCCGCCGGGCAACAGGTGCTGCGGCGCCTGGGCGATGATCAGGCGCAGATCGTCAAGGCCATCGGGGCCGGCCACCAGCGCACTGCTGGGCTCGAAACGCACATCGCCCTCGCTCAGGTGTGGATCTTCGGCGGCAATGTAGGGCGGGTTGCTGAGGATCAGGTCGAAGCGCTCGTCGGCCAGGGCGTCGAACCAGTGACTGCTGCGCACCTGGACATTCGCCAGGTGCAGACGCTCGCGGTTGCGCTCGGCCAGAGCCACGGCCTCGTCGATGCGATCGACCGCCGTCACCTGCCAGGCCGGGCACTCGCTCGCCAGGGCCAGAGCGATGGCGCCGCTGCCGGTGCCAAGATCCAGCACCCGGGCAGGTTTGGCAGGCACCCGTTCGAGCGCGACCTCCACCAGCAGCTCGGTGTCCGGCCGAGGGATCAGGGTGTGCGGCGCGACTTCAAGGTCGAGCTTCCAGAAGCCCTGCTGACCGAGAATGTACGCCACCGGCTCACCTGCACGACGGCGCTCGAGAAAAGCCGCGAACGTCTGCGCCGCCTCACTGCTGACGATGCGCTCGGGCCAGGTGTGCAGGTAGCTGCGCGACTTGCCCAAGGCAGCGGACAACAACAACTCCGCGTCCAGGCGCTCGGTCGGCGAATCGGGCAATTGCGCGTTGCGCAGCAGGCTGGCGATGATGGTCATCAGTCCCCCAGGGCGGCCAGTTGATCGGCCTGGTATTCGGCCAGCAAGGGTTCGATCACGGCATCGACGCCACCGGCGAGCACATCGTCGAGGGAGTAGAGCGTCAGGTTGATGCGATGGTCGGTCACCCGACCCTGCGGGTAGTTGTAGGTGCGGATGCGCTCGGAGCGGTCGCCCGACCCCACCAGCAGCTTGCGCTCGCTGGCAATCGCATTCTGCGCGGCGCTGGTCTGCATGTCGTTGAGCTTGGCCGACAGCCAGGACATGGCGCGGGCGCGGTTCTTGTGCTGGGAACGCTCTTCCTGGCACTCGACGACGATACCGGTCGGCAAGTGGGTGATGCGGATCGCCGAATCGGTCTTGTTCACGTGCTGACCACCGGCACCGGAGGCGCGGTAGGTGTCTATGCGCAGGTCGGCCGGGTTGATCTCGATCGCGGCCTGCTCGTCAGGCTCGGCCAGCACCGCCACGGTGCAGGCGGACGTGTGGATGCGACCCTGCGATTCGGTTTCCGGCACCCGCTGCACGCGGTGCGCACCAGACTCGAACTTGAGCTTGCCGTATACGCTGTCGCCCTCGACGCGGGCGATGATTTCCTTGTAGCCGCCGTGCTCACCCTCGTTTTCGGAGAGAATCTCGAGGCGCCAGCCACGCTTCTCGGCGTAGCGCGAGTACATGCGGAACAAATCGCCGGAAAAGATCGCAGCCTCGTCGCCGCCGGTGCCGGCGCGGATTTCGAGGAACACGTTGCGCCCGTCGTTGGGGTCCTTGGGCAGCAGCATGCGCTGCAACTGCGACTCCAGGACGACGAGTTGCTCCTTGGCGTCGCGCACTTCCTCCACGGCCATCTCACGCAGGTCCGGGTCGCTGTCCTTGAGCAGCGCCTGGGCGCCCTCCAGATCCTCCTGGACCTTGCACCACTCCTTGTAGGCGACGAACACCGGCTCGACTTCGGCATATTCACGGGAATAGGCGCGGAAACGGGTCTGGTCGGAAATGACTTCGGCATCACCCAGCAGGGCGGTGAGTTCTTCGAAGCGGTCCTGGAGGATGTCCAGTTTTTTCAGCAGCGACGCTTTCATTGCGTGGGTTTGTCCGTCGAGCCCTCGTGGAGGGCAAAGAGTTCCTGGGCCATGGCCAGCGCATCGACGCGGCCTTCGGCAGAGAGCTTTTTCAGTTGCACGCTGGGCGCGTGCAACAGCTTGTTGGTCAAGCCGCGGGCCAGTTGGGCGAGTACTTCTTCGGGGTTGCCGCCGTTGGCCAGCAGGCGCTGGGCTTTTTGCAGTTCCTCATCGCGTAGCCGCTCGCTTTGCTGACGGTAGGCCTTGAGCACGTCCACCGCAGCCAGCTCGCGCAGGCGCGCCATGAAATCCTCGGCACCGAGATTGACCAGCTCTTCGGCGGCCTGGGCTGCACCCTGGCGGCTCTTGAGGTTTTCGGCGACGACTTCGTGCAGATCGTCGACAGTATAAAGGTAGACGTCGTCCAGCTCGCCCACCTGCGGCTCGATGTCCCGCGGCACAGCGATGTCGACCATGAAGATCGGCTTGTGCCGGCGCTGCTTCAGCGCGCTCTCGACCGCGCCCTTGCCAAGAATGGGCAGCTGGCTGGCGGTGGAACTGATGACGATATCGCTGTTGGCCAGCTCCTGGGGGATGTCCGCCAGCAGCACGGCATGGGCACCGAACTGCTCGGCGAGGATGCTGGCTCGCTCGAGCGTGCGGTTGGCGACGACGATCCGCTTGACCCCCTGCTCGTGCAGGTGGCGGGCGACCAGGGTGATGGTTTCACCGGCACCGATCAGCAAGGCCTGGCTGCGGCCCAGGTCGGCGAAGATCTGCTTGGCCAGGCTGACCGCGGCAAAGGCGACCGAAACCGGGTTCTCACCGATGGCGGTGTCGGTGCGCACCTGCTTGGCGGCACTGAAGGTGGCCTGGAACAGGCGCCCGAGCAGCGGACCGATGGTGCCGGCCTCGCGGGCCACTGCGTAGGCCGACTTCATCTGGCCGAGGATCTGCGGCTCGCCCAGCACCAGCGAGTCGAGCCCGGAGGCGACACGCATCATGTGCTTGACCGCATCGTGCTCTTCGTGAACGTAGGCGCTGGCACGCAGTTCGTCGAGGCTCAGGCGATGGTAGGCGGCCAGCCATTGCAGCACGGCGTCGGCGCTGAGCTGGTCCTGCTCTATATAAAGCTCACTGCGGTTGCAGGTCGACAGGATCGCCGCCTCGCGGCTGGCGGTCAGTCGGCAGAGCTGCTGCAGGGCATCGACCAGTTGCTCGGGCGTAAACGCCACGCGCTCGCGTACGTCTACCGAGGCAGTCTTGTGGTTGATACCGAGGGCGAGAAAGGCCATGCAAGGTCGCTGGTTGGGACGGGAAGCCGATAATTGTCCTACTTCGCAGGATTCAGGACAACCACCGTTCGCTATTGTCGTGATGAGCCTGGGCTATCTCGAGGCCTGCGGACAAGGCGCGAATCAAGGCCAGGCACCTGCCGCAACCAGTTGTGGTAGCGGGCCTGCCCGCCGAACATCCCGCGCCCGGCGCGGTCACACACTTCGCGGGTGGGTTTGCCCCCGCGCTTGTGTCATCATGCTCCGACCGCCGGTTAGTCCACCAAAGCCTCTATGAACAAACCCTACGCATTGCTGCTTGCCTTCGCCCTGCTCCAGGGCTGCCAGAGCCTGACCCCGCACAAGAGCGAGGATCAGCAAGCTGTTGCCGAAGCCGACAAGCCCGAGGCGAAAGCGCCTGTGGTGTATGGATCGTTCAAGCAGGACACACTCTACAGCCTGCTGGTGGCTGAGCTTGCCGGCCAGCGCAATCGCTTCGACATTGCCCTGGCCAACTATGTCGACCAGGCGCAGAAGACCCAGGATCCGGCCGTCTCCGAGCGCGCCTACCGCATCGCCGAGTACCTCGGAGCCGACGAACCGGCCCTCGACACCGCGCTGATCTGGGCCCGCAACGACCCGCAGAGCCTCGACGCCCAGCGCGCCGCAGCGATCCAGCTGGCCCGTTCCGGGCGCTACGACGACGCCATGGCCTATATGGAGAAAGTGCTTCAGGGCCAAGGCGACACCCACTTCGACTTCCTCGCCCTGTCTGCCGCCGAAACCGACCAGAGCACCCGCGACGGGCTGATGCAAAGCTTCGATCGCCTGCTGGTCAAGTACCCGGACAACGGCCAGCTGGTCTTCGGCAAGGCCCTGCTGCTCAACCAGGACGGCAAGACCGAACAAGCACTCGAACTGCTCGAAAGCCACCCGCCACGCAATGGCGAAATCGCGCCGATCCTGCTGCGCGCGCGCCTGCTCCAGGCCCTGGACCGTGGCGACGAGGCCCTGCCACTGCTGCGCGGGGCGATTCGCGACAATCCGGACGACAAGCGCCTGCGCCTCACCTATGCGCGCACGCTGGTCGAGCAAGACCGCATCACCGACGCCAAGGCCGAGTTCGAGAACCTGCTGCAACAGTACCCGGATGACGACGAGCTGCGTTATTCGCTGGCCCTGGTGAGCATGGAGAACAAGAACTGGGACGAGGCCGAAGGCTATCTGCAGGAACTGGTCGAGCGCGACAGCAACGTCGACGCCGCGCACCTGAACCTCGGCCGCATTCGCGAAGAACGCAACCTGCCGGCAGCGGCCCTGCGCGAGTATGCGCTGGTCGGCCCAGGCCCGGACTACCTGGCCGCGCAATTGCGCCAAGCCGACATCCTGATCGCCAACGGCCGCAGCGCCGAGGCCTCGCGCCACCTGGCCGAAGCCCGCGAAGCACAGCCCGACTATGCGATCCAGCTCTACCTCATCGAGGCCGAGACCCTGGGTAACAATGGCAAGGAAGCCCAGGCCGACCAGGTACTGCAGCAGGCCATCAAGCGCTACCCCGACGACCTCAATCTGCTCTACACCCGCGCCATGCTGGCGGAGAAGCGCGACGACCTGCCGCAGATGGAAAAAGACCTGCGCGCCATCATCGCCCGCGAGCCGGAAAACGCCATGGCCCTCAACGCCCTGGGCTACACCCTGGCCGACCGCACCACACGCTATGGCGAGGCCAAAGCACTGATCGACAAAGCCCACCAGCTCACCCCGGACGATCCTGCAGTGCTCGACAGCCTGGGCTGGATCAATTATCGCCTGGGCAACCTGGACGAGGCCGAACGCCTGTTGCGCCAGGCGCTGGAGCGCTTCCCCGACCATGAAGTCGCCGCCCATCTGGGCGAGGTGCTGTGGGCCAACGGCAAACGCCGCGAAGCCCGCCAGGTCTGGGCCAAGGCCTTCGCCGAGCAGCCCGACAGCCCTATCCTGCGCAAGACCGTCCTGCGCCTGACCGGATCCGAGAACCTCTAAATCATGCGTTTGCGTCATCTCATCACCTTCGCCCTCATCGCCCTGCTCACCGGCTGCGCCGGTTTTGGCACCCGTGAAGCCGTCCAGGGCAATGGCAGCCCGCAACAGTGGCGCGAACACAAGCAACAATTGAGCACCCTCGACGGCTGGCAGATCAACGGCAAGGTCGGCATCCGTGCCCCGCGTGACTCGGGCAGCGGTACGCTGTTCTGGCTGCAGCGCCAGGACTACTACGACATTCGCCTGGCAGGTCCTCTGGGTCGTGGCGCCGCACGCCTGACCGGCCGCCCCGGCGGCGTGGTGCTGGAAGTGGCCAACCAGGGTCGCTACGAAGCAGCGAACCCCGAAGCCTTGCTCGAAGAGCAACTCGGCTGGCGCCTGCCGGTGTCGCATCTGGTCTGGTGGGTCCGCGGCCTTCCGGCCCCCGACAGCAAGAGCCAGCTGACCCTCGATGGCGACAGCCGCCTGGCCCGCCTCACCCAGGACGGCTGGGAAGTCGAATACCTGAGCTACATCGAGCAGAACGGCTACTGGCTGCCCGAGCGCCTCAAGCTGCGCGGCGAAAACCTCGACGTCACCCTGGTGGTCAAGGACTGGCAACCCCGCCAGCTGGGACACTGATCCGATGCACAGGCTCACCCTGCCCGCCCCGGCCAAGCTCAACCTGTGGCTGCACATTACCGGCCGACGTGCCGACGGCTACCATGAGCTGGAAACCGTGTTCCAGTTCCTCGACCACGCCGACCAGTTGAGCTTCGAGCTGCGCAACGATGGCCTGATCCGCCTGAACACCGAGATCGCCGATGTCCCCCACGACAGCAACCTGATAGTGCGCGCAGCGCGCAAGCTGCAGGAACAGTCCGGCACGCAACTGGGTGTCGACATCTGGCTCGACAAGATCCTGCCCATGGGCGGCGGTATCGGTGGCGGCAGCTCCGATGCGGCCACTACCCTGCTCGCCCTGCACCATCTCTGGCAGCTCGACTGGCCGGTCGACCGCCTTGCTGCGCTGGGGCTGACACTGGGCGCAGATGTGCCGGTGTTCGTACGCGGTCACGCCGCCTTCGCCCAGGGTGTCGGCGAACAGCTGACCCCGGTTGATCCTGAAGAACCCTGGTATGTCGTGCTGGTGCCGCAAGTGTCTGTCAGCACAGCGGAAATTTTTTCGCATCCAGAGTTGACACGTGATTCCCTCCCCCTTAAGATGCGCCCCGTTCCCGAGGGAAACAGTCGAAATGACTGCCAACCGGTGGTAGAGCAACGTTATCCAGAAGTTCGCAATGCGCTGAATTCGCTGGGTAAATTTACGGAAGCTCGAATGACCGGCACTGGAAGTTGCGTGTTTGGGGCCTTCCCAAGCAAAGCCGAAGCTGATAGAGTTCTGGCCCTTCTTTCAGAGACCCAAACAGGGTTTGTGGCAAAAGGAAGCAATGTTTCGATGTTGCATCGCAAGCTGCAAGGTCTGATCAAGAAGTCGAGCGCATAAGCGTTCGCAGCAACAGATACAGGGGCGTCGCCAAGCGGTAAGGCAGCAGGTTTTGATCCTGCCATGCGTTGGTTCGAATCCAGCCGCCCCTGCCATTTTCCTTATACTCATCCAGGTTACCCTCAGCCTTCAGGTACTGCGCGTGTCCAAGATGATGGTCTTCACGGGGAATGCCAACCCCGATCTGGCTCGGCGTGTAGTACGTCAGCTGCATATCCCACTGGGTGATGTTTCTGTCGGTAAATTCTCCGACGGCGAAATCAGCACTGAGATTAATGAAAACGTCCGCGGTAAAGACGTCTTTATCATTCAGCCGACTTGCGCTCCGACCAACGATAATCTGATGGAACTGGTAGTGATGGCCGACGCCTTCCGCCGCTCCTCAGCTTCCCGAATCACCGCTGTGATTCCTTACTTCGGATACGCCCGCCAGGACCGCCGTCCGCGTTCGGCACGTGTAGCCATCAGCGCCAAAGTCGTCGCTGACATGCTCACTGTCGTGGGTATCGACCGTGTTCTCACCGTCGACCTGCACGCTGACCAGATCCAGGGGTTCTTCGATATTCCTGTCGACAACATCTACGGCTCGCCCGTACTGGTCGACGATATCGAAGACCAGCGTTTCGATAATCTCATGATCGTCTCCCCCGACATCGGTGGTGTGGTGCGTGCACGCGCCGTCGCCAAGTCGCTGGGCGTCGACCTGGGTATCATCGACAAGCGCCGCGAGAAAGCGAACCACTCCGAGGTGATGCATATCATCGGCGACGTCGAAGGACGCACCTGCATCCTGGTAGACGACATGGTCGACACCGCCGGCACTCTGTGCCACGCGGCCAAGGCCCTGAAAGACCACGGCGCTGCCAAGGTCTACGCCTATTGCACCCACCCGGTTCTGTCGGGTCGTGCGATCGAGAACATCGAGAAGTCGGTGCTCGACGAGCTGGTGGTGACCAACACCATCCCGCTGTCCGCCGCTGCTCAAGCCTGTGACCGTATCCGCCAGCTGGATATCGCACCGGTAGTCGCTGAGGCGGTCCGCCGCATCAGCAACGAAGAATCGATCAGCGCGATGTTCCGCTAAGCGGAACGCACGCTGACGAAAAGCGCCCCGCCCCGGCATCGATGTCGGGGCGGGGCTTTTTTGCCATCCCCGTCCGGCGCTGGTCGCAAACGCCCTCGGGGGGCTATTTTGGAGAAACAAAATGACTGATTTCACCCTGAACGCCAAAGCGCGTACTGACCTGGGGAAAGGTGCGAGCCGCCGCCTGCGTCACTCCGCCAACATCCCAGCCGTTGTCTACGGTGGTAACAAGGACGCCGAGTCCCTGACCATCCTGGCCAAGGAAATCACCAAGCTGTTCGAAGACGAGGCTGCCTTCAGCCACGTTCTGCAGCTGAACGTCGACGGCACCAAGCAAGACGTCATCGTCAAGGCCCTGCAGCGCCACCCGGCCAAAGGCTTCATCATGCACGCCGACTTCGTTCGCGTCGTTGCTGGCCAGAAGCTGACCGCCAAGGTTCCGGTTCACTTCGTTGGTGAAGAAGCCCCGATCAAGAAAGGCGGCGAGATCTCCCACGTAGAATCCGAGATCGAAGTTTCCTGCGAAGCCAAAGACCTGCCTGAGTTCATCGAAGTCGACCTGTCCAAGGCCGAAATCGGCACCATCATCCACCTGTCGGACCTGAAAGCTCCGAAAGGCGTAGAGTTCGTCGCTCTGGCCCACGGTGATGACAAAGCCGTTGCCAACGTTCACGCCCCACGCGTGTCCGCTGAAGCTGCTGAAGAAGGCGCTGCCGAGTAATCCACTCGCACGCCGGCGTTGATCGGGTTACAGTGCCGCGCGCACCGTAACCCACCAACTCCAAGGAAAGAGCCCCTGACGTGACCGCCATCCAGTTGATCGTCGGCCTGGGTAACCCCGGCCCCGAATACGAACAGACCCGGCATAACGCAGGGGCTCTTTTCGTTGAACGCATTGCCAGCGCCCAGCGCGTTTCGCTGTCTGCTGACAAAAAGTATTTTGGCCTGACGGCTAAGTTCAGCCATCAAGGCAACGATGTTCGCCTGCTGATTCCCACCACCTACATGAACCGCAGCGGCCAGTCCGTGGCGGCCTTGGCCAATTTCTTCCGCATCAAGCCGGAAGCGATCCTGGTGGCGCATGACGAACTCGACCTGCCTCCCGGCGTCGCCAAGCTCAAGCGTGGCGGCGGGCATGGCGGGCACAACGGCCTGCGCGACATCATCGCGCAGCTCGGCAACCAGAACGACTTCCACCGCCTGCGGCTTGGCATTGGCCACCCGGGCGACGCCAAACTGGTCTCCAACTTCGTCCTGGGCCGCGCGCCGCGCGCCGAGCAGGAGAAGCTCGACGCCAGCATCGATTTTGCCCTCGGCGTGCTGCCGGACGTACTGGCCGGCGACTTCGCCAAGGCCATGCGCGAACTGCACAGCCAGAAGGCCTGACTTTCTAGAAAGGGGAATTCCCATGGGTTTCAATTGCGGCATCGTCGGCCTGCCCAACGTCGGCAAGTCCACCCTGTTCAACGCCCTGACCAAATCCGGTATCGCGGCGGAGAACTTCCCCTTCTGCACCATCGAGCCGAACAGCGGCATCGTGCCAATGCCCGACGCACGCCTGGCGGCGCTGGCCGAGATCGTCAAGCCGAACCGCATCCTGCCGACCACCATGGAGTTCGTCGACATCGCGGGTCTGGTCGCCGGTGCTTCCAAGGGTGAAGGCCTGGGCAACAAGTTCCTCGCCAACATCCGCGAGACCGACGCCATCGCCCATGTAGTGCGCTGCTTCGAAGACGAGAACGTGATCCACGTCTCCAACAGCGTCGACCCCAAGCGCGACATCGAGATCATCGACCTCGAACTGATCTTCGCCGACCTCGACAGCTGCGAGAAGCAACTGCAGAAGGTCGCTCGCAACGCCAAGGGCGGCGACAAGGAAGCCCTCGCACAGAAGGCCTTGCTGGAAAAGCTGATCCCGCACTTCACCGAAGGCAAGCCTGCGCGCAGCCTGATGAAGCATATGGCTGACGACGAGAAGGCTGCCATCCGCGGCTTCCACCTGCTGACCAGCAAGCCGGTCATGTACATCGCCAACGTTGCCGAGGACGGCTTCGACAACAACCCGCACCTGGACGTGGTGAAAGCCATCGCCGAGGAAGAAGGCGCGGTCGTGGTGCCGGTGTGCAACAAGATCGAAGCGGAGATCGCCGAGCTGGAAGACGGCGAGGAGAAGGACATGTTCCTCGAGGCCCTGGGCCTTGAAGAACCCGGCCTGAACCGCGTGATTCGCGCCGGCTACGAGCTGCTCAACCTGCAGACCTACTTCACCGCCGGTGTACAGGAAGTGCGCGCCTGGACCGTCCGCGTCGGCGCCACCGCCCCGCAAGCCGCCGGTGTCATCCACACCGACTTCGAGAAAGGCTTCATCCGTGCCGAAGTGGTCGCCTATGACGACTTCATCCAGTTCAAGGGTGAAGGCGGTGCCAAGGAAGCCGGCAAATGGCGCCTGGAAGGCAAGGACTACATCGTCAAGGACGGTGATGTGATGCACTTCCGCTTCAACGTCTGATCGCGCTGCAGGAGCATTCGGTACGCCGTCTCACTCCGAGCCAATAAAAAAACCGCGCCTTTGCGCGGTTTTTTATTGGCTATTGGAAGCCTCGATGGGCGAGGGGCCGCTAGGCGAAGATCACGGCTACTGTTAATGCAGCTGGAATTGACAAGTCCAATCCGCCCGCTTTATCCCGCCGGCATCAACCACCATCATTGAATCAACCGCTCCACTGCCGACCATCGACGCAAGCAACACTGCGAGGGCTCGAACATGACCAGCATTCCCCGCGACACCCCGTCATCCGTCCGCAATCTTCAGGCACGCCTGGAGCCGGTGTTCTACGCCCTGCTGCGCGGTGTACTGGGCATCGTCATGTTCACCCACGGGCTGCCCAAGCTGCTGGGTGACTCACATGGCTCGATGGCCGATCCGATGGCCAGTTCGACCCACCTCATCGGCAACGTGATGGGCCTGCCGTTCGCCGCCGAACTGGCGTTTCTGGTGATGCTGCTGGAAACCGTCGGCGCGCTGATGCTCGTCGTCGGCGTGCTGACCCGGCCCGTTGCCCTGGCCATGGCCGCGGAGATGGTCGGGATCAGCTACGCCCTCGGTCCGACCTGGCCGTGGGTGGACCGGGGCATCGAATATCCGGTGATCCTCGGCAGCCTGGCGTTGTACATGGCCATCCGGGGCGGCGGACGCTTTGCCTTGGATCACACGTTGTGGCACGGGCGCTAAGTGCAACGCGACCCGTTCAGGCGACGCTCGATCAGCCGTTACGGAACAGGAAGCTGTAGGCGTTGAGTGCCGGCACACCGCCCAGGTGCGCATACAGCACCCGCGAACCTTCGGGGAATTCGCCATCGCGCACCATGCCGATCATCCCCGCCATCGACTTGCCCTCGTACACGGGGTCGGTCAGCACCCCCTCCAGCCGGCCACACAGGCGGATCGCCTCCAGCGTGCCCTCGTTCGGCAGCCCATATTCGGGGTAGGCGTAGCGGGTATCGAGCACCACATCGTCCTCGGTGATCTCGCGCCCCAGGTCCACCAGCTCGGCGGTGTGACGTGCGATGCGCAGGATCTGCGCCTTGGTCTGCTCCGGCTTGGCTGAAGCGTCGATGCCGATCACCCGCTGCGAGCGCCCATCGGCGGCAAAACCGACCACCATGCCCGCCTGAGTGCTGCCGGTAACCGAACACACCACGATGTAGTCGAACTTGAAGCCCAGCTCCGCCTCCTGCTGGCGTACTTCCTCGGCAAAGCCGACAAAGCCCAGCCCGCCGTAGGGGTGCTCGGAGCACCCTGCCGGAATCGGGAACGGCTTGCCGCCCTTGGCGCGAACATCCGCCATCGCCTGCTCCCAGCTGGGGCGGATACCGATGTCGAAGCCCGCGCTGTCGAGCCGCACATCGGCCCCCATGATGCGTGACATCTCGATATTGCCGACACGGTCATACACAGCGTCGGAGTAGTTCACCCAGTTTTCCTGCACCAACACGCACTTCATGCCCAGGTGCGCGGCCACTGCGGCGACCTGGCGCGTCTGGTTCGACTGGATGCCGCCGATCGACACCAAGGTGTCGCAGCCTTGTTGCAGCGCCTCGGGGATCAGGTATTCGAGCTTGCGTGTCTTGTTGCCACCAAAGGCCAGGCCGCTGTTGCAGTCCTCGCGTTTGGCATAGAGCTCGACCTTGCCCCCCAAGTGGGCACTCAAGCGCTTGAGCGGGGTGATCGGGGAGGGACCGAAGGTCAGCGGGTAACGCTCGTAGCGACTCAGGTTCATGGTTGTGCTCCCAGTTGCGAAACACGCGGATCGCGGGCTCCGATAGGGTCAATGCTAGGGAGGTTGGTGGAAAAACGGGTTGCAAGTTTTCCCTGAATTTCGAGCTATTGTTTTATTGATCGATCATTTCACTTCGCTTTGTTGTGAGGTCCAGGCATTGAAAGCAATAAATGAACGCGAGCGGAAAACCCCTCCCCTGTCCGGGCCGCCACAGCTCGACCGTATCGACCGTGCGATTCTGCGTGCCCTGCAGCAGGACGCCTCGATTGCCAACGTGGCCTTGGCCGACAAAGTCAAGCTCAGCGCCCCGGCCTGTCTGCGACGGGTCGAACGCTTGAAGCAGGCGGGGTTGATCAAGGGCATCGTCGCCCTGCTCGACAGCGAGCGGCTGGATGCCGGGATGGTGGTGTTGATCGGCGTGGTACTGGACCGCTCCACCCCGGAGTCCTTCGCCGCATTCGAAGCGGCTGCGCAGAAGGTCTCCGGGTGCATGGAGTGCCATGTGGTGACGGGGGAGTTCGACTATTTCATGCTGCTGCGCACCCGCGACAGCCAGAGCTTCAACCGCCTCCATGCCGAGCAGTTGCTGTATCTGCCGGGGGTGCGGCAGATCCGTTCGTTCATGGGCCTGCGCCAGGTGCTTTCGACGACTCGGATTGTGTTGTAGAACAACACTTCACGCCGCGATCTCAACACCCCCACGGCACCGGCGCCTCGGCCTCGATGCCATAGCGCACGATCGCCTCGGCACACCGCTGGCGCTCCAGCACGCCTTCATCGGCCAGGCTCGACAAGGCCGCCAGCACGATCTGCCGGCTGTCCACCTCGAAGAAGCCACGCAGCCGCTCGCGGCTGTCGCTGCGTCCGAAGCCATCGGTGCCCAAGGCAACGAAGCGATCCTGCACGTATGGCGCCACCAGGTGCGGCCAGGCGCAGACATAGTCGGTCGCGGCAATCACCGGCGCGCCCTTGGGCAGGCACTGCACCAGGTGACTGACCCGCGCCGACTCCTGCGGATGCAGCCGGTTCCAGCGTTCCACCTCCCGTGCCTCGCGCGCCAGCTCGCTGAAACTGGTGGCGCTGAACACTTCACTGGCCACGCCCCAGTCCTGCGCCAACACGCGTGCCGCCGCCTGGACTTCGCGCAGGATCGTACCTGAGCCCAGCAACCGCACCGTGCCACTCGCCCCTTCGGGCAGGTGTTGCTCCAGACGGTAGAGCCCCCGGATGATGTCGTCCTCGACCCCTTCCGGCAGGCTGGGCTGTGGATAGTTTTCGTTCATCAGGGTGACGTAGTAGAACGCATCTTCCTGCGCTTCGAGCATGCGCCGCATGCCGTGGTCGAGGATCACCGCGAACTCGCCGGCAAACGCCGGATCGTAAGCACGGCAGTTGGGCACCGTCGAGGCGATCAGCAGGCTGTGGCCGTCCTGGTGCTGGAGTCCTTCGCCGCCCAGGGTGGTACGCCCGGCAGTGGCGCCCAGCAGGAAACCACGGGCGCGCTGGTCGGCGGCGGCCCAGATCAGGTCGCCGATACGCTGGAAGCCGAACATCGAGTAGTAGATGTAGAACGGCAGCATCGGCAAGCCATGGGCCGAATAGCTGGTGGCCGCCGCCACCCAGGAGCTGATCGCCCCCGCCTCGCTGATGCCCTCTTCGAGGATCTGCCCGTCAAGCGCCTCGCGGTAGCAAAGGATCGAACCGATGTCTTCGGGCTCGTAGCGCTGGCCGACGCTGGAATAGATACCGATCTGCTTGAACAGGTTGGCCATGCCGAACGTGCGCGCCTCGTCGGCGACGATAGGCACCACTCGCGGCCCGAGCTGAGGATCCTTGAGCAACCCGCCGAGCATGCGCACGAAGGCCATGGTGGTGGACATTTCCTTGCCATCGGCCTGGGTGGCGAATGCCGCGTAGCTCGCCATCGCCGGCACCGGCAGCCCCTGGGCCTGGCGTGGCCGCGACGGCAGGTAACCGCCCAGTGCCTGGCGGCGTGCATGCAGGTAGCGCATCTCGTGACTTTCGTCGGCAGGCTTGTAGAAGGCCAGGGACTCGGTCTGCTCATCGCTCAATGGCAGGTTGAAGCGATCGCGGAAGGCCATGAGCGCCTCGCGGTCGAGCTTCTTCTGCTGGTGCGTGGTCATCTTGCCCTGCCCGGCCTCACCCATGCCGTAGCCTTTCTTGGTCTGCGCCAGTACCACGGTCGGGCGACCATCACCTTGCTGGGCGGCATGGTAGGCGGCATGGATCTTCACCATGTCGTGACCACCGCGCTTGAGCCGGTCGATCTGTTCGTCGCTCATGCCTTGGGCCATCTGTGCCAGCGCCTCGCTCTGGCCGAAGAAATGCTCGCGGTTGTAGCGCCCATCCTTGGCGGCGAACGTCTGGAACTGCCCATCGACGGTGGCCGACAGCGTGCGCTCCAACTCGCCGGAGGCATCGCGGGCGAACAGGCCATCCCAATCCGATCCCCAGACCAGCTTGATCACCCGCCAGCCCGCACCGCTGAACAGCGCCTCCAGTTCGTCGATGATGCGCCCGTTGCCGCGCACCGGGCCGTCCAGGCGCTGCAAGTTGCAGTTGACCACCCACACCAGGTTGTCCAAACGCTCGCGCGCGGCAAGGGTAAGCGCCGACATGCTTTCCGGTTCATCCATCTCGCCATCACCGAACACGCCCCACACCCGACGCCCGGCGCTCTGGCGCAGGCCCCGGTGCTCCAGGTAGCGCATGAAGCGCGCCTGGTAGATCGAGCTGATCGGCCCGATGCCCATGGAGCCGGTGGGGAACTGCCAGAAATCAGGCATCAGCCAGGGATGTGGATAACTCGACAGACCCTGCACACCGCGGCGCCGCGCAGTGATTTCTTGTCGATAGTGCTCCAGTTGCTCAACCTGCAAGCGCCCTTCGAGGAAGGCCCGGGCATAGACACCCGGCGCCGAGTGCGGCTGGAAGAACACCAGGTCACCCGCCCCCGGTGCATCGCCGCCACGGAAGAAGTGGTTGAAGCCGACCTCGAACAAGTCGGCGGCACTGGCGTAGCTTGCAATATGACCGCCCAGCTCGCCGTAGGCCTGGTTGGCGCGCACCACCATGGCCAGCGCGTTCCAGCGCATGATCGAGGCCAGGCGTTCCTCGGTCGCCAGGTCGCCTGGGAAAACCGGCTGCTGCTCGACGCCGATGCTATTGATATAGGGCGTGCCATGCCCTGGCTGCCAGCCGACTGCGTGACGCCGCGCCAGCGCCGCAAGCCTGTCGAGCAGCACCCGCGTGCGCGGTGCGCCTTCGTGTTCGAGCAGCGACAGCAACGCGTCGCGCCACTCGTCCAGGCCCTGGGAGTCGATATCGTCCTCGGCGGACGGCTCGCGCAACGATCCTGCGGCTTGATGGATGCTCATGACAGCGCTTGCACCTCGGTGTGCTTGTTGGGTGGGGTTTCAGACCGCCAGGAAGCGTTCCTCGAGAATCCGCTTGACCAGCATCCGCGCCACGTCGACGACCTGCTCGACCTGTGTCACGGGCGAGCCCTGACGACTGATCGCGGGGTCGAGCTGCAGGCAGCGCAGCTCATGGCCACACACTGAGCCTAGCCATGCCAGGCGCACCTGCCCGTCGCTCTCGAGGTCTAGCAGGTAGCACCGCTTGGAGACCGCTCGCAGCAGCGCGCTGGCCTCGCACACCGACTCGGCGGCAAGCGTGCGCTGCCCCTCCCCGGCGGCCAGCCAGTTGGCCTGCAGGCCGTCCATGTCCTGCACGTGCAGATGGGCAACTTCGTTCCAGCCATCGAGCGCGGCGTGCAGCCCGCTGCCCAGGCTTTCGGGCAACGCTGCGCTGGACACCACCACCACCGCCACGTCCTGCGATGGCGCCTTCACCCACCTTGCGAACCTGGAAATCGCCAGCATGACCTGCTCCCTCTCGTCGGGCCTGTGCGCATGAAACCTGCTCCAAAACGATACTCAGCGCAGGTTTGAATTTCATACCTATTCTCAAGCTTGATCGGGAACATCCTTCCCGTTTCCTAGCACCCATTGAAGACCGTCCCGTGACTGCTTTGCAGAACAGACCATCATTCCGGCAACCGCCCAAGCCTGGCGGCAGCGGGCCCCACGCCAGACCGAGGAAGCGCGATGAAAGAACCCTCCAAGTCCATCGAGGTCAACGCCCACGAACGCAAGATCCTGCGTGCATTGCAAGCCAATGGCCGAATCAGCAACGCGGAACTGGCGAAGAAGGTCGGGCTGAGCACCACTGCGTGCTGGAACCACACCAAGCGGCTGTTCGATGCGGGCGTGATCAAAGGGGTGCATGCCCACGTCGATCCGAACGTGCTGCAGCAAGGCACCGTAGTACTCATCGGCGTGGTGCTGGATCGCTCCACCCCCGAGAGCTTCGCCGCGTTCGAAGCGGCCGCGCGCAACCTGCAGCAGGTGCTGGAATGCTGGCTGGTGGCGGGGGATGTGGACTACTTCCTGAAGATCCGCGTGCGTGACCTGCCGGCCTTCAACCAACTGCACAATACGCAGATCATCGCCCTTCCCGGAGTGCGGCAGGTGCGCACCTTCTTCGTGCTCAACGAGGTGAAGTCCGGGGGTTTCATCAATATCTGAGGCAATGCCACCTGCTTTGGTAAACCGTCCCTGAAAGGCATCCGTTCCTTCTTTTTCGAGCTGTGCCCCGACGCTCTAATGCCGACAGCGGTCCGTCGCAGACGCTCCGCTTCCCCCAGGAACGGAGCGTCCCATGCCACTTATCAACGCGTCCATGCAATTGCCAGGTCTGGCGGTGGCCTTGCTATACACAGGGCTCATCAGCGCACAGCCAGCCGATCCGCAGACCGAGACTCTGCAACTGGAACGCCGTGCCGCGCAGTGCGTGCCGCATCTGGAGAGTCTGGAGCGGCTGCTCATCGACAGCATCCATCGCCTGGAGCCCACCATGGGTGAAAGGCTGCGGCAGATTCCCGAAATCGAACGTCGTATAGCCCGCCTGCGCCAGCAGTTGGACCAGGAGCTCCAGGACTACGAAAAACTGCCGTGGCGCCCAGAGCACCGCATACGTCTGCAAGCGCTTGAAAACGAAATCTGGACCAATCAGAGCGCCATCCGTTCGACCCAGTTCGACGAGCGCAACCTGACGGTGATGAAACCGGCACTCAGCAGCACACGCCTGCAACAGAGCGCCGTACTCCAGCAACTGGACGCATTCACCGCCGCACGCCATGACTGTGAATCCCCCCAGCACAGCCCTCAGTGCTACGCCGAGGAGGTCGTGCCTCTGCACCCTCTGCTGCAGTCGGCACTCGACGACACCCATGCGCTGCTCAAAACGCTCTGGTCACAGCTCAGCAACATTGCCTTCTATTCGATGACATGGATAGACGACTGCGCGGCGACAGCCCCCTCGGGATTCGGCCGACAGCCATCCCCCGATTTCCAAACCCCCGCTAGATAGTTCTCCCAATCCACAGAAGAGGTCCACCGTGTCTGAATCTACCCCATTCATCAGCCGCAGAGCCCTGATCGAGAAAAACATCCGTAAGGAACTGACAACTCATGGCGCATCCCAACCGTTGAGCCTGCCAACCGTCCACAGCCCGCTCGTGACTCACTACGTGAACAGGATCGAGGGCTCCTACGACTCGTCGCGCGCCAGGATCGATACGGACCACGCCATCGACCTGCTCTACATCGCCTACAACACCACGCCCCAACGCAACGGCGACATCCGCGTCAAGATCAGCAGCATCATGAACAGCCTGATCAAAGCGCAGCAGGAGAGTGAACGCCAGATCAAGGCCGCCAGCAATGCCGCCAGCCGTCTCACCCGAAGGCTCAACCGCGGCCTGACCGGCTGGACCGCCGCCCAGACAAGCGGCGACATCACGCAGATCAAGCGCTTCGTCGGCAAAGAACTGATGGAGATGGCCAACGAGATCAAAAAATCGGCCATGGAGGTCAACGCGAACCTGCAAACCATCGTCGACCGCTACGATTGCATCATCAATGACACCAACGAAGTGACCGCCAGCAGCGAAATGGCCTTGAGCTTGACACTTGAGGCCAACGAAAAAATTCGTCAGGAAATTCTTCAGCACAAGGCTCGCAGCAAGGCACTGGAATCGCTGGTAGCCGACATGCAACAACAGGTCCAGCGCTACGAGGCGCTTGCCCGCGACTATGCAGCCCAAGCCAAGTCTTCCGAGGAGCGCGCCTTCTGGTCAGGCATGCTGCGTGGTGCGGCGCAGGTGGTATCGGCCGCCATGCCACTGGTGGCCATGGCCGCCAGCGGCGGCGGCTCGTCGCTGATCGCCGCCGCCTCAGTCGCTACCAGCGTCGGTAAAGGCGCCAACAGCGACACCACTGGCGATCTCATTCGCCTGAAGAAAGAACGCTCCGAGCAGCGCGCGGAACTGGCCCTGATACAGGAGGATGTGGAGAAACTGCAGACGTCGATCTCCGGTTATCAGAAGCAGAAAGGCCAGGAGAGCGACACCGGCAAGCTCAAGGCGCTGGAGAACCGGATCACCGAAGCCCAAGAGCTTCTGGCCAAGGCCAAGGTCAAGTACAACCTGGCCAAGGAGCACCTTGGAACACTGGATTCCGCGCTCCAGACGCTGGCCTCGGCAGCCGGTGAGATCAGCGATGCCAGCCGGGAACAAGCCGACAACCTGCGCCAGATGCAGCTGCATATGCTCGATAATGCCGACAAGTACGAAACCGCCCGGCGCGAACAGGCAGCCGAACTGGCGGAAGTCTCTGTGCTGATGGCAGGCAAAGGCAGCGAGCAGGAGATCATCGAGCTTGCCATCAGGTCACTGAACCTGAGCGTGAGCGCCCTCAAGCGCACCCGCGAAATCGTCGTGGAAATTGCGTTCTTCTTCCGCTCGTTCTGCGACTTCATGGAGATCATTCGCCAGGATGCCCAAGAGCAGATCGAAGAGTTCGAAGATGCCGAAGACATCGACTCGAGCCGCGACTACCTCTTCTCGCAATTGTGTGAGTCCACCGACGCATTCTTCATCAGTCAGACCGGGCAGTGGATCGCCGTCGGCATTGTCTCCGATCATTTCGCCCTGACGTTCAAGGACGGCTGGAGCAAGCTCAACACGCTGTCCGGAAAGTACATCACCAACGACGAACTGCCGGCCTATCTTACCCAGGCGGCGGGCAAGCTGGACATGATCGCAGCCGACCGCAATGCCGCCAGCCACGAGCGTCAGGTGTACCTGGAAAACTACCGTAGCGAACTCAACGCCGGTTAATGGCCTCCCGGCAGGGGCAAATAATCAGTTCATGATTTTCTGAACTGATTATTTGCCCCTGGCGATTTTTCCCCCTGACACGCCTCTCCAGAATCGCCTCACCACAATCACAATAACCGTGAGGCCACTCCCGTGGACCAGACCCTCCAGGTACGGCAAGCTGCCGCCGACCTCGTCGACGCCTTTGCCAGTAACGATACCGCCCGCTATTTCGCCTGTTTCAGCGAAGACGCCACGTTCCTGTTCCATACGCTGCCCCAACCGCTGCTGTCTCGCCGCGCCTATGAAGACCTTTGGGCCCAGTGGAAAGCCGACGGCTTTGCCGTGCTCGGCTGCACCTCGAGCAATGCCCACGTGAGCCTGCAGGGCGATCTGGCGATCTTCATGCACGACGTGGCCACACGCATTCGCATTGCCGAGCAGGAACAAGCGCTGAACGAGCGCGAGACCATCGTGTTCCGCCTGCAAGGCGAGCGCTGGCTGGCGTGCCATGAACACTTGTCGGTCGCCTCCTGCGCCTAACGGCCTTGCCGCACTGCCATCGCACTCACAACAAGGCCTGCCTCAGGCCAACAACACACGCGCTGGAGCACCACCATGAGCCACTCGACCGGTATCGAGACCAATGGCGTCGAACAGATCCCCGACGATCAACGCGACGCCACTCCCCTTGACCTTTTCCGCCTGATCTTCGGCGGCGCCAACACTTTCGCCACCGCCGTGCTCGGCAGCTTCCCGGTACTGTTCGGGCTGTCCTTCCAGGCGGGGCTGTGGGCGATCCTGCTCGGCGTCGGGGTCGGTTCGCTGATCCTTGCCCCCATGGGGCTGTTCGGCGCACTCAACGGCACCAACAACGCCGTCTCGTCCGGTGCGCATTTTGGCGTACACGGACGGATCGTCGGCTCGTTCCTGTCGCTGCTGACCGCCGTGGCGTTCTTTTCGTTGTCGGTGTGGAGCTCGGGCGATGCCCTGATCGGCGGCGCCAAGCGCCTGGTCGGGCTGCCCGAAACCGACCTCACCCTGGGTCTGGCCTATGGCCTGTTCGCAGTGCTGGTGCTGGTGGTATGCATCTTTGGTTTCCGCTTCATGTTGTGGGTCAACAAGGTTGCGGTATGGGCTTCAAGCCTGCTGTTCCTGCTCGGCGTCGCCGCCTTCGCCGGACCGTTCGACGCAAGCTTCGCCGGCAGCGTCAACCTCGGCCAGCCGGGCTTCTGGGCCGCCTTCGTTGGCGCCGCGATCCTCGCCATGAGCAACCCGGTGTCCTTCGGCGCGTTCCTCGGTGACTGGTCACGCTACATCCCGCGCCAGACCCCGAAATCGCGCATCATGCTGGCGGTGATCCTGGCCCAGGCCGCGACCCTGATCCCGTTCCTGTTCGGTCTGTGCACCGCTACCCTGGTGGCCAGCCAGGCGCCGGACTATATCGCCGCCAACAACTATGTCGGCGGCCTGCTGGCGATTTCGCCGACCTGGTTCTTCCTGCCGGTATGCCTGATTGCCGTGATCGGCGGCATGTCCACCGGCACCACCGCGCTGTACGGCACCGGGCTGGACATGTCCAGCGTGTTCCCGCGCCTGCTCAGCCGCGCGGCCGCCACCCTGCTGATCGGTGTGCTGGCGATCGCCTTCATCTTCATCGGCCGCTTCGCTTTCAACCTGGTGCAGAGCGTATCGACCTTCGCCGTGCTGATCATCACCTGCACCAGCCCGTGGATGGTGATCATGATCCTCGGCCTGATCACCCGCCGTGGCTTCTACCACGCCGACGACCTGCAGGTGTTCACCCGCGGCCAGCGTGGCGGCCACTACTGGTTCCTGCACGGCTGGAACTGGCGCGGCATGGGTGCCTGGATCCCCAGCGCCGCCGTGGGCCTGTGCTTCGTCAACCTGCCGGGACAGTTCGTCGGCCCGTTTGGTGACCTGGCTGGCGGCATCGACCTGAGCCTGCCGGTCACCCTCGGCATCGCCGGCGTGCTGTACCTGATCCTGCTCAACCTGTTCCCCGAACCTGCCGGTGTCTACGGCCCGCGCGGCCCGCGCTGGGTACGCTGCAAAGACGCTCCCGTGACCCCCGTGACCACTGCCGAAATGGCCTGACTGGAATCCGACCATGACCACCCCCCACTACATCGACGGCCGCTGGGTCGAAGGCCAAGGCAACGACAGCATCAGCGTCTGCGATCCCTCTCTGGGCATCCCGTTCGCCGAGCTGAAATCGGCCAGCAGCGCCCAGGTGGACGAGGCGGTGCAAGCCGCACGCCGTGCGCTGCCCACCTGGAAGAGCCGCCCCGCCGCTGAGCGCGCGGCCCTGCTGCGCGGATTTGCCGAACAGCTCGGTGCCCGCCGCGAGGAACTGATCGCGCTGCAGATGCGCAACAACGGCAAGCCACGGCACGAGGCCGAGATCGATCTGGACGACGCGGTGGCAACCTTCGCCTACTACGCCGAGCTCGCTGAACAACTGCCGCAGAAAAACTGCGACGTGCCCCTGGCCGCCCCAGGCTTTACCGCACGCACCCGCCTGGAAGCCGTCGGCGTGGTCGGCCTGATCGTGCCGTGGAACTTCCCGCTGGTGACCAGTGCCTGGAAGCTCGCCCCGGCCCTGGCCGCCGGCTGCACCGTGGTGCTCAAGCCCTCGGAGGTCACCCCGCTGATCGAACAGGCCTACGGCCAGATCGCCGAGCAGTTGGGGCTGCCTGCCGGGGTGCTGAACATCGTCAACGGCAAGGCCGAGACCGGCGCGGCGCTGAGCGGCCACAACGGTCTGGACAAGCTGTCGTTCACCGGCAGCAATGCCGTCGGCAGCCAGGTCATGCGCAGCGCCGCCACGCAGTGCCGCCCAGTGACATTGGAGTTGGGCGGCAAGTCGGCGATCGTGGTCTTCGACGACTGCGATCCGGACCAGGCGGTAGAGTGGATTGTCGCCGGCATTACCTGGAACGCCGGGCAGATGTGCTCGGCCACCTCACGCCTGCTGGTGCAGGACGGTATCGCCGACACGCTGCTGCCACGCCTGCAGGCGGCGCTGGAGAAATTGCGCGTGGGCAATCCACTGGTCGAAGACGTCGAGATGGGCCCGCTGACCAGCCAGGCGCAATGGCTCAAGGTTGCCAGCTATTTCGCCAGGGCGCGTGAAGAAGGGTTGAAGTGCCTGGCCGGTGGCAAGGCGCTGGATGCCGAAGGTTGGTTCGTCAGTCCGACACTGTACGTCGATGTGCCCGAGACCAGCCGCTTGTGGAGCGAAGAGATCTTCGGCCCGGTGCTGTGCGCACGCCGGTTCACCACGGAAGAGCAAGCAATTGCCCAGGCCAACGACAGCCGCTTCGGCCTGGTGGCCACGGTCTGCTCGGCGGACCTCGAACGCGCCGAGCGCGTGGCCGATGCGCTGGAGGTCGGGCATGTATGGATCAACTCGGTGCAGGCGGTGTTCGTCGAAACCTCGTGGGGCGGCACCAAGGGCAGCGGCATCGGGCGCGAGCTTGGGCCTTGGGGGTTGTCGGGGTATCTGTCGGTGAAGCACGTGACGCGGTGCGTAGGCTGAGGTCTCGGTAATGCAGTTGGGGCTGCCTTGCAGCCCATCGCGGGACCAGTCC
Source organism: Pseudomonas sp. SYWMCR5 (assembly GCF_057197165.1). Classification (NCBI taxonomy): domain Bacteria; kingdom Pseudomonadati; phylum Pseudomonadota; class Gammaproteobacteria; order Pseudomonadales; family Pseudomonadaceae; genus Pseudomonas; species Pseudomonas sp. SYWMCR5. The sequence continues at coordinate 66,706 of NZ_JBXUNH010000011.1, forward strand.
GCTCCCACACTGATCGGGGCATGCCCAGAGGGTGGACGGATATCCCACTAAATCTGTGGGAGCGGGCTGGTCCCGCGATGGGCCGCAAAGCGGCCCCATTTGTGTCACACCGATTCGTCTGCCGCCCGTGTCCCTTCCTGCAGCAACACCATGCTCTGCGGCGACGACAGCGCGATACCTTCCTCGCGCAGGCGCCCGAGAATGGCGAACAGCAGGTCACTGCGTGCGCCCGACACCTGCCGCGGCCCGGCCACGTAGCCACTGGCGCTGAGCACCATGCCGCTGGCGGTCAAATCCTTGAAGGTGACCGACGGCGCCGGAGCATCGAGGATCGCCTCGTGGTCGCGGTAAGCCTGCAGCAGCAGCTCGCGCACGTGGTTGGCATCGGTCTCCAGTGGCAGGGTCAAGGTCACACCGACCACACCCAGCGCATTGGCCATGGTCACGTTGCGCACGTTCTGCGAGATGAACTGCGAGTTGGGCACGATCACCGTCGAGCGATCGGACATCTGGATCTCGGTAGCGCGCACGTTGATGCGCCGGATGTCACCCTCCACCCCCGCCAGGCTGACCCAGTCACCCACCTTCACCGGACGCTCGGTGAGCAGGATCAGGCCGGAGATGAAGTTCTGCACGATCTGCTGCAGACCGAAACCGATACCCACCGACAGCGCACTGACCACCCAGGTCAGGCTGGTCAGGTTGATGTGCAGGGTCGACATCACCAGCATGGCCAGGAACAGGAAGCCCAGGTAGCCAACCAGCGTCACCAAAGAGGCACGCATGCCAGCGTCCATGTCGGTTTCCGGCAACAGACGCTCGCTCAGCCAGCGCTTGACCACACGAATGGCGAACAGCCCACCGAGGAAGATCGCCAGCGCCAGGAAGATATCCTGGGGCACGATGTTCAGGTTGCCGAGGACCTTGCCACCGCTACCATCCCAGTCGGCCAGGCTCAGCAGCAGCTCGCCGGGGCTGGTGCCCGAAGGCATGAACGCCAGCAGCGCAGCGATGAACAGCAGTACGGTGCGACCGATACCGGCCAGTACCGTGCTGGCCTGGGCCTGGTGACGCTGCTGCAGGCCCAGCGCCGAGGCCAGCGCCAGGCCAGCAGGCTGACGCGGCGACAGCAAGGTTTCGCAGAGGTCGCCGAACACGGTCACCAGCAGGTAGGCGCACACCGCCACGACACTGATCCACAGCAGCTTGGCGGTCAGGAAGTAGGCCAGGGTGAGGTAGCCGGTGAGCAGCGCCAGCAGGATCGCGATGACCCACACCACCACCACGAAGGGGATCAGCCCCGCCAGGCCCGCCGGGCGCTCCAACCCGTGCTGGCGACGAGTGCGGCGATAGCGTACCAGTACGGCGACGAACAGCAGCGATACCACCAGCGCGGTCAGGCCGTTGGTGGCCAGGGTCAGTGCCAGGCTGGTGCCGATGACACTGTTGATCCGCTCCTGGGTCAGCAGCAGCACCAACGCCAGGGCCAGGGCCTGCGGGAACCAGCCCAGGGCGCTGGCCACTTCGTCGGGGATCGGCGGCAGGCGCCAAGACGGGCGCTGCAGCATCAGCATGGCGCGGCCCAGGCCCGAGATGAAGGCGCTGAACACCACCAGGGTGAGAACATGATTGGTCAGGCTGGCAAGGTCCGGCCCTACCTCGGCACTGCTTTCCAGGCCCCAGCGCAGCAACGACACGGAACCGGCGATGGTCGCCAGGGTGGCCAACGCCACGCCCAGGGCCAGGGCACTGCGGCGCAAGCGGCCTTCGGGCAGCCAGCGGATCATCGCGTCGGCCAGCAGGCGCTCGAGCACCTTGCGCACCAAGGTCCAGACCAGCACGGCAGCCACCAGCGCGCTGATGAACAACCAGCGGTGCTCGGCGCTGAGGGCACTGGCCACAGCATCTGCCGCCTCACCGCGCAGGTCGCGCAGGCGCGCCACGTCTTCATCGGTAGGACGGATCAGGCTCGACCAGAACGCCGGGCTCAGCGGGCTGGCGGCGCGGCTGGTGATCTGCGAGTTGAACAGGCTGCGGCGCAGGTTGACGATCTGCGTAGACAGGTCACGCGCCGACTGGGTGAGCTGGGTAGCTTCGGTCTGCTCGGCCACCAGGGTCTTTTTCTGCTTGCCCAGTTGCTGGCGCTGGCGCGTCAGGCTCTCGGCCTCCTCGGGCTGCACCGGCCCCAGCACATTGAGCTGATCATCCAGCCGGGCGACATCCGCCGTACGCTGCGTGGCCAGGGCATCGGCCTGGCGCTGCACCTGCAGCGCCGACTGACGCAGTTGCGAGAGCAGGTCGTCATTGGCATTGCTGGTCACGCCCTGGCGGATCTGGTCGAGCCGGTCGCTCAGCTGATCCAGGCTGGCATCTTCGTCCAGCACCTGCTGTTCGGCAGCGGCCAGGCTCGATACCGGGGTGGCCGGTGCCGACCAGGCGGGCGTGGCCACCCACAGCAACAAGGCCAAAATCCCCACGTAAAAACGCTCAAGGCTTACACGCCTCATCGAAATACCCTCTATACAACTCGACAGGCGGAGGATTCTACGCTGCCGCGGCGATCAGGTGATGACCGTTTCTCGCGCCAGTAACAGACGCTTGCGTTCCACACCCCAGCGATAACCACTGATATCCCCATCACGCCGCACCACTCGGTGGCAGGGGATCGCCACGGCAATGCGGTTGGCCGCGCAGGCCAGGGCGACGGCACGCACCGCCTTGGGGGCGCCGATGCGCTCGGCGATATCGCTGTAGCTGACCCGGCCGCCCGCCGGCACCTCGCGCAGTGCCTGCCAGACGCGCTCCTGGAACGCGGTGCCCTGTACATCGAGGGGCAGTTGCAGCCCCAGCGACGGTTGCTCGACAAAACCCACCACCTCGGCAACCAAGCGCTCGAAATCGGGGTCACCCCCGATGAAATGGGCCTTGGGGAACTGGTCCTGCAGTTGTTCGAGCAGCGTTTGCGGGTCATCGCCAAGCAGGATGGCGCAGATGCCGCGCTCGCTTTGCGCCACCAGGATCGCCCCGAGAAAGCACTGGCCAAGGGCAAAGCGGATGGTCGCGCCCACACCGCCAGCCCGGTACTCACGCGGCTGCATGCCCAGGCGCTGGCCCGCGCTGGCATAGAAGCGGCTGTTGGAGTTGTAGCCCGCGTCGTAGATCGCATCGGTGACGCTGCCTGCCTGCTCCAGCCCTTCACGCAAGCGCCGGGCACGGAAGGCCGACGCATAGGCCTTGGGCGTGAGGCCAGTTTCGGCCTTGAACAAGCGGTGCAGGTGGAAGGGGCTGACACCCAGTTCGGCGCCAAGCTGCTCAAGTTGAGGAGCGCTGTCGTGGGATTCGATCAGCCGGCAGGCACGCGCGACCAGCGCGGTACGCTTGGCGCCAGGGTCGACGAGGGTTGCCGTGCAGCGTTTGCAAGGGCGGTAGCCGGCGGCTTCAGCGGCGGCGCCATCATCGAAGAACTCGACATTTTCGCGCTTGGCCATCCGCGACTTGCAGCCGGGCTGGCAATAGATGCCCGTGGTGCGCACGGCATAGACGAAGTGACCGGCCGCTTGTGGATCGCGGGCCTGGACGGCCTGCCAGCGGGCGGCATCGGTGTTGTAGGGGGTGGCTGGCATGGGCGGGGCCTCTGGGGTGATTGGCTGTCAGGGTGCCAGGTTCTCTTGGAGCGGGCTCTCCGGTTCTTGCGGGGCTATTTTGTGCTGACCTTTTCGCGGGCAAGCCCGCTCCTACAAGAGACAGCGCGCCCATGCAGGAGCGGGCTTGCCCGCGAAAAGGCCCCCACCTCAAGCCCGCCAGAGATACCAGGCCGCCACCGTCCGATATGGGCTCCACACCCCACCCAGCGAGCGCATCTGCGCCGGTGTCGGTGCCCTCTCCAACCCCTTCAGGCGACGGTATCCCTCGCGTACCCCGAAGTCATCCACCGGCAGGATGTCCGAACGCTCCAGGCTGTAGATCAGCAACATCTCCACGGTCCAGCGCCCCACGCCACGCAAGGCCACCAGCCGCTCGATCAGCGCCTCATCCTTCATCGCCAGCGCTTCCTCGCGCCCGGGCACGGCCCCGTCGAGACGGGCCTGGGCGATGTGCAGGATGCTCGCCAGCTTGCTCGCCGAGAAGCCACAACCGCGCAACAGCTCGGGGTCGGTGGCGAGCAACTGCTCCGGCGCAGGAAACGCCACCTGCGGATACAACGCCAGCAAGCGCCCGAGTATCGCCTCGGCCGCCCGGGCATGCAGTTGCTGGTACGCCACCGCCCGCACCAGCGCCTCGAACGGCTCACGCCCAGGCGTAGCGCGGTGCAGGCACGGCCCGACCGCGGCGATATGCCGGGCCCAGTCCGGGTCCAGCCCGCTGAGGAAGTCGATCGCCTGCTGATAGGCGTGCGGCGAGAGATCGGCATGGATCATGGCACGTTACCCGTGGAATGAACTGAAAGACCCATGTTAGACCAACCATTCATCGCCAGATCGCCGAATCTTGCGCGACAAATTCCTGGTATGCCATTGCTCCAACAGCATTGCCCCGCATAGAATTGAGAACTATTCACACTCACTCCCCCACTCTTTCCTCGCAACCAGGGCCGCAGCCACGATGCAGATGAACGACATGCTCAAGCCTGCCGAAATCGATCTGCTCTACCAGACCCACCATGCCTGGCTACGCGGCTGGTTGCGGGCCCGGGTCGGCTGTCGGGAGCATGCCGCGGACCTCGCCCAGGACACCTTCGTGCGCCTGCTGCGCGCGCGTCAGGTTTCGCCGCTGAAAGAGCCCCGCGCCTACCTCAGCAGTATCGCCCGCGGCCTGATGATCGATCAGTTCCGGCGCCGCGCGCTGGAACGCGCCTATCAGGAAAGCCTGGCCTGCCTGCCCGAAAGCGAAGCGCCCAGCGAGGAGCATCGCCTGGTGATCCTCGACACCCTCGAACGCCTCGACCGCGCCCTGCACCTGCTCAAACCCCGGGTGCGCCAGGCGTTCCTGCTGGCCCAGCTCGATGGCCTGAGCATCCCGCAGATCGCCATGCGCCTGGAGGTGTCCCGGGCCACGGTCGAGCGCGACCTGGCCCGGGCGCTGGGCACCTGCTATCGGTTGCGCTATGCCGACGCCTGAGCGCATCCCGGCCCAGGCCCAGGTCGACGAGGCGATCGACTGGCTGGTGAAACTGCGCTTCGACGATCCATCGGCGCACCACCAGCAGCAATTCCAGCACTGGCTGCACAGCCATCCGCACAACGCCCTGGCCTGGCAGCGGGTCAACAGCCTGGGCAACGAACTGGCCGGCCTGCCCCCCGACCTGAGCCGACGCACCCTCGAGGGCAGCCAGCGGCAACGCATGAGCCGGCGAGACAACCTCAAGCTGCTGGTCGGATTCGCGGTTGCCGGGGGGGCTCTCTGGACCGCGCGCGAGCCCCTGGGCCTGCCCGCGCTGATGGCCGACAGCCGCACCGCCACCGGCGAGCGCCGCGACCTGCAAGGCAGCGACGGCAGCCGCATCCAGCTCAACACCGCCAGCGCCATCGACCTGCGCTACAGCGCCGACCAGCGCCTGCTGACACTGATTCGCGGCGAGGTCAGCCTTGACAGCAACGCCAGCGACAACCGCACCTTCCACATCGACACCGCCATCGCCGACATGGACACCCGCAACGGCCAGTTGCTGCTGCGCGAGAACGACGACGGCCTGCTGTTGGCGGTTCGCCGTGGCGAGGTGCTGCTGTTCCCCTCCTCCGCTCGCCCACGGTGGGTGAAGACCGGCGAGGTGCTGCAGGTAAGTGCCTCGGGGCTAACCGAGGTGGCGACCCTGCATGGCGACCCGTGGGGCTGGACCGATGGCGTGCTCAGTGTGCAGCAGATGCCACTGGGCGAGTTCGTGGCCGAGCTTTCGCGGTATCGGCCGGGGCTGCTCAGATGCGCACCGGAAGTCGCCGGGCTGAAGGTCTCGGGGACTTATCAACTGGCAGACATCGATCAGATCCTGCTGTTGATCGCACGAACCCTGCCGGTGCGCATCGACTACCGCACGCGCTACTGGGTGAGCATCGACCTGGCCTGACCCTGGGACGTTTGGCCAGTCAACATGCATCGACGAAAATAAATGAGGTGGAATCTCATTCTCGTCCGGCCTGAAGGAACAAAGCCCGAAAAGTGGTCTCCCCCAACCTTCAGGAGCGCTTCATGATTCGCCCGTGTTCCCCCCGCAACGACAGGCTGCGCAATGCCATCCACGCCGCTGCCTTCGGCCTGGGCCTTGCCAGCGCCACGCTCTCGGCCCAAGCTTTCGCCGCCACGGCAGGCCAAAACCAGCAGCTCGCCTGGAACATCCCGGCCGGCCCGTTGGCCCCAGCGCTGGACCAGATGGCCCGCCAGGGCGGCCTGAACCTGTCGTTCGACGCGAACAGCCTCCAGGGCAAGACCACCCGTGGCGTGCAAGGCAGCTACGACAGCGCCCAGGCCCTGTCGATCCTGCTGCAGGGCAGCAACGTGCAAGTTCAGCAACAGAGCGACAAGAGCTTCATGCTGATCCCGGCGCTGGACGTCGGTGATGCACTCGAGCTTGGTGCCACCAGCATTTCCAGCGACCGCCTGGGCGAGACCACCGAAAACACCGGCTCCTACACCACCGGCGCGGTGACCATCGGCAAGACTCCGCAAAGCATCCGCCGCACCCCGCAGTCGGTGACCGTGGTCACCCGCCAGCGCATCGACGACCAGAACATCACCAACCTCACCAACCTGCTCGAGCAGACCCCGGGCGTGGTGGTCAACCTGACCGACAGCGAGCGCGTGCAGTATTACTCGCGCGGCTACTCGATCGACGCCATCCAGTACGACGGCGCCACCGTGGTGCAGAGCAGCGGCGGCGGCTCGTTCATCCAGAGCGACTCGGCGATCATCGACCGCGCCGAGATCCTGCGCGGGGCCACCGGCATGCTGCGCGGGGCGGGCAACCCTTCGGGCACGGTGAACCTGGTGCGCAAGCGCCCGACCTACGAATACCAGGGCAGCGGCAGCATTACCCTGGGCACCTGGAACGCCCAGCGCTATGTCGCCGACATCTCCGGGCCATTGACCGAAACCGGCAACGTGCGTGGGCGGATCATCGCCGTGCACGACGACAAGGACCACTTCCAGGAGTCGCGCCAGGAACGCAAGGACGTACTGTACGGCGTACTGGCCTTCGACCTGAACGACAGCACCACCCTGACCACCGGCCTTGAATGGACCAAGCTCGACGCCACCGGCGCCTGGGGCAACCTGCCCGCCAACTACGACGGCTCGCCGCTGCCGTTTGGCCGCAGCACCTACCTGGGTGCCGACTGGAACCGCTGGAACCGCAGCAACCTGCAAACCTTCGCCGAGCTCGAACATCGTTTCGACAACGACTGGAAGCTCAAGCTGATGGCCCAGCGCACCCACTTCGAGTTGGCCGACGATGGTTTCAAGCAGACCTACTTCACCCGCGCCACCGGCGCCGCCAACCCCACCAACAACCCGTACCTGATGAGCTACCAGGTCACCGAAGGCGATGGCGGCGAGAGCCTGCAGAACAACCTGAGCGCGACCCTCAATGGCCCGTTCGACCTGCTGGGCCGCACCCACGAGCTGATGCTGGGCGTCGAGCGCATCCGCAACGATTCCTACGCCTCGGCCACCAACAACGTTCAGTCGGGGGTGTTCGACATCCGCAACTGGGACCCCAAGACCAGCCTGGCCAACCCGCCTATCAACATCCTCGCCCACCCGGTGCGCACCCGCACCACCCAGGAAGGCGCCTACGCCACCTGGCGCATTTCCCTGGCCGATCCGCTCACCGCGATCATCGGCGCGCGCACCAACTGGTACGACTATGAGCAGGAAAACAACACCCGCTCCAACGGCAAGTTCAGTGTCGACAACGAAGTGGTGCCCTACGCGGCGCTGATCTATGACCTCAACGACAACTTCAGCACCTACGCCAGCTATACCGAGATCTTCAACCCGCAGACCGCCACCGACGCCACTGGCTCGGTGCTCGCGCCGGTCACCGGCGAGGCCTACGAGACTGGCATCAAGGGCGAGTTCTATGACGGACGGCTGAATACCTCGCTGGCGTTCTTCCGCATCTATCAGGTCGGCAACCCGCTGGACGATATCAGCGGGCCAAATCCCTGCCCACCCAACTACACCAGTGGCTACTGCAAGGTTGCGGCAGGCAAGAACCGCAGCCAGGGCTTCGAACTGGAGATTTCCGGCGAAGTGCTGCCGGGCTGGAACGTGACCGGTGGCTACACCTACAACACCACCGAGTACCTGAAGGACACCACCAGCAACACCGGCAATGCGATCCGCACCACCGACCCCAAGCGCATGCTGCGGCTGTTCACCAGCTACCGCCTGCCGGGTGAGCTGGACGCCTGGACCATTGGTGGTGGCGTGCAGGCCCAGAGCGACATCTACAACCGCAGCGGCACTGCGGTCGCCACGCAGTCGGGGTATGCGGTGTACAACGCGATGGTCAACTACCGTTTCAACGACCACTACTCGTTGCAGGTCAACGCCAACAACATCTTCGACAAGCAGTACTACCGCCAGGTGGCACCGACACCGACCGGCTACTACTGGGGCGATCCGCGCAATGTGTCGGTGACCTTGCGCGGGAGCTTCTGATCGCCTCGACCTGAATGGGCCTGTTCGCGGCGGTTCGCCGTCCCGACTTGCCCGCCAAGAAGCCTCACTGGCCCGGGCTGGCTTCCACAGAAACCCGCCCGGCCCGCCGCCAGGCCTGCCGTGCAAAGCACACGAACAACCCTGCCATCACCGCCAGCGCCATGGGCAAGCCGTGCGGTGCGACGTCCATTGCCGCGCCGCTGACCAGCGGCCCGACCAGGCTACCTACACCCCACAGCAAGCCGACGCTGGCGTTGGCCGTCACCAGGTCCTTGCCCTTGAAGCGCTGCCCGATCAGCACCAGCGCCAAGGTATAGATCCCCCCTGCCACGGCCCCGAGCACCACCAGCAACGGCCACAGCAGCCAGGTCACCTGCAACAGCCACGGCAAGGCGATACCGATCGCCATCGCCACCAGCCCGCACGCCAGGTGCAGCCCGGTGCGCTCCACCCGGTCCGCCAGCCAGCCCAGCGGCAACTGGAACAGCATGTCGCCAGCGAACACCACCGTCACCATCAGCGCAGCCACGCCTATGGCAAAGCCATGGCTGGTGGCATACACCGGCAACAACGACAGCACCACGGCGTCGAAGAATGAGAAGAACAGCACCGCCACGCACAGGGCCGGGGCAACACGGAAGAAGCCGCCCAGGGTGAAGCTCTTGTCGTCTTCCTCGCCATGCTCGACATGATCGTTCGGCACCGTGAGCAGGATGCACAGCAACGCCAGGCCATAGCAGGCGGTGACCACACCCGTCACCCAGGGGCTGTTGGCACCGACCAGCGCCAGCATCGCCGGACCCAGCACCTGGAAGCCGGTGAAACTGGTGGCGTACAGGGCCATGATCTTGCCGCGGTTGTGCTCCGGGCACAGTTCGTTGACCCACGACTCACCCAGGATGATCGCGATGCCCATGCCGATCCCCAGCGCCAGGCGCAGCAGCGCCAGCAACCAGATCGAGGCGAACGACCACTCCAGCAGGCCGATGCTCAGGGCGCAGAGGCTGAAGCACAGCAGGTAGATGGTGCGCCGGGTGAGGTGCCGGCAGCAGGCATCGACCATGAACGCCGAGAGCATCATGCCTGCGGCCGGAATGGCCGAGACGATGCCGATTTCCAGGGTGCCCGCCCCCGCCTCGTGCAGACGCAACGACACCAGCGGCAGGCTGGCCCCCAGGCTGAAGCCCACCACCGACACGGCGAACAGAAGGCCCGCCAGCAAACGCATGTTCATGTACCACTCCACTGAAAAAGACGTGCAAACGCAGGCGCCCGCGGCCACGCCGAGGCGGCGCAGCAGACAGGGGCGCTGATCAGTTCAGTGCGCGGTGTGTGGCGAGAAGGTGAAGGCGAACAGGACGCTGCGCCGGCGCTTGAGCACCGTGTCGCTCGGCCACGCGCGACGCGCTGTCGGGGCGACAGGCAGGCATATGTGGCTGAGGGGGTGTGGGCGGCGCATTGCTGGAATCGCAGGGCAAAATGAAGGAGGCGGCACTCTAGGCCAGGGCTGATCGTTCAGTCAACTGGAGAGCCCCTTTCGCGGGCGAACCCGCGAAAGGGGCGCAGCAGGTGCCGGGGGCTCAACGCTTGCCGGTAGACGGCAGGAACACCGCCAGCAACCCGAACAACGGCAGGAACGAGCACAGCCCGTACACGTACTCGATCCCGCGCAGGTCGGCCAGATAACCGAGCAGCGCGGCACCGATCCCGCCGAAGCCGAACATCAACCCGAAGAAGATGCCCGCGATCATGCCGACGTTCCCCGGCACCAGCTCCTGGGCGTACACCACGATCGCCGAGAACGCCGAGGCGAGGATGAAGCCGATCACCAGGCTCAGCACCGTGGTCCAGAACAGGTCGGCGTAGGGCAGCGCCAGGGTGAACGGTGCCACGCCCAGGATCGAGAACCAGATCACCGCCTTGCGCCCTATACGGTCACCGATCGGCCCTCCGAAGAAAGTGCCCGCCGCCACCGCGCCGAGGAACAGGAACAGGTGCAGTTGCGAGCTGGCCACCGACAGGTCGAACTTCTCGATCAGGTAGAACGTGAAGTAGCTGGTGAAGCTGGCCATGTAGAAGTACTTGGAGAACACCAGCAGCCCCAGCACGATCAACGCGGCGAGCACGCGCTGGCGCGACAGGCCATGGGTGGCGGCACCGGCCTTGCGCGCCTTGAACTGGTTCAGGTGATCCTTGTACCAGCGGCGCAGCAGCAAGGTCACACCGAAGAAGAACAACGCCGCCAGGCCGAACCAGGCGACGTGGGTCTGGCCGAACGGGATGACGATCGCCGCCGCCAGCAGCGGGCCGAAGGCCGAGCCGGCGTTGCCCCCTACCTGGAACGTCGACTGGGCCAGGCCGAAGCGTCCGCCGGAGGCCAGGCGGGCGATGCGCGAGGTTTCCGGGTGGAAGGTCGACGAGCCGATCCCCACCAACGCCGAGGCCAGCAGGATCATCGGGAAACTGCCGACGAACGCCAGCATGACGATACCCACCAAGGTACACAGCGTGCCCAGCGGCAGCAGGTTCGGCGTCGGCCGCTTGTCGGTATAGAAGCCGACCCATGGCTGCAGCAGCGAGGCGGTCACCTGGAAGGTCAGGGTGATCAGGCCAATCTGGGCGAAGCTCAGGTCGTAGTTGGCCTTGAGCATCGGATAGATCGCCGGCAACACCGACTGGATCAGGTCGTTGATCAGGTGCGCAAGTGCGCAGAAGGTGATGATCCGCATCACCAGCGGGCTGCTGCCGGAAGTCGGCGTTGCACTGCTGGTCGTGGGGCTGGACGAGGTACTGCTGATGGCCATGGGCTCGACATCCGTGCTCAGGTTGGGATCCGATTATTAGAAACATCCCGATACGAAGCCACCCTTAATTTGTTTTTTCTGTGCGCTCGCCGAAAGCTTTTTAGTTCCTGTGAGAGCGCCGCCCGCGCGGCGCTCGGTCTCATAGGCACTAAAAAACTTTCGGCAAGCACCTCTCAGCCCTCACGCAATCACATGCGAACACCTTGAAAGACATGCCTGAAAAAAGCGCAAAAACGCTTAAACCACAAGACCACCCATCGCCCACTCACTTGCAAATGGTTCTCACTATATTTAGCATCCTCAGCTCATTCCCTCCGCAAACACAGGGCACACCGCCCTTCTCGCGAGCAGACCGATCCCATGAACCCGATGCCCGCCGTGCAGTTCGATCACGACCCCCAACGCGAAGCACTGGAATGGTTCGCGCGCCTGCGCCAGCCGGGCGGTGACGAGCGGCAGCGCAAGGCCTTCGCGCTATGGTGCCAGGATCCGGACAATGCCCGCGCTTTTGCGGCGCTGGAAAGCCGCTGGCAGCAACTGCAGAGCCCGCCTGCGCGGCTGCGACCGCGGGAGGTGGCGGTACGTCGCAGTCACTGGGGCAAGGCACTGGGGGCGTTGTTCCTGTTGCTGCTGGCCGCGCTGGCCTACCTCTACTGGCCATTGATGCAGCGCCTGGGCAGCGAGCTGCACACCGCTGCAGGCGAGCGCCGCAGCCTGCGCCTGGCGGACGGTTCGACCCTGCATCTGGACAGCGCCAGCGCCATGAACGTTGACCTGCGCAGCCGCACCCGGCAACTGCAACTGCTGCAGGGCCAGGTGTACCTTGAAGTGATGCTCGATGGGCGTGCGCTGGAGGTGCAGGTGGACGCCGCGCGGATCCAGGTGTTCGGCACCCGCCTCATGATCGCCCGCAACAGCGACTACGACGAACTGGTGGTACTCAGCGGCAAGGCCATGGTCAGCCAGGGCGGCGACCAGCGCATGGTGTCGGCGGGCGAGCGGGTCAGGTTCAACCCGGTGCGTATCGATGCGGTGGAAAAGGCCGACATCAAGACTGCCGATGCCTGGCGCAGCGGGCAACTGGTCGCCCGGGACATGCCGTTGCAGCAAGTGCTGGAGCGGCTAGCCAGCTACCAAGGGCAGCGGGTGTGGCTGATGGACGAGCAAACCGCTTATCGGCGCATCAGCGGTGATTTCAACCTCGACCGCGCAGGCGAAACCCTCGACAGGCTCGCCGCCGCCCAACAACTGCGGGTCAACAACCTGCTCGGGCAGTGGCTGATCGTCCGCTGAAGCGGGCCTTCCGGCTAAGTTTTTGAAAGCGTGCAGATTTTTTTTGAAATGAGTGTTGACAGAGGGTCATCACAAGAGAATAATGCGCGCCATTGGCTACATAGCTCAGTTGGTTAGAGCATAGCATTCATAATGCTGGGGTCCGGGGTTCAAGTCCCTGTGTAGCCACCAAATACGAAAAGGGCTTACCGCAAGGTAAGCCCTTTTTCTTTGCCCTCGAGAATCCCCTTCAGCGTATTCCAGCCATGGCGACGGCCACGCCCAGGCCAATCAATGCCACGCCGATCACCCGATCCACCACGATCTGTCGTTCGATCATCGCCTTGCGCAGCCCGGTGCTGGAGAAAAACACCGCCACCAGGCTGAACCACGCCCAATGGGCCAACGACATGAAGGCACCATAGCCCAGGTTTATCGCCAGTTCGCTGCCCGGCTTTACCACCTGCGTGTAGGCGCTGATCACGAACAGCATGGTCTTGGGGTTCAGTGCGTTAGTGAGAAAGCCCGTGCGCAGGGCCGCGAATGCGCCCCTCGCATTCGCCGGCTTCTGGCTGTCGAGCCGGATGCGCTGAGTATTGGTCAGCGACTTGTACCCCAGGTAGACCAGATACCCCGCCCCCAGGGTTTTCATCAGCACGAACAGCGTCGGGCTGCGACTGATGAGCACCGCGATGCCGAACAGTGTGTACAACACATGCACCTGAACCCCCAGGGCGATCCCCAGCGCTGCCGCCAATCCGGCCCGACGCCCTTGTGCATAACTGCTGCGAGTGACCATGGCGAAGTCGGCGCCGGGGCTGATGACAGCCAGGAGGGTGAACAGGGCAACGGCGATCAGTTCGGTCATGCAGGAGGCCTCGATAGGTGACGTCAGTACACAGGAGGGACGATTATCGAAGGCGCTGGCACGAGTAAAAATCGATTTTATCGCGGCTTTATCTGCTAGTTTTCATCACCTATTCTTTGACGGACATGGCTTCTTCACGCCAGCCACTCCAGCGGCAGCCCGGAACAGACAGCGGACTCCCCCATGAAACTCCCCCACCTCACCGCCCTGCGCTACTTCGACAGTGCCGCTCGCAGCGAAAGCTTCGTGCGCGCCGCCGAGCAACTGCACGTCACCCATGGCGCAGTCAGCCGCCAGGTCCGCCTGCTCGAAGAGGGCCTGGGGATCGAACTGTTCGAACGCCGCAACCGCGCAGTCTTTCTCACCGCCGCCGGTCGCACCCTGTTCGACACCACGCAAACGATCTTCGAACAGCTCGCCAGCACGGTGCAGCGCCTTCAGGAACACGCCCAGGACAACGTCCTGGTGCTGTCGTGCGAGCCCACCCTCGCCATGCGCTGGCTGATCCCGCGCCTGCCGGACTTCCATGCCCGCCACCCGGATCTGCAATTGCACCTGGTGGCCGCGGGCGGCCCGGTCGACTTCACCCGCGGCGGTATCGACCTGGCATTACGCCGTGACGACTTCCGCTGGGATCGCCAACTGCACAGCCTGAAGATCTGCGCGGAATGGATCGGCCCGGTCGTCCGCTCGGGCGCGCCCACAACGCTCGATGGCCAGCGTCTGCTGCACAGCCACACCCGCACCACAGCCTGGAACACCTGGCTGAGCCTGAGCGGCAACAGCGTCACCCATACGGAACGCAGCGACTACGAGCATTTCTATCTGTCAATCCAGGCCGCCAGTGCCGGGCTGGGCATGGCCATCGCCTCGGCCCTGATGGTTGGCGATGAACTACACAGCGGCCAGTTGCAGGCGCCCTACGGATTTGTGCGCGACGGCTCGGCCTATCATCTGCTCAGCCCCCAGCCCCTGGACGATGACAGCAAGCGCCAGCGCTTCGCCGAATGGGTCTTGTGCCAGTGCCAGGGCAGTCTCGATCAGCTGGGCCTGGCACAGAACGACGAACCTGCGCTGCCGTCGCCACCCCAGGTGCGGTAGCCCGCGGTATCGAGATGGATACGGCCTGAAGGGTAGCGCCCCAGCCCCATGTTCCAGGCCTGTCCGTGCTGCTGCCAGAAGACGCACAGCGGATTGGGATCGGCCCAGTCAGGCAGCAACAGGTCGACAGCGAAGGCGCGGGTATGGGCGCTGCCCACCGCGCCCCCGGCACAGGCGTTGAGCTTGGGGTCGCGGTAGGCGGACACCACCTCGAACCGGCGCAGGATGCCCTGCTCATCGAGGGTGCGGATCAGGGCCAGGGTCGAGCGCACCGCCGGCCATTGCGCGGTGGGCGCCACGGCGAACGGCGAGGCGCGGCACAGACGCCAGTCCGACGCCGAGCGCAGCAACTGGTGGATCGGCACCACCCCGTACAACCGCGCATCCACCAGCATCTGGCGAAACGCGCGGGTCTCGTGATCGCCCGCCCAATGGGCGAACATCCGCACATCACGCTCATCGGCGCAGACCTCTGTCATCGCCAAAAGCGACGTCGCCAACAGCCATGTTCCGACGCTTTTCATCCCCCACCTCTTCATCCAGTATGAGCAGCCCGCCGATCCTGGCGGCCACTGACAAGGAGTTAAGCATGCAAAAGATGGCTGTATCGGGCCTGGCCGCCCTCGCCTTCAGCGGCCTGGCACTGGCGGATGCTCAGGTCGACCTGGGCGATGCGCAACGGGTCACCCGCCTGTTCGCCTTCCCCAACAACTGCCACGTGATCTGCTTTCGCGACTGGACGCTGGAACAGACCGTCGAGCACTACCTGACCCAGAGCGTACGCCGCGACGGCTATGCCAACGCCCAGGTACAGGTGCGTCGCGACAACGACAGGCTGCATGCCCATATCAGCGACGTTCCGCCCAGCTATGCCGAGCCGTTGCGCAAGCTGCTCGACAGCGGCGAGCTGGCCTACCAGGGCGCCACGCGCCTGAACAACGATGGCAAGTGGGCCTACGACTGGTACCTGTTCCTGCCACTGGGCATGGCCCTGGAAAATCGCCGCAGCATCGAGCTGTTGCACTTCCCGCCGGATTATTCGCTGACCCAGGCCCAGGACTACCTGCGTTCCAACACCACCGATCGCTGGGCACAGCTGCTGACCTTCAACGGTGTCGAGGCCAGCCAGACCCCGGCCTACCAGACCATCGTCGACATCGCCCCGATCGCCGCGCCCGCCAGCGCCGGCAAGGACCTGGAAGGCACCTACAGCTACTTCGCCGACTATCAGACGCGCATGGTCAAGGAGATGACCCTGCGCCACGACGCCAAGCCCCTGCCGATGGTGGCCTTCGGCGCCCCGGTGCGCAGCTGGATCCAGCAGCAGTACGGGCCGAAGGTCAATGTGCTGGGGCTGGTCAGCATCAGCCCAGAAGCCGGCACCCAGGTACCGGTGCTGGGCGCCAACCACCCGAGCGCGATCTGGTATGCGGCCGACAAGAACAACACCGGCGGAGATCAGGACAAGGCGGACGCTGCGGGCCTGAAGATGATGGGCCAGGACCTGAGCGCCGCCTGCTGGCAGGCCGGCATGGGCCGCAACCCGCAGGCTGACGCCAAGCTGACGCTGCAGGCCTGCTCGAACAAATGGCAGGTAACCCAGAAAAAACAGACCTGCGAACTGTTCTACCGCACCATCCGCGACATGACCCCGGAGCAGGCTGCGGCCAAGTGCAACACCGGCACCGTGACCCGCAGCCTGAGGGACCTGCGCAAACCCGTGGAGATCACGGCGCCGCAGGGCTGACAGGCGTCGTCTAGACCCTGAAGGCCCCGATCAGCCGCTTCAACTCCACCACCTGGCTCGACAGCGCGCGGCTGGCGTCCTCCGTCTGGCAGGCACCCTGGGTGGTGTCCTGCGCCGCGCGGTTGATCGCCACGATGTTCTGGTCGATGTCATGGGCCACGGCCGTCTGCTGCTCGACGGCCGCGGCGATCTGCTGGTTCTGCTCGACGATGCCACCCACCGCGCCCAGGATATTGGCCAGTGCCTGTTGCACCTGCCGCGCCTCATCCACGGTCCCCGCCGCCATCTGGTGGCTGCTGCCCATGGCGCGCACCGCAGCACCAACCCCCTCCTGCAGGCGCTGGATCATCTGCGCGATTTCCTCGGTGGAGTCCTGGGTGCGGCGTGCCAAGGTACGTACTTCATCGGCAACCACGGCAAAGCCCCTGCCCTGCTCGCCCGCACGCGCCGCCTCGATGGCCGCGTTCAGGGCCAGCAGGTTGGTCTGCTCGGCAATACTGCGGATCACTTCCAGTACCCGGCCGATGGCCTGGCTGTCGCCGACCAATTGGTTGACCGCAGCCACCGTCTGGTCGATCTCGCCGGCCAGGCGAGCAATGCTGTCCTGCTGGTGCGCCACCAGGCTACGCCCGTTGGCACTCTCGCGGTTGACCTGCTGCGCGCCATCGGCGGCCAGCGCCGCGCTGCGGGCCACCTCCTGGGCGGTGGCGCTCATCTGGTTCATGGCCGTGGCCACCTGCTCGATCTGTTCGCGCTGGCCACTCACGGCCTGGTTGCTGCGTGTCGACACCGACAGCACCTGCCCGGCCTGCTCCTCGACGGTCGCCACGGTACGCCCGACCTGCTCGATCAGCCCCCGGATGCGTCGTACGGTCTCGTTGAAGCCCTGGCCCAGCTCGCCCAGCTCATCCTGGCTGCGCACCTCGAAGCTGACCGTCATATCGCCACCGGCCACCCTGTCCATGGCCGCGCCAAGATTGCCGAGGGTGCGCCGGGTCGACACATAGAAACCGCTGTAGAGATAGAGGATCGACAGGAACACGCTGGCCAGCGCCGCAACCAACGCGATCATGTGCAAGCGGTGCTCGTCCAGGCGCGCCTGCAATTGCTGCTGCAGGTGGGCGACCACTGCGTCGTTGAGCCGGTAGGTTTCGCCCATCAGGGCACTGACCTGCTCGTAGAACGCAGGCCAGGGTGCGTCGAGGGTTTCGGCCACCACGACCTGTTCCTCGAACAGCGCCGCAGCCCGGCGCACCGTTGCCTGGCTGAGCTGGGCCTGCGTACCGAGGCTGGCCTTGGCCTCGGCATCGGCTGCCAAGGCGTCGTCCACTCGCAGGGCGTAGTCAGCCGACAGACGCTCCAGGCGTTGCAGCAAGTCTTCGAAACGGGCACTCCCTGCCGAATCGATGAAACCGCGGCCCAGGGCAACGGCGCCGATGGCCCGTCCTTCGCCGAGCATCTGGGTGACCTGTGCGGTGCTGGCACCGATCAGGTCGCTCAACTGGCGTACCGATGCCTGGTTGTCCTGGGTCAACCCCGTCTGGCTGGCCACCAGCTTGCCCAGCACCTGGGCCTGGGCCAGCAGCTTGTCGAACAGTGCGGTCTTGTTTTGCAGGGAGGTTTCGGCACGAGCCCTGGCGAAGGCGTCGGCCAGCTCGACGCGCTTGGCTTCGAGTTGCGGATCCTGGCTCGCCAGGGCCTGGAGCTGGGCCTGGACCTTGTCCTCAAGGGCATCGATACGCGCTTCGACATCCCCTGCCTGGCCCGACTGACCGAGCACGGCGTTGATCTGCAGGAGATTGCCCAGGCTTTCGAGATCGCCCCGCAGGCTAAGGCTGCCAGCCACGGGGCCAAGGCCGTTCAGCTCGACGCCTGTGACATGGAACTGGCGATAGGCATCGCGAACCAGGTAGAAGCTGGTGACCAGCATGGGCAGAAAGAACAGGACGCTGATCAGGCTGAACTTCATGCCGAAGCTCAGCCGGTTCATCAACGCGATGGCCGGATGGAGCAGGCGCTTCATGGGTCACCTCCTTGGATTTTTATTGTTCTGCGGGGTAGCACAAGGCCATAACTGGCCGAGACTCTGTATAGCGCAGAATCAATCCAAGGTTTGTAACTTAAGGTTAAGCAGCCTCGCCGCTCACCTCAGAGCAGCACCGTCCACAGTGCAAACACCGCGTACCACAGCACCGCGCTGCGCAGCAGCAGCTCCCACAGGCTGTCCAGGCGCGCCAGCGCGCTCTGCGCCTCTTCTTCCTCGGGAATGTCATCGGCCACCCGCCCGACACGGGCGATCAACTGCCCGGCGCTGATGTGCCAGTTGAGCACTTCGTGCAGCATCACCCGGGTCACCGAAACGAAGTTGCCGACCAGCGCGAAGCTCAGCGCCAGCACCCGCACCGGCAGCCAGTCCATGGCATGGCGCAGCTGCGCCGCGCGCTCCTTGAGCGCCGGTTGACGGCTGTTCGCCGCACTCAGCGCCAGCAAGCGATACCCCAGCGCTGCGGCCGGACCGAGCAGGAAATACCAGAAAATCACGGCAAAGAAGCTCTGGTACGCCTGCCACACCAGGTTGCCCTGCACCCGTGCCAGCAGGTCGCGCGGATCGTCTGCCGCCAGGCCCAGGTCGCGCTCGGCCACATGCAGCGCCGCCTGTTCATCACCCCGACGCCAGGCATCGCGGAACGGGCCGAGCGCCGCCTTGGCATCACCGCGCCCGAGGCTGTAGATCAGCACCAGCAGGTGCACCGGCAGTGCCAGCAGGCCGTAGGCCACCGGCTGCAACACGTGCAGCAGCAAGGCCAGCACCAGCACCGGAGCCAGCACCAGGATCGCCAGGCTCCACCAGGGGTGCACCTTGCCGCTGCGCTCCAGACGTACCAACTCCCCCAGGAAGAACCCGTCACGTTGCAAGCGATGGCGCAGGGACGAGAACTGTTCGACCCACAACACCAGCACCAACACCAGGAAACTCATGCCTTGTCCTCGTTCAGCGCGGCGCGGTAGCGGGGCCAGTCGAAGGCCGGCCCGGGATCGGTCTTGCGCCCCGGCGCGATATGGTCGTGACCCTGGATGCGTTCGGGACCGATCGCAGGCCAGCGGCTGCGGATCTGCCGCGTCAGTTGTTGCAGGGCGGTGTACTGGGCATCGGTGTAGGGCATATCGTCGGTGCCTTCGAGCTCGATGCCGATGGAAAAGTCATTGCATCCCTCGCGCCCGTCGAAGCACGACACCCCGGCATGCCAGGCGCGGTCGAACAACGACACGAACTGGGTGACCGCGCCATCGCGCTCGACGAACAGGTGCGCCGACACAGTCAGGTGCTGGATGCTTTCGAAGTAGGGATGCTCGGCCGGATCAAGCCGGTTCTGGAAGAACTGCTGAACCTTGCCCGTGCCGAAACAGGCCGGCGGCAGGCTGATGTTGTGGATCACCAGCAGTGAAATCGCCTCGCCGTCGGGGCGGGCGTTGAAGTTCGGCGAGGGGCAGTGAGTGACACCGGAGAACCAGCCAGTGGCGCGGTCCAATTGCATGGGCAGATCCTGAAAAACGCCGGATACGAGGCTTCAGTATGCCCCGCCAACCGCGCGCTTGCATGTAAATGATTGTTGGCGCCTCAACGTACCTGGGCGATGCGCAGGCTGTCGAGCACTGCATCCAGGGCGCGTTCGAACAGCAGCCCGTCGTCCAGCACCCGTGCCTCGCCACGGTGCAGGGCAAGGGCCAGGCCGATGCTGTTCCACTCGCGCACCTTCATGCCGGTGCGGTTGGCGAAGACCAGCCGATCACTGCTGTCGATACGCGCCACCAGCTTGCAGCGCAGCGGCTCGTCCTCGTCGCTGAGCTCGATCCAGGTGCCCAGGCGTAGACGCTGGACCTGGCGCAGTTGCGGGCTGTGTTCGTCCAGCACCGGCATCAGGCCACCTGCCGACTCCTCGGCGACGGCCAGGACGATGTCCGACTCGACCCGCACATCGTCAGCCTCGTCCTGCCAGTGGCCAGGCTCGGCACAGGCGCGCAGGTGCAGACGCTCCAGTTGCAGGAAGAACTCGCGCAGCGCAGCCGAGTCCAGTGCCACCCCCGCCAGCCCATCGCGCAACGCCTTGAGCAGGCCCGGCACCTGTTCGAGCAGGGCCTGGCGCGCTTGCGCCCCCGGGTGCGGGGCGATGCTGGCCAGCAGCGCGTCCATGGTCGCCAGACCATCGATCCAGGCCGCCGATGCCTCGCCCTGCTTGAGCCAGGCCAGCAGCAGCACCTGGCTCCAGGAGTCCACCAGCATCTGCACCACCACCCGCGGCAATACGCGCCCGCGCAGGCGTTGGTTGAGCGCGTGCTGGACCTGCTGGCGTGCCTGCAACGTCCGCGCCCGGCCCTCTTCGGCATCGCGGGTGCGCTGCTCCAGCAGCTCGTTGCGCCGGCGCTCTTCAGTGCTGAAGAGCAGGAACTCGTCGAGCACCTCGGCGAACAGCCGAGCATCGTCGGTGAAATCGCTGAGCAGCCGCAGGACGATACGCTCCACCCGCGCCTGCAGCCCTTCACCCGCCCCTTCCCAACCGATGGCCATGGCGGCGATTTCGTTGAGCAGGCGGCGCGCCGGATGGCTGGCACGGCTGAACAGGCTCTTGTCGAGCAGGGCGACCTTGAGCAGAGGGATGTGCAGGCGTCCAAGCAGGGCACGCAGGGGCGGCGGCAGGTTATCGTCGCGCTCGATGTAATCGAACAGCAGGCCGACCAGGTTGATCATGTCCTCGTCGGCGGTGGCCAGGCGGCGGCGCGTGCCACTGCGAACGCTGACCCGCAGCAACAGTTGTTCGAGCTGCTGGCCCAGGTCGAAGTCGTCGGCCTCGAACGGCCCAGGCACGTAGTGCTGAAGGTGGGTGAGCAGGCGCAGCAGGTCGGCGCTACCGATCGGCTGCGCCGTCGAGACACTCTGCAAGCGCGGCGCCAGCCTGCCACGTACCGGTGCCAGCAGGCCTTCCAGCGAGGCGAAGTACGCCTGGCCGGCGCTGTCCGCACCAATGTCTTCACCCGCGATCAACGAGGCCTGGGTGCGGCGTGCGGCCAGGCTGCGGTCCTCGGCTCGCCGGCGCGGGGCGAGGGCAAGTTCGCCAAGCACGCCCGCCGCGGCCAGTAGCTGGTTGGCCTCGCCATAGAGCAGGTCGACGTCGCGCAGCACATAGCGCTCGAACAGCTTGAGCAGGACCAGCTTGACCTTGAGGTCTACCCCCAGGCTGCGTCCGGCGTCCAGAAAGTAGCCACACAGGCACGCAGGCCCCAGCGGATTGCAGCGCGCATCCAGGGGGATTTCGAGCAGGGCGGCGAGGCGCTGGCCGAGTTGCTCGAGGGCAAAGCCGTCGCGCGCCAGCACGCGCTCGACCATGGCCCCAACGGCCAGGGTTCGTTCGCGCTGGGCCTTGCCGACGGGCAGGTCGATACTGCCCAGCGCGCCCAGCGGGTCGGCCTGGCCGATGCGGCTGAAGGTGTCGTGGAAGGTGTCGAGAAAGGCCCGCTCGATGCTCTTGCGCTTGAGACGCAAGTCGCGCATGGCTTCGAAATAGAGGTGTTGCTGATCGCCAGCGCAGGCCTTGTCGGCCATTTCGAAGAGGGTGTCGTCAGCGTTGTCGAACAGGGCACGCAGCCCCTGGCGCAGGTGCAGTGCAGCTTTGTCACGCACTTGCAGGAGCACGACGGGAAGGCAAGGCAAGGGCGTACGCACCCCTCTGTCGATGGCGGCCACCAAGGGCCCCATCTTGCCTTCTTCATGCATCCCGAACTCCTTGCAGGGTATTGGTCGACTGGCGAGGAAACATCGTCAAAGCTATGACGCCAAATACAAGGCGCCATTATCAGTGAAAAAGATGAAAGCTGCCAACACGCCATTTACAGGACGCGACCAGGCGCACACTTCCCGACTGCAGGGTCGACGGCTGTACACCGCGCCCCCCTGCCCTATAATCGCCGGCATCTAGCTTGTGGAGCCGACCATGCCGAACCTACGTCTCGCCGATCTCACCGCCGAAATCGAATCCAACGTGCGCCGCGCGCTGCTGGAAGACGTCGGCAGCGGCGACATCACCGCCCAGCTGATTCCGGCCGAGCGGCTGGCCAAGGCCACCATCATCACGCGCGAAGACTGCGTGATCGCCGGCACCGCCTGGGTCGATACCGTGTTCCGCCAGCTCGACCCACGGGTGGCGGTGCACTGGCAGGTGGCCGATGGCGAACGCGCCACTGCCAACCAGGTGCTGTTCCACCTCGAAGGCCCGGCCCGTTCGCTGCTGACCGGCGAGCGCTCGGCACTGAATTTCCTGCAGATGCTCTCGGGCGTTGCCACCCGCGCACGCTTTCTCGCCGACCTGGTCGAGGGCACCCAGGTACGCTTGCTCGATACCCGCAAGACCCTGCCGGGCCTGCGTCTTGCGCAGAAGTACGCGGTCACCTGCGGGGGTTGCCACAATCACCGCATCGGCCTGTATGACGCCTTCCTGATCAAAGAGAACCACATCGCGGCCAGCGGCGGCGTGGCCGAAGCCGTCGCCGCCGCGCACCGCATCGCGCCGGGCAAGCCAGTGGAAATCGAAGTGGAAAGCCTGGACGAACTGCGTCAGGCCCTGGCGGCCGGTGCCGATATCGTCATGCTCGACGAACTGACCCTGGACGAAATGCGCGAAGCGGTGCGCATCACTGCGGGCAAGGCCAAGCTCGAAGCCAGCGGCGGGGTCAACGAAACCACGCTGCGGGTCATCGCCGAAACCGGTGTGGACTACATCTCCATCGGCGCGATGACCAAGGATGTGAAGGCCGTCGACCTGTCGATGCGCCTGAGCCTCTGATTCCGCTGCCCGTCAGCCGACCAATGCTTGCGCTTTCAGCAATGACTTAGCGGCTGAGCGGGCCGTCGCTCACGATGTTTCGCAGTGCGGCGGTGGCAGGCTGAAACGAAAGAACCGGCCAGAGGGCCGGTTCTTTCGTGATCAGGCAGCGACTCAGAACGAGGCGTTGGCCAGGCCGTCCAGGTAGCGCTCCACGTCCAGTGCCGCCATGCAGCCGGCACCGGCCGAGGTGATCGCCTGGCGGTAGACGTGGTCGGCCACGTCACCGGCAGCGAACACACCCTCGACGTTGGTGGCAGTGGCATTGCCTTCACGGCCGCCGTTGACCACCAGGTAGCCGTCTTTCAAGGTCAGTTGGCCCTCGAACAGCGAGGTGTTCGGGGTGTGACCGATGGCGATGAACACGCCGTCGACCTTGATTTCGTCGCTGCTGCCATCGTTGTTCTTCAGGCGCGCACCGGTCACACCCATGTTGTCACCCAGCACTTCGTCCAGGGTGGCGTTGAGCTTGAGCTCGATCTTGCCTTCGGCGACACGGGCATTGAGCTTGTCGATCAGGATCTTCTCGGCGCGGAAGGTATCGCGACGGTGCACCAGGGTCACCTTGCTGGCGATGTTGGCCAGGTACAGCGCCTCTTCCACGGCGGTGTTGCCACCACCGACCACGGCAACCGGCTTGTTGCGGTAGAAGAAACCGTCGCAGGTGGCGCAGGCCGACACGCCCTTGCCCATGAACGCTTCTTCCGACGGCAGGCCCAGGTAACGGGCGCTGGCACCGGTAGCGACGATCAGCGCATCGCAGGTGTAGGTGCCGCTGTCGCCGGTCAGGGTGAACGGCTTGCTGGCCAGGTCGACGGCATTGATGTGGTCGAAGACGATCTCGGTCTCGAAGCGCTCGGCGTGTTCCTGCATGCGCTGCATCAGTGCCGGGCCGGTCAGGCCATGGGGGTCGCCCGGCCAGTTGTCGACTTCGGTAGTGGTGGTCAGCTGGCCGCCAGCCTGCATGCCGGTGATCAGCAGCGGCTTGAGGTTGGCACGGGCAGCGTAGACCGCAGCGCTGTAACCGGCAGGGCCGGAACCGAGAATGATGACCCGGGAATGACGAACTTCGGACATGTCGTGCTCCTGTCGAGCCGGCCACATGAGGCCGACACCAGTGTGCCGGCGACGCCGGCTGGAAATGAAAAAGGACCTGCGCAGCACTTGGGGAAGGCTACAACGCACAGGTCCGAAAACCTGGGTGCCACCTCCCACTGAGGGCTCGCGGCGTTTCACGGCGTTCAGAAATTGAGCGCACTGTAGCGAGGTGGCAAAGATTAAGGAAATATCCTTCGACAATCCACCTTATAGACAGGCTCTATCCAGGGACGAATCCGATCTGCGATTGTCCCTATGCTTTGTTACAGCCGGTGTCGCGCCTTTCGTCGGCGTCTCAAACTCGGTAATGTCAGCCCGTTTTCCTTCTGTGGAGCATCCCGATGCAAGCCCCCGTCCTGTCCGGCCCCCAGTACCTGCGCGAGGGCCTGAAACTGGTCCTGAGCCCGAACCTGCGGTTGTTCGTGCTGTTGCCGCTGGCGGTCAACCTGCTGCTGTTCGGCGGCCTGATCTATTTTGCCGGCCACCAGTTCAGCCTGTGGGTCGATGCACTGATGCCGACCCTGCCCAGCTGGCTGAGTTTCCTCACCTACATCCTGTGGCCACTGTTCGTCGCCCTGGTGGTGCTGATGGTGTTCTTCACCTTCACCCTGTTCGCCAACATCATCGCTGCGCCGTTCAACGGTTTTCTCGCGGAGAAGGTCGAGGTGGTGGTACGCGGTGAAGACACCTTCCCGGCGTTCAGCTGGGGTGAACTGGCGGCGATGGTGCCGCGCACCTTCAGCCGCGAGATGCGCAAGCTCGGCTACTTCCTGCCGCGCGCCATCGGCCTGTTCATCCTGTCGTTCATCCCGGTGGTGAACGTGGTGGCCGCGCCGCTGTGGCTGGTGTTCGGCATCTGGATGATGGCCATCCAGTACATCGACTACCCGGCGGACAACAACAAGATGAGCTGGCAGGACATGCTCGCCTGGTTGCGCAGCAAGCGCTGGCAGTCGATGGGGTTTGGTGGCATCACCTACCTGGCGTTGATGATTCCGGGGGTGAACGTGCTGATGATGCCGGCGGCGGTGGCGGGGGCGACGTTGTTCTGGGTGCGGGAGCGCAACTGAGGCGTCCGGCTCTTGTGCCGAAACTCACACCCCCGTTGGATGGCACGGGCTACGCCCGTGTCCGCGGGCAAGCCCGCTCCTACAGAGGGATTGGGCTGGTCTTTAGTTTCGCCTACCGCCTTCAGCAGCGGGCACCGCCCGGCAGTCAGTGACTCAACTGGCTGGAGAACTGTCCCACCGCATTGACCACCTTCCTCGCCCCGTCCTGGATCTCGACGATCACGCTGCCGGTTTCCCCGGCCAGCGTCAGGCCCTGCTCGGCCTGGCGCTTGCTGGTGTCGATGATGTCCACCGCCGCCTGGGCCAGTTGCTCGTTCTGTTGCACCACCCGGGCAATCTCCTCGGTGGCGCTGCTGGTACGCGAGGCAAGCTGGCGCACTTCGTCGGCAACCACTGCGAAGCCCCTGCCCTGCTCACCGGCACGGGCGGCTTCGATGGCGGCATTGAGCGCCAGCAGGTTGGTCTGCCCGGCAATGTCGCTGATGGTCTTGATGATCGAGCCGATCACCTTGGACTGCTTGTCCAGCGCCTGGATGCCCTCGGCCGCCTCCTGCATCGAGCTTTCCAGGCCACGCATCACCTCGACCGTCTGGGTGACCACGCCGGTGGCCTTGCGGGCGCTGGCGTCGGTGTCCTGCGAGGTGCTGTAGGCGATATCGGCGGCCTGGGCCACAGCGATTTCCTGGTTGACCTGGTCGGTGATCACAGTGGCGAACTTCACCACTTTGTACAGCACGTCATGGGCATCGATGATCGGGTTGTACGAAGCCTCCAGCCAGACGACTCGACCATGGGCGTCGATGCGCTTGAAGCGCTCGGCCACGTATTCGCCCCGGCGCAACTTGTCCCAGAACTGCTGGTAACCCGCCGAGCTGACTTCCTCGGGTTCGCAGAACATGCGGTGATGCTTGCCGCGCACCTGCTCCAGGCTGTAGCCCATGGCCTGCAGGAAACGGTCGTTGGCGGTCAGCACCTGGCCGTCGAGGTTGAACTCGATCACCGCGGTTGAGCGCATCAGTGCCTTGATCAGGCTTTCATGCTCGCGCGAAGTCTCGATGGTGCGGGTCAGGTCGCTCGAATGCAGGGTGAAGTACTTGATCCGCCCGTCGACACCTTTGACCGGTTGCAGGATCGAGCGCAGCCAGGCTTCTTCGCCATTGCCACGCAGCAGGCGGAACGCGCCGTTGAGGTGCTCGCCGCGGGTGATTGCGGCCTTCATGCGCTGGTAGAAATCCAGCTTCTTCACGTGCTCCGGGACGATCTCTTCAATGTTGCGGCCGATCAGACGATCGCTGCTGTAGAGCATCTCTTTTTCGAAGTTGCCGTTGGCGACTTCGATCCGTCCCTGAGGGTCGAGCTGCAAGACCAGCATCTCGCTGTCGAGGCTGTTCTTCACCTGCTCGATGGATTGCAGTTCCTCGCGCAGTTGCTGGATTTCTTTTTTCAGTTTGCTGTTGAACATCACCGCTCTCCCGGACCGCAATCCATCCATCGAATGCATCTTCATCGGCTGCGGGCAGGAGGTTCTTGAGTGCCCGGCAAGGAAATATTCCAGGGGCCGGAGAAACCTGGAAAACAGGCGTCACCGGGGGATCATCTGGATGTCACATAACGGCAACCCAGCAGGGGGAAACTTTTTGATATGAATACACCGCCCCTACGCATCACCCTGGTCAGCGAAACCTTCCCGCCCGAGATCAACGGTGTGGCCAATACCCTTGGTCGCCTCAGCGAAGGGCTGCGCCTGCGCGGCCACCAAGTGGAAGTGGTGCGCCCGCGCCAAGCCGGTGATGCGCCGGGCAACGCCGACGACACGCTACTGCTGTGCCGTGGCTGGCCACTGCCGGGATACCCGGGGTTGCAATGGGGCGAGGTGTCGATGCACAAGCTGTGGCGACGCTGGCGTCGGTTGCGCCCGGATGTGCTGTACATCGCCACCGAAGGCCCGCTCGGGCTCAGCGCCCTGCGCGCCGCACGGCGCCTGGGGATTGCCGTGGTCAGTGGTTTTCACACCAATTTCCCGCAGTATTCCGGCCAGTACGGCCTGGGTCTGCTGGCACGCCTGCTCACCCACTACCTGCGCTGGTTCCACCGCCGCACCGCGACCACCCTGGTCCCCAGCGCCAGCCAGCGCCTGGAACTGGAGCGCCGTGGTTTCGAACGCCTGACACTGATGGCGCGTGGCGTCGATGCGCAACTGTTCAACCCGGCACGGCGCAGCCAGGCGCTGCGTGAGCAGTGGGGCCTTGGCCCGGATGACGTCGCGGTGCTGCACGTCGGCCGCCTGGCGGCGGAGAAGAACCTCGCACTGCTGCTGCCTTGCATGCAGGGGCTGCAGAAGAGTTATCCACAGCGACGCCTGCGCCTGATCGTGGTCGGCGACGGGCCCCTGCGGGCGCAGATGCAGCAGCAGTTCCCCGATGCGGTGTTTTGTGGCGTGCAACGCGGCGAAACACTGGCCGAACATTACGCCAGCGGCGACCTGTTCCTGTTCCCCAGCCTCACCGAAACCTTCGGCAACGTGGTGCTCGAAGCACTGGCCTCGGGCCTTGCGGTAGTGGCGTACGACGAGGCCGCCGCAGCCCAGCATATTCGCCACGGACACAGCGGCGCGCTGGCCATGCCGGGGGATCAGCCAGCATTCATCGACGCCGCATGCTGGCTGCTCGAGGACGCCGAGACCCTGCGCAGGGTGCGTCTCAATGCCCGCCAGCACGCCAGTCGCCAGGGCTGGCAGGCGATCGTCGAAGAGTTCGAGGGGCACTTGTACAGCGCCTGTCGGCAGACCGCCGCCCAGGGTGAGCGCGCGGCCACGCCACTGACGATCAAGTCAGGCTCGACAGCGCCTCGCGGCTGAACGGCAGAATCTCGTCCTCACGGCCCTCGCGGACTTTCTGCGCCCACTGGGCATCCACCAGCAGCGCGCGGCCGACCGCGACCAGGTCGAACTCCTCATCGCCCAGGCGCTGCAGCAGGCCTTCCAGGCTGGCTGGCTTGGCCACCTTGTCAGTGTCGACCATGAACTGCAGGAACTCGCCATCCAGACCGACGCTGCCAACGGTGATGCTCGGCTTGCCGGTGAGCTTGCGGGTCCAACCGGCCAGGTTCAGTGGCGAGCCGTCGAACTCCGGCTCCCAGAAACGGCGGGTGGAGCAGTGGAAGATATCCACACCGGCATCGGCCAGCGGCTTAAGGAAGGCTGCCAATGCCTCGGGCGTTTCGACCAGACGCGCGCTGTAGTCCTGCTGTTTCCATTGGGAGAACCGGAAGATGATCGGGAAACCAGGCCCCACCGCAGCACGCACAGCCTGGACCAGTTCGATGGCGAAGCGCGAGCGTTGCGCCAGATCGCCGCCGTATTCGTCACTGCGCTGGTTGCTGGTGGCCCAGAAAAACTGGTCGATCAGGTAGCCGTGCGCGCCGTGGATCTCGACGCCATCCATACCGATGGCCTTGGCATCGCGGGCCGCTTGTGCAAAGGCGGCGATGACCTCACGGATGTCATCGTGGGTCATTTCATGAACCACCACCTGGCCATCCTTGCTTTTACCGCTCGGGCCATAGCCCGGCACGCTGGCGTCCGGTTCGGTGCCCAGGCGGCGAACGCTGCCCACATGCCACAGCTGCGGAACGATGCGCCCGCCTTCGGCGTGCACGGCATCGACCACCTTCTTCCAGCCAGCCAGGGCGTCTTCGCCATGGAAGCGCGGCACATTCGGATAACCGTTGGCAGCCTTGTGATCGACCGTGGTGCCCTCGGTGATGACCAGGCCCACGCCAGCCGCAGCGCGGCGCCGGTAGTACTCGATGACGCCGTCGTGCGGTACGCCGCCAGGGCAGAAAGTACGGGTCATCGGCGCCATGACCACGCGGGTCGGCAACTCGAGGGAGCCCAGGGTGAAGGGCTGGAACAGTGGGTTGCTGGACATGCGGCGCTCCCGATGAGGGTAAGGAAATGCGCCTGAGCTTAGAGCCAGCCGAGTGGCGGGCACAGCATTATTGATTTGGGTGATTGAGCACGATATGGCGCAGCTTGCTCCTGCACCTGTGGCAAAACTGAGCGGCGGTTCGCCGCTCCAGCATGCATCAGGCCAGTGCCTTCTCGACCGCCTGAACCACCGTCGGATCGTCCGGCGCAGTGCGGGGCGCAAACCTCGCCAGGACGCGGCCGTCCTTGCCCACCAGGAACTTCTCGAAATTCCAGGTGATATCGCCGGGAAACTCCGCGCCCTCGCCTGCCAGCAGGCGGTACAGCGAATGACGCTCAGGCCCGTTGACCTCGAGCTTGGCGCTCAAGGGGAAGCTGACGCCATAGTTCAGGCTGCAGAACTTCTGGATCTCGTCTTCGCTCCCTGGCTCCTGGCCGGCGAACTGATTGCACGGCAGGCCGAGCACACTGAAGCCCTGGCCCTTGAACTGCTGGTGCAGCTTCTCCAGCGACGCGTACTGAGGCGTCAGGCCGCACTTGGAGGCGACATTGACCACCAGCAGCACCTTACCCTTGAACGGTGCCAGGGGCAGGTCCTGGCCGTTCAGCGCCTTGAGCGTCAGATCGTGAAATGCACTCATCTTGATTCCCCTCTCAGGTTGCCGGTTGCCGCTGGGGCGAATTGCGCCCACTAAAAAGGCGCGCGATCAAGCCGTGTACCCGCCCGCAGAGGGTAGGTCGGCTTGCTCGAGCGCCTGACGACTCTCAGAGCTTAGCTGAGAAATCAGTGGTGATGGCCACCTTCACCGTGGATGTGACGGTGAGCGATTTCTTCTTCGCTGGCGTCACGCACGTTGACCACCTTGACCTGGAAGTTCAGGCGCTGACCTGCCAGAGGGTGGTTGCCGTCGACGGTCACGTCGTCGCCGTCGATGTCGCGGATGGTGACGATCTGCATCTGGCCGTCCGGCGCCGAAGCGTGGAACTGCATGCCGACTTCCAGTTGGTCGACACCTTCGAACATGCTGCGGTTCAGGGTGCTGACCAGCTCGGCCAGGTACTCGCCGTAGGCGTCTTCCGGCTCGATGGCAACGGTCAGTTCGTCGCCGGCCTGCTTGCCTTCCAGGGCTTTCTCCAGACCCGGGATGATGTTGGCGGCACCGTGCAGGTAAACCAGTGGCGCGCCACCGGCGGAGCTGTCGATGGTCTCCCCGGCGTCGTTGGTCAGGGTATAGTCGATGGAGACTGCCTTGTTGGCGGCGATCAGCATGGGGCAAGACCTTTTGCAAAAGAATGTAGAGCGCACAAGTGTAACCAAGGCCTCGCCCGATTGCGAACGCGCGGCGGGTGGCGAACGGCCCATCAGTCGGATCATCGGCTTTCACCAGGACGAGGAAGGCCAATGGGTGGTCGAGCTGTCCTGCGGCCATACCCAGCACCTGCGCCACCAGCCGCCGTGGCAGGCACGCCCCTGGGTGCTCGATGCACGCGAGCGCACCCGGCGCATCGGCCAGGCTTTTGCCTGCGGCTGGTGCGCGCAGGGGGCCGATAGCGCTACCCTTGGCCGTTGATCCCTTGCACCGCTTATTCCGAGAAGCACGCATGCAGACATTTTTCATCGCGCCGACCGACTTTGGTGTCGGCCTGACCTCCATCAGCCTCGGCCTGGTACGCGCCCTCGAGCGCGGCGGCCTGAAAGTCGGTTTCTTCAAGCCGATCGCCCAGCCGCATCCCGGCGATACCGGCCCTGAGCGCTCCAGCGAGCTGGTCGCACGTACCCACGGCATCAAGCCACCCACGCCGCTGAGCCTGGCCCAGGTCGAGCGCATGCTGGGCGATGGCCAACTCGACGAACTGCTCGAAGAAATCATCCGCCTGTACCAGCAAGCCTGCGTCGGCAACGACGTGGTGGTGGTCGAGGGCATGGTGCCGACCCGTCATGCCAGCTACGCGGCGCGGGTCAACCTGCACCTGGCCAAGAGCCTGGACGCCGAGGTGATCCTGGTCTCGGCACCGGAGAACGAGGTGCTCAGCGAACTGTCCGGGCGGGTCGAACTGCAGGCCCAACTGTTCGGTGGCCCACGCGACCCGAAAGTCCTCGGGGTCATTCTCAACAAGGTCCGTACCGACGAAAGCATGGCCGATTTCGCCACGCGCCTGCGCGAGCATTCGCCACTGCTGCGCGGCAACGACTTCCGCCTGCTCGGCTGCATCCCTTACCAGGCCGACCTCAACGCCCCGCGCACCCGCGATGTGGCCGAGCTGCTCGGCGCACAGGTGCTCAATGCCGGCGACTACGAACAGCGGCGGATGAACAAGATCATCATCTGCGCGCGCACCGTGGCCAACACCGTGCCGCTGCTCAAGCCGGGCACCCTGGTGGTGACGCCCGGGGATCGCGACGACATCATCCTCGCCGTGAGCCTGGCAGCGATCAACGGCGTTCCGCTGGCCGGGCTGCTGCTGACCAGCGACAGCAAGCCTGACCCGCGCATCCTCGAACTGTGCCGCGGCGCCCTGCAGGCCGGCCTGCCGATCCTTTCGGTGAGCACCGGCTCGTACGACACCGCCAACCAGCTCAACTCGCTGAACCGCGAGATCCCGGTGGACGACCGCGAGCGCGCCGAGTTCATCACCGACTTCGTCGCCAGCCACCTCGACGCCCACTGGTTGCACCAGCGTTGCGGTACGCCGCGAGAGATGCGCCTGTCGCCAGCGGTGTTCCGCTATCAACTGATCCAACGCGCGCAGCAGGCCAACAAGCGCATCGTCCTGCCCGAGGGCGCCGAACCGTTGCTGGTGCAGGCCGCCGCCATCTGCCAGGCGCGTGGCATCGCCCGCTGCGTATTGCTGGCCAAGCCCGAGGAAGTCGAGGCGGTGGCCCGCGCCCAGGGCATCACCCTGCCCGCCGACCTGGAAATCCTCGACCCCGAGCTCATTCGCGCACGCTACGTCGAGCCGATGGTCGAGCTGCGCAAGAGCCGCAACCTCAACGCCCCGATGGCCGAGCAGCAGCTGGAGGATCCAGTGGTGATCGGCACCATGATGCTGGCGCTGGATGAGGTCGACGGCCTGGTTTCAGGGTTGGTGCACTCCACCGCCAACACCATCCGCCCGGCCCTGCAACTGATCAAGACCGCACCAGACTGCAGCCTGGTGTCGTCGGTGTTCTTCATGCTGTTCCCCGAGCAGGTGCTGGTGTATGGCGACTGCATCATGAACCCGCACCCCAGCGCCGTGGAGCTGGCGGAAATCGCACGGCAAAGCGCCGAATCGGCGCAGGCTTTCGGGATTGCACCGCGTGTGGCGATGCTCAGTTATTCGAGCGACTCGGCGGCCAGTGACGAGGAAGTGGAAAAGGTGCGCGAAGCCACGCGCCTGGCGCAGCAGGCCGAACATGATCTGCTGATCGACGGGCCGTTGCAGTACGACGCCGCAGCCAACCCGGAGATTGCCCGGCAGTTGGCACCGCACAGCCAGGTAGCGGGTCGCGCCACGGTGTTCGTGTTCCCGGACCTGAACACCGGCAACACCACGCACAAGGCAGTGCAACGCAGTGCCGACTGCGTAAGCCTGGGGCCGATGCTGCAGGGGCTGCGCAAGCCAGTGAACGACTTGCCGCGCGGTGCGCAGGTGGACGATATCGTGCACACCATCGCATTGACGGCGATCCAGGCCAGTCACGTGCGCTGAAACGCATCGCGGGACAAGCCGGCGTACCGACTTGTCCCGCGACAGGGCCGCAAAGCGGCTGCGTTACAGGTCAGGGATACTGCTGAACGGTGCCCTGCTGGTCATACTGCTGGCCAGGGATCGGCTTCAGGTTAACCTCGACGCGACGGTTCTGCGCCCGGCCATTGGCATCGGCGTTGCTGGCGATCGGCTGGTCCGGGCCCATGCCACGAACCGACACCCGTGACGCATCGACGCCCTGCGAGGTCAGGTAGGTGCTGACGGCCTGCGCGCGACGCTGCGACAGGTCCATGTTGTGCTGGCGGCTGCCGGTGCTGTCGGTGAAGCCGACCACTTCGATGGTGTTCTGGTTGAACTGCTTGAACGAGCTGGCGAGGTTGTTCAGCGGCGAGTAGAAGCTTGGGGCGATGTTCGCCGAATCGGTAGCGAAGGTGATGTTACCTGGCATGATCAGCTTGATCTGGTCGCCCTGGCGCTGCACTTCGACACCGGTGTTGGCCATCTGCGCGCGCAGTTCGGCTTCCTGCTTGTCGGCATAGTAGCCATAACCGGCGGCAGCGGCGCCTACCGCAGCAGCGCCGATCAGCGCACCCTTGCCACGGTTGTTGTGATCGATGGCCGCACCGGCGATGGCACCGGCCAGTGCACCCAGGCCACCGTACTTGGCAGTCTTGCTCATCCCTGTGGAGCCGCCCTGCGCCTGGCCCTGGTTGTCGTAGGGGTTCTGGCCGGCACAGCCGGTCATCAGGGCAGCAGCGGTAGCGACGATAATCAGACGACGCATGGTGAACATGGACAAGCTCCTGGTGAAATTCGAAAGTGCAGCGGATCGTATACGGATCAGTGCCAGCCTTGGATTGCAGCGACGCGGAAAAATTCCATGAAACTTCATGCCCGCACGAACGGATTTTCACGCATCTCTTCGCCGAGGCGAGTGTCCGGACCATGGCCGGTCACCACGATCGCCTCTTCATCCAGGCGGTACAGCCGCTCCTTGATGGAACGAACGATAGCCCGTTGATCGCCCCCCCACAAATCGGTGCGCCCCACGCCACGCCGGAACAGAGTGTCGCCGGCGATCAGCAGCTTGTGTTCGGCAAACCAGAAACTCATCGAGCCCGGCGTATGCCCGGGTGTGTGCAGCGCCACGCCACAGCCGCAGGCCAGCGCCTCGTCATCGGCGAGCCAGCGGTCGGGGGAAGGGACGGGCGTGTAGGGCACACCGAACATCTGGCACTGCATCTCCAGGTTGTCCCACAGCGGCTGGTCGTCCTTGTGCAGGTGCAAGGTCGCACCGGTCAGCTCCTTGAGCCTGCCGGAGGCCAGGAAATGATCGAAATGGGCGTGGGTATGGATGATGCTCACCAGCGTCAGGCCATGCTGTTGCAGGCGTGCGAGAATCTTCTGCTCGTCGCCACCGGGGTCGACGACGATGGCCTTCTTGCTGACCGGGTCGCCGATCAGCGTGCAGTTGCATTGCAGGGGGCCTACGGGGAAGGTTTCGCGGATCAGCGATACAGGGATATGGGTCATGGGAGTCCAGCTCCAAGCGACTTCACGCTCATTCGAATAAGGTTTGTACGCGCGCCAGCGCATCATCGATGACGGCGTCGGGAACAGACTCGATACGCCGGGCACCAGACGCCTCGAGATCCATCGTACGCAACTGGTTGCACAACACCACGCCCTGGGTTCGCGTACCTGCCCCGCTGAGCGTGACTGCAAACCCGGCATGCCGGGTGAAATCCCCACCTTGAGTAATCGGGACGACCACGGCCAGGCCCGCGGTATTGTAGGCAGCCGGCGTCAGTACAAGCACCTGGCGCATCGCACCTTGCTGCTCGCGACCGACCACAGGCTCAAGATCGACTCGCACAATATCGCCCCTGGCGAATCCCGCCCGCCTCATACCTCACGACCGACAGGACGAATGGCGTTCCACGCCGCGAGCTCATCCGGCTCAGGTGCATCGAGATCGCACTGGGCCATCAGATCCTCAAGCTTGTACTTGGGTTTTGATCGGACGGGCTTGAAAACCAGCGACCCGGTGGCGGTATCCAGGCAGAGGACGGAGCCCACGCTCAGGCGCATCTGCTTGAGAATGGTCGATGGCAGGCGAATGGCAGCACTGTTGCCCCATTGTTGAATCTTGACTTCCATAAGTATCTCCAAAGGTAGATACATAGTAGAAACCCTCCAGATGATTGCAAGTAACTTGTAGAAACAACGTGTCTACATTGTCATCTGAAGCGCTGCTTCTGAAGTCATGAAACCGAGGTCAGGAGCTATCCCACAACGCAGTGGGAAGTGACACTCAAACAGCCAGAGTCAAGGCAAATACAACCTGAACAACCCGCCACCCAGCGCACCACCGTTGGCGATTTCGATCCGCCCGCGTACGCCGTTGCGCTCGTGCAGGGCGGCGATCCTGGCGGCGAAGTACAGGCCAAGGCCGGTGCTGCCGCTCTGCTGGTCGATGCCCTGCACGTAGTCCTGCTGTCGCTCGAGCATGCGCTGTGGATAACCGGGACCATCATCGTTGACGCTGATCACCAACTGCTCGCCCTCCTCCTCGATACTGATCAGCAACGTATGCCCGGCATAGCGAATGGCGTTGGTCAGTACGTTGGCGACCACCGAGGCGACCAGTTCGCGGTCGAAGAAGCCCAGCGGGCTTTCGGTGTCGATGCGCCAGGTCGCCAGCACGTCGCGGTGGCGGATGACTTCCTGATGCGCCGCCAACTGGGCTTCGACGAAATCCTCGAGCTCGTGGTAGTCGGGGCAGATCGGCAACTGGTTGATGCCCAGCTTGTACAACCCCAGCAATTGCACCAGCATCCCGTTGAGGTGGCGGAACTCATGCTCCATCACCCCTTGTTCGCTGCCACTGCGGGCCTGTTCGGGCAAACGCGCCAGCCACTGATCGTGGGCCTGGATCAGCGCCGAGAGCGAGTTCTTCATGTCGTGCACGGTGGAGGCGATCACCGTCGAGAAATCCAGCCCCTGCTCATCCCGGCTCATGCGCCGAACACCCGCACGTGCAGCTTGCGGTAGCGGTCGAAACGGCTGTCGCTGGCGGGGATGCCAGCCACGCTGTTCAGGCAGTTGCGACATTCCTGCATAAGCGACTCCGACGGACTTTCGCCGCCGATACGCAGCAGCGCCTGGGCGGTATTGAGGGCAATGCTGATGTTCTTCGGTTGCAGCGACAGGGCCTTGCGAAACATCTCCAGGGCCTCGTTCAACTGGCCGCCCTGATAGCTGCGCACCCCTTGGCGGTTGAGGTCGACAGCCTCGGTGACGGCTCCGAGCACCGTCGGATCGTCGGTGACCTTGGCCACGCTCTGCATGACTTTCGGGTCATCCCCGTAGGTTTCCACGCACCCCTTGAGAATCGAAGTCCCGGCCGACTCCTGCCCCAGGTCCTTGAGCTGCTTGGCCACGGTCAGCGCGGCATCGACCGAGAAGAACTGATCCATCTTTTCCAGACGCTGCATGGCCTGCTCGGTGAGCTTGGCCGCGGTTTCCGCATCGCCGGCCTGCTGCAGGCT
This sequence comes from Pseudomonas sp. SYWMCR5, assembly GCF_057197165.1. Taxonomy (NCBI): domain Bacteria; kingdom Pseudomonadati; phylum Pseudomonadota; class Gammaproteobacteria; order Pseudomonadales; family Pseudomonadaceae; genus Pseudomonas; species Pseudomonas sp. SYWMCR5. Next base: position 103,368 of record NZ_JBXUNH010000011.1, read on the forward strand.
GGCAGCCTTCATCAGGCGGGCGCGAACTTGCAGGCCCTGGTCTTCGGTGTGTTCCTTGGCAACTTCGCTGAGCACGGTATTGATCTCGACCCGCGTACGCGCATCGAGGCCATTGCCGGCGTTCTTGTTCATCAGCGCCTGGACCAGGCCCAGGTTGCTCTCGGCGCTCTTGTAGCGCGAGCTCTGCCCCTGGCTCACGGCGTGCCGGTAGGCCTTGGATGCGCCTTCGTAGTCTTCGTTGTCCAAGGCCAGCTTGCCCAGCGCCGCCTGGCGCCGTACCGCCAGCGGTGACAGGCGCACGGCTTCCTCGAGCATGTGCTGGGCGCGCTTGTTGTCGCCCTTGGCCACCAGCACTTCAGCCAGCCCGTCGTAAAGCCCTGGCATGATCGGGAAGGCCTTGAGCGCCTGCTCATAGACGCCCTGGGCCTGTTCGTACTGGCCACGCTTGTGCATCAGGCTGCCCAGCGCCGCATACACCCAAGGCTGCGGGCGGCTGGCCAGAATGTTGGTGAGAAACTTTTCCAGGTCGTCGAAGCGATTGAGGTCGCGCAGTGCATCGGCCCGGTAGCGCAGGCACAACGGCGCGAAACGCGGATCCTGCTTGCACAGCTCGGCGCAGGCCGCCAGCACCTCGGCCGGGCGCCCACGGTCCAGCGCCTGGAGAATCGGCTTGAGCAAGGTCTTGCGCTGCACCAGCTTTTCCAGGCGCTGCGCCAGGCCCAGGCGGTTGAACGGCTTGGTCAGATAGGCATCCGGTTCATGCTCGATGGCGCTGAGGACAATCGACTGGCTGCTTTCGGCCGTGACCATGATGAACACGCATTCATGGCTGATGAGCTTGTCCAGCAGCAGGTCCTCGAGCACCTGCTGACCATTCTTCTTGCCATCGCCCAGGTGGAAGTCCTGGAGGATGAAGTCATAGCGCTTCTGCGCGCACATGCGCAGGGCCTGCTCGCCGCTGTCGGCAGTATCCACGTCGCGCACACCCAACTCGCGCAGCATGGAGCGCGTCGAGGTGCGAAAGTCGGTGAAGTCGTCGACGATCAGAAAGCTTTTTTGCCCATACTGCAGCATCAACACGACCTGTATTGAGAAGAAGTGGAAAAAGGCCTGCGGCGACTGGGCCCGGCGAATGCTGTATCGGCCGGGCGGCGGGAAAGATGAGACCGGGAAGTCAGCGCATGACGAGATAGTGGCAACTAGCCATCATTTTAACTGCAAGGCGCTTTCTAGACCAGCAGGCCCAGCGACTTGGCCCGTGCCACTGCTTGCGTGCGGCGCTCCACGCCCAGCTTGCTGTTGATATGGCTGGCGTGGGTCTTGACGGTATGCAGGGAGATGAACAGGCGCTCGCTGATCTGCTGGTTGGAGCAGCCTTGCGCGATCAGTTCCAGTACCGCCAGCTCACGGCCACTGAGCGCCTCATTGTTGGCCATGCTGACAGGCTGGGTTTGTGGCAGGCGTGCCAGCAGTTCGGCCTGTGCCGGGCACGCAGGGCTTGCCGCGAGCTGCTCGCGCAACCATATCGGGCGCTCCTCCAGCAGCCGCTGGAAAGCGTGCAATGCCCCGCCACGCGCAGCCTCGAGTGCTTTGGCCAGCAACTTGCCCGCTTCCTGTTCGCGCCCCTGCGCCAGCAACAGATCAACCAACTGACACAGCGCGCTGACCGCCAGCATCATTCCACCACTGGCCTCCCCCTGTGCCACCAGTGCCCGCAGGCGCTGCTCGGCGGGCTCCGGTCGTGCCAGGGTGCGCTCCAGCAACGCTTGTTGCAGCTCGATATGCAGTGGCAGCAATGGATGAAATTCCGGTGCAGCGGCCGGTTGCTCTCCGCCGTAGGTCTGCCCCAGGCGCAGCAGCCAGGACTCGGCAAGGTCGGTGCGGCCCTGGGCCAGCCAGAGTTCGCACTTCACCAGCGTGATCATGGCCAGGTAGAAGATCGGCGGCACGTCCCAGATGTGCATCAGCCGCTCGGCCTCGGCGAGCTCCGCAAAGGCCTCGGCGAAGCGCCCGTCGCGCCCCTCCAGCGAGGCGATCACGCAATGGCCGATCAGCACACTGATATCACGGCACGCCCGCGCTTCGCTCAGCCCGGCGCGCAACCGCGCCCGCCCCTGGCCTGGTTGCAGGCGCGAGGCATACAGGTAGCCTTCGTAGAGAATCAAGCGGGCGCGCACGGCGTACAGGCGCTGCCCCGACAACCCCTGCAGACGCTGCAACCCCTGACGCACCTCGTCCAGGGCGCGCAACACCTCGCCGCGGGCGTGCAATACCCTGGCGCGATCGTAATGGGCCAGGGCCTCGAACAATGGATTGCCAACACGCTGGGCCAACTCCAGCGCCTCACGGTTCCAGCCCCGCGCCCGCCAGAAGTCACCGTCGGCAATGGCCAGGTTGGACAGCGTCGACAGGCACACCAGACGCTGGCCATAGCGCTTGCAGGGCAGGCTCTGCAGGGCCTCCTCGCAGTAGGCCAGGGTGCGCTCGCGATCGCCGCGGCCGCGCGCGATCACGCCGCTGAGCGCCAGCCACTGGGCGAGCATGGATTTCTGGGCGGTCGCCGAGGGCGCTGGGAGGAAACGGCTGAGATAGGCCGCCAGTTCTTCGGCAGCATCCAACTGGCAGGCCAGGCCCAGTGCCCAGCTGTACAGCACGATCAAGCGTGGCGTACTGATCAGCAGGCTGTCAGGCAGGTCCATCTTCCAGCGCAACAGCATGCCGACGTTCTGTTCGGCCAGCAGTTGCTCTTCGGAAAGGCTCTGCACCAGATCGGCGGCGACATCCAGAGAACCCGCACGCAAGGCTTGCTCCACCGCTTCGTCGAGCAGCCCCTGGCGCTCGAACCAGCGACAGGCACGCAGATGCAGCGCCGCCGAAGGCTCGCTGGCCTGGCGACTGCGCAGCAGGTCGGAGAACAGGTGGTGATACCGGAACCAGCGACCGTGCTCATCCAGCGGCACCAGGAACACCTGGTGAGCCTGCAGGTAACGCAGGATGGCCGCGCTGTCCTCGCGCTCGCGCAGGGCGTCGCACAGTTCGATGCAGAAGCGCTCCTGGCAGGCGGTGTCATAGAGGAAGGCCTGGACTTCTACCGGCAGGATCTCGATGACCTCTTCGAGCAGGTAATCGCGGATCAACCCTTCACCACCGTGCAGCGCCTGGGGCAAGGCATGGTCCTCGCCAGACTCGCTGGTCGCCAGTTGCCAGAAACGCAGCCCGGCGACCCAGCCGTCGCTGCGCTGGATCAGGTTGTCCAGCGCCTGACCACGCAGGCCGGTGGGCTGGCGGCCAATCACGGCGAGGGCTTCGTCGGAGGTCAGGCGCAAGTCTTGTTCGTTGAGTTCGGCCAACTGGCGCGACAGGCGTAGCCGCGCCAGATGCCAGTCGGGGCGCTGACGGCTGGTGACCAGCAATGCCAGACCCGGCGGCAAATGGTTGAGGAAGAACTGCAGGCAGCGATCGAGAACCGGCCCCTGGGCAAGATGGTAGTCATCCAGCACCAGCAGCAGCGGCGTATCGCTATTCAGGTAGAGCGCCAGCTCGTCGAGCAGGCTGTCGAGCCATTCTTCGAAGGCGAATGGCTGATGGCGCTGGCGCATCTTCAGCAAGCCCATGGCCTGACCACCCAACGCCGGGCAGAACTGCTGCAAGCCTTCGAGCAGACGCTCGAGGAAACGACCGGGGTCGGCATCGCGCTGGCTCAGGCCCAACCAGAGGCTGCGCCAGTGGCTGGGCAACTGCTGGCAGAACTCGATGGCCAGCGAACTCTTGCCGAACCCCGCCGGTGCGTTGACCAGCAGCAGCCGCCCATCCAGACCCGCTTCGAGACGCTGGCACAAGCGCGCGCGCAGCACATGCCCGTCCGGCAGCGGTGGCCGGAAGAAACGCCCGTCCAGCAGACCCAGGGCCTGGCTGGCGACTCCATGCGTACGGGACAAATCTGTCATGGCCGACTCGTTCTGGTTGGAAGATCACGGCGGTACGGATTGTTGCGAGACTAACGGCTATTGCGGCGCATTTGAAGAAAATCGAAACGCTTGAGAGGGAAAAGACTACGACAAAAAGCAACAACACTGATGGACATCAGTGAGATCTATTGCACGGCATAGCACAGACCGCCCCGGCAAGGGCGCAAAGGCTCAGCGAGGTTCGACCCAGACCAGCGAGGCGAAACGCCCGCCCTGTGGGGTGCGTCGATAGGAGAAGAAACGCGGATCGCTGACCGTGCAGAAACCGCCGCCATACACGGCCGTCACGCCGCGCGCGGCCAGACGGATACGCGCCAGGGCATAGATGTCGGCGATCAGCTTGTCGGGGCGCTCGCCCGCGACGAAGGCACTGGCAGCCTCCGGATGCACGGCGGTGAAAGCATCGCGCACTTCCAGGCCCACCTCGAACGCTTGCGGGCCGATGGCAGGGCCCAGCCACACCAGCACCTGTTCAGGTGCCAGCGCCAGACGATCAAGGGTGGCTTCCAGCACGCCACCGGCCAGCCCGCGCCAGCCCGCATGGGCGGCCGCCACACGCGTGCCGGCACGATCGCAGAACAGCGCGGGCAGGCAATCGGCGGTCATCACGGTACAGGCGATACCAGGCTGGTCGGTCCAGCTGGCATCCGCTTCGGCCACCACGGCCGGATCGGCGTCGGCCACGACCAGGCCATGCACTTGCTTGAGCCAGGCCGGCTGGATAGCGAATTCATCGCCCAGGCGGCGGCGATTCTCGGCAACCGCCGCAGGGTCGTCGCCCACGTGGTCACCCAGGTTGAAGGTGTCGTAGGGCGGCAGGCTGACGCCGCCCTCACGCGTGGTGACGCAAGCGCGAACCGAGGCCGGGGCCGGCCAGTCGGGGAAGATCAGCGATTGCGTCAGCTCGCTCATCCGATGAAGCTCTCGCGGTCCTGGTCGAGCAGCGACAGCAGCCACATGAAGTCGTCCGGCAAGGGCGATTTCCACTCCATGCGCTCACCGGTCGTCGGATGGTCCAGCGCCAGGAAGCGTGCGTGCAGCGCCTGACGCGGGAAATGCTTGACCGCCTCGACCATGGCCACGCTGGCCGCCGGCGGGATGCGGAAGCGACCGCCGTAGGTCTGGTCACCCACCAGCGGGAAACCGACATGGGCCATGTGCACACGAATCTGGTGGGTACGCCCGGTCTCCAGCTTGACCCGCACATGGGTGTGCGAGCGGAAGCGCTTGAGCACGCGATAGTGGCTGACCGCCGGCTTGCCGCCATCGGTGACCGCCATGCGCTGACGCATGCCGCCGTGGCGACCGATCGGTGCGTCGATCTTGCCACCGGCCGTCACCACGCCAACCACGATGCATTCATAGATGCGGCTGACCGAGCGCTTCTGCAGTTGGTCGACGAGGTTGGTCTGCGCCTGCAGCGTCTTGGCGACCACCATCAGACCGGTGGTGTCCTTGTCCAGGCGGTGGACGATGCCGGCGCGCGGCACGTTGATGATGTCCGGCACATGGTGCAGCAAGGCGTTGAGCAGGGTCCCGCTGGCATGCCCGACAGCCGGGTGGACCACCAGCCCGGCAGGCTTGTTGATCACCAGGATCTGGTCGTCTTCATAGACGATGTCCAGATCGATCTCCTCTGCCTCCCATTCACCCTGGGCCTCCTGTTCGGCCTCCAGGGCGAGAACGGAGCCGGTGTGGACGGTATCGCGCGGGCGCAGCACCGCACCATCGACGGTCAAGCGGCCTTCCTTGATCCACGAAGTCAGGCGCGAACGCGAGTACTCGTCGAACAATTGGGCGGCGACCTGGTCGAGGCGTTGGCCGCCCAGCTCGGACGGGACCTCTGCACTAAGTTGAATGATCTCGGACATGCTCGAATCGATGGGCTTACAGCCTTTGGTTTCAGCTGCGTGCTTGTGGTTAAATACGGCTTCTTTTGCCCCGGGGTTGGCCGGGGGCGCTCATCATAACAGGACGGCACCGCCCAAGACAGCGGCCGTCAAAGGACGCAAGCCGCCATGCAAGTGAAACACCTGCTGCTGATCGCCATCCTCGGGCTCACTGCTGCCTGTTCCTCGAACAAGGAAGTCATTGACGAGAACCTCAGCGAAGCCGAGTTGTACCAGCAGGCGCAGGCCGACCTGGACAACCACAGCTACACCAGTGCCGTGAACAAGCTCAAGGCCCTGGAATCGCGCTACCCGTTCGGCCGCTACGCCGACCAGGCCCAGCTCGAGCTGATCTACGCCAACTACAAGAACACCGAGCCGGAGGCCGCCAAGTCTGCTGCCGAACGCTTCATCCGCCTGCACCCGCAGCACCCGAACGTCGACTACGCCTATTATCTGAAAGGCCTGACCTCGTTCGACCAGGACCGCGGCCTGCTGGCGCGCTTCCTGCCGCTGGACATGACCAAGCGTGACCCGGGCGCGGCGCGCGACTCGTACAACGAGTTCGCCCAGCTCACCAGCCGCTTCCCCAACAGCCGCTACGCCCCGGACGCCAAGCAGCGCATGATCTACCTGCGCAACCTGCTGGCCTCCTACGAAATCCACGTCGCCGACTACTACCTGAGCCGCGAGGCTTACGTTGCCGCCGCCAACCGTGGCCGCTACGTGGTGGAGAACTTCCAGGAAACGCCATCGGTTGCCGACGGCCTGGCCGTGATGACCGAGGCCTACCAGAAAATGCACCTGGACGACCTGGCCGCCACCAGCCTGGAAACCCTCAAGCTCAACTACCCGAACCACCCGAGCCTGGTCGACGGTCAGTTCGTACCCAAGCAGAGCGAGTCCGACGGTCGCTCCTGGCTGTCCAAGGCTACCCTGGGCCTGATCGAGACCGACACCCCGCTGCCACCGGGTGAAACCCGCGCCAACCAGGACGTGGTCCGTCAGTTCAAGGACGCCCGCTCGGAAATGCCGGCCGACCTGCTGCCCAAGGACGAGAACGGCGATCCGATCCTGCCGGCTGGCCCCAAGGAAGCCGAAGAGGATCGTTCCTGGTTCAGCTACCTGACCTTCGGTCTGTTCGACTGACAGATCGCGCAACGACAGAAAGGGAGGCCCAGGCCTCCCTTTTTTCATGGCCGCGTCCTAGACTGTGGCCTCTTCATTCACGACAAGCTGGACACCATGGTTCGTCTACTCTTCTGGATCGCCCTGATCGCCGCCGCGTTCTGGCTGTGGCGCAAATTCAAGATCAGCCAGCAATCACGCCCCGAGTCACGCCTCGAAGACCCCTTGACCATGGTGCGCTGCGCCCATTGCGGCGTACACCTGCCCAACGACCGGGCGCTCAAGCTCGGCAAGGACTGGTACTGCAGCCAGGCCCACCTCGAGCAGGGTCCTGGCCGACAAGGCTGATTGCCGACAACTGGCTCCCCCCAGTGCAGGAGGGGGCCAGTTTTCAGATTCCTGGGCAAGGCCCGCTTATCCCTCCCCGACCCTTTAGCTCCATTTGCGACCCCTCTCCCCCGCCACCATTGACCCTGCCCGACAAAACTCGCTAAATCCTATTTATCCGCATAAATATGAAAAATAGCGAAATGCTCAAGCCCAAACGCAAGCGCCAGAAGCTCTCGGACCTGATCGTCGAATCGGTCAAGCGCTCGATCGTCACCGAAGCCTTGCGCCCCGGTGATCGCCTGCCCACCGAACGCGAGCTGATGGAGCACTTCGAGTGCTCCAAAGGGACCGCCCGCGAGGCGCTCAAGGCCCTGGAGGTCGAAGGGCTGGTCAACACCCGCACCGGCCCGACCGGCGGGGCCTATCTCGCTGAAGTGGGCACCGAGCCGGCCAGTCGCGCGTTGCGCAACTACCTGCACTTCCAGCATCTGGACGGCGAACAGGTCTACCAGTTGCGCAAGGTCATCGAGGTCGAGTTGGCAGTGGCCGTGATGGGGCAGCTCAGCGACGCCGACTATGCCGCACTGCAGGCCAACATCGACTTCTGCAGCACCCCGGAAGACAGCGAGCAGGGCCAGCGCGAACAGCGCCTGGCGGAAATCGAGTTCCACACCTTGCTGGCACGCCGCTGCCCCAATCCGCTGCTGCGCTTCATGGCGGTGTTCCTCAACGACCTGCTGCGCGACCTGGTGGTACTGAAGAAGGCCTACCTGCCCAAGCGCCAGCAGTTCGCCGCGGCCAACATCGACTACCACAAGCAACTGCTGGTCGCCCTGCGCGCCAGCGATGAAAAGGCCGTGCGCCGGCTGATGCACGAGCACATGTGCGACGCCGAACATCACATGACCGCGCTGGAGGGCGAGGTCGAACGCAACTTCCTGCTGGAGTTCGAGCACCACCACTGATCCAGCCTGCACAGAGGCCTGCCTACAGGCCCCGCCGTACCCGCTTTGCCATTGCCACTCCTGCCTAATAACCAGAATCAAGGAGTTATCCATGCAAAGACGTACCCTGCTCAAGGCAGGTCTTGCCCTGGGTGCCCTCGGCAGTCTCCCCCTGGGAGCGCAGCGGGCATTCGCCGAACAGCCGCTGGTCTTCTACGGGCTCAAGTCGATGTCCGGCGCCTTCGCCAGCTACGGCAAGTACGCCGACATGGGCTCGCGCCTGGCCATCGCCGAGCATCCGCAACTGCTGGGGCGGTCGCTGCAGTACAAGGTCATCGACACCGAAGGCAATGCCGGCAAGGCCGTGCGCAAGGTCCAGGAAGCCATCGGCCAGGACGGTGCGAGATTCTTCCAGGGCTGCACCCTGTCTTCCTCCGCCCTGGCCGTGTCCAAGGAAATCAACAAGGCCGGCGGCGTATTCATGACCCCGGTCGGCGCCGACGAGATCACCGGCAAAGATTGCAATCTCTCGACATTCCGCTGGTCGGTGCCGACCTACGGCGCGATTCGCGAAACCCTGGTGCCGATGATCCGCCAGCTGCCGCAAGCCAAGCGCTGGTACACCATCACCCCGCAATACGTGTTCGGCGATGCGCTGCTGGACAATGCGCGCAAGGTTTTTGCCGAGTTCGGTGTCGAGCACATCGGCAACAGCTACCACTCGCTGCAGGAACAGGAGTTCTCCGGGTACCTGACCAATGCCATCGCCGCCAAGCCCGACGTGCTGGTGCTGCTGAACTTCGGTAGCCAGTCGTCCAACGCCCTGCGCCAGGCAGTCAACTTCGGAATCAAGGAGCGGATGAAGGTGCTGCTGGTCTGGTCGGCAGGGCTCGACCAGTTCCAGGAGCTGGGCAGCGATGTGCTCGAAGGGGTCTACCTGGGCGCCCAGTACTGGCATCAGGTGGATACGCCGCTGAACAAGGCGCTGGTCGCCGCCACGCAGAAGGCCTATGGAATCAACCCTAACTATCCGCTGGCCGCCGACTACATCGGCACCAAGGTCATGCTCGACGCCATCGTCCAGGCTGGCACCTTCGACGGCGCCAGCGTCGCCAGGGCCTTGCAGGGCATGCGCTTCCAGGGCCCGACCGGCGAAGAGCTGATCCGCCCTGGCGACCACCAGGTGCTCAAGGACTACTACCTGCTGCGCGGCAAGCCCCAGGGTCAGTTGCGCGACGAGGACGACCTGGCTGAAGTCATCAGTTCGGGCCGCTCGTTCGTTGAGGTCGATCACACCGGTTGCGCCCTGGCCTGAGGCCGCGCCGCCAGTCAAACACACCTGTACAGGCAGCCGCGCCGCGCGCTGTCGAGGGCACGCTCATGCTCGAATTGTACCTGTTCCAACTGCTCAACGGCCTGGGCCTGGGGATGATCTACTTCCTCATCGCCGTAGGCCTGACGATCATTTTCGGCCTGCTGAACTTCGTCAACTTCGCCCACGGCGCGTTCTTCCTGCTCGGCGCCTACCTGTGCTACACCGCCGTGGCCCTGACCGGCAACTTCTGGCTGGCATTGCTGATCGCCCCGCTGGTCGTGGCAGTGCTGGCCTGGGCGGTGGAGCGCCTGCTGATCAAGCGCATCTACCATCTGCCGCACACCTTCCAGATCCTGGTCACCCTGGGCATCGCCCTGATCATCCAGGAAGCCTCGGTCCTGATCTGGGGGCCGGTGGGCAAGAACATCGCCGTACCGCCGGAGCTCCGTGGCGTGGTGATCCTGGGCGACTTCATCTACCCCTACTACCGCCTGTTCCTGATCGGCTTCGCCGCGCTGATCGGCCTGGCCTTGTGGCTGCTGCTCGAACGCACGCGCTTCGGTGCCCTGGTACGCGCCGGCAGTGAAAGCACCGAAACCGTGTCGCTGCTGGGCACCAACATCTTCCGCCTGTTCTCCCTGACCTTCGCCCTCGGTGTGGGCCTGGCCGGTGTCGCCGGGGTGCTGTTCGCGCCGTTGCGCGGTGCCCAGCCCTTCGTCGGCCCGGAGATCCTCGGCATCGCCTTCGTAGTGGTGGTGATCGGCGGCATGGGTTCGTTCGGCGGCGCGCTGGTGGGTGGACTGCTGGTCGGCGTGGTGCAAAGCATGATGACCAGCCTCTGGCCGCAAGGCGCCAGCCTGATGATCTACGGGGCGATGGCCGCAGTGATCCTGGTCCGTCCCTATGGCCTGTTCGGGAGAGCATGATTGATGAGCGAGAAGAATCCATTACCGGTCGGGCCGCGCGCGCCCGTCCTGCTGTTGCTGGTGGTCGCCAGCCTGGTGCTGCTGCCGCTGGTGCTGCCTTCGGCCACGCTGGCCACCGAGATCCTGATCTTTGCCCTGGCGGCGCTCGCCTGCAACCTGCTGCTGGGCTACACCGGCCTGCTGTCGTTCGGCCAGGGCATTTTCTTCGGCGTGGGAGCCTATGGCGCGGCACTGCTGATGATCCATCTGAAATGGGGGCTGTTCGCCGCGCTGCTGGGCGCTGCGGTATTCGGTGCGTTGCTGGCGCTGCTGGTCGGAGCACTGGCGATCCGGCGCAAGGGCATCTACTTCGTCATGCTGACCCTGGCCTTCAGCCAGATGACGTACTTCCTGGCCTACACCCTCAGCGGCTGGACCGGTGGCGACAACGGCCTGCTCGACGTGCCGCGGCCGAATATCGAGGTCTTCGGCCACGTGCTGGTCGACCTGGCCGACCCTCGGCACTTCTATGCCTTCGTCGCTGTGCTGTTCCTGCTGATTTTCGCCTTCGCCTTGCGGGTGATCCGCTCGCCCTTTGGCAGCACCTTGCTGGCGATCCGCGAGAACGAGACCCGCGCGGCGGCGATCGGCTACGACACCCGCCACTTCAAGATCCTGGTGTTCATGCTGTCCGGCGCCATCACCGGTATCGCCGGGGCGCTGTACGCCATGCTGCTGCACTTTGCACCGCTGTCGAACATCGACCTGATGATGAGCGAGAACATCCTGATCATGACCATCATCGGCGGCACGGGCTCGCTGTTCGGCTCGCTGCTGGGGGCCGGCGCCATCGTGGTGCTGGGCGACGTGCTGTCGGAGCTGTGGCCGCGTTGGCTGATGCTGCTCGGGCTCATCCTGATCCTGGTGGTGGTGTTCATGCGTGGCGGCCTGTGGGGCGGCCTGGCCGAGCTGGGCAAGCGCCTGCGTCCGGGGCGTACGTTGTCGACCAAGACCAAGGAGACCTTGTGATGAGCGAGTTCCTGCTGGAAACCCGCAACCTGGAGCTGGCCTACGGGCCGTTCCGCGCAGTCGGTGGTGTCGACCTGAAAGTCCGCCCTGGCACCATCCACACGGTCATCGGCCCCAACGGCGCCGGCAAGACCAGCCTGTTTCACTGCCTGACCGGCGAACGCCAGGCCACCGCCGGCAGCATCCTGTTCAATGGCCGCGACATCGTCCGCAAGCCCTCCCATGGCCGCGTGGCGCTGGGCATGGCGCGCTCGTTCCAGCTCACCAGCCTGTTCCAGAACCTCTCGGTACGCGAGAACCTGCGCCTGGCCGCCCAGGGCCGCGATGGCCTGGGCGCGCTGAACTTCTGGCGTAGCGTCGAGCACAAGCGCAGCCACTGGGACACCGCCGACCAGGTGCTCGAGCGCCTGAAACTCACAGGCCGTGCCGACACCCTCGCCGGCGAACTCTCCCATGGTCAGCAGCGCGTACTGGAAGTCGGCATGTCGATCTGCGCCAAGCCAAGCCTGCTGATGCTCGACGAACCCACCTCCGGCATGGGCATCGACGACATTCCGCTGATGACCGAGCTGATCAGCGATCTGGGCCGCGACCACACCGTGCTGCTGATCGAGCACAACATGAGCATCGTCATGTCGATCAGCCAACGCATCACCGTCATGAGCCACGGCCAGATCCTGGTCGAGGGCACCCCGGAATTCGTGCGCAACGACGAACGCGTGCGCACCGCCTACCTTGGAGAGGCCGCCTGATGCTCAACGTCGACTCGATCCATTCCTACTACGACAAAAGCCACGTGCTCGAAGGCGTCTCCCTGCAGGTCGGTGCCGGCGAACTGGTGACCCTGCTGGGGCGTAACGGCGCCGGCAAGACCACCACCCTGCGCAGCATCCTCGGCATCGTGCGGCCACGCCAGGGCCAGATCAGCTTCGATGGCCAGCCTCTGGTCGGCCGCGAAATCTTCGATATCGCCCGCCGGGGCATCGCCCTGGTGCCGGAGCACCGCGGCATCTTTCGCCAGCTCAGTGTCGAGGAAAACCTGAAGATCGCCACGCGCAAGGAGAGCCGCTGGCAACTGCGTGACGTCTACGCGATGTTCCCGCGCCTGGAAGAGCGCCGCCGTAACGGCGGCTTCGCGCTGTCGGGTGGCGAGCAGCAGATGCTGGCGATCGCCCGGGCCCTGCTCAATGGCCCGCGGTTGCTGATCCTCGATGAGCCGACCGAGGGGCTGGCGCCGGTGATCGTCGACGAGTTGGTGAAGATCCTGCGGCGGATCAAGGACGAGGGCCTGTCGATCCTGCTGGTGGAGCAGAACCTGATGGTCTGCGATGCCTTGGCCGACCGTCACTACGTGCTCGAACAGGGTCGCGTGGCCTACCAGGGAACCGCCGCACAGTTTCGCGACGACCCGAGCATCAAGAACCGTTACCTGGCGCTGAGTGCCTGATTTCAGGCATTGCTCTGTATCGGCCTCTTCGCGGGCAAGCCCGCTCCCACTGGGATATCGCCACGCGCCGCCCGCGAAGAAGCCCCCTATTTGCTACAGGAGAGACGCCCCATGAACACCCGCATCGATCCCTCGCAACACCTGCTCGGCCAGGGCGCCCTGGTCAACCGCGAGCGCCTCTGGCAATCGCTGATGGACCTGGCCCGGCTCGGCGCCACGGCCAAGGGCGGCGTGTGCCGCCTGGCGCTGACCGATCTCGACCGACAGGCCCGCGACCTGTTCGTGCGCTGGTGCGAGGAGGCCGGCTGCACGGTCAGTGTCGACGCCATCGGCAACATCTTCGCCCGCCGCGCAGGACGCAACCCGGCACTGGCGCCGGTCATGACCGGCAGCCATATCGATACCCAACCCACCGGAGGCAAGTTCGACGGCTGCTACGGCGTCATGGCCGGGCTCGAAGTGGTGCGCACCCTCAATGACCTTGGCCTGCAGACCGAGGCCCCACTGGAAGTGGTGGTGTGGACCAACGAAGAAGGCTCGCGCTTCCCACCGTGCATGATGGGGTCGGGGGTGTTTGCCGGTAAGTTCGGTCTGCAGGAGACCCTCGACAAGGTCGACGAACAAGGCCTTTCGGTAGGTGCCGAGCTTCACCGCATCGGTTACGCCGGCCCGCGGGTGCCCACCGGGCATCCGGTCGGCGCTTATTTCGAAGCGCATATCGAACAAGGGCCTGTGCTGGAGGACCAGCGCACCACCATCGGTGTGGTTCAGGGCTGCCTGGGCCAGAAATGGTTCGACCTGGTACTCACCGGCGTCGAGGCGCATGCAGGCCCGACGCCGATGCACCTGCGCAAGGATGCGCTGGTTGGCGCTGCCGAGGTGGTGGCCGCAGTCAACCGCGTGGCCCACGCCCACCAGCCACATGCCTGCGGCACCGTCGGCTGCCTGAACCTGCACCCTGGTTCGCGCAACGTGATTCCCGGCCAGGTGCAGATGACCCTCGACCTGCGCCACCTCGACCCCGCCCAACTGGATGCGATGGTCGCCGAGGTGCGCGAGGTGATCGAGGCCAGTGCCGCCCGCCATGGCCTGAGTTTCGAGCTGACCCCCACCGCCGACTTCCCACCCTTGTACTTCGCCGAGCAGTGCGTCGATGCGGTACGCCAGGGTGCGCGCACGCTGGGCCTGAGCCACATGGACATCGTCAGTGGCGCTGGCCACGATGCGATCTTCCTCGCCGAGCTGGGCCCGGCCGGGATGATCTTCGTGCCGTGCGAAGGCGGCATCAGCCACAACGAAATCGAGAACGCCGCGCCGCAGGACCTGGCAGACGGCTGCGATGTGCTGCTGCGCGCCATGGTCCAGGCCGCCAACCCGGGAGCCCATTGAGATGACAGGCAAGACCGCCATCGGTGAATTCAGTGCCACCGAGCTGCTCGAACTGTACCGCCGCCGCCAGTTGTCGCCGCTCGAAGTGATCGACGACGTGCTGGCCCGCATCGACCTACACAACCCTGCCGTCAACGCCTACTGCCATGTCGACGGTGAAGGCGCGCGCGCCGCGGCCCGCGCCAGCGAACGCCGCTGGCAGCGTGGCGAGCCGTGCGGGCGCCTGGACGGCCTGCCCGCGTCGATCAAGGACCTGACCTTGACCCGCGGCATGCCGACCCGCAAAGGCTCGCGCACCAGCTCAGGCGCCGGGCCGTGGGAAGTCGATGCGCCCTTCAGCGCCTTCATGCGCGAAGCTGGCGCAGTGCTGGTGGGCAAGACCACAACGCCGGAGTTCGGCTGGAAAGGGGTCACCGACAACCCGTTGTACGGCATCACCCGCAACCCTTGGGATACCCGTCTGACCGCGGGCGGGTCGTCTGGCGGTGCGGCAGCAGCAGCGGCGCTCAACCTCGGCGTGCTGCACCAGGGCAGCGATGCCGGTGGCTCGATTCGAATCCCCTGCGCCTTCACCGGCACCTTCGGCATCAAGCCGACCTTCGGCTACGTACCGCAGTGGCCAGCCAGCGCCATGACCGTGCTGTCGCACCTGGGGCCGATGACTCGTACGGTGGATGACGCCGTGCTGATGCTCGACTGCGTGGCCCGCCCCGACCCGCGCGACGGCCTGGCCGGAGCCCCGCGCCAGTCGCCCTGGCTGGACGACTCGACCGACCTGCGCGGCCTGCGCATCGCCTACAGCGCCGACTTCGGCTACATAAAGGTCGATCCGCAGATCCAGGCCTTGGTGACCCAAGCCGTGCAGCGCCTGGCGCGCCAGGGGGCAACGGTAGAGGAAGTCGATCCGGGCTTCAGCGACCCGCTGCAGACCTTCAATACCCTGTGGTTCGCTGGCGCGGCACGCTTGGCCAGTGGACTGAGCGAGGCACAGCGGGACTTGCTCGACCCGGGCCTGCGCGGCATCGCCGAACAGGGGGCCGGCATCAGCCTGGCCGATTACACCCAGGCCCTGGAAGCACGCGCCGAGCTGATCGCGCAGATGAACGCCTTCCACCAGCGTCATGACGTGCTGCTGTCACCGATGCTGCCGCTGGTCGCGTTCGAAGCCGGGCACAACGTGCCGCCAGGGTCGGGCATGGCGCAGTGGATGGAGTGGACGCCGTTCAGCTACCCGTTCAACCTGACCCAGCAGCCTGCGGCGTCGGTCCCCTGCGGTTTCACGCACGAGGGGTTGCCGGTGGGGCTGCAGGTGGTGGGCGCGCGCTTTTCCGATGAACAGGTGCTCAGGGTGTGCAAGGTGTACGAGCAGCATTACCCTAGCCGGCACCTGCAGGCGCCGCACCGGCACTGAAGGCTGGCAGAGTCCGCAGCGGCCTTGCGCAACGCAAGGCCGCTGCATGTTTTCAGCCCAGACGCCCGGCCGGCGCGTAGGGCGCAGGATCGATGATCGGCTCGGCCCCGGTCAGCAGGTCGGTAAACAACTGGCACGAAGCAGGCGCCAGCACCAGACCGTTGCGGTAATGCCCGCAGTTGAGCCACAACCCCGCATGCCCAGGCACCGGTCCGATGTAGGGAATGCCTTCAGGCGAGCCCGGTCGCAGCCCGGCCCAATGCCCAACGACTGGCGCGTCCTTCAGTTGCGGCAACAGCTCGATCGCCGAAGCCCGCAGGCTTTGCAGCGCTGCCTCGGTCGGGGTCTTGTCGAAGCCCTCGTGCTCAAGCGTGCTGCCCACCAGGATATGCCCGTCACGCCGCGGAATCGCATAACGCCCCTTGGCCAGTACCATGCTTGGCAGGAAGTCGGCATCGCACTTGAACAGGATCATCTGCCCCTTTACCGGCTCCACCGGCAATTCCAGCCCCAGGGAGCACAACAGCTCGCCACTCCAGGCACCGGCACTGAGCACCACTTCGTCGGCGCTCAGCACGCCTTCATTCGTCAGCACACCGGTCACACGCCCGCCTTCCTGGGCGAAACCGCTGATCTGGCAGTGCTCGCGCAGACTGACGTTGGGCAGCGCCAGCAACGCGGCTTTCAGCGACTTCACCAGGCGCGGGTTGCGCACGTTGGCCACGCCAGCCATGTAGATGGCGCGCTGGAAGCCTGGGCCGAGGACTGGCACGGCGTCATAGGCCGCCGAGATATCCACGGCGCTCAAGGGACGTTGTTCGCGCGCAGCCCAGGCCAGGGCCTGGGATTCATCGTCGAGGTCGAGCCAGTACAGACCGGTGGTGTGCACTTCAGGGTCCACACCCGTGCTGGCGAACAGGCGCTCGCCCAACTGTGGATAAAAATCCTGCGACCAATGCGCCAGGGCGGTCACCGCCGGGCTGTAGCGCCACGGATACAGCGGCGAGACGATACCACCGCCGGCCCAGGACGACTCACGGCCGACCTCGCCCTGGTCGCACACCACCACCCGGTCAACCTTTGCGGCCAGGTTGAACGCAGTCAGCAGACCGATCACCCCGCCACCGACAATCACTACGTGCTTGCTCATCTGTCGATCCAACACCTGAAGTAAAAACGCCTCACCAACAATCCGCCTCATCCAGCGCCCCGGGGTTTGCGCGCACACCGGCCTGGTCAAGCTGGTAGTCGCCACAACGATCACGCGCCATCAGCCCCTGGGCCTGACGCTCGGCCAGTAGCCGATAATGGCCGTGCTCGCGCCAGGCTCGCAGGCGGTAGAAACGGCTACCCTCGGGCAGCGGTGTCTGCCACTGCTCGCTGTCGGCATACTGGCCGGTACGGGCGTAGTGATATTCCAGACGCTGGGCGGCATCGTGCAGCAGGCCGACCACTTCGCCGCGCGCGGCACGCCGAAGCTGGTCGCTGTAGCTGGGATAGGCAACGCTCGCCAGAATGCCGGTCACGGCCACGACAAGCAACAGCTCCATAAGGCTTAGGCCACGTTGCATCTCAAGCCCCCCTGAATCGCTGGCGCCAGGCGATACGCCGGGGTGCCTGGGCCTGTCCGGGCTCGACCGCATAGATCGCCTCCAGTACCTGCCGTGCGCGGGCCTGACGGCTTACCGCAGTGATCCGGAACAGAACCACCCTTGCCCCTTCCGGCATGTGCGCAGCGCGGGTACTAACGCCCAGTTGCTGCACCAGGAAGAAACCGTGCTCGCTGGCCTGCCAAGGTGGGCGCCCATCAATCAGGTCATGGGGTGCGGGCGGTGGGGCGCACACCTGGCAGGGCGAGGGGGGCGCCAGGGCAAGCTGCAGCGCGCCCGCCAGCAGGCTCGCCTCGGCCTCTTCAAAGGCGCGCGCCGCCGCCAGCGCGCTGCCCGCCAAGGCTATCTGCTGCAGCGTGTCACGCAGGGCCGAGATGGAGAACAGACCAAGCAGCAGGCTCAGCACCAGGGCCAGCAGCAAGACCATTCCGCGCTGGGCGCTCATGACGGTGGCAACCGGTTGCGCAGGGCAACGCTCAGCGCGTAGTCCCGCTCGATGTCCAGCACAGGGTCGACAAGGGTCAACTGCAGGTCCACACGCTCCCCGTCATTGCCCACGACACGGGTGGCGCGAAAAGCACGCACATTGTCGATGAGCACGGCATTCATGCCGCCGCCGCTGAGCATCAGGCTGTCGCCTTGAAAGCGGTAGGTCTGCCGCCGCAGCGGGAAAGCCAGCGTGGTGCCGCTGCCGGGCTGGCGTGCCGGATACACTTGTGCCCAGGCGAGACAGTCGGTGAGCAGCGTCCAGTCCGGGTTTCCTCCGGCCCCTGGTACATCGGCGGTCACCAGGCTGAGCGTGGCCTCGCGGCCATTGCCGGCGTGGGATATCTGCAAGGGCTGGGCAAAGGCCTGTGCAGCAGATGGGTCGATGAACTCGAGGGTTTCGGCTGCCAGGCAACCAAACATGCCGGTCATGCGAATGTCCTGCGCCAACCGGTGCAAGGCCAGCGACGCGTCATCCTGCATCCGCGACAACGCGCCTTGCATGCGCCAGGCCTGCTGGGCCAAGACCAGGGCCTGCCCCGCTGCGGCCAGCAGCATCAAGCCCAAGGCCAGTGCCAGCAAGGCCTCCAACAGGCCGAAGCCTTGCTGTCGGCTCATCATGGCAACACCCGGCCCTGCAGCGCGATGACCTGCGCCTCGCTGCCGCGTGGGTCGTGCCAGCGAATCTCCAGTTGCAACCACTCCCCGGTCACCACCGCCCGCCCCTCGCCGCTCTCGCCCAGCAGCGAACCGATCAGGGCGCGCCAACTGTGCAGCGCCTCGGGTTCAAGGGTGCCGCTCGCCCTCACCCGCTCGAACAACAAGTGCGCCAACTGCACGGCCTGCGCATCGCGCCGCGCCCCTTCGCCGACCTGCACTGCGCGTATCTGCGATGCCGCCGCGGCGAACAGCCCGAGCGACAGCACCAGCACTGCCAACACCACTTCCAGCAAGGTCATGCCCCGCTCCCTGTGCACCATGGTTTCGCCTCCTGCGAAATTTCCCGCCAAGCATGACCGGCCTGGCTGACTGGACCTCCTGGTCCGCAGCACCGAAGCTACAGCGAAGCACTTCCAGGGAGGAATGCACGATGCGGCAACAGGGAGTAACACTGATACAAATGATGAGCGTACTGGCCATGCTCGCGCTTCTGACACAGCTCGCGGCACCGGCCTACGCCAACTTAACCGAAGACCTTCGCCAGGCCGCAGCCGCCCGTGACCTGGCGCAGAGCCTGCGAAGTGCACGTAGCCACGCCCTGCTGCAGAACCGGAGCGTTGTGGTGCAACCACTGGAGGGGGATTGGGGGAAGGGTTGGCAAACAGTGCAAGAGGGAGACCAGCAACTGCTGCGCGAGCATCGGCTGGGCCGATCCGTGAGGATCGCTGCCAACCTGGAAAAGCTGAGATTCAGTGGCCTGGGCGTCCCCCTGCGCGACAATGGCGCATTTTCCGGCGGCACCTTGCAGGTCTGCCAACGCGCGCAGGGCAACAGTCAGCATCGGGTCGTTGTCGCACCTAGCGGGCGAGTCAGCCTGCGCAGCGGGGCGAGCGAAGCACCGCGCTGCGCAGCCCCCTGATCAGATCAGCGAGCGAACCCGCAGCTCCTTGGGCATCGAGAAGGTGATGTTCTCTTCACGCCCGTCGAGCTCTTCAGCGCCCGTAGCGCCCCAGGCCTTGAGCTGCTCGATCACCCCACGCACCAGCACCTCGGGCGCAGAAGCGCCTGCGGTGATGCCGATGCGCTGTACGCCGTCGAACCAGGCACGCTGCAGGTCTTCGGCACCGTCGATCAGGTAGGCCGGGGTGCTCATGCGCTCGGCCAGCTCGCGCAGACGGTTGGAGTTGGAACTGTTCGGGCTGCCGACCACCAGTACCACATCACACTCGTCGGCCAGTTGCTTGACCGCATCCTGGCGGTTCTGGGTCGCGTAGCAGATGTCGTCCTTGCGTGGGCCGCCGATATTCGGGAAGCGTGCGCGCAGGGCATCGATGACGCGACTGGTATCGTCCATCGACAGGGTGGTCTGGGTGACGAACGCCAGGTGGTCTGGGTCGCGGACCTGCAGGGTGGCGACATCCTTCTCGTCCTCGACGAGGTAGATGGCGCCGCCATTGCTGGCGTCATACTGGCCCATGGTGCCTTCGACTTCCGGGTGCCCTTCGTGGCCGATGAGGATGGTCTCACGGCCGTCGCGGCTGTACTTGGCAACCTCGATATGCACCTTGGTCACCAACGGGCAGGTGGCATCGAACACCTTCAGGCCACGCCCGGCGGCTTCCTGGCGTACCGCCTGGGACACACCATGGGCACTGAAGATGACGATCACATCGTCCGGGACCTGATCCAGTTCTTCGACGAAGATCGCGCCACGGTTGCGCAGGTCCTCGACGACGAACTTGTTGTGCACCACTTCGTGGCGCACGTAGATCGGCGGCCCGAAAACTTCCAGGGCACGGTTGACGATTTCGATCGCCCGGTCGACACCCGCGCAGAAGCCGCGCGGATTGGCGAGTTTGATTTGCATGCTCGGCTCCAGGCTCACAGCGCCTTCACATCGAGGATCTTGACCTCGAAGTTCAGGGTCTTGCCAGCCAGCGGATGGTTGAAGTCGATGGTCACCTGGTTGTCATCGAAGGCTTTCACCACACCCGGAAGCTCGGTGTTGGCGGCATCGTTGAAGATCACCAGCAGGCCCTCGGACAGCTCCATGCCGTCGAACTGCGAACGAGGCATCACCTGTACGTTCTGCGGGTTAGGCTGACCGAAGGCGTTCTCAGGGGCGATGGTCAGCTTGCGCTCGTCGCCGGCCTTGAAGCCGAACAGTGCAGTCTCGAAGCCCGGTAGCAGGTTGCCATCGCCGACCTTGAACACGGCTGGAGCCTTGTCGAAGGTGCTGTCGACGGTGTCGCCGTTTTCCAGGTGCAACGCGAAGTGCAGGGTGACTTCGGTGTTCTGGCCGATACGGGTCTCAGTCATGGACCGGCTCCTCGGTTTTCTTGCTCTTGAACATGTCCAGCGCCAGCATCACCGCACCGACGGAAATCGCGCTGTCAGCCAGGTTGAAGGCCGGGAAGTAGTGGGTGTTGCGCCAGTGGACGAGGATGAAATCGACCACATGCCCCAGCACGACGCGGTCCCACAGGTTGCCGATGGCACCGCCCAGCACCAGGGCCAGCGCGACCGCCAGCCAGGTCTCGTTGCGCCCCAGGCGCTTGAGCCAGACCACCAGCACGACACTGACCACCACGGCGATCAGGGCGAACAGCCAGCGCTGCCAGCCCGAGCTGTCGGCCAGGAAACTGAAGGCCGCGCCGGTGTTGTAGGCCAGGGTCCAGCTGAAGTAGTCGGGGATGACCACGATCTGCTGATACATGGTCAGGGCGTTATCGAAGTACAGCTTGGTGGCCTGGTCGAGGACCAGGACCACCAGGCTCAGCCAGAGCCAGGCAAGGCGCCCGAAGCGCCCCGCTGCAGGATTAGGCATAGTGGCGCACCTCACCGTTGCCGCTGATGTTGTCGACGCAGCGAGCGCAGATCTCCGGGTGCTCCGGATGGCTGCCGACGTCGGCGCGGAAGTGCCAGCAACGGCCGCACTTGGCGTGGCCGGACTTGACCACTTTCAGCTTGAGGCCTTCGACTTCGGTTGTCACCGCCTCGGCCGGCGCCTGGACGAACGGCACCACGCTGGCGGCAGAGGTGATCAGCACGAAGCGCAGCTCGTCGCCCAGCTTGGCCAGGTCGGCGCTCAGGCCTTCCTCGGCGAAGAGCGTGACTTCGGCCTGCAGGTTGCCACCGATGACCTTGGCCACGCGCTGGTTCTCCAGCTCCTTGTTGACCGCTGCCTTGACCGCCATGATGCGGTCCCAGTAGGCGCGATCCAGCTCGCTGTCCTGCGGCAGCTGGCTCAGGCCCTGGTACCAGGTGTTGAGCATGACCGACTCGTTGCGCTCGCCCGGCAGGTACTGCCAGATCTCGTCAGCGGTGAAGGCCAGGATCGGCGCGATCCAGCGCACCAGCGCCTCGCTGATGTGGTACAGCGCGGTCTGGCAGGAGCGGCGCGCGACGCTGTTGGCGCCGGTGGTGTACTGGCGGTCCTTGATGATGTCGAGGTAGAAGCCGCCCAGCTCCTGCACACAGAAGTTGTGCACCTTGGAGTAGACGTTCCAGAAGCGGTACTCGGCGTAGTTCTCTTCCAGCTCGCGCTGCAGCAGCAGGGTGCGGTCGACCGCCCAGCGGTCCAGCGCCAGCATGTCTTCGGCCGGCAGCAGGTCACGCGCCGGGTCGAAGCCGGACAGGTTGGAGAGCAGGAAGCGCGCGGTGTTGCGGATACGCCGGTAGGCGTCGGCGCTGCGCTGCAGGATCTGCTCGGAAACGGCCATCTCGCCAGAGTAGTCGGTGGCCGAGACCCACAGGCGCAGGATGTCGGCGCCCAGGGTGTTGTTGACCTTTTCCGGCTCGATGGTGTTACCCAGCGACTTGGACATCTTGCGGCCGTTCTCGTCCACGGTGAAACCGTGGGTCAGCAGCTCGCGGTACGGCGCGTGGCCGTCGATGGCGCAACCGGTCAGCAAGGAGGAGTGGAACCAGCCGCGGTGCTGGTCGGAGCCCTCCAGATACAGGTCGGCGCGCGGACCGGTGGTGTGGCCGATGTCGTGCGAGCCACGCAGCACGTGCCAGTGGGTGGTGCCGGAGTCGAACCAGACGTCGAGGGTGTCGGCGATCTTGTCGTACTGGCCGGCCTCGTCACCCAGCAGCTCCTGGGCGTCGAGCTTGAACCAGGCCTCGATACCTTCTTTCTCGACGCGCTTGGCCACTTCTTCCATCAGTTCGACGGTGCGAGGGTGCAGTTCGCCGGTCTGCTTGTCGAGGAAGAACGGGATAGGGACGCCCCAGTTGCGCTGGCGCGAGATGCACCAGTCAGGACGGTTGGCGATCATCGCGTGCAGGCGCGCCTGGCCCCAGGACGGCACGAACTTGGTGTCCTCGATGGCCTTGAGCGCACGCTCGCGCAGGTTTTCACCGTTGTTGGGCTGCTTGTCCATGCCCACGAACCACTGTGCGGTGGCACGGTAGATCAGCGGGGTCTTGTGGCGCCAGCAGTGCATGTAGCTGTGGCTGATGGTTTCGGTGTGCAGCAGCGCACCGACTTCCTGCAGTTTCTCGACGATGGCCGGATTGGCCTTCCAGATGAACTGACCACCGAAGAACTCCAGCGATGGCGCGTACACACCGTTGCTCTGCACTGGCGTGAGGATGTCGTCGTTGACCATGCCGTAGCGCTTGCAGGTGACGAAGTCGTCCTCACCGTAGGCCGGTGCGGAGTGGACCACACCAGTACCGGCGCCCAGCTCGACGTACTCGGCCAGGTAGATGGGCGACAAGCGCTCGTAGAACGGGTGGCGGAAATTGATCAGCTCCAGCGCCTTGCCTGGCGCCGTGGCCACTACCGAGCCTTCCAGCGCATAACGCTTCAGGCACGACTCGACCAGCTCCTCGGCCAGCACCAGCAGGCGCTCGCCGGTATCGACCAGGGCGTAGTTGAAATCCGGGTGGATGTTCAGCGCCTGGTTGGCCGGGATGGTCCAGGGGGTGGTGGTCCAGATCACGATCGCGGCAGGCTTGGCCAGCGAAGCCAGGCCGAAGGCGGCGGCCAGTTTGTCCTGGTCGGCGATCGGGAAGGCCACATCGATGGTCTGGGATTTCTTGTCGGCATATTCGACCTCGGCCTCGGCCAGGGCCGAACCGCAATCGAAGCACCAGTTCACCGGCTTGAGGCCCTTGAACACGAAGCCCTGCTTGACCATCTCGGCCAGGGCGCGGATCTCGCCAGCTTCGTTGGCGAAGTCCATGGTCTTGTAGGGGTTGTCCCAGTCACCCAGCACACCCAGGCGGATGAATTCGCTCTTCTGCCCTTCGATCTGCTCGGCGGCATAGGTGCGGCACAGCTCGCGGGTCTGGTCGGGCGTCAGGTGCTTGCCATGGGTGACCTCGACCTTGTGCTCGATCGGCAGGCCATGGCAGTCCCAGCCCGGTACATAGGGCGCGTCGAAGCCCGACAGGGTCTTGGAGCGGACGATCATGTCCTTGAGAATCTTGTTCAGCGCGTGACCGATGTGGATTTTGCCGTTGGCATAGGGCGGGCCGTCGTGCAGGACGAACTTCGGACGATCCTTGCCAATCTCGCGCAACTTCCGGTACAGGCCAATGCTGTCCCAGCGCTGCAGGATCTGCGGTTCGCGCTGAGGCAGGCCGGCCTTCATGGGGAAGGCGGTGTCCGGAAGGTTAAGCGTGGCTTTGTAGTCGGTCATTTCAGGCTCTTGGTTAGCGGTTGAGCGTGCCAGTGGGCACGCGCGGCGGCGATGTCCGCGTCGATCGCCGACTTCAGCGCCTCCAGGGAGGCGAATCGCTGCTCCTCGCGCAGCTTGTGGTGGAACTCCACTGTCAGACGCCGGCCATAGAGGTCGCCGGTGTAGTCCAGGAGGTGGATTTCCAGGTGGGGACGCCCATCACCCTTGACGGTGGGACGAACCCCGATGTTGCCGACACCCGGCCAGGGCGTGCCGTCGATCTCGATGCTGGTCAGGTAGACCCCGGACAGCGGTACGCGACGGCGCTTGAGCTGGATGTTGGCGGTGGGCGTGCCGAGCTGACGGGCCAGTTTCTGGCCGTGCAACACGCGCCCGGTAATACGATACGGACGGCCCAGCAAGTGCTCGGCCAGCTCGAAGTCGGCTTCGGCCAAAGCCTTGCGCACTTCGGTGCTGCTGACGCGCAGGCCGTCCTGGATCACGGTGTTGGCCGCCTCGACGGTGAACCCGTACTGCTGGCCGGCCTCGACCAGGAAATCGAAGTCACCTGCGCGATCACAACCGAAGCGGAAGTCGTCACCGACCTCCAGGTGCCGCACGCCCAGGCCGTCCACCAGCACCGCCTTGACGAACTGATCGGCACTGAGCTTGCTCAGGCGCTGGTTGAAGGCCAGGCACAGCACCCGGTCGATGCCTTCGCCGGCCAGCAGCTCGACCTTGTCGCGCAGACGCGCCAACCGGGCCGGCGCGGTGTCCGGGGCGAAGTACTCACGTGGCTGCGGCTCGAAGATTACCACGCAGGTGGGCAGGCCCAGCTCCTGGCCGCGCTCACGCAAGCGCGCCAGGATGGCCTGGTGGCCCCGGTGAACCCCGTCGAAGTTGCCAATGGTGGCGACACAGCCCCGGTGCTCGGGGCGCAGGTTGTGAAGACCTCGAACCAGCTGCATAACGCGCTTCTTGCTCATAAAGTGGCCGATTATAACCACACCGGGGCGCTGGTGACAGGCAGCAGTGCCACTGTGGGCCATGGAATGCGAAAAACCGACGCCTGACCCTGTCCGCGCCCTAGTGAAGTGCCTTGCGAGCGAAATGCCGGGGCCGGAAACCACACAGGAAAAGGCAACCAAAGTAAGTCACCACGCCCGCGCCAATCAATGCGCCCAGACGCAGGAAGCGCTCGAGCATGCCGCCCTGCGCCCATGGCGGCACGAAGTGCATGCCCAACAGCAGCACAACGGACATCAGCCCAACTGCCAGTACCAGCTTGAGCAGGAACATCGCCCAGCCCGCCTGGGGCTGGAACAGGCCCTGGCTGCGCAGTTTCCAGAACAGCAGCCCGGCGTTGAGGCAGGCTCCCAGGCTGATGGCCAGGGCCAGACCGGCGTGCTGCAGCGGACCGATCAGGGCGAGGTTGAACAATTGCGTGCAGACCAGGGTGAAGATGGCGATCTTGACTGGCGTACGGATGTTCTGTTGCGCATAGAAGCCAGGCGCCAGAACCTTGACCAGGATGATCGCCAGCAGCCCCACCGAATAGGCGATCAGCGCTCGCTGGGTCATGGCCGCATCGGTGGCGGTGAACTTGCCGTACTGGAACAGCGCCACGGTCAGTGGTTCGGCAAGGATCGCCAGGGCCAGCGTGCAGGGCAGCACCAGCAGGAAGCACAGGCGCAGGCCCCAGTCGAGGATTCGCGAATACTCTTCGCGGTCCTTGTTGGCGTAGGTCTTGGCCAGCGTGGGCAGGAGGATGGTGCCCAGCGCCACGCCCAATACACCGGAGGGCAGCTCCATCAGGCGGTCGGCGTAGTACATCCAGGATACAGAGCCGGCCACCAGGAAGGACGCGAAGATGGTGTTGATGATCAGCGAAATCTGGCTCACCGACACCCCGAGGATCGCCGGCAGCATCTGCTTGAGCACGCGCCATACCCCGGTATCCCGCAGGTTCAGCCGTGGCAGCACGAGCATGCCGATCTTCTTCAAGGCTGGCAGCTGGTACAGCAACTGCGCCAGGCCGCCCGCCAGAACGCCCCAGGCCAGGGCCATGATCGGCGGATCGAAGTACGGGGTGAGGAACACGGCGAAGGCGATCATCGCCACGTTCAGCAGCGTTGGCGTGAAGGCAGGTACAGAGAAGCGGTTCCAGGTATTGAGGATCGCCCCGACGAGCGACGACAGGGATATCAGCAATATATAAGGAAATGTCACCCTCAACAGTGCGGTGGTGAGTTCGTATTTCTCGGCACTGTCGACAAAACCGGGGGCTGTGACCCACACCACCCAGGGCGCGGCGAGTATGCCCAGGGCAGTGACCAGAGCCAGGACCAGCGTGAGCAGGCCACTGACATAGGCGATGAAAGTGCGCGTGGCCTCCTCGCCCTGCTGGGTCTTGTACTCGGCAAGGATGGGCACGAAAGCCTGGGAAAACGCGCCCTCGGCGAAGATACGCCGCAGCAGGTTGGGCAGTTTGAAGGCAATGAAGAAGGCATCGGTGGCGATGCCGGCACCGAAGACCCGCGCCAGAATGGTGTCGCGCACGAAGCCCAGCACCCGCGAAATCATGGTGATAGAGCTGACTGCAGCCAGGGATTTGAGCAGGTTCATCGAAAAGTTTTACGCCTGGGACTTGAGAGCGCTGCCAGTTGGCGCCCGAGTGTGCGATAATCCCGCTTCTTTGCAGGGGTGCCAAAAACTCCCGAGTTTACAGGTCGTTGCGTAGAAAGGAATCTCTCCTTACGCGCGCACATGCCACTCGGCAGATCCTTGCAACTGGCCTTGACATCCGTCCGACTCATCGGCATGATTCGCGGCCTTATTTGTTTGCTATTTACCCAAAAGTCTTTCGAGGAGCTCGACGGTGGCCAACACACCTTCCGCCAAGAAACGTGCAAAACAGGCTGAGAAGCGTCGCAGCCACAACGCCAGCCTGCGTTCCATGGTCCGTACCTACATCAAGAACGTAGTCAAGGCCATCGACGCTAAAGACGCCGAAAAAGCGCAAGCTGCCTACACTCTGGCTGTACCTGTAATCGACCGTATGGCCGATAAAGGTATCATCCACAAGAATAAAGCTGCTCGCCACAAAGGCCGTCTGAATGGCCACATCAAGGCACTGAAAGAAGCTGCAGCTGCCTAAGCGACGCGCTTTAACAAAAACCGACCTCAGGGTCGGTTTTTTGTTGCCTGCGATTTATGTGGCTAGCGTCAGGGTCTGTATGAAAAGCCTTGAGACGAAGGTCAGGCAAGGCGAAAACAGCCGAGGAACGGCCGGGGTCGCGCTCGACTTTACGGGTTGTAAATGAGCATTCCGACCGGGCTGGCGCACCAGGCTGTTTTCAACGCAGCATCACCGAGTATCAAGGTTTTTCATACAGAGCCTAGGCGACCCAATGAAACCGGGCCGCGATAAGCGGCCCGACTTCATTGCTACTTGCCCACCGGGATCTTCGGCGCCCACTGCAGCCAGGCATCATCCGGCTTGTCGAACAAGGCGAAGGTCTGCTGCGGCCGTGCGGGATTGCCCATCTGCTCGCCATCCGGCGTGGCGAAGGCGATCCCTCCATCGATGAGGGTTTCCAGCGATTCGGTCCTCACTGTAGCCCCCTTGAACAGTCCCCAGTCAAAGCCGAAGCCACTGCTGTTCCAGAAACGGCTGCCGCCACGCACCAAGGCAGCATAACGCGGCTCGATCAGGATATGGATCAACACCCGATCCGCACTCTGCCCCAGCTCGTAGCCCGTGACCTTGCCAACCTGCACTTCACGATAGGTGACTGGCACACCCGGCTTTATCGATCCACGACGCGAGGCACTCAACGTCAGCGGTAGCCCGACTTCCTGACCAACCACCTCCGGCGCTTCGGGCAAGGCGATGAAGTCCCGCTGCGGGCCCTGACTCTTCAGTGCCGGCTGTACCTCCAGGTACTGGCCGCCGATCAGGGTGTCGAGGTTCTCTGTGCGCACCAGCCCGAATGCCGGCTTCACCACCCAGAATTGCGTGCCTGCCCGGGCAATACGGTCCGCGGCATCGGTGATCCGCGCTCGCAGCAGCACCGCCTGCAGGTCGGAGGTCAGGTCGACGCTTTCAATGCTGCCTACATCCAGGCCACGGAAGCGAATCGGCGTACCGGGCTTGAGGCCATCGGCACGGTCTACACGGATGGTCACCAGAGTGCCGGCGCGGTTGGCCGCCTCCTCGTTCTCCAGCAGGCGGAAGCGCGGAATGTGTCGCTTGAGCGGTACATTCTGCTGCGGTGTATCGAAGGCGATGCCGCCGGCCATCAGGGTCTGCAACGACTCACTCTTGATCTTGATACCCGACAGGCCGCCGGTGAGGGTGATGCCGCTGGCATTCCAGAAGCGCGTCGAGCCGTTCACCAGGCCGGCATACTCTTTCTCGATATGCACACCAATCAGGATACGCTTGCTGTTGCGAGCGAACTGATAGCTCTGCACGCTACCGACCTTGACCTGGCGATAGGTTACCGGGCTACCGACCTCGAGCGAGCCGAGCGTGTCAGCGAACAGCACCAGGTGCAGGCCCGGTGCCTTGAGATCGAGCGGTGGCGCCTTGGCCCGAGCCTCGAACTCACGCTGCGGTCGCGCACCTTTCTCACCCGGTCGGATGGCGATGTAGTTACCCTTTACCAGTGCCTCAAGGCCGGTGATGCCCGCCAATGAAATGGACGGCTTGACCACCCAGAACTGGGTGCCCTCCACCAGGTAGTCCTCAGCCAGCGGGTCCAGCGTGAGCTCAGCCATGGCGCCGTCTAGACCATCATCGATCTTCAACGTCTTCATGGAACCCACCTGGATACCCTTGTACATCACCGGAGTACGCCCAGCCTGCAGGCCTTCGTAATCGGTCAGGTGCACCTTGATGCGGATACCGGCCTGAGCCGCCTCGAAGTCCTCATAGAGACGGAACGGCAGGCTCGGATCGGTGGGCGGGCTGTCCTTGCGATGCTCTGGGGTGGCGAAGGCGATGCCGCCCGCCACGATGCTCGAAAGCGACTCGCTGCGCACCTTGACGCCTGACAGGTTGGCATCGATGCTGATGCCGCTGGCATTCCAGAAACGCGTGTGCTTGCGTACCAGGCTTGCGTATTCAGGCTCGATGAACAGCTTGATCTCGACCGTTCCATGATCGTCTGACAGGCGATAGCTTTTTACCTTGCCCACCTGGATCTGCTTGTAGAACACCGGGCTCTCACGATTGAGCGAGCCCAGGCGCTCGGCCTTGAGCGTCAGGTGCAGGCCAGGCTCCCTGTCAGAAAGCGGTGGCGCCTCGGCCAGCGCGGTGAAGCGGCGTGTCGGCTCGCCCTGCCCCGGATCAACGGCGATGTAATTGCCGGAAACCAGTGTCTCCAATCCGGAGATCCCGGCCAGGCTGACACTCGGCTTGACCAACCAGAAGCGCGTGCCTTTATTCATGTGCGGCTCCGCCGCCTTGTTCATCTCGATGGTGGCGATCACACCCGTGTTGCTGCCCTCGGCATCCAGCACCAGGCTGGTAACCTTGCCCACCGACATGCCTTTGTAGATCACCTCGGTCTTGTTGGCGACGATACCCTCGCCGGTCTCGAAACGTACCTGGATCTCCACGCCAGCGTCACGATAGGCCTGCCAGGCAAGCCACCCCCCGATCATCAGGGCAATCAGCGGCAGAATCCAGATGGCCGACCAGTTCGAGGCTGGGCGTGTTTTGGCCGTTGGCAAGTCACTCATGGTCGTCGTCCGACTCCGTGTTATCCCAGATCAGTCGGGGATCGAAAGTTAAAGCAGCAAGCATCGTCAGGATCACCACACTGGCAAAGGCGACGGCGCCCAGGTTGGCTTCGACACTGGCGATACGACCGAAATTCACCACCGCCACCAGAATGGCGATGACGAAGATGTCGAGCATCGACCAGCGACCGATGAATTCGATAAAGCGGTACATCAGTATCCGCTGCCGAGCCGAGAGCGGCTGATGACGCTGCACCGAGTAAAGCAGCAGGCCAATGCCCACCAGCTTGAACGTCGGCACCAGGATACTGGCGATGAAAACCACCGCAGCAATGGGCAGCATGCCATGCTTCATCAGGGTGATGACCCCGGACATGATGGTGTCCGGACTGCCCTTGCCCAATGTACTGACCGTCATGATCGGCAGCAGGTTGGCCGGGATGTACAAGATCATCGCAGTGACGAGCAGCGCCCAGGTGCGCACGATACTGTTGGGGCGACGCGCATGCACGATGGCACCGCAGCGAGTGCAGGTCTGCGAGTCGCTGCCCGGCTCCTGGCGATTGAGCTCATGACATTCATTGCAGACCAGGATACCGGCATCAATCGCCCGCATGGGTGTCCTCCCCGGAAAGCGCTACCCATATCTGATGCGGCGACATCACCACCTCCAGCCACACCTGCACCAGCAACAGGCTGATAAAGCAGAACAAACCCAGCCCGATGGTCAGTTGCGCCAGGTCGACCAGCTTGACGATCGCTACCAGCACGCCCATGAAGTACACCTCGAGCATCCCCCACTCCCGAAGGTGATGATAGATGCGATAGAACAGCAGGCCATGACCACGACCGATATTCAGGCGAATGCTCAGCAGTACCAGGAGTTGGCACAGCAGCTTGAGCAACGGAATAGCCATGCTGCAGAGAAACACCACCACGGCGATGCCACGCATTTGTGAGTTGTACAGGCCCAGCACACCGCTCCACACCGTGTCGTCAGAGGTCTGACCGAGCAGGTGCAGTTGCATGATCGGCAGGAAGTTGGCCGGAATGTAGAGAAACAACGCCGTCAGCACCAGGGCCAAGCTGCGATTGATGACATTGTGGCGGTGGGCGTAGAGCTCATAGCCGCAGCGCGGGCACTGCGCCTTTTCGTCATGCTGCAGCACGGGCTTGCGCAGCAGCAGGTCGCACTCGTGGCAAGCCACGAGCTCTTCCAACGGCAGGCGTGCCAGCGCTTCGGGATCGACAGGGTTGGGCATAGGGGGATCTGCTGGGAATCTCGGCTCTATTCTAGTGTTCCGACCCGAAATGTGGGAGATGGTGCTCTGCAAAGGACGTTACGATTGGTGTCCAGCAAGCTGCTGCAGGTGCGATTTAGTAAACGCCAGAAAGACAAAACCCCTACCTGCTCGCGCAGATAGGGGTTTTGCGAAATGAATCTTGACGATGACCTACTCTCACATGGGGAAACCCCACACTACCATCGGCG
>NZ_JBXUNH010000012.1:0-98696 GCF_057197165.1 Pseudomonas sp. SYWMCR5
GGAGTTTTGCGTTCCGTTTGCTGCGGAAGTGGGGCGCATTATAAGGGGATCTGAGAGGGCGTCAACCTTTTATTTCAAGAATCTTTCAGATCGCTGAAAACACAGCGGGGAGGCCTGTCGGCCTCCCCGCTTCTATACATAGCCAATACGCTGTCACAACACGCCAGCAGAGCGCAGCAACTGAACAGCCCCTGCATCCAGGCCCAAGACATCCAGCAGTACTGCCTCGGTGTGCTCCCCTAACAAAGGTGGGGCGCGACGATACTCCACGGGCGTCTCCGACAACCTGATCGGGCTCGCCACCTGAGGCACGCTGCCCGCCAGCGGATGAGGAACATCCACCCTCAGCCCGCGCGCCACCACTTGCGGATCCTGAAACATCTGCGCCAGGTCGTTGATCGGGCCGCACGGCACCCCAGCCCTTTCCAGCTCCGCCACCCATTGGGCCGTGGTCTTGAACACCGTCGCCTGTCGGATTAGAGGAATAAGCTCCGCCCGATGCGCAACCCGCTGCTTGTTGGTGGCAAAGCGCGGATCATCCGCCCACTGCGGCTGACCGGCCACTTCTGCGAACTTGCGGAACTGCCCGTCGTTACCCACGGTAAGGATGAAGTCACCATCAGCCGTCGGAAAATCCTGATAAGGCACGATGTTGGGATGCGCATTGCCCAGACGCTTGGGCGATGTACCCGTGGTCAGGTAGTTCATTGCCTGGTTGGCAAGACACGCCACCTGCACATCCAGCAAGGCCATATCGATATGCTGGCCCTCTCCCGACTGATCGCGATGCGCCAGTGCCGCAAGGATCGCCACCGTGGAATACAGCCCGGTGAGAATGTCGGTCAGCGCCACCCCCACCTTCATGGGCCCAGCCCCCTGCTCACCCTCAGGCCGCCCGGTCAGGCTCATCAGCCCGCCCAGCCCTTGGATCATGAAATCGTAGCCCGCGCGCTTGGCATAGGGGCCCGTCTGGCCGAAGCCGGTGATCGAGCAATAGATAAGCTTGGGATTGACCGCCTTCAGGCATTCGTAATCCAGCCCATAGCTCGCCAGCCCGCCCACCTTGAAGTTCTCGATGACGATATCCGACTTTGCCGCCAGTTCGCGCACCAGGCGCTGACCTTCAGGTTGGGTGAAGTCGATCGTCACCGAGCGCTTGTTGCGATTGGCCGACAGATAGTAGGCCGCCTCGCTGGTGTTCTCGCCGTGGGCGTCCCGCAGGAAGGGCGGCCCCCACGCCCGGGTGTCATCACCCGTACCCGGTCGCTCGACCTTGATCACGTCAGCCCCGAGGTCGGCGAGAATCTGGCCGGACCACGGTCCGGCCAATACACGCGACAGGTCCAGCACCCGCAGATGTGACAGCGCTCCCATGGCCGCGCCCCTCTATTAATAGAACGCCTGAATGCCGGTCTGCGCGCGGCCGAGAATCAACGCATGGATGTCATGCGTACCTTCATAGGTGTTGACCACCTCGAGGTTGACCAAGTGACGCGCCACCCCGAACTCGTCAGAGATTCCGTTGCCGCCGAGCATGTCGCGCGCCAGACGGGCGATGTCCAGGGCCTTGCCGCAGGAGTTGCGCTTCATGATCGAGGTGATCTCCACCGCCGCCGAGCCCTCGTCCTTCATTCGCCCCAGCCGCAGGCAGCCCTGCAGCCCCAAAGTGATCTCGGTCTGCATGTCGGCGAGTTTCTTCTGGATCAGCTGGTTGGCGGCCAGAGGGCGGCCGAACTGCTTGCGGTCCAGGGTGTACTGGCGTGCAGTGTGCCAGCAAGCCTCCGCCGCCCCCAGCGCGCCCCAGGAAATGCCATAGCGCGCCGAGTTCAAACAGGTGAACGGGCCTTTCAGACCACGTACCTCAGGGAAAATGTTCTCTTCCGGCACGAACACGCCGTCCATGACGATCTCACCGGTGATCGACGCGCGCAGGCCAACCTTGCCATGAATGGCCGGAGCGCTCAGGCCCTTCCAGCCCTTTTCCAGAATGAAGCCACGAATATCGCCGGCATCGTCCTTCGCCCAGACCACGAACACATCAGCGATCGGGCTGTTGGTGATCCACATCTTGCTGCCCGTCAGGCTGTAGCCACCCTCGACCTTGCGCGCGCGGGTGATCATTGCACCAGGGTCGGAGCCGTGGTTGGGCTCGGTCAAACCGAAGCAACCGATCCATTCACCGCTGGCAAGCTTGGGCAGGTACTTCTGCTTCTGCGCTTCACTGCCGAACTCGTTGATCGGCACCATGACCAGCGAAGACTGCACACTCATCATCGAGCGGTAACCCGAATCGATCCGCTCCACCTCACGGGCAATCAGCCCATAGCACACGTAGTTGAGACCACTACCGCCATACTCGGCCGGAATGGTCGCCCCCAACAGGCCGACCTCGCCCATCTCGCGGAAGATTGCCGGATCGGTCTGTTCGTGACGGAACGCCTCGATCACCCGCGGAGCCAGCTTGTCCTGGGCGAACTGATAAGCGCTGTCACGCACCATGCGCTCTTCTTCAGTGAGCTGCTGATCCAGCAACAGCGGGTCGATCCAGTTGAAACTTGCTTTACCGGCCATGGGCAGAGTCCTCGAAAGGTGTGCGACGAAATTCTTGTTGCCTTGATCCTAGGCCGGAACCTGTCAACGGACAAACGAGGATTGCGCACCCATTAGTGCTATTTTCTCACTCCGTAATAAGTGAAATACCTATTTCGAGCCCCTTATAAGTGAGGATGACGTACATGCGGCGCAAGATCCCCAGCACCACGGCACTGGTCTGCTTCGAGGCGGCGGCCCGCCACGAGAGCTTTACCAAGGCCGCTCAGGAACTGGCGCTGACCCAAGGTGCCGTCTGTCGGCAAATCGGTGGCCTCGAGGGCTTTCTCAATGTGGAGCTTTTCCGACGCTCGCGCCGGGGCGTGAAGCTGACCGAGGCCGGCCTGTCGTATAGCCGCCAGGTCTCGGCGCAATTGGATGCGGTGGAGCGGGATACCCTGTCGGTGATGCGCCAGCAGGGCGCCAACGTCATCGAACTGGCCGTAGTGCCGACCTTCGGCACCCAGTGGCTGCTCCCCCGCCTGAAGGACTTCCAGCAACGCCATCCGGAGGTAACGGTCAACCTGACCAACCGCACGCGCCCGTTCCTGTTCGCCGACACCGCCTTCGACGCCGCCATCTACTTCGGCGACGCCGACTGGTCTGGCACCCAGTCACACCGCCTGATGGGTGAAAACCCGATGCCGGTATGCAGCCCGCAATGGCTCAACGGGAGAGACACGCTCGACGCCGACTCCATAGCCGAGCTGCCATTGCTGCAGCAGACCACCCGCCCCTATGCCTGGCGGCAGTGGTTCGACAGCCTGGGCATGAGTGTGGAGCGCGACATGAACGGCCCGCGCTACGAGCTGTTTTCCATGCTGGGGCAGGCGGCCATGCACGAAATGGGCATCGCGTTGATCCCGCCGTTCCTGATCCAGCGCGAGCTGGCGGAAGGCCGGCTGGTGGTCGCAAACAAGCATGCCCTGTCGAGCGACAAGGCCTACTATCTGATGATCCCCGAGCGCAAGGTGGAGTCAGCTTCGCTGCGCGCCTTCCGCGACTGGCTGGTGATCCAGGCCCGCGACTACGCAGCAGGTGCATGAGACTGAAAGCTGACTTCGTAGTCAATTATTTTAAACACCTACAGATATATGGATTTGTCGCAAATCCATAAACTGTTCCATAAGCGGGAAAAACCGAATCAACCCTAATAACCGCGGGGGTTTGCCGCTGTTTTTACGACATCTAGCAAACTACTAACGAAAACCGCCAAAAAATTTCGTTTTTTTCTCCTAAGCTCCCAATAGCGTGTCCTTGACAGCCTGAAGGCGGATGGTTGCGACAAGTGGTCACAGGGTGACTTGTAGTTTTAACTTCGTTTCGCTCCAGAACTGGTTGAAGCACCTTCGGTTCATCTGCAAAATGCCTCGCCCGCCCCGGAACCGGCGGTATGCATGCTCAAAGGCCGCTCCAGCCGCACCACCCGAAGTGCGCTGGAATCAACAATGACAAGGTCACCGCAGGAGACAAAGTCGTGCACATTGGTGTTCCTCTAGAGACGCAGACGGGTGAGGCGAGGGTCGCCGCGACCCCGGAAACCATCAAGAAACTGGTCGGCCAGGGCCATCAGGTCACTGTCGAACGGGGCGCCGGGCTCAAAGCCAGCATCCCGGACAGCGCCTATGAGACCGCGGGCGCTTCCTTGGGTGACGCTGGCGATGCCTTGGGCGCGCAGTTGGTGCTCAAGGTAGTGGCGCCCAGCGACCAGGAACTGGCCCGGATCAATCCCGGCAGTATCCTGGTGGGCATGCTCAACCCTTTCAACAGCGAGCTCATCGCAAGGATGGCCGAACACGGCATCACCGCCTTCGCCCTTGAAGCCGCTCCGCGCACCTCGCGCGCGCAAAGCCTGGACGTTTTGTCATCGCAGGCCAACATCGCCGGCTACAAGGCCGTGCTGCTTGCGGCGCACCACTATCCACGCTTCATGCCCATGCTGATGACCGCTGCGGGCACCGTGAAAGCCGCGCGCGTGCTGATTCTCGGTGCCGGTGTGGCCGGCCTGCAGGCCATCGCCACGGCCAAGCGTCTCGGAGCAGTGATCGAAGCGTCCGACGTACGGCCAGCGGTGAAGGAACAGATCGAATCGCTCGGCGCCAAGTTCATCGACGTCCCCTATGAGACCGACGAAGAACGCGAGTGCGCCGAAGGCGTAGGCGGTTATGCCCGCCCGATGCCGGCCAGCTGGATGCAACGCCAGGCCCAGGCGGTGCACGAACGCGCGAAGCAGGCCGACATCGTCATCACCACCGCACTGATCCCCGGCCGCAAGGCCCCGACGCTGCTCAGCGCCGAGACCGTGGCGCAGATGAAACCGGGCTCGGTGGTCATCGACCTCGCCTCAGCCCAGGGTGGCAACTGCCCGCTCACGGTCGCCGATCAGGTCGTGATGGCGCACGGCGTGACCATCGTCGGCCCGACCAACCTGCCTGCCCAGCTGGCTGCCGACGCCTCGGCGCTGTACGCACGCAACCTGCTGGACTTCATGAAGCTGCTGTTCGACAAGGACGGCGCTCTGGTGATCAACCTGGAAGACGACATCGTCGCCGCGTGCCTGATGTGCCGCGACGGCCAGGTCGTGCGCAAGAACGGCTGAGGAGCACGACAATGGAAGACATGCTGATTTCCCACGGAATCTACAACCTGATCATCTTCGTGCTGGCCATCTACGTTGGCTATCACGTGGTCTGGAACGTCACCCCGGCGCTGCACACCCCGCTGATGGCGGTGACCAACGCGATTTCCGCGATCGTCATCGTCGGCGCGATGCTCGCCGCAGCGCTGACCGTGACCCCGGCCGGCAAGCTGATGGGCACCCTCGCCGTGGCCCTGGCCGCGGTCAATGTGTTCGGTGGCTTCCTGGTCACCCGCCGCATGCTGGAAATGTTCAAGAAGAAAACCAAGAACGAGGGGCAGAAGTAAGCATGAGCATGAATCTGGTCACCCTTCTCTACCTGGTCGCCTCGGTCTGCTTCATCCAGGCCCTCAAAGGCCTGTCGCACCCGACCACGTCACGGCGCGGCAACCTGTTCGGCATGATCGGCATGGGCATCGCCATGCTCACCACCATCGGCCTCATCTATAAGCTCGCCGCACTCTCGGTCGGTAGCGGCGGCGCCACCGCGGGTATCGGCTATGTGCTCATCGGCCTGCTGATCGGCGGCAGCGCCGGGTCGATCATGGCCAAGCGCGTCGAGATGACCAAGATGCCAGAGCTGGTCGCCTTCATGCACAGCATGATCGGCCTGGCCGCGGTGTTCATCGCCATCGCCGCGGTGCTCGAGCCGCAATCGCTGGGCATCGTCGCCAGCATCAGCGACCCGATCCCCACCGGCAATCGCCT
The DNA here is from genome assembly GCF_057197165.1 of Pseudomonas sp. SYWMCR5. Classification (NCBI taxonomy): domain Bacteria; kingdom Pseudomonadati; phylum Pseudomonadota; class Gammaproteobacteria; order Pseudomonadales; family Pseudomonadaceae; genus Pseudomonas; species Pseudomonas sp. SYWMCR5. Next base: position 5,936 of record NZ_JBXUNH010000012.1, read on the forward strand.
GGAGCTGTTCCTCGGCGCAGCCATTGGTGCGATCACCTTCTCCGGCTCCGTGATCGCCTTCGGCAAGCTGTCGGGCAAGTACAAGTTTCGCCTGTTCCAGGGCGCACCCGTACAGTTCGCCGGCCAGCACAAGCTGAACCTGATCCTTGGCATCACCACCCTCGCCCTGGGCTTGCTGTTCACCTTCACCGGGCACTACAGCGCCTTCACCCTGATGCTGGTCCTCGCCTTCGTCATGGGTGTGCTGATCATCATCCCGATCGGCGGCGCCGACATGCCAGTAGTGGTGTCGATGCTCAACAGCTACTCGGGCTGGGCGGCGGCAGGCATCGGCTTCTCGCTGAACAACTCGATGCTGATCATCGCCGGCTCCCTGGTCGGTTCCAGCGGCGCAATCCTCTCGTACATCATGTGCAAGGCGATGAACCGCTCGTTCTTCAATGTCATCCTCGGTGGTTTCGGTGGCGACACCGATAGCGGCGCGGCGGCTGGCACGAAGGAGCAGCGCCCGGTGAAATCCGGCTCGGCCGACGATGCAACCTTCCTGCTGAGCAACGCCGACAGCGTGATCATCGTTCCCGGCTACGGCCTTGCAGTGGCCCGCGCCCAGCACGCCCTGAAAGAACTGACCGAGAAGCTGACCCATAACGGCGTCACCGTGAAATATGCGATTCACCCGGTGGCGGGGCGCATGCCCGGGCACATGAACGTACTGCTGGCCGAGGCCGAGGTTCCGTACGATCAGGTGTTCGAGATGGAGGACATCAACGCCGAGTTCGGTCAGGCCGACGTGGTGCTGGTGCTGGGCGCCAACGATGTGGTCAACCCGGCAGCGAAGAACGATCCCAAGTCGCCGATTGCCGGCATGCCGATCCTCGAAGCCTTCAAGGCCAAGACCATCATCGTCAACAAGCGCTCCATGGCCAGCGGTTATGCGGGCCTGGACAATGAACTGTTCTACCTGGACAAGACCATGATGGTGTTCGGTGACGCCAAGAAAGTCATCGAGGACATGGTCAAGGCGGTGGAGTAGTCCTTTTCCGAACTGAACAGCCGCTCTTATAGAAGGCCCCGGGAAGATTTTTCCTGGGGCCTTGTCGTTTTGCTGATCCAGATCAACGGCTCTATTTCCAGGCTTCTCATACGACCATGGTCGCGGGACGGCATCGGGCGAAATCTCTAGACTGCGCTGCAGTAGCCCAAGTAGCCCGAGATAACAATCCATGTACCGTGATCGTATCCGCTTGTCCTCCCTGCACAGCAAGGTAATGAGTGCGGCCGATGCCGCTGGCCTGATCAAGGACGGCATGACCGTCGGCATGAGCGGCTTCACCCGCGCCGGCGAAGCCAAGGCAGTGCCACACGCCCTGGCCGAACGAGCCAAGCAGTCGCCACTGAAGATCAGCCTGATGACCGGCGCCAGCCTGGGCAACGACCTGGACAAGCAACTGACCGAGGCCGGTGTACTTGCCCGGCGCATGCCCTTCCAGGTGGACAATACCCTGCGCAAGGCCATCAATGACGGGCAGGTGATGTTCATCGACCAGCACCTGTCGGAAACCGTCGAGCAATTGCGCAACAAGCAGCTGACCTTGCCGGACATCGCAGTCATCGAAGCGGTCGCGATCACAGAACAGGGCCACATCGTGCCAACCACCTCGGTGGGCAACTCGGCCAGCTTCGCGATCTTCGCCAAGCAGGTCATCGTCGAGATCAACCTGTCGCACAACCCCAACCTCGAAGGGCTGCACGACATCTATATCCCGACCTATCGCCCGACCCGCACGCCGATCCCGCTGGTGAAGGTCGATGACCGCATCGGCAGCACCGCGATCCCGATTGATCCGGCCAAGATCGTCGGCATCGTCATCAGCGACCAGCCCGACTCGCCGTCCACTGTACTGCCAGCGGATCACGAAACCCAGGCTATCGCCGACCACCTCATCAACTTCTTCAGGAAAGAAGTGGATGAAGGGCGCATGACCAACAAGCTCGGCCCTCTCCAGGCCGGTGTCGGCACCATCGCCAATGCCGTGCTGAGCGGCTTGATCGACTCGCCGTTCGAAGACCTGACCATGTACTCCGAAGTGCTGCAGGATTCGGCCTTCGACCTCATGGATGCCGGCAAGCTGAGCTTTGCCTCGGGCAGCTCGATCACCCTCTCGACCCGCCGCAACGCTGAGGTGTTCGGTAACCTGGAGCGCTACAAGGACAAGCTTGTGCTGCGTCCGCAGGAGATCTCCAACCACCCCGAAGTGGTGCGCCGCCTGGGCATCATCGGGATCAACACCGCGCTGGAGTTCGACATTTATGGCAACGTCAACTCCACCCACGTGTGCGGCACCCGGATGATGAACGGCATCGGCGGTTCCGGCGACTTCGCCCGCAACGCTCATCTGGCGGTATTCGTCACCAAGTCGATGGCCAAGGGCGGCGCGATTTCCAGCGTGGTGCCGATGGTCAGCCACGTCGATCACACCGAGCATGACGTGGACATCCTGGTCACCGAGCAGGGCCTGGCCGACCTGCGCGGCCTGGCACCACGCGAACGCGCCCGGGCGATCATCGACAACTGCGTGCACCCGGACTACCGCGCGGCCCTCAACGACTACTTCAACCGCGCCTGCCAAAGAGGCGGGCACACTCCGCATATCCTGCGCGAAGCGTTGAGCTGGCACGAGAACCTGGAAGAAAGCGGGCGGATGCTGGCCGGCTGATCCGCCAACTGCATTGCTCCTCTGAACCCATCGCGGGACGACCCCGCTTCCACATTTCAGTTGTGGGAGCGGGGTCGTCCCGCGATGACGTCTGCCTGGCTAAAACAGTTAACCGATAAATATTAAAAAACTGTACTACTGTACCGCTAGAAACCGCGCTTCAATGCCGCCAATATTTTCAAATCGAGCATAAATGCACATAAATAGTGCAGACCAGTACAGTTATGCCAATTCTGAGTGCAACAGTAGCGTTTAACAGTTAACTGGCCCATCGCAATACTGTTGAACTGTATCTACTGTTATGGACGACAGGGGAGGATCATTGGCATCAGTTAAATCACTACCTAATCCCGCCACAAGCGGAAGGATGACACATCATGGAACGTACCCTCAGTTCCGGTCTGGTTTTCGAAAACAACGTTGAATCCAAAGCCTCGGCTCCTCTGCGCGCCCTGTCGACCCTGCTGCTGTGGCAGCGTCGCATCGCCAGCCGCCGTCAACTGGCTCGCCTGGATGCCCGCCTGCTGGCCGACGCCGGCATCAGCGAGTCCCAGCGCTACCAAGAGCTGAGCAAGCCTTTCTGGCGCTAAGCTCCGGCTTGCCGGCCCAAGGCCGGCACCGCGATTTCTCAAAACCCGTCGCAGGGAACTGCGACGGGTTTTTTGTTTCAAAGGCGCGCAGTTGAGCTGCTCAACTCACAAGCAGTACAATTTTAAAAAAACAGAAAACAACCATAACAGTTTCTTCCGATCTCGTCCTTCACATCTGGAAACAGAGCTGCGTGGTACGCTTGCGACAGCGGCCTGTTAGCTTGGTCAAACGCGCTGCCTGTCATTTCAAGTGCCGTGACGAGCAGTGCGAGCGTCCGAATAACCAGAACTACCCCCGCAGGAGCCCTACCATGTCCCGTAAATACTTGTTTGGCGCTGCAATGCTGCTGACCTTGGCGGGCACCGCCCACGCCACCAGCTTCGTCGTCACCACCGATGCCGTGGTTGGCGCAGTGGCCGCGTCCACCGACGCCACCTCCGACATTTCCTCTTCGTTCCGCGACGACAAGATCGTCCAGGCTGCCCGTGACGATGCTGCCAGCTTCGTCGGCAGCCAAGGGGATATTCGCGGCGCGAAGCTGGAAAGCGCCTTCATCCATATCCGCCAGCAGATGCCTGCGCTGCAAGCCAGCGACGCGCAACTGGCACAGGCCATCCTGGCCCTCTGACGCCAGCCATCGTACCCGCAGGCTACGGCGCCCCCGCTGCCTGCGGGACAGCATTCATCCTGTCTACAGAGCGTTGTCCAAGCCCATGCGTTACCTTGTGCCCTTGCTGCTCGCCATTGCCAGTGTGGGAAGCGCCCATGCCATGGATGTCACGACCCAGTTTCCGGTCATGACCGGCTATGTCACCAGCCAGGTGACCACTGCGCCGTTCGACCGCAAGATCATCGGCATGGCCCATGATGATGCGGCCGTATTCGTCGCCACTGGCGGTCGGATTCGCGGCGCACGCCTGCAAGCTGCACTGACGGAACTGCGTCATATCTATTCGCGTCAGTCCGTCGGCGACCTTGAACTGGCGGAAGCAATTCTCGTCCAATGATCACACCTGACTCCCTGTATTTTTCGGAGATGCTCCATGCGTAAACCGCTGATCGCCGCTACCCTCGGCATGTTGCTGCTGGCCGACCTGGCCCAGGCGCAAACCCTGGTGGCCACCAGCAATATCATCGTTCGCGCCTTTGGCCGCTCGATCGATTTCACATCCGACACCACCACCTCGATCCGCGACTCCAAAGTCGTGCGCGAAGCCCGCGACGACGCCGCCAGCTTCGTCGCCAGCAATGGCGATATTCGCGGCGCCCAGCTCGAAGCCGCATTCGACACCCTGCGCGACCGCGTGCCTGAAGCGCGCAATGCCAGCGACCAGGTACTGGCCGAAGCCATCCTGTCGCTGTGAAGCGTGTGCGTGCCTGGCTGCTCGGCTGCGCCCTGACGCTGCTCGGCACGCCCGCCCTGGCCGATCTGCAGCTCGAGCTGCAGACTGCCGGTCTGGACGCTCGACAGCAGCACGCCTCCCAGCAACTGCTGGATGAGGCACTGTCGAAGCTGCCTCCCTCTTTCAAGCAGCGTCTGGATCGACGCATCCAGGTCAGCTGGACCGACAAGATGCCCGCCGATGCCTACGGCCAGGCTTCGCCAGTCTCGACCCTCGACCTCAACAGTCGCCTGCTGCCAGGGCTCACCGATGGCAGTGCCGCCAAGGAAAAAACCCATCGCCCCCACGGCACGGTGCGGGAAGAACTGCTTGCCACCGTGCTGCACGAGCTGACCCATATCTATGATCGCGCGCGACTGTGGCCCAGTGCCGAGCGCTCGCTGATTGCCCGCTGCAACCGCCAGCAGGGCACCCTCGGCCAGATCGGCCTCCCCCAGCAATGCCGTGGCCAGACAGCACGCCGCTTCACCCTGAGTGACGATCCGCGCCTGCTCGACCTTGCCGGCTGGCCGCAGTACGTCGGCCGTCGCGGCGAGCGTGAACAGCACAACGGTCAACTGGTACGCACCCCGGACAGCTACGAGCTGAGCAGCCCCAAGGAGTTTGTCGCGGTCAACATGGAGTACTTCCTCCTCGACCCGAGCTATGGCTGCCGACGCCCCGCCTTGAACCAGTACCTGCGCGATCATTTCGGCTGGGCACCCAAGCAGGACACCTGCGCCAAGGGTCTGCCGTTCCTTAACGCCGGCAGCGACTTCGCCCGAGAGCCACTGGGCGAGATCGACCCGGAGCGCGTCTACGAAGTCGACTACCTGCTTGCCGAGGCCAACCAGAACTGGGTCAGCCGCTGGGGACACAGCATGCTGCGCCTGGTGATCTGCGCACCGGGCCGCCCACGCGGGCCAGACTGCCGCCTGGATCTGGACCGCCACCTGGTGTTGTCGTACCGCGCGTTCGTCAATGATGTGCAACTGTCCAGCTGGGACGGCCTGACCGGCGCCTATCCGTCGCGCCTGTTCGTCCTGCCGTTGGGCCAGGTGATCGACGAGTACACCAAGACCGAACTGCGCAGCCTGGCCTCCGTGCCGCTCAAGCTCGACCGCCAGCAGATCGAGGACCTGGTGCGCCAGGCTGCCGAAATGCACTGGAGCTACGACGGCAATTACTACTTCCTGTCCAACAACTGCGCGGTGGAAACCCTCAAGCTGATGCGCAGCGGCACCGCCGACCAACGCTTCAACGACCTCGACGCGATCATGCCCAATGGTTTGCTGGAGGTGCTCAAGGGGCGGGGGCTGGCCGACACCAGTGTGCTCGACGACCCGCGTGAGGCGCTGCGCCTGGGGTATCGCTTCGACTCCTATCGCGATCGCTATCAGGCCATGTTCGAGGTGCTGAAGAAACAGTTGCCGATCAAGCAGACAGCGGTGGAGGACTGGTTGGCCCAGGATGCCGAGCAACGCCGCCCCTGGTTCGCCCAGGCCGATCTGCGCACCAGTGCTGCCTTGCTGCTGCTCGAGCAGGCCAGCCTGCGCCGTCAGTTGCTACTGGCACAGGATGAAGTCAAACAACGTTACCTGAACGCCGCCGCACTCAAGGACGGCAGCATCGACAAGGCCAACGCCACGCTGCAGAAGATGCTTGCCAACAGTGGGTTCCTCAGCCGCCCGGCCGAATTGCTCGAGGCGGATGGCTACGGCTTGCCCCAACCTCAGGAGCGCGTGCACCTTGAAAAGGTCAGCAGCGAGCGGCAGGCGCAGTTGCTGCGCCTGAGTACCGATCTGGACAAGGAAGTACGGGCATTGCTGGAGCCTGCACGGGCGAAGGAGATTGCGGCAATCGAGGCCAATGTGAAACAGATCGGTGAACACCTGCGCGCCCTGCACAAGGCAGCTGGCGGTTTGCAGCTACCTTGAGCGCGCGGGGCTACTTGATCGGCCGCCAGATCAGCGGATAGCGGTACGGCTTGCCTTCATTGGCCCGAACCCCTGCAAGGATGATCAGGATCAGCACGGCCACTGCCAGGATGGCGAACAGCACGATGCCGATAACCACGAACATCAGCAGGAAGCAGATGAATCCGGCAATGGTGACGCTGATCTGGAAGTTCAGCGCCTCCTTGCCCTGGGCATCGACGAACGGATCGACCTCACGCTTCCAGATCCACATCACCAGTGGCCCGAGCAGATGCCCGAGCGGCATCACCAGCCCGAGCAAGGCGCTGAAGTGGCAGAACATCGCCCATTGCCGAACTTCGGCGCTCGGCGTTTCGATCGGCAGATTCGTCTCACTCATGGGTCCATCGCCTCCTTGGCGCAGCTTCAGTCGGCCAATGCAGCCTGCTGCAGGTCGAAGATCTCGGTCATGCCCTTCTGCGCCAGCGCCAGCATGGCGTTGAAGTCTTCAGGCTGGAACGGCGCGCCTTCGGCAGTGCCCTGCACTTCGATGAAGCCACCGGCGCTGGTCATGACCACGTTGAGGTCGGTTTCGGCAGCCGAGTCTTCGAGGTAGTCGAGGTCCAGCACTGCCTCGCCCTGGTACATGCCCACCGACACTGCGGCGATCATGTGCTTGAGCGGATTGCCGCCCTTTAGACCGCCACGCTTCTTGATCACCGCCAGGGCGTCGCACAGGGCGACCATGGCGCCGGTGATCGAAGCGGTGCGAGTGCCGCCGTCCGCCTGGATCACATCGCAGTCGACGTACAGCGTGATGTCGCCCAGCTTGCTCATGTCCAGTGCCGCACGCAGCGAACGGCCGATCAGGCGCTGGATCTCGAGGGTGCGACCGCCCTGCTTGCCACGGCTGGCCTCACGCTGGTTACGCTCGCCAGTGGAGCGCGGCAGCATGCCGTACTCGGCGGTCAACCAACCCTGGCCCTGGCCTTTGAGGAAGCGCGGAACACCGTTCTCGACGCTGACCGTGCAGATGACCTTGGTGTCACCGAACTCGACCAGTACCGACCCCTCGGCGTGCTTGGTGTAGTTGCGGGTGATGCGGATCGAGCGAAGCTGATCGGCAGCGCGACCACTTGGACGTTTCATCTGGGATACCTGTACCGGAAATCGAATCTGGCGGCCATTATAGAGCCGCGCGTCCTGGGAGGACATGCCTATTGTCGCAGCCTCGCACCCCGTCGACTTTTCCCACCGATAGCAGCCCCGCCCTGTAGCATGGTTCGATTGGGCGTCACCGCCGCACTGCGCTACAATCCTGCGCCTTGCAGCCGAAAGGCTTCCCCCGTACAAACCGAATTCGCGAGGTACTCCCCATGGTGCACAGCATGACCGCCTTTGCCCGCGTCGAGCGCGCCGGCAGCCAGGGCACCCTGGCCTGGGAGCTGCGCTCGGTCAACCATCGCTATCTCGAACCGCACCTGCGCCTGCCGGAAGCCCTGCGTGACCTCGAGGGCGCGGTACGTGAAGGTCTGCGCCAGGGGCTGTCGCGCGGCAAGGTCGAATGCACCTTGCGCCTGTCCGACGACAGCACCGGCAAGCCGCTGCAGGTCGATCGCGAACGCGCCGCGCAACTGGTCGCCGCCGCCGAGACCGTGGCCGGGCTGATCAAGCAGCCGGCGCCGCTCAACCCGCTGGAAGTGCTGGCCTGGCCCGGCGTGCTGGTGGCCGATGCCGCCGACCCGCAGGCCCTCAACGCCGAAGCCATCGCCCTGTTCGACGAGGCGCTGGCCGAACTCAAGGCCGGTCGCCTGCGCGAAGGCCAGGAGCTGGCACGACTGATCAACGAGCGCCTGGACGCCATGACCAGCGAGGTCGCCACACTGCGCACCCTGGTGCCGCAGATGCTGGCAGCCCAGCGCCAGCGCATCGTCGACCGCTTCAACGACCTGCAGGCCGAACTCGACCCGCAGCGTCTGGAGCAGGAAATGGTACTGCTGGCACAAAAGAGCGACGTCGCCGAAGAACTCGACCGCCTCAGCACCCACGTCACCGAGGTGCGCCGAGTGCTCAAGTCGGGCGGCGCCGCCGGACGACGCCTGGACTTCCTGATGCAGGAACTCAACCGCGAGGCGAACACGCTCGGCTCCAAGGCCTTCGACTCGCGCAGCACCCAGGCGGCGGTCAACCTGAAGGTGCTGATCGAACAGATGCGTGAACAAGTACAGAACATCGAGTAAGGCCACCCCACCATGAACCACAGCAGCGGCACCCTCTACATCGTTTCGGCGCCTTCCGGCGCTGGCAAGACCAGCCTGGTCACCGCCCTGACCGCGCAAGACCAGCAGATCCGCGTGTCTGTCTCCCATACCACCCGCGCCATGCGCCCGGGCGAGGCTCACGGGGTGAACTACCACTTCGTGGTTCACGAGGAGTTCAAGGCATTGATCGCCCAAGGCGACTTCCTCGAGCACGCCGAGGTGTTCGGCAACTACTACGGCACCTCGCGCAGCGCGCTGCAGGAAACCCTCGAACAAGGCTTCGACCTGATCCTGGAAATCGACTGGCAGGGTGCGCAGCAGGTGCGCAAGCTGATGCCCGAGGCCCTGTCGATCTTCATCCTGCCACCGAGCCAGGAAGCCCTGCGTCAGCGTCTGGACGGACGCGGCCAGGACAGCGAAGAGATCATTGCCGGGCGCATGAAGGAAGCGGTCAGCGAGATGGTGCATTACAACGAGTTCGACTACGTCATCGTCAACGACGACTTCGAAGACGCGCTCGAAGACCTGAAGTCGGTGTTCCGTTCGAACCGGTTGCTGCTCAAGAAGCAGCAGCAGCGCCATGGTGCGCTGTTGAAGCAGTTGGTCGGCTGAAACAATCGCGGGGCAAGCCCGCTCCTACAGGTACGGCACCGCACCTGTAGGAGCGGGCTTGCCCCGCGATCAGGCTGCACAGCAGCCCCACCTACGCCTTATTCCTGCAACTGAAGTTTCGCCTGCTGCTGCAAGGTTGCCCCGAGGAAGTACGCCGGGGCGCGCAGCCGCGACAGCATCATCAGCACGATGCCCAGCACCGAGATGATCGCCGCGATCACGAATACCAGCCCCAGCCCGCCTACATGCGAGCCGCTGCCAAAGTCGGGCGAAGCGCTGTCGATCGCGGTACGCACGAAGATCACCGACAGGATCACCCCACCCACCAGCGGGCACAGGCCGCGCATGAAGAAGTGGCGCAGGCTGTCGAACAGGCTGTCGCGGAAGTACCAGACACAGGCGAACGCGGTCAGCGAATAGTAGAAGCAGATCATCATCCCCAGCGCGGTGATGGTATCTGCCAGCACGTTCTCGCTCAGGGTGCGCATGGTCACGTAGAACAAGGCCGCCGCCACGCCCGCACAGATGGTCGCGTAGCGCGGCGTCTGCGAACGCGGGCAGACGCTGGCGAAACGCTGCGGCACGGCACCGTAGTAGCCCATGGCGAGCAGGGTGCGCGCAGGAGACACGAAGGTCGACTGCAGCGATGCCGCGGTGCTGGCCAACACCGCAATCGACATCAGGATCGCCAGCGGCCCCATGACCGGGCCGGCCAGGTGGGCGAAGACGTTCTCCTGGATGCGCGGATTACCCAGGCCCAGGCCGCTGTCGCTGATACCGGCGAATTGCAAGGTGGCAATGGCGGTGAACAGGTACAGCCCCAGGATCAGCAGCACCGTCCAGGTGGCCGCCTTGCCGGGCACTTCGTCGCTGCCGATGGACTCTTCGCTGACGGTCAGGCACACGTCCCAGCCCCAGAAGATGAAGATCGACAGCGACAGGCCGGCCGCGAAGGCCGAGAACGATTCGACACCGAAGGGGTTGAACCAGGCGAAATCGAACTCCAGCGGCGGCGGCGCAGTGGTCTCGCCGAAAGCCGCAAAACCAAAGCCCACCAACACCAGCAATTGCAGGGCGACCAGGCCGTACTGCACGGTCATGGTGGTGCCCATGCCCCGACAGCAGATCCACACCGCCAGGGCGATGAACGCACAACAGGTGGTGACGTTGATCAGCAGGTTGTCCGCCAGCGCGGCATACGCGTGATGCCCCGTGATCTGTCCGATGAACAGGTAGAAGAAATCGACCGCCACACCGGCCAGGTTCGACAGCACGATGGTGGTGGCAACGACCAGCCCCCAGCCACCGATCCAGCCGATCATCGGGCCGAAGGCACGTGCCGACCAGGTGAAAGAGGTGCCGCTGTCGGGCTCCGCGGCGTTCAGCTCGCGGTAGCCGAGGGCAACCAGCAGCATCGGCAGGAAGCCGACGATAAAGACCGCCGGCAGATGGGCGCCGACTTCGCGTACGGTCGGGCCGAGGGCGCCGGTCAGGGTATAGACCGGGGCAATGGTGGAGATGCCCAGCACCACGCTGGCCAGCAGGCCCAGGCGACCTTTGGCCAGGCCTTTGCTGGCACGCTGGGTGTTGCTGCCCGCGTCGGCCGCCACATCGGGAGGGCGGCCGGCTTCTGTGTATTCGCTCATGAGTTATTTGCCGTTGCTATTGGTATTGTTTTCACAGGCCTTGCGAACAAGGCCCGCTTTCACTCATTGAAAGCTTGCTGCAGGGGGTGGGTCATCCGAGACCTTCGGGTAACGTCAGAATGCCTTCTGGCGCGAACCCTCCCGAGCAGCATGGGCAATGCAGGCCTCGCGAAACGCCTGAAACAGACGTAGGGAGACCGGGTTTTCGGCGAAACGCCACTCCGGGTGCCATTGCACGCCAAGCACGAAGCCCGGCGCATCAGTCATCGACACCGCTTCGATCAGGCCATCCGGGGCCCGTGCCTCGACACGCAGGCCCGGGGCCAGACGGTCGATGCCCTGGCTATGCAGCGAGTTGACCTCGAACTGCGCAGCCAGGCCCAGGCGCTCGAACAATCCGCCCGGCGCAATGCCGACCGTGTGTCGAGGCCCGTATTGCACCTCCAGGGGTGCGTCCTCAGGTTCGCGGTGGTCCAGGTAGCCGGGCAGTTCCTGCACCCGCTGGTGCAGAGTGCCACCCAAGGCCACGTTGAGTTCCTGGAATCCACGGCAGATGCACAACACCGGCACGCCGGCGGCAATGGCGGCCTGCAGCAACGGCAGGGTCAGGCGATCACGCGCAACGTCGTGCCGGGTACCGTCCACGCTGGGGGCGCCATTGTAATGATGCGGCTCGACATTTGAAGGCGAGCCGGTAAAAAGAATGCCATTCAGGCGCGCCAGCAGCGCCTGCGGGTCGCTGGCCGTGTCGCGCGCCGGCAGGATCAGCGGCAACCCGGCAAAACCTGCCGCCTCGACATACTTGTCGCCCACCGTGTGCGACGAGTTCTTCCCAACCTGCTGGCGGCAGGCGCTGACACCGATCAAGGGAACCGCGTTTGCGCTCATGGGCTTACACCGTGTGCAGGTACCAGTTGTATTCGAGGTCGGAGATCGACACTTCGAACTCCGCCAGCTCGCTTTCCTTGCAGGCCACGAAGATGTCGATGTATTCCGGGCTGATGTATTGGTTGAGGACTTCGCTGTCATCCAGCGCGCGCAAGGCGTCACGCAGGTTGTTCGGCAGGCTCTGCTCGAGCTGCTCGTACGAATTGCCCTCGATCGGCGCGCCGGGCTCGACCTTGTTGGTCAGGCCGTGGTGGATGCCTGCGAGAATCGCGGCGAGCATCAGGTAAGGGTTGGCATCGGCCCCTGCGACACGGTGCTCGATGCGCAGGTTATCGCTGCTGTCGGTGGGCACGCGCAGGGCCACGGTACGGTTGTCCAGGCCCCAGCTCGGTGCGTTCGGCACATAGAACTGGGCGCCAAAGCGGCGGTAAGAGTTGATGTTCGGGCACAGGAAGGCCATCGACGCCGGCATGGTTTCCAGCACACCGCCAATGGCGTGGCGCAGGGTTTCGCTCTGCAGCGCGTCATCGTTGGCGAAGATGTTCTTGCCGGTTTTCTTGTCCAGCAGCGAGATGTGCACATGCAGGCCGTTACCCGCCTGGCCCGGATAGGGCTTGGCCATGAAGGTCGAGTCCATCTCATGGTCGTAGGCGATGTTCTTGATCAGGCGCTTGAGCAGGATCGCGTAGTCGCAGGCCTTGAGCGGGTCGGCGACATGGTGCAGGTTGACCTCGAACTGCGCCGGAGCACTTTCCTTGACGATCGCATCGGCCGGCAGGCCTTGCTCCTTGGCGGCTTCGAGCATGTCCTGCAGGCAGTCGGCGTACTCGTCCAGGTCATCGATCAGGTAGACCTGGGTCGACTGCGGGCGCTTGCCCGAGATCGGCGAACGCGGCGGCTGCGGTCGACCGTTCAGATTGTCCTGGTCGATCAGGTAGAACTCCAGCTCGAACGCCGCGCAGATTTCCAGGCCCAGCGCATCGAACTTGCTCACCACCTGGCGCAGCACTTCGCGTGGATCGGCGAAGAACGGCTCGCCTTCGATTTCGTGCATGGTCATCAGCAACTGGGCCGTCGGGCGCTTCTGCCAGGGCTCATTGGAGAGCGAACCGGGGATCGGGTAGCAGATGCGGTCGGCGTCGCCGATGTCCAGGCCAAGGCCCGTGCTTTCGACGGTCGAGCCGTTGATGTCCAGGGCGAACAGCGAAGCCGGCAGGTTGATGCCCTTCTCGTAGACCTTGTGCAGGCTGGCCCGCTCGATGCGCTTGCCGCGCACCACGCCGTTCATGTCGGAGATCAACAGATCGACGTACTGCGTGTCCGGGTGGGCTTCCAGGAATTCATTCATCTCGCGGGAAGAACGGGCGCACGGGGAGACCGACGTCATGGCTGTACATCCTTTGATTCGGAGCGGCGATGTGGGGATACGGCTGGCGCCTCGAGGGCGACGATGGTTGCTGCTGTTGTTCTTTTCACTGCCCCATCGTGGGGGAATTCTGTCGCTCGCCGGGCGCATTGATTCCCGGGGGCCGTTCCACTATAAAGTGGGCTCCAGTGCAACAGACATTGGCAAATCGGCAAGCAGAGCGTGCACAAATGCAATATCAGATCAATCACGCGGACCTCGCCCTGGTCCTGGCGCTGGAACGTGGTCGCTCACTGGCCAAGGCCGCCGAGCTCCTTAAGGTCGATGTTTCAACGGTATTCCGCTCGATCCGGCGGCTGGAGTCGGCGCTGGGCACTGCGCTGTTCGTCAAGAGCCGCAAGGGCTACCTGCCGACCGACACCGCGCAGGCCCTCGCCGAACAGGCAGAGCGTGCCGAGCAGGCGCTGGACGCCGCGCGCATCGCCCTGACCAGCGGCGAGCAGGTGGTCAGCGGCACGGTGCGCCTGACCTGCACCGAAGCCGTGCTGCACAGCCTGTTGCTCCCCGCGCTGGCCGAGTTCATGCCCAACTACCCCGCGCTGTCGCTGGAGATGGGCACCTCCAACACCTTCGCCAACCTCAGCCGCCGCGACGCCGACATCGCCCTGCGCCTGACCAACACACCGCCGGAGCATCTGGTCGGACGCTGCCTGGGCTCAACGTCCTACGTGATCTGCGGCCGCCCGGAGTTTCGCGAGCGCCTGGCCGAGTCGCCAAACAGCGTGCCGTGGATCGCCCCGGACGACGCCATGCAGGACCACCCCACGGTGGTCTGGCGCAACCAGCAGCACCCCGACCTGATCCCGCGTTACCAGTGCAGTGGCATGTCGACCATTGCTCAGTTGGTCAGCACCGGCATGGGGGTGGCGGCACTGGCCGACTATATGGTCGATACCCTGCCCGGCGTTGAGGCCTTGAGCGGCGCGCTGCCAGGCTGCGACACCCAGTTGTGGCTGCTGACCCGCCCCGATTGCCGCGCGCTGCGCTCGGTGCAGACGCTGTTCGAGGAGCTGACCCCGCGATTGCGTGACGCGATGTTGTGAAGCTGTTGTGTTCGCGGGGCGGGAAGCGTTATCGTCAGATTCAAGTGAGAGGCCGTCTGTTACGGCCCTTTCGCGGGCAAGCCCGCTCCCACGAGCAGCTGACACGGATCACCAGACAAAACAGGCCTTCCCTATTGGCTGGTGATTTTTTAAACTATCGAGTCCGCCTGCCCATTCTGGGCTGCACGCTAATCGCATCTGCTACTGAGGAAGACCATGGCCCGCGTAACTGTTGAAGACTGCCTGGAACACGTGGATAACCGCTTCGAGCTGGTCATGCTCTCGACCAAGCGCGCCCGCCAACTGGCCACCGGCGGCAAAGAGCCACGCGTGGCGTGGGAAAACGACAAGCCAACCGTCGTCGCCCTGCGCGAAATCGCCGAAGGCATCGTGACCAATGAATTCATCGCCGCCGAAGAGATCGTCACCGAGGATCCGGTGTTCGCTGCGTTCGAGGACGAGAACAACGAGGCCGTCTGATTCATGCCCGGTCGACGTCGCGCGGCACACGATCCTCTTCCTCTGCAAGAGGTGAAACCATGCCGGGTATAGAAGCCCTCGCCGAGCGGCTGTCGACCTATCTGGGCCCCGACCAGGTCAATCTGGTGCGCCGGGCCTATTTCTATGCCGAGCAGGCACACGATGGCCAGCGCCGCCGCAGTGGCGAGCCCTACGTGACCCATCCGCTGGCGGTCGCCAGCATTCTCGCCGATATGCACATGGACCATCAGAGCCTGATGGCCGCCATGCTGCACGACGTGATCGAAGACACCGGCATCGCCAAGGAAGCTCTCAGCCAGCAGTTCGGCGAAACCGTCGCCGAGCTGGTCGACGGGGTCAGCAAGCTGACCCAGATGAACTTCGAGACCAAGGCCGAGGCGCAAGCCGAGAACTTCCAGAAGATGGCCATGGCCATGGCCCGCGATATCCGCGTGATCCTGGTCAAGCTGGCCGACCGCCTGCACAACATGCGCACCCTGGAAGTGCTGTCCGGCGAAAAGCGCCGGCGCATCGCCAAGGAAACCCTCGAGATCTACGCCCCCATCGCCAACCGCCTGGGCATGCACACCGTGCGCGTTGAGTTCGAGGACCTGGGCTTCAAGGCCATGCACCCCATGCGCTCCTCGCTCATTCACCGAGCGGTGAAGAGCGCGCGCGGCAACCGCAAGGAAATCGTCGCCAAGATCGAGACCTCGCTGGCCAACTGCCTGGCCGCGGATGGCATCGAGGGCGAGGTCAGCGGCCGACAGAAACACCTCTATGGCATCTACAAGAAGATGCGCGGCAAGCGCCGCGCCTTCAACGAAATCATGGACGTGTACGCCTTCCGCATCATCGTAGACAAGGTCGACACCTGCTACCGCGTGCTGGGTGCCGTGCACAACCTGTACAAGCCACTGCCGGGGCGCTTCAAGGACTACATCGCGATTCCCAAGGCCAACGGCTACCAGTCGTTGCACACCACGCTGTTCGGCATGCACGGCGTGCCCATCGAAATCCAGATCCGCACCCGCGAAATGGAAGAGATGGCCAATAACGGCATCGCGGCGCACTGGCTGTACAAGTCGAACGAGGAAGAGCAGCCCAAGGGCAGCCACGCCCGCGCCCGCCAATGGGTCAAGGGCATCCTCGAGCTGCAGCAGCGGGCCGGCAACTCGCTGGAGTTCATCGAGAGCGTGAAGATCGACCTGTTCCCGGACGAGGTCTACGTCTTCACCCCCAAAGGCCGGATCATGGAGCTGCCCAAAGGCTCCACGGCCGTCGACTTCGCCTACGCGGTGCACACCGACGTCGGCAACAGCTGCATCGCCTGCCGCATCAACCGTCGCCTGGCACCGCTCTCCGAGCCGCTGCAAAGTGGCTCGACGGTCGAGATCGTCAGCGCCCCGGGCGCACGCCCGAACCCGGCCTGGCTCAACTTCGTGGTGACCGGCAAGGCGCGCACGCACATTCGCCATGCGCTCAAGCAGCAGCGACGCTCCGAATCCATCAGCCTCGGCGAACGCCTGCTGAACAAAGTGCTGACCGGCTTCGACAGCAGCCTGGACAAGATCGCCGACGAGCGCGTCCAGGCCATCCTCACCGAATACCGTCTGGAGCTCGTCGAAGACCTGCTCGAAGACATCGGCCTGGGTAACCGCATGGCCTACGTGGTCGCACGCCGCCTGCTGTCGGCCGAAGGCGAGCAACTGCCATCGCCCGAGGGCCCGCTGGCGATCCGCGGCACAGAAGGCCTGGTGCTCAGCTACGCCAAGTGCTGCACGCCGATCCCGGGGGACCCCATCGTCGGCCACCTGTCGGCGGGCAAGGGCATGGTCGTCCACCTGGAAGACTGCCGCAACATCAGTGAAATCCGGCACAACCCGGAGAAGTGCCTGCAGCTCTCCTGGGCCAAGGACGTCACCGGCGAGTTCAACGTCGAACTGCGCGTCGAGCTGGAGCACCAGCGCGGCCTGATCGCCCTGCTGGCCAGCAGCGTCAACGCCGCCGACGGCAACATCGAGAAGATCAGCATGGATGAGCGCGACGGTCGCGTCAGCGTGGTCCAACTGGTGGTCAGCGTGCGCGACCGCGTGCACCTGGCTCGCGTGATCAAGAAGCTGCGCACCCTGACCGGCGTGGTCCGCATCACCCGAACGCGTGCGTAGTCCGTCAACCGCAAGGAGTCAACATGACCAAGACTGTCATCAACAGCGACAAGGCCCCTGCCGCCATCGGCACCTACTCCCAGGCGATCAAGGCCGGCAACACCGTCTACATGTCGGGCCAGATTCCGTTGGACCCCAAGACCATGGAGCTGGTTGAAGGCTTCGAGGCACAGACCGTGCAAGTCTTCGAAAACCTCAAGGCTGTTGCCGAGGCCGCTGGCGGTTCGTTCAAGGATATCGTCAAGCTGAACATCTTCCTCACCGACCTGAGCCACTTCGCCAAGGTCAATGAGGTCATGGGCCGCTACTTCGAGCAGCCCTACCCGGCCCGCGCCGCGATCGGCGTGGCTGCCCTGCCCAAGGGCTCGCAAGTCGAGATGGACGCCATCCTCGTCATCGAGTGATGCCCAGGCGGCAGGCGCCCGGCCTGTCGCCTTCCCTTCCTGAAGGTTACCACCATGCGTCATGCCCTGCCTCTCGCGCTGGCAGCCCTGCTTCTGGGCGGCTGCGCCAGCCACAAACCTGAAGATTTCAACGGCACCTGGATCAACCAGGATGCCATCGACGCCGCCGTCAAGGGCGACAGCTTGCGCAAGGCGCTCTCCAGCCATGGCCCGGTGTTCGAATGGAAGATCGACGTCGCCAGCCAGCAAGCTCGCTACAGCAATGGCTTCGAAGCCGCCGAGGGCAGCCTCGTCGCGGCGGACAAACAATGGCAAGCCAATTTCGAAGGCGGCCAGAGCGAGCGATTGAGCCTCGACGGCGACGAATTGCAAACGACCGATACCTCCGGCGCCAAACAGACCTTCGTGCGCAGCAAGCCCCCGGCACCGGCCGACGCCCCACTGGGCGGCAGCTTCGAGAAGGCGCTGTACAAGGCATACCTGGGCGGTGAATGGAAAATCGTCGAAGGCCCGGGCCAGGGCGCCAAGGTCCGCTTCGCCGACGACGGCGGCGTGACCGGCCTGCCCGATCTGGACCGTTACGCCCTGTGCCTGGCCGGAGATTGCGCGTCCATGGGCGGCGACAACGACAGCCTCTGGCTGGAGCGTGACCAACGCGGCGCCCCGTGGGTGTTCAAGCGTGATGACGACAAGCTGGAGATTTTCCGCGCGGTCAACCGGGCGCAGCCCGACGAAATGCCGGAGCTCGCGGCTGGCGCGCGGCAGTGGGTGCTTGAACGCGACTGATCCACTTGCAGGAGCAGCTGGCTTGTTGAAAATCTGACAGCCAGCTCAATCCCTCTGTAGGAACGGCAGTTCGGCGCCCCGACTTGCCCGCGAAAGAGACACCGCGTTGCCTGGCACGGGCTGCGCCCGTGTTCGCGGGCGAGCCCGCTCCTACAAGTATCCGGCCAGCCTCAAGGGCGGTGGTGTGCAGGTTCAGCCTTTCAGGATCGCCGCGTAGCCTTCCTTGTAGCTCGCATACTGCGGCGCCCAACCCAGCGCCCGCGCCCGCGCATTGCTGCAGCGCTTGCTGCCGGTGCGGCGCACGCGCTGCTCGTCCGACCACTCGGTAACGCCCATGTACTGACGCAGCCAGGCCACCACCTCGGCCAGCGGGGCTGGATCGTCGTCGACACCGATGTAGCAGTCCTGCAGCTCCACGCCTTCCGCGTCAGCCTGCAGCAGGAACGCCAGCAACCCGGCCGCGTCCTCGGCATGAATGCGATTGCCGTACAGCGGTGGCTCCTCGACCACCCGGTATCCCTGGCGCACCTGGCTCAGCAGCCATTCGCGGCCGGGACCATAGATACCCGTCAGGCGCACCACGCTGGCGGGAATCCCGCTCTCGAGCGCCAGGCGTTCGGCCTCCAGCATGATCCGCCCCGAATACCCCTCGGGCTCGGTGGCCGCACCTTCCTCGACCCACTCGCCGTCCTGCTGCGCATAGACACTGCTGCTGGACACGAACAGCAAGCGGCGCGGGCGTTGCCCTTTGTGCGCCAACCAGGCCAGTACGTTGCGCAAACCCTCGACATAGGCGGCCCGATAACCGGCTTCATCGTGCTGGCTGGCCGCCACGCAATACACCAGGTAGTCCGGCGAACGCTCGGGCCAGGCGGCAGGAACACTGGCGTCGGACAGATCGGCCGCCACCGGCAGAACGCCTGCAGGCAGTTGTCCCACCGTGCGGCGCAGCCCATGCACCTGCCAGCCGCGGGCAAGCAGTTGCCGGGCCAGGCGGCTGCCTACATCACCACAACCTACGATCATCGCGGACAGATCCGACATCACTTCACTCCATAACGAAAGGCCCAGGCTAGCCGTATTAGACGATCAGCGGCTATCCAAGGCGTAAAAAAAGTTACTCTATTACTTTTGTTAACAAGAATTACTTGCAATAATGGCGCCCTGATCAGTTCTCGGCCCGCCTCGAGGCCATGGAGAACACCACCTTATTTTTCTTCATCAGGTCCGGCCAGCATGACTCGTACTCAACCTTCCGCTTCGCCAACCACGTCGCGCGCCTGGCGCGCCATCGCCGCGCTGCTGTTCAGCCTGGTGCTGGCCCCGGCCGCCATGGCTGAAGAGCCTGCCGCCAACGGCGCCACCCCTCCTGCTGCAGTCGCTCCGGCTGACCCGGCCGCCACCGGCCAGGCACCTGCCAACGGCGCTGAGCCCGCCGAGGCCCAGGCGCCAGCAGACGAGAACGGCGAAGCGCTGGTCGAGGACACCTCGCTGGGCATGGCCCACGACCTGTCCCCATGGGGCATGTACAAGAACGCCGATATCGTCGTGAAGGCGGTGATGATCGGCCTGGTCATCGCCTCCATCATCACCTGGACCATCTGGATCGCCAAGGGCTTCGAGCTGATGGGCGCCAAGCGTCGCCTGCGCAGTGAAATCGCCCTGCTGAAGAAGTCCGCCAGCCTGAAAGAAGCCAGCAGCGTCGCCCAAAAGGAAGGCACCCTGGCCCACACCCTGGTCCACGACGCCCTCGAGGAAATGCGCCTGTCGGCCAACGCCCGCGAGAAGGAAGGCATCAAGGAACGTGTCAGCTTCCGCCTGGAGCGTCTGGTCGCCGCCAGCGGTCGCAACATGAGCAGCGGCACCGGCGTGCTCGCCACCATCGGCTCCACCGCGCCATTCGTCGGCCTGTTCGGCACCGTGTGGGGCATCATGAACAGCTTCATCGGCATCGCCAAGACCCAGACCACCAACCTCGCCGTCGTTGCCCCAGGCATCGCCGAAGCCCTGCTGGCCACCGCCCTGGGCCTGGTCGCCGCGATCCCGGCCGTGGTCATCTACAACGTCTTCGCCCGTTCCATCGCCGGCTACAAGGCGCAGGTCTCCGACGCCTCGGCGCAGGTCCTGCTGCTGGTCAGCCGTGACCTGGACCATCAGGCTGGCGAGCGCGCCGCCCCGCACATGGTGAAAGTGGGGTAAGCCATGGGCCTGCATCTCAACGAAGGTGGCGACGACCTCGCCGAGAACCACGAAATCAACGTCACGCCGTTCATCGACGTGATGCTGGTACTGCTGATCATCTTCATGGTTGCCGCACCACTGGCGACGGTCGACATCAAGGTCGACCTGCCGGCCTCGACCGCAAAACCCGCACCGAGGCCCGAGAAACCGGTGTTCGTCAGCGTCAAGGCCGACAAGAAGCTGTACGTCGGCGATGACGCGGTGCCCCTGCCCGAACAGCTTGGCGCGATGCTCGACGCCAAGACCAAGGGCGACAAGGAAACCACCATCTTCTTCCAGGCCGACAAGGGTGTTGACTACGGCGACCTGATGGAAGTCATGAACACCATGCGCGCGGCCGGCTACCTCAAGGTCGGTCTGGTCGGACTCGAGACGGCAGCCAAGAAATGACGAACAAGCGCTCCAACCTGGTGCGCTACGGTGGCAGCCTCGCAGCCGTGCTCGGTGTGCACGTGATCGCCGTAGTGCTGACGCTCAACTGGTCGGTGCCCCAGGCTATCGAGCTGCCGCCGGCAGCGATGATGGTCGAGCTGGCGCCGATCCCAGAGCCCGCGCCACCGCCACCACCGAAAGCGGCTCCAAAGCCGCCTGCGCCGGTCGAAGAGCCACCGCTGCCCAAGCTGGTGGAGGCTCCGAAACCGAAAATCGCGATCCCGAAGCCGCCCAAGCCGAAGGCCAAGCCCCAGCCGCCCAAGCCCGAGAAAAAGCCTGAGCCGCCGAAGGACGAACCACCGGCCAAGGAACAAGTGGCCGATACCGCGCCCAGCAACGCGCCGCCGCAGAAATCGGCAGCGCCGCAGCCGAGTATCGCCTCCAACAGCAACGCCCTGCCGACGTGGCAAAGCGACCTGCTGCGTCACCTGGCGAAGTACAAGAGGTACCCGGAAGACGCGCGTCGCCGTGGCCTGCAAGGGATCAACCGACTGCGCTTCGTGGTCGATGCCGAAGGCAAGGTGCTGTCGTATTCATTGGCCGGAGGCTCAGGCAGTGCTGCACTGGACCGCGCGACGATGGACATGATCCGCCGCGCCGGCACGGTACCCAAGCCGCCTGCGGAGTTGTTGAACAATGGCACGATCGAGGTAGTGGCGCCCTTCGTCTACTCGTTGGACAAGCGCTGATACATTGCATCTGTCACAAAACCGCAAGTCTGATAACGTGCGTCTATCGATTGCACCCGCTATGCTGGGGCCGCAACTTCATGGACGCACGTTATGACCCTCACTGAACTCCGCTACATCGTCACACTCGCTCAGGAGCAGCACTTCGGCCACGCCGCCGAGCGTTGCCACGTCAGCCAGCCGACCCTGTCGGTCGGGGTGAAGAAGCTTGAGGACGAGCTGGGCGTGCTGATCTTCGAACGCAGCAAGAGCGCCGTGCGCCTGACACCGGTCGGCGAAAGCATCGTCGCCCAGGCGCAGAAGGTGCTCGAGCAGGCCCAGGGCATTCGCGAACTGGCCCAGGCCGGCAAGAACCAGCTCACCGCACCGCTGAAGGTCGGCGCCATCTATACCGTCGGCCCCTACCTGTTCCCGCACCTGATTCCACAGCTGCACCGGGTCGCCCCGCAGATGCCGCTGTACATCGAAGAGAACTTCACCCACGTGCTGCGCGAGAAACTGCGCAACGGCGAACTGGACGCGGTGATCATCGCGCTGCCGTTCAACGAGGCCGACGTGCTGACGCTGCCGCTGTACGATGAGCCGTTCTGTGCGCTGATGCCGGCCGACCACCCCTGGACCGCCAAGAAGACCATCGACACCGCCTTGCTCAACGACAAGAGCCTGCTGCTGCTTGGCGAGGGTCACTGCTTCCGCGACCAGGTGCTCGAAGCCTGCCCGACGTTGAACAAGGGTAACGATGCTTCGAAGCACACCACGGTCGAATCCAGCTCGCTGGAGACCATCCGGCATATGGTCGCCTCGGGCCTGGGTGTTTCGATCCTGCCGTTGTCGGCGGTGCACAGCCATCACTACGCCCCGGGCGTCATCGAAGTGCGTCCACTGACAGCGCCTGCACCGTTCCGAACCGTGGCCATCGCCTGGCGCGCCAGCTTCCCACGGCCAAAGGCCATCGAGATCCTCGCCGACTCGATCCGCCTCTGTTCGGTCGCCAAGGCGCCTGCGCCACAGCCGGCCTGATGCCATGACGGAGTTGTCGAAGGTCCCGGTCACAGAGCTCAAGGGCGTCGGCGAGGCCATGGCGGAAAAGCTCGCCAAGGTCGGCCTGGAAAGCCTGCAGGACTTGCTATTCCACCTGCCACTGCGTTATCAGGATCGCACCCGCGTCGTACCGATCGGCGCCCTGCGTCCGGGTCAGGATGCCGTGATCGAAGGCGTGGTCAGCGGTGCCGACGTGACCATGGGCAAGCGCCGCAGCTTGGTAGTGCGCCTGGGCGACGGCACGGGCGTGCTGAGCCTGCGCTTCTATCACTTCAGCAACGCGCAGAAAGAAGGCCTCAAGCGTGGCACCCACCTACGCTGCTACGGTGAAGCACGCCCCGGCGCCTCTGGCCTTGAGATCTATCATCCGGAATACCGCGCGCTCAACGGCGACGAGCCGCCACCGCCGGTCGAGCAGACGCTCACCCCGATCTACCCGACCACCGAAGGCCTCACCCAGCAGCGGCTGCGCCTGCTCTGCCAGCTCAGCCTGAGCAAGCTCGGCCCGCGTAGCCTGCCCGACTGGCTGCCGGATGAGCTGGCCCGCGACTATCACCTGGCGCCACTGGACGACGCCATTCGCTATCTGCACAACCCACCCGCCGACGCCGACCTCGACGAGCTTGCCGAAGGCCAGCACTGGGCCCAGCACCGCCTCGCGTTCGAGGAACTGCTCACGCACCAGCTCTCCCAGCAGCGCCTGCGTGAGAGCCTGCGCGCCCTGCGAGCCCCGGTGCTGCCCAAGGCCAGCCGCCTGCCCGGACAATACCTGGCCAACCTCGGATTCAGCCCCACCGGTGCCCAGCAGCGGGTCGGCAACGAGATCGCCTACGACCTCAGCCAGCCAGAACCGATGATGCGCCTGGTGCAAGGTGACGTGGGTGCCGGCAAGACCGTGGTTGCTGCGCTGGCAGCGCTGCAGGCATTGGAGGCCGGTTACCAGGTCGCGCTGATGGCGCCTACCGAGATCCTCGCCGAACAGCACTACATCACCTTCAAGCGCTGGCTCGAACCCTTGGGCATAGAAGTCGCCTGGCTGGCCGGCAAGCTCAAGGGCAAGGCCCGCGCCAGTGCGCTGGAGCAGATCGCCGGCGGCGCCCCCATGGTGGTCGGCACCCATGCGCTGTTCCAGGAAGAAGTGAAGTTTCGCCACCTGGCCCTGGCGATCATCGACGAACAGCACCGTTTCGGCGTGCAGCAACGGCTGGCCCTGCGCAAGAAGGGCGTGAACGGCACGCTGTGTCCGCACCAGTTGATAATGACCGCCACCCCCATCCCGCGTACCCTTGCCATGAGCGCCTACGCCGATCTCGACACCTCCATTCTTGATGAGCTGCCGCCTGGTCGAACGCCGGTCAATACCGTGCTGGTGGCCGACAGCCGCCGCTTCGAGGTGGTCGAGCGGGTCCGCGCTGCCTGCGCCGAAGGGCGCCAGGCCTACTGGGTGTGCACCCTGATCGAAGAATCCGAAGAACTGACCTGCCAGGCCGCCGAGAGTACTTTCGAAGAGCTTGGCAGCGCGCTCGGCGAGCTGCGTGTGGGCCTGATCCACGGGCGCATGAAACCTGCGGAAAAAGCCGCAGTGATGGCCGAATTCAAGGCCGGCCATCTGCAACTGCTGGTGGCCACCACGGTGATCGAAGTGGGGGTGGACGTGCCCAACGCCAGCCTGATGATCATCGAAAACCCTGAGCGCCTGGGCCTGGCCCAGCTTCACCAGTTGCGTGGCCGGGTCGGTCGGGGCAGCGCAGTCAGCCATTGCGTGCTGCTCTATCACCCGCCACTGTCGCAGATCGGCCGCGAACGCTTAGGGATCATGCGCGAGACCAACGATGGCTTCATCATCGCCGAGAAGGATCTCGAGCTGCGCGGCCCCGGCGAAATGCTCGGCACCCGCCAGACCGGCCTGCTGCAATTCAAGGTCGCCGACCTGATGCGTGACGCCGACCTGCTGCCCGCGGTACGCGACGCCGCACAGGCATTGCTGGCACGCTGGCCCGATCATGTCAGCCCGCTGCTGGATCGGTGGCTGCGTCACGGCCAACAATACGGCCAAGTGTGACGCCGGTCCCATTCGTGCCCCAGTTCGGGGCTCAGGATGGTTATACTTCGCGTTTAAAAAGACACCTTTGGAAACAGACCATGACTGAAGTGGCCTTGGACACCGCAACCCCGCACGCTCCGTCGGTCATCCGACTGCTGCTGGACAAGCTCGGCGTAGTCTATCGCGAGGTGTCCGAACACCCGCGGCTGCCCGCGAAATCGCGCGTCCAGGCCGTTCTGCTGGACGACGAAGTCGGCGCGCTCATGGTGCTGTTTCCCCAGAGCCACCTGCTGGACCTGAAGCGCCTGGAAGAGCTGACCGGTCGCACACTCAAGGCCGTGCCGCTGGAGCGTCTGAAGAAGATGCTCGACAAGCACCAGCTCAAGGCGTTGCCGGCGATCCCGGCCCTGACCAGCTCGCCGTGCCTGTACGATGAGCGGCTGCTGGACGCCGACTCGCTGCTGATCCAGTCCGGCGAGGTGGGCCTGCTGCTCGAGATCGCCCGCGACAATTTCAAGCGCATGCTGAGCAAGGCCACTGCAGGCAGCTTTGGCCTTGAAGTCGAAAGTATCCAGCGCAACCTCGACCGCCCCCACGACGACACCAAGGAAATCTCCAACGCGGTCCAGGCCTTCACTGCCCGACGCATCCAGCAGCGCCTGGAGCAGACCATCGAGATCCCACCGCTGGCCGATACCGCGCAGAAGATCATCAAGCTGCGCGTCGACCCCAACGCCAGCGTCGACGACATCACCGGCGTGGTCGAAACCGACCCGGCACTGGCCGCCCAGGTAGTCAGTTGGGCTGCCTCGCCCTACTACGCGTCACCCGGCAAGATCCGCTCGGTGGAAGATGCCATCGTTCGCGTGCTGGGCTTCGACCTGGTGATCAACCTGGCGCTGGGCCTGGCCCTGGGCAAGACCCTGAGCCTGCCGAAAGATCACCCGCAACAAGCCACGCCTTACTGGCAGCAGTCGATCTACACGGCCGCAGTGATCGAAGGCCTGACCCGCGCCATGCCGCGCGCCGAACGCCCCGAAGCCGGCCTCACCTACCTGGCGGGGCTGCTGCACAACTTCGGCTATCTGCTGCTGGCCCACGTGTTCCCGCCGCATTTCTCGCTGATCTGTCGTCATCTTGAGGTCAACCCGCACCTGTACCACAGCTATGTCGAGCAGCACCTGCTGGGCATCAGCCGCGAGCAGATCGGCGCCTGGCTGATGAAACTGTGGGACATGCCGGACGAGCTGTCTGCAGCGCTGCGCTTCCAGCATGACCCAAGCTATGAAGGCGAGTATTCGGCCTACCCGAACCTCGTGTGCCTGGCCACGTCGCTGCTGCGTTCGCGGGGCATCGGTTCAGGGCCGCAGGAAGAGATTCCGGATGCGCTGCTCGAACGCCTGGGGCTGACGCGCGACAAGGCGGAGGACGTGGTCAGCAAGGTACTGGAAGCCGAAGCGTTGCTGCGCGAGTTGGCATCGCAGTTCCAGGCGCCGCACTGACTGGCAGGAGCGGGGTTTCCCGTTCCTGCACAGGCCGAATCAGCCCTTATTCTTGCGAGGTTTGAGGTACTTCATCAGCCCCTGGAACCAGATCACCAGTGCCGGGTTGCCCTTGATCTGGATGTTCTTGTCCTGAATCCCCTGCATGAACGCCAACTGCTTGTTGCCAGCCTGCAGGGTGGCAAAGCCGAACGCGGCATCCTTGAAGGCAATGGCAAAGGCCGGCTGTGGGTGCAGGCCACCCTTGCTGCTGATGCGCTCACCACTCACCGTGAAATGCCGGGCCACCTTGCCGTCCAAGGTCTGCATCTGGAACACCAGGTCCTTGTCGCGCAGTTGCTGCTGGAAAGCCGGGTTGTTGCGGCTGGCCCTGGCCATCAGCAGACCCATGGCCCAGAGAAGAAAGCGAAACTTCATCAACGCGCCTCGATTGAAATATGACTGAAGCTCGCAGTTTATCCCTTTCTTAAACTTTTTACGCCAGCTCGCCACATCGTTTCCATACGCCAGAACGCACAACGGGCGCCCTGGGGCGCCCGTTCGGATGACACTGGGGTGTCAGGAATCGATCACTTGCCTTTCTTGGCTGGCTTGGCGGGAGCGTTGACGCTGTCACGCAGGTTCTTGCCAGGTTTGAAGGCAACAGTGTTGCTGGCCTTGATCTTCACCGGTTGACCGGTCTGTGGGTTCTTGCCGGTGCGCGCGCCGCGGTGACGCTTCTCGAAGGTGCCGAACCCGACCAGGGTGACGGTATCCTTGTCGAGCGCGCCAGTGATGCTGTCGAGAATCGCGTTCAGCACCTGATTGGCCTTTTCCTTGGTCAGATCGGCCTTTTCGGCGATGACGGCGGCGAGTTCTGGTTTACGCATAGTGAAGCCTCTTTGACGGGATTTTTGTTGTTATGCCGTGCTACCTGCGAAAGCAGCGCCCAAGGCGCCGCAGGCTCTAATCTGCGGCAGACGGAAGTGAGAATGGCACGCTCACCGAGGCCGCGCCAGTGTCTGGGCGGCCATTGTCGCGCCAAGGACAGGCCAAATGCGACAGTTCGAACGGCATTCAGGCCATAAGCGGCGGAAGCTGCCGATTCAGCGCCAGCTTTTCCATCACCGCCGAGCCCGTTAGGGCATAACCCAGCAATTGGCCATCAGCGCCGTAGCACAGCACTTTCAGGTCGCTGCCCTGCCCTTCGACCTGCCAGGTGCCCTCCCGGCCCATCGGGGGTGGCGAAACCACCAGCGGACACGCGGGCGTCTTTACCGTGACAGGCATCGGACCGTAGCTCACAGCCGTGGTGTTGCCGGCCAGCGTCTGCGCCAGCGCGCGGGCGCAGGCCATCAGCGGCATGACGTAGAGCAGGTTGATGCCCTCCACTTCGGCGCAGTCGCCCAGGGCGAAGATGTTGGCGTGGGAGGTGCGCAGCTGGCGATCCACCACCACGCCACGATTGACCTGCAGCCCGGCAGCGGCGGCAAGGTCTGTACGCGGTCGCAGGCCGACGGCCGAGACCACCAGGTCGCAGGCAATCGTTCGGCCATCGGACAAGTGAGCCTCCATGCCATCGCCCGAGCGTTGCAGACGAGTCAGCACCGGCCCCAGGTGGAAACGCACACCCAAGGCTTCCAGGCCTGCCTGCACCGCCTTGGCGGCGGCGGGGTGCAGTAGGGTCGGCATCACCTGCTCACAGGGCGCCACCACGTCGCACTGGTAGCCACCCAACGTGAGGTCGTTGGCAAACTCGCAGCCGATCAGCCCGGCACCGAGCAGCAGCACGCGCCGCTTGCCGACAGCGGCGGCACGAAAGCGCGCGTAGTCTTCCAGGTCGTTGATCGGAAAAACCAGCTCGGCGCCGTCGCCCTCGACCGGCACCTGTAACGTCTGCGCGCCCAAAGCCAGCACCAGGTCGCGGTAGGGCACCGCCTCCTCGCCGATCCACAGGCGCTTGTGGCCAGGATCGATGCCGCTGATGCGGGTATGAGTACGAATCTCGGCCTTGAGCTGCTCGGCCATGGCTCCCGGCTCGGCCATGCACAGGCCGTCGGCGTCCTTGTGCTTGGCAAAGCCGGTGGAAAGCATGGGCTTGGAATAAGAGCGACCGTCGTCGGCAGTGATCAGCAACAGCGGCGTGTCAGCGTCGAGCTTGCGAAACTCCCGGGCCAGGTTGTAGCCCGCAAGGCCTGTGCCGATGATCACCACGGGGGACGTCATGTCGTGCTTCCTCTTGCAGGGGGTCGTCGATCAGCCGATGGCGATCATTTCGAAGTCGCTCTTGCCTACACCGCAGTCGGGGCACAGCCAGTCTTCCGGCACGTCTTCCCAACGGGTGCCCGGAGCGATCCCGTCGTCCGGCCAGCCCTCGGCTTCGTCGTAGATCAGCCCACAGACAATGCATTGCCACTTCTTCATCAGGGTTCCTCGGTCAGGCGTTGTGTTGCTGCTGATGGCCCTTTGCCGCGAAGGACTCACCGCGCAATTCATGACGGGCTTTGTACTGGCCCGGCCGGCAGTATGCAAGCAAACCCGGCAATCATGCTAAGCTCGCCGCCTCTCTGGATGTAACAAGCATACCGACGTGTCGTACGAATCCCCGCAAGCAGCCGCTGTCGCGTGGCTGGCGTATCCACAGCTGGCGAGCGACCTCGACCAGCGCACCCTCGACTGGCTGTTCGACGAAGGCTCCCTGACTCGTCGCCTGACCCGCCTCTCCCACGACCACTTCTGCGTGACGCCGCTGTTCGAAGGCTGGCAGCCACTGCGTGACGACGAATGCCTTGCCCTGGATCTTGCGCCAGGCGCGCAGGGCTGGGTGCGTGAAGTCTATCTGCGTGGCCATGACCGGCCCTGGGTATTTGCCCGCAGCGTCGCCAGCCGCGAGGCCTTGGAGCGCGGCGGCCTCGACCTGGAAACCCTGGGCAGCCGCTCGCTCGGCGAACTGCTGTTCTGCGACCAGGCGTTCATTCGCCATCCCATCGAGGTGTGCACGTACCCACAGGCGTGGTTGCCGACGGAAGTGGCCAGCGCCAACCTCTGGGGCCGCCGTTCGCGCTTCGAGCGCGATGGCCTGGACCTGCTGGTCGCCGAGGTATTCCTGCCCGCGATGTGGCAGGCGGACAATGAGGTATCGCCCTGATGTACCTGCACCTGCTCAAGTCGCTCAACCGCCTGCACCCCAGGGCCTGGGACTTCGTCCAGCTCAGCCGCCTGGATCGCCCCATCGGCATCTACCTGTTGCTGTGGCCCACGCTGGCGGCGGTGTGGATCGCTGCCAAGGGTGCACCAACCCTGGCCAACGTGCTGATCTTCGGCCTCGGAGTAGCGTTGATGCGCGCGGCGGGCTGCGCGATCAATGACTTCGCCGACCGCAAGGTCGATGGCCACGTCAAGCGTACCGCCGACCGCCCCCTGGCCAGCGGCCGGGTAAAGCCGCGCGAGGCGGTGATGCTGTTCGTGGTGCTGACCGGAATAAGTTTCCTGCTGGTGCTGTGCACCAACGCCAGCACCGTGTGGCTTTCGTTTGGCGGCGTTGCCCTGGCGTTCTGCTACCCGTTCATGAAGCGCTACACCTACTACCCGCAGGTGGTGCTGGGTGCCGCCTATTCATGGGGCATTCCCATGGCCTTCACGGCCGCGGGAGGTGAGCTGCCAGCAGCGGCCTGGCTGCTGTACATCGCCAACCTGCTGTGGACGGTAGCCTTCGACACCTACTATGCGATGGTCGATCGCGACGACGACCTGAAGATCGGCGTGAAATCCACGGCGATCCTGTTCGGCGAGGCCGATCGGGTGATCATCCTGACCTTGCAGGTGCTGTCGCTCGGCTGCCTGTTGCTGGCCGGCAATCGCTTCGAACTGGGGGGCTGGTTCCACCTGGGGCTGCTGGGCGCCCTGGCCTGCTTCGCCTGGGAGTTCTGGTCGACCCGTACGCTGGATCGCGATGCCTGCTTCAAGGCGTTCCTGCACAATCACTGGGCGGGTCTGTTGATCTTCATCGGCGTGGTGCTGGACTACGCGCTGCGCTGAGGGCAGGAGCGGCGCTTCGCCGCTCCTTCAGAGTCCGCGCACGCTTCAGGGTTTGGCGATATGCCAGACGTCCTTCACGCCATCACCGGTCTTGTCTCCGGCTTTCTTGTCCTTGATGAAGGTGTACAGCGGCTTGCCGTCGTAAGCCCACTGCTTCTTGCCATCGTCCCGCTCGATCACCGTCCACTTGTCCTTGGCAGCTTCATCCTCGGCCTTGACCAGCAGCGGCGGCCAGTTGGTTGCGCATTCACCGTTGCACATCGACTTGCCTCCGGCATCCTTGTCGAAGGTGTACAGGGTCATGCCGGCATGGTCGACCCACATGCCGTCCTTCTCCATCGCATGGTGCGCCGACGCCACCCCCGGCAATGCCAGCGCAGCGAAAAGGGCCATCCAGCTCAGCGTATGTCGTGTCATTGGAATCACCATCGTGTCGGGGGGGAAGGAGGGAGAACACCGCCGCAGCGGCCCTGTGAAGCCTAGCCCAGTCACGCAATGTCGCCAGAACGGCCAACGCCTTGTCACACAGCTGCAATAATTCCGTTATCTAATGCGGGCCAAGACACCATAGATGGGAGAGTTTTGAGCATGGTTGGCAGGAACATTCTGATCGTCGACGACGAAGCGCCTATTCGCGAGATGATCGCCGTTGCATTGGAAATGGCCGGCTACGACTGCCTCGAGGCAGAGAACTCCCAGCAGGCCCACGCCATCATCGTCGACCGCAAGCCGGACCTGATCCTGCTGGACTGGATGCTGCCCGGCACCTCCGGCATCGAACTGGCACGCCGCCTCAAGCGCGACGAGCTGACCGGGGACATCCCGATCATCATGCTCACCGCCAAGGGCGAAGAGGACAACAAGATCCAGGGCCTGGAAGTCGGCGCCGACGACTACATCACCAAGCCGTTCTCGCCCCGCGAGCTGGTGGCCCGCCTCAAGGCCGTGCTGCGCCGCACCGGCCCGAGCGACAGCGAGGCACCGATCGAAGTCGGCGGCCTGCTGCTCGACCCGATCAGCCACCGCGTGACCATCGACGGCAAACCCGCCGAGATGGGCCCGACCGAGTACCGCCTGCTGCAGTTCTTCATGACCCACCAGGAGCGCGCCTACACCCGTGGCCAGCTGCTCGACCAGGTCTGGGGCGGCAACGTCTATGTCGAGGAGCGCACCGTCGACGTGCACATCCGTCGTCTGCGCAAGGCACTGGGTGAGGCCTACGAAAATCTGGTACAAACCGTCCGCGGCACCGGCTACCGTTTCTCGACCAAGAGCTGACACGCCCGCACGCTTCGCTGCAAGCCGCTGTACAAGGACTGTGAATTGAACCCGAACTGGCACGCGACCCTGATTCGCCACCTGCTCCTGCTGATCAGCGTCTGCCTGCTCGGCGGGCTGGTCAGCGGGCAATACGGCTGGAGCCTGGCGGTTGGCCTGGCGCTCTACCTGGGCTGGACCCTCAAGCAGTTGCTGCGCCTGCACGAATGGCTGCGCAACCACCAGCCCGACGAAGCGCCACCGGACGGCTACGGGCTGTGGGGCGAAGTGTTCGACAGCATCTATCACCTGCAGCGCCGCGACCAGCGTGTCCGCGGGCGCCTGCAAGCGGTGATCGACCGGGTTCAGGAGTCCACCGCTGCCCTGCGCGATGCGGTGATCATGCTCGACAGCGATGGCAACCTGGAGTGGTGGAACCGCGCCGCCGAGACCCTGCTGGGCTTCAAGACGCCCCAGGATGGCGGACAACCGGTCACCAACCTGGTCCGTCATCCGCGCTTCAAGGAATACTTCGAAGCGGAAAACTACGTCGAACCGCTGGAAATCCCCTCGCCGATCAATGACCACCTGCGTGTGCAACTGCACATCACCCGCTACGGCAACAACGAGCACCTGATGCTGGTGCGCGACGTGACCCGCATCCATCAGCTCGAACAGATGCGCAAGGACTTCGTCGCCAACGTCTCCCACGAACTGCGCACCCCGCTGACGGTGATCACCGGCTACCTCGAAACCCTGCTGGACAACGTCGAAGACGTGAACCCACGCTGGGCCCGTGCGCTGCAGCAGATGAGCCAGCAAGGCTCGCGCATGCAGACCCTGCTCAACGACCTGTTGCTGCTGGCCAAGCTGGAAGCGACCGACTACCCCTCGGACAACCAGCCGGTGGCGGTGGATACCCTGCTGCAGTCGATCAAGGGCGACGCGCAGGCGCTGTCCGGGCCCAAGCGCCAGAACATCTCGCTGGAAGCCGCGCCGGGCCTGCGCCTGAAAGGCAGCGAGTCGGAACTGCGCAGCGCCTTCTCCAACCTGGTGTTCAACGCGGTGAAGTACACCCAGGAGGAAGGCACCATTCGCATCCGCTGGTGGGCCGACGAGCAAGGGGCACACCTGAGCGTGCAGGACTCGGGGGTGGGCATCGACGCCAAGCACCTGCCGCGCCTGACCGAACGCTTCTACCGCGTCGACTCCAGCCGCGCCTCCAACACCGGCGGCACCGGGCTGGGCCTGGCGATCGTCAAGCATGTGCTGATGCGCCATCGCGCCAAGCTTGAAATCAGCAGCGTGCCGGGGCATGGCAGCACGTTCACCTGTCATTTTGCGCCGGCTCAATTGGCGGCAAATCGCAGCTGAGAATCCCCACGGCAAAAAGCATCCCCTTTGCTTTTGCAGCTTCAGCCGCTACATTGGATCCCCTGTGCCAGCTAGAGCTGGCACTTTTTTTCTCTCTCTTTCAAAGACGGACCCCGTAAAAACTCCATCATGGACCCTTCCCCTGGTATCAGCCTCGCCTCTGTATTCGCCGATTTCGGCATGATTCTCTTTGCCCTGTTCCTGGTAGTGCTCAACGGCTTCTTCGTTGCCGCCGAGTTCGCCATGGTCAAGCTGCGCTCTACCCGCGTCGAATCCATCGCCGAGCTGCACGGCTGGCGCGGCAGCATCCTGCGCAAGGTACACAACCAGCTCGACGCCTACCTGTCGGCCTGCCAATTGGGCATCACCCTGGCCTCGCTGGGCCTGGGCTGGGTCGGAGAGCCGGCCTTCGCCCACCTGCTCGAACCGCTGCTGGCCTACCTGGGCGTCGACAGCCCGGAACTGATCAAGGCCGTGTCGTTCTTCGTCGCCTTCTTCGTGATCTCGTACCTGCACATCGTGGTCGGGGAGCTGGCACCCAAATCCTGGGCGATCCGCAAGCCCGAGCTGCTTTCGCTATGGACGGCAGTGCCGCTGTACCTGTTCTACTGGCTGATGTATCCAGCAATCTACCTGCTCAACGCCAGCGCCAACACCATCCTGCGCATCGCCGGCCAGGGCGAGCCCGGGCCGCACCATGAGCACCACTACAGCCGTGAAGAGCTCAAGCTGATCCTGCACTCCAGCCGCGGCCAGGACCCAAGCGACCAAGGCATGCGCGTGCTGGCCTCGGCGGTGGAAATGGGCGAGCTGGAGGTGGTCGACTGGGCCAACTCCCGTGAAGACATGGTGGTGCTCGACGCCAAGGCACCGCTGAAGAACATCCTGGCGATGTTCCGCCGCCACAAGTTCAGCCGCTACCCGGTGTACGACGCCGAGCGCGAAGAGTTCACCGGCCTGCTGCACATCAAGGACCTGCTGCTGGAGCTGGCCGAACTGGACCACCTCCCTGAAACCATCGACCTGGAAGACCTGGCCCGACCGTTGGAGCGCGTATCGCGACACATGCCGCTGTCGCAGTTGCTCGAACAGTTCCGCAAGGGCGGTGCCCACTTCGTGCTGGTCGAGGAAGCCGATGGCAAGGTGATCGGCTACCTGACCATGGAAGACGTGCTGGAAGTGCTGGTCGGCGATATCCAGGACGAACACCGCAAGGCCGAACGCGGCATCCTCGCCTACCAGCCGGGCAAGCTGCTGGTGCGGGGCGACACGCCGCTGTTCAAGGTCGAACGCCTGCTGGGCATCGACCTTGACCATATCGAGGCCGAGACCCTCGCCGGCCTGGTCTACGAGTCGCTCAAGCGCGTGCCCGAGGAAGAGGAAGTGCTGGAAGTCGAAGGCCTGCGCATCATCATCAAGAAGATGAAAGGGCCGAAGATCGTCCTGGCCAAGGTGCTGAAGCTCGATTGACAGCGCTGTTCAAGGATTCCCTGCCGTGAAGTCCGGCAACCCGCCAATCGGACGGTCGAAGCGGTAGGGAATCGACTCCAGCGCCAGCCCCACATTGCGCTGCACCACGAAATGCAGGTGCGGCCCACTGCTGTTGCCGGTGTTGCCTGACTTGCCCAGCACCTCCCCCTGCGCCACGCGTTGCCCTTCGGCTACCACCACTGACCCACGCATCAGGTGCAGATAGACACCCATGGTGCCGTCTGCGTGCAGGATGCGTACGAAGTTGCCAGAAGGATTGTTACCGCGTCCGGTCTGACGATTCTCCATCTTCACCACCACCCCGCCCCTGGCGGCGATGATCGGTGTGCCTTCGGGCATGGCGATGTCCATGGCGTAGCGCCCCTTAGGGCCGAAATGGCTGTAGCGCCCATTGGGCCCCTGACTCAACCGGAACGGCCCGCCGCGCCAAGGAAACGGGTAGCGATACGCCTGCGGGCGCTGAGCGGGGTCGCCCATGGCATGGCGTAGCTTGGCCCGGTATTTCAGCTGGCTGCCCGGACGCGCCATCACCACGCTCAGCACCTGCGTGGAACGCGGCGCCAGCACACGTCGAACGAGACGCGGAGCATTGCCGTCGCGCGCGTT
Source organism: Pseudomonas sp. SYWMCR5 (assembly GCF_057197165.1). NCBI lineage: Bacteria > Pseudomonadati > Pseudomonadota > Gammaproteobacteria > Pseudomonadales > Pseudomonadaceae > Pseudomonas > Pseudomonas sp. SYWMCR5. The sequence continues at coordinate 40,950 of NZ_JBXUNH010000012.1, forward strand.
GACCAGGCCTTCCAGACGCAGCTCGACCTCCACGGGTGCGAACAGGTCATTGCGCGCCGAAAAACGCACACCGCCAACCAGTACCTCGGGATGCAGGCGGACTTGATCGTCGAGACGTTCGACCATCGGCTCGCGCAGCGCCATTGCCCGTGCACCAGGGCTGGGCTGATAGGAATAGGACGCCACGCCGAAGGTGTCGGTGGTGCTGTAGAGGGTCATGGCCATGCCCGGTGCCGAAGCCACGAGCAGGGACAGCAGCAGGCAGGCGCGCATGATAGTGGCTTTTTGACAGTTGTTATGTCTTGAGCCTAGCAGCGGGTTACACCGGGGGGATGACAGTTGGTCGGGTGGCCGACCCGACTTCTGCAGGAGGGGCCTTGTGCCGCTCCTGCAGGGAGGTGGAACAGCGGATCAACCGCCCGGAGTGAAGTGCTTCTGCGCAGTCCCGCGGGCGATCAATCGCGACAGGTAATCGAGCTTCTGAGCATCCTGATCGACGAACTTGAACGTCAGTTGCAACCAGTCGCTCTCAGGCTTGGGTTCGAGCGCAGCGATGGCGTGCAAGTAACCGTTCAAGCGCGCCACCTCGGCGCTCTCGCCCTGCTCCAGGTCGAGCACCGCGCCTTCGAGCACCTGCGGCAGCGCAGCACTGCGGCGCACCACCAACAGCGCTTCCTTGAGGCTCAGGGCCTTGATCACGCAGGGCTGGATGCCGCTCGACAGGCGCAACTGCCCCTGGCCACGCCCACTCTGGGCGGCTGCAGCGGCGCTTTGTGGCGTCGGTGCATTGATCAACGGCTTGGCAGCCGCAGTCGGTGCAGGCGTTGGCGCGACCTTCACAGCCTCGGGCTTGCCGCCCGTCAGGGCGCTCAGCGAGTCGTTGGCAAAGGCCGAATTGACTCGCGCCGGCGCGCCCGCCACCAGAGCCTCGAGCTTGCCGATCTTGGTCAGGGATTTCTTCACCTTGGTCAGCAGCTGTTCATTGGTGAACGGCTTGCCGACGAAGTCGGAGACACCGGCCTGGATGGCCTGGATCACGTTCTCCTTGTCACCCCGGCTGGTCACCATGATGAACTGCAGGGCTTTCATTTCTTCCTGCTGACGGCACCAGGTCAGCAGCTCGAGGCCAGACATCTCCGGCATCTCCCAGTCGCACAGGACCAGGTCGAAACGTTCCTTGCTCAGCATGGCCATGGCCTTGCGGCCATTGACCGCGTCTTCGATGACCATGCCCGGGAAGGCATTGCGCAGGCACTTCCTCACCAGGTCGCGGATGAACGGCGCATCGTCCACGACCAGCACATTGACTTTACTCATCGATACTCCTCTTGAATCCCGACTAGCATACCGCCGACTGATGGCAATTTGCCAAACCACTGGTCACGCCGGGACGTTTCAAGACTGTTCGCGGGTGCCTGCTGTATCTGCCACAAACGAAAACGCCCGGACGAGGCCGGGCGTTGATGCTCGGGAGCAATATTACTTATCGTCCGATTCGTCCGGAACATTAGCCTTTTCGGCAGCGCCGGAGGTGTCGCCCTGGACCTCGGCCTTCATGCGCTTGAGGCCCATGTGGCGAACATCGGTGCCACGCACCAGGTAGATCACCAGCTCCGAGATATTGCGGGCGTGGTCGCCGATACGCTCCAGCGAGCGCAGGGCCCAGATGACGCTCAACACCCGCGAGATCGAACGAGGGTCTTCCATCATGTAGGTGACCAGCTCGCGCAGCGCGGTCTTGTACTCGCGGTCGATGGTCTTGTCGTACTGGGCCACCGACAGTGCCAGCTCGGCGTCGAAACGGGCGAAGGCGTCCAGTGCATCACGGACCATGTTGCGCACCTGGTCGCCGATGTGGCGCACCTCGACGTAGCCACGGGGCGACTCGCCTTCCTCGCACAGCTGAATGGCGCGGCGAGCGATCTTGGTCGATTCGTCGCCGATGCGCTCCAGGTCGATCACCGACTTGGAGATGCTGATGATCAGACGCAGGTCGGACGCCGCCGGCTGGCGACGGGCGAGGATGCGTACGCACTCCTCGTCGATGTTGCGCTCCATCTGGTTGATCTGTTCATCGACCTCACGCACCTGCTGGGCCAGGCCCGAATCGGCTTCGATCAGCGCGGTCACGGCATCGTTGACCTGCTTCTCGACCAGGCCCCCCATCGCCAGCAGGTGGCTGCGCACTTCCTCGAGTTCGGCGTTGAACTGCTGGGAGATGTGATGGGTAAGGCTTTCTTTATTGATCATCGTTCTTTAGTCCCTGAATCCTGTAGGAGCGGGCTTGTCGGGGCGCCGAATCGCCGCGCTGCTAGCCGTAACGCCCGGTAATGTAGTCTTCGGTCTGCTTCTTCGCCGGATTGGTGAAGAGCGTGTCGGTATCACCGAACTCGATCAGCTTGCCCATGTACATGAACGCGGTGTAGTCGGAGACGCGCGCCGCCTGCTGCATGTTGTGGGTCACGATGACGATGGTGTACTTGGACTTCAGCTCGTAGATCAGCTCTTCGACCTTCAGCGTGGAGATCGGGTCCAGTGCCGAGCACGGCTCATCGAGCAACAGCACCTCAGGCTCCACGGCGATGGTACGGGCGATCACCAGACGCTGCTGCTGACCACCGGACAGCCCCAGCGCCGAGTCGTGCAGGCGGTCCTTGACCTCATCCCACAACGCCGCGCCCTTGAGCGCCCACTCGACCGCTTCGTCGAGCACGCGCTTCTTGTTGATCCCCTGGATACGCAAGCCATAGACCACGTTCTCGTAGATGGTCTTGGGGAAAGGGTTGGGCTTCTGGAACACCATGCCCACCCGGCGGCGCAACTCGGCCACATCCTCGCCCTTGCGGTATATGTTGTTGCCGTACAGGTTGATGGCACCTTCCACGCGGCAGCCATCGACCAGGTCGTTCATGCGGTTGAAGGTGCGCAGCAGCGTGGACTTGCCGCAGCCGGACGGGCCAATGAAGGCGGTCACGCGCTGTTTGGGGATGTTCATCTGTACATCGAACAGCGCCTGCTTGTCGCCGTAGAACAGCGACAGGCCCGGGACTTCGATAGCCACGGTCTCTTCGGCCAGGCGCAGGCTCTGCTTGTCGCGGCCCAGGGCCGACATGTCGATGCCGTGGGAGTGGGATTCTTGCTGCATGGTCAACTCCATACGCTATCAATTCGTTTCACAGGGCCGCTCGCTCTGCGGGCGGCCCGCTTGCAATCAGATTCAGCTGTCGAGCGCCTTGTACTTCTCGCGCAGGTGGTTACGGATCCACACCGCCGAGAGGTTGAGGGTCGCGATCACCAGCACCAGCAGCAGCGCCGTGGCGTAGACCAGCGGCCGTGCGGCCTCGACGTTGGGGCTCTGGAAGCCGACGTCGTAGATGTGGAAGCCCAGGTGCATGATCTTCTGGTCGAGGTGCAGGTAAGGGTAGTTGCCGTCCACCGGCAGCGACGGCGCCAGTTTCACTACACCCACCAGCATCAGCGGCGCCACCTCGCCTGCGGCGCGCGCCACGGCGAGGATCATGCCGGTCATCATCGCCGGGCTGGCCATCGGCAGAACGATCTTCCACAGTGTCTCGGCCTTGGTCGCACCCAGGGCCAGCGAACCCTCGCGCACCGTACGCGGGATCCGCGCCAGGCCTTCTTCGGTGGCGACGATCACCACCGGGACCGCCAGCAGTGCCAGGGTCAGCGAGGCCCACAACAGGCCTGGCGTGCCCAGCGTAGGCGCCGGCAGCGATTCGGGGAAGAACAGCCGGTCGATCGAGCCACCCAGCACATAGACGAAGAAGCCCAGGCCGAACACGCCATAGACGATCGCCGGCACCCCGGCCAGGTTGTTCACCGCGATGCGGATCAGCCGGGTGACCGGGCCTTGCCTGGCGTACTCGCGCAGGTAGACCGCCGCCAGCACGCCGAACGGGGTGACGATCACGGCCATGATCAGGGTCATCATCACTGTGCCGAAGATGGCCGGGAAGATACCGCCTTCGGTGTTGGCTTCACGCGGGTCGTCGCTGAGGAACTCCCAGACCTTGCTGAAGTAGGCACCCATCTTGGTCATCGCCGACATGCCGTTAGGCTGGATGGCATGCACCACCTTGCTCAGGTTGATCTCCACCTGGCGGCCGTTGGCGTCGCGGGCCACCAGGCTGTCGCGGGCGAAAGCCTGGTGCAGGCCGGTCAGGCGCTCCTCGATGGTCTTGTAGCGGCTGTTCAGCTCAGCACGCTCAGATTCGATATCGGCCTGGGCAGCCGCATCCAGCTTGCCCTGCAGTTCCAGCTTGCGGCTGTGCAGGCGCAGGCGTTCGAGGCCGTGGTTGATAGAGCCAATGTCTTTCTTCTCGAGCGACACCAGTTGGTCGTTCAGGTCACTGGCGCGCTTGAGGCGGCTCTGCAGTTCGTTCCAGGCGCTCGGACCTTCGGCGACCACACGGCCCTCTTCCTTGACGCTGACCAGGTAACCATAGAAGTTGCCCCACTCGCGGCGCTCCAGGGCGATCAGGTCGGCGGGCTTGCTCTGGTCCACCAGCCAGTCACCGACCAACCAGGTGAAGTCGCTGCCGTTGAGGTCGCGGTTACCGACCTTGACCAGTTCGCGGGTCATGAACTCCGGGCCCTGGTCAGGCACCGGCAGGCCAGCGCTCTTGAGGCGCTCGCGCGGAACTTCTTCCTTCTGCACCACTTCGCCGACGATCACATGATCGGCCTGGCCGGGCACCTTGTAGGTGGCCTGGATCAGGTCGGCCGGCCAGAAGTGGCCCAGGCCGCGCACAGCGATCACGGCGAGCAGGCCGACGGTCATGATCACCGCCATGGCGACCGCGCCACCGCTGATCCACACGCCCGGCGCACCGCTCTTGAACCAGCCTTTGAGGGAATCCTTTTTCACGGATCTCTACCTTTCTATCAAAGCGACGAGTATTTCTTGCGCAGACGCTGGCGAATCAGCTCGGCCAAGGTGTTCATGATGAAGGTGAACATCAGCAGCACGAGGGCGGCGAGGAACAGCACACGATAGTGGCTGCCGCCGACTTCCGATTCGGGCATTTCCACGGCCACGTTGGCGGCCAGGGTGCGCATGCCCTCGAACAGGTTCATCTCCATCACCGGGGTGTTGCCGGTGGCCATGAGCACGATCATGGTCTCGCCCACCGCCCGGCCCATGCCGATCATCAGCGCCGAGAAGATGCCCGGGCTTGCGGTGAGGATGACCACGCGGGTCAGGGTCTGCCAGGGCGTCGCACCCAGCGCCAGCGAGCCCAGCGTGAGGCTGCGCGGCACGCTGAACACGGCGTCTTCGGCGATCGAGTAGATGTTCGGGATGACCGCGAAGCCCATGGCGATACCCACCACCAGGGCGTTGCGCTGGTCGTAGGTGATTTTCAGGTCGTGGCTGATCCACAGGCGCATGTCGCCGCCGAAGAACCAGCTCTCCAGGAACGGGCTCATGTACAGCGCGAACCAGCCGATCGCCAGGATCACCGGGATCAGGATTGCCGCCTCCCAGCCATCCGGAATGCGCTGGCGGATCGACTCCGGCAGGCGGCTCCAGGAGAAGCCGGCGACCAGGATGCCGATCGGCAGGATCAGCAGCAGGCTGAACACGCCCGGGAGGTGGCCTTCAAGATACGGCGCGAGGAACAGGCCGGCGAAGAAGCCGAGGATCACCGTCGGCATCGCTTCCATCAGCTCGATGACCGGCTTGACCTTGCGGCGCATGCCCGGCGCCATGAAGTAGGCGGTGTAGATGGCCGCGGCAATGGCCAGCGGTGCTGCCAGGATCATCGCGTAGAACGCGGCCTTGAGCGTACCGAAGGTCAGCGGCGACAGGCTCAGCTTGGGCTCGAAGTCGGTGTTGGAAGCGGTGGACTGCCAGACGTACTTCGGCTCGTCGTAGTTCTCGTACCAGACCTTGCCCCACAGCGCGCTGAAGGACACTTCAGGGTGCGGGTTGCGCAGGCTCAGCGGCAGCAGCTTGCCGCCTTCTTCGATCATGATGCGGTTGGCACGCGGCGACAGGGCCAGCACGCCGGCGCTATCGGCGACCGGCTCGACCAGCAGGGTGCGGTGCGCGGTGCTGTGGAACACACCAAGCTTGCCTTCGGCGTCCAGGGCGATGAAGCCCTTGCGACGCTCCTCGGCATCGATCTGGGCGATCGGCGCCTTGCCCAGCTGGAAGCTGCGGATCAGTTTGAAGCGCGATTCGCCATCCGGGTCGCGGGCCATGAACCACTGGCTCAGGCCGCCCTTGGAGTCACCGAAGATCAGCGAGATGCCACCGACCAGCTGGCCACTGGCGGTGATTTCGGCGTTGCCGTCTTCGAGGAGCTTGTAGCGACCGTTGAGGCTCTTCTCGCGCAGGCTGAAGACATCGGCGGTGGCACGGCCGTTGACCACGTAGAGCCATTGCTGGCGTGGGTCGATGAAGATGTTCTTCACCGTTTCGGTCATCTGCGGCAGCGCGATGCGATTCTGCTCGGTGGTGGTCTCGCCGGTCATCATGTTTTCAGTGCGCGACAGCTCGATCACCTGCAGTTGCGCACCGGTGGAACCCGCCAGCAGCAGGGTGTCGCCATTGAGGTTGACGCTCACGTGCTCCAGCGCACGGCCCTGTTCGTCGAGGACGAACGGATCCTGGCCATAGGGGTAATCGATACCCGCATTGATGGTCTTCTTGTTGTCCGGGTAGGTGATCTTGTAGGTGTGGTGGAACACCAGCGCCTGGCCATTGGACAGCCCCAGCACCACCAGCGGGCTACCCGGCTGGTCGGTACCGATCGAACTGACCGTGGTGCCCGCGGGCAACGGCAGCTCGACCCGCTTGAGTTCGGCACCGGTCTTGGTGTCGAAGAACAGCGCCTGGCCCTTGTCGGAAACGCGCATGCCCACGAGGTTCTGCTCCTCGAGGGCGATCATCAGCGGCTTGCCGGCATCCTGCTGCAGCCAGGTCGGCTCCAGGGCCTTCTTGCTGGTCAGCTCGGCGCCCTGGAACAGCGGCAGCACCACATAAGCCAGGTAGAAGAAGATCAGGGTGATGGCTGCCAGCACGGCAAGCCCGCCCACCAGGACATACCAGCGGGTCAGGCGATCCTTCAACGCGCGCAGGCGGCGCTTGCGTTGCAGCTCGGGCGTATTGAAATCAATGCGCACGGGAGGGGTATTCGGGGTCATCTTGGAATTGGCCAGATCATTCATGCGCACACCCTAGCGGTCCCGTATGACAGAAACATGACAGTGTAGTGACGCAAAAAAGCCCGCCGCTCAGGGTGCCTGGCTTCGGACTGGAGAAAGTCGTGGAAGGGGCGGCAGCGGATGCCGTCCCCTTCCGGGTATCGCGTATTACTTGTGGGACAGGCCCAGGTCACCCAGGGTCTTCTCGACCACTTTGGCCGGCAGCGGGATGTAGCCATCCTTCACCACGACCTGCTGGCCTGCCTGCGACAGGACCAGCTTCACGAACTCGGCTTCCAGCGGGGCCAGAGGCTTGTTCGGTGCCTTGTTGACGTAGACGTACAGGAAGCGCGACAGCGGGTAGGTGCCGTTCAGGGCGTTGGCTTCGTTGTCTTCGATGAACTCGCCGCCTTCCTTCTTGGCCAGGGCTACGGTCTTGACGCTGGCGGTCTTGTAACCGATACCCGAGTAGCCGATACCGTTCAGCGAGGAGCTGATCGACTGCACCACCGAGGCCGAGCCAGGCTGTTCGTTGACGTTAGGCTTGAAGTCGCCTTTGCACAGGGCTTCTTCCTTGAAGTAGCCGTAGGTGCCCGATACCGAGTTACGGCCGAACAGCTGGATTGGCTTGTTGGCCAGGTCGCCGGTCACACCGACGTCACCCCAGGTCTTGATCTCGGCCTTGCCACCGCACAGGCGGGTGGAGGAGAAGATGGCGTCGACCTGAGCCATGGTCAGGCCCTTGATCGGGTTGTCCTTGTGCACGAACACGGCCAGGGCGTCGACAGCGACCGGGATGGCGGTCGGCTTGTAGCCGTACTTCTGCTCGAAGGCCTGCAGCTCGACGTCCTTCATCTTGCGGCTCATCGGGCCCAGGTTTGCGGTGCCTTCGGTCAGCGCGGGCGGTGCGGTGGACGAGCCGGCAGCCTGGATCTGGATGTTTACGTTCGGATATTCCTTCTTGTAGGCCTCGGCCCACAGAGTCATCAGGTTCGCGAGGGTGTCGGAACCGACGCTGGAGAGGTTGCCCGATACGCCAGTGGTCTTGGTGTAAGTCGGGATAGCAGGGTCGACAGCGGCGACCGCGTTGGCGGCAGCGACGCCAGCGGCGGCAAAGGTCAGGGCCGCCATCAAACGCTTCAGTTTCATGCCTTGCTCCTAGCAGGAATATGGGGGTGTTGGATGGAACGGGGCCCAGTATCGGCAGGCCGCATGAACACGATATGACCTAATTGTGACAAATGGATGAAAGGCCATCATCGTTGCCGAGGATGGCCTTCCGGGCGCCGCAAGAAACCGACTCAGCGCTTGTTGATCAGCAGGTACACCCCGACCAGCAGCCCTACAGCGCACAGGCCAGCCACATAGTAGGCCGGTGCCATGGGGCTGAACTTGAGCAGGGCGGTCACCACCATCGGGGTCAAGCCGCCGAAAATCGCGTAGGCGACGTTGTAGGAGAACGACAGCCCGCTGAAGCGCACCACTGCCGGGAAGGCCTTGACCATCACATAGGGCACCGCGCCGACCAGGCCGACGAACAGGCCGGTGATGGCATACAGCGGGAACAGCAGGTCAGGGCGAGTCGGCAGGCTGTGGTAGAACGCCCAGGACGAGGCCAGCAGCGCCAGGCTGCCGATCACGAACACACGCCCGGCACCGAAGCGGTCGGCCAGGCTGCCGGCGCCGATGCAACCCAGGCTCAGCAGGACGATGGCCAGGCTGTTGGCCTTCAGCGAATCGGTCGGGCTGACATGGTAGAGGCTCTGCAGCAGCGCCGGGGTCATCAGGATCACCACCACGATGCCCGCCGACAGCAACCAGGTCAGCAGCATCGACAGGATGATCGCGCCACGGTGGTCGCGCAGCACCGCGCGCAGCGGCAGTTCTTCGGCCAGCGCCTTGCGCTGCTGCATCTCGGCGAACACCGGAGTCTCGTGCAGCCAACGACGCAGGTAGACCGCGAACAGGCCGAACACGCCACCGAGCAGGAAGGGGATCCGCCAGGCGTAGTCGGCCACTTCTTCCGGGCTGTAGACGGTATTGATCAGGGTCGCCACCAGCGACCCCAGCAGGATGCCTGCGGTCAGGCCGGCAGTCAGGGTGCCGCAGGCGTAGCCGGTATTGCGCTCCGGTACGTGTTCGGAGACGAACACCCAGGCACCCGGCACCTCGCCGCCAATGGCGGCGCCTTGCACCACGCGCATCAGCAACAGCAGGATCGGCGCCCACAGGCCGATCTGTGCGTAGGTCGGCAGCAGGCCCATGATCAGGGTTGGCAAGGCCATCATGAAGATGCTCAGGGTAAACATCTTCTTGCGCCCGAGCAGGTCACCAAAGTGCGCCATGACGATGCCGCCCAGCGGCCGCGCCAGGTAACCTGCAGCGAAGATGCCGAAGGTCTGCATCAGGCGCAGCCATTCGGGCATGTCGGCGGGGAAGAACAACTTGCCCACCACCGTGGCGAAGAACACGAAGATGATGAAGTCGTAGAACTCCAGGGCTCCGCCCAGGGCGGACAGTGAGAGGGTCTTGTAGTCACTGCGGGTCAGCGGCCGCGAGGGCTGCTCGATACTGCTCGGCACGGAGGTCATGGACGTTCTCTTATAAGGCAGGCCGCTTGTGCTGCGGCTTCTGGCGCGGGAATGGGGAAGATAACAAATTGCCCCGCGTCGCTCATAGAGGTACAAAAACCCTACAGATATTCATCAATGTGCGGTCGTCGCTGGCCGATACCGTCTATATACTGCGCTCTTTGTAGGAGTTCGTAGGAAAAGGTTGCTTACGATATGGGATGTTGTGCGAAAACGCCGGTCATTAAGGGCAGGCGGTTTCGCAGAGTTTCCCTTTGGCCGCCAACCGGAGCGAAATCAGCGTAGTATGTTTCTGGCTGAATCGTTTTTCAGGGCGTCCGTCACCGCGCCAACCAACGAAGCGTCACGGGTCAGAGGCCCCACGGCATGATTGAGCTCGAACAAGAAGATCCTATCCCGCAGGGCGACCTGGCCCTTCAGATCACCGCGTTGCCGCGTGAAACCAACGGCTTCGGCGATATTTTCGGCGGCTGGCTGGTCGCCCAGATGGACCTGGCCGGCACGGCCATGGCCAGCCGCGTGGCTGGCGGCCGTGTGGCCACCGTAGCGATCGATCGCATGGCATTCCTGGTGCCGGTGGCCGTGGGCGCGCAACTGTCGTTCTACACGCAGACCCTGGAGATCGGCCGCAGCTCGATCCAGATGATGGTCGAGGTCTGGAGCGACGACCCGCTGTCCAGTGAATGGCGCAAGGTGACTGAGGCGGTGTTCGTCTTCGTGGCCATCGACGGCAGTGGCCGCACCCGCTCCGTACCTCGTCGCTGAACCCGGCGCGCGGTAAACTCGTTGCAGGCTTCGAGGTCCAACGGCCTCACCTGCAATCAACGAGACGAGCGCATGGCAACCTTCAAGGTCGACACCGAGCAACACGGCGAACTCAATTGCTGGCGCATCACCAGCCAGCACGCCGAACTCCTCATCGCCCAGCAGGGCGCGCAGATTCTCAGCTACCAGCCCATCGGTGACGAACCCCTGCTGTGGCTCAGTGACCAGGCGATCTTCCGCCAGGGCAAGTCAGTACGCGCCGGTGTGCCGGTATGCTGGCCGTGGTTCAGCAACTTCCAGCGTAATCCCGATTCGGTCAAGACCATGTACCACGGCAGCGAGGCGCCAGCCCACGGCCTGGTGCGCGGGCGTGACTGGCAGTTGCTGGGCGTCGAGGAAGTCGGTGAAAACCTGCGAATCGAATTCGACCTGCCCGAGGCCCAGGGCCAACTGCCGGACTGGCCGCACAAGGTCGAGCTGCGTCTGCTGATCGAGCTGGGCGCACAACTGCACGTCTCGCTTTCCAGCCGCAACCTGGGCGACGCCAACGTCACGCTCAGCCAGGCACTGCACAGCTATTTCGCCGTCAGCGATGTGCGCCAGGTACAGGTGGAAGGCGTCGAGGAGCTTCCCTACATCGAGACCCTGGAAGGCTGGGAACAGCGCACCCAGCAGGGCAAGCTGGGCTTTGCCGGCGAAACCGACCGCATCTACCTGAACGCACCCGAGCGCCTGGCGATCGTCGATCCGCAATGGAACCGGCGCATCACCTTGCACGCCACCGGCTCACGCAGTGCAGTGATCTGGAACCCCTGGACCGACCGCGCCCGCGAGCTTCCCGACATGGCCGATGATGGCTGGCAGCGGATGCTGTGCGTGGAGACGGCGAATGTGTGGGATGACGTGGTGGAGCTCAAGCCTGGCGCCAGCCATGCGCTTCAGCTGGTGATCGGTCGCGAAGCGCTCTGACTCAACAGGACACCGCCACACCGCGCCGCCTGGCACGGGCTATGCCCGTGTTCGCGGGCAAGCCCGCTCCCACAGAGGGATTGGGCTGGCCTTTAGATTTTGAGCAAGACAGTTGCTCCCAAAGAGAACTATGCCCCTGCAAGAACCGGTTCAGGCTCAAAGATCGGCGTCCTCGACCACCCTCACCTTCCCCGCGTCCAGCGCGTACGCCGCATCGGCCAGGTCATTGCTGACCTTCTCGATCTTCAGCGTGCCGGTCACCCACAGTGGCGTGTAGATATCGGCGATCTTCAACCCTTTCGGATAGCGCACCAGCACCAGCTGGTTCGGCGGTGGCGGCGGCACGTGGATGCAGGCGCCCGGATAAGGCACGAGGAAGAACAACGTACTGTTGCCCTTGGCATCGCTCTCCAGCGGCACCGGGTAGCCACCCAGGCGGATCTGCTTGCCGTTCATGGCCGCCACGGTCTTGGTCGAATACATCACCGCCGGCAAGCCCTTGCTCTGCTTCAGCCCGCCCTTGGCGGTGAAGGTGCCCATAGCTTCGGGGGAGTTGTGATCGATCTCGGGCATCTGCTCGAGAGCCTTCTGGTCCGACTTGGGCATCAACTCCAGCCAGTCGGTCTCGGGCAGCTCGGCATGGGCCAGGGTGCTGGCCAGCAACAGGGGAAGAAGGAATAACGCACGCATGGCAATGCTCGGCAACTCAGGTGAATTGCCGCGCATTCTAGCCTGTGTTCAGCGCTTCTTGATGAATCCGTAGATCACCAGCAGCACGATGGCGCCGACCAGGGCACCGAAGAAGCCCGCCGCCTGCCCGGCCTGGTAGATGCCAAGGGCCTGCCCGCCATAGGTCGCCACCAGGGAGCCGGCGATGCCGAGCAGAATGGTCATGATCCAGCCCATGCTGTCGTCCCCGGGTTTCAGGAAGCGCGCCAGCAAGCCGACGATCAGGCCGATGAAGATGGTTCCGATGATGCCCATGGCAATCCCTCTGCAGTGAAGATGGAACACGCCAAAGCCTAGACAGCGCTTTGGCGTGTTCCATCTCAGAGGGCCTGCACCAGGCAGAAGTTCGATCAGTCGGCGATCAACGCCTCTACCTCGGCGATCTTGGCCTTGAGCGTGGCCATGTCCTTGCAACGCAGGGTGGCGTGACCGACCTTGCGGCCGACCTTGAACGCCTTGCCGTAGTGGTGCAGATGGCAGTCGTCGATGGCCACGACCTTGGCGACCGCAGGCACTTCGCCGATGAAGTTGAGCATCGCGCTCTCACCCACCTTGGCGGTCGAGCCCAGCGGCAGGCCGGCGACGGCCCGCAGGTGGTTCTCGAACTGGCTGCACTCGGCGCCTTCGATGGTCCAGTGCCCGGAGTTGTGCACGCGCGGGGCGATTTCGTTGGCCTTCAGGCCACCGTCGACTTCGAAGAACTCGAACGCCATTACGCCGACGTAGTCGAGCTTTTGCAGCACACGGCCGACGTAATCTTCAGCCAGCGCCTGCAGCGGATGCGCGACGCTTGCCACCGACAGTTTCAGGATGCCGCTGTCATGGGTGTTGTGCACCAGCGGATAGAAGCGCGTCTCGCCATCGCGGGCCCGCACGGCAACCAGCGAGACTTCGCCGGTGAACGGCACGAAGCCTTCGAGCAGGCAAGGAACGCTGCCCAGCTCGGCGAAGGTGCCGACCACGTCTTCTGGCTTGCGCAGGACCTTCTGGCCCTTGCCGTCATAACCCAGGGTGCGGGTCTTGAGCACGGCCGGCAGGCCGATGCTGACCACTGCCGCGTCGAGGTCGTCCTGCGAAAGGATGTCGGCGAAGGCCGGGGTCGGAATCCCCAGGTCGCGGAACATGCTCTTCTCGAACAGGCGATCGCGCGCGATGCGCAGGGCTTCGGCGCTTGGGTAGACCGGCACGAACTGCGACAGGAAGGCCACGGTTTCCGCCGGGACGCTCTCGAACTCGAAAGTCACCAGGTCGACTTCCTCGGCCAGCTGGCGCAGGTGGTCCTGGTCGCCGTAGTCGGCACGCAGGTGCTCGCCCAGGGGGGCGGCGCAGGCGTCCGGTGCCGGGTCGAGGAAGGCGAAGTTCATGCCCAGCGGAGTGCCCGCCAAGGCCAGCATGCGACCCAGTTGGCCGCCACCGATTACACCGATCTTCATGTCGTCAGCCTCAAGCCTGGCGGGGGTCCGGGTTGTCCAGGACGGTTTCGGTCTGCTCCGTGCGGAACTGCTTGAGCGCCGCATGGTACTGGGGATGCTTGGCACCCAGGATGCTTGCCGACAGCAGCGCGGCGTTGATCGCGCCAGCCTTGCCGATGGCCAGGGTGGCAACCGGGATGCCGGCCGGCATCTGTACGATCGACAACAGCGAATCGACGCCCGACAGCATCGACGACTGCACAGGGACGCCCAGCACCGGAAGGTGCGTCTTGGCGGCGCACATGCCCGGCAGGTGCGCAGCGCCACCGGCGCCGGCGATGATCACCTCGATGCCGCGGCCTTCGGCCTCTTCGGCGTACTGGAACAGCAGGTCCGGGGTCCGGTGGGCGGACACCACCTTCACCTCGTAGGGAATGCCGAGTTTTTCCAGCATATCGGCGGTGTGGCTAAGGGTGGACCAATCGGACTTGGAGCCCATGATCACGCCAACCAGTGCACTCATCGTCGAGCCTCTTCGCTTGTGCGCCCTTGGGCGCCGTCAAAAAACAACAAGCCACGCGGGACGACCGGCGTGGCTTGTTTGCTGATCATGACCGGATCGATCCGGTCGAGGGGCCGCGCAGTATACCGTAACGCGAGGCATTGCTGGCACCCCTGGCGACCAACTGTCGGCCTTATTTTTCGGGGCTTTGACTGACTTTTGAGTCAACTGCGCCTGCCAGCGCGCCACCTTCGAGCTTGCGCCACAGCAGGCGCACGTTCGCCTTGCGCACCAGGGCGCAGCGGTAGAGGCGAATCTCCAGCGGCACATGCCACTGGCTAGGGCCGCAGATCGCCAGCTCGCCACGTTCCAGCTCGCCACGCATCGACAGGCGCGGCACCCAGGCGATACCCATGCCTTCGAGCGCCATGCTCTTGAGACTGTCGGCCATCGCCGTTTCGTACACCGTGGTGTAGCGCAGGTTGCGCTGACGCAGCAGCAGGCTGACGGATCGCCCGAGGAATGCCCCGGCGCTGTAGGCCAGAAGCGGCACGCTGCCCTCGCCTTCGAGGTCGAACAACGGCTTGCCATCGGCACCGACGGCGCAGACTGGCAACATTTCAGTGGTGCCCATGTGCAGCGACGGGAAGATCTCGGCATCCATCTGCAAGGCAGCGTCAGGGTCGTAGAAGGCCAGCATCAGGTCGCAGCCACCTTCCCTCAAGGCATGCACCGCATCGCCCACGTTGGTGGCCACCAGGCGGGTGGCGATGTTCAGGCCGTCGTTGCGCAACTGGGCCACCCAACGGGGGAAAAAGCCTGACGCCAGCGAGTGCGCCGCCGCCACCTGGACCACCTCACCCTGTCCGCCTTCCAGATGATGCAAATGGCGGAGAACTTCGCTCAACTGGTCGACAACGGTACGCGCTGTGACAAGAAAAAGCTGACCAGCCTCGGTCAGCTCGATGGGCGTGCGGGAACGGTTCACCAGGGTCAGGCCCAATGCCGCTTCCAAGCTGCGGATGCGTCGGCTGAAAGCCGGCTGCGTCACGAAACGGCGCTCCGCCGCCTGGGAAAAACTGCGTGTGGAGGCCAGGGCACTGAAGTCTTCCAGCCACTTGCTTTCAAGATTCATCGAGAAGCTCCGCAGGCATGCACCAAAATGGAACACGCTCGATTGTCAATCGGCGTCACATCAAACCGTATGCCGTTTGTGCATAGGTTAGCGCCTAACAGCATTGGCCGACAAATCTGCCGAAGCCTAGGATTGGCGGCATTCCGGCAGGTGCCGGGTTTAAATTGAGATGATATCCGTCATGTCCTCCGCTGCATCGTTCCGCGTCGAAAAAGACCTGCTTGGTACCCTTGAAGTCCCTGCCGATGCCTACTACGGCATCCAGACTCTGCGCGCTGCCAACAACTTCCACCTCTCAGGCGTTCCGCTGTCGCACTACCCGAAACTGGTAGTCGGCCTGGCGATGGTCAAGCAGGCCGCTGCTGACGCCAACCGTGAGCTGGGGCACCTGAGCGATGCCAAGCACGCCGCCATCAGCGAGGCTTGTGCCCGCCTGATCCGTGGCGACTTCCACGAGCAGTTCGTGGTGGACATGATCCAGGGCGGTGCTGGTACTTCCACCAACATGAACGCCAACGAGGTCATCGCCAACATCGCACTGGAGGCCATGGGTCACCAGAAGGGTGAGTACCAGTACCTGCACCCGAACAACGATGTGAACATGGCGCAGTCGACCAACGACGCCTACCCGACCGCCATCCGCCTGGGCCTGCTGCTGGGCCACGACGCCCTGCTGGCCAGCCTCGACAGCCTGATCCAGGCGTTCGCCGCCAAAGGTGAAGAGTTCAGCCACGTATTGAAGATGGGTCGTACCCAGCTGCAGGACGCCGTGCCGATGACCCTGGGCCAGGAATTCCGCGCCTTCGCCACCACCATGACCGAAGATCTCAACCGTCTGCGTTCGCTGGCACCGGAACTGCTCACCGAAATCAACCTGGGCGGCACCGCCATCGGAACCGGCATCAACGCCGACCCGGGCTACCAGGCCCTGGCGGTACAACGCCTGGCAGCCATCAGCGGCCAGCCACTGGTTCCGGCGGCCGACCTGATCGAAGCCACCTCCGACATGGGCGCCTTCGTGCTGTTCTCCGGCATGCTCAAGCGTACCGCGGTCAAGCTGTCGAAGATCTGCAACGACCTGCGCCTGCTGTCCAGCGGCCCACGCACCGGCATCAACGAGATCAACCTGCCGGCGCGCCAGCCAGGCAGCTCGATCATGCCAGGCAAGGTCAACCCGGTGATCCCGGAAGCGGTCAACCAAGTCGCCTTCGCCATCATGGGCAACGACCTGGCCCTGACTGTCGCCGCCGAAGGTGGCCAACTGCAGCTGAACGTGATGGAGCCGCTGATCGCCTACAAGATCTTCGATTCGATCCGCCTGCTGCAACGCGCCATGGACATGCTGCGCGAGCACTGCATCGTCGGCATCACCGCCAACGAACAGCGCTGCCGTGAACTGGTCGAGCACTCGATCGGCCTGGTCACCGCCCTGAACCCGTACATCGGCTACGAAAACGCCACCCGTATCGCCCGCGTCGCCCTGGAAACCGGCCGCGGTGTTCTGGAACTGGTGCGCGAAGAGAAGCTGCTGGACGAAGCGATGCTCAACGACATCCTGCGTCCGGAAAACATGATCGCTCCACGTCTGGTTCCGCTGAAGGCGTAACCCGACCGCTGCAACCTGTCTCACCAGGTCGAGGGACTAGACACCTCTCAACCTTTCAAGGGCTCGAGCGCACGCTTCGGGCCCTTTTTTTATACGCAGCACTCGCAGACACTTCCCGGCACACTACTTGCTCGATAATGCCCCTCACCCCAACGGGATGCCGAGCATGCTGCACAGCCACCTCACCACCCTCAACGCGGTTTCGTTGATTCTCAACGTGTTCCAGGAAGAGGGCTGCACTGCCTCGCAACTGCTCGCCGGCAGCGGCATAGGCCCGGCCGACCTGGGCCATCCCGATGCGCGCATCACCACCCAGCAAGAACTGCAGGTGTGTGCCAATGCGGTCGCCCGACGCGAGGAGATCGGCCTGGAGCTGGGGCGGCGGATGCATGTGTCGTGCTACGGCATGCTCGGTTACGCCTTGCTCTCGAGTGCCACTTTGGGTGACGCCCTGCGCCTGGCACTGCGTTATCCGGCACTGCTGGGAACAATCTTCCAGTTGCGCCTGGTCGACGACGGCCAGCGTGTCTGGCTGAGCGCCAGCGATTATCGCGAGGAGCCGGCACTGGCAGCGTTCAATGCCGAATTCTGCCTGGTCTCGCTGAAAGTCATCTGCGATGACCTGCTCGGCCGGCCGCTACCCTTGCTGGCGGCACGCTTCGAACACGCACGTCCCGCCTATCATCTGCTCTACGCCGGTGCATTCCCCTGCCCGACGGGCTTCGAATCGCGAGACAACGCCTTTGCCTTCGAACGGCGCTGGCTCGACATGCCACTGCCCCTGGCCGATCCCATCACCCACAAAGCCATGGCCGAACGCTGCAGGCGCCTGAACCTGGAGTTCACTGGCCGCCAAGCCTGGCTGGGGCGCATTCGCCAACTGCTGATGCAACAGCTCGATGCGGCGCCTGGGCTCGAGGGGCTGGCGCGGCAGATGAACTGCTCGTCGCGCACCTTGCGTCGACACTTGCAGGCGCTGGGCAGCAGTTATCAACAGCTGCTCGATGAGCTGCGCTTCGAACGGGCCAAACAGTTGCTCGCCGAAGACCAGATGCCGATCTACCGGATCGCAGAAACCCTGGGGTTCAGCGAGACGGCAAGCTTCCGGCATGCGTTCCAACGCTGGAGTGGCGTAGCGCCCAGCCATTTTCGCGGGTAGTCGGCAGCGGCCCTGCCGGGGCGCAAGAGGCCGAAAATATCCCCGCACGACCCGATCCGGCCATCGCCAGTGGCCATATCGATCCCCTTTTGGCCGTTTGCAACGTTCTCCCCACCTGGCCCGCGCACCACAATGGGCCCACGCCAGTCACCTTCGGAGAACAACAAATGCTGACGATCTATTCCGATGACCATCGCCTGCACCACGGCCGCTGCGAGCTGATCGACGGCAAGCTGATGCCGTGTTTCGAGATGCCCTCGCGCGCCGACCATGTGCTCGCTCGCGTTCAGCAGCAGAAGCTTGGCCCGGTCCAGGGCCCGAACGACTTCGGCCGCGCGCCACTGCTGCGCATCCACAGCGCCGCCTACCTGGACTTCTTCGAAGGCGCCTGGGCGCGCTGGGCGGCCATGAACCAGGAGGGCGACCTGCTGCCGTTCACCTGGCCAGCACGCACCCTGCGCCAGATCAAACCCACCGGCCTGCACGGCGAACTGGGCTACTACAGCTTCGACGGTGGAGCGCCGATCACCGCTGGCACCTGGCAAGCCGCCTACAGCGCCGCGCAAGTCGCCCTGACCGGGCAGGCCGCGATCCAGAACGGCGCCCATGCCGCCTTTGCCCTGTGCCGTCCGCCAGGGCACCACGCCGCCGCCGAAGTGATGGGCGGCTACTGCTACCTGAACAACGCCGCCATCGCTGCCCAGGCCTTCCTCGACCAGGGCCGGCGCAAGGTCGCGATCCTCGATGTCGACTACCACCACGGCAACGGCACCCAGGACATCTTCTACGAGCGCAACGACGTGTTCTTCGCCTCGATCCACGGCGATCCGACCGACGAGTTCCCGTTCTTCCTCGGCTATGCCGACGAAACCGGCGAGGGTGCGGGCGAGGGCTGCAACGTCAACTATCCTCTGCCGGCAGGTAGCGACTGGGCCACCTGGAGTGCCGCCCTCGAAGACGCGTGCCAGCGCATTGCCGCCTTCGACGCCGATGTGCTGGTGATCTCGCTCGGCGTGGACACCTTCAAGGACGACCCGATCTCCCAGTTCAAGCTCGACAGCCCGGACTACCTGGAGATGGGCAAGCGCATCGCCCAGCTCGGCAAGCCGACCCTGTTCGTGATGGAAGGCGGTTATGCCGTCGAGGAAATCGGCATCAACGCAGTCAATGTGCTGGAAGGGTTCCAGCGCGCCCAGCCAGGAGCCTGATCATGCGTCCACTCAAGCGTCTGCTCGCCCCGCTCGTTGCTGCCGGCCTGCTGGCCGGTGGCGTTCAGGCCCATGCCGAACAACGCACCCTGCGGGTGTACAACTGGTTCGACTACATCACCCCGCAGACCCTGGTCGATTTCCAGAAGGATGCCCAGGTCAAGCTGATCTACGACATCTTCGACACCAACGAAGCACTGGAAGCCAAGCTGCTGACCGGCAACTCCGGCTATGACGTGGTCGTGCCCTCAAACGTGTTCCTCGCCAAGCAGATCGAGGCCGGGGTCTTCCAGCCCCTGGACCGCAGCAAGCTGCCGAACTGGCAGCACCTGGACCCAACGCTGATGAAGCTGATCGAGGCCAACGATCCGGGCAACAAGTTCGCCGTGCCCTACATGTACGGCACCATCCTGATCGGCTTCAACCCGGCCAAGGTGAAGGCCGCGCTGGGTGACGACGCGCCGGTGGACAGCTGGGACCTAATCTTCAAGGAAGAGAACATCGCCAAGCTCAAGCAGTGCGGCGTGGCGCTGCTCGACTCGCCGTCGGAAATCCTGCCGCTGGCCCTGCAGTACCTGGGCCTGTCGCCCAACAGCGACAAGCCTGAGGACTACAAGAAGGGCGAGGCGCTGCTGATGAAGATCCGCCCGCACGTCACCTACTTCCATTCCTCGAAGTACATGGCCGATATCGCCAACGGCGACATCTGCGTGGCAGTGGGCTACTCGGGCAGCTTCTCGCAGGCCGCCAACCGTGCGCGCGAAGCCAAGAATGGCGTGGTGGTGGACATGCGCCTGCCCAAGGAAGGTGCGCCGATCTGGTTCGACATGCTGGCCATTCCGAAAAATGCAGCGAACCCGGACGACGCCCACACCTTCATAAACTACCTGTTGCGCCCCGAGGTGATCGCGCCGATCAGCGACTTCGTCGGCTACCCCAACCCGAACAAGGACGCGACCGAAAAGGTCAGCCCACAGATTCGCAACAACCCGAACCTGTACCCGACGGCTGAGGCGATGACCACGCTGTATACCCTCAAGCCGCTGAGCAAGGAAGCCGAACGGGCAAGGACCCGGGCCTGGACGCGGATCAAGTCCGGCACCTGAGTCGCCTGCTTCGCGGGCAAGCCCGCTCCTACAAAGAGCCTGTAGGAGCGGGCTTGCCCGCGAAACAGACAGCCCGGTCCAACGTCTTACCGCCAAGCCCTGCGCAATCGCATCAGCGCCTCGGCGATCTCCGCCTCGGGCACCGCCGCAAACCCCAGCACCAGCCCCGCACGCTTATCCACAGGCACCTGGCTGTCTTCCAGCCAGTAGGCGCTCAGTGGGTGCACCTCCACCCCCACCGCCTCAGCCCTGGCCACCAGCACCTGCTCGCGCGCGAAGTTATCCACATCCACTTTCACATGCAGCCCCGCCGCCACTTCCGGCATTGCGCCCAGCCCCGGCACATCCAGCGGCCAGCCGGCCTTGAGCACATTGCGCCGCGCCAGCGCCGCCCGGCGCATGCGGCGGATATGCCGCTGGAAGTGCCCCTGGGCCATGAACTGCGCCATCACGCACTGCGTACCGACTTCGGAATGCCGCACCGCCAATGCCCGCCCCTGGCTGAAGGCTTGCACCAGCCGCGGCGGCAGCACCAGGTAACCCAGGCGCAAGGCGGGGAAGGCGATCTTGCCGAAGGTGCCGATGTAGATCACCCGCTGCTGGCGATCCAGTGCCGCAAGGGGCGCCAGCGGTGCGCCGCTGTAGCGGTACTCGCCGTCGTAGTCGTCCTCGATGATCCAGCCATCCTGGCGTTCGGCCCAGGCCAGCAACGACAGGCGCCGCGCCAGGCTCATGGTGACGCCGGTCGGATACTGGTGCGCAGGCGTCACGTAGGCCAGGCGGCAGTCGCGCAACCGGGCAAGCTGCTCGCATACCAGCCCTTCGTCGTCTATCGCCACACCGCGCACCTTCGCTCCGGCCAGGGCAAAGGCATGCCCGGCGGCGCGATAGCCCGGGTTTTCCACAGCCACCTCCTCGCCCGGCTGCAGCAGCAGCTGTGCACAAAGGCTGATGGCCTGCTGTGCACCACTGGTGATCACAATTTGTTCAGCGGTGCACGAAAGCCCTCGCGAGCGACGCATGTAGGCCGCGATCAGCTCGCGCAGCACAGGCTCACCGGCCGGGTCGCCATAGCCGAGCAGCGCAGGATCGGGATCACGCCAGAAACCCGCTTGCAGCTTGGCCCAGACCTCGAACGGAAACAGATCGAACGCCGGAATACCGACCCGAAAAGCCCTCGGAGCGCCCGTCCTGGGCGGTGAAAGATGGTGGGATTTCAAGCGCTCCAAGGGTGCGCTCGAGCGCGTTGAACTGGATAAATCCTCAGTATCATCAGGTAAAAATGTGGATAACCCTGTTGATAACCCCCTGGATAACCTTGTTGATAACTGTGTGGATAGTTTCGGCAGCTGGCTCACGTAAGTGCCATCCCCGACCCGGCTTTCGATGAAGCCTTCGGCGTACAACTGGTCGTAGGCGCGCACCACGCTGTTGCGCGACAGCGCCAGCATCGAAGCCAGGTCACGGGTGGCCGGCAGCCGCGTGCCACTGCTCAGCCGCCCGTCCAGCACTCGCGCGCGCAGCGCCTGGTAGAGCTGCTGGCTGAGGCCACGGCGGCGGTCGAGCACGATGCCGGCGGGGTCGAAAGGCAAAACGAGGGGACGCTCACTCATGGCATTGGACCTGTCAAATCGGCTGCAAATGGCTCTTACCCAGAACCAATAGCCTGCCTAGGATGGGGTCATCAAACAAGGACTTCGCCATGTACAACGCCAAGCCTCACCAGGAACACGACCTCCAACGCCTGCACCAGCAGATGCTGCAGACGCGCCTTGCCACGCTGGTCAGCCACGGCGAACACGGCCTGCTGGCGACCCACCTGCCAGTGCTGGTGGACACTCACGAAGGCGAGTTCGGTACGGTCTACGGCCATCTGGCACGCGCCAACCGCCAGTGGCAGGACCTGGAGCGAGGCGGCGAAGCCCTGCTGGTTTTCCAGGGTGCCGATGCCTACGTGAGCCCCGGCTACTACCCGAGCAAACTGGAGAACCCGAAAGTGGTACCCACGTGGAACTACGTCGCGGTGCATGCCCATGGGCCGGTCGAGGTCATCCATGACCCGGTGCCCCTGCTGGAGATCGTCAGCCGCCTGACCGACCTGCATGAACAAAGCCGCGCCGCCCCCTGGAAAGTCGCCGACGCTCCTGCCGACTACATCGACGGCATGCTCCGCGCCATCGTCGGCATCCGCCTGCCCATCACCCGCATCCAGGGTGCCCGCAAGCTCAGCCAGAACCGCAGCGCCGACGATGTGCAGGGCGTGCGCGAAGGCCTGGCCAGCAGCCCCGACCCGCTCGACAACCAACTCGCGACGCAGATGCGTTCGCTCTGAAGGAAACCACCATGTCCAACGTCACCCTGCGCCCGGTCACTCTCGAAGACCACGCCGCCTGGCTGCCCCTCTGGCAGGCCTACCTGCGCTTCTACCAGACCACGCTCGCCGACGAGGTCACCGCCACGACCTGGCAGCGCCTGCTCGACCCCAGCGAACCCACCCACTCGGCCTTGGCCTGGGTCGATGGCAAGGCGGTGGGGATGGTCAACTACATCTATCATCGTTCCAACTGGAGCATCGAGAACTCCTGCTACCTGCAGGACCTCTACGTCGACGGCGAGCAGCGCGGCCTGGGCATCGGCCGCCAGCTGATCGAACACGTCTACGCCACCGCCAAGGCCGCCGGCTGCATCAAGGTGCACTGGCTGACCCACGAGACCAACGCCACGGCCATCAGCCTGTACGAGCAAGTCGCCGAGCGCCCGGGCTTCATTCAATTTCGCAAAGCACTGTAGGCCGACCATGACCCTGAACTGGAAACCCGCCGCAACACCGGACGCCTCCCCCCTCGATGGCCGTTTCATCAGCCTGGAAAAACTCGACCCGGCGCGCCATGGCGACGACCTGTGGGAGGTCCTGCAAGGCCCGGGTTCGGACCCGGTGCTGTGGGACTACCTGCCCTACGGCCCGTTTACCGAGCGCGCCGCCTTCGACCGCTGGCTGCAAGGCAACGCAGCCAGCCGCGACCCACTGTTCTATAGCGTCATCGACAAACGCAACGGGCAGGTGCAGGGCATCCTCAGCTACATGTCGATCGTCCCCGAGCAGGGACGCTTCGAAATCGGCCATATCGCCTTTGGCGCGGCCATGCAGCGTACGCCCAAGGGCACCGAGGCGGTGTACCTGCTGAGCAAGCTCGGCTTCGAGCTGGGCAACCGGCGCCTGGAATGGAAATGCAACAACGCCAACGCGCGCTCCAAGCGCGCCGCAGAGCGGTTCGGCTTCATCTTCGAAGGCGTATTCCGCCAGCACATGGTGGTGAAAGACCAGAACCGCGACACGGCTTGGTATTCGATCACCGACGGGGAGTGGCCAGCGGTGGCGACAGGGTTCGAGCGCTGGTTGAGCGAAGAGAACCAGCGGCCTGACGGGCAGGTGAAGACCCTGGAGGCGTGCCGCCAGGCCTGACGCAATCGCGGGGCAAGCCCGCTCCCACAGATACCCCGCTGCCCATGAAAACAGCGGGGTACCTGTGGGAGCGGGCTTGCCCCGCGATTGGGCCCTGAAACCCAATACAAAAAAAGGGGAGCAACCGCTCCCCATGAGGTAAACCGCTTGTCAGTCGAAGGCTGTCGCTCAGCCTTCGATCTCGATCAGGATCTCGCCAGGGGTCACCCGGTCGCCCTTGGCCACATGAATGGCAACGACCTTGCCGGTGATGGCCGCCTGGACTTCGGTCTCCATCTTCATCGCCTCGGTGATCAGCACCGCTTGCCCCGCCTTCACCACATCGCCCTCCTTGACCAGCACATCGACGATGTTGCCCGGCATGGTGGTGCTGACGTGACCTGGCGCACTGGCCTGCTTGCGCTTGCTGCTGCCACCGCCGACGAAATCGTTGAGCGGCTCGAACACCACTTCTTCCGGCATGCCGTCGATGGACAGGTAGAAGTGACGCTTGCCTTCGGCCTTGACGCCCACGCCGGTGATGTCGACGCGGTAGGTCTCGCCGTGCACGTCGATGACGAACTCGGTCGGTACTCCCTCGCCGCCTACGGAGGTTGCAGCGCCGGCTTCCGGGATCGGCAGCAAGGCTTCGGGCTTGAGGGTTCCGGCTTCACGCTCTTCGAGGAACTTGCGCCCGATGTCCGGGAACATGGCGAAGGTCAGCACGTCTTCCTCGCTGTGCGCCAGGCTGCCGATCTCGGCACGCAGCTTGGCCATCTCCGGCTTGAGCAGGTCGGCCGGACGCACATCGATGACTTCTTCGCTGCCGATCGCCTGGCGGCGCAGCTTCTCGTCGACCACACCTGGCGCCTTGCCGTAGCCGCCCTGCAGGTACAGCTTCACCTCGTTGGTGATGGTCTTGTAGCGCTCACCGGCCAGTACGTTGAAGAACGCCTGGGTGCCGACGATCTGCGAAGTCGGGGTCACCAGCGGCGGGAAGCCGAGGTCTTCACGTACCCGCGGGATCTCCGCCAGCACTTCGTTCATGCGGTTGAGGGCGCCCTGCTCCTTGAGCTGGTTGGCCAGGTTGGAAATCATCCCGCCCGGCACCTGGTTGACCTGCACGCGGGTATCCACGGCGGTGAACTCGCTCTCGAACTGATGGTACTTCTTGCGCACGGCGTAGAAGTACAGGCCGATCTCCTGCAGCAGCTCCAGGTCCAGCCCGGTGTCGAACTCGCTGCCCTTGAGCGCGGCGACCATCGACTCGGTGCCCGGGTGGCTGGTGCCCCAGGCGAAGCTGGAGATGGCGGTGTCGATGTGGTCGGCACCGTTTTCCACCGCCTTGAGCTGGCACATGGCGGCCAGGCCTGCGGTGTCGTGGGAGTGGATGAACACCGGCAGCGATTGCTCGGCCTTCAGCGCCTTGACCAGCTCGCCTGTGGCGTATGGCGTCAGCAGGCCGGCCATGTCCTTGATCGCCACCGAGTCGCAACCCATGGCTTCCATCTGCTTGGCCTGGTTCACGAAGGCCTCGATGGTGTGCACGGGGCTGGTGGTGTAGGCAATGGTGCCCTGGGCGTGCTTGCCGGCGGCCTTCACCGCTTCGATGGCCACGCGCAGGTTACGCACATCGTTCATGGCGTCGAAGATGCGGAATACGTCGATACCATTGACCGCAGCCTTGGCCACGAAAGCCTTGACCACATCATCGCTGTAATGGCGGTAGCCCAGCAGGTTCTGGCCGCGCAGCAGCATCTGCAGACGGGTGTTGGGCAGTGCCGCACGCAGTTGGCGCAGACGCTCCCACGGGTCTTCCTTGAGGAAGCGCACGCAGGCGTCGAAGGTCGCACCGCCCCAGACTTCGAGCGACCAGTAGCCGACCTTGTCGAGCTTTTCGCAGATCGGCAGCATGTCTTCGGTGCGCATGCGGGTGGCCAGCAGGGACTGGTGGGCGTCGCGCAGGATCGTGTCGGTTACATGGATTTTCTTGGACATTGTTGAATTCCTCACAGGCCTGCGTGGGCGGCGATGGCGGCGGCGATGGCCAGGGCCAGCTCTTCGGGTTTGCGCTTGATCGAGTAGTTGGTCAGTTCCGGATGGCTTTCCACGAAGCTGGTATTGAACTGGCCGCTACGGAATTCCGGGTTGCGCAGGATTTCCTGGTAGTACGCCGCGGTGGTCTTGACCCCCTGCAGGCGCATGTCATCCAGGGCTCGCAGGCCGCGGTCCATGGCTTCTTCCCAGGTCAGCGCCCAGACCACCAGTTTCAGGCACATGGAGTCGTAGAACGGCGGAATGGTGTAGCCGGTATAGATTGCCGTGTCGGTACGTACGCCCGGCCCCCCGGGGGCGTAGTAGCGGGTGATCTTGCCGAAGCTGGGCAGGAAATTGTTCTTCGGGTCTTCGGCGTTGATCCGGAACTGCAACGCGTAGCCGCGATGCTGGATGTCTTCCTGTTTGACCGACAGCGGCAGGCCCGAGGCGATGCGAATCTGCTCACGCACGATATCGATGCCGGTGATTTCCTCGGTGATGGTGTGTTCCACCTGCACCCGGGTGTTCATCTCCATGAAGTACACCTCGCCATCGGCGAGCAGGAACTCCACGGTACCGGCGTTCTCGTAGTTGACCGCCTTGGCGGCGCGTACGGCCAGGTCGCCGATGTAGGCGCGCTGTTCCGGCGTCAGCTGCGGGCTCGGGGCGATTTCGATGAGCTTCTGGTTGCGGCGCTGGATCGAGCAGTCGCGCTCGAACAGATGCACCACGTTGCCGAAGCTGTCACCGAGAATCTGCGCCTCGATGTGTTTGGGGTTGACGATGCATTTCTCGAGAAACACCTCGGCGGAACCGAATGCCTTGGTGGCTTCGGAAATCACCCGGGGGAAGTTCTGTTCCAGCTCCTCGCGGCTGTTGCAGCGGCGAATACCACGCCCGCCGCCACCGGAGGTGGCCTTGAGCATCACCGGATAACCGATGCGCTCGCCTTCGCTCAGGGCCTCGTGGATGTCGGCCACGTTGCCTTCGGTTCCTGGGGTCACCGGGACACCGGCCTGGATCATGGTGCGGCGCGCTTCGGTCTTGTCGCCCATGCGGCGAATGACCTCGGCAGCAGGACCGATGAACTTGATGCCACGTTCGGCGCAGATTTCTGCAAGTTCTGCGTTTTCCGACAGGAAACCGTAGCCCGGATGCAGGGCGTCACAGCCGGTTTCCACAGCAAGGTTCACCAGCTTGCGCGGGTTCAGGTAACCGGCCAGAGGCTCGGCACCAATGCTGTAGGCCTCGTCGGCGCGCTTGACGTGCAAGGCGTGACGGTCGGCGTCGGAAAAGATCGCGACAGAGCGAATGCCCATTTCGGCGCAGGCACGCACGATCCGAACTGCGATTTCACCCCGGTTGGCGATCAGGATTTTTTTTATCACTGGAGTCTTCCCAAAGCCGTAGGAACAGACGATCCGGTTACACCGGTCGGCGCGTGACCAGACGTCGCTGGCCAGTCGCACATTCAAACTAGCGCTACCGGTTGATAAACAAAAATCAATATTTGTTAGAGGCTGTATTAGCAAAAGCTTATAGTGAGGTAACAAGGTTTTGCCGGAGCCTGGGGATAAATGCGTAAGTCCTTGATGCGTATGACTTTGCGTCAGCTACAGATCTTTAACGAAGTGTGTGATTTGCGCTCGTACAGCCGCGCAGCGGAAGAGATGGCGCTTACGCAACCCGCCGTAAGTCTACAGATCCGCCAGCTCGAAGAGCTGGTCGGCCAGCCGCTGTTCGAGTACGTCGGCAAAAAGCTCTACCTGACCGAAGCGGCCGAGGCACTGCAACGTGCCAGCCGCGACATCTTCGGGCGCCTGGAAAACCTCGACATGCAGCTGTCGGACATGCAGGGCTCACTTCAGGGGCAATTGAAGCTGGCGATCGAATCCAGTGCGAAGTACTTCGTGCCACACCTGTTCGCCGCCTTCAAGCAACGACACCCGGAGGTCAACCTCACCCTCACGGTGGTCAATCGCGCCCAGGCGATTCGACGCCTGTCCGACAACCGCGACGACCTGATCATCATGTCGATGGTGCCGCAGGACATGGGGCTGGAGTTCCTGCCATTCCTGAATAACCCGATCATCGCGGTGGCACCACCGGAACACCCGTTGTGCAAGCTCGAACGCTTGCGCCTGCAGGATCTGGAGCCTCATACCCTGCTCATCCGCGAACAAGGCTCGGGCACGCGCAAAGCCTGCGAGGAGTACTTCAAGGACAAGCGCGTGCACTTCACCCAGACCCTGGAAGTGGCCTCGGCCGACGCCCAGCGCGAGTGCGTGATCGCAGGCTTGGGCATCGCCCTGCTGACTCGCCATGCAGTGAACATGGAACTGGCCACCGGGATGCTCAGGGAGTTGCCTGTCGAGGAGCTGCCGCTGTACCGCAGCTGGTGCGTGGTGCAGTCCAAGGCCAAGCGGCAATCGCCGGTGGCCTTGGCGTTTCTGGCATTCATTCGCAGCGAACGTGCGAAGATCAGCGGGCTTGTGGAGCGATTTTCTGGGAAGCTGCCGACGCCACCTGCCACACCGTGATGTCTTGCAGCTCCGGGTAGTCGGCGAGATCGCGCAAGAGTTGGCGCTGGTCGCAGTAGCTTTCGATCGCGCGACGATATTCCATGCGTCGCTGATCCTTTTCAGCCTGCTTGCGAGCTTTGGCGCTGGGTTGGTACGAACCGAAGTGATCGTTTGCCATTGCCTGTCTCCCAGATCGAGTGCGGGAGTTTCAGGGTGGCTTCGGGGTTTTACGGTTTGGCTGAGAAATGGTGACAGAATCGTGAATTTTCATTGCCCGTACCGGCCCTTTCGCGGGTAAACCCGCTCCCAAAGAGGCCGGTGCGGTAGCAGTGCAATCAGTCGTCGGTAGCCTTGATCGACTTGGGCGACAAACGCAGGCTGCGCAAGCTGCGCTTGACGCTCTTGAGGTGGTTGACCAGGCTCGGCCCACGCGCCATGGCCACACCCATGGCCAGCACGTCGATCACCACCAGGTGGGCGATCCGCGAGGTCAGCGGGGTGTAGATCTCGGTGTCTTCGTGCACGTCGATCGCCAGGTTGACGGTCGACAGTTCCGCCAGTGGCGTCTGGCTGGGGCACAGGGTGATGAGGTTGGCGCCGCTTTCACGCACCAGGTTGGCGGTGATCAGCAAATCCTTCGAGCGCCCCGACTGCGAGATGCACACGGCGACATCACCCGGCTTGAGGGTCACCGCCGACATCGCCTGCATGTGCGGGTCGGAATAGGCCGCGGCACTGAGCAGCAGGCGGAAGAACTTGTGCTGGGCATCGGCGGCGACCGCGCCGGAAGCCCCGAAGCCGTAGAATTCCACGCGCTGCGCCTGGGCCATGGCACTCACCGCCTGCTGCAGCGCCTGCGGGTCGAGGTGCTCGCGCACTTCCATCAGCGTGTGCAAGGTGGTGTCGAAAATCTTCAGGCTGTAGTCGGCGACCGAGTCGTCTTCATGGATGGCGAACTGGCCGAAGCTGGCGCCCGCCGCCAGGCTTTGCGCCAGCTTGAGCTTGAGGTCCTGGAAGCCCGAACAACCGATGGCGCGGCAGAAACGCACGATGGTCGGCTCGCTGATACCAACACTGTGGGCAAGATCGGCCATCGAGCTGTGCATGACGGCAGCCGGATCGAGCAGCACGTGGTCGGCCACTTTCAGTTCCGATTTGCGCAGCAGGTGGCGCGATTGAGCGATATGTTGCAACAGATTCACAGGCTGGACTCGGTTATGATCGGCTGGCCGGGATGTAGCTATCTTGTAGTTATACTACATGACCGGCTGACCGCCCAGCTAAACGAACATGGGAGAGTGGTGGCTTGAGTATCCCTTGCGACATTCTGGTTTTCGGCGGCACGGGCGACCTGGCCCTGCACAAGCTGCTGCCGGCGCTCTATCAGCTCTACCGCGAGGGTCGCCTGCACAACGCCGTGCGGATCATCGCCCTGGCCCGCCGCCCCCTGCCGCGCAACGACTACCTCAAGCTCAGCGAGCGTCATTGCAGGGCGCAGATTGCCCGCAACGACTTCGACGAGGAGGTCTGGCAGCGCTTCTCGGCACGCCTGGACTACTTCGCCATGGATGCCTCCCAGGGTGCCGACTTCGGACGCCTGGCCCGCTACCTTGGCGAGCCCGGTGGCCTGACCCGAATCTTCTACCTCGCCACCGCCCCCAACCTGTTCGTGTCCATCGCCAACAACCTGCGCCTGGCCGGCCTTGCCGACAACGAAGCGCGCATCGTGCTGGAGAAACCCATCGGCCATTCGCTGGAGTCGGCCACGGCGATCAACGAAGCCATCGGCGCGGTATTCGACGAGTCCCAGGTCTTTCGCATCGATCACTACCTGGGCAAGGAGACAGTGCAGAACCTCATGGCCCTGCGCTTCGCCAATGCCTTGCTGGAGCCTGTATGGCGCAACAGCCAGGTCGATCATGTGCAGATCAGCGTCTGCGAAACCCTCGGGGTCGAGAACCGCGGCGCCTACTACGAGCGCGCCGGCGCTACCCGCGACATGCTGCAGAACCATCTGCTGCAACTGCTCTGCCTGGTGGCGATGGAGCCGCCGGCGCAGTTCGAGGCCGAGGCGGTCCGCGACGAGAAGGTGAAGATCCTTCGTGCGCTGCGCCCGATCACCGGCCAGGATGTGCAGGACAAGACCGTGCGCGGCCAGTACAGCGCCGGCAAGATCGGCGGCCAGGAAGTGCCGGCCTACTACTTCGAGAAAGATGTCGACAACGACAGCGACACCGAAACCTTCGTCGCCGTGCAGGCCCATATCGAGAACTGGCGCTGGGCCGGCGTGCCGTTCTACCTGCGCACCGGCAAGCGCATGGCACGGCGCTCGTCGCAGATCGTCATCCAGTTCAAACCGGTGCCCCACGAGTTGTTCGCGGGCGGCCAGGTCAACCAGTTGCTGATCCAGTTGCAGCCCGACGAGCACATCAGCCTGCGCATGATGACCAAGAGCCCCGGCCGCGGCATGCGCCTGGCGCCAGTCGAACTGGACCTGAACCTGGCCCAGGCCTTCGCCCAGACCCGCCGCTGGGAAGCCTACGAGCGCCTGCTGCTGGATGTACTGGATGGTGACTCGACACTGTTCATGCGCCGCGACGAAGTGGAGGCCGCGTGGGCCTGGATCGACCCTATCCTCAAGGGCTGGGAAGAACACTTCCAGGCACCGCGGACCTATCCGGCAGGCAGCAATGGGCCAGAGCAGGCCAACAGCCTCCTGGCGCATCAGGGCCGACACTGGCACCTCTGACCATCCCCTGCCCCGGCACTTGCCGCCGGGGCGCAGGTCATCCCCGCGAGCGCTCCAGCAACGCCTTGAACGCTGCGGCATCGATCGGTCGACTGATCAGGTAACCCTGAGCCTCGTCGCACCCCTGTTCACGCAGGAATGCCAGCTGCTCCTGGGTTTCCACGCCCTCTGCCACCACCTCCAGCCCCAGGCTCTTGGCCATGGCGATGATCGCCCGGATGATCGCGGCATCCTGGCTGCCCTCCTGCAGACCCCGAATGAACGCCTGGTCGATCTTCACGTAGTCCACCGGAAAGCGCTTGAGGTAACTCAGCGATGAGTAGCCGGTCCCGAAATCATCGATCGCCAGCTTCACGCCCAATGCGTGCAGTTGCTGGAAGGTGGCGATGATGTGCTCGACATTGTCGAGCAACTGGCTCTCGGTCAGTTCCAGCTCCAGCAGGTGCGGTGCCAGCCCGGTCTCCTGCAGCACCTGGCGCACCAGGCTGACCACCTTGCCCTGGCGCAACTGGTAGACCGACAGGTTGACCGAAACACGGATCTCTCTGCCCTGGCGCAGCCATTCGCAGGCCTGCCAGCACGCCTGACGCAGGACGAACTCACCCATCGGCGCGATCAACCCGGTTTCTTCGGCCAGCCCGATGAACTCGCCCGGCGGCACCATGCCCCACTGCGGATGCTGCCAGCGCACCAGCGCCTCGGCGGCATGCAGACGGCCGGAACGCAGGCACAGCTTGGGCTGGTAGTAGACTCGCAACTGGTTCTCGTCGAGAGCCTTGCGCAGATCGTTCTCCAGTTGCAGGCGCTCCAGGGTGCTGGCACGCAGGCTTTCGGTATAGAACTGGAAACTGTCGCCCCCCAGGTGCTTGGCATGTTGCTTGGCCATGTCGGCCTGGCTGACCAGGGCGTTGAGGTCGAAAGTGGCCTCCGACAACACACTGATGCCCACCGATGCACTGATCACCACCTCATGACCGCCCACCCGCTGTGGCACCCGCAGCTTGTCGAGCAGCCGTGTGGTGACCCGCACCAGGCTGGAAAGATTGCTGTAGCCATCGAACAGCACGGCGAACTCGTCGCCGGAGATTCGCGCCACGGTGTCGGCCTCCGGCACCGCATTGGCCAGGCGCTGGGCCATTTTCTTCAGTAACTGGTCGGCCAGCTCATGCCCCAGGCTTTCATTGAGCAGCTTGAAACGGTCCAGGTCGACATGCAGCAGCGCCAGGCTACGGCCGTTCAGGCGCACACGCTGCACCGCCTCGTGCAGGCGCAGGCGGAACAGTGCGCGGTTGGCAAGGCCTGTGAGGTCATCGTAGTGGGCCAGGTAGCGCAGGCGCTCCTCCGACTCGCGGCGCGCCGACAGGTCCGTGAAGAACGCCACGATATTGCTGATATTGCCCCGCCCATCGCGCACGCCATTGAGCTGCAGCCATTGCGGGTAAAGCTCGCCATTGCTGCGCGCCTCGACCAGCTCGCCCTGCCAGCGCCCCTGCTGCTCAAGGGCCTGGAGAATCGACTGGCTGTGCCGGCGAGCGTCGCGGCTGCACGGCAGCTCCAGCAGGTCACGCAGGATCAGGTCTTCGCGCCCGTAACCGGTGAGATCGCAGAACCGCTGGTTGACCGCCAGCAACTGGTAGTGCGCATCGAGGATGGCGATGCCTTCACTCGCCGCTTCGAACACGGTGGCAGCCAGCCGTTGCTGCTCTTCCTGCTCCTTCTGTGCGGTGATGTCGCGGCGGGTGCCCAGCATGCGCAGGACCTTGCCGTCGGCATCACGCTCGACCGCCCGCCCCCGATCCTCGATCCAGCACCAGCGGCCTTGCGTGTGGCGTACCCGGTATTCGACGCGATAGTCGCCGCTGCGGCCCTTGAGGTGCTCGACCAGTGTGCGCCGCAGCAGCGGCAGATCGTCGGGATGCAGGCGCGGCTTGAGGTCGGCAAGCACCGAGCGCACTTGTCCAGGCTCCAGGCCGAACAAGGCATGCAACTGAGTGTGATGGACTTCGTCGGTTTGCAGGTCCCAGTCCCACAGCCCCAGCTCGCTGGCCTCCAGCGCCAGGGCCAGGCGCTGCTCGCTGGCGCCCAGGGCCTGGGTGGCAAGCGCCAGCTCACGGCTTCGCTCGCTCACCCGCAGCTCAAGGCCGGCCTGAGCCTGGCGCAATTGCTCTTCGGCATGACGACGGTGGCGGATCTCTGCACTCAGGGCCTGGTTCAGTTGCTCGCCATGGCGTTGCGCACCCTGCAGATGCTCGATCAGTGCCTGGTTCTGGAAGCGTCGGAGCAGACCGCGCTCGATCAGACGATTGACCTGCCAGGCCACTACCATCAGGGCGCCGAGCAGGATAAGGCCAAGCCAGCCCCAGCCGCGCTGCAATCCGTCCTGATAGAAGAACAGAAATCCGATCGGCGGCAACAGGCCGGGTAACACGAAGCTGAGAAAGGCCGGCAGGCTGACCGCATAGGCGACGCTCGCCGAAAGCGCCGCTGCGCCCAGCAGGCCGAATACCCAGGCCTGCTGGACGAAACTGTCCACCGGCACCAGCGCGAGTGCAGCACAGGCAAGCGTCAGGCCACTGAAGGCCGACCCACCCAGGAACATCCGCCACCAGGTCGGCTTGGCCTGGCGCGCCGGCGTGGCCGCATCGAAAGCCGCCACCTGGATCACCCGCAAGGCCACCAGCGCCAGCAACCAGACCATCCACACGCCGACCAGCAGGTAGCGGGCAGGACTCCACAGCAGCCAGGCGCAAAGCAGGCCGTTGAGCAACATGAACAGGGTGGGCAGCAACGAGCCCTGGTAAAGCAGGCGGGTCCGCTCGATGGAGAGCTGGGTTGCGAATTGCCTGCGAACGCTCCTTGTCGATTCGGGTGATGCGTCGATCACCATGCAATTCTGGGTCATATGGCAGTGTTCTTATAATGGTCAGCCGCGAACGTGCACGGAGCATACACAAGCGCAAGGCCAGGCCAAACTGCTGTATGTCATGATTTCACAAATGCCCGAGCATTTGCCCGCAGCCCCCGCGCCAACCTAGAATGGCCGGATGCACACTGATGACCTCTCCCTACTGCTCAACTCCCTCAACGATGCCCAACGCCAGGCCGTAGCAGCCCCGCGTGGGCGTCAACTGGTGCTCGCTGGCGCCGGCTCCGGCAAGACCCGCGTGCTGGTGCACCGCATCGCCTGGCTGATCCAGGTCGAGCAGGCCTCGCCGCATTCGATTCTGTCGGTGACCTTCACCAACAAGGCCGCCGCGGAGATGCGTCACCGTATCGAACAGTTGCTGGGCATCAACCCGGCTGGCATGTGGGTCGGCACCTTCCACGGCCTGGCCCACCGCCTGCTGCGCGCCCACTGGCAGGAAGCGCGCCTGGCGCAGAATTTCCAGATCCTCGACGGCGACGATCAGCAGCGGCTGATCAAGCGTGTCATCCGCGAGATGGGCCTGGATGAGCAGCGCTGGCCGGCACGCCAGGCCCAGTGGTTCATCAACGGGCAAAAAGACGAAGGCCTGCGCCCGCAGCACATCCAGGCCAGCGGCGACCTGTTCCTGGCCACCATGCGCGGCATCTACGAAGCCTACGAACAGGCCTGCGAGCGCGCCGGGGTCATCGACTTCTCCGAACTGCTGCTGCGCGCCCTCGACCTGTGGCGCGACCACCCCGGCCTGCTCGAGCACTATCAGCGCCGCTTCCGCCACCTGCTGGTGGACGAATTCCAGGACACCAACGCCGTGCAGTACGCCTGGCTGCGCCTGCTGGCCGGCGGTGGCGAAAGCCTGATGGCGGTGGGCGACGACGACCAGTCGATCTATGGCTGGCGCGGCGCGAAGATCGAGAACATCCATCAATACACCGCCGACTTCCCCGACGCCGAGCTGATCCGCCTGGAGCAGAACTACCGCTCCACCAGTGGCATCCTCAAGGCTGCCAACGCCCTGATCGCCAATAACAGCGGGCGCCTGGGCAAGGAGCTGTGGACCGACCTGGGCGAAGGCGAACCCCTCACCCTGTACGCGGCATACAACGAGCACGACGAAGCACGCTACGTGGTCGAAAGCATCGAGCGCATCATCAAGGACGGCAATTCGCGCAGCGACATCGCCATCCTCTATCGCTCCAACGCCCAGTCGCGAGTGCTCGAAGAAGCCCTGCTGCGTGAGCGCATCCCCTACCGCATCTATGGTGGCCAGCGCTTCTTCGAACGCGCCGAAATCAAGAACGCCATGGCCTACCTGCGTCTGCTCGAAGGCCGCGGCAACGATGCTGCACTCGAGCGGGTGATCAACGTGCCGCCGCGCGGCATCGGCGAGAAGACGGTCGAAGCCATCCGCGAACATGCCCGCCACAGCCAGCTGTCGATGTGGGATGCGATGTGCCAGCTGCTCGCCGCCAAAGCGCTCAAAGGCCGTGCTGCCAGCGCCCTGGGCGGCTTCATCGAGTTGATGGAGAACCTTGCGACCAAGGTCACGGAGATGCCGCTGCACACCATGACCCAGACCGTCATCGAGCAGTCCGGGCTGATCATCTACCACCAGGAAGAAAAGGGTGAAAAAGGCCAAGCCCGTGTAGAGAACCTTGAGGAACTGGTCAGCGCTGCGCGCAACTTCGAATCCAGTGAAGAAGACGCCGACCTTTCGCCGCTGTCGGCATTCCTCGGCCACGCCTCGCTGGAAGCCGGCGACGCCCAGGCAGACGAGCACGAAGACAGTGTGCAGCTGATGACCCTGCACAGCGCCAAGGGCCTGGAATTCCCCTACGTGTTCCTGGTCGGCATGGAAGAAGGCCTGTTCCCGCACAAGATGAGCCTGGAAGAGCCTGGTCGTCTTGAAGAGGAGCGCCGCCTGGCCTATGTCGGGATCACCCGCGCGATGCGCCAGCTGATCATGACCTACGCCGAGACCCGGCGCCTCTATGGCAGCGAGACGTACAACAAGGTGTCGCGTTTCGTACGGGAAATCCCGGCAGGCCTGGTTCAGGAAGTGCGCTTGTCCAATTCGGTCAGCCGTCCTTTCGGCGGTGCGCAGACCCAGGCCAGCAGCCTGTTCGCCAACGCCAGCATCCCGCAGACCGCCTTCAGCCTCGGCCAACGCGTGCAACACTCGGTGTTCGGTGAAGGGGTCATCCTCAACTTCGAAGGGTCCGGGGCACAGGCACGCGTGCAGGTGAACTTCGACGAAGGCAGCAAGTGGCTGATGCTGGGGTATGCCAAGCTGGAAGCGCTCTGAGGACGAGTCGCTCGTGACTCGTCCCGCGATGCTCTTTCAGACACCAGATTCAGACGCTGCCTACACGCTCAGGCAAAAGCTCGAAACATTCTTGCGCTAGCCATGTCTCCTAGATCATGTGCACCATGACGCGCGTGCAATCCACAAAACGGGAAATCCCATCTTATGCAACGTTTTCTTAGCATCGCACTGGCGCTCTGCGTCGGCCTGACGCTGAGCCTCGACGCCAACGCCAAGCGCTTCGGCGGCGGCAAGAGCTCGGGCGCTGCGCCTATGCACCAGACCCGCCAGGCCTCCCCTACCACGCCTGCCGCCGCGCCGACCGCTCCAGGCCGCGCTCCGGCCGCTGCCAGCGGTGCTTCGCGCTGGCTGGGCCCACTGGCCGGCCTCGCCGCCGGTGGCCTGCTCGCCTCCATGTTCATGGGCGATGGCTTCCAGGGCATGCAGATCCTCGACTTCCTGATCATGGGCCTGATCGCCTTCCTGGTCTTCCGCTTCATCGCTGCGCGCCGTCGCCAGCAGCAGCCGCAAGCTGCCGCAGCCGCCGGTCACGCCCCTTACCAGCGTGAAGTGCCGCAACAGCCTGCGCAATCGATCTTCGGTGGTTCGGCCGCACCTGTCGCCGCTGCGCCGGTCATCAACGCCCCGGCCTGGTTCAACGAGCAGAGCTTCCTGGCCGCTGCCCGCAACCACTTCCAGACGCTGCAACAGCACTGGGATGCGAACGAGATGGACAAGATCGCCGAGTTCGTCACCCCGCAAATGCTCGAGTTCCTCAAGCGTGAGCGTGCCGAGCAAGGTGATGGCTTCCAGTCCACCTACATCGACGACCTCGATGTGCAACTGGAAGGCGTCGACGACCGTGCCGACAAGACCATCGCCACCCTGACCTTCCGTGGCGTATCGAAGAACTCGCGCTTCGATCAGGGCGAGGCGTTCAGCGAAAGCTGGCACATGGAGCGTGCACAGGGCGAGAACCAGCCCTGGATGCTCGCCGGTATCCGCCAGAACGGCTGATTCTGACGCGCTTCACAGAAAAACCCCGGGCCTGTCCCGGGGTTTTTGCTTTTGCCATACTGGGCTACTAGGGTATAACGCGAAGCGTTGTCATCAAGGTAAGAGGAAGTGAACTGTGGAAGAAGTGATCGAACAACTCCGTGAAGCCAATGAGCCAGTACCGGTGCCCCTGGAGCTTCCCGACGAAGACCAACTGGTCGAAATCGAAGAACAGCTGTTCATCAACATTCCGTTCGTTTTCAAAGAATTCCTGCTGACCGTCAGCGACGTGGTCTATGGATCCCTCGAACCGGTCACTGTCACCGACCCGCAGTCGCACACCTACCTGCCTGATGTTGCCGCCAATGCCTGGGATGCCGGCGTACCACGCGACCTGATCCCCCTTTGCCAGGACGGCGACAATTACTACTGCGTCGAGGAAGACGGGACGGTGGTGCTGTGGGATGGCGATGACGAGATCGTTGCCGAGGAAAGCTGGGAGTCGGTGTGGCACTGGGCGCGGGACGTCTGGCTGGAAAGCTGAACCCGAACACGAAAAATAATGGCATATCGCCATTAACTACTCGTAGAATCGCCAGGCTTTCTGCGCCTGGCGACATCGTTACCGCCTGATCCCCTCGGACTACCATGAAGTCTTGTGCAGGGAGCGATTACTCCTCAATGCGAGTGATCGCGGCTGTTCTCCAACGTTTCCAGCAGGGCGATCTGCATGCGCGTATGCACGCGCACGAACCAACGCCACAACAGCGCAACCACCACGGCCGCGACCACGGCGATGACCAGCAACAGCTCGTTGGTCGGCAGGATGCTCGCCGACAGTGCCGATAGCAGCAGGAAGATCACCAGCAGCGACAACAGCGGAATCACTTCGGCAATCACGCGGCGCACGCGCTGGGTGTGACGCCCGGCCATCTCCGGCTTGACGCCCATCTCCGCCAACAGCATCGACAGCGCCTTGAGCTTGCGATAAGCGGCGATCAGGAACGGCAGAGACAACAGCAATGCCGCGCCCCAGATCACTGCCTTCTGCTGCCCCACATCACCGATCCATTCGCTCAGCCACGTGCCGATGCGTACCGCGAAGTAACCACCGCTGAAGAAGATCGCAATCACCAGTGCCAGGTTCACCCCCACTTGCAGCAGGATGCGCCGGATCATCGCCGCCAGCATCGCACCCTCGCCTTGAGGCTGAATGTTGCGCAACCACTCGCCATACAACGACAGCACCCGCGACAGGCGTTGCGGCACCACCTTGCCCAGGCGAATCGACAGGGGGTCCGCGGCGCGGATCAGGTAAGGCGTGAGCAAGGTGGTGATGGCCGAGACCGCCACTGCGACCGGGTAGAGGAAGTCGCTGGTGACCTGCAAGGTCATGCCCAACGCAGCGATGATGAAGGAGAATTCGCCAATCTGTGAAAGCCCCATCCCCACACGCAGTGAGGTGCGCCCATCGTTACCGGCAATGAAGGCGCCCATGCCGCAGGAGAGCATCTTGCCCAACACTACAGCCAGGGTGATCACCACGATCGGCCAGGCGTAGTCGATCAACACCTGCGGATCGATCATCAGGCCAATGGCGACGAAGAAGATGGCACTGAACAGGTCGCGTACCGGTTCGATCAGGCGCTCGATCTTCAGCAACTGGCGCGATTCAGCCATGATCGCACCGATCAGGAAGGCGCCCAGCACCATGCTGTACTCGAGCTTCACCACCAGCAGGCAGAAGCCGAAGCACAGCCCCAGCACCGTAATCAGCAACATCTCGTTGCTCTCGAACTTCGCCACGTAGGCCAGCAGCCGCGGCACCAGCAGGATGCCGATGACCAACGCCACGATCATGAACAGCGACAGCTTGCCGACGGTGGAGAACACCTCGCCGGAACTGACCGAACCGCTGACCGCGATGCCTGAAAGCAGCGCAATGATGCCGATGCCAAGGATGTCCTCGACGATCAGCACGCCGAAGATCAGTTGCGCGAACCGCTCGTTCTTCATCTTCAGGTCGTTGAGCGCCTTGACGATGATCGTCGTCGAGGAAATCGCCAGGATGGCGCCGAGGAACAGCGAGTCCATGGTGTTCCAGCCGAACCAGCGGCCGATCTCGAAGCCGATCCAGATCATCAGCACGATTTCGAGGAAGGCGGCGATGAAGGCAGTCGCCCCCACCTTGAACAGCTTGCGCAGGCTGAACTCCAGGCCCAGGCAGAACATCAGGAAGATCACCCCGAGCTCGGCCAGGGTCTTGATGGTGTCTTCGTCGTGGATGAGGCCGAACGGCGGCGTGTGCGGGCCAATGATGAATCCGGCGACGATGTAGCCCAGCACCACCGGTTGGCGCAGCCTGTGGAAAAGAATGGTTACCACCCCTGCGACCAGCATGATCACGGCCAGATCCTGGATGAAACTGATGGCATGCATGGCGTGGCACTCCTTTTCTCTACGCACGGGGGGCAGACCGCTCCTCTGCCAGGCATCCCCGATCGAGCAGCTAGTACAGATTGTGTTGAAGGGTGGAACACCCATGTTGCATGGGCGTACTCAGGGTAACATCGCGTCCGCTCGTCAAACGCCGGTGCAATATGTAGAAACAGATCGGCAAAAGTGCGCGGGGTAATGGCATGATCGGCGTGACGACGGACCGTCGAGCGACGTCCGTTTCCAGGATGGGAAACCTCAACAGAGGGGAACAGAAGTGTCTGCAGATACCCGCCCCGTTTCAGCGCAACCTCACCGTGAGCACACTATGGAACCTGGAAACGCCCAGCTGAGCATGACTGTCCTGATGACACCGGACATGGCCAACTTCTCGGGCAACGTACATGGCGGCACCCTGCTCAAGTACCTCGACGAAGTGGCTTATGCCTGCGCCAGCCGCTATGCCGGCACCTACGTCGTGACCCTGTCGGTGGATCAGGTGATCTTCCGCGAGCCGGTGCATGTCGGCGAACTGGTGACCTTCCTCGCCTCGGTCAACTACACCGGCAACACCTCCATGGAAGTGGGCATCAAGGTGGTGACCGAGAACATTCGCGAGCGCTCCGTTCGCCACTCCAACAGCTGCTTCTTCACCATGGTCGCGGTCGACGACAATCGCCGTCCGGTTGCGGTGCCGCCACGTCAGCCACAGAACAGCGAAGAGAAGCGCCGTTTCCTGCAAGGCCAGCAGCGCCGCCAGATCCGCCAGGAGCTGGAGAAGCGCTATCAGGACCTGAAGACCGAGTGATCTAGGCTCTGTGCCTCGAAGCGCACCCGCGGATGGGCGATACGGTCCTGCGCCCGCACCAGCTGCAACTCGTAGCTGGCGCAGGCCTGGGTTTCCAGCAGCACTTCGTGCACCGCCGCCGCGGTGAACTCGAAGGCCCGCAGCCACGAATCCCCCAGCAGTACCCGCGCCAGGAACAGCCCCGAGGTCAGGTCACCGACCCCCACTGGCTGGCGCGGAAACGCCAGCAGCGGACGGCGCAGGTGCCAGTTCTGTTCGCGGGTCACCAACAGCATCTCGAAAGCATCCTCGCCGCGCCCCGGGTACGCCAGGTGCTTGACCAGCACCACCTGCGGCCCGTGCTCCAGCAGGCTGCGCGCCATGACCACGCAATCCTCCAGCGACTGCGCATGCCGACCACAGAAACTGTCGAGCTCAAGCTGGTTGGGGCAGAGGATGTCGGCCACCGACGCCGCCTCCTTGAGCAGGAAGTCGCTGACCTCCTGGGGCACGATGCAGCCCTTCTCGGCATGGCCCATCACGGGGTCGCACAGGTACAACGCTCGCGGGTTGACCGCCTTGATCCGCTCGACGCCGGCCAGGATCGACCGCCCCTGTTCGGCACTGCCCAGGTAGCCCGACAGCACTGCATCGCAGTGGCCCAGCTCGCCGATATTGGAAATGCCTTCCACCAACGCAGGAATTTGCGCCGGAGCAAGCACTTCGCCAGCCCACTGGCCATACTGAGTGTGATTGGAGAACTGCACGGTGTTGAGCGGCCAGACATTGACGCCGATGCGCTGCATGGGAAACACCGCGGCGCTGTTTCCGGCATGGCCAAAGACCACATGGGACTGGATCGCGAGCAAGTGCGGTGTACGTTTCATGCAGGAGATTTCCGAAGCTGTGTGGATAACTGAAAGTCGAGCAGTATGAACCCGAAAGCCACCTGTACGACAGGCCAGGGACGCAGTTAAGCTGAAGCCACCTGTCTGGAGCATATGCAAATGTTGACCCTGGAGAACCTGTTCGTCCTGATGCTGTTGGCGACGGCTGGCGCCTGGCTGTGGCACAACCATGGCTTGCGTGAGAAGGCGCTGGAACGGGTCAAGCAGCATTGCGCGAAACTCGACCTGGAGCTGCTCGACGACGCCGTGGCCCTCAAGCGTATCGCCTTCGTGCGCGATGCCAATGGCCGCAAGCGCCTGGCACGGGTCTATGCCTTCGAGTTCACCGTCACCGGTGAACAGCGTCACCCCGGCACCGTGACCCAGTTCGGTGCCCATACCGTACAGATCGAACTGGCGCCCTACCCGTTCGAGATAAAGACCCCGCCGCGCACCGACAACGTCATCGAAATGCAGCAATGGCGCCAGGAGCACAACCGCTGGCGCAACTGATCAGCCGTTTACGCGGCAGTGCTCGATGGCGGCCTGAAGGGGCTGCAACGGCTGAGGCTGATCGAAGATCAGCTCGATGCGCGAGTCCCTGCGCCATTCGCTCGAACGCCACTCAGGCACACCGCCCTCCAGGCCGTTGAAAGATTGCCAACCCCGAGCGCTGTGGATAACCCCTTTGGCCCGCCGCCACGCCCATTGCGCGAGCACGCCACGCAATGCAGCCTCATGGAAGCGCTGGCTCGGGTGCCAGCGCCAGCCAACACTCCACCCGCCCTCACCTTGCTGCGCCTGGCAGATGGGCTCGCGCGGATCTGTCCACAGGGTAGCCAAGCTGACTGGAGTCTTGTCCACAGGCAGGCTGGAAAGACTCGCCGGGGGGAAAACCTCTGTGGGCAGAATGGGCAGCTTGTCCAGGGCGAGAACAGCATGATCCGTCCAGACCGCCCTGCTTCCGCCAAATTGCGCAGTTATCAACAGCCGCTGAGCGTCATCCACAGCCCCTGACTTGTTGAAAATCAACAACCCCGCCTGCGCCACTGCCTGCTGTTGCGCGTCGGGCAGCGGTTCTCCCCGCGCCAACGCCACAGCATCCAGCACCATCAGCAGTGGCTGTACATCCAGCACACCGATCCAGGGTGCTTGCTTCAACTGCTCCAGCAATTGCACGGGATGACCGAGGCCGGAGGGCTCGATGAACAGCCGGTCGGGCCTGGCCTTGCGCAGCAGACGCCCCAGGCCGACCTGAAACGGCGCCCCGTTGATACAACACAGGCAACCGCCCGCGACTTCACCGATGGCGACGCCGTCCTCGTCTGTGCTGAGCAGGGCAGCGTCGAGGCCGATCTGGCCGAACTCATTGACCAGCACCGCCCAGCGCTGGTTTTCCGGGCGCTGGCCGAGCAGGTGGCGAATCAGGCTGGTCTTGCCTGCGCCCAGTGGGCCGGCGATGACGTAGGTGGGAATGTGCTGCAACATGGTTCGAAGTCTAGGTGGACGTGAAGCCAGTCTATCTTGGATGCAGGTATCTTGCCTTTGCTGGTCTCTTCGCGGGCAAAACCCTCACCCCAACCAATCAAGGCTCAACAACAAACGTTTCTCACCGCGCGGCGTCGGCGGCGAGCGGTGCACCAGGCCCGCGCCCTCATTACCCAGCCACTTCTCCCCCTTGAGCAAGGCCACATCGCCCACCTGCAAGCGCCGAATGTTATCCACAGGTGCTTCCGCCAGTTGCAAGCGATTGCGGTCAATGTCGCGTTCTTCCAGCCACTCACTGCCGGCGCCCACATAGGTGGTCAGCAGCCGCAGCGGGACATGATCCACATGAAAGCGCGGACACATCGCCCCGTCGAGCACCTTCAGCCGCAAGCCCACGCGGCGAGCGCCCAGCAGGCAGGTATAGGCCGCCACCAGCCACGACACGTCAGCCACGAAGCCTTCGTAACCGTGCAGGTCCGCCGCCTCGGGCAGCAAGCGATGCAACACCGGTGCCTCCCGCTCATCCACCTCCATCACACGCTCATCCGACATCGACTGGCCAAGGTTGACCACCAGGGCCGCGAAGTCCTCGACCTGTGCCGGCAAGCGTCGCTGCCACACGGCCAGGTTGACGCCATCCTGAAGGATTTCGGTCATCACCTGCGGCGACTCACCGAACGCCTGGCGGATATCCACAAGCCGCGATGCCACCCTCATGCTGCCGCCTCTTCATACCAGGGGCCGAACGGGTCCGCCAGGCGCAACCAGGCCATCGGCCCTAGTTCCATCT
This sequence comes from Pseudomonas sp. SYWMCR5, assembly GCF_057197165.1. Lineage (NCBI taxonomy): Bacteria > Pseudomonadati > Pseudomonadota > Gammaproteobacteria > Pseudomonadales > Pseudomonadaceae > Pseudomonas > Pseudomonas sp. SYWMCR5. The sequence continues at coordinate 84,664 of NZ_JBXUNH010000012.1, forward strand.
CCTCATCCGTCAGCAAGCACGCTTCAAGCTCTGTGGATAACCGTGCGAAGTCGATGTTCTGACCGATGAACACCAGCTCCTGGCGGCAGTCGCCAGTCTCGACCGTCCACTGCTTGAGGATCGCTTCGAGGTTCTCTTCATCTTGCGGCCACTGCTCACGCGGCACAAAACGCCACCAGCGACCCGCCAAACCATGGCGCATCATGCCGCCTGCCTGCGACCAGCTGCCGGCTTCCTGGTACTTGCTGGCCAACCAGAAAAAGCCTTTCGAACGCAGCAGCCGGCCATTGCTCCAGCTGTTGTGGATAAAGTCGAAAAAGCGCTGTGGATGAAACGGCCTGCGCGCCTGCCAGGTGGTCGAGGCGATTCCGTACTCTTCGGTTTCCGGCACATGCTCGCCGCGCAGTTCCTGCAACCAGCCCGGCGCCTGGGACGCTTGCTCGAAGTCGAACAGCCCGGTATTCAGAATACGCTCCAGCGGCACCTGGCCCATCACCATCGGCACAATCTGGGCGCGAGCGTTGAGGCTGCGCAGGATTGCGCTCAGTTCCTCGCGTTCGTGCTGGCTGATCAGGTCGATCTTGCTCAGCAGCAACACGTCAGCGAACTCGATCTGCTCGATCAGCAAGTCGCTGATCGAGCGTTCGTCCTGCTCCCCCAGTGTTTCGCCACGACTGGCCAGGCTATCTGCCGCCTGGTAATCCCGCAGGAAGTTGAGGCCGTCCACCACAGTGACCATGGTATCCAGGCGCGCCATATCGGAGAGGCTACGGCCCTGTTCGTCACGGAAGGTGAAGGTCTCGGCCACCGGCAACGGTTCGGAAATGCCGGTGGATTCGATCAACAGGTAATCGAAGCGGCCTTCGTCGGCGAGCCGTGCCACTTCCTCGAGCAGGTCTTCGCGCAGGGTGCAGCAGATACAGCCATTGCTCATCTCGACGAGCTTTTCTTCGGCGCGATTGAGGCTCACATTACGCTGTACCTCGCTGGCATCGATGTTGATTTCACTCATGTCGTTGACGATCACCGCAACCCGCAGGTTTTCACGGTTGCGCAGGACATGGTTGAGCAGCGTGCTCTTGCCGGCCCCGAGGAAGCCGGACAGCACGGTGACGGGAAGGCGGTTGGTCATGGTGAACCTCATCGGGCAAAGCGCATTCGAAACGATGCATTGCACAACGTTATAATATAACAATACAATTTCGCCAAGCCGCGTCTGTCGAACGGCTGCCCGAGAGGATGGACATGAAGCACTCGAACCTCGCCCTATTGCTGCTGGCACTTGCCGTGCCCATCCCGCTCTACGCTGCGATCCCACAGCCCGGCCTGGCGCTGTGCACCCGCAGCGCCACGCTGTTGGCCTGCGAAGACGGCAAAGGCAGTTACTACAGTGTGCGAACCGAAGGCCGAGACTTTCATCTGCGCGGGTATGACAGCAACAGTCGACGACTCTGGGCGCAGACCAACAGCCGCTATGGACAGATGACCTTTTTCACCGGCCTGGCCAGCGACGGCGAAGCCTGGGTGGGCTACAGCCGGCGCGTCGGCTGGACCACCCTGAACCGCGTATCCAGCTCAAGCGGCCAACGTTTCAACCTGCACTGCAGCTTGATCGGAGGTTGCCGCTGAAGCCCCTTTTTCATGGACTCTATCGATGACCAGCCTGACGCTTCCCGACATCGCCGCGCAAACCAGCCACAAGCTCCAACCCCTGGACTGGGTCGGGATGCGCGGTATCGCCCTGCCTGTGCAATTGAATGGGCATCGCCTCAGCGCCTGGGCTGACGCCGGCGTGAGCCTGGATGATGGCGAATCGCGCGGTATCCATATGTCGCGCCTGTACCTCGCCCTGGAAGCACTGGAGCACACCGAGCTGACCCCCTTGGCACTGCGCCAGCTCCTGGCTCGCTTTCTCGACAGCCACGAAGGGCTTTCGTCCAGCGCCTACCTGCGATTGAAGTTCGACTATCTGCTGAAACGTCCTGCGCTCGTGAGCCCACTGGAAGGCTGGAAACGCTACCCGATCATCCTTGACGCACGCATCGAGAATGAGATGTTCCACGTGGAACAACAAGTGGAAATCCCCTATTCGTCGACCTGCCCATGCTCCGCTGCGCTGGCCCGCCAGCTGATTCAACAGCAATTCCTCAAGGATTTCACCAACCAGACACTCGACCCACAGGCCATTCTGCAATGGCTTGGCAGCAGCGCAGGTATCGTCGCGACGCCCCACAGTCAGCGCAGTCAGGCCATCGTCAAGGTGCGCCTGCAGCACAACCTGCAGACGCTACCGCTCGACGCGCTGATCGATACCGTGGAAAGCGCATTGGGCACAGCAGTGCAGACGGCCGTGAAAAGAGCCGACGAACAGGCGTTCGCCTTGGCCAATGGTCAGAACCTGATGTTCTGCGAAGATGCTGCACGTCGCCTGCACCGAGCGTTGCGCGAACTGGAATGGGCCACCGGCTTCGACCTCCGCGTGGAACATGCAGAAAGCCTGCATGCCCACGACGCAGTGGCTGCCAGCCAATGGCAATGGTGAGGCGCTAGCTAGCTGCGCGGACGTACGTTTCCGCAGTCATTACCCAGCCACACCGCCCGGGTGTTCATGCTGCCCTGCTGCTGAACACCCGAGGCATTGAAGGTGCCGCTGACCTGGGTGGTGAATTCGCGATCACTGAGGAAGGTTGCCTGACCGGTGCCTTGGGCCTTGGGGCAACTGAACTGGAACTTCCAGACATTGCCTTGGCGGTCGGTGATCTTCTGCGTGCAACCTGACTGCGGATCCTGCAGCGGAATATCGTTGGTAGCGACCTGCTCTGGTGTCAGGCACGAGCGCACGCCATTGCCACCCACGGTGATGCCTTGCTTGGCCAGGGCGCCCTCCATCATGGCGCGCTGCTCCGGCGGCAGGTTCTTCAGTTGGCCGAGCATGAACGCCATGTCGGGCAGTGGCTTGCCGTCGACCTGCATGTTGCTGGTGGTCAACTCCCACAGACCGGGTTGCAGCATCTGCGCTTGCGCCAGCAGCGGGCTGCCCAGGCCCAATGCCAGGGCAATCAGTGGCAGACGAATCTTCATGGATCAGTGCTCCTCGAAATACCGGCTCCAGGCCGGACAGAGCCTTAGACGTCTTTTTCGCCCGCGGGTTGCAAGCGGCCCCGGGAACATGCTCTGTTAGGCGGCAGTGCTCTTGGAATGCAGGATGCGTATGGATTACCACAGCCCCTACTTCTTCGGTTACCTGCTCGGACTGATTCACTTCCTGGGCATCGTCGCTGCGCTGCATGCGGTGTTCACTGTGCGTACCGCTCAGGGCGCAATCGCCTGGGCAATGTCACTGTTCTTCATTCCCTACCTGACCCTGGTGCCCTATCTGGTCTTTGGCGCCCGCTCCTTCTACGCCTATATCCAGGCGCGGCGCCAGGCCAACCAGGAGATGCACTTGGCGATGGCCGACCTCAACTGGCGCCCCTGGGTGGAGGAAGCCCTGACCGCGCGGGAGTCGGAAAGCTACGCGGCACTGCGTGCCATGCCCAAGCTTGGCCGCATGCCCTGCCTGGCCAACAACCAGGTGAAATTGCTGATCGATGGCACTGCGACCTTCGACGCGATCTTCGCTGCCATCAGCGAGGCGCGGGACACTGTGCTGGTGCAGTTCTTCATCATCCACGACGATGCCATCGGCCAGGAACTGCAACAACTGCTCCTGCGCAAGGCCGCTGAAGGGGTAAGGGTTTACGTATTGTTCGATCAGGTCGGCAGCCATGCCTTGCCGGCGCGTTACAGCCAGGTGCTGCGCGAGGGTGGCGTACAGATCCAGGCCTTTTCCTCGCGCCGTGGCTGGTTCAACCGCTTCCAGGTCAACTTCCGTAACCACCGCAAGATCGTCGTGGTCGATGGCCTGCTCGGCTTCGTTGGCGGGCACAATGTCGGCGATGAGTACATGGGTGGGCATCCGAGGCTGTCGCCCTGGCGTGACACCCATGTCCAGGTCAGCGGCCCGGTGCTGGCCTGTCTGCAGGAGTCGTTCGCCGAAGACTGGTACTGGGCCACCCGTGCCTTGCCGCCGCTGATCCTGCCGGATGCCTATCCGGAGAACGGCGTGTTGTGCCAGGCCCTCGCCACTGGCCCGGCCGACCCCCAGGAAACCTGCCAACTGTTCTTCGTCGAAGCCATCCACTCGGCGACCCGGCGCATCTGGATCACCAGCCCCTATTTCATTCCCGACGAGGCAGTGTTCGCAGCCCTGCGCCTGGCGGTGCTGCGTGGCGTCGATGTGCGAATCCTGATCCCGTCGAGGCCAGACCACCGCATCGTCTATGCCGCGTCCAGTCTGTTCGCCTTCGAGGCGGTGCGGGCAGGTGTGCGGATGTTCCGTTATCAGCCAGGGTTCCTGCACCAGAAGGTGGTGCTGGTGGACGACGATGTCAGCGCCATCGGCAGTGCCAACCTCGACAACCGCTCGTTCCGTTTGAATTTCGAGATCACCTTGCTGACCATCGACCGCGCCTTTGCAGATCAGGTCGAGGCCATGCTGCTGTGCGACTTCGAGCAGTCGCGGGAGATAACCGCCGAAGACAGCCGCGACACTCATCGGCTGCAGCAGTTGGGGATGCGCATCGCGCGCCTGATTTCACCGATTCTGTAGCCAGAAAAGAAGCGGGGCCGCAAAGGCGGCCCCGTCTTGATCAACGATAGAGATCTTCTCGCGTCCACGGCAGGTCGTGGTGGCCATCCGCATACGGCTTCACTGCAAGAATCTGATGCAGGTTGATCCAGCCCTTGGTGAAGGCATAGGCGCATCCGGCCAGGTACAGCCGCCAGATCCGCAGCGTCTTCTCCGGCACCAGCGCCGCAGCGCGATGCAGCTGGTTCTCGAGGTTTTCACTCCAGTGATTGAGGGTCTTGGCGTAGTGCAGACGCAGGCTTTCCACGTCCACCACTTCCAGCCCTGCCTCACAGATACGCGCGGTAATCATCGAGATGTGCGGCAGCTCGCCGTGCGGGAATACATAACGATCGATGAAATCCCCAGCACCTCGCCCAACCGGCCGACCATCCACATGCTTGGCGGTGATGCCATGGTTCATCACCAAGCCGCCTTCACGTACGGCGCCGAACAGTCGCTGGCAGTACAGTTCGAGGTTGGCATGGCCGACGTGTTCGAACATGCCGACGCTGACCACCTTGTCGAAACGGCCATCCTGGGGCAGGTCGCGGTAGTCGAGGATCTGCAGGTCGACCTTGTCGGCCAGTCCTTCATCCTTGACCCGCTGGCGCCCCAGCGTCAATTGCTCCTTGCTCAGGGTGATGCCGAACACCTTGGCGCCATATTCGCGTGCGGCAAAACGCGCCAGGCCGCCCCAACCGCAGCCGACATCCAGCAAGTAATCGCCGGCCTGCAGCCGCAGCTTGCGACACAGATGGTCGAACTTGTCTTGCTGGGCCTGGGCGAGAGTGTTGTCCGACTCCTTGAAGTAGGCGCAGGAATAAGCCATGTCCGGATCGAGCCACAGTTGGTAGAACTCGTTGGACAGGTCGTAATGGTAGGAAATGGCTTCGGCGTCAGTTTTCTTGTCGTGCGAGGTGCGCACCGGGACTACATCTTCATCGTCTTTGAGCAAAGCCTCGCTGAGCTCGTCGCAAACGCGGATGACTTCGCCAATGTTCCCTTCGAGTTCAAGCTTGCCCTCGACAAAGGCTGTGCCCAGTTCATCCATGCTCGGGTGCGTCAGCTGACTGATCAGTTGAGGCTCCTTGACCAGGATGGTGACCTGCGGGCTAGGCCCTAGATCGAACTGGTTGCCGTCCCACAGCTTTAGACGTAAAGGCAAGTGCAGGCTCTGCAACGCAGGTGGAAGTTGCGCAAGCATGAAAGACCCCCTTTCAATTACGGACGCCGTACAAGGATTCGAGCGTCACCGGATCAGGGTAGTTCATTCGTCGGAAGTTTCCTTTTATAGCGACCATAGTCCAATGCTAACGGCCATACCGCGACCAACAGATTGTATACAATCCTCCATTCAGCGACTAACCTTGTGGCCCTCTCGCGCATCTTCTTCCCTGGAGTGAATCCCATGAAATCCTATGATGTGGTGATCATCGGTGGCGGCCCTGGCGGCTACAACGCGGCCATCCGTGCCGGTCAGCTGGGCCTGAGCGTGGCCTGCGTCGAAGGACGTTCGACCCTCGGCGGCACCTGCCTGAACGTCGGCTGCATGCCCTCCAAGGCGCTGCTGCATGCCTCCGAGTTGTACGAAGCCGCCAGCGGCAGCGAGTTCGCGCACCTGGGCATCGAGGTCAAGCCGACCCTGAACCTGGCGCAGATGATGAAACAGAAAGATGAAAGCGTGAGCGGCCTGACCAAGGGTATCGAGTACCTGTTCCGTAAGAACAAGGTCGACTGGGTCAAGGGCTGGGGCCGCCTCGACGGCGCCGGCAAGGTCATCGTCAAGGCCGAGGATGGCAGCGAAACCACGCTTCAGGCCAAAGATGTCGTGATCGCCACCGGCTCCGAGCCAACCCCTCTGCCGGGGGTGAAAATCGACAACCAACGCATCATCGACTCCACCGGCGCCTTGTCGCTGCCCCAGGTTCCCAAGCACCTGGTGGTCATCGGCGCGGGCGTGATCGGCCTTGAACTGGGTTCGGTCTGGCGTCGCCTGGGGGCCGAAGTGACCGTGATCGAATACCTCGACCGCATCTGCCCCGGCACCGACGAGGAAACCGCCAGGACCCTGCAAAAAGCCCTGGCCAAGCAGGGCATGAGCTTCAAGCTCGGCAGCAAGGTGACCCAGGCCACGCCTTCGGCGAGCAGCGTCAGCCTGACGCTTGAGCCTGCAGCTGGCGGCGATGCGCAAACCCTGGAGGCCGACTATGTACTGGTGGCCATCGGCCGCCGCCCGTACACCCAAGGCCTGAACCTGGAAAGCGTCGGCCTGCAGACCGACAAACGCGGCATGCTCGCCAATGACCACCACCGCTCCCAGGTCCCCGGCATCTGGGTGATCGGCGACGTCACCTCTGGGCCGATGCTCGCGCACAAGGCCGAAGACGAAGCGGTGTCGTGCATCGAGCGCATTGCCGGCAAGGCGCATGAGGTCAACTACAACCTGATCCCCGGCGTTATCTACACACGACCGGAACTGGCCAGCGTCGGCAAGACCGAAGAACAGCTCAAGGCCGAGGGCCGTGCCTACAAGGTCGGCAAGTTCCCCTTCACCGCCAACAGCCGCGCCAAGATCAACCATGAGACCGAAGGCTTCGCCAAGGTGCTGGCCGATGCCGAGACCGACGAGGTGCTGGGTGTGCATCTGGTCGGGCCGAGCGTCAGCGAGATGATTGGCGAGTTCTGCGTGGCCATGGAGTTCAGCGCTTCGGCCGAGGATATCGCCCTGACTTGCCACCCGCATCCGACCCGCTCCGAAGCCTTGCGCCAGGCAGCGATGAACGTGGAAGGGATGGCGATGCAGATCTGAGCACAAGGCCGCTCCTGCAGCGACTACGAAGCCTGCAGGAGCGCCCGCCCGAGCCCCTACCCCACCGCCCAGTTCTTATCCACAGCCCGCCCGAAACGCCTCGCCAGGAAAGGCGTAAGGTCCAGCGGCAGTGGCTCGCTGTGGATAACCTTGTCCAGCAGCACGCCGGTAATGGCCGAGGTGAGAATCCCGGTGCGGAAGTGTCCACAGGCGTTGAAGTAGCCGGGCACGTCATCCACAGGACCGAGAATCGGCAGTTCATCAGGCGACCCGGGCCGCAATCCTGCCCAGGTGCGCTTCAGGCTCACCTGCGCCAGTTCCGGCACACAACGCACTGCCCCCTGCACCAACCCGGCAATTTCGGGGAAGGTAGTGCTGACATCGAAGCCCTTGTCTTCCGTAGTGCTGCCAATCAGGACCTCGCCATTATCCTTTTGAGCCATGTAGCAATCACTGGTGGTCAGGCAGCCATCGAGCAGCTTGGGCAGACGTTCGGTGAGAACGATCTGGCCTTTCACCGGCTTGACCGGGATCGAAGTGCCGGTGGCCCACTCACTGAGCTCGCCCGCCCAGGCCCCCGCAGCATTGAGCAAGGTGTGGCAATGGAACCCCCCCGCCTCGGCAGTACGCACACCCTTGATCTGCGAGTTCCCATGCAGCACATCGGTGATGTTTGTGTTCAGGTACAGATCGACGCCGTTCTGCCGCGCGGCTTCCAGGTAGGCATCGCCCAGACGGAACGGGCTGACCTGGTGATCGCAGAGGAACTCCAGCGCCCCCTTGGCCTGCAGGGTCACCGCCGGCTCCCTCTCGCGCAGTGCCTGGCGATCCAGCCAGCGCACCTGGTCCGCCAGATGCGGGATCTGCGCGACGATGTGCTCGGCGTACAGTTGGTCCTCATCGTCCTGGATGATGTACTTCAATCCGGTGCGCTCGAACTTGAAGTCCATGCCATGGCGCTCGATCAGCTCCTGGTGCAGCTGTGGATAAAGTGCGTTGGATTGCAGTGCCAGGTCGAAAAAGCACTGCGGCAGGATATGCGGCGTGCTCGAATCCACTGCCACTGCTGCGCCATGGGCCTCGCGTTTGCTGCGCGAGGACATCATGCGAAAGAAGATCACTCCGCACCCAAGGCCCACGGACTCGCCGATGGCCCACAGGCCGCCCGCCGATGCACGTGTCGCATTACCTGGACGCTTGCTGTCGATCAGGGCGATTTTCAGCCCCTTGCGCTTGGACAACTGATAGGCACACGAAGCGCCGATCACCCCGCCACCGGCGATGACGATGTCATAGGTCTTGTTCATGCTCAGGCCTCCGTGGCCAGGTGCTGGAATGCAGAAAATGGGATGGGATCGATCGGGAAACGCGGCCGCAGCCAGCCGACATCCGCTCGCCCGGTGCTGGCGCGCAGGCGATCGCTGCAGTAGCCCACACACATGCGCCCCTGGCAGTCGCCCATGCTCACCCGGGTGCGCATCTTCAGGCTGGCCATGTCCTGCACGCCTTGCTCGAGCGCCAGGTCGATATCGCTGCGGGTGACGTGCTCGCAGCGGCAGATCACTGTGTCGGCCTGCGGCAGCTCGATCTGCGCTGCGCCACGTTGGGTATAGCGCTCGACACCCGCTCTGAAGCGCGTGATCGCAGCCAGCTTGCCCAGGTATCGCTCGCGCCGCTCGATGGCCTGGTTAGCGTCGAGCACTCCACGCTGCTGCAGGATCGACACCGCAGCGATGCGCCCGGTCAGCATCGCTGCCTCGCCACCACGGATACCACCCATGTCGCCGGCCAGGTGGATATGCGCCTGGCTGCTCTGCTGCCAGACATTGCATACCGCGCGCAGGTAGCCGTCGTCGCTGAACCCATGCGTTAGCCCCAACTGCTGGCTGAGCTGGGTGCGCGGGATGAAGCCATAGCCGACTGCCAAGGTGTCCACCGGCTCGCTCCGCACGCGGCTCATGTCGGCTTTCCAATCCTGGCCATAGGGCGCAAGGCTGACTTCGCGCAGTTCACCTTCACCACTGGCGCTGACCAAGCCCCAGCCATAGTGCATCGCAATGCCGTTGAGCTTCATGTACGCCAGCATGCTGAGGCCGTCGAGAAACAGCTGCGGTTTATTCAGCAGCGCCAGGCTTTCCTTGGCGATACGGTTGAAGGCGCAGGCCTCATAGACTCCGGCAACCTTGGCGCCAGCCGCATGCAGTTGGCAGGCCACCAGCGGCAGCAGTGGACCGGTCCCTGCGATCAAAGTGCTGCCCAGTGGCTTGACCGCACCGCTCTTGATCTGCAACTGCAGCCCGCCCAACAGCATCACTCCAGGCAGCGTCCAGCCGGGGAACGGCACATTGCGCTCATGGCAGCCGGCCGACAGCAGCAGATGGGAATAGTCGATCTCGTGCAGTTGCTCGTCGGCATCGAGCACCATAAGGCGCTCGGTATCACCGCCAACCACACGATGGTTGAGGCGCAGGTCGATGTGCTCGGCATTGGCGGCGAAATCCTCGTGCAATGTCTGTAGCGCCTTGCTGTAGCGCGCCCCCAGGTAACCCAGGTCGACACCGGCGCGCAGCGGCCCGCGATAGACCACGCCACCCGGACGCGACGCTTCATCGAACAGCAGGCAATCGACACCCTGCTCGGCCAGTTCGATGGCCGCCGCCATGCCGGCCGAGCCACCGCCGACGATCACTGGACGCAAGCTCATGACTGCGCCCCCTCGACAACGCGGTTGACCTCGGTCTCTACCCGCATTCCATGGCGGACTACCGTCTGACAGGCACGGCGCTTGGGCCGTCCGTCGATCGCCACCAGACAGCAATGGCACACGCCCATGCCGCAGAAGGCGCCAGCTGGCTGGCCATGATCGTTCTGCGCCAGACGGCGCAGGCCAACGGCGTTGAGTACGCTGAGTACCGTCTCGCCTTCGGCGGCCTGCACCGCCTGGCCATTGAGTTGAAGGGTGATTTCAGCCGCCTTGAGCGGCTGTATGTCGAGCACGCGTTCCAGTGTTTGCATGAGCTTCGTCCTTGTTGAAAAAACAACCGACGATACGACAAAGCTCTGTAGGGAAACATTGACACAATCCGTAGGAAATGAAGGATTTATCCTAAGAATTTGTGAGCCTATTTCTCGCGGCGACTTGGTACAAAACCTGGCGGGCCGAATCGGCGACCATCACTACAACTCCCGACAGCATCAGCACATCCTTGAGCACCAGGCGCCCGGCCCCCGACAGGTAGGGAAACCCGAACCGCGCATCGCCCAGGTTCGCCACCCAGGCCTCGGGCGTGGTCACCAGGAACGACAAGGTCACCACGGGTGTCAGGCAGGTCAGGACCGAGCCCAGCATTGAACCAAGCTAACAACTGAGCGCTGTCGTCAGGAGCAAGGTGTGGCATGAGCCATGTAAGCAGCAGCTCAGGGGCTGGAAAAGCAGGCGCTTGGATCGATCACCTAAAGACTGCCCTAGCATGATCAGCGCGGGGATATCTGCCACGCCCACTACGGCCAGCGCAGGAACATCACCATAGGATCCTCCGCGGCGCTTTAGCTGCTGCTCTAACTCGTGCTGAATATTGTCCTGAATACTCTGCCAATAGTGGGCATCCCTGCCACGATGGCTCGGGGCCGGAAAAGTGATCTTGATGGGATGATCGAATGCAGTCAGTCCCTCTGAGGACATCGCCACCAACAGATCACGAACGGGTATGTCGTTGTTCGTCGCGAAATGCTGGCTTTGGACAATTACTGGAATCGCTCTTCCACCGTCAGGAGTTGTTGCCGCCAGCCGGACTCGTTCCAGGTAAGCTTGGTGCAGGCCGCTCAGATCGCTTTCCGGATATCCATCAGCATCCCGATCGATTTTGTCATGGCAGCCAGGGCAGAGGAGCATGAGATTGGCTGGGTCGTTCGTAAGCGACGCAGCCTTGCCCTCGTCATGGTCAGACCGACCCCGTGGCCCCTTTGGACTAGCTGGCAGGATGTGGGCTACCTCGCCCCAATTCATGGGCTTACCTGCACGGTAGTCGTACATGAGGTCGGTACCGCACAACTCACAATGGCCTGCAGCCTGAGTCCACACGACACGCTTCGTCACGTCGTCGGTGTTGTAGCGACCGGTGGCAACATTGGCTTTTTCTTGTTTTCCCACGAGGCCTCCTTGAGACATCAGGAACACTGATGCGTAATGGCTCTTTGAAATCAGATAGGGGCGCTAAGTCGGAATTCAAGGCCGGGGAAGCGAAGAGGCTAAAATATATCTTCGACGCCACCCAGCCGTTGGTTGCGAGCTGCTACCGCACGCGCATGAGTCGCCATCTCCAAGATTTCGCTCGGTTCAGCAACTAGTGTCTGGACAGATGCCGTGATGACCGAGGAAGTGAGTCCACCCTCTGCCGTAGATACCTGCAAGCCTCACCGGCGGTATTTGGCCGCTAGCTGCCCCAGGAGGCGCCGGCCCGAAGCCCGGCGCCAACGAGGGAACATGGTTAAACCTCTGTCTGCTCCGCCATCTCCAGAGCCTCGTCGACCTCGATACCCAGATACCTAACAGTGCTCTCCAGCTTCGTATGGCCGAGCAGCAACTGCACTGCTCTTAGGTTCTTCGTTCTGCAATAGATCACCGCGCAGAATTCCAACTATGTGGGCTATCCCAACGGCAACAAGGACGCCACCGCCCTGATCGACACCCCTCTGCGCGACAACCCGGCGCTCTACCCGTCCAAAGAGATCATGAGCTCCCTCTATCCGCTGGAAACCCTGCCCCTGCGGCTTGAACGCGTGCGTACGCGCAGCTGGACCAAGATCAAGACCGGCACCTGATCGGCCTGGAGTCAAAGCAAAAGAGGTCGATTTCTGCTGGTTGTTGCCGGCAGGAATCGGCCAGAAGCGGTCATCGCATATCGACAAATTCGGAGGCTATTCATTCATCTATTCAACTGAACGTAGAGCGCTGACGCCGCCCGAAGGCACTTCAATGATGCTGTAGAGCGGTTGCACATCTGAACGATTACAATCTTGCGCTCTCGCCACTTCTGAAAATGAATTCCAATGACACTAACAATGCCTGAGTGGACTGCGATTATTGCGGCCGGCGGCGTAGCAACCCAGTTCTTGATTGCCCATCTCTCTCGACGACAGATTACGAAGCAGCTTGATCTCCAACACTTGGTATCCCATCGCGCAACGGCGACTTTCGTTGCGGATAAGCGCCAGAAGTGGATTGATGAGCTGCGTATGGACATGGCTTTCCACCTAGCCTTGTCGCAGGAGATCGTCTGGAAGTGGGATGGTATGCGCTCCCGCACGGCACTCCGAGTTCAGGAGGAGGCTTTAGATGTCGCAGGGAAGGTCGATATGACAAAGGCCGGCAAGATTTGGCAGGACGCTGCTGACGCCTTAGGCCCAACTCCGCAGCGAGGATTGCCTGTTTCCGAGCCGGTTGCGAGGCTCAGATCATCTCTCCACCAGGCAATACGCTCGAATCGTCAAAGCCTGGGTGACAGCCATTGGCCTTGATCCTGTCATGTACGGCACCCACACGCTGCGGCGTACGAAGGCATCCCTGATCTACCGCAGGACGAAGAACCTGAGGGCAGTCCAACTCCTGCTCGGCCATACGAAGCTTGAAAGCACCGTCCGATACCTGGGGATTGAGGTCGATGACGCCTTGGAAATGGCGGAACAGACCGAGGTCTGACCATGCATAGCGACGGTCGAGGCAGGCCGTCGCTATCCGGCCAGAAGCAGCCAGCTCCACAATCTGCTATAGAGCACTCCAAGTAAGAAAAAACTGAATCGCCCCTGGTCTTCTAGACACTCTCCAAGCTCAGAAAATAGCGTTTCTCATACTCTACTGGAGACAGCTGCATAGCACCGCTGTGTCGACGCTTGGGGTTATAGAACATCTCGATGTAATCGAAAATATCACTTCGGGCTTCGTCACGCGTTGCGTAGATCTTTCGTCGGATTCGTTCCCGCTTCAAAAGCTGGAAAAAGCTCTCGGCTACAGCATTGTCGTGACAGTTTCCCCGTCGACTCATGCTGCTGATCACATTGTTGGCCTTCAGGAAGCTTTGCCAGTCTGAGCTACTGAACTGACTGCCTTGGTCTGAGTGAATCATCACTTGCTGCTGTGGCTTGCGTCGCCACACGGCCATCAGCATGGCGTCGATGGCCAGGTCGCTGCTCATTCTGGGCTTCATTGACCAACCAATGACTTGGCGAGAGAACAGATCAAGCACTACCGCCAGGTACAGCCACCCTTCATAGGTACGGATGTAGGTGATATCGGTCACCCAGACCTTATTCGGCTCACTGACCTTGAACTGCCGGGCAAGGTGGTTGGGCGAGGCCACAGTTGGTTTTCCGCCATAAAACCCAGGACGACGGCGATAGCCCGTTTGCGAACGCAACCCCTCTGCCTGCATCAGACGACCGACTCTATTCCGCCCGCATTCCTCTCCCAGCTCACGCAGGTCGTGGGCCCAGCAGCCAATCCTGGATGTGGGTACAAACCGGCGGCCCACCTGATCGCCCGGTGATCCTTTTCGA
>NZ_JBXUNH010000013.1:0-59912 GCF_057197165.1 Pseudomonas sp. SYWMCR5
GTGGAATTGCACACCTCAAATACATAGCTGAGTGCTCTGCCCATCGTTGGTTAGGTGGGGTTCATGGAGCGATTACGGTGATCTCGGGGAATTGGCGCTCTACAGCGCGGCGGATTGCGTCTTCCATCGAATGGCCATCTGGTTGCCGGCGAGGGCCACAAACATCCCCGATTCAAGAAGTACGCCCTCTGGCTTACCACCGGGGAGACGGCGCCCAGCTTCGATCAAGTTAGCCCGGAGTGATCCATGACGATCAAGAAGCTGGACGATGGACAGTGGCTGATTGATTGCCGGCCAGAAGGTCGCTCAGGGCCCCGGATTCGGCGCAAGGTGGCCTCTAAGAACGAGGCCATGCACCTTGAACGGCGGATCATGGGAGACGGGTCAAAGGGTGAGTTTAAGAAACAGCCGAAGTTGGACGAGCGTCGACTGAGCGACCTAGTGCGGCTGTGGTATCGATTGCACGGGCAGAATCTGAAAACGGGACTAGAGCGCGAACGGCTATTGCTCGCTATGGCTGAGCGGATGGGGGATCCCAAGGTCCACAAGTTCACTTCCAATCACTTCGCGGCGTACAGAGCGGAGCGGACTGAGGGTAAGTACACTAGAAGTACACCTGGTCGTGGATTCAGCAAGAGTAAAGGCATAGTCAAACCAGTCAGCGCAAATATGCTCAATCATGAGCTAGCCTATCTGTGTGCAGTGTTCAACGAGTTGGAACGGCTTGGTGAGTGGTCAGGTGAGAATCCCTTGGCCAGAGTGCGCAAATTGAAGTTTGACGAAGCTGAGATGGCTTATTTGGACAGCGACCAGATCCAACCTCTCCTCGACGCTTTGGGCAAAGATGATGCAGATGTTCGCCTCATCGCTGAAGTCTGTTTATCCACAGGGGCGAGATGGGGAGAGGCAGAAGGTCTGAAGCCACGACAAGTTAGAAATTGCTTGATTCATTATAGTAAGACGAAATCTAGTAAAAATCGAACTGTTCCGATAAGCGAGGGGTTACAGAGCCGATTAAGCTTGGCTTTACTTTTCAAGCCGAGCTATTCAAAATTTCGCGATGTAGTGGTAGCTACCGGTTTAGAACTTCCTGAAGGGCAACTGACCCACGTTCTTCGTCATACATTTGCCAGTCATTACATAAAAAATGGTGGGGATATTCTGACCTTGCAGAGAGTTCTCGGTCACGCGTCGTTGGCAATGACTCAAAAGTACGCGCATTTCAGTCCCGGGCATCTGGCAGGTGTTGTTAAGCTAAACCCAATCGATTGGAGGAAGGCCAATGAGTGTTGAGGAGTATGATCGAAAAATAAGAAGTATCAAAAAAGAGTTGAGCTTTTATAGTCCTCAATCGATTTTGCGGCAAGTGTTAGGTCAGATGCATTGGGCTCAGTCAGACGAAAATGTTCAGACCGGAATGCCTTGGATTGTATTGTTTTTTCTTAAGCTCGGAATGCTAGAAGGTAAGAGTACCGGTAGGGAAATGTCCAGGCAGGAATTTAATATTCTTGTGAATAGGCTGTTCCGCATGCAGCACCTTGCCTGTCCCATAGAGTTTGGTGGATTCGAGCTGAAATTGAGGTCGATGTTTCTTAATCAATTCTTTTATCAAAGAACCATCCCTGAACAGATTAAGAGTTTGGCAAGGCAGTCAAAATTGTTTTCTGGTGACAATAAAGAATACTCGAAGCGCTTCTCTGAGGCATTTGGAATTAGTATCAACGATTTCTATAATATCAGTATGTATTTTGTTGCGATCGTTGGGCTAGGGGCAAAGGGGCTGATTTCTGTCAATTTGTACCAAATGGTACTCTCGTTGACCCCAGCGGTGAATATTGTGACTCTGGCAAATTACTTGCTTCTGGTTGGTGTGAGAAGTGAGGATCTTCCAACATTTTTTGCTGGGCATAAGTTAAAGTTTGAATTGAATCAGCAAAGCGAATATTTTCAGCCTACACCATTGAAGTGGAAGCCCATTATATTGGATGGCGAAGAGGTCATCATATTTAATGTGGAGTTGTTCTTGAGTGCTATTGGGATGTTAATGCCTGGTCTTATGAAAAATTTGCCTGGCTGGGATTTCAAAGGACATTTTGGAAGGGATTTTGAGCTGTATGTGGGTGGATTTCTTTCGGAGGTTGGAATTCCTTTTAAAAACGAGGATGACCTGAAAGCTATTTTTCGTGCCGAAAGCATGCGTGGCGGTAAGGTTGCAGATTTTTTAGTTTCCGAAGGTGCGAGTAATCTTATTGTTGAATGCAAGGCGATCGAACGTAGTGATATTGTTTCCTCGGTGTTCGAGACTGAGGTTCTCAGAAAGAATCTTGAAGAAAGTTTTTTGAAGTCAATTGTTCAATGTCAGAGCACGGCATTTAGGTTATCTAAGGTGAAAAGCTATGATGGTAAAAAATTCCAAGCTGTTGTAGTGACTCACGAGGATTTTTGGATTTCTTCAGCCGCAGACTTTGAGAGATATATTGACGCGGGGCTCTCGGAGCGGCTGATAGTTGAATATAAATATCTTCCTATACCTCTGACTGAAATTTTGTTTTTAGATGTCAATACTTGGGAAAGTATGTTGGCATCAATTGCTCACCTGGACGTCGAGCTTAGTGTGCTCGTGGACGACTGTGCTAAAGCCCTCACAACACCAGAAGGTAGAAGGTTCACTGCTAGCCAAGCTATGAATGAAAGGTTATCAAAGCGGGTCTATGGCGTTCACTCGCTCACTGAGCATGCAAAGTCGTGGCTAACTTGGTTTGAAGCAACAGTGGAGTCCAATAAAAAGATTTGGCAAGGCAAGGCGGTCGCACTGGTAGACGTCCGAAACCGGTTGCTTCGGTATCTGCATGCTCGGTTTGATGAGGCAAAAGCTGATTGAGTGGACGCTTTGTGGACGATTGGAGGAATGCCGCTTTAGACCGTACGAGCTGTAAAACGGGCAAAGCCGCGCAGTGCGCGGCTTTGAAGGTGGTGGGCCCACACGGACTCGAACCGTGGACCAAAGGATTATGAGTCCTCTGCTCTAACCAACTGAGCTATAGGCCCCAGAGGTCGGCCGGATTATAACGAGGGTTTGCTAAGGGTGCCATCTGAAAGATCCGACAGTGCTATACGAAGAAAGGTGGCGGCGAATTCGTCGGCGGGCAGGGGCAGGCTGACGATGTAGCCCTGGATCTGTTCGCATCCTTCTGCGGCGAGGAAGCGTTGCTGGGCCTGGTTCTCCACGCCTTCGGCGATGATGGTCAACTGCATGCTGCGGCCCAGGGCAATGATGGCGCGGGCGATGGCGGCGTCGTGGGGGTCGTCGGGCAGGCCGCGGATGAACGACTGGTCGATCTTGAGGATGTCCAGCGGCAGGCGCTTCAGGTAGCTCAGCGAGGAGTAGCCGGTGCCGAAGTCGTCGATCGCCAGTTGCACACCGAGGTGCTTGAGCTGGTGCAGGATGGCCAGGGCTTCCTCGGCCTGGCTCATGATGAAGTTCTCGGTGATTTCCAGCTGCAGGTCGCCGGCCTTGAGGTGGAAGGTCTTGAGCAGGTGCTCGATCCGCCGGGTCAGGCTGGGCTGGCGCAATTGAGCACCTGCGAGGTTGATCGACAGCGGGCCGAACGCCTGGTAGGTGCGTTTCCAGGTGTGCATCTGCTGGCAGGCCTGCTCCAGCACCCAGTCGCCGAGCTGGAGGATGCTGCCGTTCTCTTCGGCCAGGTGAATGAACTGCTCCGGCGGCACCTCGCCGAAGGTCGGGTGGTTCCAGCGGATCAGCGCCTCGGCACCGACCAACCCCTGGGTCTTGAGGCTGAACTTGGGTTGGTAGTACAGGCTCAGTTCGTTGCGTTCGATGGCGCGGCGCAGCTCATGCTCGAGGAAAATACGCTCGCTGGCCTGGGCAGTGAGGTCGAGGGTGTAGCTTTCGACGCGGTTGCGGCCCTTGGCCTTGGAGCGGTACATCGCGGCGTCGGCGTTGCGGATCAGTGTGGCGACGTCGGTGCCGTCCTGCGGGTACAGGCTGATACCGATGCTGGCACTGGTGAAAAACTCGTGCTCGCCGGCCTGAACCGGGGCGTGGAAACACGCCAGTAGCTTGTTGGCGATGGCGCTGGCGTCGCTTGGGCGATGCAGGCCGGGCAGCAGGATGATGAATTCGTCGCCGCCCAGGCGGGCGACGGTGTCGACATCGCGAACCTGTTCTTTCAGGCGTTGCGCGATGCCTTTGAGCAACAGGTCGCCGACCGGGTGGCCGAGGCTGTCGTTGATGTGCTTGAAGCGGTCGAGGTCGAGGAACAGCACGGCGCCCTGGCGGCTGGAGGCCTGGGCGCAGGTGAGGGCAGCCTGCAGGCGGCTCTCGAACAGGGTGCGGTTGGGCAGGCCGGTGAGCGGGTCGTGGTGCGCCTGGTAGTCGAGCTTGGCCTGGGCGTGCTTGAGGCTGGAGATGTCGGCGAACACGGCGACGAAATGGGTGGTCTCGTGCTCACTGTTGCGTACGGCGCTGATGGTCAGCCAACTAGGGTAGAACTCGCCGTTCTTGCGTCGGTTGCAGATCTCGCCCTGCCAATGGCCTTCGGCGGTGAGCTGATGCCACATGGCGACGTAGAAGGCGCTGTCATGTTGACCGGAGGCGAGCAGACGCGGGGTCTGGCCAAGGGCTTCGAGCTCGCTGTAGCCGGTGATCTCGCTGAAGGCGCGGTTGACCGCGCTGATGCGCTGTTCGGTATCGGTGATCAGCACACCCTCGGCGGTGTTCTCGAAGACCGTGGCGGCCAGTTGCAGTTTTTCCTGCATCATGTGGCGCTCGGTGATGTCGCGGGTGATGGTCAGCATGCAGTCGATGCCGCCGATCGGCAGTGGCCGAGCGGACATTTCACACAGGCGGATCTGGCCGTCGCTACGGCGGATATGGCAACTGAAATCGCGCGCAAAACCATCGCGCTTGAGCAGTTCGATCAGCCGATCACGTTCGTTGAGGTCGGCCCAGATGCCCAGGTCGAGGCTGTTGTGGCCAAGATTCGGGTTGATGTCGTAGCCGGTCAGCCGGCAGAAACCTTCGTTGGCTTCCAGCAGCAGGCCATCGCTCTGGCGCGACAGCAGCAAGCCGTCGGGCGATGCGTGGAAGGCCTTGGCGAACTTCTCTTCGGAAGTCTGCAACTGTTGCTGGGTTTCCTTGAGCTGGCTGATGTCGCGCACGGCAACCACCAGCGCCGGTGTGCCGTCCAGGTCGAAGCTTTCAGCGGAGGTGAGGCCTGTGAATAACTCGCCGTTGCTGCGCCGGAAGCTCATTTCCAGATTGCGGATGCCGCCCAGTTGCATGCGCTCAAGGATCGTCGGGCCGGAGCCCGCAACGCCCCACAGGTCCAGTTCTGTGGCGGTGCGGCCTATGACCTGGGCTGGGCTCAGGCCGATCTGCTCTTCGAATGCTTTGTTGACCTCCAGCAGGCAGCCGTCGCTGTGGCGGGCGATGAGCAGGATGTCGGGGCATTGCTCAAAGACCGAGGCGAACTTCTGTTCGGATAGGCGCAGGGCATCCTCGGTACGTTTGGTTTCGCTGATGTCGATCATCAGGCCGCGCATCAGCGGCTTGTGGCCTTGCTCGATCATGCTGACGATATTGCGTACCCAGAGGATGTGCCCGTCGGCACGTATTACGCGATAGTCGAGGCTGTGGTCGCGCCCGGCGGCGGTTTCGGCATCGCAGTAGGCCTGGGCCCAGAGGGCGTCTTCGGGGTGCAGGATGCCGCGCCAGAAGCCGGGTTTGAGCCATTCCCGCAGCGGATAGCCGAGCAGGCCCTCGGCGTGCGGGGAGACGTAGCTGTAGGTGAAGTCGTTGGCGTCGGCCTCCCAGGCGATGGCCGAAAGGCTCTCGATCAGGCTGCGGTAGTGGTATTCGCTGCTGCGTAGCTCTTGCTCCAAGGCGATCCGCCGCGAAATCTCCGAGCTGAGGCGGCGATTGATGCGCAGCATGGCGGCGAGGATCAGCAGCACAACGGCCAATGTCGGCAGGCCATAAATCACTAGGTCGCGCCATAAGCTCCGTTGATCGACGACGTTGCCAACCCAGCGCTCCTGAATGTCACTGATTTCGGTACTGCTCAGGTCGGCCATGACTTTGTCGAGAATGCCGATGAGGATTTTCTGTTCTCGTGGGGCGGCCATGGCCAACTGATAGCGGTAGGGCGTCTCGCCACTGACGTACAGGCCATCGAGCTTGAGCTGGCGTAGGCTCCAGATGCTCGATGCAAGGTCGCCAACCACCGCATCCACTTCGTCGGTAGCCAACGCCTGCAGGGCTGAACTCACATTGGGCAAGGCCACCAGATTGAGATCCGGGTGGTGGGTACGCAGCAACTCATGGGGAGCGTAGTTTTCCACGACCGCGATTTTCAGGCCGTACAGGTCTTTGAGGGTGCGTGGCTGAGGGCCGCCCTCGTGGGCGAGGATGACGATGGGGAAATCGAGGTAGGGGCGGGTGAAGGCCAGGTAGGATTGGCGTTCGGGCGTCGACATGATGCCTGGAAGCAGGTCGATACGGTTCTGTCGTGCTTGCTCAAGTACTTGCGACCAATTGCTGGGCTCGATCGGCTGCAGCGTGACGCCCAGGCGTTGCTGGATCAGGGCAATGTAGTCGGCGGCCAATCCCTGATAGCGACCTTCCTGGTCGCGAAATTCGAATGGCGGCCAAGACGCATCCACGCCCAGGCGCAGCTGCGGATGGGCGTTGAGCCAGGCTTGTTCTTCGTCCGTCAGGGGCAGGGCGCCGGCCGCTGTGTTCCAGATCATCAAGAGCAGCAGCAGAAGTGCCGGCATCAAGGGCATGGCGACCTCTCTCTATCAGGGGGCTGATTCGAGTGTAGACGGACGCGGGTGAAGAGTGCCGGTGAATGCGGCAGATTGCCTGCTGCTTTTTGTCGCCCATGAAAAACCCCGGCCTGGGCCGGGGTTCGTCATCACTCGTCGAGGAAGGAGCGCAGATGCTCGCTTCGCGTCGGGTGGCGCAGCTTGCGCAACGCCTTGGCTTCAATCTGACGGATCCGCTCGCGGGTCACGTCGAACTGTTTGCCGACTTCTTCAAGTGTGTGGTCGGTGTTCATGTCGATACCGAAACGCATGCGCAGCACCTTGGCTTCGCGTGCGGTCAGGCCCGAGAGCACGTCGCGAGTGGCTTCCTTGAGGCTTTCGACCGTGGCCACGTCGATCGGGGACTGCATGGTGGAGTCCTCGATGAAGTCGCCCAGATGCGAATCTTCGTCGTCGCCGATCGGGGTTTCCATGGAGATCGGCTCTTTGGCGATCTTCAATACCTTGCGGATCTTGTCCTCAGGCATTTCCATGCGCTCACCCAGCTCTTCCGGGGTCGGTTCGCGACCCATTTCCTGCAGCATCTGTCGGGAAATACGGTTGAGCTTGTTGATCGTCTCGATCATGTGCACCGGAATCCGGATGGTGCGCGCCTGGTCGGCGATCGAACGGGTGATCGCCTGGCGGATCCACCAGGTGGCGTAGGTCGAGAACTTGTAGCCACGACGGTATTCGAACTTGTCCACCGCCTTCATCAGGCCGATGTTGCCTTCCTGGATCAGGTCGAGGAACTGCAGGCCGCGGTTGGTGTACTTCTTGGCGATGGAGATCACCAGACGCAGGTTCGCCTCGACCATTTCTTTCTTGGCGCGACGGGCTTTCGCCTCGCCGATCGACATGCGACGGTTGATCTCTTTGATTTCCGCGACGGTCAGGCCGGTCTCGGTCTCAAGGTCGATCAGCTTCTGCTGGCAGGCGACGATCGCGGCGTCCTTCTCACCCAGGGCGGCGGCCCACTTGGTGCTGCGCTTGGCGAGGTCACCGCTCCAGGTCTGGTCGGTCTCGTTGCTCGGGAACAGGCGCAGGAAGTCGGCACGCGGCATGCGGGCATCACGCACGCACAGTTGCATGATCGCGCGCTCCTGCTGACGCAGGCGGTCAAGGGCACCGCGGACACGCTCGACGAGCACGTCGAACTGCTTGGGCACCAGCTTGATCGGCATGAACAGATCGGCCAGGGCCTGGAGCGCCGCAACGCTTTCCTTGCCACTGCGACCATGCTTCTTCAGGACCTTGTTGGTGGCCTGGAGCTGGTCGGAGACGGCACCGAAACGCTGACGGGCAACTTCTGGATCGGGGCCGCTTTCGCCCTCTTCCTCGCTGTCGTCGCTGTTTTCGTCGCCTTCTTCTTCGTCCTCCGACTCTTCCTTCGCCGCTGCAGTCTTGGCGCCTGGGATCGGTACTTCTTCGGTAGGCGCGGCGATATTGTCGTCAGGGTCGATGTAGCCGCTGAGAACGTCCGACAGACGGCCGCCTTCGGTCGTTACACGGTCGTACTCGCCGAGAATGTGATCGACGGTGCCCGGGAAGTGAGCGATGGCGCCCATGACTTCGCGGATACCTTCCTCGATGCGCTTGGCGATTTCGATCTCGCCTTCGCGGGTCAGGAGCTCGACGGTACCCATTTCACGCATGTACATGCGTACCGGGTCGGTCGTGCGGCCGATATCGGTTTCAACGGCCGCCAACGCTGCGGCGGCTTCTTCGGCTGCGGCTTCGTCGGTGTCGGCTTCCGCCAACAACAGGGCATCCGCATCCGGAGCACTCTCGAATACGTTGATCCCCATGTCGTTGATCATGCGGATGATGTCTTCCACCTGTTCCGGATCTGAAATATCCTCAGGCAGGTGGTCGTTGACCTCCGCGTAAGTCAGGTAGCCCTGCTCACGACCGCGGGTGATCAACTCTTTGATACGAGATTGCTGTTGCGCTTTTCCGGACATAACACCCTATCCACTGAAGGTCTTGGCGGGCAAAAAACAAGCCGAGGATTATACCCGAGCATGGACCTCACGCGCCAGATGAGGTCGGGGTTTGTGCGGGAACATTCCTGCTGAGCAGGGCGAGCAACTGGGATTTTTCCTCGGTGCTCAACTCACTTTGACGTGCTTTCCTGAGCAGATGTTCCAAGCTTCGCTCGCGCTGGCGGGCTGACAAGCTAGTTATGGTGTCGAAAAACTGTTGTTCAAGGTTATCGGCATCGATCAGCCATTCCTTCTCTGCCAGCGCCCGCAACAGACGCCCCTGTTCGGTGCCGTGCCAGCGTGCGATCAGCTGCATGGAGCTTAGCCCAGGATTCTTCTGCACGGCTTCGATCAGGGCCACCAGCAACTGGCTGTAAAGATGTTCTTCGTCGGCGAAATGGCTCGCGTCCTCGACCTTTCCGGCCAGCAGCGGATGGTGCAGCAATGTGCGCAAGGCCGCGAGCGCCGGGGGTTCGACCGGTGCCGGTGTGCGTGGAGGCGCTTCGTCGCGCTGCCAGCCCTTGCCGCCCTTGCGGTTCTTGTCCCAAGGCTTGCCATTGCCATCCCAGGGCTTCTTGCCACCCCCCTTGTTGGGTGTCCAGGGGCGCTGCTCCTGCTGGGTGGGGGCGTAGTCGTAATGCTGTTCGCTGAAGTCCGGCGTGTAGCTGGCCATGGCATCGTAGTCATAGCCTGGATCATAGTCCGGTACGCTGGGTGCGGGCGTATTCTGCGCCAACTGCTCCATTTGTTGCACATCAAGACCAGTAATTTCCTTCAAGCGATTGCGCATTAACTGGCGCAGATTGGCGCCCGGAATCTTTTCGATCAACGGTGCAGCCAGGGTCGCCATGTGCGCCTTGCCTTCCAGCGAGCGTGGGTCGGCTTCGCTGGCCAGTTGCTCGAAGAAATAGTCGGCGAGCGGCTGGGCGTGCTGATGGATGCGGGCCTGGAAGGCGTCGGTGCCTTCGGCGCGGACCAGCGTATCCGGATCTTCCCCTTCGGGCAGGAACAGGAAGCGCGCACGCCTGCCATCCTGCAGGTTCGCCAGGGTGGCCTCCAGTGCGCGCCAGGCCGCCTTGCGCCCGGCCTGGTCGCCGTCGAAGCAGAACAGCACGTTGGGCACCACGCGGAACAATCGCTTGAGGTGCTCTTCGCTGGTCGCGGTGCCAAGGGTGGCCACGGCGTTGCGCAGGCCTTGCTGGGCGAGGGCGATCACATCCATGTAGCCCTCGACCACGATGATTTCGTCGAGGTTGCGGTTGTGCTTGCGTGCCTCGAACAGCCCGTACAGTTCCTGGCCCTTGTGGAACACCGGGGTTTCCGGGGAGTTCAGGTACTTGGGCTTGTCATCGCCCAGCACGCGCCCGCCGAAGGCGATCACCCGGCCTCGACTGTCGCGGATCGGGAACATGACCCGATCGCGGAAGCGATCGTAGCGCTTGCCGGTCTCGGCGTTCTCGATCAGCAGGCCGGCGTCGATCATCACCTTCTGTTGCAGGGTGTCGGCGCCAAGGTGCTTGAACAGGTTGTCCCAGCCCGGCGGGGCGAAACCCAGGCCGAAATCACGGGCAATTTCGCCAGACAGGCCGCGGCCCTTAAGGTACTCGACCGCTGCCTTGCGTGTCGGATGGTTGCGAAGCGCCTGGCGATAGAACTCTGCAGCCGCTTCGAGCAGCGGGTACAGCGGCGAATCAGTGGGCTGGCGCGGCTTTTGTCCGCGTCGTCCCTCTTCGCGCGGCACTTCCATGCCTGCGGCGCGGGCCAGTTCCTCGACCGCCTGGGGGAAGTCCAGGTTGTCGTGGTCCATGATGAAGCCCAGGGCGTTGCCCCCGGCGCCACAGCCGAAGCAGTAGTAGAACTGCTTGTCGGGGCTGACGGTGAAGGACGGCGTCTTTTCCTTGTGGAACGGGCAGCAGGCCGAGTGGTTCTTGCCGGTCTTCTTCAGTTGGATGCGCGAACTCACCACGTCGACAATGTCGGTGCGGTTGAGGAGGTCGTCGATGAAACTCTGGGGAATCAGCCCGGCCATGGCAGTCTCGTTATCTGGCTACTGGCAAGTCTAATCGCTGGAGAGAGCAACAAGGGAGATGCGTGTCTGCGTTTCACCTGCCGCATCGGGCATTCTGGTGAGGCGTATGAATTCTGCCCATGGGCGTTTGCCGGGGCGCCCAAGGCACATGACCGAGGGGGTGAAGCGACAACTGCCATTAGCCCGGCACGAGGCCGGGCTGGGCAGAAGCTTTGCGTAGAACGTCTGTATTAGTACAGACGAACGGCGCGGCGCTGTTCGCGCTGAACTTTCTTGGCGTGACGCTTAACAGCGGCAGCAGCTTTGCGCTTACGCTCGGCGGTCGGCTTCTCGTAAAACTCGCGGCTACGAACTTCAGCCAGTACACCGGCTTTTTCGCAGGAGCGCTTGAAACGACGCAGAGCTACGTCGAAGGGTTCGTTCTCTTTAACTTTGACGGCTGGCATCCAGGGCTACCTTAATTCATTACCGGGGTAGACGTGCTCCTGGCAAAACAAAGGTGTGCTGGAGAACGTCGGTTTTCAAGGGTTGCGGATGTTAACCCTTAGCGTGGCGGAATGCAAAGCCTCTGATCGAAAACCGCTGGTCGGCACTCTGCACGGGGACTAGAATGCGCGGCTTCGAATTCAGCCTCCACAAGGCACGGACCCATGCTAGTACTGGGATTGGAAACATCCTGCGACGAAACTGGCGTCGCATTATACGACAGTGAGCGCGGCCTGCTGGCCGATGCGCTGTTCAGCCAGATCGACCTGCACCGCGTCTACGGCGGCGTGGTGCCCGAGCTCGCCTCGCGCGATCACGTCAAGCGCATGCTGCCGTTGATTCGCGAAGTGCTGGATGAAGCCGGCTGCATCGCCGCCGACATCGATGCCATTGCCTACACCGCAGGCCCCGGGCTGGTCGGTGCGCTGCTGGTTGGCGCCTCCTGTGCACAGGCGCTGGCGTTCGCCTGGGACATTCCGGCAATTGGCGTTCACCATATGGAAGGCCACCTGCTGGCGCCGATGCTCGAAGAGCAGCCGCCGCAGTTCCCGTTCGTCGCCTTGCTGGTATCCGGTGGTCACACGCAGTTGGTGCAGGTCGATGGCATCGGCCAGTACGCGCTTCTGGGTGAAAGCCTGGATGACGCGGCAGGCGAGGCCTTCGACAAGACGGCCAAGCTGATCGGTCTGAATTATCCCGGCGGCCCCGAGATCGCTCGCCTGGCCGAGCAAGGTACGCCCGGACGCTTCGTATTCCCGCGGCCGATGACCGATCGCCCGGGGCTTGAGTTCAGCTTCAGTGGCCTCAAGACCTTCGCCCTGAACACCTGGCAGCAGTGCCGCAATGCCGGTGACGACAGCGAGCAAACCCGTTGCGACCTGTCGCTGGCATTCCAGCAGGCGGTGGTGGAGACTCTGACCATCAAGTGCAAGCGTGCCCTCAAGCAGACTGGCCTCAAGCGCCTGGTCATCGCCGGTGGCGTGAGCGCCAACAAGGCGCTGCGGGCATCGCTCGAGGACATGCTCGCGAGCATCAAGGGCAATGTGTATTACGCGCGTCCGAAGTTCTGCACCGACAACGGCGCGATGATTGCCTACGCCGGCTGCCAGCGCCTGTTGGCCGGGCAGCAGCAGGATCTGGCGATCAGTGTGCAGGCGCGTTGGCCCATGGAGCAGTTGCCGCCGCTGTGAGGCCGAGTTTTTCCCGCGAGTGATTCAGAAATGTCGTTCGCGGCCGGCAAACAGGTCGCGCAGGTTGCTACGGTGTCGCCAGACTATAAGTACTGTCAGCACCGTCATTGGCAGCAGCGCGGCCGGTTCGCGCCAGGCCAGCAGCGGCAGGGTCAGCGGCGTGGCGATCAAGGCCGCCAGCGAGCTGGTGCGGGTGAGGTAGAAGGTCAGCAGCCAGGCGCCGATCGCCAGCAGCGCGGCGGGGAAGTACAGGCCCATGAGCATGCCCGCCGCAGTGGCGACGCCCTTGCCGCCCTGGAAGCGGAAGTACAGCGGAAACAGGTGGCCGATCACGGCGCACAGGCCTATCCAGGCCTGGGCCTGCAGGCTCAGGCCGGCAAGGCTCGCCAGCAGCACGGGCAGCAAACCCTTGCACAGGTCGCCGAGCAAGGTGAGGATGGCCAGCTTGCGGCCTGCCAGGCGCAGCATGTTGGTCGCGCCGGCGTTGCCCGAGCCGCTGGAGCGCGGGTCGGGGTTGCCACTGAGGCGGCTCAGGACAATGGCGAAGGACAGCGAGCCGAGCAGGTAGGCGAGCAGCGCCAATAACCAAAACATGCTAACTATTCCGGGCGGGGACGCCCTGATTCTAACGGCGCCAGTCGCCCTTGTCGTGCTGTGGAGAGAAGTGCTTGGACAGAGTGTTCATCGAGGGACTGGAAGTCGATACCGTCATCGGTGCCTATGACTGGGAGCGGGATATTCGCCAGTGCCTGCGCCTGGACCTGAGTTTTGCCTGGGACAACCGCCCGGCGGCGGCCGGTGACGACCTCAGCCTGGCGTTGGACTACGCCAGTGTCTCGGCACGTATCCAGGCCTTTGCCGAGCAGTCGCGCTTCGAGCTGGTGGAAACCTTTGCCGAGCGCCTGGCGGCGACCTTGATGGAAGAGTTCGAGATTCCGTGGATGCGGTTGAAACTGACCAAGCCCGGTGCCGTACCTGCGGCTCGGGGTGGCGTGGGCGTGGAGATCGAGCGCGGATGTCTCTGAGCACGGTTTACCTGGGGCTGGGCAGCAATATCGACCGCTACCGGCATCTGTGCGCCGGGCTCGATGCGCTGGCGCTCTTTCTCGGTGACATGCGCTGTTCGCCGGCGTTCGAGAGCCAGGCGGTGGGGATCAAGAGCGGGCCGTTCATCAACTTCGTGGTCACGGGCAAGACCGACCTGCCCCTGATGGAGCTGGATCGCCGACTCAAGTTCATCGAGGCGGACAACGGGCGCTATGCCCCGGGGCGCAAGGGCTTGCCGCTGGATATAGACGTATTGATGTATGACGATCTGCACGGCACGTTCGATGGGCTGGTGTTGCCTCGGGCCGAGATCCTGAAGAATGCGTTCGTGCTGTGGCCGCTGTCGTTGCTGGCGCCGGAGCTGGTGCATCCGGGGGCGGGGAAAAGCATGGCGCAGTTGTGGCAGGAAGCGCAGATCGATCAGGTGTTGGCGCCGATCGACTTCGAGTGGCGTGGGTTGCAACTGACGCCTGCGTAAGCCTTGCCGACCTCTTCGCGGGCAAACCCGCGAGAAGGCCGGTCGAGTCAGCTGGCTCGGTAAGCCACGAGCGCTTTCAGGCGTTGGCCTTTGAGTGCCTCCCCCAGGCCCTGGCCGGTGAGCCCCGCCTCCACCAGCGGCTTCACATCCACCGACCGCGCTGCTGCCGCAGCCCCGCGCAGATAATCGGCCTGTGGATAATCCGTATCACCCTGCGACATCGCACAGGCAGCGATGAAGTCCTCGAACCGCTGTGGCCTTCGATAAACGTCGAACTTCTGCAACATCTCCAGTAGCTCCACAGGCGTTAGCTGCAAGGCGTCGTCAGCCTGCCTGGCAAATTCCCCTACCAGCACGGCCAGTTCCTGGCATTCCCGCGGCGCCTTGAAGCGTTGGTTCAGCGCCTTGATCTGCGCCGTTTCCAGGCCCCGCAACAGGCATGCCCAGCGCACGGCCAAAGGCTGCTGATGTTGGGCTGCCTGGCGCAGCGCCGCCAACGTGCCCGCGTTATGCTCCAGTTCGGGCATGAGCTCCTTCAGGGCGCCACATTCACGCAGCACCTGGATAAACACCTGCGGCTCGCTTTCCAGTAACGCCCGTTCGATCTCCTTCCAGCTGCGTTCGGCCGTCAATGCCTGCAGCTCACCTGACTCGGTGATCTGGCGCATGAGCTCGAGGGTGTCGTCGGCAACCTGAAAACCGAGCGGCGCATAGCGGGCGGCAAAGCGGGCAACGCGCAGTACGCGCAGAGGATCTTCGGCAAACGCCGGGGAAACATGGCGAAGAATGCGCTTATCCAGATCAACTTTGCCATGGTAGGGGTCGTACAGGTTGCCTTGGTCATCCTCGGCCATCGCATTGATGGTCAGGTCGCGGCGTATCAGATCTTCCTCGAGTGTGACTTCGGGGCTGGCGTGAAAGGTGAATCCGCCATAGCCGCGACCGCTCTTGCGCTCGGTGCGCGCCAGGGCGTATTCCTCGCCGGTTTTCGGGTGGATGAAGACGGGGAAATCCGCGCCTACCGGGCGAAAGCCCTGAGCCTGCATCTCTTCGACCGTAGCGCCGACCACCAGCCAGTCGATATCGCTGACCGGGCGCCCGAGCAGACGGTCGCGAACCGCGCCGCCAACTTTATAGATGTGCATGTACAACCTCCGTGACTGCCGACAGCATACCTTGTCGGCAGTCACGAGGTCTCAGAGGTGGTGGATGACGGCGAGGTCCATGCGGCCGTAGTCGCCTGGCTCTCCATGCTCGCCGCGGGGCGGCATGTGGTGGGTCTTCATCACCTGATCGCCCTGTACGGTTTCCAGGTGGATGTCGAAGCCCCACAGGCGGTGCAGGTGCTTGAGCACTTCCTCGGTGGAGTCGCCCAGCGGTTTGCGGTTGTGCTGCTGGTGGCGCAGGGTGAGCGAGCGGTCGCCACGGCGATCGATGCTCCAGATCTGCACGTTGGGCTCGCGGTTGCCCAGGTTGTACTGCGCCGCCAGTTGTTCGCGGATGGTGCGATAGCCTGCCTCGTCGTGAATCGCTGGCACCAGCAGGTCGTCGCGTTGGTCGTCGTCGAGGATGCTGAACAGCTTGAGGTCGCGGATCACCTTGGGGGAGAGGTACTGAAGGATGAAGCTCTCGTCCTTGAAGCTGCTCATGGCGAACTTGATGGTCGACAACCAATCGCTGCCGGCGATTTCCGGGAACCAGCGACGATCTTCTTCCGTCGGGTGCTCGCACATGCGGCGAATGTCCTTGTACATGGCAAAGCCCAGGGCATAGGGGTTGATGCCGCTGTAGTAGGGGCTGTCGAAGCCGGGCTGGAACACCACGCTGGTGTGCGACTGCAGGAACTCCATCATGAAACCGTCAGTGACCAGGCCTTCGTCGTACAGGTCGTTCATCAGTGTGTAGTGCCAGAAGGTCGCCCAGCCTTCGTTCATCACCTGGGTCTGGCGCTGCGGGTAGAAGTACTGTGCGATCTTGCGCACGATCCTCACGACCTCACGCTGCCAGGGCTCGAGCAATGGCGCGTGTTTCTCGATGAAGTACAGGATGTTTTCCTGGGGTTCGGCGGGGAAACGCGCGTCGTCCCTGTCGCTGCCCTTTTCCGTGCCCTTGGGGATGGTGCGCCACAGGTCGTTGATCTGCCGCTGCAGGTGTTCCTCGCGCTCCTTCTGGCGCCGGCGTTCTTCCTCGGCGGAGATGGGGTAGGGCCGCTTGTAGCGGTCGACGCCGTAGTTCATCAGGGCATGGCACGAGTCGATGAGGTCTTCCACGGCATCGATGCCGTGGCGTTCCTCGCACTGGGCGATGTACTGCTTGGCAAACACCAGGTAGTCGATGATCGAGCTGGCGTCGGTCCAGGTGCGGAACAGGTAGTTGCCCTTGAAGAAGCTGTTGTGCCCGTAGCAGGCGTGGGCGATCACCAGCGCCTGCATGCAGATGGTGTTTTCTTCCATCAGGTAGGCGATGCAGGGGTCGGAGTTGATGACGATTTCGTAGGCCAGGCCCATCTGTCCACGGCTGTAGGACTTTTCGGTGCTGAGGAATTGTTTGCCGTAGGACCAGTGGTGATACCCCAACGGCATGCCCACCGAGGCGTAGGCGTCCATCATCTGTTCGGCAGTGATCACCTCGATCTGGTTGGGATAGGTATCCAGCGCATAGCGCGCGGCCAGGCGGCTGATTTCCCGGTCGTAGGTCTGGATCAGCTCGAAGGTCCATTCCGAGCCGGTGGAAATGGGTTGGCGTCTCTGTGCTCTGGCGGTCATGTGGCTAACCTGCGCTGGAAGAGTTCACGGAAGACCGGGTAGATGTCACCGGCCGAGACCAACTGTTGCTGGGCGAAGGTGTCGGGAAACGCTTCGCCGATACGTTCGTACTCGTACCACAGTGCCTGATGCTCACGGGGGGTGATCTCGACATAAGTGTAGTACTGCACGTGCGGCATGATCTGCTTGGTCAGGATATCGCGGCAGATGGGGGAGTCGTCGTTCCAGTTGTCGCCATCCGACGCCTGGGCGGCATAGATGTTCCAGTCGCTGGCCGGATAACGCTCGGCCATGATCTCCTGCATCATCTTCAGGGCGCTGGAGACGATGGTGCCGCCGGTCTCGCGCGAATAGAAGAACTCTTCTTCATCCACTTCGCGGGCGCTGGTGTGATGGCGTATGAACACCACCTCGATGCGTTCGTAGTTGCGCTTGAGGAACAGGTACAGGAGGATGAAGAACCGCTTGGCGATATCCTTGGTGGCCTGGGTCATGGAGCCGGAGACGTCCATCAGGCAGAACATCACTGCCTTGGAACTGGGGTTGGGCTGCTTGACCAGCAGGTTGTATTTCAGGTCGAAGGTGTCGAGGAAGGGCAGGCGGTTGATGCGCGCCTTGAGGCGTACGATCTCGGCCTCGACCTCCTGGATGTCGGTGAAATTGTCGGGTTCCTCGACTTTCAGCCGCTCCAGTTCCTTTTGCGCTGCGCGCAGCAGGCCGCGGCTGCTGCCGGTCAGGGCGATGCGTCGGGCATGGGCCGAGCGCAGTGTGCGCACGATGTTGATGCGTGACGGGTTGCCCTCGTTGGCGATACCCGCGCGTACGGTCTTGAAGGTGTCGGCGCCGGTCAGGTGACGCTTGACCAGGTTGGGCAGCTCCAGGTCTTCGAACATGAATTCGAGGAACTCTTCCTGGGTGATCTGGAAGACGAATTCGTCCATGCCCTCGCCGGAATTACCGGCCTTGCCGCGCCCGCCACCGCCACCACCGCCTTGCGGACGAGCGATATGTTCGCCTGCTGTGAATTCCTTGTTGCCCGGATGAACGATGGTCTGCTTGCCGCCACGGCCGTGGTGCAGCACCGGTTCGTCGATATCGCGTCCGGGGATGCTGATCTGCTCACCATGCTCCATGTCCATGATGGAGCGGCGGCTCACCGCCTCTTCGACGGCCTTCTTGATGTGCTCACGGTACCGGCGCAAAAAACGCTGGCGGTTGACCGTGCTCTTGTTCTTGCCGTTCAGGCGTCGGTCGATTACGTAGCTCATGGTGCCTCCGCTAAGAGCAGCTGCAAGCGTCAAGCTGCGAGACAAAACAGCCACTAGCACCGCAAGCCGAGGCGCAGACCTGACGGTCGCGCCATGCAGCTTGCAGCTTGTGGCTGACAGCTTGTCGCTTTATTGCGATTTCCTGACCCGCAGATACCATTCCGACAGCAGGCGAACCTGTTTGTCGGTGTAGCCACGTTCCACCATCCGGGTGACGAAGTCGTTGTGCTTCTTCTGGTCTTCCTTGCTTGCCTTGGCGTTGAAGCTGATGACTGGCAGCAGGTCTTCGGTGTTGGAGAACATTTTCTTCTCGATCACCACCCGCAGTTTCTCGTAGCTCAGCCAGCTTGGGTTCTTGCCATTGTTGTTGGCGCGGGCGCGCAGCACGAAGTTGACGATCTCGTTGCGGAAGTCCTTCGGATTGCTGATGCCGGCCGGTTTCTCGATCTTCTCCAGTTCTTCGTTGAGGGCGATGCGGTTGAGGATTTCGCCGGTTTCCGGGTCGCGGTATTCTTGGTCCTGGATCCAGAAGTCGGCGTACAGCACGTAGCGGTCGAAGATGTTCTGGCCGTATTCGCTGTAGGACTCCAGGTAGGCAGTCTGGATTTCCTTGCCGATGAACTCGATGTAGCGCGGCGCCAGGTACTCCTTGAGATAACGCAGGTAGCGTTCGCGTACTTCGGCCGGGAATTGCTCCTGTTCGATCTGCTGCTCGAGCACATAGAGCAGGTGCACCGGGTTGGCCGCCACTTCGTGCGGGTCGAAGTTGAACACCTTGGAAAGGATCTTGAAGGCGAAGCGGGTCGACAGGCCATTCATGCCTTCGTCGACGCCAGCGGCATCGCGGTACTCCTGGATCGACTTGGCCTTGGGATCGGTGTCCTTGAGGTTTTCGCCGTCATACACGCGCATTTTCGAGTAGATATTCGAGTTTTCCGGTTCTTTCAGGCGCGAGAGTACGGTGAACTGGGCGAGCATCTTGAGGGTGTCTGGCGCGCAATGGGCCTTGGACAGCGAGCTGTTGACCAGCAGTTTGTCGTAGATCTTGATCTCGTCGCTGACCCGCAGGCAGTAGGGCACCTTGACGATGTAGATCCGGTCGATGAACGCCTCGTTGTTCTTGTTGTTGCGGAAGGTATGCCATTCCGACTCGTTGGAGTGGGCCAGCAGGATGCCGGAATAGGGGATCGCCCCAAGGCCCTCGGTGCTGTTGTAGTTGCCTTCCTGGGTGGCGGTGAGCAAGGGGTGCAGGACCTTGATCGGTGCCTTGAACATCTCGACGAACTCCATCAGGCCCTGGTTGGCCCGGCACAGCGCACCCGAGTAGCTGTAGGCGTCGGCGTCGTTCTGCGGGAATTCTTCGAGCTTGCGGATATCCACCTTGCCGACCAGCGCCGAGATGTCCTGGTTGTTCTCGTCGCCGGGTTCGGTCTTGGCGATGGCGATCTGGTTGAGGATCGAAGGGTAGAGCTTGACTACCTTGAACTTGCTGATGTCGCCGCCGAACTCCTGCAGGCGCTTGGTTGCCCAGGGCGACATGATGGTGTTCAGGTAGCGCCGCGAGATGCCGTACTCCTCTTCGAGAATGGCGCCGTCTTCGGTGGCATTGAACAGGCCCAATGGCGACTCGAACACGGGCGAGTCCTTGATGGCGTAGAACGGCACTTTCTCCATCAGCTGCTTGAGTTTTTCGGCCAGCGACGATTTACCGCCACCTACCGGGCCCAGCAGATAGAGGATCTGTTTCTTCTCTTCCAGGCCTTGGGCGGCGTGGCGGAAGTAGGACACGATCTGGTCGATGCACTCTTCCATGCCATGGAAGTCGGCAAAGGCCGGATACCGGCGGATCACCTTGTTGGAGAAGATGCGCGACAGTCTGGAGTTGCTTGAGGTGTCGATCAGTTCCGGCTCACCGATTGCCAGCAACAGCCGTTCAGCGGCCGATGCGTAGGCACTGCGATCCTCTTTGCACAGCTCGAGGTACTCCTGCAGCGAGAGTTCTTCCTGGCGCGTTGACTCGAAACGTTGTTGGAAGTGGCTAAAAATGCTCATGACGTCACCTCGCTCGATACGTGGAGACGACGCCGGATCAGTCAGCTGATGCTGGCATGCAAGCGGCTTTCACCGATTGCTGTTTACCCCCCAGAACACCTTGGAACGCTACCGATGACCCGCACGCCGGTGTACCGGCTCTCCCCTTTTTTGGATGGCCTGCGCTTAAGGATAGTTGGTAATACGCAAGGTCAAGGGCGAGGGGCCGAGAAGTTGCTTTCGACCGTTCGTCAGGTAAGGCGCAAGCCCGCTGGTTGCGCGGGCTTGAGGGGAAATGAAAAAAATTATTCGGCGCTGCCTTGGGCGGTTTCGGCCGGATAGGTGGCGCGCCACAGCTCGAAGCCGCCGTCGACGCTGTAGACGTCCGAGAAGCCCTGGCCTACCAGGTAGGCGGCGGCACTCTGGCTGGAATTACCGTGATAGCAGACCACCAGCGTCGGGGCGTCGAGGTCGGCGTTGCGGATGAAGTCGGCCACCGAGTGGTTGTCCAGGTGCCGGGCACCGGTGATGTGGCCGGCAGCGAAGGCCTGGGGATCGCGAATGTCGACCACCACCGCACCTTGTGCACGCAAGGCCAGGGCCTGTTCCGGGGGGATGCGCTTGAATTCGCTCATGGGTACGCTTTCCTTCAGGTTTGATCGTTGATTCTAGTGGGTTCAGGCGCCGTACGTACGGAGCCTTCGTCGGTGCAGTCGCAGCGGTGGTATTCGCCGCTGTCCAGGTTGTACAGGGTCATGGCGCCGCCCCACACGCAACCGGTGTCCAGGGCGATGACGCCCGGCTCGTCGACCTTGCCTTCGAGGGCGGCCCAATGGCCGAAGATGATCTTCACGTGGCGCGAGCGACGATCCTTGTGGGCGTACCAGGGCTTGTAGCCTTTGGGGGCGCTGTCCAGGCCTTCCTTGCTCTTGAGGTCGAGCTTGCCGTCGGCGGTGCAGAAACGCATGCGGGTGAAGTAGTTGGTGATGACCCGCAGGCGCTCGACGCCGCTGAGGTTCTTGCTCCACTTGTTCGGTTCGTTGCCATACATGCCGTCGAGGTAGAGCTTGAGCCGGTTGTCGTCGCGCAGCACCTCTTCCACCTCTGCTGCCAGTTCCAGGGCCTTGCCCAGTGTCCACTGGGGTGGGATGCCGGCGTGGGCCATGGCGATGCCCCGGGCCTCGTCGTAATGCAGCAGCTTCTGCCGACGCAGCCAGTCAAGCAACTGGTCGGCGTCTGGCGCTTCGATGATCTCGCGCAGGGTGTCGCTTTTCTTCAGGCGCTCGATGTTCTGCCAGGCTGCGAGCAAGTGCAGGTCATGGTTGCCGAGTACGCAAACCAGCGACCCGCGGATCGCATGGAGGTAGCGCAGGGTTTCGAGCGATTCCGGGCCGCGGTTGACCAGGTCGCCCACCAGCCACAGGCGATCGGCCTTGGGATCGAAGTTGACGCGTTCGAGCAGGCGTTTGAGCGGTTGCAGGCAGCCTTGCAGGTCACCGACGGCGTAGGTGGCCATCAGTGCAGGGCTCCAGGCACGGCCAGGCGGAACGGTGCGATCTCGGCGTCGAAGCGCTTACCGTCTTCGGCGAACATCTGATAGCTGCCCTGCATGGTGCCGACACGGGTGCTGATGACTGCGCCGCTGCTGTAGGTATGGCTTTGCCCAGGGGCGATGGTCGGTTGTTGGCCGATGACGCCATCGCCGCGGACTTCCTCGACAGTGCCGTCACCATTGGTGATCAGCCAGTGGCGGGCCATCAGCTTGGCCTTGAGTGTGCCGTTGTTCGACACCGTGATGGTGTAGGCGAAAGCGAAACGGTTGTTATCGGGGTCGGATTGCTCTTTGAGGAAGCGGGTCACGACGCTGACGTCGATCTGGTAGCGGGGGTCGGACATGCAAGGGCCTTGGGCGAACGGGAGCATTAACGCGATTGTCGCAGTCTAGGCCATTGAGAGGGGAGAGAGCCAGCGGTGGGCACTGTCATCGGTGTTGGGTGCTTCGCGGGTAAACCCGCTCCCACGAGGGGGACGGGTTGCCCGCGAAGGGGCAGAAAAGGCTGGGTCAGCCTTGCTGCAGTGCCAGTTGATCAGCCAGACGCACGAAGGCCGCCAGGTCCAGCTGTTCTGGGCGCAGGCTGCCATCGACGCCAGCCGCTTCGATGGCTTGGCTGTCGAGCAACCCCTTGAGTGTGTTGCGCAGGGTCTTGCGGCGCTGGTTGAAGGCTTCGCGCACCACTTGCTCGAGCAGTTTCGGATCCTTGGCCGGGTGCGGCAGCACTTCGTGCGGCACCAGGCGGACAATGGCCGAGTCCACTTTCGGTGGCGGATTGAACGCGCCAGGGCCCACATTGAACAGGTGTTCCACGCGGCAGTGGTACTGCACCATGATCGACAGGCGCCCCCAGTCCCCGCCGCCCGGGCCTGCGGCCATGCGCTCGACCACTTCTTTCTGCAGCATGAAATGCATGTCGCGGATCAGTCCGGCGTGAGCCAGCAGGTGGAAGATCAGTGGCGTGGAGATGTTGTAGGGCAGGTTGCCGACCACTTTCAGGCTGCGCGGCGGCACGCCCAGGGTATTGAAGTCGAACTTCAGGGCATCGCCTTGATGCAGGCGGAAATTGTCGCGATCGGCGAACTTGTGCTGGAGGATGGGGACCAGGTCCTTGTCCAGCTCGACCACGTCGAGTTGCGCGCCGCTGCCCAGCAGGCCCTCGGTCAGGGCGCCCTGGCCCGGGCCGATCTCCAGCAGGTGCTCGCCAGCCTTGGCGTTGATCGCCCGCAGGATGCGGTCGATGATGCCGGCGTCGTGCAGGAAGTTCTGGCCGAAGCGCTTGCGCGCCCGGTGTTGGTAGTGCTCGTTCATGGTCGGTTCTCGGCCATCTGGTAGGCGGTTTCCAGGGCGACGCGCAGGCTGCCGGTGTCGACCTTGCCGCTGCCGGCCAGGTCCAGGGCGGTGCCGTGATCGACCGAGGTGCGGATGATCGGCAGGCCCAGCGTCACGTTGACTGCGGCGCCGAAGCCCTTGTACTTGAGTACGGGCAGGCCTTGGTCGTGGTACATCGCCAGCACTGCGTCGCAGTGCTCCAGATATTTGGGGGTAAACAGGGTATCGGCCGGCAACGGACCGCGCAGGTCCATGCCCTCGGCGCGCAGGCGCTCGAGCGCGGGCTCGATGATGTCGATTTCTTCGCGGCCAAGGTGGCCGCCTTCGCCGGCATGCGGGTTGAGGCCGCAGACCAGGATGCGTGGTTGGGTGATGCCGAACTTGTCGTGCAGGTCGGCATGCAGGATGCGCGTGACGCGCTCCAGGCGTTCGGCGGTGATAGCGTCGGCGATGTCGCGCAGCGGCAGATGCGTCGTTACCAGCGCAACACGCAGACCGTGGGTGGCGAGCATCATCACCACCTGGGCTGTCTGGGTGAGGTCGGCGAGGAATTCGGTATGCCCGGAGAAGGCGATACCGCTCTCGTTGATCACGCCCTTGTGTACCGGGGCGGTGATCATCCCGGCGAAGTCGCCGTCCAGGCAACCTTGGCCCGCGCGGGTCAGGGTCTGCAGGACGAAGGCTGCGTTGCGTGAGTCCAGTTGGCCGGCAGTTACAGGCGTTGCGAGCGGTGTGTCCCACACGTAAAGACTGCCTGCGGGTGCTGGTCGGTCTGGCCAGGCATCCGGCGAGACCGGCAGCAGCACAACCGCCAGCCCCAGCTGCGCGGCCCGCTCGGCGAGCAGGTCACGGCTGGTGATGGCGATCAGGGGGTGCGGCTGAGGCTCTGCGGCGAGCAGCAGGCACAGGTCTGGACCTATGCCGGCTGGCTCACCGGGGGTGACGGCGAAGCGCAGGGGCTTCACTGGGTCGCCTGGTCGGCGCCAGGCAGCTTGATCTCAACGTAGGCTTCGTCGCGGATCTGGCGCAGCCAGGTCTGCAGCTCTTCGTCGTATTTACGGTTGCGCAGTACGTTCAGCGCCTGCTGCTCGCGGGCCTGTTCGGTACTGTCGGTGGCGCGACGGCCGAGTACTTCCAGAACATGCCAGCCGTACTGGGTGCGGAACGGTTTGG
This sequence comes from Pseudomonas sp. SYWMCR5, assembly GCF_057197165.1. Classification (NCBI taxonomy): domain Bacteria; kingdom Pseudomonadati; phylum Pseudomonadota; class Gammaproteobacteria; order Pseudomonadales; family Pseudomonadaceae; genus Pseudomonas; species Pseudomonas sp. SYWMCR5. The sequence goes on from NZ_JBXUNH010000013.1 coordinate 24,165, forward strand.
TCACTACGCCTTGCTGGGCGTTGGCCATCTGCTCGCGGAATTCCGGTACCAGGCTGTTCGGGTCGACCCAGTTCAAGTCGCCGCCGTTGAGTGCGGAACCTGGATCTTCCGAGAAGCTTTTCGCCAGTTGGGCGAAGTCTTCGCCGTTCTTGATGCGATCGTACAGGCGTTCGGCCAGTTGCTCGGTTGCCGCATCGCTGCGGATCTCGCTGGGCTTGATCAGGATGTGACGGACATGGACTTCGTCGCGCAGTACGCTTTCGCTGCCACCGCGCTTCTCCTCGAGCTTGAGGATGATGAAGCCGTTGGGGATGCGAATCGGCTGGGTGATGTCACCGATGGCCATGCTGCTGAGCATCTTGGCGAAGTCAGGTGGCAGTTGGCCGGCCTTGCGCCAGCCCATCTCGCCGCCTTCCAGGGCGTTTTCGCTGGCCGAGCGGGCGATGGCCAACTGGCCGAAGTCGGCGCCCTGGCGCAGTTGCTGGTAGACCTCGCCAGCCCTGCGTGCCGCAGCCTGGATGGCGTCCGAATTGGCGCTTTCCGGGGTCGGGATCAGGATGTTGGCCAGGCGGTATTCTTCGGACATCTGCATCTTGCCCAGGTCGGAGTTAAGGAAGTTCTTCACTTCCTGCTCGGACACCTGGATGCGCTCGGCCACGCGACGCTGGCGGACGCGGCTGATGATCATCTCGCGCTTGACCTGATCACGGGCGTCGTCGAACGACAGACCATCGTGAGCGAGGGCTGCACGGAACTGATCCAGCGACATGCCGTTGCGCTGGGCGATGGTGCTGATGGCCTGGTTGAGTTCTTCGTCGGTGATGCGAATGCCCGAGCGCTCGCCGATCTGCAGTTGCAGGTTCTCGACGATCAGGCGTTCCAGTACCTGCTGTTCCAGGGCGCCGGCAGGCGGCACGCCACCGCCGCGCTTGGCGATGGTCTGCTGCACTTCGTGTACGCGCTGGTCCAGCTGGCTTTGCATGACCACGTCGTTGTCGACGATGGCCACCACGCGGTCCAGGGGTTGCGGCGCGGCATGCACCGCACCGCTCAGCATTACGGCGCCCAGCATCAGCGGGCGCAGACGATCAATAAGCTTGCTCTTCACGGGTACGGTAACCTTGAATGCCTTGGTCCAGGAACGATTCGACCTTGTTGCCCACGACGCCGCCGAGGCCTTTGAGGACGATCTGCAGGAATACGCCGTGGTCGCCCTTTTCGTTCTGCGGCAGGGCCTGACTGAAGTCGTCGGTGTCGAGCCAGTAGCGGTTGATCAGACGCAGCTTCCAGCAGCAGCTGTCGTACTCGAAACCGCCCATCGCTTCGAGGGTGCGGTTGCGGTTGTAGTCGTGCTGCCAGCGGGCAATGACGCTCCATTGCGGCACGATCGGCCAGATGACCGAGAAGTCGTGCTGCTGGATCTTGTAGTAGTCCTTGATGTAATTCGGATCGCCCGGTGTGCCGTAGTCGCCGCCGCCGACCTTCCAGGTGCCGGTAAGCGAGTCGTACGAAATCGTGTCGTTGCGGTAGCGATAACCGAGGTTGACCACCTTGTTCGGGTTGTCTTCAGGCTGGTAGTGGAACATCGCGCTGCCCGAACGGGTGCTGCGGCTGTCCGGATCCCAGTTGAAGTCCGAGTTGAAGCGCCAGTCGCGGTTGAAGGCGTACTGATACACCAGAGCGTAGGGCGAAACATTGGACTTGGCGTCGTCGCGGGTGCGGTAGTCGATACCCGGCAACTGCACCTTGCGGTCTTCGAAGTAGTAGGCCTGGCCGATGCTGAAGCGCTGGCGCTCGAAGCCGTTTTCCTCGATCCAGCGCGTAGTCACGCCCAGCGACAGCTTGTTCTCGTCGCCGATACGGTCGATACCGCTGAAGCGGTTATCGCGGAACAGCGAGTCGTAGCTGAACAGGGTTTCGCCGGAGTCGAACAGCGGGATGTCCTTCTGGTCCTTGTTAGGGACATAGAGGTAGAACAGACGTGGTTCGAGGGTCTGGCGATAGTTGGTGCCGAACAACGAGGTATTGCGGTCGAAATACAGGCCGCTGTCGACGCTGAAGATCGGGATGTCGCGGTTCAGCGAGCTGTGGTAGCTGCCGTACGCAGGGTTTGCCGACTGAGCGATTGCCTGGGCTTTGCCCTGGCTGTCTAGATCGAGATCATAGCTGGTGTAAGCGTACTTTAGCTTCGGCGTAATGTAGCCATAGCTGGCTTCCATCGGCAGGCTCATCGCTGGGGCGATATTCAGGCGGGTGCCGTTGGCGCGGGCGATGCCGGTCACGCTCTCGTCAATGCGACGACCACCGAGAACATTGCCAAATGGGTCCGTGACAACGCCCAAAGACGCATCAGGCTGACCATCCTTGTTGAACACAAGGTCATTCTTCAAGTTACGATCAAAGCGCACAGCCTCGGTGTCGTAAGAGAAGTTAAAGCCGGCAGGATGATATGGCAGCATCCCGTTAAGCGTAATTTGCGGCAGACGATCATATGGCGTGATCTGCGAGATGGTGGCCATCTCGAACGCATGCACGTTCAACCGCGCAGTGTAGGAGTCGCCGCGATAGGTCAGCGCACCCTGCTGGTTGATGAAGTCACGCTTCTGCACGCCGATCTGGTCGGACTCCAGGTCCTGGAAGTAGAACGGGTCGCTGATGTCGGTGTAGTCCACCTCGGTCATCAGGCGCTCATCCAGGCCGCCCTTGTGCTGCCAGTTGACCATCCAGCGTTCTTTCTTGTAGTCCGTCTGCTTCTCGCGGTCGTTGCTTTCGTCGTTGAGGTAGGCGCCGCCGAACTGACCTTCGCTCGACTTGGTCAGGTAGCGGAATTCGCCTTCCATCAACAAGCCGCGCTTGGCCATGTAGCGCGGATACAAGGTGGCGTCGTAGTTCGGCGCCAGGTTGAAGTAGTACGGCGTGACCAGCATGAAGCCGGTGTCGCTGCTGGTGCTGAACGACGGCGGCAGGAAGCCGGACTGGCGACGGTCGTCGATCGGGAAGTAGATGTACGGTGTGTAGAACACCGGAATATCCTTGACCCGAAGGGTGACGTTGGTGCCGGTACCGAAGCCGGTGGCCGGGTTCAGGGTGATGTTGTTGCCCTTGAGCTGCCATGCGTTGCTGCCCGGCTCACAGGTGGTATAGGTACCGTCCTTGAGGCGGATGATGGCGTTTTCTGCACGCTTGGCGTATAGGGCCGAGCCGCGGATGTGCGACTTGTGCATCACGTATTCGGCGTTGTCGACCTTGGCTTCGCCAGTATCGAGCTGGACCTCGGCCTGGTCGCCCACCACCAGCGTACCGTTGTCGCGAATCTTGACGTTGCCCTTGAGCTCGCCACGGTTCTCGGCCTGGTAGAGGTTGGCTTCGTCGGCTTCGGCCTGCATGCTGCCCTGGCGCATGACCACGTCACCGGCCAGAGTAGCGATCTGCTGCTCCTGCTGGTACTTGGAGACCTTGGCGTTGAGGTAGGTCGGCGACTCGTCCTTGGGCGTGGAGTCGTTCATGCCCGGACGGATCGGCTCGACGTACGCGCCGCCGCAATACGGGCCGGTCTCGGCCAGCTGGGCAGCAGTGAGCTTCTCGCGGGGGACCCAGTCCAGATGGCTGTAGTCTTCGCTGCGCGATTTCAGGCCGCGGCCCTTGCTCTCGGTGACCAGTACCGGCTTGGGCTCGGCACTGCCAGCCGCCTCGGCGGTCTGGGCCTCGGTGCCGCCACTGAGCGCGGCGCCATCGTGCACAGGGCGTGGCGGCAAGTTGCTGGCTGCAGTCTTGGGCTTGCAGTCCCAACCACCGGAGGCGGACACTTGGCAGTCGAACTGCTCGGCAGCCACCACGTACGACGTGGCCAGAGGTTGCAGGGCCAGCAGACCGCCAGTGACCAGCAACGGAAACTTTCTACGAAACGCGGGGGATTTCAATGCCATCTTATTAGTCCGGGCTTCCTGCGTGCCATCTGCCCGCGTGTGGGGCCGCACGCCTCTCGATGGTCTGAAAAAGATGCTGGATAATAAAGCATGACCCGCTTGACGGCTAGGGGCCGTCGGAGACCCTTGTAATGCCTGATCATGATGTACGCCTGCAACAGCTGACTGTGTGGCTCGAAGAACAGTTACAGAATCTTTTTCGCGAAAACGCCTGGGGCGACGTGCCCGCGGGCAGTCTGACCGCCGCCAGCAGCGACGCGAGCTTTCGCCGCTACTTCCGTTGGGAAGGCGGCGGACACAGCTTCGTGATCATGGATGCGCCACCGCCGCAGGAAAATTGCGCACCTTTCGTCGCCATCGACCATTTGCTGGCCGGCGCCGGTATCAACGTGCCGGCGATCCATGCCCAGGATCTGGAGCGCGGCTTCCTACTGTTGAGCGACCTAGGGCGTAAGACTTATCTGGAAATCATCGGTGACGACAACGCCGATAGCCTGTTCGCCGATGCCATCGATGCGTTGCTGGCCCAGCAGCAACTGCCGATGCAAGCGCCGCTGCCGAGCTACGACACCGCGCTGCTGCGCCGCGAACTGGAGCTGTTTCCCGAGTGGTATGTGGGGCGTGAACTGAAGCTGGCCTTCACCGAAGCGCAGCAGGCCAGCTGGCAGCGTATCAGCCAGCAACTGATCGACAGCGCCCTGGCCCAGCCCAAGGTGCTGGTGCACCGCGACTACATGCCGCGCAACCTCATGCAAAGCACCCCCAATCCAGGCGTGCTGGACTTCCAGGACGCCGTCTACGGCCCGGTAACCTACGACATCACCTGCCTGTTCAAGGATGCCTTCCTCAGCTGGCCGCTGGCGCGTGTCGATGGCTGGTTGCGGGATTATTGGGACAAGGCGCGGGCCGCAGGGATTGCGGTGCAGCCTGAGTTCAAAGAGTTCCAGCGTGCCAGCGACCTGATGGGCGTGCAGCGCCATCTCAAGGTGATCGGCATCTTCGCCCGCATCTGCCACCGCGATGGCAAACCGCGCTACCTCACCGACGTGCCGCGTTTCTTCGCCTATATAGATGAAGTGATCGCCCGTCGCCCGGAACTGGCCGAGCTTGGTCAACTGATTGGCGAACTCAAGGCCGGGGCACACCCATGAAAGCGATGATCCTGGCGGCAGGCAAGGGCGAGCGCATGCGCCCGCTGACCTTGCACACTCCCAAGCCCCTGGTGCCTGCGGCGGGCAAGCCGCTGATCGAGTACCACCTCGAGGCCCTGGCCAGGGCGGGGGTGCGCGACGTGGTGATCAACCATGCCTGGCTCGGGCAGCAGATCGAGGATCACCTGGGTGACGGCAGCCGCTTTGGCCTGAAGATCCGCTATTCGCCCGAGGGCGAGCCGCTGGAGACCGGCGGCGGCATCTTCAAGGCGCTGCCGCTGCTGGGGGATGCGCCGTTCCTGCTGGTCAACGGTGACGTCTGGACCGACTACGACTTCAAGCGCCTGTGCCAACCGCTTCAGGGCCTTGCGCACCTGGTGCTGGTGGACAATCCGGGGCATCACGGGCGTGGCGACTTCCGCCTCGATGGCACATGCGTCGTCGATGGCGACGATACCCCCGGCACCCTGACTTTCAGCGGCCTGTCGGTGCTCGACCCGAAGCTGTTCGAAAGCTGCCAGCCCGGTGCCTTCAAGCTCGCACCGCTGCTGCGCCAGGCAATGGCCGCCGGGCAGGTGACTGGTGAGCATTATCCTGGACAGTGGATCGACGTCGGCACCCTCGAGCGCCTGGCCGAGGTCGAGCGCCTGATCGGCGAGCGTGCCTGACATGTGGTGGCCGAGCACAGTGATTGGTGCCGGAGCCGGTTTTGCCGTGGCCAGCATTCCCGGCGCCTTGCTGGGCGCCTTGTTGGGGCAGGCCATGGACCGGCGTCTGCGCCTGCAGGGATGGGATGATGTGCGCGAGCGCCTGGGCGGGCGTCCGGCCTTGCGCGACGAAGAGTTGCTGTTCGTGTTGCTGGGGCGCCTGGCCAAGAGTGATGGGCGAGTCGCGGAAGGGCATATCTACCAGGCTCGTCAGGAAATGACCCGGCTGGACCTTGCAGAGCCCGCCCGCTTGCGGGCGATTGCGGCATTCAACCGCGGCAAGTCGGGCAAGGACCGCCTGGGGCAGTATCTGCGCCGTATCGGCCAGCAGCCCCACGGCGCAGAGGGTACGCTGCGGGCGTGCTGGCGCATGGTCTGGGCCGATGGCAAGGCGGGGCGGCACGAGCGTGAGCTGTTGCTGGACTGGGGCCAGCAATTGGGCATGAGCCGTAACCAGGTGCAGGCCTTGTCACAAGAGTATGAGCCGAGCCGTTCTGCGGTCGGGGGCGGGGTGATGACCTATGCCGCGGCGCTGCGGCTGCTGGGTGTCGAGGCCGATACCGACGGCGATCGGATCAAGCAAGCCTATCGCCGACTGGTGAGCCGGCATCACCCGGACAAGCTGGTCGGAAGCGGTGCGAGCGAGGCCCGGGTGCGCGAGGCGACCGAGCGGACGCGGGAGTTGCACCAGGCCTATGCCCTGATTCGCAAGCGGCGGGGGGTCTGAGGGGCAGCGTGCGGTGGTGGATTCTTCGCGGCACTCAGCCCCTTACTCCGACGCCTGCGGCATCAACCATCCCCGCACCCGCCGGAACAACTGCTCCTGCTCTGCCGCCTTGTCACCCGGCATGGCAATCAGCGACAACTGCCGATACTGACTGTCCTTCTCGCGCTTGCTGGCCTGCAGGCGCAGCTTGGCGGCGTTCTGGTCGCGGGTGCGGGTCACGAAGTAGATATCGGCGGTCGGCACCTTAATCGTCGGCACCAGGGCTTCGAGGTCGTGCTCGACCCGTGCCGGTGTCTGCGCCGAGATCAGTGCCAGCTTCTGCACCTGTGGCGGCTGCTTCTCGCTCACATAGCGCGCGGCCCAGTAGGCCCCGCTGCCATGGCCGATCAGTACGATGCTATGGGCATTCTGCTGCTGGGCGAAGGCCACGGCAGCATCAAGGCGGGCGAAGATGCGGGTGGCGTCGGCCGAGTCGCTCTGCTCGTCGGCCTGCACGGCGTCTGTGCCCTGCGCGGTATCAGCGTCGGCGGCCGTGGCTTGGGCAACGTTGGCGTTGGCGTCGTCCGGCGTATCCTTGGCCGGTGCACTGGCACCCTTGCCCTCATCCTTGACCGGCTTCGCCGCAGGTGTGTCTGCGCTGCGCGCCTGCGGGCTGTCGGCCAGCAGGTCGGGCAGGCTGAGGCTCAGGCTGTGCCAGCCGACATCGGGAAACTTGTTGCGCAGCGGGCCGACGGCATTGGGCCAGTCGGCGGTTTCGCCGGCACCGGGAACGATGATCACGGCGCCTTTCGGGTCGCTGTCGTTGGCCGGTTTCCACAGCGCCAGGAAGTTTTCGCCGTCGGCCTGCAAGGTCTTCTGTTCGGCCTTGGGCACCAGGCGCTCCAGGGCCAGGGCGTCTTCCTGGCTGCGTTCGGCCAGGGGCGCGCGCACGGCAGTCGTTTCGGCCGCGGCGGTGGGTTTCTCGGAGTCGGCGGCGTGGGCCGCGAGCGGTAGGGCCGAGGCCAGGCAGAACATGGCCAGCGTCGTGCGATAAAGTATGAACATGGATCAACCCAAGGCCAGAATGATACCGGCAGCCTAATAGTATTTGCCCGCGACGGCCACGCAGGTGGCCGTCATTGCCAAGACGAGCGTATCGATGAAGCGAATGCGTTGCCTGTTGGTTATCGGCTGGTTGTGCCTGCCCTTGATCGCCCTGGCCAAAGCCCCGGTGCCCCCGTCGGTGGCGCTCGAGCCTGCGCAGCAGCAATGGCTCGACAGCCATCGCAGCCTGCGCGTGGGCCTGGTGCTGCAAGCACCCTATGCCCAGTTCGACCGGCGCCTGCAGCAGTTGTACGGGGCTAACGTCGAGCTGGTGAGCTGGCTGGGGCGTGCCCTGAACCTTGACCTGACCTGGCGCAACTTCCCTGACCAGGCCGCCCTGGAGCATGCGTTGCAGGCTGGCGAGATCGACTTTGCCCCGGGCCTCGTGCAAACCCCGGCGAGCCTGCGCCTGTGGCTGTTCAGCGACCCCTACATGCGTGTGCCGCAGTTGCTGGTCGGCCTGCGCAGTGGTGCGCTGGCGGTCGATCTGGAGCAGCTCGGCGCCAGTGACCGGGTGGCCGTGCGCATGCCTGGCAGCCTGGCCGATTACCTGCGTGGCAACTTCTCCAATCTCAACCTGCAGGGTGTGCCCAATGAGCGCGAGGCGCTGCAACTGGTGCTGGGTGCACAGGCCAGCTACGCCGTGCTCGACGAGGCGCAGTTCAGCCGCCTGTCGCGCGAGAGCGAGTTCGGTGATCTGGTGGTCGTGGGCGATATTGGCCTGCCGCAATTGCTGCGTATCGGCTCGCGCCGCGACTGGCCGCTGTTGGCCGACGTGCTGGGGCGCGGTCTGCAGGCGATGCCGGCCAAGGAACTGGAGCAGATGCACCAGCGTTGGTTGCAACCGAAGTACCCGCGCCTGAGCGAGTCGGCGGGGTTCTGGCAGAACCTTGCGCTGTTGTTCGGCTTGTTGCTGCTCTGCGCGATGGCCACTTTGGCGATGCAGCGTCGTCGGCAGCGCCAGCTCGAGCGAAGCCTGCTGAGTGCGCGTGAGAGCCTGCTCGAACGCCAGACCCGCGAAGAGGCACTGCGGCTGAGCCAATTCTCCATCGACCAGAGCACCGTCGGCATCCTCTGGGTGCATTGGGACAGCCACGTGCGCTACGCCAACCATGCTGCCGAACGCATGCTTGGCCATGGCGAGGGCGAATTGCTCGAGCGACCGCTGATCGATATCGAGCCGAGCCTGCACATGGACCGCTGGCTTGAATTGTGGAAGCGCGCCCGCACGGGTGACAGTGGGGCGCAAGCGTTCGAAACCCTGTGTCGTCGTGCCGATGGCAGCGTGCTGCCGGTGGAGCTGTCACTGAGCTTCCTGCGTTTTCGCGATGCCGAATACCTGGTGGTGTTCATCACCGATATCACCGAGCGCCGCCGCGCCCTGGCGGCCCTGCGCGAGAGCGAGGCGCGGCTCAAGGGCATCGCGGGCAACGTGCCGGGGCTTGTCTTTCGCCTGGAACGTGATCCCGCCGAGGGCGAGCCTGAGTTTCCCTATGTCAGTGAGGGTAGCGAGGCGCTGGTCGGCTATGCCCCCACGCAGATCCAGCAGGCGGACATGGGGCTGCGCAATCTGGTCCACCCCGATGACCGCGCCGACTATCACCGGGTCCAGGACCTGGCGCTGGCCAGTGATCGCGACTGGTCCTGGCAAGGCCGTATTCTCACCCGCGAAGGCCTGCAGCGCTGGGCCGACATCAAGGCCAGCGCCCGGCGCCAGGCCGATGGCCGGGTGGTGTGGGACGGCATTGTCTGGGATATCACCCAGAGCAAACGGGTCGAGTTGGAGCTGGCGCGCTCCCAGGAGCAACTGCGTGAGCTGTCGGCGCACCTGGAGAGCGTGCGTGAGGAAGAGAAGGCGCGGATCGCCCGGGAAGTGCACGATGAGCTCGGGCAGATGCTCACTGTGCTCAAGTTGGAAGTTTCGATGTGCGAGCTGGCGTTCGCCGAGCTCGACCCGGGGCTCAACGAGCGACTCACCAGCATGAAGCGCCTGATCGCCCAGTTGTTCCAGCTGGTGCGCGATGTGGCCACGGCGTTGCGCCCGCCGATCCTCGATGCCGGGATCGCCTCGGCCATCGAATGGCAGGCCCGGCGCTTCGAGGCGCGCACGCAGATTCCTTGCCTGGTGCAGGTGCCGGATAATCTGCCAGCATTGAGTGATGCCAAGGCCACCGGGCTGTTCCGCATCCTGCAGGAGGCGCTGACCAATGTCATGCGCCATGCCAGGGCGCATACGGTGCAGATCGAGCTCAAGCATGAAAATGACTGGCTACGCATGACAGTGATCGACGATGGCGCCGGTTTCAGTCCCGATCAGCCACGCCCCACCTCGTTCGGCCTGGTCGGCATGCGTGAGCGGGTGCTGATGCTCGGTGGCAGCGTGACCCTGGAAAGCGAGCCGGGCGAGGGCACCAGCCTGAGCGTGGCCATCCCTCTTTAGTTAGGAGAAACACCGTGATTCGAGTGCTGGTGGCCGAAGACCACACCATTGTTCGTGAAGGCATCAAGCAATTGATCGGCCTGGCCAAGGACATGCTGGTAGCGGGCGAGGCCGGCAATGGCGAGCAGTTGCTCGAAACCCTGCGCCATACACCCTGCGAGGTGGTGCTGCTGGATATCTCGATGCCGGGCGTCAATGGTCTGGAGGCGATTCCGCGAATCCGCGCGCTGAACAGTCCGCCGGCCATCCTGGTGCTGTCGATGCACGACGAAGCGCAGATGGCGGCACGCGCGCTCAAGGCGGGGGCGGCAGGCTATGCGACCAAGGATAGCGACCCGGCGTTGCTGCTGACTGCGATCCGCCGCGTCGCCGGAGGTGGGCGTTACATCGACCCGGTGCTGGCCGACCGCATGGTCTTCGAGGTGGGGCTGACCGAGACCCGGCCGCTGCACACGCTGCTGTCGGAGCGTGAGTTCTCGGTGTTCGAACGTCTGGCCCAGGGTGCCAACGTCAACGACATCGCCCAGCAGCTGGCGCTGTCGAGCAAGACCATCAGTACCCACAAGGCGCGGTTGATGCAGAAGCTCAAGGTCAACTCGCTGGCCGAACTGGTGAAGTACGCCATGGAGCACAAGCTGGTCTGATTGCGACATGCATCTGTGGGAGCGTGCTTGCCCGCGAACACGGGCGTAGCCCGTGCCAGGCAGCGCGGTGTCTTTTTCGCGGGCAAGCCCGCTCCTACACCGGTTGAAGGTGTCGGGATGAGGAGTGTTCCAATCGCGTCATTCGTGTAGGGCAATCCCTACAACAACTCTTCCATCCGGATGATGGCATTCTCTCAGTACCCCCGATTTCCGGGGCTTTGCCGTTCTTCTAGTCTTTTGCCTACGCAGTCATTCCAACAAGAAGGTGCAGGGCATGAGCGAGGCGAATTCGAACGAGACGCTGGTCAGCTTCCGTGGTGTGCAGAAGAGCTACGACGGCGAATCGCTGATCGTCAAGGACCTCAACCTCGACATCCGCAAGGGCGAGTTCCTCACCCTGCTCGGCCCTTCCGGTTCGGGCAAGACCACCAGCCTGATGATGCTTGCCGGCTTCGAGACCCCAACCGCCGGTGAGATCCAGCTGGCCGGTCGCTCGATCAACAACGTGCCACCGCACAAGCGGGACATCGGCATGGTGTTCCAGAACTATGCGCTGTTCCCGCACATGACCGTCGCCGAGAACCTGGCATTCCCCCTGAGCGTACGCAACCTGAGCAAGACCGACATCAGCGAGCGGGTCAAGCGTGTGCTCAACATGGTCCAGCTCGACAGCTTCGCCAAGCGCTACCCCGGCCAGCTTTCCGGCGGCCAGCAGCAGCGTGTGGCGCTGGCGCGGGCACTGGTGTTCGAGCCGCAGCTGGTGCTGATGGACGAGCCGCTCGGTGCGCTCGACAAGCAGTTGCGCGAACACATGCAGATGGAGATCAAGCATATCCACCAGCGCCTGGGCGTGACCGTGGTCTATGTCACCCACGACCAGGGCGAGGCGCTGACCATGTCCGACCGCGTGGCGGTGTTCCACCAGGGCGAGATCCAGCAGATCGCCGACCCGCGCACCCTCTACGAAGAGCCCGCCAACACCTTCGTCGCCAACTTCATCGGCGAGAACAACCGCATCAACGGCACCTTGCTGGCGCGCAACGGTGAGCGCTGCCAGGTGCAACTGGCACGTGGCGAGAAGGTCGAGGCGCTGGCGGTGAACGTTGGCCAGGCCGGCGAGCCGGTGACCCTCTCGATCCGCCCCGAGCGCGTGCGCCTCAACGGCCACAGCGAGCATTGCGTCAACCGCTTCTCCGGCCGCGTGGCCGAGTTCATCTACCTGGGCGACCACGTGCGGGTGCGCCTGGAAGTCTGCGGCAAGGCCGACTTCTTCGTGAAGCAGCCAATCGCCGAGCTCGACCCGGCCCTGGCCGTGGGCGATGTGGTACCGCTTGGCTGGGAGGTGGAGCACGCCCGCGCGCTCGATCCGATTGCCGAAGCCCACTGATCGATTGCTTCACCAACCCTGTACTGTGGAGAGAATAATAATGCGCAAGCAGTTGAAACTGACCGCCCTGGCCCTGGGGCTGTTCACCGCGGGCCAGGCCCTGGCCGCGGACCTCACCGTGGTGTCTTTCGGCGGCGCCAACAAGGCAGCCCAGGTCAAGGCGTTCTACGAGCCGTGGGAGAAGGCCGGCAAGGGCAAGATCGTCGCTGGTGAGTACAACGGCGAGATGGCCAAGGTCAAAGCCATGGTCGATACCAAGAGCGTGTCGTGGGACCTGGTGGAGGTGGAGTCGCCAGAGCTGGAGCGCGGCTGCCAGGAAGGCCTGTTCGAGGAGCTCGACCCCGCGCCGTTCGGCAACGCGGCCGACTACGTACCCGGTGCGATCCAGGGCTGCGGCGTAGGCTTCTTCGTGTGGTCCACGGTGCTGGCCTACAACGCCGACAAACTCCAGACCGCGCCCACCAGTTGGGCCGATTTCTGGGACACCAAGAAATTCCCCGGCAAGCGCGGCCTGCGCAAGGGCGCCAAGTACACCTTGGAATTCGCCCTTATGGCCGACGGCGTAGCGCCCAAGGATGTGTACTCAGTGCTGCAGACCAAAGCCGGTGTAGACCGCGCCTTCAAGAAGCTCGACGAGCTCAAGCCGAACATCCAGTGGTGGGAAGCCGGCGCCCAGCCGCCGCAGTACCTGGCCTCGGGTGACGTGGTCATGAGCTCGGCCTACAACGGCCGGATCGCTGCGGTACAGAAGGACAGCAACCTGAAGGTGGTGTGGAACGGCGGGATCTACGACTTCGACGCCTGGGCCATTCCGAAGGGTGCGAAGAACGTCGAAGAGGCGAAGAAGTTCATCGCCTATACCGTGCAACCGGCACAGCAGAAAATCTACTCCGAGAACATCGCCTACGGGCCTGCCAACTCCAAGGCCATCGAACTGCTGTCGGACGATGTGAAGAAGGACATGCCGACCACGCCCGAGAACATCGCCAACCAGGTGCAGATCGACGTGGCCTTCTGGGCCGACAACAGCGAGCAGTTGGAGCAACGCTTCAACGCCTGGGCTGCGAAGAAGTAACGCGCCTCAAAGGAGCGCCGGGGTTTGATCGGCGCTCCCTCGTTTTCTGTGTTTTTCGGAGTTCGCCATGGCCATTGCAGTGCCCCTGAATGAAGGCGCAGGTCCAAGTCTCAAACAGCGCCTCAAGCGCGCCGAACGGGTCAACCGCTGGAAGGCCCAGGCGTTGATCGCGCCGCTGGCGCTGTTCCTGCTGCTGGTGTTCCTCGTACCGATCGCCGCACTTTTGTACAAGAGCGTCGAAAACCCCGAGGTGGTCGCAGGCCTGCCGCGCACCGTTGAAGCCGTGTTGCAGTGGGACGGCAAGAGCCTGCCCGACGAGGCGGTATACAAGGCCCTCAGCGAGGACCTGGCCGAATCGCGCAAGAACCAGACCCTGGGCGAGCTTTCCAAGCGCCTGAACATGGAACTGGCCGGCTACCGCAGCCTGCTGTCCAAGACAGCACGTGCACTGCCGTTCAAGACCGAACCGGCTTCCTATAAAGAAGCCCTGCAAGCCCTTGATGAGCGCTGGGGCGACCCGGCCTACTGGCAGGCAATTCGCCGTAACACCAGCGAGGTGACACCTTTCTACCTGCTGGCCTCGCTGGATCACCGCATCGATGATCTGGGCGAACTGGCCAAGACCACCCCTGACCAGGCCATTTATCTGGACATTTTTGCCCGCACCCTGTGGATGGGGGTGGTGATCACCGTGATCTGCCTGGTGCTGGCCTATCCGCTCGCCTACCTGCTGGCCAACCTGCCGACCCGGCAGAGCAACCTGTTGATGATCCTGGTGCTGCTGCCGTTCTGGACTTCGATCCTGGTGCGGGTGGCGGCGTGGATCGTGCTGTTGCAGTCTGGCGGCCTGATCAATAGCGCGCTGATGGCCATTGGCATCATCGACCAGCCGCTGGAGCTGGTGTTCAACCGCACCGGGGTCTACATCTCCATGGTGCACATCCTGTTGCCGTTCATGATCCTGCCGTTGTACAGCGTGATGAAGGGCATTTCGCCGAGCTACATGCGGGCGGCGATTTCGCTGGGCTGTCATCCGTTCGCCAGCTTCTGGCGAGTGTATTTCCCGCAGACCTACGCTGGTGTCGGCGCCGGCTGCCTATTGGTGTTCATCCTTGCCATCGGCTACTACATCACCCCAGCCCTGCTGGGCAGCCCGAACGACCAGATGGTCAGCTATTTCGTCGCCTTCTATACCAACACCAGCATCAACTGGGGCATGGCCACGGCCCTGGGCGGCTTGCTGTTGCTGGCAACCGTGCTGCTGTACCTGATCTATAGCTGGCTGGTCGGCGCCAGCCGCCTGCGCCTGAGCTGAGGAGCCTTGTCATGCTGAGCCCTTACATGTCGCCCGTGGAGCGGGTCTGGTTCTACAGCCTGCGCATTCTCTGCGGCCTGATCCTGTTGTTCCTGGTCTTGCCGGTGCTGGTGATCATTCCGCTGTCGTTCAACAGCGGCAGCTTCCTGGTGTACCCGCTGCAAGGCTTTTCGCTGCAGTGGTACCAGGACTTCTTCGCCTCTGCCGAATGGATGCGCGCGCTGAAGAACAGCATCATCGTCGCTCCGGCGGCCACGGTACTGGCCATGGTGTTCGGCACCCTGGCCGCGATCGGCCTGACCCGCGGCGACTTCCCCGGCAAGTCGCTGGTGATGGCGCTGGTGATTTCGCCGATGGTGGTGCCGGTGGTGATCATCGGGGTGGCCAGCTACTTGTTCTTCGCGCCGCTGGGGATGGGTAACAGCTTCATTTCGTTGATCCTGGTGCACGCGGTGCTCGGTGTGCCGTTCGTGATCATCACCGTGTCGGCGACGCTTCAGGGCTTCAACTACAACCTGGTGCGCGCCGCAGCCAGCCTCGGCGCCTCGCCCTTGCTGACCTTCCGTCGGGTGACCTTGCCGCTGATTGCGCCGGGAGTGATCTCCGGGGCGCTGTTCGCCTTCGCCACCTCGTTCGATGAGGTGGTGGTGACGTTGTTCCTCGCCGGGCCCGAGCAGGCGACCCTGCCGCGGCAGATGTTCAGCGGTATCCGCGAGAACCTCAGCCCGACCATTGCGGCGGCGGCCACGTTGCTGATTGCGTTTTCGGTGATCCTGCTGCTGACCCTGGAGTGGTTGCGCGGACGCAGCGAGAAGTTGCGGACCCAGCAGCCGGCCTGATCCTGCGGCGGCTGCACCGGCCTCATCGCGGGACAAGCCCGCTCCCACGGTTGCCCCGCTGCTCATGAGGGCAGCGTTGTACTGGTAGGAGCGGGCTTGCCCGCGAAGAGGCCAGTGCAACCGTAGCCGATTTCGGGCACTGCTCGACACCAATTGATACCAATCAGCCCCCGTCCACTTCCCTGAGTTACAATGCGCGCCACCGTGATTTCCACCACATAGGTGCGCCATGCAGCCCTACGCTATTGCCCCCTCCATTCTTTCCGCCGATTTCGCCCGCCTGGGTGAGGACGTCGACAAGGTTCTGGCCGCCGGGGCCGACATCGTTCACTTCGATGTCATGGACAACCACTACGTGCCTAACCTGACCATCGGCCCGATGGTCTGCACGGCACTGCGCAAGTACGGCGTGACCGCGCCGATCGATGTGCACCTGATGGTCAGCCCGGTCGACCGCATCATCGGCGACTTCATCGAGGCCGGCGCGACCTACATCACCTTCCACCCGGAAGCGTCGCAACACATCGACCGTTCGCTGCAACTGATCAAGGACGGCGGCTGCAAGGCCGGCCTGGTATTCAACCCGGCCACCAGCCTGGACGCCCTGAAATACGTGATGGACAAGGTCGACATGGTCCTGCTGATGAGCGTCAACCCAGGCTTCGGCGGGCAGAAGTTCATCCCCGGCACCCTCGACAAGCTGCGCGAGGCCCGCGCGCTGATCGATGCCAGCGGACGTGATATCCGCCTGGAGATCGATGGCGGCGTCAACGTCGGCAACATCCGCGAAATCGCCGCTGCTGGCGCCGACACCTTCGTGGCCGGTTCGGCGATCTTCAACGCCCCGGACTACCAGGAAGTGATCGCCAAGATGCGTGCCGAACTGGCCCAGGCCCGCCCATGAGTGGCTTCGAGCAGCTGTTCCCGGGGACGCTGCCCAGGCTGGTGATGTTCGATCTGGACGGTACGTTGATCGATTCGGTACCGGACCTGGCCGCCGCCGTGGACCGCATGCTGCTCGAACTCGGGCGCCCGCCCGCAGGGCTGGACGCCGTGCGCCAGTGGGTGGGCAACGGTGCCGAGGTGCTGGTGCGCCGCGCCCTGGCCGGCGGCATCGAGCACGACGCTGTCGATGCGCAACTGGCCGAGCGTGCGCTGGTACTGTTCATGGAAGCTTATGGTGAAAGCCATGAGCTGACCGTGGTCTACCCGGGCGTGCGCGACACCTTGCGCTGGTTGCGCAAGCAGGGCGTGGAGATGGCCCTGATCACCAACAAGCCCGAACGCTTTGTCGGGCCGTTGCTGGACCAGATGAAGATTGGTCGCTATTTCCGCTGGATCATCGGTGGCGACACCCTGCCACAGAAAAAGCCCGACCCGGCGGCGCTGCTGTTCGTCATGAAGATGGCCGGCATCGCACCCGAGCAGTCGCTGTTCGTCGGCGACTCGCGCAGTGACGTGCAGGCGGCCAGGGCCGCGGGGGTCAAGAGCGTCGGCCTGACCTACGGCTACAACCACGGACGGCCGATCGACGAGGAATCACCGAGCCTGGTACTCGACGATCTGCGCCTGCTGCTGCCCGGTTGCTTAGTCACCGACACTGGGATAACGTGGGCGGACCTTCAAGCCTCCCAAGACAGAGACTCCACTGTGGGTGTTACCGGCAAATTCTGGATGAAAGTCATCAAGGCCTTGGCCCGTTGGCGCTGGCGCGCCTGACTCCCGCTCGCCGGCGCCTGCCGGCCCGTCCGCTTGCCCGAACCCATTGCTGCTTGCCACGAGGCTACCCATGACCCGCGAAGAATTCCTGCGCCTGGCCGCTGCCGGCTACAACCGCATTCCCCTGGCCTGTGAAACCCTGGCCGACTTCGATACGCCGCTGTCGATCTACCTGAAGCTTGCCGACCAGGCCAACTCTTATCTGCTCGAGTCCGTGCAGGGCGGGGAGAAGTGGGGGCGCTACTCGATGATCGGTTTGCCTTCGCGCACGGTGATGCGCGTGCACGGCTACCGTGTGAGCATCCTGCACGATGGCGTCGAGGTAGAGAGCCACGAGGTCGAAGATCCACTGGCATTCGTCGAGTCGTTCAAGGACCGCTACAAGGTCGCCGACATTCCAGGCCTGCCGCGCTTCAATGGTGGCCTGGTCGGCTATTTCGGCTATGACTGCGTGCGCTATGTCGAGAAGCGCCTGGGCGCCTGCCCGAACCCGGATCCGCTGGGGGTGCCGGACATCCTGCTGATGGTCTCCGACGCCGTGGTGGTGTTCGACAACCTGGCCGGCAAGATGCATGCGATCGTGCTGGTCGACCCGTCTGAGGAGCAGGCCTTCGAGCAGGGCAAGGCGCGTCTGGAGGGCTTGCTCGACACGCTGCGTCAGCCGATCACTCCGCGTCGGGGACTGGACCTCAGCGGGCCGATGGCCGCTGAGCCTGAATTCCGCTCCAGCTACACCCGGGACGACTACGAGAATGCGGTCGGGCGGATCAAGGAATATATCCTCGCTGGCGACTGCATGCAGGTCGTGCCGTCGCAGCGCATGTCCATCGACTTCAAGGCTGCGCCCATCGACCTGTACCGGGCGCTGCGCTGCTTCAACCCGACGCCCTACATGTACTTCTTCAACTTCGGCGACTTCCATGTGGTCGGCAGCTCGCCGGAAGTGCTTGTGCGGGTCGAGGATAATCTGGTCACCGTACGTCCGATCGCTGGCACCCGCCCGCGCGGCGCCAACGAAGAGGCCGACCGCGCGCTGGAAGACGACTTGCTGTCGGACGACAAGGAAATCGCCGAGCACCTGATGCTGATCGACCTGGGGCGCAACGATGTGGGGCGCGTGTCGTCCACGGGCAGCGTGCGCCTGACCGAGAAAATGGTGATCGAGCGTTATTCGAACGTCATGCATATCGTCTCGAACGTCACCGGCGAGTTGGCCGAGGGGCTGACGGCGATGGACGCCCTGCGTGCGATCCTGCCGGCTGGCACTTTGTCGGGCGCGCCGAAGATCCGGGCGATGGAGATCATCGACGAGCTGGAGCCGGTCAAGCGGGGTGTCTATGGTGGTGCAGTGGGTTACTTTGCCTGGAACGGCAACATGGACACCGCCATTGCCATCCGTACTGCGGTGATCAAGGACGGCGAGCTGCACGTACAAGCCGGTGGCGGCATCGTTGCCGACTCGGTGCCGGCACTGGAGTGGGAAGAGACCATCAACAAGCGGCGGGCGATGTTCCGGGCCGTGGCGCTTGCCGAGCAGACGCCGCGCGGCTGATGGATGAAGAAACGGCGCTCTGGTGAGCGCCGTTTTTTTTGGTGGTGTGAGGGGGCTGCTGTGCAGCCCATCGCGGGGCCAGCCCGCTCCTACAGGTTCACTGCAATTTCTGTAGGAGCGGGCTGGCCACGCGATGGGTTAACCCTCAAAAGTCCAGGCTCACCGCCAGGCTGACGCCCTGCTGACGCAGCTCATCACTCTTGCGCCAGTTGTAGTTCCCCCGCAGGTTCACCCCCGGCACCAGTTCATGGCTGAGGCCCAGGCTTGCCCGGGTCAGGTTGCTGTGCGGCGTGTAGCCGGCCAGGGTGAAGTCGTTGCCCGGCAGGGTGGTCAGGTGCATGGTCAGGTCCTGGCGGTCATCCTCGAACTCGTGCTCGCGCGCGACCTCGGCGAACAACCGCGTGCTTGGCAGCACCTGCACAGTGCCCAGCAGGCCCGCGCCCAGTCGGCGGGACTTGCGCTCCTGATCATCGAAGCTCAGGGCCGTCGAGCGACCGCTCTTCTCGTCATAACCATCGACCTTGACCCGTGCATAGTCGGCGCTGATGAACGGAGCCAGTTGCCAACGGCTCTCGTCGGCGGCCAGGTTGTAGCCCAGCCGTCCACTGATGGCCCAGGCCTCGCCATCGGTGTCGCCTTTCTCGGTGCGTTCGCTGGCGCCGAGGGCAAAGCTGCGCTTGAGGTCGCTGTAGTCCAGGTGGCCGGCAGTCAGCGTCGTATCGGCCCACCAGCGGTTCTGGCGGAACTGGGCGAAGGCACTGGCCAGGTAGCTGTCGAGCTTGTAGTCCGAGTCCTGTTGGCCTGCCTCCAGTTTCTGTCTGTAGACGCCCGCTGCCAGACCGACGCGCCAGGCATCATCGAGCCGGTAGCTGCCGCCGAGGGTCAGGTTGTAGCCGCGGCCATCGCCACTTGCCGAACTGCGCTGGCTGCCGAAATCCAGGTCCTGGGCGCCGGTGGCGACGAAGGCTTGCCACTGGCCGACCGCCTGCCAGGGTGTCTGCCATTGGTTGCGCAGCTCATCCTGGTGAGCACGCAAGCTGGCGTGGGCCATTTCCGGAAGCAGCGTCAGTTCCCAAGGGGCGGCGAGGATGGAGTAGGCGTAGTCGGCGATCAGTTGCTGGCCGGCAATGGTTGGATGTACCGAGTCGTTGAACAGCAGCCGGGTTGGGTCGGGGTTGGTGCCGTTGGCGCCATAGACCGGGTTTTGCACGCAGCCGTCGCCGCTGTAGCAGGTGCCGACCAGGTTCTGGTCGGCGGCCAGGCCGAACTCCGCCGGGCTGCGCAGCGCTTCGCCGAGCAGGGTGGGGATGTTCAGCGGGATGATTTCGGCATCGATCTGGCGCAATTGGTTGAGCAGCGACTGGTTGAACACGCCCGAGAGCTGCGACAGCGGCCCCTGCTGTGGTGTCCCGCTGAAGTTCGGGGTCTGCCCCAGGTCGGGCAGCAGCCACACCATGATGTAGCGCGCACCGCCCTGTTGCAGGGCCTGGGCGCTGGCGGCGAGGCGCGCACCTGCGGCGGCTGCATCGGCGGCGCTGTTGACCTGCCCCTGCAGGAAGTCGTTACCGCCACCGGTGATGTAGTAGAGCGCATTCGGGTCGGCCCGCAGACCGTTGGCCAGGTAGCCGGGACGCTCACGCAGGACGGCACCTGCGCCAGGGCGCCCGGGAGGAATAACCGCTTCGGAGGTGTCGGTGATCGAGTCGAGGATCTGCTGTGTCGTGTAGCCACCGACGGCCCAGTTGTTGCCGTCGGGGCGACCCTGCACAAGATTGACCAGCGAAGTGGATGGGCCCAGTTCCGTATCGGAAAAGCCCAGCCGCCCGCCAAGGATCATTGGCGATACCGGGGCATAGTTGCCGTTCGCATCGCGATTGGTGAAGCGCATGCCCGGCGTGCCGCCGGTGAGGTCGGGGAACTGCCCGGCATCGCTGAGGCTGTCGCCGAACACGATCAGCGAAGAGTATGGCGAGGGTGCTGCCATGGCCTGGCTGCAGGCGAGGGTGAGCAGGCACAGGGCCGTGCGCAGGAAAGGTGGCTGTCGCATGTGTGAAGTTCCTTTTCATTGTTTTTATGGAGACAAGCCCGAAGACCTTAGCAAAAAAGCGCGCGGTCCGTTCGTTTCCCGGTATTTACGGCGTATTGCGCCTCTCGTCGCGGTAGGCTACTGTGCCGGGACGTATGAGCGAGAACTACCCCGTGTTGATCGTCAGCAAACTCCTGATGCGCGTTATCAAGGCTCACGCCCGTTGGCGTTGGCGCGCCTGACTCTTTCTCCTGCCGGTCCTGTCCGGCCCGTCCCCGTTTGCCCTCCTGTCGTTCCAGTTTCGCCGTCGCGGCAGAACCGCGCCCATGGCCGACGCAGGAAGGTTCGAAAGCACAGTCAGTAGATTCAAGAGGTTGCCCCCAGATGTTACTGATGATCGACAATTACGACTCCTTCACCTACAACGTCGTCCAGTACCTCGGCGAGTTGGGTGCCGAGGTCAAGGTCATTCGCAACGACGAACTGACCATCGCCCAGATCGAAGCCCTCAACCCGGAGCGCATCGTCGTCTCGCCCGGCCCTTGCACGCCCAGTGAGGCAGGCGTTTCCATCGAGGCCATCCTGCACTTTGCCGGCAAGCTGCCGATCCTCGGCGTGTGCCTGGGTCACCAGTCCATCGGCCAGGCGTACGGCGGTGACGTGGTGCGGGCCCGCCAGGTAATGCACGGCAAGACCAGCCCAGTGTTCCACCGCGACCTGGGCGTGTTCGCCGGCCTGAACAACCCGTTGACCGTGACCCGCTACCATTCGCTGGTGGTCAAGCGCGAAACCCTGCCTGACTGCCTCGAAGTTACCGCCTGGACTGCCCATGAAGACGGTTCGGTCGACGAGATCATGGGCTTGCGTCACAAAACCCTGAACATCGAAGGGGTGCAGTTCCACCCCGAGTCCATCCTCACCGAGCAGGGTCACGAGCTGTTCGCCAATTTCCTCAAGCAGACCGGCGGCCGCCGCTAAGGACCGATCATGGATATCAAGAGCGCGCTGAGCCGCATCGTCGGCCACCTGGACCTGTCCACAGAAGAAATGCGCGATGTCATGCGTCAGATCATGACCGGACAATGCACCGAGGCGCAGATCGGCGCCTTCCTGATGGGCATGCGCATGAAGAGCGAGAGCATCGACGAGATCGTCGGTGCCGTTTCGGTCATGCGTGAGCTGGCCGACAAGGTCGAGCTCAAGAGCCTCGACGGCGTGGTCGACATTGTCGGCACCGGCGGCGACGGGGCCAACATCTTCAACGTATCCACGGCCTCGGCCTTTGTGCTCGCCGCGGCCGGTTGCCCGGTGGCCAAGCACGGCAACCGGGCGGTGTCCGGCAAGAGCGGCAGCGCCGACCTGCTGGAGGCGGCCGGTATCTACCTGAACCTTACGCCGGTACAGGTGGCCCGCTGCATCGATAGCCTGGGGATCGGTTTCATGTTCGCCCAGACTCACCACAGCGCAATGAAGCATGCCGCTGGCCCGCGCCGCGACCTGGGCCTGCGCACGCTCTTCAACATGCTCGGCCCGCTTACGAATCCGGCCGGTGTGAAGCACCAGGTGGTTGGCGTGTTCACCCAGGCCCTGTGCCGCCCGCTGGCCGAAGTGTTGCAGCGCCTGGGCAGCAAGCATGTGCTGGTGGTGCACTCCAAGGATGGCCTGGACGAATTCAGCCTGGCCGCACCGACCTTCGTCGCGGAACTGAAGAACGGTGAGATCACCGAGTACTGGGTCGAACCGGAAGACCTTGGCATGAAGAGCCAGAGCCTGCACGGCCTGGCGGTCGAGGATCCGCAGGCTTCGCTGGCGCTGATCCGTGACGCCCTGGGCCGCCGCAAGACCGAAAATGGCCAGAAAGCTGCCGAAATGATCGTGCTCAACGCCGGCGCCGCGCTGTATGCCGCCGACCACGCGATGAGCCTGAAATCGGGCGTCGAACTCGCCCACGATGTACTGCACACCGGCCTTGCCTGGGAAAAACTCCAGGAGCTGGGCGCCTTTACCGCGGTATTCAAGCAGGAGAACGGAGCATGAGCGTACCGACGGTGCTGGAAAGAATCATCGCCCGCAAGTTTCAGGAAGTGGCCGAGCGCAGCGCGCGCGTGAGCCTCGCTGAGCTGGAGCGTCTGGCCAAGGTCGCCGATGCTCCGCGCGGCTTTGCCAACGCCTTGATCGAACAGGCCAAGCGCAAGCAGCCGGCGGTCATCGCTGAAATCAAGAAGGCCTCGCCGAGCAAGGGCGTGATCCGCGAGCACTTCGTGCCTGCGGAAATCGCGGTCAGCTACGAGAAGGGCGGCGCGACCTGCCTGTCGGTACTCACCGACGTGGATTACTTCCAGGGCGCTGACGAATACCTGCAACAGGCCCGCGCCGCCGTGTCGCTGCCGGTGATTCGCAAGGACTTCATGGTCGATCCCTACCAGATCGTCGAAGCCCGCGCCCTGGGCGCCGACTGCGTGCTGCTGATCGTCTCGGCACTGGACGATGTGAAGATGGCCGAGCTTGCCGCCACTGCCAAGGATGTCGGTCTCGATGTGCTGGTGGAGGTGCACGATGGCGAAGAGCTGGAGCGCGCGCTGAAAACCCTCGACACGCCGCTGGTGGGGGTCAACAACCGCAACCTGCACACCTTCGAGGTCAGCCTGGATACCACACTCGACCTGCTGCCGCGCATTCCGCGTGACCGCCTGGCGATCACCGAGAGCGGTATCCTCAACCGCGCCGACGTGGAGCTGATGGAAATCAACGAAGTGTATTCGTTCCTGGTGGGCGAGGCCTTCATGCGGGCCGAGCAGCCGGGCTTGGAACTGCAGCGGCTGTTCTTCCCGGATCAGGTGAAGAAGACTGTTCAGCCTCTGGACTGATCAAGATAAGGAAGCCGGCTTGATGCCGGCTTTTTTGTATGCCTGTTCTGGCCCTTTCGTGGGCAAGTGGACCTAACTTCCAAGGTGGATCAATGACCGATCAACCCCTGGCCCTCACCGTCGAGCAGGGCCTGCACGCCGAACAGGAGCTGCTCGCCGCCGTCTGCCGTGGCGAGCGTGAATCTGGTGTGCTCTTCTGGCGCCCCACCGACCATGCGCTGGTCATGCCACGGCGCATGAGCCGGCTCGATAATTTCGAAGCTGCCTGTGCGGAGCTGGCGATTGCCGGCTGGCCCGTGCTGCTGCGTGAAACCGGTGGTGAACCCGTGCCGCAATCCCACTCGACGGTGAACGTGGCGCTGGTCTACGTCGCACCGCGCAGCGAAGGCGATCACGGACGCATCGAGAACGCATACGAGCGCTTGTGCCTGCCGCTGTGCGATGTCTTGCGCGAATGGGGTGGTGTGGCGTCGGTCGGGGAGATCGACGGTGCGTTCTGCGATGGTCGCTACAACGTCAATCTCAACGGCCGCAAGCTGGTCGGCACTGCCCAGCGCTGGCGCCAGGGGCTGGGCGGCAAGCGCCCGGTGGTGCTGGTGCATGGGGCGCTGCTGCTGGACAACGAGCGTGAGTCGATGGTGGCGGCGGTCAATCGTTTCAACGAATGTTGTGGGCTGGAGCAACGCTGCCGTGCCGACAGCCATATTGCCTTGCATGAAGTGGCGCCCGCAGTCCCTTGGTTCGAACGGCTGTCCCAGGCCTACGCCGAGGTGATCGCGGCGCTGCCCAAGGATTAACGGGTGCCGTAGACCACCATGGTCTTGCCCTTGACCTGCACCAGGCTGCGTTCCTCGAGATCCTTGAGCACGCGGCCGACCATCTCGCGCGAGCAGCCGACGATCCGACCGATTTCCTGACGGGTGATCTTGATCTGCATACCGTCGGGGTGGGTCATGGCATCTGGCTGCTTGCACAGGTCGAGCAGGCAACGAGCGACGCGGCCGGTGACGTCGAAGAAGGCCAGGTCGCCGACCTTGCGCGTGGTGTTGCGCAGGCGCTGGGCCATCTGGCTGCCAAGGGCGTAGAGAATGTCCGGATCGTGGCGGGCCAGCTCGCGGAACTTGTCGTAGCTGATCTCGGCCACCTCGCATTCGGTCTTGGCCCGTACCCAGGCACTGCGCTGCTGTTCGGGGCCCGCCGGTTCGAACAACCCCAGCTCACCGAAGAAATCACCATTGTTGAGGTAGGCGATGATCATCTCGTGACCTTCGTCGTCCTCGATCAGGATGGTCACCGAACCCTTGACGATGAACGACAGCGTCTCGGCTCGGTCGCCGGCGCAGATGATGTTGCTCTTGGCGGCATAGCGGCGGCGTTGGCAGTGCACCAGCAGCTTGTCGATATTCTTGATCTTGGCAGGGAGTGCTGAGGCTACCATCACGAAATCCTGTTCGAGCGACGCAGAGGCATTTTGTAGGAGGTTACTGACAGGGGCGCCAGTGATTTGGCGTCAGCTTATCAGACACTTTGGGTTTATCGGCATGAAACCCTAACGTCTTGAGCTTTTCCGACGGCGCTACAAGGTCTAAGCTGACGGCCTTTTACGAAATCAGGAGTCCGGATAGATGAAGGCGCGCATCCAGTGGGCCGGTGAGGCCATGTTCCTCGGTGAGTCGGGGAGTGGGCATGTCGTGGTCATGGACGGTCCTCCCGAGGCTGGCGGTCGTAACTTGGGCGTACGCCCGATGGAGATGCTGCTGCTCGGCCTGGGTGGCTGCAGCAGTTTCGATGTGGTCAGCATCCTGAAGAAGTCCCGACAGGCGGTGGAAAGCTGCGAAGCCTTCCTTGAGGCCGAGCGAGCCAGCGAAGATCCGAAGGTGTTCACCAAGATCCACCTGAATTTCGTGGTCAAAGGCCGCGGGCTGAAGGAAGCGCAGGTCAAGCGGGCAGTGGAGCTGTCGGCCGAGAAATATTGCTCGGCCTCGATCATGCTTGATCGGGCGGGCGTGGAAATCACCCATGGCTACGAGATCGTGGAGCTGGGTTGAGACTGTGGGGCCGCCTGGCGGCCCCGGTTTTCAGTCCCGCAGGGCTGGCAGCGCGTCCAGTAGCCATTGCGGCAGTTTTGCCCGCAACGATTGACTCAGTCGTTCACGACGCTTCTGGTAGGCCAGGCCTAGGCCGATCACGCCAAGCCCGATCAATGTGATCACCACCGGGAACAGCAGCGACTCGGCGAACACGTCATACGACAGGTAGCCCAGGTACGCAGCCACGCCCATGGCACCGAATACCATGAACATCGGGCGGCGCAGCAGCACTGCACATCCCATCAGGCCAAGGTTGATCAGGCAATAGAGCGCCTTGCCCACTTCACTGTCGCTGTTCATCGAAGTCAGCCCGCCCCAGAAGGCCAGAAGCCCTGCCAGGTAACCCCAGTAGGCGTAGTCGCGGCGCGTGCGACCGTCCACTGCCAGGAACGCGGCCAGCAACAGCAGGCCGAACCACACCGAGACGTTCTGGCGCTGCTCCCAACTGAACACTTCGCCGTAGAACCATTCGCTGAGGTCCATGGACATGAACCACAGGGCCACCGCGATTGGCATCACGATGAAGGGGAAAGGCACCAGGCGCAGCATCGCCAGCCCGGCGACGACGGTTGCCGCTTCCATCAGCAGCCAGCCGCCTTGCACGTAGGTGTAGTACTGGTGGTAGTCGAACTGCACGTCATCCAGCGGCCACCAGCCGAGCAGGCGTTCGAGGGCGAACACTGCCAGCGGTACGATGCTCACGGCGACGGCGGCCAGAACCCCGGCGGCAATGGCCTGCCCGCGGCGCTGGAGTGACAGGGCGAACAGGGTAAGGCTGGCGATATAGAGCAGGGCGATGGCGAGCAGGGCCGAGTCACCAATGCGCATCCACGCCTCGGTGAGCAGCCAGCCCATGGCCGCCATGATCAGCAGTGCGCCGAAGTAGAAGGCGACATGGGCCAACTGGAACCGGCCCTGTTGCTGCGGTTGCTGGCGCAGGAATTCGAGCAGTGCCCGATCCTGGCCTGGCTGGAGGACGCCGGCGCTTACCGCGCTGGCCAGATCCTTGGCATCGAAGCGCTCGGTCATCGGTGGGTCCTAGATGCGGTAGGTGCTCTTGGTCATCACCTTGGCCAGCAGGCTCATGCCGAAACGCACCGGGGCCGGGAAACGATAGCCGCCGGCTTCCAGAGCGGATTCGGCGTGTTGCTCTTCATCGACGCGCATCTGTTCGAGAATGGCGCGGGATTTTTCGTCTTCTTCGGGGATCTGTTCGAGGTGCTCGTCCAGGTGCTTGCAGACCTGGTGCTCGGTGGCGGCGACGAAGCCCAGGCTGACCTTGTCGCTGACCAGGCCGGCGAGGGCACCGATGCCGAACGACATGCCGTAGAACAGCGGGTTGAGCACACTTGGGTGGCTGCCCAGTTGGCGGATGCGCTGCTCGCACCAGGCCAGGTGGTCGATTTCTTCCTCGGCGGCATGCTCCATGGCCTTGCGTACCTGCGGCAGCTTGGCGGTCAGGGCCTGACCTTGGTAGAGCGCCTGGGCGCAGACCTCACCGGTATGGTTGATGCGCATCAGGCCGGCAATATGGCGGGTCTGGGACTCGTCCAGCTCGGCATCCGGCTGGATGATCGCAGGCGAGGGACGGGAAGGTTGGCCGCTGAAGGGCAGCAGGGTGCGCATGGCGGTATCAGCCTGCAGCAACAAGCGGTCGAGCGGCGAATAGTGACGTTCGGTAGCCATCGGGCACCTCCACTAAAGTGATGCCCGACAGTTTAACTCAATCATGCCGGATGGGCTTGCCTTGGGTCAGCCCGGCGGCCAGTTCATCTGACGCTGGCCGAGCACGTGCATGTGAATGTGGTAGACCGTCTGCCCACCCTTGGGGTTGCAGTTCATGACCACACGGAAACCTTCCTCGCAGCCTTGCTCGACGGCCAGGCGCTGGGCGGTGAACAGGATGTGGCCAGCCAGGGCCTTGTCCTCTTCGGTCAGGTCGTTGAGGGTCGGGATGTGCTTTTTCGGGATGACCAGAAAATGTACCGGCGCTGCAGGGGCGATATCCTTGAAGGCCAGGATCTGGTCGTCTTCGTAGATGATATCCGCCGGGATTTCCCGGTTGATGATCTTGAGGAATAGATCGTCCACGTCACTTGCTCCTTGGTGAGGGTCGAAGCGCAGTGTACTCAGCGAGGCGCTGCTCGGACAGAGGTCATTCGGCGCCGATCGGGCAGTAGCGACGATGGATCACGCCCGCCAGCTTGCGGCTCAACCAGCGCGGCAGAAGGCGTGGGGCGAAGGCCAGCCAGCGATTGCGTCGGCCCGGCATGATCAGGGCGCGGTTCTTGTCCAGCGCGCGCACGGTGTAGAGCGCCACTTCTTCGGCGCTCAGGCAGCGCGAACTGCCCTCCAGGCGCGGGATGTGTCGTTTTGCCGAGTGGATCGGGCCCGGGCACAAAACCGACACCTTGACCCCGGTACGACGCAGTTCTTCGCGCAGGGCTTCCGAGAAATTCAGTACATAGGCCTTGCTGGCGCTGTAGCACGCCATCCACGGACCCGGCGCGGCGCTGGCCAGTGAGGCCACGTTGAGGATCTGGCCGCCACCGTGCACCGCCATCAGGTTGCCGATGGCGTGGCACAGGCGGGTGAGGGCGAGGATATTGACCTCCAGCAGGTCTTGTTCGTCGGCCCACTCATGGGCCAGGAAGGGCCCATAGGTGCGCTGCCCGGCACAGTTGACCAGCAGGTCGATGCGCCGCTCGCCCTCTTCCAGCTCGAGTACGAACCCCGAGAGGCGCAAAGGCTGGCTGAGGTCGCAGGCGCGCAGCAAGACCTCGACGCCGAAGCGCTGGGTCAGCTCGACCGCGATTGGCTCGAGGGTTTCGCGGTGGCGTGCCACCAGGATCAGGTTGCGCCCGCGCCGCGCCAGGGCCTCCGCCAGGGCCAGGCCCAGGCCGCTGGAAGCTCCGGTGATCATGGCGTAACGGGTCATGCAAGGCTCCTGGGGGCGGAAGAGGGCGCCTAGTGTACAGCTTGGCTGGGGCTGTTGTGGTCTTTTGCAGGGCTTCAGCGCGCCAGTTCAGCGGTGCGAAGCTGGGCGGCTCGGTATTCGTCACGCAGGCGCTCGATCAGCGCTGCCGTATCGGGCAGGTCATGGATACCGCCCGCGCCCTGGCCCGCCGACCACACGGTTTTCCAGGCCTTGGCTTCTTCATCCAGCGGTTTGAGCTTGGCCTCACCCGGGTTGTGCTTGAGCGCGGCCATGTCGTAACCGGCCTGCTCGAGGCTCTGGCGCAGGAAACTGGCCGGCACACCCGAGACCGCCGGGGTGTGGACGATGTCGGCGGCGTGGGCATCGAGCAGCATTTGTTTGTAGGCACCTTGGGCTTGGCTCTCGCGAGTGGCGATGAAGCGTGTGCCCATGTAGGCGAGGTCCGCGCCGAGCAGACGTGCCGCGAGGATTTCGTGACCGTGGTTGATGCAACCGGCCAACAGCAGGGTCTTGTCGAAGAACTGGCGAATCTCCGCGACCAGGGCGAAGGGGCTCCAGGTCCCGGCATGACCGCCGGCACCCGCAGCCACGGCGATCAGGCCATCAACGCCGGCCTCGGCGGCTTTCTCGGCGTGACGACGGGTGGTGACATCGTGGAACACCAGGCCGCCATAGCCGTGCACCGCGTCTACCACCTCCTTCGCAGCGCCCAGGCTGGTGATCACGATCGGCACCCGGTGCTCCGCGCACAGGGCGAGGTCGGCCTGCAGGCGCGGGTTGCTCGGGTGCACGATCAGGTTCACGGCATAAGGCGCAGGTGCCTGCAATTGCGCAAGGCCCGCCTCGATCTCCTCCAGCCAGGCCTTGAAACCGGCGCTGTCGCGCTGGTTCAGCGCCGGAAAGCTACCCACCACACCGTTGGCGCAGCAAGCCAGTACCAGCTGCGGATTGGAGATCAGGAACATCGGCGCGGCGACCACGGGCAGTCGCAGGCGGTGTTCGAGTGTTGCAGGCAGGGACATGGCAAGGCTCCTTCGCTCAGGGGTTATGCTCAGAACGGTTTGACCACCACCAGAATTACGATGGCCAGCAGGATCAGCACCGGTACTTCGTTGAACCAGCGGTAGTACACATGGCTGCGGGTGTTCTGTCCGGCGGCGAAGCGTTTGCGCTGTGCGCCGCATACGTGATGGTAGCCGGTCAGCAGGATCACCAGGGTCAGCTTGGCGTGCAGCCAGCCCTGGCTCAGCCAGCCGGGCGTCAGGTAGAGCATCCAGATACCGAACACGTAGGTTGCGATCATCGCCGGGTTCATGATGCCGCGGTACAGCTTGCGCTCCATGGTGACGAAGCGTTCCTGGCTGATGCTGTCCTGGCTCTGGGCGTGGTAGACGAACAGGCGCGGCAGGTAGAACAGGCCGGCGAACCAGCAGACCACGCTGACGATATGCAGCGCCTTGATCCAGAGATAGAGCATGGGGGAGTTCCTTCAGGTTTTCACGGTGGTCAGATAGTAGTGGTCCGGCACTGCGAAGGGGTACCCAAGAGTTGTTACAGGCGTCACGTAACCCTATTATCGTGCGCTTTCCAGTGGTCTCGTTGATGAGGGGCAAGCGTTATGATCAAGGTCGGTATCGTCGGCGGCACGGGTTACACCGGTGTCGAACTGTTGCGCCTGCTGGCACAGCACCCACAGGCCGAGGTAGCGGTCATCACGTCGCGCTCCGAGGCGGGTGTCGCGGTGGCCGACATGTACCCGAACCTGCGCGGCCACTATGACGGCCTGCAGTTCAGCGTCCCGGACAGCAAGACTCTTGGTGCCTGTGATGTGGTGTTCTTCGCCACACCGCATGGCGTTGCCCATGCCCTGGCCGGCGAGCTGCTGGCCGCCGGGACCAAAGTCATCGACCTGTCTGCCGACTTCCGTCTGCAGGACGCCGTCGAGTGGGGCAAGTGGTACGGCCAGCCGCATGGCGCGCCGGAACTGCTCAAGGATGCCGTCTACGGCCTGCCTGAAGTGAACCGCGAGAAGATCCGCCAGGCGCGTCTGATCGCCGTGCCAGGCTGCTACCCGACCGCGACCCAGCTTGGTTTCCTGCCACTGCTCGAAGCGGGTCTGGCTGATCCGTCGCGCCTGATTGCCGACTGCAAGTCGGGTGTCAGTGGCGCAGGCCGCGGTGCTGCAGTGGGCTCGCTGTTCTGCGAGGCTGGCGAAAGCATGAAGGCCTATGCGGTCAAAGGCCACCGTCACCTGCCGGAAATCAGCCAGGGCCTGCGCCTGGCGGCGGGCAAGGATATCGGCCTGACATTCGTACCTCACCTGACCCCGATGATCCGCGGTATTCACGCCACCCTCTACGCGAATGTGGTCGACACCTCGGTTGACCTGCAGGCGCTGTTCGAAAAGCGCTACGCGAACGAGCCGTTCGTCGACGTGATGCCGGCCGGCAGCCACCCAGAGACGCGCAGCGTGCGCGGCGCCAACGTCTGCCGTATTGCCGTTCATCGCCCGCAGGGTGGTGATCTGGTGGTGGTGCTGTCGGTGATCGACAATCTGGTCAAGGGCGCGTCCGGTCAGGCAGTACAGAACCTGAACATCCTGTTCGGGCTGGATGAGCGCATGGGCCTTTCCCACGCGGGGCTGCTGCCTTAATCGTCAAGCAGGTGAAAAGGCCCGCCCCGTGCGGGCCTTTTGGTTTGTCTCGACCAAAGCCGCACAATTCTTGACCAATTTTCTCGGAGAAGCGGATAATGCGCGTCATCGAGTTTTATGGCGGCTTACGCCGGGAGAACCAACATGAGCGTCGAAACCTTCACCCCCACCGCTTTGGAGTTTACCCAAGGGGCTGCGCACAAGGTGAAGACCCTGGTATCCGAGGAAGGCAATGATCGCCTCAAGCTGCGTGTGTTCGTCACAGGCGGCGGTTGCTCGGGTTTCCAGTACGGCTTCACTTTCGATGAAGACGTGGCCGATGACGACACCATTGTCGAGCGCGAAGGCGTTTCGCTGGTCGTCGATCCAATGAGCTTCCAGTACCTGGCCGGTGCTGAAGTGGACTACCAGGAAGGTCTGGAAGGCTCGCGCTTCGTGATCAAGAACCCGAATGCCGCCACCACCTGCGGGTGCGGTTCGTCGTTCTCGATCTGAGTCCGGCTTCAACGAAAACGCCGCGCAATTGCGCGGCGTTTTCGTTTCTGTCGATCAGGCCGGGTAGATCGCGCCGAGCACTCGCAGCCCTCTGGCCGCCGTGACGCTTGGGCGGTTCGCCGGGATGCCTTCGAGGCAGCAATGAGCCAGCCATGCGAATGCCATCGCCTCGACCCAGTCCGGGTCAATACCTTGGGCATCGGTGCTGGTCACTTTCACGGCTGGCAGCAGGGCGGCCAGCCTATTCATCAGGGTGCCATTGCGTGCGCCGCCGCCGCAGACCATCAGGGCTTCGGTGCCTTGCTGGGCATTGCGCAAGGCATCGGTGATGCTGCGGGCGGTCAGTTCCAGCAGGGTGGCCTGAACGTCTTCGTCGCGATAACGCGGCAGCCTTGCCAGGTGAGCGTCGAGCCAGGGCAGGTTGAATACCTCGCGCCCGGTGCTCTTGGGGCCATTGCCGGCGAAGAACGGATCGCTCAGCAGCGCTGCCAGCAATTCGTCCTGCACCTTGCCGCTTGCCGCCCATGCGCCATCGGCGTCGAAGGTCTGGCCGCGCTTGCGCTCGATCCACGCATCCAGCAGCACATTGCCCGGGCCGCAGTCGAAGCCATGCACTGGCGTGTCTTGGGCAATGAGGCTCAGGTTGCTGAAGCCACCGACGTTGAGTACTGCCAGGCGCTGCCCCAGGTGGGCGAACAAGGCTTCGTGGAAGGCCGGGACCAGTGGTGCGCCCTGGCCGCCTGCGGCCACGTCGCGGCGACGGAAATCACCCACCACGCAGATGCCGGTCAGCTCGGCGAGCAATGCCGGGTTGCCGATCTGCACGGTAAAGCCGCGGGCTGGTTCGTGGCGGATGGTCTGGCCGTGGCTGCCGATGGCGCGGATGGCGCTGGGCTCGAGTTTCTGCTCGGCCAGCAATTGCCGGATGCCCTCTGCAGCAAGGCTGGCCCAGCGATTTTCGGCCAGCGCTGCCCGTGCGATCTCGTCGGGGCCACTGGCACAGAGGCTCAGCAGGTCCCGGCGAAGGTCGGAGGGCATGGGCAGGTAGCAGGTGGCGAGCAACCGTGGCTGCTCGCACTGTTCGATCAGGGCAATGTCCAGGCCGTCAAGGCTGGTGCCGGACATCACCCCCAGGTAGAACGCCATGGATCAGCGCTTGTTGGCGGCGAGCAGCGTGGCCTTTTCCTGATCCATGCGAGCGATCAGGGGTTGGCTTTGCTGCATGAAGCGCTGGCGCTCGGCCTTGGCGATCGGATCGGCCATCGGCACCTTCTGGCTCAGCGGGTCGACATGGACGCCGTTGACCTGGAACTCGTAGTGCAGGTGCGGGCCAGTGGAGAGACCGGTGGTGCCGATATAGCCGATGATCTGGCCCTGCTTGACGTTGCTGCCGGTCTTGATGCCTTTGGCGAAGCCTTGCATGTGGCCATACAGGGTCTTGTAGGTGTTGCCGTGGGCGATGATCACTGTGTTGCCGTAGCCGCCGCGGCGGCCGGCCAGTTCGATGCGGCCATCACCGGCTGCCTTGATCGGCGTGCCGCGAGGCGCTGCATAGTCGACACCTTTATGGGCGCGAATCTTGTTCAGGATCGGGTGCTTGCGCCCGGCGGAGAAGCGCGAGCTGATGCGGGCGAAGTCCACCGGTGTGCGGATGAACGCCTTGCGCAGGCTGTTGCCGTCAGCGGTGTAGTAGCTGGTATTGCCCTGCTTGTTGGTGTAGCGCACGGCGGTGTAGGTCTTGCCGCGATTGGTGAAACGCGCCGAGAGGATGTTGCCAGTGCCGATCACCTTGCCATCCATGACCTTCTGTTCGTATACCACGTCGAATTCGTCGCCAGGGCGGATGTCCTGGGCGAAGTCGATGTCGTAGCCCAGCACGCGGGCCATATCCATGGTCAGGCTGTGGGAAAGACCGGCACGTTGGGCCGAGGCCGAGAGCGAACTCTTGATGACGCCATGGGCGTAGGCGGTTCGCACCAGGGGCTTGGTGATTTCGCGTTCGAACGCGTAGCCCTTGTCGGTCTTGTTCAGGCGGATGCTTTCGAGGTTGCTGACCTGGCTGTGCAAGCTGGCCAGTTGGCCGTCCTTGTCCAGTTCGAACTGTAGCACCTGGCCGTGTTTCAGCTGGCTGAACTGCTTGGCTTGCTTGTCGCTGGCCAGAACGTCATGCACGACGTTGGCGGGCAGGCCCACTTTGGCGAACAGTGTGGAGAGGGTGTCGCCACGGGCGACCACGACTTCGCGATGACCGGGGGCCTTGTCTTGCGCCTTCTCCTGCGCGACGGGTTGCGGCTGTCCGGCGGCCTGTTCCGTAGCGGGTTCATCCCCTTCGATCTGGGCGAAGGGCGAGCCGGCGGATTCGGTGGACTGCACCAGCGGTGCGGCCTTGGATTCGTCTTTGAGTTGCTCGGCCGGGGTTTCGAGCTCGAGGTTGAGGGTGGTCTTCTTCGCTTCTACGTCGCTGGAAGGAAATACCAGCAAGGCCAGGCTGAGCAGGGCGGCGATGCCGCTGGCGGCCAACAGATGGCTTTTCGGATAAAGCGGGGGCGCTTTAGGCGTGTCGTTGGTCATAGATGAGGTGACTTTGAAAAAGTGAATGAAAAAGGTGACTGAATACGCTGAAAAACACGGTGGAAAAGATGAATGACATGATGAAGATGAAATAACTGTATAAAATATAACCAAATCCATTTTCGCGCAAGGGCGCGTAGACGCCGCAAGGCGCCTTCCGGGTCACATTCCGTTGCGAAACTTGTATTTGACGGCCGATCTTGTATGGTTGGTCCCCTTTGAATCTGAGCCTTGCGGGTCTGTCTATGAAGTCGGTTGAAGAGCAGCTGGCGCTTATCAAGCGCGGTGCGGAAGAGGTGTTGGTCGAGTCGGAACTGGTGGAGAAGCTCAAGCGCGGCCAGCCGCTGCGTATCAAGGCTGGCTTCGATCCGACGGCTCCTGACCTGCATCTGGGTCACACCGTGCTGATCAACAAGCTGCGGCAGTTCCAGGAATTGGGGCATCAGGTGATCTTCCTGATCGGTGACTTCACCGGCATGATCGGTGACCCTAGCGGCAAGAGTGCCACGCGCCCGCCGCTGACCCGCGAGCAGGTTCTGGACAACGCCGAAACCTATAAGCAGCAAGTGTTCAAGATTCTCGACCCGGCCAAGACCGAGGTCGCGTTCAATTCTACCTGGATGGATAAGCTGACCCCGGCCGACTTCATTCGTCTGGCGTCCCAGTACACCGTCGCGCGCATGCTCGAGCGTGACGACTTCGACAAGCGCTACACCAGCCAGCAACCGATCGCCATCCATGAGTTCCTCTATCCGCTGGTGCAGGGTTACGACTCGGTTGCGCTCAAGGCGGATGTCGAGCTCGGTGGTACCGACCAGAAGTTCAACCTGCTGATGGGGCGTGAGCTGCAGCGCGCCTATGGCCAGGAAGCCCAGAACATCGTGACCATGCCGTTGCTCGAAGGGCTCGATGGCGTGAAGAAGATGTCCAAGTCGCTGGGTAACTATGTGGGTATCCAGGAAGCGCCTGGGGTGATGTACAGCAAGCTGGTCTCGATTCCGGATACGCTGATGTGGCGCTACTTCGAGCTGCTGAGCTTCCGCTCGATGGACGAGATTGATCAGTTCCGCGCCGATGTCGAGAAGGGTGCGAACCCGCGCGACATCAAGATCAAGCTGGCCGAAGAGATCGTGGCGCGCTTCCATGGTGAAGAGGCTGCGGCGAATGCTCACCGTGCTGCGGGCAACCGCATGAAGGAGGGCGAGCTGCCTGAGGATCTGCCGGAGATCGAAGTCGCTGCGGCTGAAGACCTGCCGATCGCTGCGGTGCTGAACCGTGCGGGTCTGGTAAAGAACTCGGCCCAGGCGCGTGATCTGCTCGGTAGCGGCGCGGTCAAGGTTGATGGTGCAGTCGTCGACAAGGACTTCTTGTTTGTCCTGGGTGCTACCCATGTGTGCCAGGCGGGTAAGAAGTCGTTTGGCCGGGTTACCTTGAAGGCCGAGTGATTGGTTGCGGGTGTAGCTATATATAGAAGCGGGGAGGCCGACAGGCCTCCCCGCTGTGTTTTCAGCGATCTGAAAGATTCTTGAAATAAAAGGTTGAC
>NZ_JBXUNH010000014.1:0-55634 GCF_057197165.1 Pseudomonas sp. SYWMCR5
TGGCGTCCCCTAGGGGACTCGAACCCCTGTTACCGCCGTGAAAGGGCGGTGTCCTAGGCCACTAGACGAAGGGGACACACTACAACTTCACTGCATGCCGCGTTTCGCTGTGTGCTTTACGCTGCAAGTGGCGCGCATTCTATGGATGCCTCGACAAGCCGTCAACCCCTTTGTGGAAATTTATTTAAATCAACGACTTCCGCCCCTGTACATAGGTCGCGCATGATGCGCCCGGGGATTGGCGTTGCTTTTCTGACGCCAGCCCGGCAAGCTCGCATCAAAGTGCCAGCACTGTAGATTTTCGACCTTGCGCCGACACCCATGGGTATGACCTGTCCGCCAGGCTGCACTGTTCGCCCCCTGGCGAACTCACTACACTCAATGATGCAAAACTTCTTCATGAGGCGTTAACGGTGACACCACTTCTGATCACCCTGCTCATCGTGGCGGGTATCGCGTTGCTGATCGTGATCGGCTACCTCAACAATGTCGTGGAAAACGCCAAGCTCGAGCGCGCGCGCCTTAAAGTCGAGCTGACCGAACGCTTGCGCCGCTGC
The DNA here is from genome assembly GCF_057197165.1 of Pseudomonas sp. SYWMCR5. Lineage (NCBI taxonomy): Bacteria > Pseudomonadati > Pseudomonadota > Gammaproteobacteria > Pseudomonadales > Pseudomonadaceae > Pseudomonas > Pseudomonas sp. SYWMCR5. The sequence goes on from NZ_JBXUNH010000014.1 coordinate 558, forward strand.
GGTGAGATCACCGAAACCTTCCCCGGCCAACTGATGACCCCGGCACTCAAGCTGCTGCTGACCCGCCTGGAGCTCAACCTCAATCAGCGCCTGCTGGCGCTGGACAAGCACAACGGCGACTTCAAGGCGCGCATCACCGAACTCGAAGGATTGATTGCCAAGGGCGACAAGTTGCCGGTCAACAACCCGCCGAGCCCGATTCAGACCGAGGTCAAAGCCAAGGACGTGCGCTTCCTGCTTGAGTCGCTGCACAACCAGATCGTGCGCGCTACCCAGGAAAACTTCCTGCAGTCCAACGAAGGCAAGTACTGGGTCAGGGAAATTCGCCACATCCTGGTACTACTGCACATCGAGTTCTTCAATAACCTCGGCCAGCAGGCGTTGCAGCAGAATCAACCAGGCCATGCGCGGCTGGCGTTCGAACGCGGCGTGCAGTACCTGCGCAAACAACCGGAACCGAAACAATATGAAGAGCAGCTGACCTACCTGGAAAAACTGCTCGCTCGTGCCAACGCGCAAGTACTGGACCAGATGGAGCCGGCCGAAAATGACCAGAACGCGCTGACCCAGGGCCTGAAAACCGATGAAGACGAGACGTGGAAAAAGCGGGTGATCTACGACTGATCCACAACCGTTGAATACAAGAAGGGCCGCAAAAAGCGGCCCTTCTTGTTTTTCAGCAGTCGCTCAACGCCAGGAAGATCGACGCCAGGCGTTCAAGCCCGCACTGATCGGCCTCACTGAAACGCGCAAGGCTCGGACTGTCCAGGTCGAGCACGCCAATCAGCCTGCCCTCTTTTACCAGCGGGATCACCAGCTCGCTGTTGGACGCGCTGTCACAGGCGATGTGACCTGGGAATGCATGCACATCTTCCACCCGCTGGGTCTGCCGCGTGGCTGCGGCCGCGCCGCACACACCCTTGCCGAATGCGATGCGCACGCACGCCACCTGCCCCTGAAATGGCCCGAGCACCAGTTCTTCGTTGCGGTTGAGGTAGAAACCCGCCCAGTTCAGGTCTTCCACCTGGTGGTAGAGAAATGCCGAGAACTGTGCGGCGTTGGCGATGAAGTCACGTTCGTCGGCGAACAACGCCTGTACTTGCGCAGCCAGCAGGTCATAGCCATCGAGGCCTTTGCCGCTGGCGTTGAGGTCGATCATTGGTTCTGCTCCAGCAATTGCAGTCCGACCCAGTAGCGGGCGAACTGGTAGGCACAACGGCCATTACGGTTGCCGCGGCCGGTGGCCCAGCGCGCAGCGAGGATGTCGAGTTCTTCGGTGCGCTGCCAGGCCAGCCCGGCCGGTCGCGCCAGTTGGCCGATCCAGTGCTCGACCACGTTGAGGAAATGCTCCTGGGTGAACGGGTAGAACGACAACCACAAGCCAAACCGGTCAGACAAGGCGATCTTGTCTTCCACCGCTTCGTTGGGGTGCAGCTCGCCATCGACCATCTTCCAGTTTTCGTTGTCGCTCTGCTTCTCGGGCACCAGGTGACGGCGGTTCGAGGTGGCATAGAGCAGGACGTTGTCCGGCGCCTGCTCGAGCGAACCATCGAGCACACTCTTGAGCACGCGGTAGTCGCCCTCTCCCGCCTCGAACGAGAGGTCGTCGCAGAACAGGATGAAGCGTTGCTCGAGCTTTTGCAGTTGCTCGACCACCCGCGGCAAGTCGGCCAGATGATCGCGCTCGATCTCGATCAGGCGCAGGCCCTGGCTGGCATGTTCGGCCAGCAGCGCACGCACCAGCGACGACTTGCCGGTGCCCCGCGAGCCCCACAGCAGAGCGTGGTTGGCGGGCATGCCATTGATGAACTGATGGGTGTTGCGGCCCAGTTGCTCACGTTGCTGATCGACGCCGATCAGGTCCGAGAGTCGGATGTCCAGGCTGACTTCCAACGGCATGAGGTAGCCACTGCGACCATCACGCTGCCAGCGCGCAGCGAGGGTCGACGACCAGTCGATCTGCGGTCGGGGCGCCGGCAGCAGCGGTTCGAGGCGGGTCAGTATGGATTCGGCGTGTTCCAGGAATGCAATGAGGCGGGTGTCCATGAAGGTTTCCTTAATCAAGACCGGTTCAGGAGCCGGAGCGCCGCCATCGCGCGACAAGACTGCCCCTACAGAGCCAACAGAGGTTGTGGGAGCAGGCTCGTCCCGCGATGGCCGCACACCGGCCCATTGATTGGATCGCTCGAAACAACAGACAGACCCGCCAGCAGCCGGGGCTGATCGGCTATGCTTGCGCAGCGCAAGGGGCGTTGAACCGGCTCGGGAACCATGGATATCAAGTTCACCAATCGCCTGTCATACAAGCAAGCCCGGTTGACAGTCCTAGTCGGCTTCATCCTGGGAACATTGCTCAGTCTCATCCAGATCGGCATCGATTATGCCAGCGAAGACGCGTCCATCAACCGCGAAGTGCAGGCATTGCTGCAAATAAGCCACGACCCAGCCTCGCGCATCGCCTACAACATCGACGCCGAGCTGGCTCAGGAGCTCACCGGCGGGCTGCTGCAATCGCCAGCGATCATCCGTGCGCGCCTGATCGACAACAACGATACGGTGCTGGCCGACGTCCATCGCCCGCGCCAGGAAGACAGCTACCGGCCGCTCAGCGACTTCCTGTTCGGCGAGCAACGCCAGTTCAAGGACCGCCTGTTCCTCGCCCACATGCCCGACGATTACCTCGGCACCCTGTACCTGGATGTCGACACCTACGCCTTCGGCAGCCGCTTTCTCGACCGCGCCGGCATCACCCTGCTCAACGGCTTCGCCCGCAGCCTGGTGCTGACCGGTATTCTCCTGGGGCTGTTCTACATCATGCTGACCAAACCGCTGGTCACTGTCATCGGCGCCCTGAGCGGCAGCGATCCACGCCAACCCGGACAGACGCGCCTGGACTACCCCACCGGTCATGAGCACGATGAGATCGGGGTACTGGTGAAAGTCGCCAACCAGCAGTTCGTCAGCATGGCCACCGAAATCCAGCAGCGGCGCAACGCCGAAAACCGCCTCACCCAATACCTCAACGAGCTGGAAGACATCGTCTCGGCCCGTACCGAAGAACTCAAGGCCAGCAACAACCGGCTGAGCCAGTCCAACCAGGAACTGGAAGAGGCCCGCCGCCGCGCCCTGGACATGGCCCAGGCGCGCGCCGCCTTCCTGGCCAACATGAGCCACGAGATCCGCACACCGCTCAACGGGATGCTCGGCATGATCGCCCTGGCCCTGGACAGCGGGCTGACCGCCGAGCAACGCCAGCAGCTGTCGATCGCCCACGACTCGGGCAAGGTGCTGGTCGAGCTGCTCAACGATATCCTCGATCTGTCCAAGTTCGATGCCGGGCAACTGGAGCTCGAACGCATTCCTTTCGACATGGGGGCAATGGTCGAGGACACCGCCAATCTGCTGTCGCAGAACGCCGCGCCCAGTGTCGAGCTGACCTGCCTGATCGCTCCGGACTTTCCCAGCAGCGTGCTCGGCGACCCCACACGGGTGCGCCAGATCGTCAGCAACCTGCTGTCCAATGCGCTCAAGTTCACCCGTTTCGGGCGCGTCGACGTTCGCCTTTCGAGCATCGTCGGCGGCGTACGCCTTGAAGTGTGCGACACCGGGATCGGAATCCCCGAGGAAGCCCAGGTGCGCATCTTCCAGCCCTTCACCCAGGCTGGCGCTGGCATCACCCGCCAGTACGGCGGCACCGGCTTGGGCCTGGCGCTCACCCACAACCTGTGCAAGGCCATGCACGGGCACCTGCATATTCACTCGCAAACCGGCTTCGGCAGCCGCTTCAGCGCCGACCTGCCCCTGCCCACCCACACCGAAGCGGTCTCGCCTGCGCCGCTGAAGGGTCAGGTGGTGGCACTGAGCAATGCCTCAAGCGGCCTGGCTGAACTACTGCACGGCCTTTTGCCAAGCTGGGGGTTGGATTATCAGCGACGCGACGATACCAGTGGACTCGACGGCATGGCCATCGACCTGCTCATCACCGACGATGCCGAGCACCTGTTCGAACTGCGCCCCGGCCTCAGCGCACCGATCCTGCTGGTCACGGCCTATGGCAACTTCCTGCCCGGCGAGCAAACCGCGCAATTGGCCCCTTTGCACCAGCAGGCACGCCCTCTGGCGCGCAATGCCCTGTACCAGATGCTGCGTCGCACCCTGCAAGGCGAGAATGCCACCCCCGCACCCACCGAGGCCGGCCGCCTGCTGGAGCGGCGCGCGCAGATCCTTCTGGTGGAAGACAACCCGGTAAACCAGTTGGTAGCCAAGGGCATGCTCGGCAAGCTCGGCTGCCAGGTACAGGTTGCCGCCCATGGTGCCGAAGCGCTGGAGATACTCGAGCGCGAAGGCTTCGACATGGTACTGATGGACTGCAACATGCCGGTGATGAATGGCTACGAGGCCAGCCGACGCATCCGCCAGAGCGGGCGCTGGCCCGACCTGCCAATCGTCGCCCTGACCGCCAACGCCATGCCCGAAGAGCGCGAACGCTGTCGCGCTGCGGGCATGGACGACTACCTGGCCAAGCCGTTCCGCCGCGAAGAGCTACTCGCCCTGATCGACCACTGGGTGCCGGTCAGCGGCTGAGCAGACGCTCGATATCGGCTTCCAGCGCCTGCGGCTTGGTGGTCGGTGCATAGCGCGTGACCTGGCCGCTGGACGGATCGACAAGGAACTTGGTGAAGTTCCACTTGATCTTCTGCGTCCCCAGCAGGCCGGGCGCACGCTTCTTCAGCTCGGCGAACAGCGGGTGGGCGCCAGGGCCGTTCACCTCGATCTTGCGAAACAGCGGGAAGCTCACGCCGAAGTTGAGCTCACAGAACTGCGCGATTTCCGACGCATCGCCCGGCTCCTGCTTGCCGAACTGGTTACACGGAAAGCCCAGTACGACAAGGCCCTGGGCGGCATGGTCCTGCCACAGCTTCTCAAGCCCCTTGTACTGCGGCGTGAAACCGCACTGGCTGGCGGTGTTGACCACCAGCAGCGCCTTGCCGGCGAAGTCGCCCAGGGTTTTCTGCTCGCCCTTGAGGGTGACGCAGGGAATGTCCAGCAACGCATCGGCCATGTCGAATCTCCGTTCAGTCGTGCGGTTTGAAATCCAGGCAAACCGAATTGATGCAGTAGCGCAGCCCCGTCGGTGGCGGGCCGTCCGGGAACACGTGACCCAGGTGCGCGTCGCACTGGGCGCAGGTGACTTCGGTGCGGATCATGCCGTGGGACGTGTCGCGGATCTCGATCATCGCACTCTCCTCGATCGGCGCGTAGAAGCTCGGCCAGCCGCAACCGGAGTCGAACTTGGTCTGCGAATCGAACAGCGGCAGATCACAACAGATGCAGTGATAGACACCGGCACGCTTTTCACTGTTGTATTTGCCCGTGAACGGTCGCTCGGTCCCCTTCAGGCGGCATACCTGGTATTGGGCGGGATCGAGCATCTCACGCCATTCTTCAAGTGTTTTGTCGATCTTTTGCATGGATGGACCTCGGCAGGCTGAATTTCACCCTGCGCCGTCTTTTCCCTGGCGCGGGTGGCACGTATATTAGTTGGCTTGTGCGCAGACGATCAGTCTGGCACCCGCGCCCCGTCCTTTTCAAACCTTTTGACGACCGCGCCCCGCGACTTATCCATTCGGGATCACATCATGCAGTTCAGCAAATCGAACAAGCTCGCCAATGTCTGCTACGACATTCGCGGTCCGGTGCTCAAGCACGCCAAGCGTCTGGAAGAGGAAGGCCAGCGCATCCTCAAGCTGAACATCGGCAACCCGGCGCCCTTTGGTTTCGAAGCGCCGGACGAAATCCTCCAGGACGTGATCCGCAATCTGCCGACCGCCCAGGGCTACAGCGACTCCAAAGGGCTGTTCAGCGCGCGCAAGGCGGTGATGCAGTACTGCCAGCAGAAGCAGATCGAAGGCGTCGGCATCGAGGACATCTACCTGGGCAACGGCGTCTCCGAACTGATCGTGATGTCGATGCAGGCGCTGCTCAACAACGGTGACGAGGTGCTGATCCCGGCCCCCGACTACCCATTGTGGACCGCAGCAGTGAGCCTGGCTGGCGGCAAGCCCGTGCACTACCTGTGCGACGAGCAGGCCGACTGGTTCCCGGATCTTGACGACATCAAGGCCAAGATCACTCCGAACACCAAGGCCCTGGTGATCATCAACCCGAACAACCCGACCGGCGCGGTGTACTCCAGGGAGCTGCTGCTCGGCATGCTGGAGCTGGCCCGCCAGCACAACCTGGTGGTGTTCTCCGACGAGATCTACGACAAGATCCTCTACGACGAAGCCGTACACATCAGCACCGCCTCGCTCGCTCCGGATGTGCTGTGCCTGACCTTCAACGGCCTGTCCAAGTCCTACCGGGTCGCAGGTTTCCGCTCCGGCTGGCTGATCATTTCCGGGCCCAAGCACCACGCGCAGAGCTACATCGAAGGCATCGACATGCTGGCCAACATGCGCCTGTGTGCCAACGTGCCCGCACAGCACGCCATCCAGACCGCGCTGGGCGGCTACCAGAGCATCAACGACCTGGTATTGCCGCCGGGCCGCCTGCTCGAACAGCGCAACCGCACCTACGAGTTGCTCAACGCCATCCCCGGCGTCAGCTGTGTCAAGCCAATGGGTGCCCTGTACGCGTTCCCGAAAATCGACCCGAAGGTCTGCCCGATCCACAACGACGAGAAGTTCGTCCTCGACCTGCTGCTGTCGGAGAAACTGCTGATCGTCCAGGGCACGGCGTTCAACTGGCCGTGGCCGGATCACTTCCGCGTGGTCACCCTGCCGCGGGTGGATGACCTGGAGCAAGCCATCGGCCGTATCGGCAACTTCCTGCGCACCTACTCGCAGTAAGCGATCAAGGCCTTGTCGTGCCAACCAGCCATGTTGGCACGACGCCCTCCGCCCCACGGATGAATTCTTACATCCTGCAACGGTCTATCCCCCGGCGATCCGCCGCATCTCTGTCATACTTCGCGATACACAGTTTGAAATAGTCGGCCAGTTGAATCGCCTCGGCCGCCACCTTATATACCCCGCAGTAGAGCGACATTTTCATCCGTCAGGAGAACGTAACAACCATGATGCGCATTCTGTTGTTTGTAGCCACCAACCTTGCGGTGGTGCTGGTTGCAAGCATTACCCTCAGCCTGTTCGGTTTCAACGGGTTCATGGCCGCCAACGGCGTCGACCTGGACCTGAGCCGCCTGCTGGTCTTCTGCGCCGTGTTCGGGTTTGCTGGCTCGCTGGTTTCGCTGTTCATCTCCAAGTGGATGGCGAAGATGACCACCGGCACCCAGATCATCACCCAGCCGCGCACCCACCACGAACAGTGGCTGCTGCAGACGGTCGAGGAGCTGTCCCGCGAGGCGGGTATCAAGATGCCGGAAGTGGGCGTGTTCCCCGCCTACGAGGCGAACGCCTTCGCCACTGGCTGGAACCGCAACGACGCACTGGTCGCCGTTTCGCAGGGCCTGCTCGAACGCTTCTCGCGGGACGAGGTACGCGCGGTACTGGCCCACGAGATCGGCCACGTCGCCAATGGCGACATGGTCACCCTGGCACTGGTCCAGGGCGTGGTGAACACCTTCGTGATGTTCTTCGCGCGTATCATCGGCAACTTCGTCGACAAGGTGATCTTCAAGAACGAAGAAGGCCAGGGCATCGCTTATTACGTCGCGACCATCGTCGCCGAACTGATCCTGGGCATCCTGGCCAGCATCATCGTCATGTGGTTCTCGCGTCGCCGCGAATACCGCGCCGACGAAGCCGGTGCCCGCCTGGCAGGTACTGGCGCGATGATTGCCGCACTGCAGCGCCTGCGTTCGGAACAAGGTATGCCAGTGCACATGCCCGATACGATGAAGGCCTTCGGCATCAACGGCGGCCTCAAGCAGGGCCTCGCCGGCCTGCTGATGAGCCACCCGCCGCTGGAAGACCGTATCGATGCACTGCGTCGTCGCGGCTGATTCAACGCGGTAAATGGAAAGGGCGACTCAGGTCGCCCTTTTCTTTGCACGTCTTCTGGCCAGAAGGCCGATCAACGCTGCAACCGATACACCCGTTCCACCAGGCTGCCGACTCCCGCTTTCTGGAATTTAGGGCTGTCCTCGATAATGTCCGGCGCCTGCAACTCGGCCACTTCTTGCCATCCAGCAAGCCCGCGCCGGACTTCGTCATCCGGCACCGAGAACGGCGGCCCGTCCAGACGCGACTGATCGTAATCCAAGGTGACCATCAGCCCCTGGCAAGCCGTCGGCAGGTAGTCAGACAGCAACGCAAAGTAACGGGTACGCAGAGCCTGCGGCAATGCAATCACCGCAGCGCGATCATAGAGCCCCGCGCACTGTGCCAGATCCTCCGCCTGCAAGGCGAAGAAGTCACCACACCACAACTCCACCAGGCCGCTGCGCCAGACCTCGAAGGCCCCATGCTGTGACACCTCGGGCTCGAGTTTGTGCTCCAGGAAGAAATCCGCCACCGCACGTTGCGACAATTCCACCCCCAGCACGCGATACCCCTGCCCCGCCAACCAGATGACATCCAGGCTCTTGCCGCACAAAGGCACCAGCACCTGGCTGCCGGATTCCAGCTTTGGCCAGTGCGCCTGCAGGTACGGGTTCACCTGCGACTGGTGAAAGCCGATCTGATTGTCCGCCCACCGCTTGTGCCAGAACGCTGGCTCCATGATTCCTCCGAATACTTCGATAGATAACTTGCAAAACTTATATTGGATATCGATCTGTAACTGATCGAAGATGGCGGCATCTTAACCGCTCAGGACCCTGCCATGCTGCCTAGCCTGTTCATTTCCCATGGCTCCCCCATGCTTGCCCTGCAACCCGGCGCCAGCGGCCCCGCACTGGCCAGCCTGGCGGCAGGCCTGCCACGGCCGAAGGCGATCGTGGTGGTGTCCGCGCACTGGGAAAGCCAGGAACTGCAGGTGATGAGTGGCGCGCAGCCACAGACCTGGCACGACTTCGGCGGCTTCCCCGCTGCGCTGTATGCCGTGCAGTATCCAGCACCTGGCGCCCCCGAACTGGCGCGCGAGGTAGCAGGCTTGCTCAGTGACGCCGGCCTGTCCGCCCAGCTCGATGCACAACGCCCCTTCGACCACGGCACCTGGGTGCCACTGTCGCTCATGTACCCGGATGCTGGCATCCCGGTAATCCAGGTGTCGCTGCCCAGCCGCCAGGGCCCAGCCCTGCAGCTGCAGGTTGGCAAGGCACTGGCCGGATTGCGCGCCCAAGGGATACTGCTGGTCGGTTCCGGCAGCATCACCCACAACCTGGGCGAACTGGACTGGCACGCCGGCCCAGACGCCATCGAGCCCTGGGCACGGGCGTTCCGCGACTGGGTGGTCGAGCAATTGAAGGCAGAGGATACGGCCGCCCTGGAAGACTATCGACAGCAGGCTCCCTACGCGGTGCGCAACCACCCGAGTGATGAGCATCTCCTGCCATTGTTCTTTGCCATGGGTGCAGGCGACAGGTTCGGGATCGTCCACCAGGGCTTCACGATGGGAGCACTGGGAATGGATATCTACAGGTTCGACTGACTCCACAGACCTCAATTGACAGGCAAAAAAAATCCCCGGCAAGGCCGGGGATTTTTCATTGCAGCAGGACTTAGTCCTCGCGATAGCGGCGCAGCTTCAGTTGCTTGCCGGCCACGCGGGTATCCTTGAGCTTGGACAGCAGACGCTCCAGGCCTTCTTCCGGCAGCTCGACCAGGCTGAAGCTGTCGCGCACCTGGATGCGACCGATAGCATCACGGGCCAGGCCGCCTTCATTGAGGATCGCACCCAACAGGTTCTTGGCGGCGATACCATCACGGGCACCCAGGGCAGTACGGCAACGCACGCGGCCTTCGGCCAGCGGCATCGGCGCACGACGCTCGCGATCACCGCGCTCGCTGCGCTCACCACGGTCACTGCGCTCGCCGGTACGCTCACGCGGCGTGTAGGTCGGCACCAGCGGTTGCTCGCGCTCGACAGCAGCCAGGTCAAGCGACTGGCCATTGGTGGCCTTGCGCAGCAACGCAGCAGACAGCGCACGGGCCGAGCAGCCCAGATCGGCGGTCAGGCGGTCGAACAGCTCGCCATGGGTGGCCTCAGCTTCGGCAACCAGCGGCGCGAGGCTTGCGGTCAGCTTCTTGATGCGCGCATCCAGCACGGCCTGTGGGCCAGGCAGACGAGCTTCGGCAACCTTCTGCCCGGTGACGCGCTCGATTACCTGCAGCATGCGGCGCTCACGCGGCGTCACCAGCAGCAGTGCGCGACCATCGCGACCGGCACGACCGGTACGGCCGATACGGTGCACGTAGGATTCCGGATCGTATGGCATGTCCACGTTGAACACGTGGGTGATGCGCGGTACGTCCAGGCCACGGGCGGCGACGTCGGTAGCGACGACGATGTCCAGGCGACCATCCTTGAGCGAGTCGATGACACGCTCACGCTGGTTCTGGGCAATATCGCCGTTCAGCGCGGCAGCCTTGTAGCCCTTGGCTTCCAGCGCGGCGGCCAGGTCCAGGGTGGCTTGCTTGGTGCGCACGAAGGCGATCAGCGCGTCGAACTCCTCGACCTCCAGCAGACGCAGCACGGCCGGGATCTTCTGGTCGGCGTGGACCATCAGGTGAGCCTGCTCGATCGCGGTGACGGTCTGGGTCTTGCTCTGGATCTTGACGTGCTTGGGCTCGCGCAGGTGGCGCTCGGCGATCGAACGGATCGACGACGGCAGGGTTGCGGAGAACAGCACGGTCTGGCGGGTGGCAGGGATGGCGTCGAAGATCACTTCGAGGTCGTCCATGAAGCCCAGCTTGAGCATTTCGTCGGCTTCGTCGAGCACCAGGTACTGAACGGTGGAGAGCACTTTCTCGTCACGGCGCAGGTGGTCGCACAGACGGCCCGGGGTGGCGACGACGATCTGCGCACCGTTACGGATGGCACGCAGTTGTGGGCCCATCGGGGCACCACCGTACACAGCCACCACGTTAACGCCCGGCATCTGCTTGGCATAGGTTTCGAAAGCGGTGGCTACTTGCAGCGCCAACTCACGGGTTGGCGCCAGGATCAGGGCTTGCGGTTCGCGCTTGCTCACGTCGATCTTGTTGAGGATCGGCAGGGCGAAGGCAGCGGTCTTGCCGGTGCCAGTCTGCGCCTGGCCGATCATGTCATGACCGGCGAGGATGATCGGGATCGACTGTTGCTGGATGGCCGACGGCTCTTCATAGCCGGTGGCCAGAACGGCGGCAACGATGTTCGGATGAAGATCGAGAGCGGCGAATCCGCCGGTTTCCTGGGTCATGGGTCTGCCTCTATGTGCATCCGCAAAGACCCATGCTCCAAAACTGCACATGCCTTGAAAGACCCGAAAGTCACCCAGGCAGCTTTGGCGGCGGGGATTTGCGAAAACGATTGAAAAAGAATTACGTGGGAAAGGTCCGCCTAGCGGACGTGCAGCCGAAGCTGGACTCGGAGGGTTTGCACCACCTGATTTTGAGGTCCGCTAAAAGACCGGCGCGTACTATATACGAATTCGCCCTGTACCGTGAGATTTTTTTCTGGGGTGCTGCATGGTATCAGGCCATCATCGAGCAGCTTGCTGAATCGTTTCCTTTTTTTGCTCCGCGGCACACTTTTGTGGGAGCGGGCTTGCCCGCGAATGAAGGCATCACCAACGCCGGATCAGCTCGCCGGTCGAACTTCCTTGATCAGATACTCCAGTGAATACCCCAACTGCGCCGCCAGCGCAGCGGCGCGGGCGCGCAGCCCGTCCAGATCCAGTGCCTGCTCCAGATCCGCCGGCACCAGCAGGATCACGTTGCCCTCTTTCACCGGCAGCTCCCAGTAATGCCGGTGATACAACCCACGCAACAATGCCGCGCCCAGCGGCCGGCCATCGTCGCCGGCCCACTGGTTGATCACCAGCCACCCCCCCGGATTGAGCTGCTGCTGGCACCGCTCCAGAAAGCCCCAGGCCAGGTGCCCGACACCCGGGCCATGATCGGTATAGAGGTCGACGAAGATCAGGTCGGCCTGCTCAGCCGTGGGCAGCAGTTCGAGAGCGTCGCCAATGCGCACGTACAAGCGCGGATCATCATCCAGCCCCATGTATTGCATGGCCAGGCGCGGCACGTCCGGGCGCAGCTCGATGGCCTCGACATCCTCCAGCGGCAGGAACTTCAAGCAGGCCTGGGTCAGGGTACCGGCCCCAAGCCCCAGGAACAGCGCGCTCTCTGGCTGCGGATGGCACAGCGCACCGACCAGCATCGCGCGGGTGTAGTCGTATTCCAGCCAACTGGGGTCGGCGGTGAAGGTACAGCTCTGCTCGATGGCGTCGCCGAACTCAAGGAAGCGATAATCCTCGACCTCGTACACACTGATGACCCCGTAGGCATCTTCCACCCGGGCCAGCAGCCGCTCTTCCCGCTCCGTCGCCATCGCTTGCCACCTGCCCACACAAAAAACCGGCATTGTCCGCCAATGCCTGCGGTGCAACAAGCACGCCGCCAACTGATACCATGACAGGTACGCCTGAACCGACCACATCGAGCCCGTGATGAACCGACCCTGGACCCCTGACAGCTGGCGCGCCCTGCCGATCCAGCAACAACCGACCTACCCCGACGCCGCTCACCTGCTCAAGGTCGAGCAGACCCTGGCCAGCTACCCGCCGCTGGTATTTGCCGGGGAAGCCCGCGAGTTGCGCCGCCAGTTCGCCGAGGTCACCCAGGGCCGCGCCTTCCTGCTCCAGGGCGGCGACTGTGCCGAAAGCTTCGCCGAATTCTCCGCCGCGAAAATCCGCGACACCTTCAAGGTGCTGCTGCAGATGGCCATCGTCATGACCTTCGCCGCTGGCTGCCCGGTGGTGAAGGTCGGGCGCATGGCCGGGCAGTTCGCCAAGCCGCGCTCGGCCAACGACGAAACCATCGGCCAGGTCACCCTGCCCGCCTACCGTGGCGACATCGTCAATGGTATCGGCTTCGACGCCGCCAGCCGCGTCCCCGACCCGGAGCGCCTGCTGCAGGCATATCACCAGGCCACCGCCAGCCTCAACCTGCTGCGTGCGTTCGCCCAAGGCGGCTTCGCCGACCTGCACCAGGTGCACAAATGGAACCTGGACTTCATCGCCAACTCGGCACTGGCCGACAAGTACCATCAGCTTGCCGATCGCATCGACGAGACCCTCGCCTTCATGCGCGCCTGCGGTCTGGACAGCGCCCCGCAACTGCGTGAAACCAGCTTCTTCACGGCCCACGAGGCGCTGCTGCTCAACTATGAGGAAGCCTTCGTACGCCGCGACAGCCTGACTGGGGACTACTACGACTGTTCGGCGCACATGCTGTGGATCGGCGACCGCACCCGTCAGCTTGATGGTGCCCACGTGGAGTTCCTGCGGGGCGTGCACAACCCGATCGGGGTCAAGGTCGGCCCGAGCATGAACACTGAGGATCTGATCCGCCTGATCGACGTGCTCAACCCGGACAACGACCCCGGCCGCCTGAACCTGATCGTGCGCATGGGAGCGAACAAGGTCGGCGATCACCTGCCGGGGCTGATCCGCGCCGTCGAGCGCGAGGGGCGCCAGGTGTTGTGGAGTTCCGACCCGATGCACGGCAACACCATCAAGGCCAGCAGCGGCTACAAGACCCGCGATTTCGCGCAGATCCTCGACGAAGTACGGCAGTTCTTCCAGGTACACCAGGCCGAAGGCAGCCACGCCGGGGGTATCCACATCGAGATGACCGGGCAGAATGTCACCGAATGCATCGGCGGCGCCCGGCCGATCACCGAAGATGGCCTGTCGGACCGCTATCACACCCATTGCGACCCACGGATGAACGCCGATCAATCACTGGAACTGGCATTCCTGATCGCCGAAACCCTCAAGCAGGTGCGTCGCTGAGGGCCTGACGCAACGGCCCTGCCGACTCGCGCGCGCAATCCAGACGCACCCGTTCCAGGCCCAGCCAGCCCGCCAGCCGCTCCAGGCTGCGGGCCAGGGCCTGGAAGCCCTCTTCATCCAGCCCCTGAACTTCCTCATGCACGGCATGCACCGCCAGCTCGCCGCGTGCCCGTTCCGCACGCAGGTCCAGGCGCGCGGCGATACGACCGTCGTGCAGGAACGGCAGCACGTAGTAGCCATACACCCGCTTGTGCGCCGGGGTGTAGATCTCCAGGCGGTAGCGAAAGTCGAACAGCCGCTCGGTACGGGCGCGCTCCCAGACCAGCGAGTCGAACGGCGAAAGCAAGGCGCTGGCCTCCACACGCCGCGGAATACGAGGCGTGCCGGCGCAGTAGGCCGGCTGCTTCCAGCCCTGCACCGTGCACTGCTGCAAGCGACCGTCAGCGAGCAACTCGCCCAGGGCGGCCCGCGCCTGCGCGGGACTGAGCCTGAAATAGTCGCGCAGGTCTTGCTCGGTTGCCACGCCCAACGCCGTGGCGGCTTGCAGCAGCAACCCCTGCTGGGCCTCGCTGTCACGGAGTTCGGGCTGATCGAGGATCGCCGCTGGCAGCACCCGCTCCGGCAGATCGTACAGACGCTCGAACCCGCGGCGCCCGGCGACGGTGACCTGTCCGGCCGCAAACAGCCACTCCAGGGCATGCTTCTCCTCGCTCCAGTCCCACCATGGGCCGGCGCGCTCTTGTCGGGTCGACAGGCTTCCGGCGCCCAGGGCGCCCTGGTCGCGCACCGCAGCCAGCACGCGGGCAATGACATCCTGACGCTCACGCCCGAACTGCGCCAACTGCCGGTAGATACCCTCGCCCTGCTGCGCTCGCGCCATGCGCCAACGCATCAGCGGATAGAGCGACAAGGGCAGCAAGGACGCCTCATGCCCCCAATATTCGAACAACTGGCGCTGACGCCCACGGCCCCAGGCCAACTGGTCGAGCAACTCGGCCGGGTAGTCGCCCAGGCGCGAGAACAGCGGCAGGTAGTGCGAGCGCACCAACGCATTGACCGAGTCGATCTGCACCACGCCCAAGCGCTGCAGCATGCGCTTGAGAGCAGCCGGCGTCGGTGCCTGGGGCTTGCCGAAGCCCTGCGCGGACAGGGCCAGGCGTCGGGCCTGCTTGAGGGAAAGGCTGAAGGTCACGGTACGGGCTCCACGGCAAGTCGGGTCACAGTGTAGCGCCAAGGCAGTCTTTACCCAGCCTTTACCCTGCACTGACCGCCCTTGACCTTGATCTCCCTAGACTGGGCTCATCCGGTAACCACCGGCCTCAGAAAGGAGAAACACCATGCGCAAGACCCTTATCGCTCTGATGTTCGCCGCAGCCCTGCCGACCGTAGCCATGGCCATGCCAGACGGCGGCCCACGCGGTGACGGCCCGCATCACCGCGGTGATGCGCCTTTCGCGCAGCTCGACCTGACCCGCGACCAGCGCCAGCAGATCGGCAAGTTGATGGGCGAGCAGATGAAGCAGCGCCGCGACGTCACCGAACGCTACCTGGCCAAGCTGCCGGCAGCGGACCAGAAAGCCATGCAGGACGAGATCAAGGCCGGTCACGACAAGACCCAGAGCCAGATCCGTGCCCTGCTCAAACCAGAGCAACAGAAGCAGTTCGACGAACTGCAGAGCAAACGCGCCGCAGACAAGGCTGAATGGCAGCAGTTCCAGGCCTGGAAAGCTGAAAAAGCCGCCAAGGCCCAGTAAGCTGTCCGACCGATGCCCGGCTCGCATTTATGCGGGCCGGGCCTTTCTCGTGTGTGGGAGGTACTCGTCTTGCGTTCATTGTTCTGGCGCATCCTGGCCAGTTTCTGGCTGGCCATCGCCCTGGTTGCGGGCCTGTCGATCCTGCTCGGCCACATGCTCAACCAGGACGCCTGGATTCTCAGCCGCCACCCAGGCCTGAACACCTTGGCCAGCCGCTGGGTAAAGCACTACGAACAGGAAGGGCTGGAGGCATCGCAGCGCTTTCTGGAACGCCGCAAGCAGCGCTACAAGATCGACGTCCAGGTGCTCGACGACAGCGGCGACGCCGTGGTGCCCGGCACCTTCCCGCGTCGCGCCGAAGACTTCGAGCGACGCCAGCACAACGACGAGCGGCGCCTGCCCTGGCGCCGCCTCACCGAGGAATACACCAGCCCGACCACGGGCGAAACCTACCTGCTGATCTACCGTATCCCGCACCCGGAGCTGATGGCCTGGCACCGTGAAAGCCTGATCTGGCCGCTCAGCGCCCTGGGAATCGCCTTGGTGGTGCTGACCCTGTTCAGCTTGCTGGTGACCCTCTCGATCACCCGCCCTCTCAGCCGCCTGCGCGGTGCGGTGCACGACCTGGGCCAGACCAGCTACCAGCAGAACAGCCTGGCGCGGCTGGCGGTGCGCCGCGACGAGTTCGGCGTACTGGCCAACGATTTCAACAAGATGGGCGCCCGCCTGCAAAGCCTGATCGGCAGCCAGCGCCAGCTACTGCGCGATGTGTCCCACGAGCTGCGCTCGCCGCTGGCACGCCTGCGCATCGCCCTGGCCCTGGCCGAACGCGCCGAGCCCGAACAGCGCCAGGCCCTCTGGCCACGCCTGACCCGCGAGTGCGACCGGCTGGAAGACCTGATCAGCGAAATCCTGGTGCTGGCCCGGGTCGATGCCGAGCAGGCGCATGCCGAGCCTGTCGACCTCAACGCACTGCTCGGCAGCGTGCGCAAGGATGCCCAGCTCAGCGTGCCGGAACAGGAAGTACGCCTGGAGGCCGAGCCCGGGCTGACCCTGCAGGGCTGGCCGACCCTGCTGGAGCGTGCGGTAGACAACCTGGTGCGCAATGCGCTGCGCTTCAGCCCAGCGGGGCAGCCGATCGAGATCCGCGCCAGACGCGAGCAGGAACACCTGCTGCTGAGCGTGCGCGACCACGGGCCGGGGGTGGCGCCAGAACATCTTGCACAGTTGGGCGAGCCGTTCTTCCGCGCGCCGGGACAGGACGCGCCGGGCCACGGACTTGGCCTGGCGATCGCCCGGCGCGCGGCCGAGCGACATGGCGGGACGCTGGTGCTGGAGAATCACCCGCTGGGGGGCTTTGTCGCGCGGCTGGAACTGCCGGTGGCCCAGGCAACTGCCTGAGCGTGCAAGCCCACGCGGTCACTCGCCCCAGGCGCTGACGAACTCGGCGGTCTCCAGCACCGGCGGGGTGCGCGGTTCATTGACCGGCGTGCCCAGGTACAGGTATCCGATCAGCTCTTCGTTCTCCGCCAGCCCCAGCCCCTTGTTCACATGGGCATCGAAGGCCATGTCGCCAGTGCGCCACACCGCGCCGATCCCCTGAGCATGGGCGGCGATGAGGATGCCATGGGCCGCACAACCGGCAGCCAGACGCTGCTCCGACTTCGGCACCTTGAAGTGATCCTGCAGACGGGCAATGACCACGATCAGCAAGGGCGCGCGCAGCGGCATGGCCCGGGCCTTGTCCAGTGCCGCCTGGCTGGCGTCCCCCTTGGCCTGTACAGCTTCGGCGAACAGCTCGCCAAGCTTTTCGCGCCCCTGCCCTTCGATGGTCAGAAAACGCCACGGGCGCAGCTGACCGTGGTCCGGTGCACGCAGCGCGGCCTGGAACAAACCCTCGCGCTGGGCGGCATTGGGCGCCGGATCGGTCAGGCGTGGTACGGAAACACGGTTGAGCAATGCGTCGAGAGCCTCCATCGGCTACCCTCCTGACAGAAGAAATGTGGCGCCATTCTAAAGGACCTCGCGCACATGTGGAGCCGACTTGTCCGCGATCGCGATCAAAAGTCCGCAACCCGCACCGCCGGGCACACGTTTACATCCCGCAACCCACAGGTAGAATGGCGCCCTTTCCGTTTCGAGTCAGGGCAGATCACATGGCGTTGCCGACCTTAAGGATCATTGGTTTCATCATCGGCATCTTCCTGATCACCCTGGCGGTGAGCATGGTCGTGCCCATGGCGACCCTGCTGATCTTCGAACGCACCGGCGACATGCCGTCATTCCTCTGGTCGAGCCTGATCACCTTCATTGCAGGCCTGGCCATGGTCCTGCAAGGCCGCCCCGAGCACGTGCACCTGCGCCCACGCGACATGTACCTGCTGACCGTCAGCAGTTGGCTCGTGGTCTGTGTGTTCGCCGCCCTGCCCTTCCTGCTGACCCAGCACATCAGCTACACCGACGCCTTCTTCGAAAGCATGTCCGGTATCACCGCCACCGGCTCGACGGTGCTCAGCGGGCTGGACAACATGTCGCCCGGCATCCTCATGTGGCGCTCGATGCTGCACTGGCTCGGCGGCATCGGCTTCATCGGCATGGCGGTGGCGATCCTGCCATTGCTGCGCATCGGCGGCATGCGCCTGTTCCAGACCGAGTCCTCGGACCGTTCGGAGAAGGTCATGCCGCGCTCGCACATGGTTGCCAAGTACATCGTCGCGGTGTACGTAGGCATCACCGTACTCGGCAGCCTGGCCTTCTGGTGGGCGGGGATGAGCCCCTTCGATGCGATCAACCACGCCATGTCGGCGATTTCCACCGGCGGTTTCTCCACCTCCGACCTGTCGCTGGCCAAATGGGACATTCCTGCGGTGCACTGGGTCGCCGTGGTGGTGATGATCCTGGGCAGCGTGCCCTTCACCCTTTATGTGGCCACCCTGCGCGGCAATCGCCGGGCGCTGATCCGCGACCAGCAGGTGCAGGGGCTGCTCGGGTTGCTGGTGGCCACCTGGATCGTGCTCGGCACCTGGTACTGGGCCACCACCGATTTGCACTGGCTCGACGCCTTCCGCCACGTGGCACTGAACGTCACCTCGGTGGTCACAACCACCGGTTTCGCCCTGGGCGACTACAGCCTGTGGGGCAACTTCTCGCTGATGCTGTTCTTCTACCTGGGCTTCATCGGCGGCTGCTCCGGCTCGACCGCCGGTGGCATCAAGATTTTCCGCTTTCAGGTCGCCTACATCCTGCTCAAGGCCAGCCTCAACCAGCTGATCCACCCGCGCGCAGTGATCAAGCAGAAATACAATGGTCACCGCCTCGACGAAGAAATCGTGCGCTCGATCCTGACCTTCTCGTTCTTCTTCGCCGTGACCATCTGCGTCATCGCCCTGTTGCTGTCGCTACTGGGCGTGGACTGGATGACAGCCCTGACCGGCGCAGCCAGTACCGTTTCCGGCGTGGGGCCAGGCCTGGGCGAGGTGATCGGCCCGGCTGGCAACTTCGCCAGCCTGCCGGATGCCGCCAAGTGGATTCTCGCCGGCGGCATGCTGCTCGGCCGCCTGGAGATCATCACGGTGCTGGTGTTGTGCATGCCTGCGTTCTGGCGTCACTGACCACTGACGCCTCCAGGCGCGCGCGGTACTCGCTGGGAGTGACGTCGAACCAGCGGCGGAAGGCCCGGTAGAAATTGCTCGGATCGGCAAAACCCAGCAGATAGGCGGTTTCCAGCAGGGTCATGCCCGGCTGTGCCAGGTATTGCTCGGCCAGTTCGCGCCGCGTGTCGTCGAGCAGGGTCTGGAAGCTGGTGCCTTCCTCCTGCAGACGCCGCTGCAGCGTGCGCTGGGACAGGTGCAAGGCCTGGGCCACGGTTTCGCGCTTGGGTTCGCCCTGGGGCAGGATGCGGCACAGGGTCTGGCGCACTCGATGGGTGACCCGACTTTCCGAGAAACGCGCCAGGTATTCGCCCGCGAAACGGTCATGAAGAATGGCCATCGCTTCGTTGGCAGTGGGCAGCGGCGCCTCCATGTCGGCCCGTTCGAGCACCAGCGCATCGTGCGGAGCCCCAAACACCAGCGGTGCCCGGAAAGCGACCCGATAAGGCTCGACATTCCTCGGTTGCGGCCCCTGGATCAGCACCCGGCGCGGCTGCACCGGGCGTCCGCTGAGCCAGCTGCACAGCGACAGCGCACAGGCCAGCGAGGCTTCCGAGCTGTGCCGGGTCGGAGGCAGGTGATCACCATGAACGGTGAGAATCAGCGAATAGCCCTCAGGCCCGAGACGGAAGCTCAGGTCGGAGCTTTCGGCGATGATCCGCTGGTAACGCACCAGGCGCTCGAAACCTTCGGCCAGCGTACGGCTGGACATCAGCGCATAGCCAACCACATGAAAGGACGCGGGCCTCACCACGCGTGCCATGTTCAGGCCAATGGCCTCGTTGCCCGACAATTCCACCGCCAGCTGCCAGAGACGGGTCATGGCGTCCTGCGGGAAGCGTGCATCCGGATCGTCTAAGGCGGCGAAATCCAGCCCGAGCTGCTTGAACATGGCACGGCAGTCGAGCCCTTCCAGCTCGAGCGCCTTGACGATCCCTGATGCCCAGCTGGCTGACGTGGTTCTTTCACTCATGACAGATTTCTTGTGCTGACCGCTCCAGCGGTGAATCAAAAGGATAGTCAATTGGCGCCAATTGTCACTGGTAGCCGCTCCCAGTGACTCTAGACTCGAAACAGGCTCCACGCCGTGTATCCTGAACAAAAACGCACCTGCGGGAACACAGCCCATGAACAGCACAGCGCAGTTTCGCAGTTTTGCCGAGTTCTACCCCTACTACCTTGGCGAACACGCCAACCCTACTTGCCGACGCCTGCACTTCGTCGGCACCAGCCTGGTCATCGCCCTGCTGGCCTACACCATTGGCAGCGGCAACTGGCTGCTATTGCTGGCCATACCGTTCGCCGGGTACGGCTTCGCCTGGGTCGGGCACTTCTTTTTCGAGAAGAACCGACCGGCAACTTTCACGTATCCGCTGTATAGCCTGATTGGTGATTTCGCGATGTTCCGCGACATCCTGAGAGGCAAGATCAGCCTTTGAGAGGCCTGCGGCCTTATCGAACTAAGCTGGCTCGCGCAACGCCGCGACGCGCTCGATTTCCCGTGCCTGGGCATCGGCCAGACGATACAGCTCGATGTGGCCATCCCAGTGCTCGATCAACGCCGTGCACGATTCGACCCAGTCACCGCAGTTGAGGTATTCGACCTCGCCCACCTTGCGAATCTCGGCGTGGTGAATATGCCCACACACCACACCCTGGAACCCCCGGCGCGTGCATTCATGGGCGATCGCATCCTCGAAGTCGCTGATGAAGTTCACCGCCCCCTTGACCTTGTGCTTGAGGTAAGCCGACAGCGACCAGTAGCCATACCCGTAGCGGGCACGCCAATGATTGAGCCAGCGATTGAGCACCAGGGTGAACTCATAAGCCCGGTCGCCCAGAAACGCCAACCAGCGGTGGTAGCGGGTGATCACGTCGAACTGGTCGCCATGCACCACCAGCAAGCGACGACCATCGGCGGTGAGGTGCTCGGCCTCGTCGACCAGCTGGATATTGCCCAGGACCAGCTTCGAATAACGGCGCAGGAACTCGTCGTGGTTTCCGGTGACGTAGATCACCTCGGTACCGCGCTTGCTCATGGTCAACAAGCGACGGATCACGTTGGTATGGGCTTGCGGCCAATAGATGCCGCTACGCAGCTTCCAGCCGTCGATGATGTCGCCGACCAGGTAGACGCGGTCGGCCTGGTAGCCCTTGAGGAACTGCGACAGGTGTTCGGCCTGGCAATCCCGGGTGCCCAGGTGCACATCGGAGATCCACAGGGTGCGCACCCGCTGCTTGCGTGACGGACGGACAAGTTCGGCATGTGTCATGGGGCGGCCTCCGGCGCTGTTTGCAGGAGACTGGCAGGTGCGGATGACAGATTGGTGGCAGTGATGTGACGAGTGATCGTCCCGGACGGAGCGCCGGCCTTTTCGCGGGCAATTCCCACGGTGATACACTGCACCTCTGTTCCAAGGATGCTCCCATGGTCGGTCCGATCCTTTCCCTGCGCCACTACCGCGACGAGTTGCTCGCCCACAGCCACGAACACCCGCAACTGGTGTTCGGCCTGCGTGGGCAACTGGATTTCGAAGTACAGGGCCGGGGCGTGCGCATCGACCGCCAGGGGCTCATCGTGGTCCCCGCCGGCTTTCACCACACCTGTGCCAGCGACGCGGGCAGCCACTGCCTGGTGCTGGATATTCCAGGCGAACACTGGCTGCGCGAACAGATGGGCGGCCACGCCGAGGCCAGCCATCGCCTGCTCGAGCGCTCGGCGGCGCTACTGCTCGACGGCCGCCAGCAGCAACTGGTGGACTGGCTCGCGGCGAGCCCGGTGAATGACCCGCTGATCAGCCGCCAAGGCGCACTCCTGCTGCTGGCCAGCCTGAACACCGCTGCCGCCCCCACCACCGCCAGCAAACGCCTGCCCTACGCCGCCTTCGATGCACATATCGAGCGTCATGCCGCACACCCGCTGCAGGTCGCCGACCTGGCACGACTGGCCGGTTTGTCAGGTGCCCGCCTGCACGCACGCTTCGTCGAGGAATGCGGCATGACGCCGATGGACTACATCCGCCAGCGGCGTTTGCTCAAGGCACGGCAACTGATCGTTCGCACTTCGCTGCCGATGGGCGAAATCGCCGCACAGGTGGGTTACAGCTCGCAGAGTGCATTTTCGGCGGCGATACTGCGGGCATTCGGCCTTACGCCGCTGGCGCTGCGACGAGAGTCTGGCGACAACTGACGCCAGGATCGCGACAGAATCTGTTCTCCCCGAGCTCTACACTGTGCCTGTATCGGCCTGTGGCTGCGGGTTTACCCGCGCAAGTGCCAGCAACGATCTCGAGCAAGGACTCAGCATGAACCACCGTACTGCCCTCGGCGCCCTGCACATCGGCGCGCTGTTCTTCGGCCTTACCGGCGTCTTCGGCAAACTGGCCGCCAGTGCCACGCCCTCGATCATCGTCTTTGGCCGCGCACTCTTCGCGGTGCTGGCCCTGGCCTTGTTCGCCGGCCTCGCCCGCAAGGGATGGCAGCGACTCAGGGCTCAGGACCTGGGGCGTTTGCTACTTGGCGGCATATTGCTGGCCGGGCACTGGGTGAGCTTCTTCATCGCCGTGCGGGTCGGTGGCGTTGCCATCGCCACCCTCGGTTTTGCCAGCTTTCCAGCGTTCACCGTAATCCTTGAGGGCGTGCTGTTCCGCGAGCGCATCCGGCGCAACGAAGCCGTGCTGGTACTGCTGGTAAGCATCGGCCTGGTGCTGGTCACCCCGGCGTTCAACCTGGCCAGCGAGGCCACGGGCGGCCTGCTTTGGGCCTTGCTGTCGGGCCTGTTGTTCTCGCTGCTGTCGCTGACCAATCGTGCCGGCTCCGGTCGTGTGCCTGCGGTGCAGGCTGCGCTGTGCCAGAACCTGGTGGTCGGCCTGTGCCTCCTGCCCTTCGCGTTGCCGGGCCTGAGTGCCGTGAAACCGATGGACTGGCTGTGGATCGCCCTGCTCGGCATCTTCTGCACCGGGGTGGCGCACAGCCTGTTCGTCGCCAGCCTGGCAGTGATCAAGGCCCGTACCGCCTCGGTGGTGTTCGGCATGGAGCCGGTCTACGGTATTGCCGTGGCCTGGATGGTGTTCGCCGAGACCCCCACCCTGCGCATGCTCGCTGGCGGGGTGCTGATCATCTTCGCCATCGTGCTGTCCAGCCGCCTGTCTGCCGAGCCACCACCACAGCGTGAACGCCTGGCCGAAGGTGCATGATCAACGGTCGTTGTGGCCCAGGTCACGCTGCGGGTCGATCTGGTCGCGCACCCGCTGCTTGAGCACCTTGGCCTCGGGGAAGCCACCATCGAGCTTGCGCTCCCAGATCTGCGCGCCGTCGCAAGTGATGCGGAACACTCCACCAGTGCCCGGTTCCAGGGCGACTCGCGCGAGATCGTCGGAAAAAGTGCTGAGCAGTTCCTGCGCCAGCCAGGCAGCGCGCAGCAACCATTGGCACTGCGTGCAATACGTGATGACGATTTCGGGTTTGGTATCGGCCATATGAGGACATTTCCTGGTGGGTGAGCCGCTTATACTAGCGGTCTTTGCCCACCGCTTTGAGACTCACGATGCATCATCTGCTGCTATGCCTGTTGCTGGCGCTCACCTCGTTCACCGCCCTGGCCGTGGAGCCACCCCGGCCCAAGGTCGGCCTGGTACTTTCCGGCGGCGCCGCCCGCGGCCTGGCGCATATCGGCGTGCTCAAGGCCCTGGAAGAACAGGGCGTGCGCATCGACGCCATCGCCGGAACCAGCATGGGTGCGGTGGTCGGCGGCCTGTATGCCTCCGGCTACAGCATCGAGGAGCTCGAGCACCTGGCGCGCACCCTCGACTGGCAGCAGGCACTCTCCGACGCCCCGCCGCGCAAGGATGTGCCGTTTCGCCGCAAGCAGGATGACCGTGATTTCCTGGTCAAGCAGAAGCTGAGCTTTCGCGATGACGGCAGCCTTGGCCTGCCGCTGGGTGTGATCCAGGGCCAGAACCTGTCATTGCTGCTGGAAAGCAAGCTGGCGCACACTGCTGACATTCGCGACTTCGACAAACTGCCGATCCCGTTCCGCGCCGTCGCCACCGACATCGCCAGCGGCGAGAAAGTGGTGTTCCGCCGTGGCCACCTGCCTCAGGTGGTGCGCGCCAGCATGTCGATTCCGGCAGTGTTCGCCCCGGTCGAGCTCGACGGGCGCCTGCTGGTGGATGGTGGCATGGTCGACAACATCCCACTGGATGTGGTGCGCGAAATGGGCGTGGACATGGCCATCGTCGTCGATATCGGCACCCCGCTGCGCAGCCGCAAGCAACTGGCCACGGTCGTGGACGTGCTCAACCAGTCGATCACCCTGATGACCCGGCGCAACTCCGAGGAGCAACTGGCCAGCCTGCACCGCGACGACATCCTGGTACAACCAGCACTGGCAGCCTTTGGCGTCACCGACTTCGGTCGTGCCCAGGACATGATCGACGCCGGCTACCGCGCCACCCGCGCCCTCGACGCACGCCTGGCGGTGCTGCGCCAGGCAGGCGGCGACAGCCAGTTGGCCGCGGCCCGCTCTGCGCAACAGCGCACGCCCATCATCACGGCGATCAAGGTGGAGAACGATTCAAAGGTCAGCGATGACGTGATCCGCTACTACATCCGCCAACCCATCGGCGAGCCGCTGGAGCTGGAGCGCCTGGAGACCGACATGGGTACCCTCTACGGCCTGGACTACTTCGACCGGGTGCAGTACCGCGTGGTGCACAAGGGCGACGACAACACACTGGTGATCAACGCCCGAGGCAAGCGCGGCGGCACCGACTACCTGCGCCTGGGCCTGAACCTGTCCGACGACATGCGCGGCGACAGTGCCTTCAATCTGGGTGCCAGTTATCGGGTGAATGGCATCAACCGCCTGGGCGCCGAATGGTTGACCCGGGCACAGATCGGCGATCAGCAGGAACTGTACAGCGAGTTCTACCAGCCGCTGGACGTGGGTTCGCGCTACTTTGTCGCGCCGTACCTGTCCCTTGGCTCGCAAAACATCGAAGCGACCCTGGACAACGATCCGGTTGCCGAGTACCGCCTGGAACGCTACGGCTTCGGACTGAACCTGGGTCGACAGATCGGCACCTACGGGGAAGTGCGCCTGGGCGTGGGCAAGGCCTGGGGTGAGGCCGAAGTGCGCATCGGCGACCAGGACCTGCCCAAGGTCAGCTTCAATGAAGGCTTCTACGAACTGAAATACTCCTTCGACACCCTCGACAACGTGTACTTCCCCCACAGCGGCGAGGACATCGGCCTGACCCTGCGCAAGTACGACCGCTCGCTGGATTCAGACACCGACTACCGCCAGTGGCAGTTCAACATCGACAAGGCGTTGAGCTACGGGCCGAACACCTGGGTATTCGGCGGCCGCTACGGCCGTACCCTGGACGATACCGACGTGGTGACCTCCAGCTTCGTGCTTGGCGGTGCTCGTCAGCTATCGGGCTTTCGCCAGGATTCGGTGTCGGGGCAGAACATCAGCCTGATGCGCATGGTCTACTACCGGCGCCTGACACCACGCGCCTACCTGCCGCTGGACTTCCCGCTGTACCTGGGCGGGTCGCTGGAGCGTGGCCGCGCCTGGAACAACGACAACGAGTTCGACAGTGGCTATATCAACGCAGCGAGCATCTTCCTCGGGCTGGACACACCGCTTGGGCCGCTGAACATCAGTTATGGCGCCAACACCGAGCACCAGAAGGCGGTGTACCTGAACCTGGGCCACACCTTCTAGTACGCGCGAAGGCGCGACATAAAAAAACGGATAGGGCGTGAGCCTATATCCGTTTTCTCGTGCCGCTGACGCGTAGTGCTGTGGTCAGGACTTCTCGAGGTTGCCAAGAATCTTCGCGTGCACGCGCATGCACACCTCCAGATCCGCCTCATCGACGCCAGTGAAGAGTTCGGCGCGCAGGGCATTGGCAATGGTTTCGATCTGATCGATGAGCGGTTTTGCAGGCGGGCACAGCAGGATTTTCTTGGCGCGCCGATCTTCCATGACCGCTTGACGACGCACCAGCCCCTGACTTTCCAGGCTGTCGAGCAGGCGCGCCAGCGTCGGGCCCTCGACACCGACACTTTGCGCCAGCTCGCGCTGGGTCGGCGCTTCGTCGAAACGGGCCAGGTGCAACAGCACCAGCCAGCGGGCCTGGGACAGGTTCAGCCCGGCCAGGCGGCGGTCGAGTTCGGCGCGCCAGCCCCGGGACATCTGGGCCAGCTGCATGCCGAAGCGGTGTTGGTTGTCGGTCAGGGGCATAAGCAACTCGATCGATAGAACTAATTATTAGTCAGCTAATCATGCCCCGGAGTATCAGGCAAGGCTCGGCGAGTGGGAAACGTCCGATAATCAACAAAAAGAATGACAAAGGTCAGGAATGACCGGGAAACCCGGCGTTACCGGCGGCACTCTACGCTCACGGCAGCAGGCACTATTGCCTCAGAGCTCGAACTCCGCCGCCAGCGCCGCACGCACGCAATACAGCACACCTTCCGGCACGCGCTGGCCAAACTGCGGGGCAATGGCCGAAACCGGCGGCAGTTCACCCTCCCCGTCGAGGAATGCGTCCTGTACCTCCATCATCAACTCTTCTGGCAGGTCCAGCGCCTGCTCCAGGCTCAGTTCCTGGCGCCCGATGGCCTCGGCCAACAGGCTGTAGACGTTCTTCTCGCTGCAGTTCAACTGCCCGGCGATCTGCGCCGGGGTCATGCCGGCGCGGGCCAGGCTGACCAGTTCGTGCCGCAGGTCGAGCACCACCTTCGGTGCCTCCTCGGTGCCGCCGGCGCCGTTGAGCACCTCCAGGAACGCCTGGCCATAACGCTCCAGCTTGCGCGCACCCACGCCACTGACCTGGGCCATGTCGCTGAGACTGGTGGGCTGGCTGCGCAGCATCTCGAGCAACGTCGAATCGGGGAAGATGACATAAGGCGGCACGCTGTGCTCCTCCGCCAGCTTGCGCCGCAGTGTACGCAGCGCCTCCCACAGCTCGCGCTCCTCGGCACGCACCAATTGGCTGGCCGGGCTGCCGCCGCCGCTGCCCGAGGACTTGGCCACGGTCTGCGGCTTGAGATCACGGCGCAGTTGCAGGTTCACCTCGCCTCGCAGCAGTGGCCGGCAGGTGTCGGACAGACGCAGGCCGCCATAACCTTCGAGGTCGATGTCCACCAGGCCACGGGCAACCAGCTGACGGAACAGCGACCGCCACTCGTGCTCGCCCAGCGCCTTGCCGACCCCGAATACCGACAGCTTCTCGTGACCGAAATTGCGTACCTTCTCGTTATCCTTGCCCATCAGCACATCGACCAGATGGCCAACCCCATAGCGCTGGCCAGTGCGAAACACGGCCGACAGCGCCTGGCGGGCAGGCTCGGTGGCATCCCAGGTCTGTACCTTGTCGACGCAGTTGTCGCAATGGCCGCAGGGCTGCTCGAGCACCTCGTCGAAGTAGGCCAGCAAAGACTGGCGCCGGCAGCGCGTCTCTTCGCACAGCGCCAGCATCGCGTCGAGCTTGTGCTGTTCGATACGCTTGTGACGCTCGTCGCCTTCGGAGTTCTGCAGCATCTGCTTGAGCATCACCATGTCCTGCAGGCCGTAGGCCATCCAGGCATCGGACGGCAGGCCGTCACGCCCGGCCCGACCTGTTTCCTGGTAATAGGCCTCAAGCGACTTGGGCAGGTCGAGGTGGGCGACGAACCGCACGTTGGGCTTGTCGATGCCCATGCCGAACGCGATGGTGGCGACCATGATCAGCCCTTCCTCGTTGAGGAAGCGGTGCTGGTTGGCCGCGCGGGTCTCGGCAGCCAGGCCGGCGTGATAGGGCAATGCCGGGAATCCCTGCTCGCAGAGGTAGGCGGCGGTTTCGTCGACCTTCTTGCGCGACAGGCAGTAGACGATGCCGGCGTTGCCGCGCCGCTCGCCGAGAAACGCCATCAACTGCTTGCGCGGCGATTCCTTGGGCACGATGCGATAGAAAATGTTGGGCCGGTCGAAGCTCGACAGGAAACGCTCCGCGCCCTGCAGGTGCAGGCGCTGGACGATCTCCTCACGGGTGCGCATGTCGGCAGTGGCGGTCAGGGCGATACGCGGCACATGCGGGAACAGCTCGGCAAGCTGACCCAGTTGCAGGTATTCGGGGCGGAAGTCATGCCCCCATTGCGACACGCAATGCGCTTCGTCGATGGCGAACAGCGAGATATCCAGGTCGCGCAGGAACTCCAGCATGCGTGGCTGCACCAGGCGCTCAGGCGCCAGGTAGAGCATCTTTACCTCGCCGCGGCGCAGGCGCCCAGCCAGGTCGCGCTGCTGCTCGGGGCTGAGCGTCGAGTTCAGCGCGGCCGCAGCCACCCCCAGCTCATCGAGGGTGGCGACCTGGTCGTCCATCAACGCGATCAGCGGCGAGACCACGACGGTAAGGCCAGGGCGCAGCAGGCCTGGCACCTGGAAGCACAGCGACTTGCCACCCCCGGTGGGCATCAGGACCAGTGCATCGCCCCCGTTGGCCACGCATTCGATGATCGCCGCCTGGCGACCTCGGAAACTGTCGTAGCCGAAGATGTCCTTGAGGACGCGCTGAGCCTGTTCGAGCATTTGCCACTCCAAATCGCCGTACCATCCTGGACACAGGCTGGACGATAAATCCGCCGCGCACACGTCGAATGCGTAAGCGGTTTTTGCCGGGCGGCGCAGAAACGCCAGCTGGCTTGAAAAACTGCGGAGTATACCCGAGTGCCCTGCTCTGCGGCAGGCTCCGGTGACAGACGTTCCCTTTGCCCCGCCGAGGCTGCAAGGTGCTAGAATTCACTATCGTTTATTCCCCAAGGTAGCCCTGTAATGTCCTTCGCCGAGCAACTGACCCGCCTGCAAGCCTTCCTCGACGCCGATGAGCTGCACGAAGAAGCGCTGGACTACGTCGCCGCACACGGCTACCTGACCGCGCTGTCGATCTGTGCCGAGGACGTTCCCGAGCGCGAATGGATCGACGCGCTTTTCGCCGAAGAACCTCACTACGCCAGCGAAGCCCAGCGCACCGAGATCGAAGCGACGCTGGTGGCCCTCAAGGGCCACATCGCTCGCCAACTGGCCAGCGACGAGGAATTCGACCTGCCTTGCGAGCTGGACCTGACCGACGAGCCGGACGATTCCGACCTGCGCGGGTGGTGCATCGGCTTCATGGAGGGCGTGTTCCTGCGTGAAGAGGCCTGGTTCGAGAACGCCGAAGAGGAAGTCAGCGAAATGCTGCTGCCGATCATGGTTGGCTCGGGCCTGTTCGACGAACAGCCTGAGTTCGCCGACATCGCCAGCAACGCCAACCTGCAGGACGACATGGTCGTGCAGATTCCCGAGGCACTGAGCGCGCTGTTCCTGCTGCTGCACGCGCCGGAAGAAAAGCCGGCCCTGCTCAAGCCGCGCCACCACTGATTCGCAGTGGTGCGCTACCTGCTGCTGGCCGTCGGCTGGCTCAGTGTCGCGCTAGGGGTGCTGGGGATCTTCCTGCCGGTGTTGCCCACCACCCCTTTCCTGCTGCTGGCGGCGGCCTGTTTCGCCCGCAGCTCGCCGCGCTTCCACGACTGGCTGGTGAACCACCCCAGGCTCGGACCGTGGATTCGCGACTACCTCAACGGCGAAGGTATCCCGCTCAAGGGCAAGGTCTACGCCATCGGCCTGATGTGGGCGAGCATCGGGCTGTCGAGCTACCTGGTGCCGCTGTTCTGGGCCAGGGCCTTCATGCTCACCAGCGCCGTGCTGGTCACCCTCTACATCCTCAAGCAGAAGACCCTGCGCCATCCGTAACCGGTTACACCGTATCCACCTTCAACGAATGATCGTTGAGCATACCGCTGATGACGGTCGCGGTATCGTGCCCTGCCGCGATCATGCCCCCCGCTCCCGCCGTCACCCCGTAATGCTGGGCCAGGTCGACGCCGGCAAGATCGATGGTCTGGGTCGCCGCAGCACCCGCCACACTACTGACCTCAATGGTCGAGACCACATTGACCCCACTGCCACTGACCTTGAAGTGCAGGTAGTCATCCAGCGAGGCTGCCGTAGCATTCTCGCCTTGCAGCAATTGCGACAGGTCGAGCCGGTCGCTGCCCGGCGTGAAGTCGGTCACCCGGTCGTGCCCGGTATCGCCTTTCTGCCAGACGAAGGTATCGTTGCCGCTGCCGCCGGTGAGGGTGTCGTTGCCTGGCCCGCCAATGAGGATGTCGTTACCGCCACCGCCGATGAGAATGTCGTCCCCCAGGCCACCACTGAGCACATTGTCCCCCTCGTTGCCGATCAGCGTGTCGTTGTAGTCCGAGCCGATCAGGTTCTCGATGCTGACCAGGGTGTCGAGGCCCGCCCCGCCGGTGTTCTGCGCACCGACATGGCCGAGATCGACCGTGACCCCGGCCGTCGCCGACGCGTAGCTGGCGGTGTCATTGCCGGGCCCGCCGTCCAGCAGGTCGTTGCCGGGGCCACCGATCAGCAGATCATCTCCCTCCCCGCCGTACAGGGCGTCGTTCCCCACCCCTCCCACCAGCACATCGTGGCCGGCACCACCGTTCAAGGTGTCGTCGCCATTGCCCGCCAGCAGTACATCGTCGCCTGCCGTGCCCTGCAAGGTGCTACCGGCCTGATAGGTGATGTCCACCGCCCCGGAGGCGCTGCCGCCATGGTTGTCGCTGAGCGTGTAGCTGCCCTGGTAGACCTCGTTCTCGGCATGGCTGTAGTCGATCACCAGGCTCAGCTTGTAGTTCTCCGCCGCCTTGCTGTTACCCAGGGCATTCTCGCTGTTGATCACATGAATGCTGTACACACCGTCGTGGCTGGCGGTGAAGCTGCCACCGTCGGCGATCGGCTGATAGCTGCCGTTGGCATCCTTCCACTCCAGCATCAGGTTGCCTGTCGGGCGGTCATGGTCGAGGCTGAGGCTCTCACCCTTGCGCAGGGTCACGGTCAGGGTGTCCTCATCGTTGGCATTGCCGGTGCTGATCGAACCCAGGTACCCAGCAATCACCAAGGCCGCCGTCATGGAGCCCGAGATCGCCGTGAAGTCACTGCGCGCCAGGTCCTTGAGCTGATTCTCGAGCTTGTTGGCGGTGCCATCGAACTTGAGCGTCTGTGCCTGGCTGCCTGCCGTGAAGCCCGCGCCCTTGTCGGCAAAGCCCGTGTTGAAGGTGATGGGCGCAGCGCTGAGGTGGTCGTGATCCGCATCACTGTCATTGGCCAGCAGCGCCTGGGCCGGGACGGTGACGCTGGCACCGGTGATATTGGTGATGATGTGGTCGGCACCCGCCACTGGCGCGCTGTTGCTATTGATCTTCACCATCAGGCTGGCGCTGCTGGTGTCGCCGTCGTTGTCGCTGACAGTGAAGCCGAACTTCTCGACCTGGCTGCTGCCGGTATCCTTCGGCGGCGTGTAGGTAAATTCACCAGTGTCCATGTCCACCAGCAGCGTGCCACCGAGCGCAGTCTTGATCGACAGCGTGTTGCCGCTGGTATCGAAGCTGGCCTTGTCCGGCCCTCCGGCAACGCTGTAGCCCCCCTGCCCAGCATTGGCCTTGGGATCGAAGGTGTAGGTGGTGCCATCGACCAGCAGCGCCTTGATGAAGCCGCCATCGGCACCAAAGTGCCCGCCATTCATCAGGCTGCCGGTGATCGGCGCCCCCTGCACAGTGCCCGACAGCACGGCGCTGAGCTGGCTGAGGTCGGTAACCACCACGGAGCCCGTATCCACATGGCTGCTGCCGTCGTAGGCCAAGGGGTCGAGGTTGGCCTGGTTGACGCCGGTGCCCAAGCCAATGGCGTAGGACTTGATCCCGTTGTTGTCGAGGAAGCTTTCCCAGGCCGCTTCGCGCACCGCTGTCATCGAATGATTGTCAGTGGGCACGCCATCGGAGAAGAAGTAGCTGATGTTCTGCGCCCCCGCGATCTTGCCACTGCTGGCAAAGGCCTCCTGGGCCTTGATGGCCGCCGAATCGTAGTAGGTCGAGCCGTCGGCGCTCAACCCGGCGACGATGCTCTTGGCCTCGGCGATCGACACCCAGACCGGCGTCTTGACCCAGGCCCCGGTGGCGAAGGTGACGATTTGCACCTTGATATCGCCCATGTCGTCGTACTTGTCGAGCAAGGCGTTGATCGCCTGCTTTGCCAGGGCCAGACGGCTCAGCCCCTGCACACCAGAGGCAAAGTTCATGCTGCCGGAGACATCGATCACCAGCAGGATATTGGAGTCCACCTGGCCGGGCGTGATGCTGCGTTCGGCGCACACGGCCTTGGGCACATCATCGACGATGGAAATGGCAATGGTGCTGGTGACACTGTTGCCCAGCGAATCGGTGGCCTTGTAGGTGAAGTACTCGACAACCGGATTGGCGCCATCGTCCGCACCGTCCGGGGTTTTCGGTGCCGAGGTCAGGGTGTAGGTGTAGGAACCATCGGCGTTGATCTGAATTTGCCCGAACTGGCCGACAGCATTGCCCACCAGGCTATAGGTCAATGCCCCGACACCGCCGCCGACCGACCCCACCAGACTGCCGGAGGCGGTTTCCGCCGTTGAATGCGGGTCACTGCCAGTGACCGTGCCCGCCGCCAGGTCGTTGCCGTCCTTGACCAGGTCCAGCGCCTTCTCGTACACGGTGACGTCACGATCCTCACAAGCCACCAGCTTGCTGTCCTGCACATCGATGGTGATGGTCGTGGTGCTCTCGTCACCATCGGCATCGCGAATGGTGTAGACGAACACGTCGCTAGCGCCGACCTTGGACACACTGTCAGGGTTGGCGTGATAAGTCGCATTGCCTTGGGCATCGAGGGTCAGGTAGCCGTACTGGCCCATGACCTGACTGCCAAGCTGGCCAATCGCCGAGGTCGAGGTGTCGCTGCCGGCGCGCACGCCGACCACATACTGACCGTCTGCCCGCACATCGGCACCGACAATGTCGTTGTCCAGCACATTGCCGCTGACCACGCCGCCTTCAGTCACACTGGCCACATCGCAATGGGCCTTGGGTACATCGTCGACGATGGTGATGACGATGGTGCTGGTAGTCGAGTTACCTACGGAGTCCGTCACTTGATAGGTGAAGGACTCGGTCAGACTGTTCGCACCGTCATTGACGTTGCCCGGCGTTTTCGGCGCTGAGGTCAGGGTGTAGGTGTAGGAACCATCGGCATTGAGCTGGAGCTGGCCATATTGCCCCGTGGCATTGCCCACCAGGCTGAAGGTCAGCGCGCCAACACCACCACCCACCGAGCCCGCGAGGCTGCCGGACGCGGTTTCCGCTGTCGAGTGCGGGTCACTGCCGGTGACATTGCCTGCGGCCAGGTCGTTGCCATCCTTGTTCAGGTCCAGTGCTTTTTCATACACCTTCACTTCACTGTCTTCGCAGGCCACCAGCTTGCTGTCGTGCACATTGATGGTGATGGTCGTGGTGCTCTCGTCGCCATCGGCATCACGGATGGTGTAGACGAACACATCGGTAGCGCCGGCCTGGGACACGCTGTTGGGGTTGGCATGGTAGGTCGCGTTGCCCTGGGCATCGAGGGTCAGGTAACCGTACTGGCCCATGATCTGGCTGCCGACCTGGCCAATCGCCGAGGTCGAGGTGTCGGAGCCGGCACGCACGCCGACCACGTACTGGCCGTCGCCGCGCACATCTGCACCGACAATGTCGTTGTCCAGCACATTGCCGCTGACCACGCCGCCTTCAGTCACGCTGGCGACATCGCAGTGCGCCTTGGGCACATCGTCGACGATGGTGATGACGATGGTGCCGGTGGTCGAGTTGCCGAGCGAATCTTTCACCTGGTAGGTGAAGGACTCCGTCAGCGTGTTCGCGCCGTCATTGACGTTGCCCGGCGTTTTCGGCGCCGAGGTCAGTGTATAGGTGTAGGAGCCATCGGCATTGAGCTGGATCTGCCCGTACTGACCTGCGGCGTTGCCTACCAGGGTGAAGGTCATCGCCCCGATACCACCACTCACCGCCCCCGCCAGCGAGCCCGAGGCCGTCTCGCCCGGGGAGTGTGGATCGCTGCCGGTAACAGTGCCTGGCGCCAGGTCATTGCCGTCCTTCACCAGATCCAGCGCCTTCTCGTACACCGTCACGCCGCCATCAGGCGTTGCGACCAACGAGCAGTCGTGGATATCAATGGTGATGGTGGTGGTGCTCTCGTCACCGTCGGCATCGCGGATGGTGTAGACGAACACATCCGTAGCACCAGGCGGCGCGACACTGTCGGGGTTGGAGTGATAGGTCGCGTTACCCTGGGCATCGAGGGTCAGGTAACCATACTGGCCGACCACCTGGACGCCCAGTTGGCCAATGGCCGAGGTGGAGGTATCACCGCCTGCGCGAACCCCGACCACGTATTTGCCATCAGCCACCACATCGGCGCCGAATACATCATTGACCAGCACGTTGCCACTGACCGTGCCGCCCTCGAAGACATTGGCAAAATCGCTGTGCGCCTTGGGCACGTCGTCAACGATGGTGATGACGATGGTGCTGGTGGTCGAATTGCCCAGCGAATCCTTCACCTCGTAGGTGAAGCTCTCGGTCAGACTGTTCGCCCCATCATTGACGTTATCCGGCGATTTCGGCGCCGAGGTCAGCGTGTAGGTGTAGGAACCATCGGCATTGAGCTGAATCTGGCCATACTGGCCCACCGCATTGCCCACCAGCGTAAAGGTCAGCGCACCGACGCCACCGCTCACGGAGCCCGCCAGGCTACCGAAGGCGGTTTCGCCAGTGGAACTCGGTGTGCTGCCGGTGACAGTACCCGGCGCCAGGTCATTGCCGTCCTTCACCAGGTCCAACGCCTTCTCGTACACCGTCACGCCGTCGTTGGGCCCGGCGATCAGCGAGCAATCCTTGACGTTGATGGTGATGGTCGTGGTGCTCTCGTCACCGTCGGTGTCGCGGATGGTGTAGACGAACACATCGGTGGCACCGGCCGGCGCCACGGCATTCGGGTTGGCATGGTAGGTAGCATTGCCAGCGGCATCGATGGTCAGGGTGCCATACAGGCCCCCGATCGCGGTATTGAGATTGCCGATGGCCGAGGTCGAGGTGTCGGACCCCGCCCGCGCGCCCACCACCACATTGCTGGTCCCAGCCTGGTCGGCGCCCAACTGATCGTTAAGCAGCACGTTGCCGCTGACCGTGCCACCTTCCACCACGCTGGCCGAATCGGGCTGCGCCTGGGGTACGTCGTCGACGATGTTCACATCCAGCGTGGCCGTGGCGCTGCTGCCATCGGTGTCCTGGGCGATCACGCTGAAATGCTCGCTCAGGCTGTTGATGCCCTCGCCCGCAGGATGGCCTTCGTTACCGAGCAAGGTGTAGCTGTAGCTGACCACGCCGGTGGCCGGGTTGTAGCCGGTGATGGTCAGGGTGTTGCCCAGCGCGGTCGTGATCGACTGCGGGAAACCCGTCACGATGCCGCCGCTGACCACGCTGATGCCACCGACACTCAGGGTCTGCAGGCCGTCCGGTGCATTGACGGTAAAGCTGCCACTCTGGGTCAGGGCGGTGCTGTCCGGCGCACTGCCGTTGCTCAAGTGTTTCTCGAAGACCGTCAGCTCACCGCCCTTCACATCCAGGCCACCGAGGGTTACCGGATCGTCGAGGTTGGTGATGTTCAGGGTCAGGGTCGCACTGCTGGTGTCGCCGTCCGCATCCGTCAGGGTGTAGGTGAAGGTCTCGACGCCATGTCCGCCACCGTTGAGGCTCTTGAAGTCCGGATCGTTGACGTTGAGCGTGTAGGTGTAGGAGCCGTCCGCAGCAAGCACCAGGGTGCCGTAGGTTCCGACGTAGGTACCGGCCACCACGGGGCCGCCGACCACCCGATCGGCGCCCTGGACGTCGTTGTCCAACACATTGCCGGTGAGCTGGGTGTGCTGCTCGGTGGCGGTGACCGCGTTGGTATCGTTGACCGCCGTGGGCACATCGTCGCGAATGATCACGTCCAGCGAGCCACTGGCGACGTCGCCATCCGTGTCGCTGACCAGCACCGGGAAATGCTCGCCGAGTTCATTGCTGCCCGCCCCGTCCGGATGGTGCTCGGCGCCGGTGAGGGTGTAGCTGTAGCTGACGACACCCGTGGACGGGTTGTAACCGGTGATGGTGAGGACGTTGCCAAGGCCCGTGGTAATGGACTGGCCCACACCGGTCACCACACCGGCAGTCACCACGTTGATACCGCCGACGCTGAGGTTGAACACACCATCCGGCGCGACCACGGTGAAACTGCCGGATTGGGTCAGGGCTGCCGGGTTGCTGGCCGATCCCAATGGCAGGTTTGCCTCGTTGAGGGTCAGTTCGGCGGGGCTCAGGTCCAGCCCGCGCAGGGTGACAGGATTGTCCGGCGGTGTAACGGGAGGATTCACAGGTGGATTGATCGGCGGGTTTACAGGGGGATTGACCGGCGGATTGAGCGGCGATCCGAAGGGCCCTGCGTTGTTGTCGGCGTCCAGGGTGCCGATGTAACGGTTGGCCAGTTCCGGAATACCGTTGAAGCCGGCGGTGGGGAAGCCGATGGTCGGATCGACCCGTCCGGCCACCTCGGTCAGCAACACGAAACTGTGCCCGCCCCCCAAGGCCCCGGGCGCTCCGTTGGCGCCAGGCCCGGCGGCGGGTGCTTCGCCCTCCTGCGTCGGGTCGGCACCTGCGGCAATGGCTTGTTGCAGACGCTCGACATCGCTGAGCTGCGCCTGGCTGGGAAGCGGATCAGGAGCCTGTACGTGGGGAGCACGGTTGGCCAACAGGTCCGGGGTCATTTCCAGGCTGCTGCCTCGTCCCAACGTCAGCTCGGCGCCGTTGTGCAAACGTACGGCCACAGCACCGGCGGCTCCGGTTTCCAGTTGTTCGCCAGCGAACAGGCGGTCGCCCTCCACCAGCATGCGCTTGGCACCGTCGCTGCCCACCGCGAATACCTGGCCTATGACCTTGCTGACCACGCCAATTGATTTAGCCATGAACGCACGCCTCCCCTGCCGATTGGCTTTCTGCAGTGGCGGACGGGCCAGGTAATGCGGGAAGCGATCCTTTGCGGGGTCTCGCGTCTGTCACAAGGGTGAGAAATCGCCTTCACCAAGACAGCTCAACGCGTGCGGTAGTGGGAATTGGCCATCATTATAATGCCAATTTTTTGTCGCCAAATTCCGCCGTCGTTGTCCTCTCCAGGGTCCTTAGCTGCAAAAAATCTGGAACTTTCTCCGAAGCCCGGAAATCAGGTACTGCAGCCGATTTACCCGGGCGCTTGAATAGAACAATGTCTCGGTTTGCTTAGACCGCATAAGTTTTTTTTCGCATAGACCTTATGAAAAAATCTTCTTAGCTTGCCCGTTAAATGTTCTTAGCTCTGTTGTTACAAACCTGAAACGGTTTCAACTCAATTTTTCGTCATTTTTTTGGCGAATCGCAGGACTTTTTTAAAGACCAGGGAGAAGTACCCCATGCGCGTGTTAACCCCCATCACCAGTGCGATCCTGTTGGCCATGGCCTGTGCCAACGCTCAGGCGATGTCGATCACCGAGGCTGTCCAGAGCGCCGTGGACTACCACCCTCAGATCAGTTCCAATCGCAACAGCAAGCTGTCGGCCGATGAGGATGTGAAGTTCGCGCGCGGAGGCTACTACCCCAGCGTCGACCTGGTGGCCGGTTATGGCCGCCAGCGCTCGGACAACCTCAATACGCGCGGCATCAACCCCGACGGCACGCGCAACCACAACAAGGAAACCCTCAACTACACACAGTCCGAGCTGCGCCTGCGGCAGATGATCTTCGACGGCTTCAACACCGCCAACGAAGTCGGGCGCACCGAATCGGTGGCCACCTCGCGCGCGTACTACACCCAGGCCATCGCCCAGGATGTCGCCCTGCGCGCCATCGAGGTGTACCTGGAAGTGCTCAAGCGCCGTGAGCTGGTGACCCTGGCCAAGAACAACCTGCAGGCACACCTGCGCGTCAACGACCAGATCGGCCTGCGCAGCGAGCGCGGCGTGGGCAGCACCGCCGACCTCGACCAGTCCCGCGCCCGTCGCGCCCTGGCGGAAAACAACCTGGACACCGCCGAGGTCGACCTGGCCGACGCCGAGGCCAACTTCTACAGCGTCATCGGCCGCCAGCCGGACGAACTGGAAACGCCGACCTCGATCAAGATCCAGATGCCCGGCACCCTCGATGAAGCCCGCCAGGGCATGCGCGAGAACAACCCGTACCTCAAGTCCGCCCAGGCCGATGTCAACGCTGCAGAGAAACAGTACGAAGTGGCCAAGTCGCCGTTCTATCCACGCCTGGACGCAGTGCTGGCCACCGGTGCCAACAACAACCTGGGCGGCGAGCGCGGCCACAGCAACAACGACTGGCAGGCCGGCGTCGAGCTCAGCTACAACCTTTTCCGCGGCGGCAGCGACAAGGCGCGCCTGCAGTCCGATGCGCACAAGATCAACCAGGCCATGGACATCCGCAACAACGCCCTGCGCGAGCTCACCGAGAACCTGAGCCTGGCCTGGAACGCCATGAACAACGCACGCAAGCAGACCCCCAGCGCCCGTGAATACGCCGAGACCACCCAACGCGTGCGTGGTGCCTACCAGGACCAGTTCGGCCTGGGCCAGCGCACCCTGCTCGACGTGCTCGACAGCGAGAACGAGCTGTACAACGCCAACCGTCGCTACACCGAAGTGCGCTACACCGAAGAGTTTTCCATGTACCGGGTGCTGGCGACCATGGGCGAGTTGCTGAGCAAGCAGCGCATCTCGCTGCCACCGGAAGCCATCGCCAAGACCGAAGTGCGCAATGAGGCGCAGTTGCCCGATATGCGCTAGGCCCTGCGAAAGGCGGCTGTAGCCCCCTGCAGCCACTTCCCGTCCACCGCGGCAGGAGTAGGCCATCGTGACCAGTATGCAAAGCACGCAGCCCAACCTGGCTGCGGATGATCCATTGCTCGATGGCCTGCTGATCCTGTGCAAGGTTCATGGGTGCCCGGCCAGCCGCGCCAGCCTGTGTGCCGGCCTGCCGCTGGCCGACCAGCGCCTGAGCCTCGAACTGCTGCCCCGGGCCGCCGCCCGCGCCGGGCTGCAGGCGCGAGTACTGCGCCGTGAGCTAGGCGCCATCAGCCCGCTGAACCTGCCGGTACTGTTGCTGCTCAGTGACGGGCGCAGCGCCGTGCTGCAACGCTGGAGCGAAGATGGACGGGCGCTGATACTGCCGTGCGAGGCCGAAGGTGGCGAGCAATGGGTCGAGCGCCAGGCGCTGGAGCAGGCCTACAGCGGGCAAGCCCTGTTCGCCCGCCCGCGACATACCCTCGAAGACCTGCGTACGCCACTGCTGCCAC
The DNA here is from genome assembly GCF_057197165.1 of Pseudomonas sp. SYWMCR5. Taxonomy (NCBI): domain Bacteria; kingdom Pseudomonadati; phylum Pseudomonadota; class Gammaproteobacteria; order Pseudomonadales; family Pseudomonadaceae; genus Pseudomonas; species Pseudomonas sp. SYWMCR5. Next base: position 40,188 of record NZ_JBXUNH010000014.1, read on the forward strand.
GGGTCGAAGCCTGGTTTCGCGACACCCTCAAGCATTCACGCTGGCTGTACAGCGATGCCCTGCTGGCCAGCCTTCTGATCAACCTGCTCGGGCTGATGGTGCCGCTGTTCGTGATGCAGACCTACGACCGCGTGGTGCCCAACCAGGCACTCTCGACCCTGTGGGTGCTGGTCATCGGCCTGTTCATCGGTACCGCCTTCGAGCTGGTACTGCGCATGGTCCGCGCGCACCTGCTGGACCAGGCCGGCAAGAAGACCGACCTGATCCTGTCCGCCACACTGTTCGAGCGCATCACCGGCATGGCCATGAAAGCACGTCCGGTCAGCATCGGCGGCTTCGCCCAGAGCATCCACGACTTCCAGGGCCTGCGCGAATTCCTCACCGCCGTCACCCTGACCAGCATCATCGACCTGCCCTTCGTGGTGCTGATGCTGCTGGTGATCGGCCTGCTCGGCGGCTGGCTGGTGCTGATCCCGCTGGTGGCCTTCCCGCTGGCGGTGGGTGTGGCGTTGTTCATCCAGATGCGCCTGCGCGATACGGTGCAGAAAAGCCTGAGCCTCGGCGCCGTGCGCCAGGCCTTGCTGATCGAAACCCTTGGCGGCCTGGAAACCCTCAAGGCCTGCGGCGCCGAAAGCGAACGCCAGTATCTGTGGGAACACACCAACGGCGCCATCGCCCGTCTCGACGCCCATGCCCGCAACCTGTCGGCCCTGGCCAGCAACGGCACGCTGTTCATCCAGCAGTTCTGCGGCATGGCCACCATCGTCGCGGGGGTCTACTCGATCATCGCCGGCAGCCTCAGCGTGGGCGCCCTGGTCGCCTGCTACATGCTCGGCAGCCGGGTGCTGGCGCCGCTGGGCCAGATCGCCGGGCTGATCACCCGCTACCAACAAGCGCAATTGACCATGCGCAGCACCGACGCACTGATGAGCTTGCCGCAGGAGCGCCAACCCGGCCAGCAGGCACTGGAGCATACGGCGCTGCAGGGCGGCCTGGGCATCAGCCACGTGACCTTCCGCTACCCCGGCCAGGCTGCCGCTGCCCTGAACGACATCAACCTGTCGATCAAACCCGGGGAGCGCATCGGCATCATCGGCCGCAGCGGTTCGGGCAAGAGCACGCTCGGGCGGTTGTTGATGGGGTTTCATCACCCTGACGAAGGCCAGGTGCTGCTGGACAACCTCGACCTGCGCCAACTGGATATTGCCGACCTGCGCAACCAGCTGGGCTATGTCGCCCACGACATGCCCCTGCTGGCAGGCAGCCTGCGCGACAACCTGACCTTGGGCGCACGCCACGTCAGCGACGCGCGCATGCTCGAAGTCGCCGAGCTGACCGGCGTCAGCGAACTGGCCCGCCAACATCCGCAGGGCTTCGACCGCCCGCTGGGCGAGCGTGGCCAACTGCTCTCCGGCGGTCAGCGCCAGGCCGTCCTGCTGGCCCGCGCACTGTTGCTGGAGCCGCCGATCCTGATCCTCGACGAACCCACCAGCCACATGGACAACAGTAGCGAAGACCAACTGCGCCAACGCCTGCTGGCCTGGGTGCCCGGCAAGACCCTGCTGCTGGTCACCCACCGCAGCTCGATGCTCAGCCTGGTGGACCGCCTGGTGGTACTGGACAACGGCAAGGTGGTGGCCGACGGGCCGAAGGACGCGGTGATCGACGCCCTGCGCAAAGGCCGTATCGGCGCAGCCCTGTAAACGACGTCAAGAACGGCGCTGCCAGAGGCTCCGTGGTTTTCATCGGAGGTAGACATGCCCCTCAGCCAAAGCGTTCGCAGCCATCTCGCCGGCGCCGACAAGCATGCCGAGCGCGACTACATGCCGGAGCTGGCCGGCGCCACCCTGCAGGACTCGCCGCGCCTGTCGCGCATCACGGTGTGGCTGGCAGCAGCGCTGTTGCTGGTGGCCCTGGTCTGGGCCAAGTTCGCCGTGCTCGACGAGGTCACGGTCGGCGAAGGCAAGGCCATCCCCTCGAGCAAGGTGCAGGTGATCCAGAACCTCGAAGGCGGCATCGTCACCGAGATCTTCGTGCGCGAAGGACAGATGGTCGACAAGGGCGCCACCCTGCTGCGCCTGGACGACACCCGCTTCAAGTCGAACAAGGGCGAGAGCGAAGCCGACCGCTACGCCCTGACCGCACAGGTCGAGCGCCTGTCGGCCGAATCCGAAGGGCGCCCCTTCGCGCTGTCGGACGAAATCCGCGCCAAGGCACCGCAGGTGGCCGAAGACGAAATCGCCCTCTATCAGTCGCGTCAGCGCCGGCTCACCAGCGAGAAGCAGACGCTCAACGAACAACTGCGGCAGAAGACCCAGGAGCTCGCCGAATTCCGCTCCAAGGTCGATCAGTACCGTTCAGCGGTAGGGCTGCTGCAGCAAGAGCTGGACATGTCGTCGCCACTGGTGAGCAAAGGCGCCATTTCTCCGGTGGAAATCCTGCGTCTCAAGCAGCGCAGCGTCGAAGCCCGCGGCCAACTGAACGCGACCAACCTGGCCATTCCTCGCGCTGAAGCGGCCATTGCCGAGATTCGCAGCAAGATCCAGGAGTCCGAGGCGAGTTTTCGTTCCGACGCGGCCAAGGAGCTCAATGACAAGCGCACGGAATTGTCGAAGATCACCGCCACCAGCATCGCCATCGACGACCGGGTCAACCGCACCACCGTGGTGTCGCCAGTGCGTGGCATCGTCAAGCTGCTCAAGGTCAACACCATCGGCGGCGTGGTCCAGCCCGGCAGCGACCTGGTGGAGATCGTGCCGATCGAGGACAACCTGCTGATCGAGGCCAAGGTGCGCCCGCAGGACGTGGCGTTCCTGCATCCGGGGCAGGTGGCGATGGTCAAGTTCAGTGCCTACGACTACACCATCTATGGCGGGCTCAAGGCCAAACTCGAGCTGATCAGCGCCGACACTGTCACCGACGACAAGGGCAATGCGTTCTACCTGATCCAGGTGCGCACCGAGAAGAACCATTTGGGCGGGGACAACAAGCCGCTGCTGATCATCCCGGGGATGACCGCGACGGTGGACATCATCACCGGGCAGAAGAGTGTGCTGGATTACCTGCTCAAGCCGGTCATGAAAGCCAGGACCGAGGCAATGCGCGAGCGGTGAGGGCCGTGGGATGGGTGGTGGCCTCTTCGCGGGCAAGCCCGCTCCCACAAATTGGACTGCCCCATAACATTCTGAATGCTGTGGGGCCCCTGTGGGAGCGGGCTTGCCCGCGAAAAGGCCCCCGCCAATCCGTCATCCTTGCCCATGATTCCGAGCAAAGGTCTCAGCCCCCATGGCGCTGATCTGCCCCTCGATCAATGCCTCGAACGGTCTGAGCAATTCATCGAAATTCGCGGGTTGTTCCAACCCATTCAACACCTGCACCACCGCCTCCAAGGTCGACAGCGCACCCTCCTCCGGCGCCTTGCGCAGCCGGTAACGCGAGGGCTGCACCTGGCCAAGCGTCACCCGCGGCAGTCCCCCCAACAGCGGATTGAGGTACAGCAGCTTGCGTGCCTTGCGCCAGGTCCCGTCTGGGACGATCAGCAGCAGCGGCAACGCATCGCCTTCGCCATAGGCCGACACCACCTCGGCCTGCTCGCCCGGGAACAACAGCGCCGGACGATAGCCGGGGGTGGCCAGCAGTGCAGGAAGATCCTCGAAGACTTCGCCAATCACCAGCTCGGCATTGCGCAGCCCCAACGCAGCCAGGCGGGCGGTGTTCAGGGCGTGGCTGGATTCACTGGGGTGCTGCAGCAGGACTACGCGGGTGCGGCTGTCGAGTGACGGGATCAGTGGGCAAAGGCAATGGGCGAGCGGACGCTGGCAGCGCTCGCAGCGGGGTCTGGGCATGGGGGTCTCCGTTGGCGGAGGGATTTTGCCATATGCCGGAACTGTATGCCGGAAATCGGGGCCCGCGTTGCGGGCCACCCCCCTCTAACGATTGAACCGCTCCGCCAGGCTATGCAGGTACTCCGCCATCCGCTCCAGATCCTGGCTGATCTCAGCCCCCTGCTTCGCCTGCCCGGCGCTTTCGTCGCACAGGTGGGCAATGCGCACGATCTGCTGGTTGATATCCTCCGCCACATGGCTCTGCTGCTCGGACGCGGTCGCCATCTGCTGGCTCATGCCGGTAATGCGGCTCACCGCCTGGACGATGCCGGTCAGTGCCGACTGCACCGCCTCGACGCTGTGCACGCTATCGCGAGAAATCTGCTCGCCGCGGCTGGCGCTGCTCACCGCGCGCTCGGCACCGGCACGCAGCGAGGCAATGATCTGGTGGATTTCCTCGGTGGAGGTGCGGGTGCGCTGGGCCAGCGAACGCACCTCGTCAGCCACCACCGCAAAGCCCCTGCCCTGTTCCCCGGCACGCGCCGCTTCGATGGCGGCATTGAGCGCCAGCAGATTGGTCTGCTCGGCAATCGAGGTGATAACATCCACCACACTGCCGATCGACTGGGTCTGCTCGGCCAGGGCATTGACTGCCTGGCCGATGTCGTTCACCGCCTCGCTCATGCTGCCCATGGCGCGCAGGCTCTGCTGGGCCAGGTCACTGCCCTGCTGCGCCAGCTGGTCGGCATCGCCGGCCGCGTGGGCAGTACTCTGCACGTTATGGGTGACCTGCTGGATGGTCGCCGCCATCTGCGCGATAGCGGTCGCCGACTGGTCGGTTTCGCTGCGCTGTCGGTCGAGCATCTGCGCCTGGGCATCGGACAGTTCCGCTGACTGCGCGGCCCGTGACTTGACCCCGACGCCAGCGTCCACCAGCCGCGTGAGCGCAGTCTGCAGACGCGCCTCTTCGCTGATGATCGCCAGGTCGAGCTGACCGCGCAGGCCCGGGTTGTCACTGTAGGTCAGGGCGACCAGCGGACTGGTGAAAGCCTTGGGATGCTCGGCCAGGGTACGGCGAATGGCCTGGTTCTGCCGGTGTTCGATCAGGTACCAGGCACTGAACAGGCTGACCATCAGCAGGCCCAGCGCCGCATAGGGCGGTAGCCACAGGTAGCCTGCCGCCGCAATCAGCCCGGCACCCACCAGTGGCCAGCCAGTCCCCAGGCCATGCCCCAGCCGCGCCGCCCAGGGCACCGGCGAGCGTTCGGCCCGCAGGCGTGCGTACAACGCTTCGGCACGACGAATCTGTTCGCGAGTCGGCACCGAGCGCACCGACTCGTAGCCACTGATGCGACCGTTCTCGTAGACCGCCGTGACATAGGCGCTGACCCAGTAGAAGTCGCCGTTCTTGGCGCGGTTCTTCACCACCCCCATCCACGGCTTGCCTTGCTTGATGGTTTCCCACATATGGCCGAACACCGACGGCGGCATGTCGGGGTGGCGCACCAGGTTGTGCGGCTGCCCCACCAACTCGTCGTAGGTGAATCCGCTGATCGCCACGAACGCGTCGTTGCAGTAAGTGATCCGGCTGTTCAGATCGGTGGTGGAAATCAACCGCTGCTCGCTGGAGAACGTTCTTTCATGCTCGGTTACGGGCAGATTCGTGCGCATCTCGGGCGGTCCTTGCTTGTGTAGATGAGAGGGAAATTTCATCAAAGCAAGTAAAGGTTTAGCAGAGCTTTTTCACGTGCGGGATCAGCATTTGTAAGAAAAGTTCCCGACCTGACGGAATGTATTTTCGGCAACGCCGATCAGCCCACATTCAACTGCGACTTGAGCAGGTCGCGGAAGGTCTGGATCAACGGTTCGCGGCTGCGCCCACGGCGGATGATCAAAGAGAATGGCGCCTGATAGCCGAAGGTAGACGGCGACAACACCCGCAGATCACCTTTGTCGGCCCAGGCCTGGGCATAGTGCTCGGGCAGGTAACCGATGTAGGCACCGGACAGGATCAGGATCAACTGCGCCTCCATGCTCTCCACGGTCGCCGCGCTGTGCTTGAAACCGTGCCGGGCCAGTTCCGCCTGGCTCCAGTAACCCCGGCCGACCATGCGTTGCTGAGTGATGACCTGCGCCGGAATGCGCCGCTCGCTGAACAGCGGGTGGCGGCTGCTGCAGTACAGCCAGTGCTGCTCGCGGTACAACGGCTGGTACACCAGGCCGCTCATACGCGAAGAGAAGGCGCCGATGGCCAGGTCCAGGCGGTTGTCCTGCACACCCAGCTGCAGCTCGTAAGGGCTGGACACCGACAGGTGCAAGTGCACGGCCGGGTGCTCCTGGCTGTAGGCGCCGATCGCCTCGGCCAGGGGCAGCGCGCGATCGCCAACGGTGGAGTCGATCACTCCCAGGTTGAGGGTGCCGCGCAGCTCACCCTTGAGCGCCGCGGCGTATTGCTCGAAACCGTCGAGCTCGCCCAGCAGGCGCAAGGTCTCCTGGTGGAATAGCTCGCCCTTGCTGGTCAGGCTGAAACCACCACGCCCACGGTGGCACAGCACCAGGCCCAGGGCGCTTTCCAGCTGGCTCATGTAGGTGCTGATGGCCGACGTCGAAAGGTTGAGGTCGCGCTGGGCATTGGCGAAACCCTGGTGGCGCACCACGCTGGCAAAGATGCGCAACAGTTTCAGGTCGGGCAGCGATGAGGCCATGGCGCACGGGTTCCGTCGAGTGGAAATGCGCCAGAGTCTACCGCGCCTGCGCGTCGATAGTTCAGAAATTCCTGAAGTAAGTATTTGTCGGTAGCGATTCTTCCCGCGCACTACCTTGCGCAGACTTGGCCGAAATGTCCCTGGTCGCCGGCGCCTTCGCGCTTGCCGAGCGTGCCGCGACACAGGTTCGAACAAACAGAACAATCGACCGACTGATGAGGCCCACCGTGGACAAGATTCTCCACCAACCACTGGGCGGCAACGAAATGCCGCGTTTCGGCGGCATCGCCACCATGCTCCGTCTTCCTCACCTGCAAAGCGCCGAAGGCCTGGACGCCGCCTTCATCGGCGTGCCACTGGATATCGGCACCTCGCTGCGCTCCGGCACCCGCTTCGGCCCGCGGCAGATCCGCGCCGAATCGGTGATGATCCGCCCGTACAACATGGCCACCGGCGCCGCCCCGTTCGACTCGCTGTCGGTCGCCGACATCGGTGACGTGGCGATCAACACCTTCAACCTGCTCGACGCCGTGCGCATCATCGAAGAAGCCTACGACGAAATCCTCGAACACAACGTCATCCCCATGACCCTGGGTGGCGACCACACCATCACCCTGCCGATCCTGCGCGCCCTGCATAAAAAGCACGGCAAGATCGGCCTGGTACACATCGACGCCCACGCCGACGTCAACGATCATATGTTCGGCGAGAAGATCGCCCACGGCACCACCTTCCGCCGCGCCGTCGAGGAAGGCCTGCTGGACTGCGACCGCGTGGTGCAGATCGGCCTGCGCGCCCAGGGCTATACCGCCGACGACTTCAACTGGAGCCGCCGCCAGGGCTTCCGCGTGGTGCAGGCCGAAGAGTGCTGGCACAAGTCGCTGGAGCCGCTGATGGCCGAAGTGCGCGAGAAGGTCGGCGGTGGCCCGGTGTACCTGTCGTTCGACATCGACGGCATCGACCCGGCCTGGGCGCCAGGCACCGGCACCCCGGAAATCGGCGGCCTGACCACCATCCAGGCGATGGAAATCATCCGCGGTTGCCACGGCCTGGACCTGATCGGCTGCGACCTGGTCGAGGTCTCGCCACCGTACGACACCACCGGCAACACCTCGCTGCTGGGCGCCAACCTGTTGTTCGAAATGCTCTGCGTGCTTCCCGGCGTGGTGCGTCGCTGATCACCTGAAACACCTGCAATACCCAGGCAGGAGCCGTGGGTCAGGGCCATAGAGGCCCGCCAACACTCGATGAGGAGCGCCGGACGCGGTGAGAGCGTCCGAGCGATCGATCTCGCATAATAAAGATAATCGGAGACACCCATGGCCTTGGACATCATTGTTGTACTGATCTACGCCGCTGGCATGCTCGGGCTTGGCTGGTACGGCATGCGGCGGGCGAAAACCCACGAAGACTACCTGGTCGCCGGACGCAATCTCGGCCCGACCCTCTACATGGGCACCATGGCCACCACCGTGCTCGGTGGTGCATCCACCGTCGGCACCGTGCGCCTGGGCTATGTCCACGGCATTTCCGGTTTCTGGCTGTGCGCGGCCCTGGGCCTGGGCATCATCGCCCTGAACCTGTTCCTCGCCAAACCGCTGCTGCGCCTGCGCATCTTCACCGTGACCCAGGTCCTGGAGCGCCGCTACAACCCGATGGCGCGCCAGGCCAGTGCAGTGATCATGCTGGCCTACGCGCTGATGATCGGCGTGGTCTCCACACTGGCCATGGGCACCGTGCTGCAAGTGCTGCTCGATGTGCCGTTCTGGATGGCCTTGCTGTTCGGCGGTGGCGTGGTGGTGGTCTACTCGACCATCGGCGGCATGTGGTCGCTGACCCTCACCGACATCGTGCAGTTCGTCATCAAGACCGTGGGCCTGATGTTCATCCTCCTGCCGGTGTGCCTGTACAAGGCCGGTGGCTGGGATGCACTGGTGGCCAAGCTGCCGGCGGCGAGCTTCCAGCTCACCACCATCGGCTGGGACACCATCATCACCTACTTCCTGATCTACTTCTTCGGCATCCTGATCGGCCAGGACATCTGGCAGCGTGTGTTCACCGCACGTGACGAGAAGGTCTGCCAGCGCGCCGGCACCGCCGCAGGCGTGTACTGCGTGATCTACGGCCTGGCCTGTGCCCTGATCGGCATGGCCGCCCATGTGCTGATGCCTGACCTGGCCAACCCGAACAACGCCTTCGCCGAGATGATCAAGACCACCCTGCCCGACGGCATCCGTGGCCTGCTGATGGCGGCGGCACTGGCGGCGATGATGTCGACCGCAAGCGCCGGCCTGCTGGCGGCGTCCACCACCCTGACCGAAGACCTGCTGCCCAAGCTGCGTGGCGGCAAGCGCTCGAGCCTGGGCGTGAACCGCCTGTTCACCCTGCTCACTGGCGTGGCAGTGCTGGTGATCGCCCTGGCGGTGAACGACGTGATCAGCGCCCTGACCCTGGCCTACAACCTGCTGGTCGGCGGCATGCTGATCCCGCTGATCGGGGCGATCTTCTGGAAACGCGCCACCACCCCGGGTGCAATCGCCAGCATGTCGCTGGGCTTTGCCACCGCGCTGTTCTTCATGTTCAAGGACGGCCTGGATGCCAACTCGCCGATCTACTACAGCCTGGCGGTGGGCCTGGTGAGCTTCATCGTGGTCAGCCTGATGTCGCGTAAACCGACGGCTGCGGTGAACCTGGCCTGATTCCAGGGCAGAAAATCTCCGGACCAGCCCGCCCCTACCCTGTGGAAGCAGCTGTCTTGTTCAAAATCTAAAGGTCAGCCCAATCCCTGTGGGAGCGGGCTGGTCCCGCGATCACCGGCGAAGCCGGTGCCATGCACTACGAAAGCCACACCACAGATCCCCCTTGCAAAAACGCAAAAGGCCGCCGCATCCCCCAAGGATGCAGCGGCCTTTTTCCTGCGCTAATCAGCGCCGACGCGGCTGGCGCTTGCGCTGTTCTTCGTCGGTGGGGATCGGTACCGGTTGCAATGGCGGTGGTACCAGGCCAAGGGCGACGGCAAGGTCGTGGAGCCAGTTGTACATGCGCTTGTTCATAGTGCCCCCTTCACGGGTCAGCCTTGCGGCAAATCAGTCCTGCGATGCTTCATACAGATCATAGTCCCATGTTCTGTATATCGCCTGCGTCTAACCTTACAGATATGGGCGATTTTGCCGCAGATCAAGCGGAAACGCCGTACTCCGACAGCCGGTTTACTGTTTCACCTTGTTGCAGGTCGATCCAGGCCTGCAAATTCGCCCCGCACATGCCCTGGCGCCACATCAACCAGGTCTCGGCATGATCGAACGGCGCCTGCAGCGTATGCGCGCTGACCCGCTCGCGCCCCGGCAGGCTGTCGAGCATCGAACGCGACATCATCGCCACCCCGGCACCGGCGATCACACACGCCAGCATGCCCTGGTACGACTCGATCTCCATCACCCGCCCCATGGGCGTGTGGTCGTGCGCGTACCAAGCCTCCAGACGCATGCGGTAGGCACACCCCTGACGGAACGTGAATACCGAACGCCCGGCCACATCACGCGCGCTGTGCACAGGCGGGTGCTCGGGGCTGGTGATCAGCACCAGTTGCTCCTCGCACAAGGGCACGCCATCAAGCCCGGCCAGCCCCGGCGGGCCATCCACCAGGGCGGCGTCCAGGCGGCGCTCGAGCAGGCCCTGCAACAGCTCGCCGCTGGGCGCGGCCTGCACCTGCAGGTTCACTGCCGGGTACGCCTGGTGATAACGCGCCAGCAACGCCGGGAGCTGGATTGCCGCCGTGCTGTACATGGTGCCCAGGGTGAAGTCCCCTGCGGGCTGACCACCCTGCACCGCCGCCATGGCCTCATCGCGCAGCGCCGCAAGGCGGTTGGCGTAATCCAGCAGTACCTTGCCTGCCGGCGACAACTGCAGACGCTGACGCTCACGCAGGAACAACTCGACCCCCAGTTGCTCTTCGAGCTGACGCAGGCGCGTCGACAGGTTCGAGGGCACCCGGTGCAGGCGCTCGGCGGCCCGGGTCACCGAGCCCTCCTCGGCGACCGCCTGGAAAATCCGCAGTTGGCTGAAGTCCATTGAATTCTCCAAAACAGAACAACTTGATCATAATTATTCAATTTTATTGAAAGTCAAGAACCCCTACCCTGCCATCCATCGCTTACCACTGCGCAGGAGTCTTCCCATGTCGCCCTTACTGCAACTGCTGGCCAGTGCTGTCGCACTGATGATGGCCATGGGCATCGGCCGCTTCGCACTGACCCCACAAATGCCCCGCCTGATTGCCGAAGGCCAGTTCGACCTGACCGCAGGCGGCCTGGTGGCCGCAGCCAATTATCTCGGCTATTTCATCGGCGCCGTGGACGGCATATTCGCCCGCCACCCGCACCAGGTGCGCCTGCGCCTGCATGCCGGGCTGTGGTTGTGCGTGCTGCTGACCCTGGCCTCCTGGGCTGCCAACGGATTCTGGAGCCACCTGCTACTGCGCTTCGGCACCGGTGTGGCAAGCGCCTGGGCATTGGTGATGCTGACCAGCCTCAGCCAGCACGTGGCCAGCAGCCATGGTCGGGCGCGACTCGGCGCATTGGTGTTTGCAGGCCCAGGCGTGGGGATCGCCATCACCGGTTTCCTAGCGCTCGGTGCGCACCTGCTCAGCCTCGATTCGGCCGCGTTGTGGCTGATGTACTCGGTGGCCGCGCTGGTGATGCTGCTGGCCGTGCTGCCGTGGCTGCCCCGCGCCCACCTGCTGACGCCAGCGACCACTAACGCACCGGCACAGGCTCATTCACACCCGCGCGGCATCGCCCGACTGGCGGTGGTCTATGCGCTGTACGGCATTGGCTACATCCTGCCGGCCACCTTTCTGTCGCAGATGGCCAGCCAGCAATTCCAGGGGCAATGGCTTGCCGACCTGTTCTGGCCCGGTTTCGGCCTGGCTGCGGCGCTTGGCGTATTGATCGTCAGCCTGCGCGGCCCGGGTCGCACCAGCGCCTGGCTGACCGCCACTCTCTGGCTGCAAGCCTTGGGTGTGTTGGCCTGCCTGTTGGGCGGTGGTATCGGACTGGGGCTCGGGGTACTGCTGTGTGGCGCGCCGTTCCTGGCCTGCATGCAGTTGGTGATGCAGCGTTCGCGAGAGCTCGCGCCCCACGCCACACAACGCAACGCCGGCCTGCTGACCGCCTGCTTCGCCCTCGGCCAACTCAGCGGACCGTTGCTGGCCGCGCTGAGCAACCACTTCAGCGGTGGGCTGCAACCCGCACTGTTGCTGGCGGCTGCGGGGCTGGGGGTCGCCGGGTTGCTGGTGGCGACAAGCAGATCGGATCAACGCGCCGCAGAGCAACTGGCGACCCCTGTGTAGGAGCAGCTGTCTTGCTCAAAATCTAAAGACCAGCCCAATCCCTGTAGGAGCGGGCTTGCCCGCGAACACGGGCGTAGCCCGTGCCAGGCAGCGCGATATCTTCTTCGCGGGCAAGCCCGCCCCTACAGGTCGAGGCGGCTTCATAGCCGGGCTGTGGCCTCAATGCACCGAGTTACGCCCAACCTCCAGGTCGTTCAGCAACGCCTTGGCCATCGCGCTCAGGTAGTGCAGCGCGGTGATGCTCACCGGGTCCACCTGTTCCTGCTCGCTCAACTCCCGGACACAGCCAAGGATCACCGACACTTCTTCCAGCACCCGCTCGAAAGGAATGCCAGGCTGTACGCGGTACATGTCCAGGAAAGTCGCCACACCAGCGGTGGTGTAGCCATTGGATAAGTCAGTCATGGTCACGTCTCCTCACTGTGGTGTGGGGAACGTGCGTAAGGCGGGGTGGATCGGGGACGAGCTTTTTCATGGGGTCAAATCTCACGTCTGGTCAGAGATATCACCACCCCACTCTTTCTCACGGAGTTAGGGTGGCAACCGTGCACGGAGTGAGAAACCGAGGACGTGAGAGCCCGGCCGGGCCGAAGCCCGTCCGCACACGGCTGCCATAAAGAAGTGCCGCTGCCACGTCGTCGGGTTTCTCACGCCCGGTCGCCAAATGACGACCCGGCGAAGTTATCCCTGACGCATTTCCACGACAATTAAGACGCTTCCGCAAGCCGCGTAGGATAGATCCTAACGACTCAAAACCTGACACCGGCGCCCGAGAATTAGGAAAAATCAGACACGCTACAGCCCACCTTACCCCACCACCCGGCGCAACTGCCGCCGCACCCAAGGCTCGGCACTCACCAGCACCACACCACCGAGCACCATCACCGCCCCCACCACGAAGTTCACGCTCAGCGGCTCATCCAGCAACAGCACCCCGAACGTCACCCCGAACAACGGCGTGATGAACGAAAACACCGCCAGGTTCGACGCCAGGTACTGGCGCAGCAACCAGAACCAGGTCAGGTAACTGAAGAACGACACCACCAAACCCTGAAACAGCACGCTGCCCAGTGCCAACGGCGTGAACGACACCGCACCGATCTGCCCGCTGAACAACGCCATCAGCAGCAAGCCGACGAAGCCCACCATCAACTGGTAGAACAGCGTCAAGGTCGCCGGCGCCTCCGATAGCCGCGAAGCCCGCACCACCACCGTGGTCGCACCCCACATCAGCCCCGCCAGCACCGCCATGGCATCGCCGAGCAGCACCCGCCCATCGAGTTGATCCAGCGACAGCCCGCCCGCAAAGGCCAGGGCGATCCCGGCAAACGCCAGCGCAATCCCCAGCCACTGCAACAAACGCAGGCGCTCGCTGGGCAACATGAAGTGCAGCCCCAGCGCGGTGAACACTGGGGCCGTATAGAGAAATACCGACATATGCGCCGCCGAGGTCAGCTTCAGCCCCTCGGCGATGAACAGAAACTCCAGCCCGAACAACGCCCCGGCCAGCAAACCCGCGCGCCAGGTGCTGCCCAACTGCGCCCAGCCGCCTCGCCAGCACATCAGCAGCCCGACCAGCACCGCAGCGACACCGGAGCGAAACGCCGCCTGCATCACCGGCGCGATATCCACGGCAGCCCATTTGATCATCACCTGCTGGGAGCCCCAGATCAGGCACAGCCCCAGCATCACCTGCAGGGCAAAGGCGTCGGTGTTCTTGCGGGCCACGCTCATGGGCGGGCCTCGTGTCGGGTCAGGGGCATGGCAACGCTCGGCAGTCAGAAAATGGATCCATTACCGATTATCGGCGCGCCCGCCCCGCCGATACCAGCCTAAATCGCGCCCGGTGTGATCTGCGGCTTGCTCGAGACCTGATCGAAGGTGGACTCATTCAGCGCATCTGCCTGCTGATCCAGCTTCAAGCGTGGGCTGTCCGCTCCTGGAATCGCGCTGTCGATGAGGCTGAGCAGGCGCGAGCCGCGCTCGGTGAGCACGAAGTTTTCACCGTTGCCGCCATCCTCTTCAGGCCGGCTTTCGATGAATCCGCGCTGGAACAGCAGCTTTTCGTATTCACAGGCGCGGGTTTTCAGCTGATCCAGATCGCCCACCGGCTGGCCTTTGGCGGCCATCGCCGCAGCATGCTGCTCGGCGTAGGGGCGTGGCGTGAAGCTTTGACCTGCGCCGTTCTGCACCTCGTGCAGCAAGCGTTCGATCAGGTCCCAGTCGTAGGTGCTCATGGCAGTGGCCTCTTGCTGTGGACGGTGGGTACACAGCATGGGACCGGAGGCGTTGGAGGTCCGTTCAAATCATCGACAGCACACGGTTGGAACCGGCTCGGGGCCTGCGAACAGGTATCTACGGCACTTCAAACCTGCTCACGGGTTACAGCTCCCCCGAACTCGAGACAAGTCTTGTCTCCAGAAACCTCAAAACAAATCAACGCGGCTCATCTGAGCTGTGCTGAATAGCCGACAGCTGCGCCAGCCGCGTTCGGGCGCAAGACCGAGCAGACAGGCGATGCGGCGACGCCACAACTGCCGCTCTTCGACGAGGCAGAAAGCCTGGCCGAGCCCTTGGATGAGGCCGGCGACGAAGAAGTCGTTGCACCGACCAAGCGCCGTGGCAAACGTAAGCCACTGCCGGCTGATTTGCCGCGTATCGAGGTTGTCCACGAACTGTCCGAGCATGAACTGACCTGCGCTTGCGGCTGCCGCAAACATGCCATCGGAGAAGAAGTCAGCGAACAGCTTGAAATCGTCCCGATGCAGATTCGCGTCATCAAGCATGTGCGCAAGGTATACAGCTGCCGGGACTGCGAGTCAGCGCCCGTGACGGCAGGCAAGCCCGCCCAGGTGATAGAGAAAGCATGGCCAGCCCGAGTGTGTTGGCCATGCTGCTGACCACCAAATACGTAGACGGCTTGCCGTTTCACCGCTTCGAAAAAGTGTTGGGGCGTCACGGTATCGATATCTCGCGCCAAACCCTGGCACGCTGGGTGATTCAATGCAGCGAGCACTTTCAGCCGCTGCTGAATCTGATGCGCGAAAGCCTGTTGAACAGTCGGATCATCCACTGTGACGAAACACGTGTGCAGGTGTTGAAAGAGCCGGGTCGTGAGCCCAGCAGCCAATCCTGGGTGTGGGTACAAACCGGCGGCCCACCTGATCGCTCGGTGATCCTTTTTGACTACGCCACCAGCCGAACGCAGGAGGTGCCGACGCGCCTGTTGGATGGCTATCGCGGCTATGTCATGACCGACGACTACGCCGGTTACAACGCGCTGGCCACACAGGACGGCGTGGAGCGATTGGGCTGCTGGGCGCACGCACGCCGCAAGTTCGTCGAAGCGCAGAAAGTGCAGCCCAAGGGTAAAACCGGGCGAGCAGACATCGCACTGAATTTGATCAACAAGCTGTATGGCATCGAGCACGACCTTAAGGACGGCAGCGATGAAGATCGTAAGGCTGCCCGCATGGAGCGCAGCCTGCCACTGCTGGCTCAACTGAAAAGCTGGGTAGAGAAAACGCAACCTCAGGTCACGACGCAGAATGCCTTGGGCAAGGGCATC
>NZ_JBXUNH010000015.1:0-42491 GCF_057197165.1 Pseudomonas sp. SYWMCR5
TGCGGGAATAGCTCAGTTGGTAGAGCACGACCTTGCCAAGGTCGGGGTCGCGAGTTCGAGTCTCGTTTCCCGCTCCATTCGAAAACGCCACTTCGTTGAAGTGGCGTTTTTTTTTACCTTCAAAAACATCGCAGCCACGGGGCCGCGGGCATTTGTAATGCCCGCGGCCTTTTTGCTCAGTGGCGCTCGCCCTGGTCAGGCGCGCTCAGCAACTGCTTCTCCAGGTTCCAGTCGAAGGGCTCGTCATTCTGCTCGGCTTCGTAGCGACGCTCTTCAAGGGTCTGGTACAGCTCGAGTTCCTCATCGGGCATGTAGTGCAGGCAGTCGCCGCCGAAGAACCACAACAGGTCGCGCGGGACCAGGTGAGCGATCTGCGGGTAGCGCGTGATCACCTGGCAGATCAGGTCCTGGCCCAGGTACTGGCTTTCCAGTGGATTCTGCGGCAGCAGGGTCAGCAGTTCGTCGAAGCGTTCGAGGAACAGGGCGTGGCTTTCTTCCGGCACTTGCTCGGCGTCGCCCAGGGCCACCAGGATGGTGCGCAGGTGTTGGAGCAGTTGCAGGTGGTACTCCAGGTGGGGGTTGGCCATGGGGGCGATCCTCTGGTATTGAAACGGGGGCCGGAGTATACGCAGGTTTTGCCCCGCCGGGGCAGGCGCAGCCTCGCTCTGCCCTGACCGCCGGACCGTCAGGTGCCGGCGATCCGTGCGACTGACGGTACTTAGCGCACCTTGCCCTCCACGGGCAGCAGTTGTGCCTTGTCGAAAGCATCCACATCGATCACTGTCCGACGTGCAGCTTCGGCTGCATGGAGTCTCTCGCCCTCATCAGCCTGCAGCACGCCAGCCTGCACGGCGGCTTCGATGTCCGACTGGCCCGGTGCCGGATGCACCTTGCCCTCCTTGAGCCCCTGGTGCAGCGCCTTGTGCAGTGGCGCCACCTCGTCCAGCAGGTCGCAAGCTGTCTGCAGGGCGGCTACCGGATCACCTTCGCCGTCAGGGCGGAAGCAGCCCGCCAGCAGCTCCTCCAGGGCCGGATCACCCTTGCGTCGGCCGATCAGTTCAGCCACCTCTTTATCCAGTTCATCGCTTGGCCCGGTATGGCGGCGACCGAACGGGAATACCAGAACCCGCAACGCACAGCCGATGAAGCGATTGGGGAAGTTGTCGAGCAGCCGATCGAGGGCCTTTTCGGCCTGCCCCAGGCTTTCTTCCAGCGCCCAGCGCAGCAGGGGTTGCATGTGCTCGGGTGAGCCGAGGTCGTGATAGCGCTTGAGCGCTGCAGATGACAGGTACAGGTAGCTGAGGACATCCCCCAGGCGCGCGCTCAGGCGTTCGCGCCGCTTCAGTGCGCCACCGAGCAGCATCATCGACAGGTCGGCAAGCAAGGCGAATGCGGCCGCCTGACGGTTCAGTGCACGGAAGTAGCCCTGGCTGAGGGCGTCGCCCGGCGCCTTCTCGAAGCGTCCCAGCCCGATCCCGAGCACGAAGGTGCTGGCAGCATTGCTGGCGGCGAACATGATGTGCTTCATCAGCAGATCGTCGAACTCGTTGAGCGCCTGCTCGCGATCCTCGCGCCCGGCGAGGGCCATTTCCTTGAGGACGAAGGGGTGGCAGCGGATCGCGCCCTGTCCGAAGATCATCAGGTTGCGCGACAGGATGTTGGCGCCCTCGACGGTGATGAAGATCGGCGCGCCCTGCCAGTTGCGACCCAGGTAGTTGTTCGGGCCCATGATGATGCCCTTGCCACCGTGTACGTCCATGGCGTGCTGGATGCATTCACGGCCGCGTTCGGTCAGGTGGTACTTGAGGATTGCCGAAAGCACCGAGGGTTTTTCGCCCAGGTCCACTGCCTTTGCGGTGAGCAGGCGGGCGCTGTCCATCAGCCAGGCGTTGCCACCTATCCGTGCCAGCGATTCCTGGATGCCCTCGAAGGCGGACAGCGGCACGTTGAACTGCTCGCGGATGCGGGCGTACTGGCCGGTGACCAGGCTGGTGTACTTGGCAGCGCCAGTGCCGACCGCGGGCAGCGAGATGGAGCGACCGACCGACAGGCAGTTCATCAGCATCATCCAGCCCTTGCCGAGCATGTCCTTGCCGCCGATGAGGAAGTCCAGAGGCACGAACACGTCCTTGCCGCTGTTCGGGCCGTTCATGAAGGCGGCACCCAGCGGCAGATGGCGCTTGCCGATCTGCACGCCCGGGGTGTCGGTGGGGATGAGTGCCAGGCTGATACCCAGGGACTCCTGTTCGCCCAGCAAGTGATCGGGGTCGTAGGCCTTGAAGGCCAGGCCCAGCAGGGTGGCCACCGGGCCGAGTGTGATGTAGCGCTTCTCCCAGTTCAGGCGAAGGCCGATGACTTCCTCGCCGTTCCATTCTCCTTTGCAGACGATGCCGGTGTCAGGCATGGCGCCTGCGTCGGAGCCGGCCAGTGGGCCGGTGAGGGCGAAGCAGGGGATTTCGTCGCCACGGGCCAGACGCGGCAGGTAGTGGTTACGCTGTTCATCGGTGCCATAGTGCAGCAGCAGTTCGGCGGGGCCGAGCGAATTGGGCACCATCACGGTCGAGGCCAGGTCGCCGCTGCGGGTGGCAAGTTTCATCGCCACTTGCGAGTGGGCATAGGCGGAGAAGCCCTTGCCACCGAATTCCTTGGGAATGATCAGGGCAAAGAAGCCGTGCTGCTTGATGTGTTCCCAGGCTGCGGGCGGCAGGTCGAGGTCCTGGCCGATCTGCCAGTCGCTGACCAGGGCGCAGAGTTCCTCGGTGGGGCCATCGATGAATGCCTGTTCTTCTGCGGTGAGCGTGGGGGCAGGGTAGTCGAGCAGGGTGTTCCAGTCAGGCTGGCCGCTGAACAGTTGGCCGTCCCACCACACGGTACCCGCGTCGATCGCCTCGCGCTCGGTCTGCGACATGGGTGGCAGGGTGCGCTGGAACCATTTGAACACGGGGCCGGTGAACACCTGGCGCCGCCACTGCGGCAGCACCAGCAGGGCGGCCTTGGCGGCCAGCACCAGCCAGATCACGGTCAGCAGCCAGCCGGGTGCGTCGGCGAAGATACCCATCAGCAACACATAGGCAGCGATCACCCCGAGGATCTGCAGCGGTGCCAGACGTCGATGGGTGAGATATGCGGCGCCGATCACCAGCACCACCAACCACAACAGCAGCATAGTTCTTCCTCCTTGGAAGCTTGGGCTCGCGCCATCCCGGATAGCTTAGACGCGATGCGCCGGATGGCTCGCTATGAACAGTGACAGGGTGTGGCGACAGGAGTTTCAGCGCATTGTCTGCTGGTACAGGTGCCGTCACTGTGGAGTAGACTGTTCGCCCTCTGCACTCACTAAGGACGTCGTCATGCTGAAGATCTGGGGTCGCAAGAATTCGAGCAATGTGCGCAAGGCGCTGTGGATTGCCCACGAGTTGGGGCTAGAGTTCGAATCGATCGACGCCGGTGGGGCGTTCGGCTTGGTCGACGAGCCTGAGTACCGTGACCGCAACCCCAATGGCCTGGTGCCGTTGCTCGAAGATGGCGACTTCGTCCTTTGGGAGTCCAACACCATCGTGCGCTACCTGAGCGCCGAATATGGTGCCGAGCAGGGCTGGTATCTGGACGATCCGCGTCAGCGCGCCCTAGCGGACAAATGGATGGACTGGACCACCTCGTCCTTCGCCGCGCCGTTCCGCCCGCTGTTCTGGGGCATGCTGCGTACGCCAGAGAACGAGCGTGACTGGACGGCGATCAACGCTGCGCGGGAAAAGTGCGGCGAGTTGCTGGCGATCGTCGACAAGGCGCTGGCCACCCAGCCCTACCTCTCCGGTGAGCAGATCGGCATGGGCGACATTCCGCTGGGCTGCTTTGCCTACGGCTGGTTCGAGATGCCCATCGAACGCCCCGAGCTCCCTCACCTGCAGGCCTGGTACGAGCGCCTGAAGGCGCGTCCGGCCTATCAGAAAGCGGTGATGACGGCACTGACTTGAGCGGATACCCCGCCCGTTTCGATAGTCACTATCGATACACATGACTGTACTTGTGCGGTCAGGCCTTGCACCATGGCCGCACTACTCACTGCGCCAGTGACTTGACCTGGCGTGTCCTGAACCTTTTTCTTCGGTACGTGACCCGCTATGAGTTCTGCCCTGTCCATAAGACAGCTGACCAAGACCTACGGCAACGGCTTTCAGGCCCTGAAGGGCATCGACCTGGAGGTCGCCGAAGGTGATTTCTTCGCCTTGCTCGGCCCCAATGGCGCCGGCAAATCCACCACCATCGGCATTCTTTCGACCCTGGTGAACAAGACCAGCGGCACGGTGAATGTCTTCGGTCACGACCTGGACCGCCAGCCTGCCGCGCTCAAGCGCAGCATCGGCGTGGTGCCCCAGGAGTTCAACTTCAACCAGTTCGAGAAGACCTTCGACATCGTCGTCACCCAGGCTGGCTACTATGGCATCCCGCCGAAGCTGGCCAAGGAGCGTGCCGAGCAGTACCTCACCCAACTGGGGTTGTGGGACAAGCGTGACGTGCAGTCGCGGTCGCTGTCCGGCGGCATGAAGCGGCGCCTGATGATCGCCCGTGCGCTGATCCATGAGCCGCGCCTGTTGATCCTCGACGAGCCGACGGCTGGCGTGGACATCGAACTGCGTCGCTCGATGTGGAGTTTCCTCACCGAGCTGAACCAGAAAGGCATCACCATCATCCTCACCACGCACTATCTCGAGGAAGCCGAACAGCTGTGCCGCAACATCGGCATCATCGACCACGGCACCATCGTCGAGAACACCAGCATGCGCCAGTTGCTGGGCAAGCTGCATGTCGAGACCTTTGTCCTCGATCTCAAGCAGGACCTGCCCGTGGCGCCGACGCTGCAAGGCTACCCGTGCCGGCTGATCACGCCGCATACGCTGGAAGTGCAGGTAGAAAAGGATATCGGCATCACTGCGTTGTTCGGCCAATTGGCGCTGCAGAACATCGAGGTGCAGAGCCTGCGCAACAAGACCAACCGACTCGAGGAGTTGTTCGTGGCCCTGGTGGAAAAGAACCTGTCGAAGGTGGCGGTATGAGTGTGGAACTGCGCACCAACTGGGTCGCCCTGAATACGATTGTCTATCGCGAGGTTCGACGCTTCCTGCGTATCTGGCCGCAGACCCTGCTGCCGCCGGCGATCACCATGGTTCTGTACTTTGTCATCTTTGGTAACCTGATCGGCCGTCAGATCGGCGACATGGGTGGCTTCACCTACATGGAGTACATCGTGCCGGGGCTGATCATGATGTCGGTGATCACCAACTCCTACGGCAACGTGGTATCGAGCTTCTTCGGCAGCAAGTTCCAGCGTTCGATCGAGGAGTTGATGGTCTCGCCGGTCTCGCCGCACACCATTCTTGTCGGCTACACCCTTGGTGGTGTCTTGCGTGGCCTGGCGGTGGGCGTGATCGTGACTCTCCTGTCGATGTTCTTCACCCATCTGCAGGTGCATCACCTGGGTGTGACCATCGTCGTGGTGTTGCTGACGGCGACGATCTTCTCGCTACTGGGGTTCGTCAATGCCGTGTTTGCGCGCAACTTCGACGATATCTCGATCATCCCGACTTTTGTTCTGACACCGCTGACCTACCTGGGTGGCGTGTTCTACTCCATCAACCTGCTGCCACCTTTCTGGCAGACCGTGTCGCTGGCTAACCCGGTGCTGCACATGGTCAACTCGTTCCGCTACGGCATTCTAGGGGTGTCGGATATCAGCATTGGTACGGCGATCACCTTCATGCTGGTGGCTACCGTGGTGCTCTATGCCCTGTGCGTCCGCCTGCTGGTCAGTGGTCGCGGCATGCGTGCATGACATCCTGCATTTGCGCCGGCGCCACTGCCGGCCGACCCACCAGCGCCAGTAGAGCAAGGTGGTGAAGTAGGCGGCCAGGCCCAGTATCACGCCGCACACCACCGAGCCGAGCAGGAACGGCTGCCAGACGGTGGACAACTGGTCAGTGATCCATTCGAAGGTCAGTTCCTCCGGTAGCGTTCGCGGGGGAATCTGCATCAGCCAGGCGCCGGTCATGTAGGTGACGAAGAACACCGGTGGCATGGTCAGCGGGTTGGTCAGCCAGACCAGGCTGACCGCGATGGGCAGGTTGCCGCGTACCGGTATCGCCAGGGCGGCAGCCAGCAGCATCTGCATGGGGATGGGGATGAGCGCCGCGAACAGCCCGACGCCCATGGCGCGCGCCACCGAATGGCGATTCAGGTGCCAGAGGTTGGGGTCGTGCAGCAATCGGCCGAAAAAGCGTAAGGACTTGTGTTCCCGAATGCTGGTCGGATCCGGCATGTAGCGTTTGAAGAGACGGCGCGGCATGTAGGCTCCCGGGGCTCGAATAGGGCGAGTATGCCTTGATTCCACGTCAGCCTCGTTCAGAGTTTGTGACAATTGTTGAGTGAGCTCGGCGGCCAAACAGGCCTAGCCTGACGGGGCGATTACGCTGCGGAGCTTTACTTCATGCGCACAGGGATGTCTGCGCTGGCGCTCGGGTTGTTGAGCCTGGGTCTCTTGCCTGCCTTGCCGTCGGTCGGGTGGCTGTTCCTTCTGTTCTTGTCGGCACTGATGTGCCTGTTCACTCGTGCGTGGCCGATAGGGTGGTTCCTGTTGGGGATGAGCTGGGCCTGCTGGTCGGCGCAGCAGGCCCTTGATGATCGTCTGGTCGCCGAGCTCGATGGGCGCACGCTGTGGCTGGAGGGCAGGGTGATAGGGCTGGCGACCCAGTCTGGTCGCAGCGTGCGTTTCGAACTGGACGAAGCGCAGTCCCGACGTGCGCAGTTGCCCCGCCGGATGCAACTGAGCTGGTTCGAGGGTCCCATGGTCAGGGCTGGCGAGCGCTGGCGACTCGCGGTCAACCTCAGACGCCCTCAGGGGCTGCTCAATCCTCATGGTCCCGACCGCGAAGCGATGCTGCTGGCGCGGCGAATAGGTGCCACCGGATCGGTCAAGGCCGGGGAGATGCTGGCTCCGGCAACCGGGTGCTGGCGCGACAGGCTGCGCCAGCGCGTGCTGGCGGTGGACGCCCAGGGGCGGGAGGCGGTGCTGGCTGCGCTGGTGCTCGGTGACGGTTCTGGACTGGCGCGGGAGGACTGGCAGGCACTGCAGGCGACCGGCACCGTGCACCTGATGGTGATCTCGGGGCAGCACATAGGCTTGCTGGCGGGGTTGGTCTATGGGCTGGTTGCTGGGTTGGCGCGGCTGGGCGCCTGGCCTGGGAGGCTACCCTGGTTGCCTTGGGCGTGTGGCCTGGCGATGGCGGCAGCCCTGGCTTATGGCGCGCTCGCTGGCTTTCAGGTGCCGGTGCAGCGTGCCTGCCTGATGCTGGCCACTGTCTTGGCCTGGCGTCTGCGCTTTCGTCATTTAGGAGCGTTTTTCCCCCTGTTGCTGGCATTGGTCGGCGTATTGCTGTTCGAGCCCTTGGCCAGCCTGATGCCGGGCTTCTGGCTGTCTTTTGCTGCGGTGGCGGTATTGATCTACTGCTTCAGCGCGCGCCTGGGTGGCTGGCGGCCTTGGCAGGCCTGGAGTCGCGCTCAATGGGCGATCGCTGTCGGTTTGTTGCCCGCGCTGCTGGCGTTGGGGCTACCGGTCAGTCTGACCGCGCCCTTGGTCAATCTCCTGGCAGTACCTTGGATTAGCCTGGCGGTGTTGCCGTTGGCCCTGCTTGGAACGGTAGCATTGCCGTTGACGGGGGTGGGCGAGTCATTGCTGTGGCTGGCAGGTGGATTGATCGACCTGATGTTTCGCGGGCTCGGCCTGCTGGCCGAATGGCGGCCAGCCTGGACGCCCCCGTCGCTTTCGCTGTGGGCGTGGGGGCTGGTCTGTGCGGGTGCGGTGCTGCTCCTGCTGCCACGTGGCGTGCCGCTGCGAGGGCTGGGTGCGGTGATGCTGCTGGCGCTGTGGACGCCTCGCGAGCAGGTGCCGCACGCAGAGGTGGAGGTGTGGCAACTGGATGTCGGTCAGGGCCTGGCGGTGTTGCTGCGCACGCAGCATCACAGCCTGCTCTACGATGCCGGGCCGGCGATGGGCACCAGTGACCTTGGGCAGAGCGTGGTATTGCCGACCTTGCGCGGGTTGGGCGTCAACCGGCTCGATCTGATGCTGATCAGCCATGCACATGCCGACCACGCTGGTGGCGCTCTGGCTGTGCGGCGCGGCCTGCCAGTGGTGCGGGTGCTGGCTGGCGAGGCGCGGGAGTTGCCCGCAGCCTTGAACGCGGAGGTGTGCAGCAGTGGTGAGCGCTGGGAGTGGGATGGCGTGATTTTCTCGCTTTGGCACTGGCCGGGTGGCAAGAGCAGTAACGACCGCTCCTGCGTGCTGCTGGTCGAGGCTCAGGGCGAGCGCTTGCTGCTGGCTGGTGACATGGAGGCAGCCGCCGAGCGCGCCTGGCTGGTATCCGCCGATGCGGCGCGTGTCGACTGGCTGCAGTCACCGCATCACGGCAGCCGCAGTTCCTCCACCGAGCCCTTCATCCGCGCTATCGCGCCGCGTGGCGTGATGATTTCCCGTGGGCGATACAATGGCTTTGGTCACCCGCACCCGCAGGTAATCGAGCGCTATCGGCGGCATGGGTTGGCGGTGCATGACACGGCATTGCACGGGGCGCTGCGCCTGCAACTGGGCAGTCGGGGAGAGGTCGAGGGATTGCGTGCGCAGCGGCGCTTTTGGCGTGAGCCGCCTTCGTAGGTTGTGCAGGCCTGAAATATGCGAATCACCCGACAGCCCGCTGACCTTCGGCAGATGAGCCCCATGCCTGCCTATGGTAGAGTGGCGGCCTTTTTCAGGGGGATGCTTACTGTGTGGGAATTGGTCAAGTCCGGCGGCTGGATGATGCTGCCGATCATTCTGAGCTCCGTCGCAGCCATGGCGATTGTCGTCGAACGCCTGTGGACCCTGCGTGCCAGTCGCGTCACGCCACCGCATCTGTTGGGCCAGGTATGGATGTGGATCAAGGACAAGCAACTGACCAGTGACAAGCTCAAGGCCCTGCGTGCCGACTCCCCCCTGGGCGAGATTCTCGCCGCGGGCCTGGCAAACTCCCGCCATGGCCGCGAGATCATGAAAGAATGCATCGAGGAGGCCGCCTCCCGGGTCATCCACGAGCTCGAGCGCTACATCAGCACCCTGGGCACCATCGCTGCAATGGCGCCGCTGCTCGGCCTGCTTGGCACCGTGCTCGGCATGATCGACATTTTCAGTGCGTTCATGGGCTCGCAGATGACGGCCAACGCCGCGGTGCTCGCTGGTGGTATCTCCAAGGCGCTGGTCACCACCGCAGCGGGCCTGATGGTGGGTATCCCCGCGGTATTCTTCCACCGTTTCCTGCTGCGCCGCATCGATGAGCTGGTGGTCGGCATGGAGCAGGAGGCGATCAAGCTGGTCGAGGTGCTGCAGGGCGACCGCGAGGTCGAGGTGGCCGGAGGCAAGGCGTGAAGTTCCGGCGCAATCGACAGCGCGAGAACGTCGACATCAACCTGGCATCGCTGATCGACGTGGTGTTCGTGCTCTTGCTGTTTTTCGTGGTCACGACCACCTTCACCCGTGAGACCCAGCTGCGCGTCGAGTTGCCCGAGGCGGCCAGCGGCGCACCGGCGGCGCCGCTGGATGGCAAGCTGGTGGAGGTGACGATCAGCGCCGATGGCGTGTATTCGGTGAACAACCACCTGCTACCCAAGAGCGACCTGGCCACCCTGACCGAGGCACTTGAGCGCGAATCCGGGGGAGACAACACCTTGCCCCTGGCGATCAGTGCCGATGGCAAGACCCCGCACCAGGCGGTGATCACTGCGATGGATGCTGCTGGCAAGCTCGGCTTCAGCCACCTGCGCATGACCACCGTCGAGGCGGCCCCGGGGACGCCCTGATGGCTTTCGCCGATCGTCTGCTCGCCGCCTGGTACCAAGGCCATCCCGCCCTGGCGCTGTTGCGTCCGCTCGAAGCCCTTTACCGGCGTGTGGTGACGCGTAAGCGTGCGCGTTTCCTCAGTGGCGAAAGCCCCAGCTATCGGGCTCCGGTGCCGGTCGTCGTGGTGGGTAATATCACTGTCGGAGGAACCGGCAAGACGCCGATGATCCTCTGGCTGATTGAACATTGTCGAAGCCAGGGGCTGAAGGTTGGTGTGGTCAGCCGTGGATATGGCGCCAAGCCGCCGCATTTCCCTTGGCGGGTCCAGGCCAGCCAGAGCGCTGTGCAGGCTGGAGATGAACCGTTGCTGATCGTGCAGCGTACTGACGTGCCGCTGATGATCGACCCTGACCGATCCCGTGCCGTGCAAGCGCTGTTGGCCAGCGAGTCCTTGGACCTGATTCTCTGTGATGACGGCATGCAGCATTACCGGCTGGCGCGCGACCTGGAGCTGGTGCTGATCGACGCGGCCCGCGGCCTTGGCAACGGCCGATGCCTGCCTGCCGGCCCTTTGCGTGAGCCGGTCGAGCGCCTGGAGGGCGTCGGTGCAGTGCTGCACAACGGTGCCACCGTCGATCCGTCGGGTGGATTCGCGTTCGGTCTGCGCCCGAGTGCATTGGTCAATCTGCGCACCGGCGAGCGCCGTCCACTCGCACATTTTCCTGCGGGTCAGGCCCTTCATGCCGTAGCTGGCATTGGCAACCCGCAACGTTTCTTCAATACCTTGCAAGGGCTAGACTGGCAGCCTGTGCCGCATCCTTTCGCCGACCATGCGCAGTTCAATGCCCAGAGCCTGGCATTCGAACCACCACTGCCATTGGTCATGACCGAAAAGGACGCGGTGAAATGCCGTGACTTTGCAGGTGACGACTGGTGGTACCTGGCCGTAGATGCCGAACCGTCTCCATCCTTCGTCGCCTGGTTCGATGCGCAGCTCGCTCGTCTGCTGCCTTGAATCACTTCCACTTTCCGGCCTTCGGCCTCAAGGACACCTCCATGGACACCAAACTGCTCGATATCCTGGCCTGCCCGATCACCAAAAGCCCGCTCAAGCTCAGCGCCGACAAGACTGAGCTGATCAGCAAGGGCGCCGGCCTGGCCTATCCGATCCGCGACGGCATCCCGGTCATGCTGGAGAGCGAGGCGCGCACCCTGAGCGACGACGAGCGTCTGGACAAATGAGCCTGGACTTCACTGTGGTAATTCCTGCCCGGCTGCGCTCGACCCGCCTGCCGGGCAAGCCGTTGCTGCCGATCGCTGGCAAGCCGATGATCCAGCATGTCTGGGAGCAGGCGCGCAAGAGCGGTGCTGCACGGGTAGTCATTGCTACCGACGATGCCAGCATCCTCGAGGCATGCCAGGCCTTTGGCGCCGAAGCGCTGATGACCCGTGCCGACCATGAGTCGGGCACCGATCGTCTGGCCGAGGTCGTCGCGCACCTGGGCTTGCCGCCAGACGCCATCGTGGTCAACGTGCAGGGCGACGAACCGTTGATCCCGCCGGTGATCATCGATCAGGTGGCCGCCAACCTGGCTGCTCACCCCGAGGCGGGTATCGCAACCCTGGCCGAGCCGATCCACGAGCCGCAAAGCGTGTTCAACCCCAACGCGGTCAAGGTGGTCAGCGACAAGAACGGCCTTGCCCTGACCTTCAGCCGTGCGCCGCTGCCCTGGGCGCGCGATGCCTTCGCCAAACAGCGCGACGTGCTGCCGGAAGGTGTGCCGTATCGCCGTCATATCGGCATGTATGCCTACCGTGTCGGCTTCCTGCAGGATTTCGTCGGCTGGGGCCCGTGCTGGCTCGAGCAGACCGAGGCCCTGGAGCAGTTGCGGGCGCTTTGGCATGGCGTGCGGATCCACGTCGAGGACGCCATCGAAGCGCCCGCGGTGGGTGTCGACACCCCTGAAGACCTGGAGCGCGTCCGGCGCTTGCTGGAGGGCTGATGCGCGTACTGTTCGTTTGCCTGGGCAATATCTGCCGTTCACCCACCGCCGAGGGTGTGCTGCGCCACCAGTTACAGGTTGCCGGACTCGCTGAGCGCGTACAGGTGGCGTCTGCAGGGACCGGAGGCTGGCACGTGGGCAAGGCGCCCGATAGTCGCACCTGCAAGGCTGCCCTGGCGCGGGGGTATGACTTGTCGCGCCAGCGCGCGCAGCAGGTCAAGGCCGCTCACTTCGGTGAGTACGATCTGATCCTGGCCATGGACAAGAGCAATCTGGGTAATCTGCAGGCGCTGCGCCCACACGATGCTCGCGGCGAACTCGACCTGTTTCTGCGCAGGTATGGCGCGGCGCTGGACGAGGTGCCGGACCCTTACTATGGCGGTGCCGAGGGATTCGAGCAGGTTCTGGACCTGATCGAAGCGGCCTGCCATGAGCTGGTCGTGGAAATCAAGGGGCGGTTATGACAGCGCAGTGGCAGGAGCGTGTATCGCTCAAGCCGTTCAACACCTTCGGTATCGACGTCGCAGCGCGCTACCTCACCCAGGCCCATGACGACGAAGAAGTTCGCCAGGCCCTGAAGCTGGCCGAGCAACGGCAGCTGCCGGTGCTGATTGTCGGTGGCGGCAGCAACCTGTTGCTGACACGCGACGTCGATGCCTTGGTGCTACACATGGCCAGTTGTGGCCGACGCATCCTCAGTGATGATGGCGAGCGTGTCGTGATCGAGGCCGAGTCAGGCGAACCCTGGCATCCTTTCGTGCAATGGAGCCTGGCGCAGGGCCTGTGCGGGCTGGAGAACCTAAGCCTGATTCCCGGTACGGTCGGCGCGGCACCGATGCAGAACGTCGGCGCGTACGGGGTCGAGATCAAGGATGTGTTCGCAGGCTTGACCGCTCTGGATCGTGAGACTGGCGAGTTGCGTGACTTCACGCTGGACGAATGTGCGTTCGCCTATCGCGACAGCGTGTTCAAGCGCAACCCAGGTCGTTGGTTGATCCTGCGGGTGCGTTTCGTGCTGAGTCGTACATTGCGTGCGCACCTGGACTACGGGCCGGTTCGACAGCGCCTGCAAGAGCAGGGTGTGCAGGAGGTGACTGCACAGGCCATCAGCGATGCCATCTGCAGTATTCGTCGCGAAAAGCTTCCGGATCCGGCGGAGCTGGGCAATGCTGGCAGCTTCTTCAAGAACCCGGTGGTCTCGGCGCAGTTGGCCGAGGGTATTCGCGCGCGTTATCCGAACCTGGTGGCTTATCCCCAGGCTGAGGGGCAGGTCAAGCTGGCGGCAGGCTGGCTGATCGAGCAGGCGGGCTGGAAGGGCTACCGTGAGGGTGATGCTGGCGTGCATCGTTTGCAGTCGCTGGTGCTGGTCAACTACGGCCAGGCGAGTGGCGCACAGTTGCATGCCCTGGCGCAGCGAATCCAGGCAGATATTCTGGAGCGGTTCGGCGTCGAGTTGGAGATGGAGCCGAATCTGTACTGATTGCCACCTGTCAGGCTGGCCCTGCTTCCCTGGGTTTTGAGCGATAAAGAAAAACCCCCGCCAGTGCGAACTGGCGGGGGTTTTTCATTCAGCTGTCGGAATCAGCCGTGGTGAGGTTTGTGCTCATCCTCGGTGGTTTCCAGCGCCGGGGCCGCTTCGGCGGCAGCCTGGGCTGCGGCAGCAGCGGCGGCTTCAGCCTCACGCTTGCGGCGACGCACTTCACGCGGGTCGTTCGGCGCACGGCCGTTCGGCAGCATGACGGTGGTCGCTTCGGCGACAGCCGGCTCTTCGACAGGAGCCGCTTCGGCTGCAGCAGGCGCAGGCGCCTCGGCAGGGGCTGCTTCGGCGACGACCGGTGCTGCCTCGACAGCCACTGGCTCGACCACGACAGGCTCGATCACTTCGGCTTCGGCAGCAGGTGCTTGCTCTACGACAGTCTCAGCAACCGGTGCTTTCTCTGCTTCGCCCGCTTCCACGGCCGGTGCTTCGATGGCTGGTGCTTCGACTGCAGGCGCAGGCTTGCTTGTGGCCACTTCGGCCTGTGGTTGTGCAGGTGCTTCGACGACAGGCTCGATACCGGGTTCGACCACGGCCACAGGTTCATTGACCGGCTGCTCGACAACAGGCGCGATCGCGACTTCCTCGGCCTTGGCGACAACCTCTGCCGGCTCGGCGCTCTGAACTACTTCACGGTCGTCGGTCTCGACGACGGTAGCGGTAGCGCGCTCGGCCTGCTCGTTGGCCTGGGCCTCGGCGTCGGCACTGATATTGCTGCTGGCAACGGCGGCGGTGACCGCCAGGCCTGCGGCCAGTTCGGCACCCAGCTCAGTGGCTTTGTGCTGCTGTGGCTGTTGCTCTTCGCCGGCTTCTTCGTCGCCGTCGATCAGCTCGCCATTGGCATTGCGCTGGCGCTCACGACGGTTGCTGCGACGACGCTGGCCACGGGAGCGGCGACGAGGGCGCTCGCCATCGGCGCCTTCCTGCTCGTCCTGCAGCAGTTCTTCGTTCGGCAGTTGCTCCTCGCTTGCCTCGGCAGCCTGTTCGGCGGCGCGTGGCTGGCGCTCTTCGCGCGGCTGGCGTGGTTGGCGTTCTTCACGTGGTGCGCGCTCTTCACGCTCCTCGCGTGGTGCGCGTTCCTCACGGGCTGGACGCTCTTCACGAGGTGCGCGATCTTCGCGTGGGGCACGTTCTTCGCGTGGTGTGCGCTCTTCGCGGGCTACGCGTTCCTCGCGAGGTGCACGCTCTTCGCGTGGAGCACGCTCCTCACGGGCCGCCGGGGCGGTATCCAGTGGCTCGCGCAATTCGCGGACGCGTTCTTCACGATTACCGCGACGGTCTTCGCGCGGTTGACGTGGAGCACGTTCTTCGCGTTGAGCGCGTTCTTCACGAGGTGCGCGCTCTTCGCGTGGCGCACGCTCTTCACGTGGCTGGCGCTCTTCGCGTGGGGCGCGCTCACTGCGCTCTTCACGCGGCTTGCGGTCTTCATCGCGGCGGCCATTGCGGTTGCGGCTCTGCTGACGGCCGTTGCGGCGCTCCTCGTTGCGCTGGGTGCGCTCGGTGGTTGGCTTCTCGGGAGTAGCGGCCGGAGCGACGACAGGTTCTTCCTTGCCGGCGAACAGGCTGACCAGCGACTTGACCAGGCCCTTGAACAGGCTTGGCTCTGGCGCAGCGACAGGCGCTGGAGCGGTTGCAGCAGGTTGTGCTTCGCTCGCGCTCGGCTCAGGGGCGTTGGTACGAGCCGGAGCGGTCTTCACTGCAGCTTCCTGGCGAACCAGGGTGCGGGTAGCGGTTGGTTGCGGCGCTTCCTCGGCTTCGCTGGTGGCGATCTCATAGCTCGACTGGTTGTTCAGCACGTCCGGATTGTCGTCGCGCAGGCGCTGGACTTCGAAGTGCGGGGTTTCCAGGTGATCGTTCGGCAGGATGATGATGCGCGCACGGGTGCGCAGTTCGATCTTGGTGATCGAGTTGCGCTTCTCGTTGAGCAGGAAGGCAGCTACCGGGATCGGCACTTGTGCGCGTACCTCGGCGGTACGGTCCTTCAGCGCTTCTTCCTCGATCAGGCGCAGGATCGCCAGCGAGAGGGATTCGACGTCACGGATGATGCCGGTGCCCGAGCAGCGTGGGCAGACGATGCCGCTGCTTTCGCCCAGCGACGGACGCAGGCGCTGGCGGGACATCTCCAGCAGGCCGAAGCGCGAGATGCGACCGACCTGAACGCGGGCGCGGTCGGCTTCGAGGCATTCGCGTACGCGTTCCTCGACGGCGCGCTGGTTCTTGGCCGGGGTCATGTCGATGAAGTCGATGACGATCAGGCCGCCGATGTCACGCAGGCGCAGCTGGCGGGCGATTTCCTCAGCCGCTTCCAGGTTGGTCTGCAGGGCGGTTTCCTCGATGTCGCTGCCTTTGGTGGCGCGCGCCGAGTTGATGTCGATGGAGACCAGTGCTTCGGTCGGGTCGATGACGATCGAACCGCCGGACGGCAGGTCGACCACACGCTGGAACGCGGTCTCGATCTGGCTTTCGATCTGGAAACGGTTGAACAGCGGGACGCTGTCTTCATACAGCTTGACCTTGCTGGCGTACTGCGGCATCACCTGGCGGATGAAGGTCAGGGCTTCTTCCTGGGCGTCGATGCTGTCGATCAGTACTTCGCCGATGTCCTGGCGCAGGTAGTCGCGAATGGCGCGGATGATGACATTGCTTTCCTGGTAGATCAGGAAAGGCGCGACGCGGTCCTGGGAGGCTTCCTTGATGGCGGTCCAGAGCTGCAGCAGGTAGTCGAGGTCCCACTGCATCTCTTCGCTGCTGCGGCCCAGGCCTGCAGTGCGCACGATCAGGCCCATGTCGCCGGGAACGGTCAGGCCGTTGAGGGCTTCGCGCAGCTCGTTGCGCTCTTCGCCTTCGATGCGACGGGAAATGCCGCCAGCGCGTGGGTTGTTGGGCATCAGTACCAGGTAGCGGCCGGCGAGGCTGATGAAGGTGGTCAGGGCTGCGCCCTTGTTGCCACGTTCTTCCTTTTCGACCTGAACGATGACTTCCTGGCCTTCGCTCAGCACTTCCTTGATGTTCACCCGACCTTCAGGGGACTTCTTGAAGTACTCGCGGGAGATTTCCTTCAGCGGCAGGAAGCCGTGACGTTCGGAGCCGAAGTCGACGAAGGCGGCTTCGAGGCTGGGTTCGATGCGGGTGATCTTGCCTTTGTAGATGTTGGCCTTTTTCTGCTCACGCGCGCCGGATTCGATATCCAGGTCGTAGAGGCGTTGGCCATCCACCAGGGCTACACGCAACTCTTCGGGTTGAGTCGCGTTAATCAGCATTCTTTTCATGTTGTACCGTCGGTTTCCGGGCTGCCGGAAACGGCGTTCGGCACACACGACTTCTCATGGTCGGTGCCAAGGTGCGCAAAGGGTAGCGTGCCACCCCCGTGTCAAACGACGTTCGGCACCAGCCGGTTGCCCAGCCTGCCGTTGTCGCGACGACGCGTCCTGTTTGCTGCGGTGCCTATCGCACTCAGTCAGGAGGAGGAATCAGCCGAGGGCCGTGGACGCCTCTGGGGCATCTGCAAACACCGGTTCCGCTCGCCGGGCCATTACAGTGGGCCGGTGGCCGGCCGTGCTGTACGGTCCGGGCTGTACATCTCCACCCTGCACGTATCCCTGATAATTCGGGTGCTGCCGCGCGCTGAATCCGCAACGGGTTGCATTTTTCGCCAGCGCAGATTCTGGGCTGGCGCCATTCATGTCCAAGGCAGGTATTTCCGAAGCATTCGCCAGGCGCTGCACGGAAGCGACGAGGCGGGGCAGGGGCATGCGAAAAAGAACAGGAGGGAGGTGAAACACCGCACTTGTCGTTTTTTTTCGTTCTTCTCTGCTCGGCGCTGGTGGCGATTCCAGGCATTTCGGTAAACTGGCGAAAACCCCGTCGGACGGCCTCGCGTCCTCGAGAATTGCGTTGGTCAGGGCCGGTTCGAAACCGTGCGGTACTGACCTACCGCTTTTGGCGGCGTTCGCGACTATAGCAGTAATCATTAAGTGCTTCAATTCCATAAAAAATTGTTATGATCCAGCAATGACGACCAATAATCCCCCGACTTCCGGCGTTCAGCTGATCGAAGTCGCGCCGGAACTTGCCGGCCAACGCATCGACAACTTCCTCATCACGGCCCTCAAGGGCGTGCCCAAGACCCTGGTCTATCGCATCCTGCGCAAGGGAGAGGTGCGGGTGAACAAGGGGCGCATCAAGCCCGAATACAAGCTGCAGGCTGGTGACATCGTGCGCGTGCCGCCTGTCCGATTGCCCGAGCGCGACGAGCCTGCTCCCGTGGCGCAGGGGTTGTTGCAGCGGCTGGAAGCGGCGATCGTCTACGAAGACAAGGCGCTGATCGTGATGAACAAGCCTGCCGGTATCGCCGTGCACGGCGGCAGTGGCCTGAGTTTCGGGGTGATCGAGGCGCTGCGTCAGTTGCGTCCGGATGCCAAGGAGCTCGAACTGGTGCACCGACTGGACCGCGACACTTCGGGGCTGCTGATGATCGCCAAGAAGCGCAGCATGCTGCGTCACCTGCACGCAGCCCTGCGCGGCGATGGCGTCGACAAGCGCTACATGGCTTTGGTGCGCGGGCACTGGCCAACCTCGAAGAAACAGGTCAATGCGCCCCTGCAGAAAAG
Source organism: Pseudomonas sp. SYWMCR5 (assembly GCF_057197165.1). Lineage (NCBI taxonomy): Bacteria > Pseudomonadati > Pseudomonadota > Gammaproteobacteria > Pseudomonadales > Pseudomonadaceae > Pseudomonas > Pseudomonas sp. SYWMCR5. Next base: position 18,013 of record NZ_JBXUNH010000015.1, read on the forward strand.
CAACCTGCGCTCGGGAGAGCGCATGGTCGAGGTAGACGAAGAGGGCAAGGAGGCGTTGACGCTTTTCCGTGTGCTGCGCCGCTTCGGTGAGTTCGCCACCATGGTCGAGGCGCGACCGATTACCGGTCGCACCCACCAGATCCGTGTGCACACGCTCCATGCCGGGCACATGATCGCCGGTGACAGCAAGTACGGCGATGAAGACTTCAGTCGCGAAATTCGTGATCTGGGGGGTAAACGCCTGTTCCTCCACGCTTATGCGTTGACCGTGCCCCTGCCGGATGGTGGCGAGTTGAAGCTCGAGGCGCCGGTGGACGAGATGTGGGCCAAGACCGTGGAGCGCCTGAGTGCGACCTGATCTGTCATGAGCAAACCCTACGAGCTGCTGATCTTCGATTGGGATGGCACTTTGGCCGACTCCATCGGGCGCATTGTCGAGGCGATGAACGCCGCTGCCGAGCGTGCCGGCGAGGCGCCCAGTGCCGACGCCGCGGTCAAGGGCATCATTGGTCTGGCCCTGAGCGAGGCGATCTCGGTGCTCTATCCGCATCTGGACGCCCGGCAGCTCGAGGTTTTCCGCCAGCACTACGCGGATATCTACACAGCGCTGGATCAGCAGCCGTCACCGCTGTTCGACGGGGTGGTGGAGTCGCTGGAAGCCTTTCGCGGTGAGGGGTATCGTCTGGCGGTGGCCACTGGCAAGGCGCGTCGCGGGCTGGATCGGGTGCTCAAGGCCAATGGCTGGGAGGGGTATTTCGATATCACTCGTGCCGCTGACGAAACCCGCGGCAAGCCTCATCCGTTGATGCTTGAGGAAATTCTCGCTCATTGCCAGGTCGAACCTGGCAGCGCGCTGATGGTCGGAGATTCGGCATTCGATCTGCAGATGGCCAGCAATGCGGGCATGCACTCGGTTGCCGTGGGTTATGGCGCGATGTCGCTGCAGGCGCTGGGCGAGTTTGGGCCGCAGGTGTGCGTCGAGCATTTTTCACAGTTGCGTGAGTGGCTGGCTGGTCCCGCGCGGCTTCAATTTCAAGGTAGGTGAGCATGGCTGACGAGTGGAAAGCCCCTGAGCCCGAGGGCGCAGCGCAGGACAAGGAAGAGCGCAAGAGCTGGAAGCTGCTCGAGAAGACCCTCCTGGCAGGTGTTCAGGAGCAGCGTCGTGCGCGGCGCTGGGGGATTTTCTTCAAGTTGCTGACCTTCCTCTACCTGTTCGGTCTCCTGTTCCTGTTCTCGCCGCTGATGGACATGGAGAGTACGGCCTCGCGCAGTGCCAATCATACCGCCTTGGTGGAAGTGCGCGGGGTGATCGCCGACCAGGAAGCTGCCAGCGCCGACAATATCATCAAGAGCCTGCGTGACGCGTTCAAGGATGCCAAGACCAAGGCTGTGGTGATGCGTATCAATAGTCCGGGCGGGAGTCCGGTGCAGGCGGGTTATGTATATGACGAGATTCGTCGCCTGCGCGCCGAATATCCGGCGATCAAGCTGTATGCAGTGATCACCGACCTTGGTGCCTCGGGTGCCTACTACATCGCCAGTGCGGCGGATGAGATCTACGCCGACAAGGCCAGCCTGGTCGGATCCATTGGCGTGACTGCGGCCGGCTACGGCTTCGTCGGAACCATGGAAAAGCTCGGTGTGGAGCGTCGTGCCTACACTTCTGGCGAGCATAAGGCCTTCCTCGACCCGTTCTCGCCGCAAAAGCCTGAAGAGACTGCGTTCTGGCAGGGCGTGCTGGATACCACGCACAATCAGTTCATCGCCATGGTCAAGCAGGGCCGAGGGGAGCGTCTGAAAGACAAGGAGCACCCAGAGCTGTTCAGTGGTCTGATCTGGTCGGGCGAGCAGGCCAAGGCGCTGGGTTTGATCGATGGACTGGGCAGTGCCAGCTACGTGGCGCGTGACATCGTCGGCGAGAAAGAGTTGGTGGACTTCACGGTGCAGGAATCGCCGTTCGACCGCTTCTCCAAGCGTATCGGGGCCAGCGTCGCCGAGCGCCTGGCCATGTACATGGGCTTCCAGGGGCCATCCCTGCGTTGAGTCATGAGCGGGGCTGCCGGGCAGCCCCCTCTTTCAGGGTAGCTGCACACCTTCTGCGTGCAGCATGTCTACCAGGCGAATCAGCGGTAGCCCGATCAGGCTCGTCGCGTCGCAGCCGTGGGTGCTCTGGAACAGTGTCACCCCCAATCCCTCCGCCTTGAAGCTTCCTGCGCAGTCCAGGGGCTGTTCTGCCTGCACGTAGTGCTCGACCCGTTCGCGGTCCAGTTCGCGCAGGGTTACGGTAAACGGTATGCAGTCTACCTGGCATTGTCCCGTGCTGCTGTTGAGCAGGGCGAGGCCGGTCAGGAAGGTGACCTGCTGCCCGCTGGCGGCCAGCAATTGCTCGCAGGCGCGCTCGAAGGTGTGCGGCTTGCCAAGGATCTGCTCGCCCAGTACAGCGACCTGGTCCGAGCCGATGATCAGGTGTTGCGGATGGCTGTTTGCCAGGGCTTCGGCTTTTTGTCGGGCCAGGCGACGGACCAGTTCGGTGGCAGGCTCCTCGGCGTTGCGCTTTTCGTCTATATCGGGGCTTGCCCAGGTGAAAGGCAGGCGCAGGCGCTGGAGCAGTTCGCGCCGGTAGGGGGAGCTTGAAGCAAGCAGCAGGGGAAGCATGGTAGACTCCTTCGCAATTGAACCGATTCTAACATGCGTGATGCCGCCTAATTTCCTTTGACAGGGGCGGGGGGCATCCCTAGAATGCTGCGCCTATGTTGAATGACCCGATTCCACCTCACGTTGACCCGCGCAAATTGGCCGATCGTGGCGTAACCCTCCAAGGTTCGCTGCAACTCGCTGATTTGGAAAGACTCTGCGACCCGCTTTCCGATAATGTCGGTACGGTGCAGGCGAAGTTCGATTTTGAGCGAGACGAGCAGCACGTTGTGGTTATCCACAGCGATCTGAGCGTCGAAGTCAAAATGGTTTGCCAGCGTTGTCTTGAGCTGGTCACCCTGCCGATTCACAGCGAATGTACTTACGCCGTGGTGAAGGAGGGTGCGAATACCCAGTCGTTGCCGAAAGGCTATGACGTGCTGGAACTGGGCGAAGATCCTTTGGATCTGCAGGCGCTGATCGAGGAGGAGCTGTTGCTCGCCCTCCCTATCGTGCCTGCTCATCATCCGGAAGAATGCCAGCAGCCGGCGGGCGCAGACGAGCCCGAATCGAGCAAGGACGAGGTATCGCGGTCCAACCCGTTCAGTGTCTTGGCGCAGTTAAAGCGTGACCCAAACGTTTAGGAGTTAATCAATTATGGCTGTTCAGCAGAACAAAAAATCCCGCTCTGCCCGTGACATGCGTCGTTCGCACGACGCCCTGTCGGAAAACGCGCTGTCCGTAGAGAAGAGCACCGGTGAAGTACACCTGCGCCACCACGTTTCGCCAGAAGGCGTATACCGTGGTCGCAAAGTGATCGACAAGGGCGCTGACGAGTAATCCTTGTCCGCTCAGATCATCGCGATCGACGCAATGGGCGGGGACTTCGGTCCCCGCAGCATTGTCCAGGCTAGCATTGCCTGCCTTTCGGCTACTCCCTCGCTGCACCTGACCCTTGTCGGTCAACCCTCTCTCCTTGAAGAACTTGTCAGTGGCCTTGCAGCTGCCGATCGTGCGCGCCTGCAAATCGTCGCGGCGAGCGAGGTGGTGGGCATGGACGAGCGGCCTTCGCAGGCGTTGCGCGGCAAGCCTGATTCGTCGATGCGCGTCGCCCTCGAGCTGGTGCGCGACGGCAAGGCGCAGGCCTGTGTGAGCGCCGGGAATACCGGGGCGCTGATGGCGCTGTCGCGCTTTGTCCTCAAGACGCTGCCGGGCATCGATCGCCCCGCCATGGTGGCGGCGATTCCAACCCAGGCTGGCTATTGTCAGTTGCTCGATCTGGGTGCCAATGTCGATTGCAGTGCCGAGAACCTCTACCAGTTCGCCGTGATGGGATCGGTGGCGGCTCAGGCGCTGGGGATCCAGCGCCCGCGCGTGGCGCTGCTCAATGTCGGTACCGAAGACATCAAGGGCAACCAGCAGGTCAAGCTGGCGGCCAGTCTGTTGCACAATGCCCGTGGGTTGAACTACATCGGTTTTGTCGAAGGCGATGGTCTGTATCGCGGTGAGGCCGACGTGGTGGTGTGCGACGGCTTCGTCGGCAATATCCTGCTCAAGTCCAGCGAAGGGCTGGCGAGCATGATCGGGGCGCGTATAGAAGCGCTGTTCAAGGGGGGGCTGTTTTCCCGTGCAGCCGGGGCGGTGGCGATGCCGTTGCTCAGGCGCCTGCAGGCCGACCTGGCGCCGGCGCGACACAATGGCGCAAGCTTTCTCGGTTTGCAGGGTATCGTCATCAAGAGCCATGGCTCGGCGGGCGTGCAAGGTTTGCAGAGTGCGATTCAGCGTGCGCTGATCGAGATCCAGGAAAATCTGCCGCAGCGGCTGCATGGTCGTCTAGAAGACCTGTTGCTTTAGGCATATCGGCGATGAAGTGGTTAAATGTGACCGCTTGGTCTGCGTTTCCATCCAAGTTTTCAGATTCCGCGCCTCGCCATTGGTGGGGCGCACCCTATCCGACGACAAGATCATAAGGGCTTGTTCAATGTCTGCATCCCTCGCATTCGTCTTTCCTGGTCAAGGCTCCCAGTCGCTGGGCATGCTCGCCGAGCTCGGCGCTGAAAAGCCGGTGATCGTCGAGACCTTCAAGGAAGCTTCCGAGGCTCTGGGCTACGACCTGTGGAAGCTGGTCCAGGAAGGTCCGGAAGAACAACTCAATCAAACCGACAAGACCCAGCCGGCCATTCTGACAGCCTCGATCGCCCTTTGGCGTCTGTGGCTGGAAGAGGGCGGCGCGCAACCTGCTCTGGTCTCTGGTCACAGCCTGGGTGAGTACAGTGCCCTGGTCGCGGCTGGCAGCCTGTCGCTCAAGGACGCCGTTCGTCTGGTCGAGCGCCGTGGTCAGCTGATGCAGGAGGCCGTGCCTGCGGGTCACGGTGCCATGGCTGCGATTCTCGGCCTGGATGATGCCGATGTGGTTGCCATCTGCGCCGAGGCGGCCGAGGATGAAGTGGTCAGTGCGGTCAACTTCAACTCCCCGGGCCAGGTCGTGATCGCCGGTAACAAGGCGGCGGTCGATCGTGCGATCGAGCTGTGCAAGGCCAAGGGCGCCAAGCGTGCGCTGCCATTGGCGGTCAGCGTTCCGTCGCATTGTGCGCTGATGAAGCCGGCTGCCGATCGTTTCGCTGAAGCGGTCAACGCCATCGAGTGGAAGGCGCCGCAGATTCAGGTGGTGCAGAACGTCACCGCCGCCGTTGCGGCCGATCTCGACGCACTCAAGCACGACCTGTTGGCGCAACTGCACCAGCCGGTACGTTGGGTGGAGTGTGTGCAGACCCTGGCGGCCCGCGGTGCGGTCAACCTGGTCGAGTGCGGCCCGGGCAAGGTCCTGGCTGGCCTGAACAAGCGTTGCGCCGATGGCGTCACCACCTACAACCTCAATACCCCTGACGCCGTCGCCGCCACCCGTGCGGCGCTGGCCTGATATCTGGAGAAACTTGCATGAGCCTGCAAGGTAAAGTTGCACTGGTCACCGGCGCCAGCCGTGGTATTGGCCAGGCCATCGCCCTGGAGCTGGGCCGCCAGGGCGCGACCGTAATCGGTACCGCCACTTCCGCTTCGGGTGCCCAGCGCATCGCCGAGACCCTCAAGGAGCATGGCATCACTGGTACGGGTCTTGAGCTGAATGTCACCAGCGAAGAGTCCGTGAGTGCCGTTCTGGCCGCGATCACCGAGCAGTTCGGTGCGCCGGCGATCCTGGTCAACAATGCCGGTATCACCCGCGACAACCTGATGCTGCGCATGAAAGATGAAGAATGGTTCGATGTCATCGACACCAACCTCAACAGCCTTTACCGTCTGTCCAAGGGCGTGCTGCGTGGCATGACCAAGGCGCGCTGGGGTCGTATCATCAGCATCGGTTCGGTCGTCGGGGCCATGGGCAACGCCGGCCAGGCCAACTACGCCGCTGCCAAGGCGGGCCTCGAAGGCTTCAGCCGTGCCCTGGCGCGTGAAGTGGGTTCGCGCGGTATCACTGTAAACTCGGTCACCCCGGGCTTCATCGATACCGACATGACCCGCGAGCTGCCCGAGGCGCAGCGTGAAGCGCTGCAGACCCAGATTCCGCTGGGCCGCCTGGGTCAGGCCGAGGAGATCGCGAAAGTGGTTTCCTTCCTGGCATCCGACGGCGCAGCCTATGTCACTGGCGCTACCGTGCCAGTGAACGGCGGGATGTACATGTAACATCAGCAACTCAATGTGACGGATTGCTTAAAAAAACAGTCATACTGCGAGCCTAAAATCCGTTATAAAGCTGCAACCAGATTCCAGGTGGCAGGCCGGGTGTCTCTCGTGAAGGCGCGTTACGCTTGAAAAGCAGGCGTCTTCCTATAAACTTGGTCACCGGCCAGCTGCCTGACATATGTCCATTAGGAGTGAAAACTAGGTATGAGCACCATCGAAGAACGCGTCAAGAAAATCGTCGCCGAGCAACTGGGCGTCAAGGAAGAGGAAGTCAAGAACGAATCTTCCTTCGTTGAAGACCTGGGTGCCGATTCGCTTGACACCGTTGAGCTGGTGATGGCTCTGGAAGAGGAATTCGAGACCGAAATCCCTGACGAAGAAGCCGAGAAGATCACTACCGTTCAAGCTGCAATCGACTACGTCAACAGCCACAAGGCCTAAGACGTTTCAGTCGACGCTTCTTGTCGGGAAAAACCGCACTGCCTTTGCCGGCGTGCGGTTTTTTCTTTGCGAGCCATTGGCGTCATTCACCGGGCAATCGAGAGCCTGTTGCCATTTCATTCGGCCGTGCTGAGTGCAATCGCAAGAGACTCTGTTATTAGAAAAGGAGAGTGCTGTGTCGCGTAGACGCGTCGTGGTCACCGGTATGGGTATGCTGTCGCCACTGGGTACTGATGTACCAAGCACCTGGCAGGGCATTCTGGCTGGCCGCAGTGGCATCGGTCCGATCGAACACACGGACCTGAGTGCCTACTCCACCCGTTTTGGCGGCTCGGTGAAGGGCTTCGAGGTCGAGCAGTACCTGTCGGCCAAGGAAGCTCGCAAGCTTGACCTGTTCATCCAGTACGGCCTGGCGGCCGGTTTCCAGGCGGTGCGCAATGCTGGCCTGGAAGTGACCGACGCCAACCGCGAGCGCATCGGCGTGGCCATGGGCTCGGGGATCGGTGGCCTGACCAATATCGAAGACACCAGCCGTACCCTGCACGAGCAAGGGCCGCGCCGGATTTCGCCATTCTTCGTGCCGGGCTCGATCATCAACATGATTTCCGGCTTCCTGTCGATCCATCTGGGTCTGCAGGGCCCCAACTATGCGATATCCACGGCGTGCACCACCGGTACTCACTGTATCGGCATGGCCGCACGAAATATCGCTTATGGCGAGGCTGACGTGATGATCGCCGGTGGCGCGGAAATGGCCGCGTGCGGCCTGGGCATGGGCGGTTTCGGCGCCTCGCGGGCACTTTCGACTCGCAATGACGAGCCATCCCGTGCCAGCCGTCCGTGGGACAAGGGGCGTGATGGTTTCGTATTGTCCGATGGTGCCGGCGCCCTGGTACTGGAAGAGCTTGAACATGCCAAGGCACGTGGCGCGACCATCTATGCCGAACTGGTCGGTTTCGGCATGAGCGGGGACGCGTTCCACATGACGTCGCCACCGGATACCGGCGACGGCGCTGCACGCTGCATGGTCAACGCCCTGCGCGATGCGGGTGTGAAGCCTGAAGACGTCAGCTACATCAACGCCCACGGCACCTCGACCCCCGCTGGCGATATCGCCGAAGTGGCGGCCATCAAGCGTGTGTTCGGCGAGCACGCCTACAAGCTGGCCGTCAGCTCGACCAAATCGATGACCGGTCACCTGCTTGGGGCTGCCGGTGCGGTAGAGGCGATCTTCAGCGTGTTGGCGATCAACAGCCAGATGGCGCCGCCGACCATCAACCTGGACGAGCCGGACGAAGGTTGCGACCTGGACTTCGTGCCGCACCAGGCGCGCAGCATGCCGATCGATGTCGTGCTGTCCAATTCCTTCGGCTTTGGCGGTACCAACGGTTCGCTGGTCTTCCGCCGGTTCGCCGATTGATGCACAGCTGGATCGATGGCCAGCCGGCGACTGCAGTCAACCTGCAGAACCGCGGCCTGGCCTACGGCGATGGTCTGTTCGAGACTATCGCCGTTCGCGGCGGCAGGCCCAGCCTGCTGTCGCGACATCTCGATCGACTCAAGCAGGGTTGTCAGCGGCTTGCGATCGATATCGATCATGCGTGTGTTTGCGACGAGTTGCTGCGCTACGCCAGCCAGCTCGGTGAAGGCGTAGCCAAACTGATCGTCACTCGCGGTGATAGCCAGCGCGGCTATGCGCCCGCCTCCGAAGCCGTGGCCCGACGCATTCTCCAGGGCAGTCCAATGCCTGCTTATCCCGTGGCCAACGCGGAGCAGGGGATCGGGCTGTTCGACTGCCAGACCCGTCTTGCGCAGCAGCCGCTGCTGGCCGGGCTCAAGCACCTCAATCGTCTGGAGCAGGTAATGGCTCGCGCCGAATGGCAGGACCCTGCCTGCGCCGAGGGTTTGATGCGTGATGTGCAAGGGCACCTGATCGAAGGGGTCTACAGTAATCTGTTCCTGGTCCGCGATGGCGTGCTGCTGACCGCCGACCTGAGCCGCTGCGGCGTGGCAGGCGTCATGCGCGCTGCGCTGCTGGACGAAGCCTCGGCGCTGGGTATCGAGGTCCGAACAGCTGACCTCGTGCAAGCCGATCTGGAGACGGCCGATGAAGTGTTCGTCTGCAATAGCGTGTATGGAATTTGGCCTGTGCGCTCGTTCGCTGCGCTCAACCTCGACTGGCCGGCCGGGCCGCTCACCCGTAAACTGCAGGCCGTTGCCCGTACGTTACTGGATACCTGATTCGTGAGACGCAAAATCCTGCTGCTGCTGGAAATGGGCCTGATCCTTGCCGGCCTGGCCGTAGGCTGGTCGGCCTGGAAGGTCAACTCGGTCCTGGAGCAGCCGTTGCATGTCACCGAAGAGCGCCTGCTCGATGTGCCCAATGGCACCAACCCCAACCGCATGTTCTATCGCATGCAGAGTGAAGGGTTGCTCGACGACGCCTTCTGGTTGCGACTTTACTGGCGTTTCAACATGGCTGGCACTGCACTGCACACGGGGGAATACCGCCTGACGCCCGGCATGACCGTCGAAGCGCTGTTCGATGCCTGGCGCCGTGGTGATGTGGTGCAGTACAACCTCACCCTGGTCGAGGGCTGGACCTTCCGCCAGGTGCGCTCGGCCGTGGCCAGGCATGAAAAGATCAAGCACACCCTCGACGGGCTGTCCGATACTGAAGTGATGGACAAGCTTGGGCATACCGGTGTGTTCCCTGAGGGGCGTTTCTTCCCGGACACCTACCGCTTCGTGCGCGGCATGAGCGATGTGGAGCTGTTGCAGCAAGCCTACATGCGCCTTGAGGAGGTGCTGGCCAAGGAGTGGGCAGACCGGGTAACCGATTTGCCATACCGTGATCCCTACCAGGCGCTGATCATGGCCTCGCTGGTGGAGAAGGAAACCGGTATCCCCCAGGAGCGAGGGCAGATCGCAGGTGTATTTGTGCGCCGCCTTCGCTTGGGCATGATGCTGCAGACCGACCCTACAGTGATCTACGGCATGGGTGAGCGCTATAACGGCAAGATCACGCGTGCCGACCTGCGTGCACCGACACCCTACAACACATACACCATGACCGGCCTGCCGCCGACACCGATCGCCATGGTCGGGCGCGAGGCGATTCACGCTGCCCTGAATCCGTCAGACGGTACCAGCCTGTATTTCGTCGCGCGTGGCGATGGCAGCCACGTATTCTCCGATGACCTGGACGACCACAATACGGCTGTGCGCGAATATCAGCTCAAGCGCCGCGCCGACTACCGCTCCAGCCCAGCACCACAAGCCCCGCAGGGTACGGTCGATCAGGCACCGGACGCCGAGCCGCCAACTGAAGCCTCGCCTCGGTCCGGCGAACCCCTTGAAGGCGCACCAACCCAGTCCGCCGAAGAGCCCGCGCCCGAACAGGCGCCGGCGCCCACCGAAAAACAGTAAGGAATGCCCGTGAGCGGTTTGTTCATCACTCTGGAAGGCCCCGAAGGCGCGGGCAAGAGCACCAACCGCGAGTACCTGGCCGCACGCCTGCGTGAGCAGGGCGTGGATGTGGTCATGACCCGTGAGCCTGGCGGTACGCCGTTGGCCGAGCGTATCCGCGAGTTGCTGCTCGCTCCCAGCGACGAAGCCATGGCGGCCGACACCGAGCTTCTGTTGATGTTCGCTGCACGCGCCCAGCATCTGGCCGAGGTCATTCGCCCGGCGCTGGCGCGGGGCGCCGTGGTGCTGTGCGACCGATTTACCGATGCCACCTACGCCTATCAGGGCGGCGGGCGTGGCCTGCCGGTGGAGCGCATCGCGGTGCTGGAAGACTTCGTTCAGGGTGCGCTGCGCCCGGACCTGACCCTGGTCTTCGATCTGCCAGTGGAAGTCGGCCTTGCCCGTGCTGCCGCTCGCGGACGCCTGGATCGCTTCGAGCAGGAGGGCCAGGCATTCTTCGAGGCGGTGCGTCAGGCCTATCTGCAACGCGCAGCCCAGGCACCACAGCGCTACAGCCTGCTGGACGCCGGGCAGTCGCTCGAGGCGGTACAGCGCGCCATCGATGCATTGCTGCCAGGTATCCTGGAGCGTTGCCGTGGCTGAGGCCTACCCCTGGCAGCAAGCGCTCTGGCAGCAGTTGGCCGGGCGCAGCCAGCATGCCCATGCCTACCTGTTGCACGGGCCGCAGGGCATCGGCAAGCGAGCCATGGCCGAACGCCTGATGGCTCGCCTGTTGTGCCAGCAGCCGCATGGCGTGGATGCCTGCGGGCAATGCAAGTCGTGCCTGTTGCTCAAGGCTGGCAGCCACCCCGATAACTTCGTGCTGGAGCCGGAAGAGGCAGACAAGCCCATCAAGGTCGACCAGGTGCGAGATCTGGTTTCGTTCGTGGTGCAGACTGCGCAGTTGGGCGGGCGCAAGGTGGTGCTGATCGAGCCGGTCGAAGCGATGAACGTCAATGCTTCGAACGCTTTGCTCAAGAGCCTCGAAGAGCCTTCGGGCGATACCGTGCTGCTGCTGGTGAGCCATCAGCCCAGCCGTTTGTTGCCTACCATCAAGAGCCGTTGTCAGCAGGTGGCCTGTGCCCAGCCGACGCTTGCGCAGAGTCACGCCTGGTTGGCGACGGCCCTGCCGGAGCTCGATCAGATCGAGCGTGACGAACTGCTGACCCTGGCGGCGGGATCGCCACTGATGGCCGTCACCTTGCAGTCCCAGGGTGTGCGCGAGCAGCGCGCGCTGGTCACCGAGGGGGTGAAGAAGCTGATCAAGCAGCAGCAATCGCCCTCTCAGTTGGCTGAAGCCTGGAGCAATGTGCCGCTGCTGTTGCTGTTCGACTGGTTCTGCGACTGGTCGCACCTGATCCTGCGCTATCAATTGACCCAGGACGAGGACGGGCTAGGCTTGGCCGACATGCGCAAGGTCGTACAATACCTTGCGCAGAAGAGCAGGCAGGGCAGGGTGCTCGAGGTCCAGGCCTGGATTCTCGAACAGCGCCAGAAAGTGCAGGGCAAGGCCAACCTCAATCGCGTGTTGCTGCTCGAAGCCTTGTTGGCCCATTGGCTGCAGATGCTGGCCACGCGCTGATTCCCCCCATCGTTTATTTTCATGTGTGCTCTCATTCCATGCTCGTAGATTCCCATTGCCACCTCGACCGACTTGACCTGAGCGCCCATGCCGGCTCGCTCGATGCCGCACTGCAGGCGGCTCGCGAGCGTGGAGTCGGGCATTTTCTATGCATCGGCGTAAGCGCCGAGAACGCCGGGGCGGTCAAGGCCCTGAGCGAGCAGTACGCCGACGTCGACTGTTCGGTAGGCGTGCACCCCCTCGACCTGGCTCCGGGGGAGACGCCTGCGCTGGAGTGGCTGCTGCGTGAGCTGGCCCACCCGCACGTGGTGGCTATCGGCGAAACCGGATTGGACTATCACTACGAGCCGGAGGCCGCCGAGCTGCAGCAGGCATCTTTCCGCCTGCACCTGGAGGCATCCCGGCAGACCGGCAAGCCGGTGATCGTTCACACTCGCGCGGCGCGGGCGGACACCCTGGCGCTGCTGCGCGAGGCCAGCCTGCCGCAGGCGGGTGTGCTGCACTGCTTCACGGAAGACTGGGACATGGCCAAGGCCGCACTCGATCTGGGGTACTACATCTCGCTCTCCGGAATCGTCACCTTCCGCAACGCCGATGCGCTGCGCGAGGTTGCACGCCAGGTGCCTGTCGAGCGCCTGCTGGTGGAGACCGACTCGCCGTACCTGGCGCCCATCCCGTATCGCGGCAAGCCCAATCTGCCGCAGTACGTGCGTGAGGTCGCCGAGTACATCGCATCGTTGCGGGGGGTGAGCTATGCGCAGTTGGCCGAGCAGACGACCGCCAACTTCAAGCGCCTGTTCCCGTTGGCGCGCGTCGCCTGAGGATAAGGCCGGGCGGGCAAAAAAAACCCGGGTTCTGGGGGAGGAATCCGGGTTAAGACCATTAGGAGTAAAACAAAGGTACGCGGTCCCTGGGCACCTTTATCGGCGCGCCACTTGGGGGGGATGCGCCGCGCCAACACTTCAAGTATTGGCGAGTATCCTCGCACTGCCAGCGCCAGTTGGTCGTTTTTTAAACAGATTTGGAATACACCTGACAGCCAATGGGCCATCAGGGCATGGCATTGGGCGGACTCTGGGTGAATTTGCGCCTATCAGGTGCCGATTTGTATAGAGGTGCGGTTAAAAGGTTGAAGAGTGCGCGACTCGTACGCTTTCTTCGTGCCGACGTGCGGAATTCGATGAGCGTGGTGGCCTTGGCGAGCCGTGCTGCGTCGGTTGGAGGCGAGAGTCGGCCGGGCGCGGGGCGTCGCACGCACTCATGCGATTCAAGCCGGACAGGCACGGTTTGCATGCAAACTCATCATGAAACATAGATATGGTTGGATGATCCGTGCAATTTGCCGCAAGTTAGGCATAATAATCTGCTTCGATTGTCATCCAGTCCTTCCTATGCAGAAAGAACCTCGTAAGGTCCGTGAGTTTCGCCGCCGCGAGCAAGAAATCCTCGACACGGCGCTCAAGCTGTTTCTCGAACAGGGTGAAGACAGTGTCACCGTCGAGATGATCGCCGACGCTGTCGGTATCGGCAAAGGCACGATCTACAAGCACTTCAAGTCCAAGGCGGAGATCTACCTGCGCCTGATGCTCGACTACGAGCGTGACTTGAATGCGCTGTTGCATTCGGACGACGTCGACCGCGACAAGGAAGCCCTGTCGCGTGCCTACTTCGAGTTCCGGATGCGTGATCCTCAGCGCTACCGCTTGTTCGACCGTCTTGAAGAGAAGGTGGTCAAGGGTAACCAAGTGCCGGAGATGGTCGAGGAACTGCACCGTATCCGCGCCTCCAATTTCGAGCGCCTGACCCAGTTGATCAAGGGCCGTATCAGCGAAGGCAAGCTCGAGGATGTGCCGCCGTACTTCCACTACTGTGCTGCCTGGGCGCTGGTGCATGGCGCTGTAGCGCTGTATCACTCGCCGTTCTGGAGCAACGTTCTCGAGGATCAGGAAGGTTTCTTCCAGTTCCTGATGGACATCGGCGTGCGCATGGGCAACAAGCGCAAGCGCGATCCGGAACCGGCAGCCTGAAACCCCTGCGGGGTACTGCCCATGATGGGCAGGCTCCGCCAGCCACGCCCGCTTCGGCGACAGGGCTTGCAAAAACTTGATCTTTGAGTCAAGTTTTGCCGGCTCGCTTTTTCTCATGCCGGAGTCATCCATGATCGTCGATCGTCAAGGCAGGCGTTTTCGCAACCTGCGCGTCAGCCTGACGGCTGCCTGCAACTATGCTTGCAGCTACTGCGTGCCCGATGGCAAGCGCCTGGTGGCTGCACAGGATGAGCTCTGCGCCGATGCGCTGGCGCGCGGGGTGGCTTATCTGGTCGATGCCGCAGGTATCGAGCGCCTGCGCATTACCGGTGGCGAACCGTTGATCAGCCCTCGCCTGGAGCCGTTCCTGAAGATTGTCGGTGGCTTGGGGCTCAAGGATATCGCCTTGACCACCAACGGCCAGTTGTTGAGTCGCAAGCTTGCCGTGTTGCGCGCGGCAGGTATCGACCGGCTCAATGTCTCCCTCGACACCCTTGACCCGACCGCGTTTCGCAGCATTGCCCGGGGCGGCGACCTGGCCAGCGTGCTGAGGGGCATGGAGGAGGCGAGTGCAGCGGGTATGCGTATCAAGGTCAACATGGTGCCGATGCGCGGACACAACCTCGATCAGGTGGTGCCGCTGCTCGACTACTGCCTGGCAAGAGGCTATGAACTGCGGTTTATCGAGTTGATGCGCATGGGCCATCTGGCGCTTGATTCGAATGCATTCCTGCGTCAGTTCGTCAGTCTCGAGCAATTGCTGGTACTGATCGGCCATCAATATCACTTCCAGCAGGCGCCAGCGGCCTTGGATGCGACGGCCCTGCGCTACCAGATTCCCGGCCAAGGTCACTTTGGTGTGATTGCCAACGAGAGCGTGCCGTTTTGCCGGACCTGCTCGCGTTTGCGCTTGTCGTCTACCGGCTGGCTGCATGGCTGCCTGTCCTCGGGGAATCGTCACTTTATCGGCGACCTGCTCGACAAGCCGCGTCACCAGGCGCTTCCGGTGATTCAGCGGCTGCTGGTCAAGGCCCTGGCGGACAAGCAGGAGCTGGCGTTCTCGGGTGGTGTGACCGTGATGAAGGTGATCGGCGGCTGAGCTGGCGCAAAAGCTGCATCTGGCGGCTATTCGCCGGTTTTTCGTCACCGGTCACTGGAGGAAAGATGCGTAGCCTGGTCTTGCTGCTGGCGCTGATGGCGTTGAGCGGCTGCATGAAAGTCAGCGACATGGGCGAAGGTGTTCGCTATCAGATGAGCGACGCCGGTCTGCTCGATCACAGTGATACCACTCGAACCTTGTCGGTCCGGCTGCAGCCTGATTCGTTCATCTTCATTGGCCAGGGCGCTTTCGTTCCGCCTGGAAAAGGCCCGGTGCCGCAGCAGAATGCCGTTGCCGAAGAGGCATTCAAGAGCTTCGTCGAGTATTTCCCGCTGGTGCGTCGCGCCAAGGCGCCGTTGGGTCTGGAGGACGCCATCGCGCAGGCGCGTTCGGTGGGCGCCCATTACGTGCTCTATACCCGCTTCGCCCGCACCGATGACCGCATTGGTAATGGCGATGAATGGTACGACGAGCAGGCAGTGGATCGCCTTGGCTGGGATACCGGTGTAGTGCAGATGATGCTGATCGAAACCAGCACTCGCTACTTGATCGATACAGCGCGCATCAAGAGCCGTGGCGGTTTGTTGACGTTCCACGACAACACGCCGCAGGATTTGCTCGCGGCACCCATGCGCGAGTACGCTCGTAGTCTCCTGGGAATGAGTCGGTAAGGAACGGGTGATGACAGGTACGGGTAAGGCCAACGATCTTCTGGCGCAGATTCCCAAGGACAAGGGACTGCCTCCCGTGCACCTGTGGAATCCTGATTTCTGCGGCGATATCGACATGCGCATCGCCCGCGACGGCACCTGGTATTACCTGGGGACGCCGATCGGGCGCAAGCCAATGGTGCGCTTGTTCTCTACCATCATTCGTCGTGACGGTGATGACTATTTTCTGGTAACGCCTGTGGAGAAGGTCGGCATTCGTGTCGATGATGCGCCGTTCGTGGCGGTCAGCCTGGAAGTGGAGGGTAGTGGTGAGCAGCAGGTCCTGCGTTTCACCAGCAATGTCGAGGATCAGGTCGATGCCGGTCCTGATCACCCTATTCGGGTAGAGACCGATCCGACAACGCATGAGCCATCGCCTTACCTGCTGATGCGCAGCAACCTCGAAGCGCTCATCCACCGCAATGTGTTCTACCAACTGGTGGAGCTTGCCGTGCCGCGCGTGATCAATGGCGAGGAGTGGTTGGGGGTTTGGAGTGGTGGGGTGTTCTACCCTATCGGGCGCGACCGCTGAGCGCATCTTGCGGCGATCTTTCTGATCCCGGAAAACAAAAAAACCTCCAGTGCTTGCGCATCTGGAGGTTTTTCAGTGTCTGGCTCCGCGACCTGGACTCGAACCAGGGACCCAATGATTAACAGTCATTTGCTCTACCGACTGAGCTATCGCGGAATCTGCGCGTATCTTACTGAATGCCAAGGGGAAGTCAAGCCGCCCCCTGGCAAATCAAACAGTTACAGCACTTCGACGATGGCCTTGGCGACCACGTGGATGTTGCTCTGGTTCAGTGCGGCCACGGCGATGCGACCGGTGTCCAGCGCATAGATGCCGAAGTCGTTCTTCAGGCGCGCGACCTGTTCCACGGTCAGGCCTGAGTAGGAGAACATGCCGACTTGGCGACCGACGAAGCTGAAGTCGCGGTTGGCGCCGTACTCGGCCAGGAGCGAGACCATCTGCTTGCGCATGCCGTGGATGCGTTCACGCATCTCGCCCAGCTCGGCTTCCCACATCTGGCGCAGTTCCGGGCTGTTGAGCACGGTGGCGACGATGGTTGCACCGTGGGTCGGCGGGTTGGAGTAGGTGGTGCGGATCACGCGCTTGACCTGCGACAGCACGCGGGTGCTCTCGTCTTTCGAGGCGGTGACGATCGACAGTGCGCCAACGCGCTCGCCATACAGCGAGAACGATTTGGAGAACGAGCTGGAGACAAAGAACTCCAGGCCCGACTCGGCGAACAGGCGCACGGCGAAGGCATCTTCGCTGATACCGTCGCCAAAGCCTTGGTAGGCCATGTCGAGGAACGGTACGTGGCCCTTTGCTTTGACCACTTCCAGCACGTTCTTCCAGTCGTCGAGCGACAGGTCGACACCGGTCGGGTTGTGGCAGCAGGCGTGCAGGACGACGATCGAGCCCGATGGCAGCTTGTTCAGGTCTTCGAGCATGCCGGCGCGGTTGACGTCGTTGCTCGGTGCGTCGTAATAGCGGTAGTTCTGTACTGGGAAGCCTGCAGTCTCGAACAGGGCGCGATGGTTTTCCCAGCTCGGATCGCTGATGGCGACGACCGCGTTCGGCGAAAGGCGCTTGAGGAAATCGGCACCGATCTTCAGTGCGCCGGTGCCGCCGACAGCCTGCACGGTCACTACGCGGCCTGCAGCCAGCAGTGGGGATTCAGCGCCGAACAGCAGTTTCTGCACGGCCTGGTCGTAGGCGGCGATGCCGTCGATCGGCAGGTAGCCGCGGGAGGCATGTTGGGCGACACGCTGGGTTTCGGCTTCGATCACCGCGCGAAGCAGCGGGATGCGGCCTTCCTCATTGCAATAGACACCGACGCCCAGGTTGACCTTGTCGGTACGTGGGTCGGCGTTGAATGCTTCGTTGAGGCCCAGGATGGGGTCGCGGGGTGCCAGCTCGACAGCGGAAAACAGGCTCATTGTTACCTTGGCTCTGAATAGGAGAGTGATAGGAGATGCACCCTCCAGCCCAGTGCACTGAAGCGGTGCAAACGGGGAGTCAGTATAGTGATACCGACCGGTCACTGCGACACTCTGGCACAGGTTTTCAGGCGCTTTGCGCAAATATTTTTCGACCATTGGTCGAATTGCCGGGTCCACTGCAATGAGCGTTCACATCTGCAGCGGCGAAGGCCACCCCGGCGCGCCTTTTTGCGTATAGACTACTGGCTAAATTTACAGTTGCCGCGACATCCACGAGGTCCCGTCATGTCCGAGTTCCAGCTCGTCACCCGATTCCAGCCCGCCGGCGACCAGCCCGAGGCCATTCGCCTGATGGTCGAGGGTATCGAGGCGGGGCTGTCGCACCAGACCCTGCTCGGGGTGACCGGCTCCGGCAAGACCTTCAGCATCGCCAACGTCATTCAGCAGGTCCAGCGCCCGACCATGGTGCTGGCGCCGAACAAGACGCTGGCTGCTCAGCTGTACGGCGAGTTCAAGGCGTTCTTCCCGAACAACGCGGTGGAGTACTTCGTCTCCTACTACGACTACTACCAGCCGGAAGCCTACGTCCCGTCGTCGGACACCTTCATCGAGAAGGATGCCTCGATCAACGACCACATCGAGCAGATGCGTCTGTCGGCGACCAAGGCATTGCTTGAGCGGCGCGACGCGATCATTGTCACCACGGTGTCGTGTATCTATGGTCTGGGCAGCCCGGAAACCTACCTGAAGATGGTTCTGCACGTCGATCGCGGTGACAAGCTCGACCAGCGCGCACTGCTGCGCCGGCTGGCCGACCTGCAATACACCCGAAACGAGATGGATTTTGCCCGCGCCACCTTCCGGGTGCGTGGCGACGTGATCGACATCTTCCCGGCCGAATCGGACCTCGAGGCTATCCGTATCGAGCTGTTCGACGACGAAGTAGAGAACATCGCCGCCTTCGACCCCTTGACCGGCGAAGTGATCCGTAAGCTGCCGCGTTTCACCTTCTACCCCAAGAGCCACTATGTGACCCCGCGCGAGACCCTGCTCGAGGCGGTGGACGGCATCAAGGAGGAGCTCGGCGAGCGGCTTGAGTACCTCAACAAGGCCAACAAACTGGTGGAGGCCCAGCGTCTGGAGCAGCGCACGCGCTTCGACCTGGAGATGATCCTGGAGCTGGGCTATTGCAACGGTATCGAGAACTACTCGCGCTATCTGTCCGGCCGCCCGGCTGGGGCACCGCCGCCGACGCTCTACGATTATCTTCCTGCCGATGCGTTGCTGGTGATCGATGAATCACACGTCAGCGTTCCCCAGGTCGGCGCCATGTACAAGGGCGACCGTTCTCGCAAGGAGACGCTGGTGGAGTACGGTTTCCGTCTGCCATCGGCGTTGGATAACCGGCCCATGCGCTTCGACGAGTGGGAGTCGGTCAGCCCGCAGACCATCTTCGTCTCGGCGACACCCGGCCCCTACGAGGCTGAGCATGCCGGGCGCGTGGTCGAGCAGGTGGTACGGCCGACCGGTCTGGTCGATCCTCAGGTAGAGGTGCGTCCAGCCCTCACCCAGGTGGATGACCTGCTGTCGGAAATCGGCAAGCGAGTGGCGGTGGGGGAGCGGGTGCTGGCGACGACCCTGACCAAGCGCATGGCCGAGGACCTTACCGACTACCTTGCAGATCATGATGTGCGTGTGCGCTACCTGCACTCGGACATTGACACCGTGGAGCGTGTGGAGATCATCCGAGACCTGCGTCTGGGCACCTTTGATGTATTGGTGGGCATCAACCTGTTGCGCGAGGGTCTGGACATGCCGGAGGTGTCGTTGGTGGCCATTCTCGATGCCGACAAGGAAGGCTTCCTGCGTTCGGAGCGTTCGCTGATCCAGACCATCGGCCGCGCAGCACGTAACCTCAACGGCAAGGCGATCCTCTATGCCGACCAGGTGACCGGCTCCATGCAGCGGGCGATCGACGAGACCGAGCGGCGTCGGGACAAGCAGGTCGCGTTCAACGAAGCGAATGGCATCGTGCCCAAGGGGGTGGTCAAGGACATCACCGATATCATGGAAGGTGCCACGGTGCCCGGTGCGCGCAGCAAGAAGCGCAAGGGCATGGCCAAGGCGGCGGAGGAGGCTGCGCGCTACGAGGCAGAGCTGCAGACCCCTGGCGAGATCACCAAGCGCATCAAAGTGCTGGAAGAGAAGATGTTCCAGCTGGCCCGCGACCTGGAGTTCGAGGCCGCCGCTCAGTTGCGCGATGAGATCGGGCAGTTGCGTGAGCGGCTTATTGCCAGCTAAGCGCGCGCATCGGTGCAGAAGCGTCCGGGATACTGGTCAATGTGCCTCCCCGGCCTTCAGTCCCTGTGGCAGTTTGCGTGTCAGCAGTACTGCCACCATGCTGACTGCCAAACCGATCCCTACCAGGTGGAACGCATCGTTGTAGGCCATGATCAGTGCCTGCTGGTGGGTGATTTCGCTCAAGCGCCCCAGTGCTGCGCTGTCACTGCCTAGCCGTTCGGCCAGTTGGGCCAGTCGCTCCGCCACTTGCGGGTTGCTCGGGACCACTGATTCGCGCAGGTAGTCGAAATACACCTTGGTCCGTGCATCCAGCAAGGTGGCCAGCAAGGCGATACCAATGGCGCCACCCAGGTTGCGCAGGATGTTGAACAGACTCGAGGCCGAGCCCGCATCCTGAGGCTGAATGTAAGCCGTGGCGATCAGCGAGATGGTGACCATGATCATTGGCTGCCCAAGTGCACGAATGATCTGGATATGGTTGAACTGCGGCCCTGCGAAATCCGGGTTGAGCACTCCCGAGCCGAAGCTGGCAGCCCCGAACAGGCAAAACCCCAGTGCACAGAGCAGCTTGGGTGCAATGACCTTCATCAGTTGCGGCACCAGCGGAATCAGGAACAGCTGTGGAATACCCATCCACATGATCACCTCGCCGATCTGCAGGGCGTTGTAGCCCTGAATCTGCGCCAGGTACAGCGGCAGCAGATAGATCGACCCATAAAGCCCTACACCCATGCCCAGGCTGGCGATGCTCGACAGGCCGAAGTTGCGGTTGCCGAGGATGCGCAGGTTGATCAGGGGATTGGCTCGGGAAAGCTGGAGGATGACGAAGGTGATCAGGCAGAGCAGGGCCATGGTACCCAGGCCGACAATAAGGCTGGACTCCAGCCAGTCCTTGCGATGACCTTCTTCCAGGAACACCTGCAGGCAACCCAGGCCGACCCCCAGGGTGACGATGCCGGCGTAATCGGTGCTCTTGAGCAGCTCCCAGTGCGCCTGTTTCTTCTCCAGCCCGTAGAGCAGGCCCGCGATCATCACCAGCCCCGGCGGGATGTTGATGTAGAAGATGTATTCCCACCCCCAGTTTTCGGTGAGCCAGCCGCCCAGGGTCGGCCCGATGGAGGGCGCGAAGGTCGCGGTCATGGCGAACATTGCCATGCCCTTGGCCCGATGGTGTTCGGGCAGTTTGATCAGGGTCAGGGTGAAGGCCAGCGGAATCAGGGCGCCGCCGGTAAAGCCCTGGAGGGCGCGAAACACGATCATGCTTTCCAGGTTCCAGGCCATCGAGCACAACAACGAGGACGCCAGGAAACCGAGCGACACCCACACCGCCAGGCGCCTGGCGGAAAGCAGCTGCACAAGCCAGGCGGTCAACGGGATCATGATGATTTCCGCCACCAGGTAGGAGGTCGAGATCCACGAGCCCTCTTCCAGGGTGGCAGACAGTGCCCCCTGGATATCCTTGAGCGAGGAGTTGGTGATCTGAATGTCCAGCACTGCCATGAATGCGCCGAGCATCACGCTCATCACCGCAATCCAGTCGCGCCTGCTCGGCTCCGCGGTCGGTCGCAGCAGTTGATCACCGGCCATCGTGGGGCTCGCCGCGCTCTGCCTGATCGGCCGTGTCGCGCAGGTCGACGGTGGCGGTTACCGACATGCCTGGGCGAATACGGCCATGCAAGGGGTTATTGGCGGCAAAGGTCAGCTTGACCGGAATGCGTTGTACCACCTTGGTGAAGTTACCCGTGGCATTGTCCGGTGGCAGCAGGCTGAATTGCGCCCCGGATGCAGCGAACAGGCTATCGACACGGCCTTCGATCGGGGTGTCGGGATAACTGTCGAAGGTCAGTTCGGCACGCAGGCCCCGATGCATGTTGCCGATCTGGGTCTCCTTGAAGTTGGCCTGCACCCAGATGTCTTCGTCCGGGACGATCGACAGCAGATAGGCGCCGGCCTGCACCACCTGGCCATTGCGGGCGCTGCGCTGACCGATGGTGCCACTGATGGGGGCGTGGATTTCACAGCGGGTAAGGTTGAGTTCTGCCTGTGCCAGGTCTGCTCGGGCGTTGGCAATTTGTGCATCGAGGCGCTTGAGTTCGGCCGTCAGTGCATCTATCTGCTGGCGCTGGCTCTGCAGGTCGGCCTGGGCCTTGTCGACCTGGGAGCGGGCGACGTGGTTTTCTGCAGACAGGGTGGTGACTCGCTCTTCCGAGACGAACCCGGGTTTGCGCAGGGCTTCGGCACGATTGAGGTCCAGGCGCGAGCGATCGAGAGTGGCCTGGTTGGCGGCAACCTGGGCTCGACCGGCGGCGATCAAGCTGTCTTGCTGGATCAGTCGGCTTTGCGCCTGGACACGCTCGGCTTCTCGCGTCGCCAGTGCCGCCCGGGCGCGCTCGACCGCCAGCTGGAAGTCGGCGACCTCCAGGCGGACCAGCAGGTCGCCTCGCATGACGTGTTGATTGTCCTCTACCAGAACCTCGTCGACCCGCGCACCAAGCTGGCTGGAAATGCGTGTGATCTCACCCTGCACATAGGCATTGTCGGTACTTTCGTAGAAGCGCCCCTTGAAGTACCAATGGGCGAGAAAGGCGAGGGCGATCAGCACCACCAAGGCGAGAAAGATCAGCAGGCGGCGTTTGAGTTGAGCAGGCATAGGGACTATCGTTCCAGAAATGTAAGCAAATTTAACAGCTCGGCAATGCACCGCCACAAGTGACGATAGCGCCATTGCTGGAGCCCGATGCCCGCACCCTGCTAACATCTCGCCTTTGTTTCATCTTTCGTCCGAGACTGTCCATGACCACCGTTCGCACGCGTATCGCGCCATCGCCCACTGGCGACCCCCACGTCGGCACCGCCTACATCGCCCTGTTCAACTACTGCTTTGCCAAGCAGCACGGCGGCGAGTTCATCCTGCGTATCGAAGACACCGATCAGTTGCGTTCGACCCGCGAGTCGGAACAGCAGATCTTCGACGCCCTGCGCTGGCTCGGGATCGAATGGAACGAAGGTCCGGACGTTGGCGGCCCGCATGGCCCCTACCGGCAGAGCGAGCGCGGTGAGATCTACGCCAAGTACGCCAAGCAACTGGTCGATGCCGGCCATGCGTTCTATTGCTTCTGCACCGCCGAAGAGCTGGATCAGATGCGTGCCGAACAGATGGCTCGCGGCGAAACACCGCGCTATGACGGCCGCGCATTGAAAATGAGCGCCGAGGAAGTGCAGCGTCGACTGGCCGCTGGCGAGCCTCACGTGATTCGCATGAAAGTGCCGAGCGAGGGCATCTGCGTGGTGCCTGACATGCTGCGTGGCGATGTCGAAATTCCGTGGGACCGCATGGACATGCAGGTGCTGATGAAGAACGACGGCCTGCCGACGTACTTCCTGGCCAACGTGGTCGACGACCACCTGATGGGCATCACCCACGTCCTGCGAGGCGAGGAATGGCTGCCGTCGGCGCCGAAGCTGATCAAACTCTACGAGTATTTTGGCTGGGAGCAGCCCAAGCTGTGCTATATGCCGCTGCTGCGTAACCCGGACAAATCCAAGCTGTCCAAGCGCAAGAACCCGACTTCGGTCACGTTCTACGAGCGTATGGGCTTCATGCCTGAGGCCATGCTCAACTACCTGGGGCGCATGGGCTGGTCGATGCCGGACGAGCGTGAAAAGTTCTCCCTGGCAGAAATGGTCGAGCATTTCGACCTGTCGCGCATTTCCCTTGGCGGGCCGATCTTCGACATCGAGAAGCTGTCCTGGCTCAATGGCCAGTGGCTGCGCGACCTGCCGGTCGAGGAGTTTGCTGCGCGTGTGCAGAAGTGGGCGTTCAACAGCGACTACATGATGAAGATCGCACCGCATGTACAGGGGCGTGTCGAAACCTTCAGCCAGATCGCGCCACTGGGCGGGTTCTTCTTCGAGGGCGCCCTCAAGCTCGATGCCAAGCTGTTCGAGCACAAGAAACTGTCGCCCGATCAGGTGCGTCAGGTCATGCAGTTGATCTTGTGGAAGCTCGAAAGCCTGCGGCAGTGGGAAAAGGAGCGTATTACCGGCTGCATCCAGGCGGTGGTCGAGGCCCTGGAGCTGAAGCTGCGTGACGCCATGCCGCTGATGTTCGCCGCGATTTCGGGGCAAGCCAGCTCGGTGTCGGTGCTCGATGCCATGGAGATTCTCGGCCCCGACCTGACCCGCTACCGTCTGCGTCAGGCACTGGAGCTGCTGGGCGGTGTGTCGAAGAAAGAGAACAAAGAGTGGGAAAAGCTGCTGGCAAACATTGCCTGATTGGCTTGTCACACAATGCCGTGGCAGCGGGCTTGTCCCGCTGCCACGGCACCCGGCATTCCCCAGGAGCAGGGCAGGGCGGTAAGTGATTGTTATCTGTGAAAAAAATTTTGAATATTTTCACGAATTCGTTTGACAGTGCTGCAATCCGATCTTAATATGCGCCCCGTCCACAGCGATGAACGAAAATGAAGCATCAGGCACCCAGCCGGTGATTCGGTTCAAAGCGACATTGTGGGGCTATAGCTCAGCTGGGAGAGCGCCTGCATGGCATGCAGGAGGTCAGCGGTTCGATCCCGCTTAGCTCCACCAAT
>NZ_JBXUNH010000016.1:0-26621 GCF_057197165.1 Pseudomonas sp. SYWMCR5
CGTCCCCTTCGTCTAGTGGCCTAGGACACCGCCCTTTCACGGCGGTAACAGGGGTTCGAGTCCCCTAGGGGACGCCACTTTTACCCGTGTTTTACGGGACTTCAAAGGCTCATTCGATTATTGAATGGGCCTTTTGTTTTTCTACCTCCTTCATCTTCCAAGTGCCCGATCAGCGGTACGCGATTTCGCTTGCCAGAAAATATTACATGCGTAATATTTCGATCATCATATTTGGGGGTGCCCATGAACGATAAAAAGACCAGGACCCGCGAGCGTATTCTCGATGCTGCCTGTAGCGCCCTGATCCAGCAGGGGCCAGCCGACCCCAGCGTAGGCCAGGTAATGGCTGCGGCAGGCCTCACTGTCGGAGGTTTCTACGCCCATTTCGACAGCAAGGATGAGTTGATGCTGGCGGCATTCGACCAGTTGCTCGGTGAGCGACGGGCCTTGCTCTCGCAAGTCGACCCCAGCCTGTCTGGCGCCGAGCGTCGTGCGCTGGCAGCGGCTTTCTATCTGTCGCGCAAGCACCGTGATGCCTATGAGCACGCCTGTCCCTTGCCTAATTCGCTGGGTGAGATGCAGCGTTTGCCCGAAGCCTTTCGCGAGAAGCTGGCTGAACACCTCGAGCTGATGACGGCGCAGATGGTCGATCGTCCCGAGGATATCGACAAGGCATTCGCCGACCTCGCCCTGATGGTCGGCGGCCTGGCCCTGGCCCGAGCCTTGGGCGCTTCCGAGCTTTCCGACCGTATTCTGCGCGCCGCCAAGTCGGCGGTTATCTGAGCAACCTCAACTCTGGAGCAAGGCGATGACTACCCTGAGCTGGATTCGCAGCGTCAACGGCACCCTTGGCCATCTGGCCCCCGAGCATGTCGCCGAGCGCATGCGTCGCGCCTTCATGACGCCGCGCAACCTGCCTGCGCGGCAATGGGAACTGCCGTTATTGGCATCTGCCGAGCGGATCACCCTGCGCTTCGGTCTTTCGGCGTTGCGCTGGGGCAAGGGGCCGACGGTGCTCCTGATGCACGGCTGGGAGGGGCGGCCCACTCAGTTCGCCGCGCTGATCGAAGCCCTGGTGCAGGCAGGGCATACGGTCGTGTCCCTCGAGGGGCCGGCCCATGGCCGTTCGCCGGGGCAGCAGGCGCATGTGGTGCTGTTCGCCCGGGCACTGCTTGAGGCCGCGGCGGAGCTGCCGCCTTTACGGGCGGTGATCGGTCATTCGATGGGTGGCGCCAGCGTCATGTTGGCGTTGCAGTGGGGATTGCGTGCCGAGTCGGCGGTGAGCATTGCTGCACCTGCCCAATTGCTCGGGGTGTTGCGCGGTTTTGCCCGGCGCCTGGGGATGCCTGGGCGGGCGCGTGCAGCCTTCATTCGCCAGGTCGAGCGCGACGTAGGCGTGCAGATCGATCGGCTGGATGTCAGTGGCTACCAGCTCGAGTTGCCTGGGCTGGTCGTTCATGCGGCTGACGATGCGCTGGTTGCGGCCAGTGAGGCTCAGGTCATTCACAAGGCCTGGTTCGACAGTCGCCTGTTGCTGCTGGAGGAGGGTGGGCATCAACGGGTGCTGGCTGATCCGCGTCTGACCCAGGCTGTGCTCGAGTTGCTGGCACGTACGACCCAACCGGCACGGCAAAGCGCCTGAGCATCCGTTACACTCTGCCCGTTCACTGACTACAGGAGCGGGCATGAGCTGGGATCTGGCAGCGCCATTCATCATCGACCTTCGCGTCGGCACCGAGGATATCGACGGCCTCGGTCACGCCAACAACGCGGTCTACGTCACCTGGCTGGAGCGCTGCGCCTGGCGTCATTCACAACGCCTGGGGCTGGACCTTGCCGAGTATCGTCGTCTGGATCGGGCAATGGCCGTGGTCCGCCATGAGATCGATTATCTGGCAGCGGCGTACGAAGACGACGAGCTGCAATTGGCCACCTGGATCATCGACTGGGATCAGCGCCTGCGCATGACCCGTCGTTTCCAGCTCAAGCGCCCGAGTGACGGGGTCACCCTGTTGCGCGCGCAAACCACCTTTGCCTGTATCGAGCTGTCCAGCGGCAAGCCCAGACGCATGCCGGCCGAGTTCCTCGAAGGCTATGGTCCGGCGCTGATCGGCGCCTGATCGACGGGCATTTTTTGCTAAACTGCCGCCTTTTCTCGTCGAGACCCTGAAATGCAAATTGCCCTGGCCCCAATGGAGGGGCTGGTCGACAACATCCTGCGCGACGTGCTGACCCGCGTCGGTGGTATCGACTGGTGTGTCACCGAGTTCATCCGTGTCTGTGATCGCTTGCTGCCACCTTCGTCGTTCGACAAGTTGGCACCCGAGTTGCGCAACGGTGCGCGCACGGCTGCCGGCACGCCGATGCGTGTGCAGTTGCTGGGCTCCGACCCGCTGTGCCTGGCGGACAACGCCGCCCTGGCCTGTGAACTCGGGGCACCGGTAATCGACCTTAACTTCGGCTGCCCGGCCAAGACCGTGAACAAGTCTCGCGGGGGCGCTGTGCTGCTCAAGGAGCCCGAGCTGCTGCATGCCATCGTTCGTGAGGTTCGACGGGCGGTGCCGGCGCAGATCCCGGTGACGGCAAAGATGCGTCTGGGCTTCGACAGTCCGGATGGTGCGCTGGAGTGTGGCATCGCGCTGGCCGAGGGTGGGTCGCAGCACCTGGTGGTGCATGCGCGAACCAAGGTAGAGGGTTACAAGCCGCCGGCTCACTGGGAGTGGGTGGCGCGGGTGCAGGACGTGGTCACGGTGCCGGTCTTTGCCAATGGCGAGATCTGGACCGTCGATGATTGGCGACGCTGCCGCGAAGTCAGCGGCGCCGAAAACATCATGCTCGGGCGCGGGCTGGTGTCGCGGCCGGATCTGGGCTTGCAGATCGCCGCTGCGCGCGAGGAGCGGGACTACCAGCCGATGGTATGGAGCGATCTGTTACCGCTGCTGCGTGAGTTCTGGCGCCAGGCGCAGGCCAAATTGTCGCCGCGCTATGCGCCCGGGCGGATGAAGCAGTGGTTGGCGATGTTGACCCGCAGCTACCCGGAGGCTGTACTGTTGTTCGCCGAGTTGCGGCGCGAGGATGACTGCGCACGCATCAGCCGGCTGTTGGGTGTCGAGCCAGTGAAAACGGCCTCTTTCACCGAGTGCGTCGCCTGATGGGCAGCTGCATCGTGCGGGGTGGGCAGATTTTTTCATGAGAGCCCTTGAAAGTCCGTTGCCTGACCTTATCTCTTGAGTACGCGATGCCGAAGTCGGGTCGCGTAGTGACTTACTTGCTGAATCTCAGGAGTTTATGACCATGACTACCGCTTTCTCCCTCGCACCACTGTTCCGCCATTCCGTAGGTTTCGATCGTTTCAATGACCTGTTCGAATCCGCGGCACGTAATGAGGCCGGTAGCAGCTACCCGCCCTACAACGTCGAAAAGCATGGCGATGACCACTATCGCATCGTGGTTGCTGCAGCCGGCTTCCAGGAGCAGGATCTCGACCTTCAGGTCGAAAAAGGCGTCCTGACCGTTACCGGTGGCAAGCGCGAAAATGGCGCTGCCGAAGTCACCTATCTGCATCAGGGTATCGCCCAGCGTGCTTTCAAGCTGTCGTTCCGCCTGGCGGATCACATCGAAGTAAAAGCCGCCGGTCTGGCTAACGGCCTGCTCAGCATCGACCTGCTGCGCGTCGTGCCGGAAGAAGCCAAGGCCAAGCGTATTCCGATCAATGGTGAAAAGGCTGCACTGAATTGAATGCAGTGAAGTGAATGGAAGGGCACCCTAGGGTGCCCTTTCGCATTTCTGTGACACCGCCCTCCTGTGGGGCGTGCGCTATCAATAGTCTGCAGGGGTTTCCTGCAAGATCTGGCGAAACTCCGGCAAGGGTAGCGGCCGGCTGTGCAGGTAGCCCTGGTACAGGTAGCAGCCCTGGCGCTCGAGAAACTCCAGTTGCTCTGTCAGTTCGACACCTTCTGCGATCACCGCCAGTTCCAGGCTGCGCGCCATGGCCACGATGGCGCGAACGATCTCGGCATCATTGGGGTCGTTGGGCGCGTCACGCACGAAGGTCTGGTCGATCTTCAGCGCATCCACCGGCAGGCGCTTGAGGTAGGTCAGCGACGAATAGCCCGTGCCGAAATCATCCATGGCGAAGCTCACCCCGTAGCGTTTGAGTTCGCGCATCTTGTTGATGGTGTCTTCCAGGTTCTGGATGACGATGCCCTCGGTGATCTCCAGTTTGAGCATGCGCCTGGGCAGGCGATAGTCGTCGAGGCTGCGTAGTACCCGCTCGACGAAATCATTCTGGCGGAATTGCCTGGGGCTGATATTCACGCAGAGGCTGAAATCGTCGGCACTGATCAGCCCATCCTCGAGCATGCGCGCGCAGGCGTCGCAGGCTTCGTCTAGGATCCAGCTGCCCACCTCTAGTATCAGGCCGCTTTCCTCGAGTACCTGGATGAACTGTGAGGGCGCTTGCTGGCCAAGTTGCGGATGGTGCCAGCGCAAGAGCACTTCGGCGCCGACGATGCGGTTGTCGCGGGCGTCCACCTGGGGCTGGAAGTGCAGGGCCAGTTCGCCACGCGCCAGTGCCAGGCGCAGGTCGTTTTCCATGCGCAGGCGCTCGCTGGCCGCTTTCTGCATGGTGGTGTGGAACAGCTGGGTGGTATTGCGCCCGGAATCCTTGGCCCGGTAAAGGGCGATGTCTGCACGCTTGAGCAAGTCGGCCGGGGTGGCGCCATGGTCGGGAATCAGTGCCACGCCGATGCTGGGCGTCACCTGCAGGCGCTGGCCATCCAGCGACATGGGTTCGGCCAGCAGCTCGCGCAGGGTGTCGGCCAACTCGCGAACCTTGCCCTCGACGTGCTCGCGACTTCCCTCGAGACCGCTGAGCAGGACCACGAATTCGTCGCCGCCCAGGCGTGCCACGGTGTCTTCCAGGCGTACGCTGGCTTCGAGGCGGGCAGTGATGATCTTCAATACCGTGTCGCCGACGGGGTGGCCCAGGGAGTCGTTGATGTGCTTGAAGTGGTCCAGGTCGAGGAACAGCAGGGCGCCGCGCAAGTTGTGACGCTTGAGCAGGGCGATCTGCTGGCTGAGCCGGTCCATCAGCAGGGCACGGTTGGGCAGGTTGGTCAGCGGATCGTGGTAGGCCAGGTGACGGATCTGCGCCTGTGCGTTCTTCAACTGGCTGACATCGCGGGCGGTCAGCAGCAGGCAGTCGGTTTCATTGAGGCTGATCGGCTCGACGGACACCTCGACGGTCAGGATGTCTCCGCGCTTGTTGCGCCCGAGCATTTCCCGGTGGTGTACCCGGCCACGCTCCCCGAGTTCGGCAAGCAAGGCAGCTCGTTGCTTGTCGTCGGCCCAGATGCCCAGTTCGAAAACGGTACGGCCCACCACCTCGCTGCTGCTGTATCCGGTCAGGCGGCAGAAGCCGTCGTTGACCTCGACATAGCGGCCACTGTGCCGTTCGGTGATGGTGATGGCGTCGGGGCTCGAGTGGAAGGCTTTGGCGAACTTCTCCTCGCTGGCCTTGAGTGCCGCTTCGGCGCGCTGTTGCTGGGTGATGTCACGTAGCGTGGTGACGCTGCAGGGTTGGCTGTCTACCGTGATCAGACGGCTGGAGATCACGCAGGTGAGCGGTGAGCCATTGCGGTGGTTGACCACGACCGCGACATTGCTCAAGGCCTGCTCGCGGATCACCCGTTCGATACGCTGGGCGCGCTCGGACGACTCGGCCCACAGGCCGATCTGCTCGGCGCTGCGCCCGATGACCTGTTCGGCCTCCCAGCCGAAGGTCTGGGTGAAGGCTGGATTGATCTCGATGAACTGGCCCGTATCCTGGTGAGTGACGCAGATCGGGTCGGGGCTGACCTGGAACAGGCTGGCGAACTTCTCTTCCGAGGCGCTCAGGCGTTGCTCGCGCTCGACCTGGTCGGTGATGTCCAGCAAGGTGCCGGCCATGCGCAGTGGGTTGCCATGTTCGTCGCGATAAAGCCGCGCACGGCTTTCGATATAGCGCGATGCGCCGTTCTCCAGCTGGACGCGATAGGTGATCTGGTAGTTGCCGGCCGGCCCTTCGCGCAGGCTACGGTAGGCTTGACGCATGACGCTGCGTTCTTCCTCGGGCACGCCTTCGAAGAAGGCGTCGAAGGACTCATGGAAGGGCACCGGGTCAAGGCCGTGCAGTTGCGCGGCGCGCGCGGAGCCATAGAGCATGCCGCTGGGAATGTGCCAGTCCCAGGTACCCAACTGCGCCGAGTCCAGGGCCAGGTCCAGGCGCTCCTGGCTGTCCTTGAGTGCCTGTTCGGCCCGCTTGCGCTCGGTGGTGTCGACAAAGGTGCTGATCAGGTAGGTGATGCCTTCGAGCTCGATACCCTGGGTGCAGAGGATGCCATCGTGGATGTTGCCGCTGGTGGCGCGGAACTGGACTTCCATGATCACCGGGCTACCACTGCTGCGGGTGGCCTCCAGTACTTGCTGTCGCTGCTCGGGGTGAACCCAGAGGCCGAGTTCCACGCTGGTCTTGCCGACGACCTGGGCGCCGGGCCAGCCGAACATGTCCTCGAAGTGCTGGTTGACCTCGAAGATCATGCCATCGTTGCGGCGGGTCAGCAGGATGGCATTGGGGCTGAGGTGGAAGAGGGTGGCAAAACGCTTTTCCGAGTTGATCAATGCGGTTTCGCGATCACGCTGGCGAGTGATCTCGCGGATCACCCCGATCATCTGCGGACGGCCATGGCGATCATGGGTGAGGCTGCCATTGATTTCCAGCCAGTGCAGGCTGCCGTCCGGCCAGCGGATGCGATGACGCATGGCCTGCTCCACGGGCTCGCCATTGACCACGGCGTGGAACAACTGGCGGGTGCGGGTGCGATCTTCCTCCGGCAACAGGTCCAGGTAGTCGATGTCCGCGGGTAGCGGGCGCAAGGGGTCGAAACCGAACAACGCCTGCGTGCCTCGCGACCAACTCACCCGGCCGGTTTCGATATCCCACAGCCAGGCGCCCAGGCGTGCGCCATTCAGCGCCGCCAGCAATTGCGGAGCATTCTGCCAGGCCTGCTCGGACTCCTGGGGGTCGACCGCAGGAATGCGCGGCAGGCGCGGAAAGCGGTTTGCTGATTTGGGCATCGGTACCAGACCTTTGGCGGATGAAGCGTCCTTGTAAGTGAAATGCCTGGCTGATGGACGGTCAGGCGGACCCTGAGTGGCTGTCGAGCAATGCCATGAACGCCTTTGCCGCATTCGATAGCGTTCGTTCGGTATGCAAAATGTAGCCTAGCTGGCGCGACAGCTGTATGCCGGGCAAGGCGATGGGTGCAACCTGTTCATCGAGCATAGTACGTGGCAGCACGCTCCACGCGAGGCCGATGGAAACCATCATCTTGATGGTCTCCAGGTAGTTGGTGCTCATGGCGATGTTCGGCGTCAGGCCCTGACTCTCGAACAAGCGCTGCACGATGTGATGGGTAAAGGTGTTGCCGCCGGGGAACACGGCGGGGTGGCGGGCGATATCGGCCAAGCTGACATCTCCATCAAGGGCCAGGGCGTGCTCCGGGGCCGCTACGAAATCCAGGGCGTCATCCCACACTGGAACGGCCCGGACCAGGTGATGGGGCTCGGGGGCCAGGGTGATCACTGCGATTTCCGCGCGGCCATGGAGAACTTCGTCGTAGGCCGTTTCTGAATCTAGGAACTGAATATCCAGTGCCACGGAAGGGTACTGTCGGGTGAAAGCCCTCAGCAGCGGGGGCAGGCGGTGCAGGCCGATATGATGGCTGGTGGCCAGGGTCAGGCGCCCGGTAACTTCTCCTGTCAAATTGGTCAGGGCGCGGCGCGTATCATCCAGTACATTGAGGATCTGATAGGCGCGAGGCAGCAGAGCTCGGCCGGCTTCGGTCAAGGTGACCTCACGGCCCAGGCGATCGAACAGGCGTACATCCAGTTGCTGCTCCAGGCCGGCGATGCGTTTGCTGACGGCAGGCTGGGTCAGGTGGAGGCGCTCACCGGCGCCGGAAAAACTTCCGGTTTCGGCGATGGCGATGAAGGCGCTGAGGTTGGCGAGATCCATGCGCTCGAATTCCTATTGGTTATCCAAAGTATAAAAATTATGAATTTGAGTTATTCAATCTAACCCCATAGCATCGTCCGTACAAGCCAAGGGGTTATTGGCATAGAAAGACGCTGATGAGGAACAGTCTGATGGCTGGCAAAACGCTCTACGACAAACTCTGGGATGCGCACGAAGTCAAACGGCGCGACGATGGCTCGTCCTTGATCTATATCGATCGTCACATCATCCATGAAGTGACTTCGCCGCAAGCTTTCGAAGGCCTGCGCCTGGCCAATCGCAAGCCATGGCGCATCGACGCCAACATCGCCACGCCCGACCACAACGTGCCGACCACGCCAGAGCGCAAGGGCGGTATCGAGGCCATCGTCGACCAAGTGTCGCGCCTGCAGGTGCAGACCCTGGACGAGAACTGTGACGAATACGGCATCGTCGAATTCAAGATGAACGACGAGCGCCAGGGCATCGTCCACGTCATCAGCCCGGAGCAGGGCGCCACCTTGCCGGGCATGACCGTAGTCTGCGGTGACTCGCACACCTCGACCCACGGCGCCTTCGGGGCCTTGGCCCATGGCATCGGCACCTCCGAGGTTGAGCACGTGCTCGCCACCCAGTGCCTGGTTGCCAAGAAGATGAAGAACATGCTGGTACGCGTCGAAGGCCAGTTGCCGGTCGGCGTCACCGCGAAGGATATCGTGCTTGCCGTCATCGGCAAGATCGGTACTGCCGGTGGCAATGGCCACGCCATGGAGTTCGCCGGCAGCGCCATCCGCGAGCTGTCGATGGAAGGTCGCATGACCATCTGCAACATGTCCATCGAAGCCGGGGCCCGTGTCGGGCTGGTGGCTACCGATGCGACCACCGTTGCCTATGTCGAAGGCCGTCCGTATGCGCCCAAGGGCGAGGACTGGAAACGTGCCGTCGAAGCCTGGAAAGACCTGGTCTCCGACGATGATGCCGTGTTCGACACCGTGGTCGAACTCGACGCTGCACAGATCAAGCCGCAGGTCAGCTGGGGCACTTCCCCGGAAATGGTGCTCGCCGTCGACCAGCGCGTGCCGGATCCGGCCGCTGAGGCCGATCTGATCAAGCGTGGTTCGATCGAGCGCGCGCTCAAGTACATGGGCCTCACTGCCAACCAGGCGATCACTGATATCCAGCTGGACCGCGTGTTCATCGGCTCCTGCACCAACTCGCGGATCGAAGACCTGCGCGCTGCGGCGGACATCGCCAAGGGCCGCAAGGTTGCCGCTACCGTCAAGCAGGCCATCGTCGTGCCGGGCTCGGGTCTGGTCAAGGCCCAGGCCGAGCGTGAGGGCTTGGACAAGATCTTCCTCGAGGCGGGCTTCGAGTGGCGTGAACCAGGTTGCTCCATGTGCCTGGCGATGAACCCGGACCGCCTGGAAAGCGGCGAGCATTGTGCCTCGACGTCCAATCGCAACTTCGAAGGCCGTCAGGGTGCCGGTGGTCGTACCCACCTGGTCAGCCCGGCCATGGCCGCCGCCGCTGCGGTAACTGGCCACTTCATCGATGTCCGCGAGTTGATCCAAGGGAGCGCAGCATGAAAGCCTTTACCCAGCACACCGGCCTCGTCGCGCCGTTGGATCGTGCCAACGTCGACACCGACCAGATCATCCCCAAGCAGTTTCTCAAGTCGATCAAGCGTACCGGCTTCGGCCCCAACCTGTTCGACGAGTGGCGCTACCTGGACGTGGGCCAGCCCTACCAGGACAACAGCAAGCGCCCGGTGAACAAGGAGTTCGTGCTCAACCACGAACGCTACCAGGGTGCCAGCGTGTTGCTGGCGCGGGAGAACTTCGGTTGCGGCTCCAGCCGCGAGCACGCACCTTGGGCGCTGGACGAGTACGGTTTCCGCAGCATCATTGCGCCGAGCTTTGCCGACATCTTCTTCAATAATAGCTTCAAGAACGGCCTGCTGCCGATCATCCTCAGCGATGAGGAAGTGGATGAGTTGTTCAAGCAGGTCGAAGCCAACCCGGGCTACCAGCTGACCATCGACTTGCAGGCGCAGGCTGTCACCCGTCCAGATGGCAAGGTGCTGCACTTCGAGATCGATGCGTTCCGCAAGCACTGCCTGCTCAACGGCCTGGACGACATCGGTCTGACCTTGCAGGACAGCGACGCGATCAAGGCCTTCGAAGGCAAGCACCGCGCCGCGCAGCCCTGGCTGTTCCGGGATGCTTGAAGCAGGTAGGTGACAGTACCGGCCTCTTCGCGGGCAAGCCCGCTCCTACAGATATCACAAGGCCTGAGGCAATGCTGTATTAGTGGGAGCGGCTTGCCCGCGAAGAGGCCGGTACAGGCAATAAAACCAAAAGGATTCAATCATGACGGGTACCAGCCACACCGAAGTAGTCCAGCGCCAGTTCGGCGAGCAGGCCAGCGCCTACCTCAGCAGCACCGTGCATGCCCAGGGCAGCGAGTTCGCCCTGCTGCAGGCCGAGCTGCAAGGGCAGGGCGCTGCTCGCGTGCTGGACCTGGGCTGTGGCGCCGGTCATGTCAGTTTTCACGTGGCCCCACTGGTGGCCGAAGTGGTGGCATACGATCTTTCCCAGTCGATGCTTGACGTGGTTGCCAAGGCCGCCAGCGAGCGTGGGCTGGGCAATATCGTCACCGAGCGCGGCGCCGCCGAGCGTCTGCCGTTCGCCGACGCATCGTTCGACTTCGTCTTCAGCCGCTATTCGGCACATCACTGGAGCGACCTGGGCCTGGCCCTGCGTGAAGTGCGTCGGGTGCTCAAGCCCGGTGGCGTGGCGGCATTCGTCGATGTCATGTCGCCGGGCAGCCCGTTGCTCGACACCTACCTGCAAAGCGTCGAGGTGCTGCGCGACACCAGCCACGTGCGTGATTATTCTGCCGCCCAGTGGCAGCGCCAGGTCAGTGAGGCAGGGCTGTTCACGCGCAGCCATAGCCGTCAGCGCCTGCGTCTGGAGTTCGCATCCTGGGTGGAGCGCATGCGTACCCCAGAACCGATGCGTGTGGCCATTCGCCAGTTGCAGCAGGCGATGGGCGAGGAAGTGCGGCAGTATTACCAGATCGAAGCCGATGGCTCCTTCAGCACCGATGTCCTGGTGCTGTGGGCCGAGCGATAGAGTTTTCGGCGTGGCTGAACGGGCCGCGCTGTTTGAATGAATAGAGGAAAGCATGAGCAAGCAGATTCTGATTCTCCCAGGTGATGGCATCGGTCCGGAAATCATGGCCGAGGCGGTCAAGGTGCTGGAACTGGCCAACGACAAGTTCGGCCTGGGCTTCGCCCTGGAGCACGACGTGATCGGTGGTGCGGCCATCGACAAGCACGGCGTACCGCTGGCTGACGAAACCCTGGAACGCGCGCGCAAGGCCGATGCCGTGCTGCTCGGCGCCGTCGGCGGGCCGAAGTGGGACAAGATCGAGCGTGATATCCGTCCTGAGCGCGGTCTGCTGAAGATTCGTTCGCAACTGGGCCTGTTTGCCAACCTGCGTCCGGCGATCCTCTATCCGCAACTGGCTGACGCTTCGTCGCTCAAGCCCGAGATCGTCTCCGGGCTGGACATCCTCATCGTCCGCGAACTGACCGGTGGCATCTACTTCGGTGCTCCGCGCGGCCAGCGCGAACTCGAAGGCGGCGAGCGCCAGGCCTATGACACCCTGCCCTACAGCGAGAGTGAAGTGCGCCGCATCGCCCGTGTGGGCTTCGACATG
Source organism: Pseudomonas sp. SYWMCR5 (assembly GCF_057197165.1). Taxonomy (NCBI): domain Bacteria; kingdom Pseudomonadati; phylum Pseudomonadota; class Gammaproteobacteria; order Pseudomonadales; family Pseudomonadaceae; genus Pseudomonas; species Pseudomonas sp. SYWMCR5. The sequence continues at coordinate 11,759 of NZ_JBXUNH010000016.1, forward strand.
GCTCGCGTGCGCGGCAAGAAACTGTGCTCGGTGGACAAGGCCAACGTCCTGGCTTCCAGCCAGCTGTGGCGTGAAGTGGTCGAAGACGTGGCCAAGGACTACCCGGACGTCGAACTGAGCCACATGTATGTCGACAACGCCGCGATGCAGCTGGTGCGAGCACCCAAGCAGTTCGACGTGGTGGTGACCGACAACATGTTCGGTGACATTCTGTCGGATGAGGCTTCCATGCTGACCGGTTCCATCGGCATGCTGCCTTCTGCTTCGCTGGATGCCGACAACAAGGGCATGTACGAGCCATGCCACGGCTCGGCGCCTGACATCGCAGGCCAGGGCATCGCCAACCCGCTGGCGACCATCCTCTCGGTGTCGATGATGCTGCGTTACAGCTTTAACCAGCAGGCCGCTGCCGAGGCGATCGAGCAGGCTGTGAGCCGGGTGCTGGATCAGGGGCTGCGTACCGGCGACATCTGGTCGGCCGGTTGCACCAAGGTCGGTACGCAGGAAATGGGCGACGCAGTAGTCGCAGCGCTGCGGAATCTGTAATCTCTCTGGCCCGCCATCGTTTCCCTTCGATGGCGGCCCACTTTTTAGCAAAGGTGTAGTTGCGATGAAACGTGTAGGTCTGATCGGTTGGCGCGGTATGGTCGGTTCCGTGCTCATGCAGCGGATGCTGGAGGAGCAGGACTTCGACCTTATCGAGCCGGTGTTCTTCACCACCTCCAACGTGGGTGGCCAAGGCCCGAACGTGGGCAAGGATATTGCTCCGCTCAAGGACGCTTATTCGATCGAAGAGCTCAAGACCCTCGACGTGATCCTGACTTGCCAGGGCGGCGACTACACCAACGAGGTCTTCCCCAAGCTGCGCGAAGCCGGCTGGCAGGGTTACTGGATCGACGCCGCCTCGTCCCTGCGCATGCAGGATGATGCGGTCATCATCCTCGACCCGGTCAACCGCAGGGTCATCGACCAGCAGCTGGACGCTGGCACCAAGAACTATATCGGCGGCAACTGCACCGTCAGCCTGATGCTGATGGGCCTGGGCGGGCTGTTCGAAGCCGGCCTGGTCGAGTGGATGAGCGCCATGACTTACCAGGCGGCCTCCGGTGCTGGTGCGCAGAACATGCGCGAGCTGATCAAGCAGATGGGGGCGACCCATGCCGCGGTGGCCGACGATCTGGCCAACCCGGCCAGCGCGATCCTCGACATCGATCGCAAGGTTGCCGAAGCCATGCGCAGCGAAGCCTACCCGACCGAGAACTTCGGCGTGCCGCTGGCCGGCAGCCTGATCCCGTGGATCGACAAGGAACTGCCAAACGGGCAGAGCCGTGAGGAGTGGAAGGCGCAGGCCGAGACCAACAAGATCCTCGGCCGCTTCAAGAGCCCGATTCCGGTCGATGGCATCTGCGTACGTATCGGCGCCATGCGCTGCCACAGCCAGGCCCTGACCATCAAGCTCAACAAGGACGTGCCGATCGCCGATATCGAAGGCATGATCAGCCAGCACAACCCCTGGGTGAAGCTGGTGCCGAACCAGCGCGAGATCAGCATGCAGGAACTGAGTCCGACCAACGTGACCGGTACCCTGAACATTCCGGTCGGTCGTCTGCGCAAGCTGAACATGGGTTCCCAGTACCTGGGGGCCTTCACTGTCGGCGACCAACTGCTGTGGGGCGCTGCCGAGCCACTGCGTCGCATGTTGCGGATTCTGCTGGAGCGTTGATCGCCTCAAGCTGAGCGAAAACCCGTGCTGGAGACAGCGCGGGTTTTTTGTTTGTGCGGCAATCAAGTAAAGTGCCGCTCCCGCCGTACCCGCAGAAGGAGCCAAACCATGAGCCAACCCCTAGATATCGCCGTTGTCGGCGCCACCGGCAGCGTCGGTGAGACCCTCGTGCAGATTCTCGAGGAGCTGGAGTTCCCGGTCGCGACCCTGCACCTGCTGGCCAGCATGGAGTCGGCGGGCAGCAGTGTGATGTTCGCCGGCAAGAAGGTGCGAGTGCGTGAGGTGGACAGCTTCGACTTCGCCCAGGTCAAGCTGGCGTTCTTCGCAGCAGGTGCTGCCGTCAGCCGCAGTTTTGCGCAGAAGGCACGCGAGGCCGGCTGCTCGGTGATCGATCTGTCGGGCGGGCTGGATGACGCGCTGGCGCTGGTGCCGGAGGCCAATGGCGAGGTCGTGGACAGCCTTGCATTGCCAGCCTTGCTGGCCAGCCCAAGCAGCGCCGCTGTTGCTCTGGCTGTCGCGTTGGCACCGCTCAAGGGGTTGCTGGATATCGAGCGGGTCCAGGTGATGGCCTGCCTGGCCATCTCGTCCCAGGGGCGCGAGGCGGTGAACGAGCTGGCGCGGCAGACGGCCGAGCTGCTCAACGCCCGCCCGTTGGAGCCGCGTTTCTTCGATCGCCAGGTGGCGTTCAACCTGCTGGCGCAGGTGGGTGCCACCGATGAGCAGGGGCATGCAACGCTGGAGCGTCGCCTGGTCAGCGAACTGCGCGTGCTGCTGGGGCTGCCTGAACTGAAGATTTCCGTGAGTTGTGTTCAAGTCCCGGTGTTTTTCGGCGATAGCTTCAGTGTGGCGGTGCAGAGCCGTCAGCCGGTCGATCTGCAGTCGGTCAACCAGGCGCTGGATGCCGCTGTCAGCGTCGAGCGTGTGGAAAATGACGATTATCCGACCCCTGTCGGTGACGCAGTGGGCCAAGACGTGGTCTATGTTGGTCGTGTACGCCATGGCGTCGATGAGGATCAGCAACTCAACTTGTGGCTGACCACCGACAACGTGCGCAAGGGTGCGGCGCTCAACGCCGTACAATTGGCGCAATTGTTGATAAAAAAAATGGCGTAAAAGATACTGGCCAGCAATTTTGTCCTACACCACTGGCAGGTTTTTAGGACGATTCATACAAGGGAAGAGGTCATGCTTCGAATTCGCAAACTGGTTCTGGCCATCGCGGCCGCCTCGGCGCTGTCGTCCGGCATGGCCAATGCCCTTGGCCTGGGGGAGTTGACCCTCAAGTCGGCGCAGAACCAGCCGCTGGATGCCGAGATCGAGTTGCTCGATGTGCGCGACCTCACCGCCGCCGAAGTGGCGCCGAGCCTGGCCCCTCCCGAGGAGTTCGCCAAGGCTGGGGTGACGCTGCCCGCCTATCTGGAAGACCTGACGTTCACGCCGGTGATCAACCCCAACGGTCGCAGCGTGTTGCGCGTGACATCCAGCAAGCCGCTGCCGGAGCCGGTGGTCAAGTTCCTGGTTCAGGTGATGTGGCCCCAAGGGCGGCTGTTGCGTGACTACAACGTGGCGCTCGACAAGCCGCAACAGGCCAACGCCAAGCCTGCCCAGGGCACCATCAGCCCGGCGGTGAGCGCCGCCAGCTACACCACGCGCCAGCGCGACACGCTCTGGCAGATCGCTGCGCGCAACACCCACGGCGGTTCGATCCAGCAGACCATGCTGGCGATCCAGGCCCTGAATCCCGATGCCTTCATCGGCAACAACATCAACCAGCTCAAGACCGGTCAGGTGCTGCGTCTTCCTGACCAGCAGCAGATCCGCAGCATCGCCCAGGGCGAGGCGATCCGCGAGGTTTCCGAGCAGTACGCGGCCTGGCGCGAAGGTCGGCGCCTGGGGCCGCGTGCGCGGCAGTTGGACGCTACCCGTCGAGGGGCCGCCGAAGCCGCGCCTGCACGTATCGCCCAGGGCGATAACCTGCGGCTGGTTGCGCCGGGCACCCAGGCGGGTGCCGGTAGTGCCAAGGCCCTCAGCGACAAGCTGGCCGTGGCCCAGGAAAGCCTGGATACCAGCCGCCGCGACAACGAAGAACTCAAGAGCCGCATGACCGACCTGCAGAGCCAGCTGGACAAGCTGCAGCGTCTGATCGAATTGAAGAACGACCAACTGGCGCGTCTCGAGGCGCAAGGTGCCGCCGAGCCGGCAGCACCTGTAGCCGCGACGCCGCCGGTCGAGCCGGTGGTCAACGCCCAGCTGGCGCCTGGCGAACCTGCGGTCACGCCACCGCCCGCAGCGGCGGATACTGCGCCGCAAGCAGCGGCGGCGCCAGAGCAGCAACCGAGCGTACTCGACGAACTGCTGGGCAATCCGCTGCTGCTGGCGCTGTTGGCGGGCTCGGCCTTCCTCGTGTTGCTGCTCCTGTTGCTGCTTCTGGCGCGCAAGCGCAAGGCCCAGCAGGAAGCAGAGAAGCACCTGCGCATGGCGCGGGCCCTGGCCGAGGAAGGTGAGCGCGGTCCGGATCTGGACCTGCCGCCCAGCAGTTTCGATGGGCTGGATGTGTCGGCGCCGAGCGTGACCTTGGCGCCTGCCGTGGTGGCGGCCTCTGCTGCAGCCGCGGCTGCGGCGGAAAAACCAGTCGTTGCCAGCGCTCCGGCTGATGCCGATCCGCACGCGGCGCTGTTGGCCGAGGTCGACGAGAGTGTCGCCAAGGGGCGCTTGAACCACGCCGCGACTCTGCTGGAGCCGGTGGTGGCTGCTGAGCCGCAGCGCAGCGACCTGCGCCTGAAACTGATGGAAGTCTACGCCCGCCAAGGTGATCAGGACGCGTTCGCCGGCCAGGAGCGTCAGTTGCCCGGTACACCTGAGAACCAGGGCGAAGTCGAGGGGCTCAAGCAGCGTTATCCGGCCATGCTCGGTGTTGCAGCGGTGGCAGGGCTCGGCGCGGCTGCGCTGGCGGCGGAGATGGACGAGCAGTATGTGCAGGAGCTGCTTCAGGAGCACGAGGCTGCACCTGCCGCAGAGCCCGAGCCGGTTGTCGACGAAGCGGTAGCGGTGGCGCCCGAGCCTGAGCCTGAGCTGGACAGCGTGCCGGACCCCGACGACGTGACCGCCACCGCCACGGACGATCTGGACAGCGCGTTCGACCTGAGTCTGGACGATGACCTGACGCTCGACGACCCGCTCGATGCCCCGGTGCTGGATGCACCTGAGGCGACGCAAGCGCTCGAGGTCGTGGCTGAGCCGGCGATTCAGCCCGAGCCGGTCGCCGAGAGTGATGCCGACGACGATTTCGAAGCGTTGCTGGCGCAGGCTCAGGCGCAATCCGAGCCACAAAGCCTGGATGATCTGGCGGACTTCGATCTGGATGTCGGTGAGCCTGCGGTAGCCGCGCCGCCTGCTGCCGAGCCGGAGGCGCCCGTGGATGTCGCTGCCGAGCTGGCTGCCTTCGACGAGATTCCGGAATTCGACCCGATTTCCGAGCTCGAGCTGCCGGACGACTTCGACCTGTCGTTGTCGCTGGATGACGAATCGCCGGCCGACAAGCACTTCGCCTCGGAGCTCAGTGACGTCAACGCCGAGCTCGACAAGTTGTCGCAGAGCCTGGCATCGCCGTCGCTGGAGCCGCACTTCACTGCCGAGGATGCGGCGCTCGAGCCTGGAGCCCTGGATGACCTGGACTTCGACTTCTTCTCCGGCACCGACGAAGTGGCCACCAAGCTCGACCTGGCTCGCGCCTACATCGACATGGGCGATCACCAGGGCGCCCGAGATATCCTCGACGAGGTGGTCAAGGATGGCGACGACGGTCAGCGCCAGGAGGCGCAGGACATGCTGTCGCGTCTGGTCTGACGCGTAGCGGGCCCCGAACGGACAACGGCAGCCCTGAGGGCTGCCGTTGTCGTTATAATGGCCGCCTTTTCGTTTCATCCACAGGTTTGGCTTTCTTGGACATCAACGACATCGACGCGGCCGAATCGGCGGCTGAAGGGTACTCGCGCATCGCCCTGGGCGTGGAATACAAAGGTTCGCGCTACCGCGGCTGGCAACGCCAGGCCAGCGGCGTGCCCAGTGTCCAGCAGGCGCTGGAGCAGGCATTGTCGAAGGTCGCCGACTCGCCGATCAGTGTCATGTGCGCCGGGCGCACCGACGCCGGCGTTCACGGCTGCGGCCAGGTGGTGCACTTCGATACCCGTGCAGTGCGTGACGAGCGTGCCTGGACCCTGGGCACCAACTTCAACCTGCCCCATGACATCAGCGTGGTCTGGGCGCGGACGATGCCTGCGCACTTCCATGCGCGGTTCAAGGCCACCGCCCGGCGTTACCGCTACGTCATCTACAACGATCCGATCCGTCCGGCGCACTTGGCCGAAGAGGTGACCTGGAATCACCGCCCGCTGGATGTCGCGGCGATGGCCGAGGCCGCCGAATACTTGCTCGGCACCCATGACTTCAGCGCGTTCAGGGCCAGCCAGTGCCAGGCCAAGTCGCCGATCAAGCATATCCACCATCTGCGTGTTACCCGCCATGGTCGGATGATCGTGCTCGATGTACGTGCCACGGCCTTCCTGCATCACATGGTGCGCAATATCGCTGGTGTGCTCATGACCATCGGTGCTGGCGAGCGCCCTGTGGAGTGGGCCCGTGAGGTGCTCGAGGGGCGCAACCGTCGGGAGGGGGGCGTGACGGCGCACCCTTACGGCCTGTACCTGGTGCAGGTGGAGTATCCGGAAGAGTTCGCCCTGCCGCAGCGTTACATCGGCCCACACTTTCTTACAGGCTACGAGGCGTTGGCAGACTGACGGGCGAAACGTCATTTGCTAACATCCGGCCCTTCACCGATCACTCAAGGTTCGTCGTCCATGAGCAACGTCCGCACCAAGATCTGCGGGATTACCCGCATCGAAGATGCGCTGGCCGCCGTCGAGGCCGGTGCCGATGCCATTGGCTTCGTCTTCTATGCCAAGAGCCCGCGCGCGGTGGATGTGCGCCAGGCGCGGGCGATCATCGAGCAGTTGCCGCCCTTCGTGACCACGGTGGGGCTGTTCGTCAACGCGTCACGCTGTGAGCTGAACGAGATCCTCGAGGTGGTTCCACTGGACCTGCTACAGTTCCACGGCGACGAAACCCCCGCTGATTGCAAAGGCTATCACCGCCCATGGATCAAGGCCCTGCGAGTGCGCCCCGGGGATGATATCGAGGCTGCCTGCCAGCAGTACTCCGGCGCCCGTGGCATTCTCCTGGACACCTACGTGGCCGGCGTGCCGGGGGGGACTGGCGAAGCCTTCGATTGGTCGCTGGTGCCGAAGCGCCTGAGCAAGCCGATCATCCTCGCGGGTGGGTTGTCGGCGGACAACGTCGGCCAGGCCATTGCCCAGGTTCGCCCCTATGCGGTGGACGTCAGTGGCGGCGTCGAGCAGGCCAAGGGCATCAAGGATGCCAGCAAGATCGAAGCCTTCATGCGCGCGGTCCGCGCGGCGTGACGGTGGATGTGACGGTTGGCGGCGTGCCATCGTCCATAGCTATCGCAGCCCGGTGCTGCCCGGCTGGCCCCGTGGGGCTGGTCATCAGAACACGCGACGCCAGGGGCGTCGGCGTACAGGTTGAAGGTGGAGTGGTGCGCGGGTGGTCCCCGTGACCGGTCCATCGTCGTTTCGAACACGAATTTGAGCTCAAGGGTCGGGGCAGGGCAGGCGACAGCAAGCCCGCCAGCGGCCAAAACGGGAGAATAGAGCATGAGCAACTGGTTGGTAGACAAACTGATCCCTTCGATCATGCGTTCCGAGGTGAAGAAGAGCTCGGTGCCGGAAGGCCTGTGGCACAAGTGCCCGGCTTGCGAAGCCGTGCTGTATCGTCCGGAGCTGGAAAAAACACTCGACGTCTGCCCCAAGTGCAACCATCACATGCGTATCGGCGCCCGTGAGCGTATCGACATCTTCCTCGATGCCGAAGGCCGCGCCGAGCTGGGTGCCGACCTGGAACCGGTCGATCGCCTGAAGTTCCGTGATGGCAAGAAGTACAAGGATCGCCTGACCGCTGCCCAGAAGCAGACTGGCGAGAAGGACGCGCTGGTCTCGGTCAGCGGTACCCTCATGGGCATGCCGATCGTGGTCAGCGCCTTCGAGTTCTCCTTCATGGGGGGGTCGATGGGTGCCATCGTCGGCGAGCGCTTTGTGCGCGCAGCCAACTACGCCCTGGAAAACCGTTGCCCGATGATCTGTTTCTCCGCCTCCGGCGGTGCGCGCATGCAGGAAGCGCTGATCTCGCTGATGCAGATGGCCAAGACCTCGGCGGTGCTGGCGCGCCTGCGTGAAGAGGGCATCCCGTTCATCTCGGTGCTGACCGACCCGGTCTATGGTGGTGTATCCGCCAGCCTCGCGATGCTGGGCGATGTCATCGTTGGCGAACCGAAGGCGTTGATCGGCTTTGCCGGCCCGCGTGTGATCGAGCAGACCGTGCGCGAAAAACTGCCAGAGGGCTTCCAGCGCAGCGAGTTCCTGCTGGAGCACGGCGCCATCGACCTGATCATCTCCCGTCATGAGCTGCGTCCACGCCTGGCCCGCCTGTTGGCCCAGATGACCGGCCAACCGACCCCCGAGCAGGCGAAAGAAGCGGCCGTCGTCGCGTGATGAGCCAGCGTACTCTGGGCGAGTGGCTCGCATACCTCGAGCAGTTGCACCCTTCGGCCATCGACATGGGCCTGGAGCGTTCGCAGCAGGTGCTGGCGCGCCTCGCGCTCGGTCGGCTGGCGCCGCGGGTGGTGACGGTTACCGGCACCAACGGCAAGGGCTCGACCTGCGCGTTCGTCGCCTCGCTGCTGCGTGCCCAGGGGCTGAAGGTCGGCGTGTACAGCTCGCCGCACCTGTTGCGTTACAACGAAAGGGTGCTGATCGATGGCGTCGAAGCCAGCGATGAGCGACTGTGCGAAGCCTTCGCCGCCGTCGAGGCGGTGCGGGGCGAGATTTCCCTTACCTACTTCGAGATGGGTACGTTGGCGGCGTTCTGGCTGTTCCAGCAGTCGCAACTCGATGCCGTGGTGCTCGAAGTGGGCCTTGGTGGCCGTCTGGACACCGTGAACGTAGTGGATGCCGACCTGGCGCTGGTGACCAGCATCGGTGTCGACCATGTCGATTACCTGGGTGACACCCGCGAACTGGTGGCCTTCGAGAAGGCTGGCATCTTCCGTGCGGGCAAGCCGGCGCTGTGCGGCGACCTGGACCCACCGCAGCCGCTGCTGGACAAGGCCGCCGAACTGGCTGCGCCGCTGTTCCTGCGTGGGCGTGAGTTCGACCTTGGCAGCGCTGAAGGCCGCTGGAGCTGGCGTGGTACTGCGACCGATGGTCAGTCGGTGGAGCTGCATGACCTGCCGCTGCTCGACCTGCCCATGGAAAACGCTGCCCTGGCACTGCAGGCCTATCTGCTGATGGGTTTGCCGTGGCAGGCAGCGCAAGTTCGCCAGGCATTGCTCGATACCCGCATTACCGGTCGCCTGGACCGTCGCCAGTTGACCTGGCAGGGCAAGGCGGTGGAGCTGCTGCTGGATGTCGGGCACAACCCGCATGCCGCCGAGTACCTGGCTCGCCGCCTGGCTGCACGCCCGCTGAAGGGGCGTCGCCTGGCGGTTTTCGGCCTGCTCGCAGACAAGGACCTGGAAGGCGTGATCGCGCCATTGCAGGGCTTGGTCGACGACTGGGCGGTAACCCCTCTGGACACCCCGCGCAGCCGCACCGCTGCCGAACTGGCCACCGCCTTGACGAACGAAGGTGCTACGGTGAAGTCTTATGCCAGTGTCGCCGCAGCCCTCGAAGGGCAGTGTGCACAGGCAACGGCGGATGACCAGATCCTGCTGTTCGGTTCGTTTTTCTGCGTCGGCCAAGCCTTGGAATGGCTCGAGCGGCAGGCCCCGGAGGATGGAGTAGATGGCAGTGCTGGATAAAGGGATGAAGCAGCGCATGGTCGGTGCGCTGGTGCTGGTGGCGCTGGCGGTGATCTTCCTGCCGATGCTGTTCACCCGCGAGGACGAGATGCGCCAGGTGCGTGTCGAGGCGCCCCAGGCGCCGGCCATGCCAAGCCTGCCTGAGGTCAAGGTGGAGCCTGTGCAGGTGCCGGAGCCCCAGGCGCTGCCCGATCCCTCGGAGCAAGCGCCGGTGGTGGTCGATGAGTCCACTGCGCCGGTCAGCGCGCCAAGCCAGCCGATCACTCCGTCGCCTTCGCAGGTCGCCCAGGTGCCGGTGGTCAAGCCGCCAGCGCCTGCCGCTAAAGTTGAAACGCGCCCGGTGCAGCCTGCCACTCCGGCACCTGCTGCCACCGCCAGTGCAAGCAAGCCGGCGGCAGCGTCGAAGATCGACGCCAACGGCCTGCCGGTAAGTTGGTCGATCCAACTGGCCAGCCTGTCCAACCGCGCTGGGGCCGATAACCTGCAGAAGACCCTGCGCAGTCAGGGCTACAACGCCTACATCCGTTCGGCTGACGGCATGAATCGGGTGTTCGTCGGTCCGCTGATCGACCGCGCTGAAGCCGAGCGTGTGCGTGATGTGATCAACCGCCAGCAGAATCTCAAGGGTATCGTGGTTCGTTTCCAGCCGGAACGAGGCTGAATCCGGACGGCCCTGCCCGATCTGCGCATTGATGCAGGTCGGGCAGGGCCGTTTTTCGTTCGGATTCCATCCTTCGCGAATGCGGCAAAGTTGTCCTGGAAGTCAGGCTGCAGGCCTTCAGCGACGTGACATTCCGCTTACCCCAAGCCCTTCGCTCTGTTAAAATGCGCCGCCTCAAACGTCTGCAGGCAGCACCGTGGCATTTACCTGGGTTGATTGGGCGATCATTGCGGTCGTCGCCGTTTCCTCACTGATCAGTCTCAAGCGCGGCTTCGTCAAGGAAGCCTTGTCCTTGCTCATCTGGATCATTGCCGGCGCGGTCGCCTGGATGTTCGGCGGGTCGCTGTCGCAGTACCTGGAGAGCTATATCCAGACACCCTCGGCACGAATCATCGCCGGGTGTACCATTCTTTTCGTCGCCACCCTGTTGGTGGGGGCGATGATCAACTTCCTCGTCGGCGAGCTGATCCGCGTGACCGGGCTGTCCGGCACCGATCGTTTCCTCGGCATGGCGTTCGGCGCCGCGCGCGGGGCCTTGCTGGTGGTGGTGGCCGTCGGGCTGCTCAGCCTGGGCCCGGTACAACAGGATCCGTGGTGGCAGGAATCACGCCTGATACCACAATTTCTATTGGTCGCTGACTGGTCGAAGAACCTGATTCTCGGTTTTGCCGGTCAGTGGATGTCCAGTGGGATCAGCTCTCCAGTTGATCTTCCGTTCAAGGAACAGCTGCTCGGTCCATCCCGGCCCTGAGCGCTTTTCACTCAAGTTTCGTCAAAGTAGGGGTTGCGTCGCATGTGTGGCATCGTCGGTATCGTCGGTAAGTCGAACGTCAATCAGGCGCTGTATGACGCGCTAACGGTCCTCCAGCACCGCGGCCAGGACGCTGCCGGTATCGTTACCAGCCATGACGGCCGGTTGTTCCTGCGCAAGGATAATGGCCTGGTGCGCGACGTCTTCCAGCAGCGCCACATGCAGCGCCTGGTCGGCCACATGGGCATCGGCCATGTGCGCTACCCGACCGCGGGCAGCTCCACCTCGGCCGAGGCCCAGCCGTTCTACGTCAACTCGCCATATGGCATCACCCTTGCGCACAACGGCAACCTGACCAACGTCGAGCAGTTGGCCAAGGAGATCTACGAGTCCGACCTGCGTCACGTCAACACCAATTCCGACTCGGAAGTGCTGCTCAACGTGTTCGCCCATGAGCTGGCTGTACGCGGCAAGCTGCAGCCGACCGAGGAAGACGTGTTCGCGGCGGTCTCTCACGTGCACAGCCGCTGCGTCGGTGGCTATGCGGTGGTGGCGATGATCACCGGCTACGGCATCGTCGGCTTCCGCGATCCCAACGGGATTCGCCCGGTGGTGTTCGGCCAGCGCCACACCGACGAAGGCGTCGAGTACATGATCGCCTCCGAAAGCGTTGCCCTGGACGTCCTCGGTTTCACCCTGATCCGTGACCTGGCGCCGGGTGAAGCGGTATACATCACCGAAGAAGGGCAGATGTACACCAAGCAGTGTGCCAACAACCCGAAACTGCAACCCTGCATCTTCGAGCATGTTTACCTGGCCCGTCCTGACTCGATCATGGATGGCGTCTCGGTGTACAAGGCGCGTCTGCGCATGGGCGAGAAGCTGGCCGAGAAGATCCGTCGCGAGCGCCCCGAGCACGACATCGACGTGGTCATCCCGATCCCGGACACCAGCCGCACCGCGGCCCTGGAGCTGGCCAACCACCTGGGTGTGAAGTTCCGCGAAGGCTTCGTCAAGAACCGCTACATCGGCCGTACCTTCATCATGCCCGGCCAGGCTGCGCGCAAGAAGTCCGTACGCCAGAAGCTCAACGCCATCGAACTCGAGTTCCGTGGCAAGAACGTGATGCTGGTGGACGACTCGATCGTGCGTGGTACCACCTGCAAGCAGATCATCCAGATGGCCCGTGAGGCAGGCGCGAAGAACGTCTACTTCTGCTCCGCGGCGCCGGCTGTGCGTTACCCCAACGTCTACGGCATCGACATGCCGAGCGCTCACGAACTGATCGCCCACAACCGTACCACCGAACAGGTGGCCGAGTTGATCGGCGCCGACTGGCTGATTTATCAGGACCTGCCGGACCTGATCGAGTCGGTCGGTGGTGGCAAGATCAAGATCGAGCACTTCGATTGCGCGGTGTTCAACGGTGAATACGTCACCGGCGACATCGACGATGCCTATCTGGAACGTATCGAGCAGGCTCGTAACGATGCGGCCAAGGTCAAGACCCAGGCTGTCAGCGCGATCATCGACCTGTACAACAACTGACTTTGGGCTTTTTAGGAGTAACGGCATGACGGATCAATGGGATGCCGGACGGCTGGACAGCGACCTGGAGGGTGTCGGTTTCGACACCCTGGCAGTGCGTGCCGGTCAGCACCGTACGCCTGAGGGCGAGCACAGCGAAGCACTGTTCCTGACCTCCAGCTATGTCTTCCGCACGGCCGCCGATGCGGCTGCGCGGTTTGCTGGCGAAACGCCGGGCAACGTTTATTCGCGCTACACCAACCCGACCGTGCGTGCCTTCGAGGAACGCCTGGCGGCCATGGAAGGCGCAGAGCAGGCCGTGGCGACTTCCACCGGCATGGCGGCGATTCTCGCCGTGGTCATGTCGCTGTGCAGCGCTGGCGATCACGTGCTGGTATCGCAGAGCGTATTCGGCTCGACCATCAGCCTGTTCGAGAAGTATTTCAAGCGCTTCGGCGTGCAGGTGGACTATGTGCCGCTGGTCGATCTCGGCGGTTGGAAGAACGCCCTCAAGGCCAACACCAAGCTGCTGATCGTCGAGTCGCCGTCCAACCCGCTGGCAGAACTGGTGGATATCGCTGCACTGGCCGAAATCGCCCATGCCGGTGGCGCGATGCTGGTGGTGGACAACTGCTTCAGCACTCCGGCGCTGCAGCAACCACTCAAGCTGGGTGCCGACATCGTCTTCCACTCCGCGACCAAGTTCATTGACGGCCAGGGCCGTTGCATGGGCGGTGTGGTTGCCGGTCGTGCCGAGCAGATGAAGGAAGTGGTGGGCTTTCTGCGTACCGCGGGGCCGACCCTCAGCCCGTTCAATGCCTGGATTTTCACCAAGGGCCTGGAGACCCTCAAGCTGCGCATGCGTGCACACTGCGAGAGCGCGCAGGCCTTGGCTGAGTGGCTGGAGCAGCAGGATGGTGTAGAGAAGGTGCATTACGCCGGCCTGCCAAGCCACCCGCAACACGAACTGGCCAAGCGCCAGATGAGTGGCTTCGGCGCCGTGGTCAGCTTCGAGGTCAAGGGTGGCAAAGAGGGCGCCTGGCGCTTTATCGACGCCACTCGAGTGATTTCGATCACCACGAACCTGGGTGACAGCAAGACCACCATCGCCCATCCGGCGACCACCTCCCACGGTCGTCTGAGCCCGCAGGAGCGTGAGGCAGCCGGCATCCGCGACAGCCTGATTCGCGTTGCGGTGGGGCTTGAGGACGTCGCCGACCTGCAGGCCGACCTGGCGCGTGGGTTGGCAGCGCTGTGATCGACTGGGCAGGCGGCGAGCCAGACCATAACGGTCGGGTGGCCCTGGTGACCGGTGCCGCGCGCGGCATCGGCCTGGGCATCGCCGCCTGGCTGATCTGCGAAGGTTGGCAGGTGGTGTTGAGTGACCTGGACCGCCAACGTGGGTCCAAGGTTGCCAAGACACTGGGCAGCAACGCCTGGTTCATCGCCATGGATGTTTCCGACGAGGCTCAGGTCAGCGCTGGCGTGGCGCAGGTACTGGGCCAGTTCGGGCGTCTGGATGCGCTGGTGTGCAACGCGGCCATTGCCAACCCGCACAACCATACACTCGAAAGCCTGAGCCTCGCGCAATGGAATCGTGTATTGGCGGTCAACCTCAGTGGCCCGATGTTGCTGGCCAAGCATTGTGCGCCTTACCTGCGCGCGCATGGCGGGGCGATCGTCAACCTGGCCTCCACACGTGCACGTCAGTCGGAGCCGGATACCGAGGCCTATGCCGCGAGCAAGGGTGGGCTGCTGGCACTGACCCACGCCCTGGCCATGAGCCTGGGGCCAGAGATCCGGGTCAATGCCGTCAGCCCTGGTTGGGTCGACGCTCGCGATCCGTCCCAGCGCCGCGCCGAACCCCTCACCGAAGCCGACCATGCCCAGCATCCAACGGGCAGGGTAGGGACGGTGGAGGATGTCGCGGCACTGGTGGCCTGGCTGTTGTCGCGTCAGGCCGGGTTCGTCACAGGCCAGGAGTTCGTGGTCGATGGTGGCATGAGCCGCAAGATGATCTACAGCTGACGCGTCACTTGTCGCTGTGCAAAGCAAAGGAGCCGACAAGGCTCCTTTTTCGTTCTGGCGTTTTTTCAGGTTTTTGAAAAAAAATTCAACGGGGCTATTGACTTAGCATCGGTACCTGCGTAAATTTCGCGGCCTCAGCGAAGCAAACGCAACAAGCAACATCGCGAGGGTGATTAGCTCAGCCGGGAGAGCATCTGCCTTACAAGCAGAGGGTCGGCGGTTCGATCCCGTCATCACCCACCA
>NZ_JBXUNH010000017.1:0-24547 GCF_057197165.1 Pseudomonas sp. SYWMCR5
GAGTAGGTCATCGTCAAGATTCATTTCGCAAAACCCCTATCTGCGCGAGCAGGTAGGGGTTTTGTCTTTCTGGCGTTCTGAAGCCAGACTGGACCCGCCCATGCCACGGGACAAGCCTGCTTCTACAGGGTATGGTGCACCTCTATTCTTCCCTGACCCGGCCCGCATGCGCTACGACCTTACCAGCCTGGATCTGTTCATCACTGTCGCCCAGGAGCGCAATCTGACGCGCGCTGCGGGTATCAAGCACCTGGCGGTCTCGGCGATCAGCAAACGCATCAGCGAACTTGAGGCGCAGATCGGTTCGCCGCTGCTGATTCGCAACGCGCGCGGTGTCGAGTTGACGCCTGCCGGTCAATCCCTGCTCTATTACGCCCGTCAGCTCAAGCAGACCCTGGCACAGCTGGACAACGAACTCAGCGAGTTCGCCGCAGGGGTCAAAGGCCATATCCGCATTCACGCCATCACCTCGGCGCTGTCGCAGTTCCTGCCCCAGGACATGGCTGGCTTCACCCAGCTTTACCCACAGATCAAGTTCGATATCGAGGAAGGTGTAGGCTCGGCGGTAGTCCGCGCTGTCGCGGATGATCACGCCGACCTCGGTATCATCTCGTCGCACACAGCCCCACTGGGGCTTGAAACCCTGCCTTACCGGCACGATGAACTGGTGCTGGTGGTGCCGGTAGAGCACGAGCTGGCCAAACGCCGCACCGTACAGTTCAGCGAGGTGCTGGCATACGAGTTCGTCGGCCCGCACCTGGACAGCACCCTGCACAGCCTGCTCACCGAACAGGCCAAAGAAATGGGTCAACCGCTCAAGTTGCGTATCCGTATCAGCAGCTTCGACTGCATGTGTCGCATGGTCGCCAATGGCCTGGGTATTACCGTGCTGCCACGTAGCGCGGTGGAGCCCTACGTGCGCAGCCACAGCCTCAAGCGTGTGACCCTGTCAGAGCCCTGGGCCCACCGCTCATTGCTGCTGGTATTCAAGAAGTACGAGCTCGCCTCGCCGACGCTCAAGACCTTCATCGACCACCTGGGCGCTCCCTCCCAGCCATAACTTTCCTTTCGAGCGTTCTCCGATGGAGAACGCTGACATGATAATCGATCAATTTTCACCCCTCGCTCCAGCGCCTAGCATTGGCTCACCTGCAGCGTCGTCGCCTGAACGACGCCATGATGACAAGAAGCCGAGCGACACGCGCATGATCGACAATGCCCACCTGATGAGCCCCCTGCAGATCGACCAGGATCACTTCACCTACCTCGATCTCAAGAAACTGCTGACGCCCACCCAACTGCAGCGCTTGCCCTACGCCATCCGCATCCTTCTGGAGAACGTGGCACGCTGTTCTCCCGAGGCGCTGGACGCCGTGCTTGCCCGCGCCATCGGCGAGGGGCCGGACTGCGAGGTGCCATTCCAGCCCAACCGCCTGATGTTCCATGACACCACGTGCCTGCCAGCCCTGGCCGACTTTGCCGGTATGCGCGATGTGGTCGCCGAACTCGGCGGCGACCCGGCGGCGATGAACCCGCTGATTCCTGCGGTGCTGACCATCGACCATTCGGTGATCGTCGAACACTACGCAGAAGCCGATGCGGTGGAGCAGAACCTCGAGATCGATTTCCGTCGTAACAGCGAGCGCTATCGCTTCATCAAGTGGGCGCAGAAGAGCCTGGACAATTTCGGTGTCATTCCGCCGGGGACTGGCATCATCCACCAGATGAACATGGAGGCCCTGGCCAAGGTGGTGTGGGAAACCCGCACCGCCGAGGGGCAGCGTTTGCTGCACCCTGACGACATGGTCGCCACCGACAGCCACACGCCGATGATCAACGCCATCGGTGTGCTCGGCTGGGGTGTCGGCGGCCTGGAAGGACAGGCGGCGATGGTGGGTGAGCCGGTGCCGATCAACTTCCCCCAGGTTATCGGTTTTCGCGTCAGCAACGCCCTGCGTCCTGGAGTGACCGCCACCGACCTGTCGCTGCACGTGGCCGAGATCCTGCGCCAGCGTTCGGTGGTGGGCAAGTTCGTCGAGTTCACAGGCCCGGGTCTATCGAACCTCGGCTGGGCTGCGCGTGGCACGGTATCGAACATGGCGCCCGAGTATGGTGCCACCGTGGTGTTCTTCCCCTTCGACGACCAGACCCTCGATTACCTCAAGCTCAGCGGTCGCTCCGCCGAGCTGTGCCTGCAGGCCACCACCTACCTGCAGGCCCAGGGGCTCTATCGCCACGACGCGCTGCCGGAGCCTGAATTCGACGAACTGATCGAGCTCGACCTTGCCAGTATCGAGCCCAGCGTCGCAGGCCCCTACCAGCCGCACCAGCGTCAGCCGCTGTCGCGCGCCGGTGAGTCGTTCCGCGAACAGGTGCTGGGCGGTAGCGGGCTGATCGGCAGCCGCTACCTCGCGCCCAGCTTCGGCGAGGCCATCGACCATGGCGCGGTGGTGCTCTCGGCCATCACCAGTTGCACCAACACCGCCAACCCCGCGCAGATGATCCAGGCCGGTCTGCTGGCCCGCCGCGCGCGGCGGTTGGGGCTCAAGCGCAAGCCCTGGGTGAAGACCTCGTTGTCGCCCGGTTCGCAGGTGGTGGCTGATTACCTGAGCGAAGCCGACTTGCTGCAGGACTTCTCCGCGCTGGGCTTCGACCTGGCCGGGTTCGGCTGCATGACCTGCATCGGCAACTCCGGCAAGCTCGAGGCGCATGTCGAGGCCTTTGCTGATCAAGGCCTGAAGGGGGTGGTGGTGCTTTCAGGCAACCGCAACTTCGAAGGTCGGGTAAACCCCAAGGTGCCTGCGGGCTACCTGGCATCGCCTGCGCTGTGCGTAGCCTTCGCCATTGCCGGGCGCATCGATATCGACCTGACCCACGAGCCGCTCGGTCAGGATAGCGCCGGTAACCCGGTTCACCTGCACGACCTGATGCCCACTGATGATGAAGTGCAGGCGCTGGTGGCCCAGGTGGTCAAGCCCGAGTTCTTCCAGCAGCGCCTGGCCACGGTGTGGGACGGCACCCATCATTGGCAGGCCCTCTCGGCCGAGGGCAGCGTGCAGTTCCCCTGGGATGCACGCTCGACCTACCTGCGCCGCCCGCAATACCTGGCCGATATCCAGGCCGAACCCAAGGCCAGCCTGGCAATCGAGAACGCCCGTACCTTGATGGTGCTGGGGGACAATGTCACCACCGACCACATCTCTCCAGCCGGCGCCATTCCCGCCAGTAGCCTGGCCGGCCAGTGGCTGCTGGACCGCGGCGAAGACCCGCAGGACCTCAATCAGTATTCGACCCGGCGCAGCAACCACGAAGTCATGCTGCGCGGCGCCTTCACCAACAAGTCGGTGAAAAACCGTCTGCTCGGTGATACCCAGCCTGGCGTCGGCGCCTGGGCCTGGAATGCCGACCACAGTCAGTGCCTGCCGCTTTACGAGGCCGCGCAGAGCTATGTCGGCACCCCCATGGTGGTGTTCGCCGGTATCAACTACGGCGCAGGCTCCAGTCGCGATTGGGCGGCCAAGGCCCAGGCGTTGCTTGGCGTGCGAGCTGTGGTGGCGCGCAGCATCGAGCGTATCCACCGCAGCAACCTGATCGGCATGGGTGTGCTGCCTTTGCTGTTCCCGGCAGGGCAGGGCGTCGATGACCTGCAGCTCGACGGCAGCGAGCAGTTCGATTTCATCGGCCTGGACGAACTGAGGGTCGGTGACAACCGCATCCGCCTGCAGGTGCGTCGCGTCGATGGCGGTGTCGATGAGGCCGAACTCATCGCACGGCTCGACTCGCAGCAGGAGATCCGCTATCTCACCAATGGCGGTGTACTGCCTTACGTGATCCGCAAGGTGGTGCAGCGCACCCGCGGCTGAGGCCCCGGCATCGTTTGCACATATGAAGGGCGCGGACTTGCCTGGTAGCTCCGCGTCCCTGACCATGGGCAGCCAGCCAGGTGATCCACCTATCCGCAACTGGGAGAACGACCCCCTATGTACGCCTATGTCGGCTCGCGCACGACCCGGGAGCGCAATGCCCGTGGCGATGGCATCACTGTCTACCGCCTCGATCAGGCCAACGGCAGCCTGGAGCAGGTCCAGGTCGTCGGTGATCTGGTCAACCCTTCCTTCCTGGCGCTGAATCGCGCTGGGGATCGGCTCTACACGGTGCATGGCGACCTCGACGAGGTCAGCGCCTTCACTGTCGACAAGGCCACTGGTCGGCTCGCGTTGCTCAACCGTCAGCGCTGCGAGGGCAGAAATCCGGTGCACCTGGCACTGGACCCGAGCGAGCGCTTCCTGGTGGTGTCGAACCACATCACGGGCACGCTTGCCGTGCTCAATGTCGAACAGGACGGGCGCATCGGCCCCCTCAGCCAGTTGCTCACGCTTGAGGGGCCGATCGGCCCGCACCGTATCGAGCAGCCCTTCGCCAAGCCGCACTTCAACCTCTTCGATGCCTCGGGCCAGTTCGTCCTGGTGCCGGACAAGGGGCTGGACCGGATATTCACCTTTCGCTTCGACAACGGCCGCCTGCATCCCGCCGAGCAGCCTTTCGTCACCACTCGCGAAGGCGCCGGCCCGCGGCATCTTGCAGTGCACCCCAAGGCGCCGTTCGCCTATGTGGTCAACGAGCTGGACTCGACCGTCACCACCTACCGTTTCGACTGGCACAATGGCGCGTTGCAGCCGCTGCAGATCCTCTCGACGTTGCCCTCGACCTACACCGGCAACAGCCGCGCCGCGGAGATCGAGATCGACCGCAACGGTCGTTTCGTCTATGCCTCCAACCGGGGCTACGACACCCTTGCGGTGTATGCGGTCGATGCAGCCAGTGGTCTTCTGAGCCTGGTCGAAGTGCAGCCCAGTGCCGGCAAGACTCCTCGCTTTTTCGCCCTTACCCCCAATCAGCGTTTCCTCTTCGCGCTCAACGAAGACAGCGACAGCATCGTGGCTTTCGTCGTCGATCCCGAGCAGGGCAGGCTGCGCCAGACTGGTTTCTCGGTGTCCACCGGCAGCCCGGTGTGCATGGTCTTTTCTGCCTCAGCCCATTCTTGAATCGGTGCTGGCCTTTTCGCGGGCAAGCCCGCTCCCACAGCCAGTAGCTGTAATCATCAATTCCACTCATCGCCCAGCGGAGCTCCAATGATGCTCACTATCCCCCAGGCCGTCCTCGACGAAATTGCCCCTGATGGCGTCCTGCGTGCTGCCATCAACTACGGCAACCCGGTCCTCGCCCAACGCGGCCCTGACGGCGAGCCCCAGGGCGTCTCGGTCGCCCTGGCCAAGCAGTTGGCCGAAGAACTGGGCGTGCGCCTCGAGATGCGCACCTTTGACGCCGCGGGCAAGGTGTTCGCCGCCCTGGAGGAGGACGCCTGGACCTTGGCCTTCCTCGCCATCGAACCGGTGCGCGAGGCGCAGATCGCCTTCAGCGCGCCCTACGTGCTGATCGAGGGCACCTACCTGGTCAGAAAAGACGCCCCCTTCCAGCACGTCGACGAACTCGACCAATCCGGCCTGCGCCTGGCCGTCGGCAAGGGCGCGGCCTATGACCTCTACCTCAGCCGCACCCTGCAGCATGCCGAACTGTGTCGCGCCGACACCTCCGCAGCCGCCGTCGATCTGTTTGTCGACGAAGGCCTGGACGCCGCCGCAGGTGTGCGCCAGCCTTTGCAGAAGGTCGCCGACACCGATCCGCGCTACCGTGTGCTCGACGGTGCGTTCACCGCGATCCGCCAGGCCATGGCCGTTCCGAGGGGCTGCGACAATTCGGCCGCATTTGTAAGTGACTTTGTCGAGCGTTGCCTGCGTCAAGGCTTTGTTCGGGGGGCTTTGCTGGCCACCGGACAGACCGATGTCAGCGCACCGCGCTGACCGTCCCTGGACTCCACCCACGTCCAATCAATTGAGGTAACAAGCAAGATGGCCAAGGCCGCCGATGTCGTTGTGCAATGCCTGGAAAACGAAGGTGTCGAGTATGTGTTCGGCATTCCCGGCGAGGAGAACCTCGACCTGCTCGAATCCCTGCGCAAGTCGAAGATCAAGCTGGTACTGACCCGCCACGAGCAATCCGCAGGCTTCATGGCTGCCACTTATGGCCGCCTGACCGGCAAGACCGGCGTCAGCCTGTCGACCCTGGGCCCAGGTGCGACCAACCTGGTGACCGCCAGTGCCTACGCGTACCTGGGCGGCATGCCGATGATGATGATTACCGGCCAGAAGCCGATCAAGAAGTCCAAGCAGGGCCGTTTCCAGATCATCGACGTGTGCGGCATGATGGACCCCATCACCAAGTACACCCACCAGTTCGCCTCGGCCGACAACATCCCGGCGCGCATGCGCGAAGCATTCCGCCTGGCCGAAGAAGAAAAGCCCGGTGCCGTGCACCTGGAACTGCCCGAAGACATCGCTGCCGAGCAGACCGACGCGCTGCCGATCCCGCGCAGCCTGCACCGCCGCCCGCTGGCCGAGCACGTGGCCATCGAAGCCGCCGTGCAGAAGCTGCAGAACGCCCGCAACCCGATCCTGGTGATCGGCGCCGGTGCCAACCGCAAGATGACCGCCAAGGTCCTCAAGCAACTGATCGACAAGACCGGCATCCCGTTCATCACCACGCAGATGGGTAAAGGCGTGGTCGACGAGCGCCACCCACGCTTCCTGGGCAACGCGGCGCTGTCGTCCGGTGATTTCGTGCACCGCGCCGTAGAGGCGGCCGACCTGATCATCAACATCGGCCACGACGTGATCGAGAAGCCACCGTTCTTCATGGTCCGTGGCGGCACCGAAGTCATTCACATCAGCTTCCGCTCTGCCGAAGTCGATGCCGTGTACTTCCCGCAGGTCGAAGTGATCGGCGACATCGCCAACGCCGTGTGGCAGATCAGTGAAGCGCTGACCGACACCTCGCACTGGGACTTCACCCGCCTGATGGCGATCCGTGAAGCCAACGAGGCGCAGATCGCCGAAGGTGCCGATGACGACCGCTTCCCGGTCTACCCGCAGCGCCTGGTTGCCGACATCCGTCGCGTACTGCCCTCCGAAGGCATCGTCGCTCTGGACAACGGCATCTACAAGATCTGGTTCGCCCGCAACTACAAGGCGCACAAGCCCAACACCGTACTGCTGGACAACGCCCTGGCGACCATGGGCGCCGGCCTGCCGTCGGCCATGGCTTCGCACCTGGTGTACCCGGACCGCCCGGTGATCTCGGTATGCGGCGACGGTGGCTTCATGATGAACAGCCAGGAGCTGGAAACCGCGGTACGTCTGGGCATGCACATCACCGTGGTGATCCTGCGTGACGACGGCTACGGCATGATCCGCTGGAAGCAGGCCAACATGGGCTTCACCGACTTCGGCCTGGACTACGGCAACCCGGACTTCGTCAAGTATGCCGAAGCCTACGGCGCCAATGGTCACCGCGTGGAAAGCGCCGAAGGCCTGCTGCCGCTGCTCGAGCACTGCATCAAGACCCCGGGCGTGCATGTGATCGACTGCCCGGTCGACTACAGCGAGAACGACCGCATCCTCAACAGCGAGCTGCGTGAGCGCGCGCTGGCGGTGTAAGGCCTGAGGTGCCTTCGCGGGCAAGTCGGCTTCCCAGCAGGTGTTGGGAGCGGGCTTGCCCGCGATTGCATTGTTGCGGACAACAAACGCTTCACCTTATTTTTCCCTGTGCTAGGGTGCACGCACTTCTGCTTTCCAGGACACCCGCACCATGCTCCCGCCGCTCAGCGAAAAAGAACTCCACCGCCTCGAAGACCTCCTGATCACCTACGGCAACGACTACTCGGTACTCAACCTCGCCGAGCTCAACGGTTTCTTCACTGCGCTGGCCAGTTCGCCTGTCAGGGTCAACCCCGAGCAATGGCTGCCAGCCGTTGCCGGCGGCAAGGTGCCCAAGTTCAAGAAGCCCGCCCACGAGGAAGCCTACACTGCGCTGATGCTGCGCTACGCCGACCAGGTCGCCGAGCAGTTGGCCGAGAACCTCGACGGCTTCGAGCCGTTGTTCGAGGAAAGCGAGGGCGAGGAAGGGCCAGCGATCATTCTCGAAGAGTGGTGTTTCGGCTACATGCGCGGCACCCAGGTTGCCGAGTGGAGCGAGTTGCCAGCGCAGCAGGACGCCCTGCTCAAGGCCATTTCCCTGCATGGCCTGGAAGACAATTTCGAGCTGCTCGATGCGATGAGCTTCGACGAACATCAGGCCTGCGTGCCAGGCGTGATCGAGGCGGTCCGCGGTCTGTATCGCTATCAGAAGCTGATACGCAACTGATCACTGGCGCTTCATAGCGAAGTCGACACCCAGAGCAACCGGTGGCCATCGACCTGCCACCGCTTTTATTATTCCGATCAGCGAAATTATGGATTGCTGGCCACACGGATTCTGTTGAACGGAGAACAGGTGCAGGATTCCCTCCAGCAGCGCCACCCTTGGATACCGGCGCTCAGACCTCAACCCTTTGAACCGGAGTCCAGACCATGTCCAACCCTATCAAGCTCTATCACTTCCCCACGTCCGGCCACGCTCATCGTGCCCGGCTGATGCTGTCGCTGCTCAAGCTGGAGCCGGAAGTCATCTTCGTCGACCTGGCCAAGGGCGAGCAGAAAAAGCCTGAGTTCCTGGCCCTCAACCCGTTCGGGCAAGTGCCTGTGATCGACGACAACGGCACCATCATCGGCGACTCCAACGCCATCCTCGTCTACCTGGCCAAGACCTATGGCCAGGGCCGCTGGCTGCCCCAGGATGCCGCCGGCGAGGCCCGTGTACAACGCTGGCTCTCCATTGCCGCCGGCCCCCTCGCCTTCGGACCGGCCGCTGCCCGACTGATCACCGTGTTCGGTGCAGGCTTCAATGCCGACGAAGTCATCGGTCGTGCCCACAACCTGCTCAAGGTGATGGAGGCTGAGCTGGGCAAGGCGTCGTTCCTCACCGGCAGCGAGCCGAGCATCGCCGACATCGCCAACTACTCCTATATCGCCCACGCACCGGAAGGCAACGTGTCGCTGGATGCCTACCCGAATGTGCGAGCGTGGCTGGCGCGGATCGAGGCGCTGGATGATTTCGTGGCGATGCCGCGCACCGCGGCAGGTCTGCAGGCCGAGGGCTGATCCTCGCGACAGGAGATGAGTGATGAACGTCGTCGAACCGCTCGAGCAGTCTGCCGCGTGGGCTGGGGACAGCTGCCCTGATATCGACATGCTCGATGTCCCGGCGCTGCCCTGTGCTGCAGAGTGTGAGGCCAGTTACCTGCTGCCGCAGGTCATCACTCATCCCGACCTACTCATTCGCCCCGGCTGCTGAAATAATCGCGCATCGTATCCAGGCAGAAGGGCAGGGCATGGACCACATCCACCTGATGAAGGTATTCGTCGCCGTCGGCGAGCTGGAAAGCTTCGCTGGCGCGGCACGCCGGCTGGACATGTCGCCCGCTGCGGTGACCCGCGCGGTCAGCGCCCTCGAAGAACGCCTGGGGGTCAAGCTGCTGCTGCGCACCACCCGCAGCGTGCGCCTGACCGAGGCCGGCGGCCGTTACCTGGAAGACTGCCGCAGCATCCTCGCCAGCATCGCCGAGGCCAACGAGGCGGCAGCCGGAGTCAACGCCACGCCCAAGGGCGAACTGGCGGTGACCGCGCCGATCCTGTTCGGCAAGAAGTTCGTCATGCCTAGCATCGTGCGTTACTTGCAGCAGTACCCTGAGGTGGACGTGTCGGCGTACTTCCTCGATCGGGTGGTGAACATGGTCGAGGAGGGCATGGATGTGGCGGTGCGCATCGGCCAGTTGC
This sequence comes from Pseudomonas sp. SYWMCR5, assembly GCF_057197165.1. Lineage (NCBI taxonomy): Bacteria > Pseudomonadati > Pseudomonadota > Gammaproteobacteria > Pseudomonadales > Pseudomonadaceae > Pseudomonas > Pseudomonas sp. SYWMCR5. The sequence continues at coordinate 9,771 of NZ_JBXUNH010000017.1, forward strand.
CCGACTCCGGGCTCAAGGCCCTGCGTGTCGGCAAGGTCAGGCGCATGCTCTGCGCCTCGCCCGATTACCTCGCCAGGCACGGCGTACCGGCGCACCCCTCCGAACTGCACGAGCATGTGGTGATCGCCACCACCAACCTGTCGCCACGCGCAGGCTGGCGTTTTGGCCTGACCGACGAGCCGACCATGGTGCGCATGAAGCCCCGCCTCACCGTGACCAGCAACGACGGTGCCATTGCCGCCGCATGCGCAGGCCTGGGTATCGCCCGGCTGCTGTCGTATCAGGTGGTCGAGGAGATCGCCAGCGGTCGCCTGCAGGTGGTGCTCGCCGAATTCGAAGAGGCGCCCTGGCCTATCCATATCCTGCACCGCGAGAGCAAGTACGGCTCGGCCAAGGTGCGCGCGTTTATCGACATGCTGGCCGCCGACGTGCGCGCCAAGGGCCTGGACTGACTGCCCGTCAGCCTGGCAGATAACGCAGGCGCAACCCCAGACTGACCTGCTCGCCCTGCTGCAGCAAGCGCAGGCCCGGACGCCCGGGCAGGTGATGGGCGTTGATCGGGTGGCTGACCGGCTCGAAGCAGAAGAAGTCGCGATCTTGCGGACAGAACAACAGAAAGTGTTCGGTGCCGGTGGCCTGGCATTCCAGGCGATAGCCCGCGTCGGGCTGTTCGATGGTGCAACTGCCTGTCCAGCCTGCGAAGACGTGGTCGACCGGTGTCAGGGGCAAGTGGCGGGCGCTGTCGAAGCGCCAGGCCTCGGGAATGGGCGCCAGCCGTGATGGCAGCTCACCGCTCTCGCCAAGCCACACCTGGCGGGCGGATGCCTGCAGGCGGGTGTTGGCAGACCTTGGAAAATACGGGTGCAGACCCAGCCCGTGCCAGGTCGCCTGGGCGGCAAGGTGGGTGACGTGCAGCTCCAGGTCAAGACGCCCCTCGTGCAGGTGCACATCCAGCATGGCCTGGTAGGCGAAGGGCTGCTGGCTGTCGAGGATCAGCCGGGCCCGCCGCTGGCTGTGGTGCTCCACACGCCACGGCTGCTGCCAGGCGCTACCGTGGATCGGGTAGGGATCGTGATCGGTGTTCGCGGCCAGGGCCTGCCAGCCGTCCGGGCGGGCAAAGCCGCCAGCGGCGATGCGATTGGACCAGGGCACCAGCGGATAGCAGGCCAGGCGCCGGGGTGAGCCGCTGGCACGTGCTGCGGCGTCGCTGTGGCGCAACAACGCCTGGCCGGTGGCCTTGATCTGCCAGTTGACCAGGCTGGCGCCCAGCGCGGGGGCCAGGGTGAGACGGGTCAGGCGGTCCTGCAGGTGCAGTTCGGTCATTGCGCTGTTCTCCGGCAGGGCCGTGATCATTTCACCGCGGGCTGGCGGCGGTACGTCAGCAGCACGATGCCACTGACCACCACCGCCCCGCCGAGCAGTTGCAGGCCGCTCAACTGTTGGTCGAGCAGGGCCCATCCCAGCAGCAGGGTGGCGATCGGTTCGATGTTCATCACTGGCGCGTTCTGTGCCATGTTCAGCCGCGGCACGCAGACGAACAGCAAGGTGAATGCCACCCCGTACAGCACCACCAGGCTGGCCAGGGCCATCCATCCCCCTGCGCTGCCCGGCAACGACAGGCCCGCCGGCACCCAACCACCAGCGCCTGCCACCAGCATGCTGGTGAACACGATCAGCAAGGTCAGCAGGCTGCGGACCGGGCCATGCACAGCGGCCAGCTTGTTGTCGGTGATCCACAGCGCACAGGCGAACACGCAGGCGGCACAGAAGGCCAGGCTGACCCCGAGGGTCCAGTGCGGATTGCTCGTGCCACTGTCGGCCAGGCGTCCCGGCACATCCAGGGCCAGCACCAGGCCGCAGAGGATCAGGGCCATGAACAGCACCGTGCGCCCGGTTGGGCGTACGCCGTTGAGCGCCCAGTTGAGCAGCGCCAGCAGGATCGGGAAGGTGTTGCCCACCAGCAGTGCCAACGCCACCGGGATGCGCGCCACCGCCGAGTACAGGCACAGGCTCTGGGTGGCGATCAGCAGCCCCAGCAGCAGTTGCCAGCGCCGGGTGCCGCTGGGCAGCCCCAGGGCCTGGCGTTGCCAGAGCACCAGGCTGGCCAGGGCCAGGAAGGTGATGCCCGAGCGGCAGAGAATCGCCAGCAGCACGCCGGTGCCGTCATCGAAGGCGATGCGTGCGGCGATGTGGTTGCCGGCGAACGAGCAGGCCAGCAGCGCCAGGAGGGCGATGGCCAGCTTGCGCGGGAAGAGGGAAGGTGAGGCGGGAACAGCCATGTGCAGGGTCCATTTGCAAAAGAGGTCAACAGTGGGGGCTTGCCGGGGCGGGGGCCTACGCCAAGAACACCGCGCTGCATGGCACCGGCTCTGCCGGTGATCGCGGGACAAGTCGGGGCGCCGAACCGCCGCTCCCACAGGGGATTGGGCTGGCCTTTAGGACTTGAACAAGACAGGTGCTCCCACCGGGAGAGAGCAGGCTGTCCGCGAACTTACAGAACCACGCTTGGCAGCCACAGCGAGATGGCCGGGATGTAGGTCACCGCCATCAGTACCATGAACAGCGCCAGGTAGAACGGCAGCAGCGCCTTGACCGTTGACTCGATACTGACCTTGCCGATCGCCGAGCCGACGAACAGCACCGCACCCACCGGCGGGGTGATCAGGCCGATACCGAGGTTGACCAGCATGATCATGCCGAAGTGCACAGGGTCCACGCCGATGCCAGTGATCACCGGCAGCAGGATCGGGGTGAGGATCAGGATCAGCGGCGCCATGTCCATCACCGTGCCCAGCAGCAGGAGCATGAAGTTGATGCACATCAGGATCACGTAGCGGTTGTCCGACAGGGTCAGGAACGCGGTGGTGATCTTCGACGGGATCTGCATCAGAGTCATCACGTAGCCGAAGCTGGCTGCGAAGCCGATCAGGATCATCACGATGGAGATGGTCCGCACCGTGCGATGCATCAGCTTGGGCAGGTCGCGCCACTTGTAGTCGCGGTAGATGAACATGGTCACGAAGAACGACCACACCACCGCCACGGCCGCCGACTCGGTGGCGGTGAACACGCCCGATAGAATGCCGCCGAGGATGATCACCATGGCCATCAGGCCCCAAAGCGCTTCACCGGCGATCTTCAGCGCCTGGCGCATCGGGATCACTTCGCCCTTGGGGTAGTTGCGCTTCTTGGCGAACAACAGGCAAAGGCCCATCATCACCGCACTGAGCAGCAGCCCCGGCATCACCCCGGCCATGAACAGCGAGGCGATCGATACCGAGCCGCCTGCGGCCAGCGAATAGAGCACCGAGTTGTGGCTTGGTGGGGTGAGCAATGCCTGCACCGAGCCGCTGACGGTCACCGCCGTGGAGAATTCGCGCGGATAACCTTTGCGCTCCATTTCCGGAATCAGCACCGAACCGACCGACGCCGTGTCGGCCACCGAGGAGCCGGAAATCGCGCCGAAGAAGGTCGAGGCCATGATATTGACCAGCGACAGCCCGCCACGCACGAAGCCCACCAGCACCCCGGCGAAAGCCACCAGGCGCCGCGACATGCCGCCCTCGGCCATGATCGCACCGGCCAGCACGAAGAATGGAATGGCCAACAGCGAAAACTTGTTAACCCCGCTTGCCACCTGGATCATCATTGCCTGCAGCGGAATGTCGATCCACCAGGCACCGATCAGTGCAGAGAGCCCCAGGGCATAAGCCACCGGCATGCCCAGCAGGATGAGCGCGATGAAACTGCCCAACAGAATGAACGCATCCATTTATGCCGCTCCTTCGCTTTCTTCCACCAGGTCGAAGCGCACCACCTTGCGGTTGCTCTGATCGCCCAGCACGAGTTTTTCCAGCACGAAGATCAAGGTCAGCACGCCGCCCACCGGGATCGGCGCATAGGTCATGCCCACCCGCACGCCCGGCAGCGAGGCGAGAAACTGGTTCCACGTCGTGATGCACAGTTTGGTGCCGTACCAGGTCATGAACAGGCACACCACGATCATCAGCACCTGCACCAGCACGCCAACCAGCTGGCGCAGTGGTGCGGGCATGCGGTCGGTGAGCATCGCCACCGCCATGTGCGCGCCGGCGCGATAGCTGGCGGCGGCGCCGACGAAGGTGAACACCACCATCAGCAGGATCGCCACCGGCTCCGGCCAACTGGAGCCGGTGCCGAGCACGTAACGGGCGAAGATGCCCCAGGGAATGATCAGCGACATGGCCAGGATCGACAGACCAGCGATCCAGATGCAGCTGCTGTAGAGCCTGTCGTTCAGGCGCAGGAAAAACGTTTTCATGGGCATCACCAGGAGGCGGCACGGCGGGCGCCGTGCTGCCGGAGTCGTCTGGAAGGAGTGGCTTACTCGACCGCGTCGATACGTTTCATCAGGTCGGCGTACTGCGCACCGTATTTTTCGCGTACCGGGGCCGTGGCGTCATAGAACGGCTTGGTGTCCACGGCGATGAACTCGACACCCGCGGCCTTGAGCTTTTCTTCGCTGGCGGCGGACTTGGCATCCCACAGTTCGCGCTCTTCCATCTGCGCTTCACGCGCGACTTTCTTCACCAGTGCCTGCTGGTCCGGGGTGAGCTTGTTCCAGGTGGTCTTGGACATCACCACCGGCTCCGGCAGGATCAGGTGGTTGGTCAGGGTGAAGTACTTGGCGCTCTGGTAGTGGTTGTGCTCGAGCAGGGTCGGCGGGTTGTTTTCGGCGCCGTCGATCACCCCGGTCTGCAGGGCGCTGAAGATTTCGCCGGTGTCCATGGCGATACCGTTGCCGCCCATGGCGTTGATCATGTCGATGAACAGCGGGTTGCCCTGCACGCGGATCTTCATGCCCTTGAGGTCATCGATACTGCGCACCGGCTTCTTGGTGTAGATGCTGCGCGAGCCGCCATCCATCCAGGCCAGTGCCACCAGGTTGAATTCGGAGTTGGTGATCTTGTCGAGGATCTCCTGGCCGATCTCGCCATCGATGATCTTGCGCATGTGCGCCTGGTCGCGGAATACGAACGGCATGTTGAACACGTTCACATCCGGCACCACCGGGCCGACGATCCCCAGGCTCACGCGGGTCATCTGCACCGCGCCGATCTGCGACTGTTCGATGACTTCCTTTTCCGAGCCGAGCACACCGCCGGCGAACATCTTGAAGGTGATCTCGCCATTGCTGGCCTGTTCGAGTTTCTTGCCCATGTTCTGCTCGGCGACCACCGTCGGGTAGCCGGCTGGGTGGATCTCGGCGAACTTGATGTCCAGTGCGCTGGCGGCACTGGACAGACCGAGGGCCAAGGGGAGGGCGGCAAGAAGCAACGTGCGTTTGAAGGTCATGATGAAACTCCGTGGTTTTTATTATCTGGTTTCGGTCGTGCAGGTGTTGGTGGGCGGTCAGCCTTGCCAGGGTGTTTCCTCCAGGCCCTTGACGCCGGGGTTCAGGGCGAACACGCCGCCGGCCAGCGGCTGGTCGGCGAGGTCGATGCCGCCGGGGCGGATCGAGGTGACGTACAGGGTTTCGAGCTGAGGGCCACCGAAGGCGCACATCGCCGGCTTCTTCACCGGTACGTGCAGCGAGCGGTCCAGGCGGCCATCGGGGGCAAAGCGATGGATCACCCCCTCGTCGTTGCCGCAGATCCAGTAGCAGCCGTCCTGGTCGACGGCCGCGCCATCGGGGCGGCCTGGATGCTCGCGCATGTCGACGAACAGCTGCTGGTTATGGGGCGTGCCGCTGTCGGTGTCGTAGTCGAACGACCAGATCTTCTGCACCGTCGGGTGCGAGTCGGACAGGTACATGCGCCTGCCGTCCGGGCTGAAGGCCAGGCCGTTGGGCACGATCATGCCGTCGAGCTGGCAATGCAGGTGGTCCTTGCCATCGAGGCGGTAGAGTGCGCCGACCTGGGCGCCTTGCTGCATGTCCATCAGCATGGTGCCGGCCCAGAAACGGCCCTGGCGGTCACAGCGCCCGTCGTTGAAGCGCATGCCCTCGCGGGCATGCTCGACGCTGGCCAGGAGCGTGCCGAGCAGGCGCCCGTCCGCGGTCGGTTCAAGGGTGAACAGGCCGGTCTCCATCGCCCCGACCCAGCCCTGTGCGCCACGGGCGATGCAGGCCAGCATTTCATCGCCCTGCCAGACGTCGTGCTTGCCATCGGCCAGGCGCCAGCGCTGCAGTTGGCGGGCGGGAATATCGACCCAGTACAGGGCCTGCTCGCCGGCATGCCACACCGGGCTTTCCCCGGTGGCGTTGCGGGCGTCGACGATCAGTTCACAGTGCTGCATGGTGCTGCTCCTTGCACGCAGTGGCGCTCAATCGAAGGGGCCGGCAGCGACGAAGGCGCCGCCCTGATAGACCATGCTGGGGTCGTCGGCGGGGGGCGCGGGCCTTGATTCGACGTCGGCGCGGAACACCTCCGAGCTGTCCTTGGGCTGGTAGCCCAGGTGCTCGGCGTGGCGGTTGTCCCACCAGACGGTGCGGTTGTCGGACGCGCCATAGACCACGGTGTGGCCGACGTCGGGGGTGCGCAGGCTGCGTTCGATGAGTTGCAGCAGGTCGTCGTAGCTCAGCCAGGTGCAAAGCATTCGCGGGTTCTGCGGTTGCGGGAAGGACGAGCCGATACGGATGCTGACGGTCTCGATGCCGTAGCGGTCGAAGTAGAAGCTGGCCAGGTCCTCGCCGTAGCTCTTGGACAAGCCGTAATAGCCATCGGGGCGGCGAGGGGAGTGGGCATCGAGCCGCTCGTCCTGGCGATAGAAGCCGATCACATGGTTGGAACTGGCGAAGACGACGCGTTTTACCCCATGCTTGCGCGCCGCTTCGTAGATGTGGAACACCCCGCAGATATTGGGGCCGAGGATATCCTCGAAACTGTGCTCGGTGGACACCCCGCCAAAATGCAGGATGGCATCGACGCCTTCGACCAGCGCGTGTACCGCAGCCTTGTCGGCCAGGTCGCAGGTGATCACTTCTTCATGCGGACCTGCAGCAGGTGCCATCGGGGCGATATCGGAAAGGCGCAGGACTTCGGCGCTGCCTTTGAGGCGTTCGCGAAGCACCTGGCCCAGGCCGCCTGCCGCTCCGGTGAGCAGCAGGCGTTTGAAGGGAGTAGTGGTCATGGCCAGCTCTTGTCGTTGATTGTTGTAGGTTGTCGTACGACATAGGTCGATTATCGACAGCGAGTTCGCGGCTTGTCAATGCATTGATGGTATCGGTTTACAGGATCGACAGCGGATAGTTGAAGATCAGCCGGTTCTCGTCGAACTCGTTGTTGCTGAAGCTGCGGCGGATGCTGGAGTTGCGCCACTTCACGCTCAGATCCTTGAACGGGCCGCTCTGGATCACGTAGGCCAGTTCCGATTCACGCACCCACTCCTTGCCATCGCTCACCGCGCCGCTGTGCACATCGCGGCCGCTGATGTAGCGGTTCATCATGCTCAGGCCGGGGATGCCGACGGTGACGAAGTTGAAGTCGTGGCGCACTTGCCAGGAGCGTTCGTTGGCGTTGTCGAAGCTGGCGTTGTAGCTGTCGTTGGCCAGGGTGCCGCCGCTGGTGCCGTTGACCCGCATCCAGGTATCGCCGCTGACCTTTTGCAGGCCGACCCAGAAGGTATGGCCGGCATAGCGCGCCGAGAACATGCCCGAGTAGGTCTTGTTGTCCAGCTTGCCGGCACGTTCGGCGCCGTCGTCTTCGCCCTGGAAGTAGCCGAGGTTGGCGCCCAGGGTCCAGTCGCCCAGTGGCTGGCTGTGGCTCAGTTGCAGGTACTGCTGCTGGTAGACATCCTTGAGCTGGGCATTCCATAGCCCGACCAGGGTGCGCTTGTCGTTGAAGCTGTATTCGCCGCCGACGAAGTTGAAGCGATCGGACACCCCACGGCCAAAACTCATGTCGTCCATGCTCGCGTCGTTGCGCGGGCTGTTGCCGCGGAACTGCCCGCCATAGAGCGTCAGCCCGGCGATCTCGCTGGATGTCACCTGGCCGCCACGGAAGGTCTGCGGCAGCGAGCGGCCATCGTCGGAGCGCAGGATCGGCAGGACCGGCATCCACTCGCCGACCTTCAGCTCGGTCTTGGAGATGCGCGCTTTACCTGCCACGGCCAGGCGACCGAAATCGTCCGCCGGGCGTCCATCGTCATGGCGTGGCAGCAGGGCCGTGCCATAAGTGCCGCCACCACCGTCGAGCTTGACCGACCACAACCCCAGCACATCCACGCCGAAGCCAATCGGCCCCTCGGTGAATCCGGAGCGGGCGTCGAGGATGAAGCTTTGTGTCCACTCCTCGGCCTTGCTTTGCGGGTTGCTCGGGTCGACGAAGTTGCGGTTGATGTAGAAGTTGCGCAGGTTCAGGGTCGCCTTGGAGTCTTCGATGAAGCCGGCGGCCAGTGCAGCGTCGGGCAATGCCCCCAGGGCGGTGGCGCCGAACAGGGCGAAGGGCAGGGTCTGGCGGATTTTCATTATTGTTGTGCTCCCAGCAGTGAGGCAGCCGCCTGCCAGGCACGCGCGAGCGGCCGATTGCAGGGGCGGTGGGGTGAATGGCCCGTCGTGGACCAAGGTGAAACGCGCGAATCGGGCGCTCAGGTGCCCGTTGCTGCCAGCGATTCGCCGCAGCGGCGAATGTTGGAAAGAGGAGGGTGCGAGTAGCGTGGGTAGGATGTCGACATGATGGGCTTCACGAGTTGTTGTTTTTGTTATGTGTTGTCGTACAACTTTGGCGATTATTAACAACCGCTGAAAACGCTGTCAACGCTTTTGAACAGGGTTTTGCTTCCATATTTATCGGAGGTTTTCCAGTGTTGAGGCTACAGTCGCTCTAGCTCGCCAGTTGCGAAGACATCCTATGACTGGCGAGGTGGCTGGCGCTCGTAACGCGGCCATCCCGACACAGGCTGCGCAGCTTCAAAGGCTGGCAAGGTCGCTGCGATACGGGCCGGTTCAGCCTTGCTTGTCGAGCCAGGCGATCTGTACGCCATCGACTTCGGCGGTGCGGTAGTTGACCTGCGCGGCCATGGTAGGTCGGTCAGGCCAAGGCCCAGGGCGAGTGTGCAGAATGCGATACGGTTCATGGTGGTGCTCCAGGGAGCAAGTGATGGGCGGACTTTAGCCAGCACCTTCAGGCGGGAGAACCGGGCAGGGCGGAACAGACCCTAGCGCACGCGCCCCAGCATCTCGATATAGCGCTGCACCGCCGGCGCCTTTTCGAAACGGCGATGCAGCAGGGCCAGGCAGGAGCGCGGCTGGCAATCTTCGATCGGGCGATAGTTGACCTGCGGCAGATTGACCCTGCGCACCATCGACTCCGGCACCACCGCGATGCCCTGGCCCAGCGAGACCAGAGCGACCACCGCCACCAGGCTGCCGGGCTGCGGCCCCAGGTGCGGGGTGAAGCCTCCCTGTGCGGCTACCGCCAAGGTGCCGGAGATCTGCTCGGGCAGGATGAAGGTTTCCCCGGCCAGCCGTGCGGCGTTGATCTGCGGCAGTTCGTTGAGGCGGGAGCTGGAGGGCAGGGCGAGGACGAAGCCTTCTTCCAGCAGCGTAATGGCGTTCAGTTCTTCTGGCAGTTCCATGGGCATTCGTACATAGGCGAGGTCAAGCTGCCCATCACGAACCAGCTCGGGCGAGGCCATCATGGCGACCTCGCGAATATTGAGCTGGACGCCGGGGCAGGATTGACTGAAGTGCGTCACTTGCTGCTGCAAAAGCCCCGAGTACGCGGCAGAAGCCACATAACCCAGTTCGATACGCCCGACATCGCCCCGCCCGGCCCGCTGCGCGCCGAGTTGCGCAGCATCGAACTGGCGCACCGCCTGCAACGCCTCGACCCGCAGCGCTTCACCCGCCGCGGTGAGACGCACGGCCCGCTGGCTGCGCTGGAACAGGCGTACGCCAAGCTCGTTTTCCATGTCCTGGATCTGCCGGCTCAGCGTTGGCGGAGCGATGCCCAACTGCTCAGCGGCACGGGTGAAGTGACCGTGCTGGGCAACACTCAGGAAGTAGCGGAAATGGCGGATTTCCATGGGGGCTAGTCAGCTCTGGGGCGCATAAGGGTGCTGTCACGCTACAAGGCCGTTGGTCCGGGTGCCAAGTGCCTAGATAAAAAACGGCGTGAAATTCGCACTTCACGCCGTGGCCGCACAGGGCACGGCCCAATCACTTCGAACGGCTCAGCCTCGGGTACTCGTTGTGCGCATACTCTGCGTCAACCCCGCGCCTGTGCCGCTTCGAAGCATCCCGATACATACCAGCGACAGTGCGATCGCCAGATGTCTTCGCATCCTTCGTCGTCGGCACTTGCCCTGGATATCGTGCTGTTGCGTACCTTTCTAGCTGTGGTCGACCTGCGCGGTTTCGCCGCTGCGGCCGATCGCCTGACGCTGACGCCGTCAGCGGTCAGCGGCCACATCAAGCGCCTCGAGGAGAGTCTGGGGACGCGCCTGTTGCCGCGCACCACCCGCCAGCTGGACATGACGTCGGCGGGAGAAACGCTCTACACCTACGCCCGCAATATCCTCGACCTGGAACAGGAGGTGCGGGCACGCCTGCGAGGCGAGTCGCCCGTCGGGCGGTTGGTGATCGGCGCTTCCGAAGACTTCGCCGGCACCTGGCTTGCACAGGTGCTGCAGGTGTTTCGCCGCGGGCATCCGGGCATCGCCATCGAGCTGCGCGTGGGCATCACCACCGAACTGCTGCGCCAACAGGCGGAGGGGGAACTGGACGTGGTGTTCGGCAAGCGCTGCGCACGCATCGAAGACGACAGTGAACTGCTGTGGGAAGAGCCTCTGGTGTGGGCCTTCGCCGAACACACCGTCTTGCCGTCCGATGAGCCCGTACCGCTGTCGGTGTTTCCCGAGCCTTGCGTGTACCGCGAGTCGGCGATCAATGCCCTGGCTGCGGCGGATATCGACTGGCGCCTGGCGTTCGAGAGCCGCAGCATGGCCGGTTGCCTGGCGGCGGCGCAGGCGGGCTTCGCCGTCAGCCCCGTGGCGCAGAGCCAGTTGCGCCAGGGGCTGCGTGCGGTGGACGAAAGTGAGGGCTTGCCGCCCCTGGCGACGGCACGTTTCCACGCCTTCACCGGCAAGCCCACGCCGATGACCCGCGCGCTGGTCGATGCCGTGCGCGAGGTGGGGCGCAGGCGCCGCTTTGCCAGCGACTGACGCGTATCATCGCCGGGCGTTGCGGGGTGCCGGAGAAATGGAGGACGTGCGGGTAGGTAGTCAGCGAGTCGATCAGGCGTCTTGCAGGGCATCGCGATAGGCGAACAACCCAGGTGTTCCGCCGGTCATGACGAACAGCAGGTTGTCGCCGCGCACATAGCGGTCGCTCTGCAGGTCGGCGATCAAGCCGGCGAATGCCTTGCCGGAATACACAGGGTCCAGCAGCAGGCCTTGATGGCGGGCCATCAGGCGCAGGGCATTGAGCATCTCGGAGGTCGGCAGCCCATAGCCTTTGCCGAGGCAACTGCCATCCACCTCGATATCGTGCGCTGCGATGTCGGCCGGCAGGCCGAGCAGGGTCTGGGCATGGTGTGACAAGTCGAGGGTCTGGCGTTGTGCAGTGCTCGCGTCTGCCAGTACCGCGTAGGATTTCACCAGGTTGGCGCCACGTCCGAGGGCGGCGAATCCTGCACTGAGGCCGGCATGGGTGCCGGAGCTTCCGTTGGCCGTGAACACCCGCGTGAACTGCAGGGCCAGAGCCTGCTCCTGCTCGGCGATTTCCTGTGCGGCCCTGACATACCCCAGGCAGCCCAGAGCGGTAGAGCCGCCGGTAGGGATAACCTTGACCTTGTGGCCCGCCTTCTCCAACTGCGCTGCACGCAGTTCGGCCCAATGCAGCGCGTTGATCCCGTCGGGGCTGATATGCACCTTGGCGCCAAAGAGCTCGTCCAGCAGCACATTGCCGCTGTGCTCGTATTCTTCACCCTCCTTGGCGACTGCCCGCGACAACACCAGTTCGCAGGGCAGGCCCAGTGACGCGCAGGCCGCCGCGGTCAACCTCGCGTGGTTGGACTGCAGGCCTCCGACGGTGATGACATGCTCGATGCCGTCATGCAGGGCTGCGCCCAGCAGAAATTCGAGCTTCCTCAGCTTGTTGCCACCGCCACCGAGCGCCATGAAGTCGTCCCGCTTGGCGAACAGACGAATACCACGCTCCTCGAGCGCCAAGACCTGCTCCATCGCGACGAGGCGTTGAATGGGCGTGGCCTGTTCGATCAAGCACTTGCGTGGGAACTGTTCGAGCAGGGAGGTGAGCGTCCTCATGATGAAGCACCGTGGTTGTGAGTTGACGACGACACGTTATTGGAAAATTATTTGTTAATAAATAAAGGTTTTGTTCAATTAATTTTAACTGAGAGTTAAATATGGATCGTCTGCGCGCAATGGAAGTCTTCGTCACCGTGGTGGAGCAAGGCAGCTTCAGCGCGGCTGCCGAGCATCTGCGGCTGTCGACCGTGATGGTCAGCAAATACATCCGTGGGCTGGAAGAAACGCTGCAGGTGGAGTTGATCCAGCGCAGTACCCGGCGCATGCGTGTCACCGAGGCGGGAAGGGTGTTCCATGAGGAGTCCCGGCAGGCGCTGGAGCAGGTGCGCCGGGCCTACGAGCAAGTCGAGAGCTTGCAGAAGGCACCCAGCGGCCTGCTGCGAATCAGTGCACCGATGACCTTGGGCTCGGCGCTGGTGGCGCCGATCGTGGCGCAGTTTCTGCGTGAGCATCCGCAGATGCGCGTCGATCTGGTCCTGAGCAACAGTGTAGTCGACCTCATGGCCGAGGGTTTCGACCTGGCGTTTCGTATCGGCGAGCTGGGTGATGTCGATCTGGTCGCCAAGCCGCTGCGCCCCTATCGCATGGTGATCTGTGCGGCCCCTGCCTATCTGAGCGAACAGGGTTGGCCCGCGGTGCCGGCCGATCTCGGCAAGCACCGCTTGCTGGTCCATTCTAGCTGGACCCATCGCTTCACCTGGCCATTGCAGGACGCCGGGCGCGAATACGCCTGGCCGGAACACTGGACGCTCAAGAGCAACGACGGCCAGGTGCTGCGCCTGGCTGCGATCAATGGCAACGGCATCCTCATGCAGCCGGAATTCCTGGTGGCCGATGATCTGCGCGAGGGGCGGTTGGTCTCGTTGCTCGAACCCTTCCTGCCGGCGACTCGCCCGGTCAATGTGGTCTACCTGCGCCAGCGCAGCGCGTTGTCCAAGCTCGACGCCTTTGTGCGGTTTGTGATGCAGCGCGCCGGCTAGCGACTCAGGCTCTGTACGAAAGCCTTGCAGCAGTTGTCGATACGAAGGTTATTCCCTGGTGAACAGTGATGTTCACCAGGGAAGGCGTGAACGTGCTGGCTCTAGATGGTTTTGAACGTTCCATTGTCGGCGCTATGGTAGTTAACTTCTGCTGCGACGATATCAAGATCGCCAGGTTTTGGGGTGAATTTATACGTCCAATTTCCTTCTGCTGTAGATGTCGGATGGACGTCTTGCAATTCCTTGTTAAACCAAAGAACAATCATGTGGTTCGCAGTGGCCTTGCCGTAGATGGTGAGCGGAGGAACGGTCCCTTTGTTGTTGGCGCCATTTTCCAGCTCTTTGTCATTGCTGTCGACGATTTTCAAAATTTTGACGGGCATTTCAATTCTCCAGCTAGGTTGATTGTGACATGTTCATAATAAAGTGGTGGCGGGTTGGCGCAACTGGCAAAAGTGTCAGTTGACAGTCTGAAGTTTTATATGTGGGAAAGCTTGTGCGCTGTTGAAGTAATGGCGATGAGGTGTCGCGGGTTTGCAATATTCAATGTGAGTTTTCTACCCGGGCGGTGAACCGTACCCAGCCAGGCTTACCTCTTGCCCCGGTAAAGCCGTCACTCGCACCCGCGACTACAAGCGTCACGGAACCCCATCACTGTTCGCGGCGCTGGATATCGGTCGTCGGCAAATGCTTGCCTTGGCGAACGAGGCTGAGATTGACGCGGATGCAGCAGGCGACGTCATCGATCGCATTTGCTCAGTGGCCGTCCGATTTGCCGATAGGGCTCAAGCCAGCTATCCGCGAATGATCAGTCAGGACACATCGTGGACCGTGCAAAGTCATATTGATGAGAACGTTGCTTTGCTGAGTCGGGTGGCAAGCGCGTGTCCCTATACTAGCTGTCGGAGCGGGCTTGCCCGCGAATCAGGCACTGGTAGGCGATCACCGGACTTTGCCAGTGTTTGCGGCGGTCCGTGTGTCCTCACAAGCCCGTACTCACAGTTAGTACAGCGAACCCTCAGGCATCTGCGATATGCCACAAGCTCAGCTAAATCCCATGCAGCCGCAAAGCCCGCTGGGCGCATTCCTTCCAGCTCATCCTGCGCTTGTACGCCACCCCAGCCCCATCCCCAGCCAGCACCACCGGCATATCCCGCATCTTCATCCAGGGCTCGCTCTGCCAATACAGCAACGTCGCCGTCCGCCCTCCAGGCCAGCACATCTGACCCAGTCGCGGCGCTTCATCCCCATTCATCTGCCCGTCACGCAGCACTGCCACCACCTCGTGGGTCAGCCAGCGCCGCAAGTGCCGGTTCTCTGGGATGTGATGATGGGCCAGCAGGGTGTAGGCCCCGGACTCACTGACCATGGTGGTTTCCTGATGCTGACCGTAGCGCAGCAATTGCAAGGTGCGGTACTGGTCCGGGTCGAGCTTGCGGGTGCAGTGTTCATCGAAGAAACGCCCGGTCATCCGTAATCGCTCCATGAACCCCACCTAACCAACGATGGGCAGAGCACTCAGCTATGTATTTGAGGTGTGCAATTCCA
>NZ_JBXUNH010000018.1:0-15593 GCF_057197165.1 Pseudomonas sp. SYWMCR5
GCTGCGGTCAGAGTGGTCTTACCGTGGTCAACGTGGCCGATAGTGCCGACGTTAACGTGGGGAAGGGAACGATCAAATTTTTCTTTAGCCACGACAGTGAACCTCTTGCCTAAAGGGGATTAGCCTTGTTTTTTAACGAGTGCTTCGACGATGTTCGACGGAGCTTCGGCGTATTTGGAGAATTCCATGGAGTAGCTTGCGCGACCCTGAGACATGGAACGAACGTCGGTCGCGTAACCGAACATCTCTCCGAGCGGTACCTCAGCAGTGATTACCTTGCCGGACACCGAGTCTTCATTACCCTGGATCATCCCACGACGACGGCTCAGGTCACCCATCACGTCACCCAGGTAGTCTTCCGGGGTTACAACTTCGACCTTCATGATCGGCTCAAGCACCACGCCACCGCCCTTCTGGGCCAGCTGCTTGGTCGCCATCGAAGCGGCGATCTTGAACGCCATTTCGTTGGAGTCGACGTCGTGGTACGAACCGTCGAATACCGTAGCCTTCAGGCCGAGCAGCGGATAGCCGGCAACAACGCCGTTTTTCATCTGCTCTTCAATACCCTTCTGGATCGGGGCGATGAATTCCTTAGGAATCACACCACCAACGACTTCGTTGGTGAACACCAGACCTTCGGTGATGTTGCCTTTGTCGTCCACGTCCGGCTCCGAGAAACGGATCCAGCAGTGACCGAACTGACCACGACCACCCGACTGACGAACGAACTTGCCTTCGATCTCGACGTTGGACTTGGTGATCTTCTCGCGGTACGAAACCTGCGGTTTGCCGACGTTGCACTCGACGTTGAACTCGCGCTTCATGCGGTCAACGAGGATGTCCAGGTGCAGCTCACCCATACCGGAGATGATGGTCTGGCCGGTTTCTTCGTCGGTCTTGACGCGGAACGACGGGTCTTCCTGGGCCAGCTTGCCCAGAGCGATACCCATCTTCTCCTGGTCAGCCTTGGTTTTCGGCTCTACGGAGAGCGAAATTACCGGCTCAGGGAAGTCCATACGCTCGAGGATGATCGGCTTGTCGGCGTTGCACAGGGTGTCACCGGTGGTGACGTCCTTCATGCCGATCAGAGCAGCGATGTCGCCAGCGCGTACTTCTTTGATCTCTTCACGCTGGTTGGCGTGCATCTGCACCATACGACCAACGCGCTCTTTCTTGCCCTTGACCGAGTTGATGACGGAGTCACCGGAGGTCAGGAAGCCCGAGTAGACGCGGACGAAGGTCAGAGTACCCACGAACGGGTCGGTGGCAATCTTGAACGCCAGGGCCGAGAACGGCTCGTTGTCGTCAGCAGGACGCTCGTCATACTGCTCTGGAGTGACTTCATCCTTCGGCACGTCGATCAGATCAGGGTGGATACCCTTGATCGCAGGGATCTCGGTGGGCGCAGGCAGGAAGTCAATGACGGCGTCGAGAACCAGGGGAACGCCCTTGTTCTTGAACGAGGAACCGCAGACAGCAGGAACGATCTCGCTCGCCAGGGTACGGGCGCGCAGACCAGCCTTGATGTCTTCGACGGACAGGTCACCTTCTTCAAGGTACTTGTTCATCAGCTCTTCGTTGGCCTCGGCAGCAGCCTCGACCATGTTGTTGCGCCATTCGTTGGCCAGGTCCACCAGCTCGGCAGGAATCTCTTCCTCACGGTAGGTAGTACCTTTGTCGTCGTCGTTCCAGTAGATGGCTTTCATCTTGATCAGGTCAACCTGACCCTGGAAGTCGTCTTCTGCACCGATAGCCAGCTGGACCGGAACCGGGGTGTGACCCAGGCGGTTCTTGATCTGGCCGACAACGCGCAGGAAGTTGGCACCGGCACGGTCCATCTTGTTCACGTAGACAACACGCGGAACGCCGTACTTGTTGGCCTGACGCCATACGGTTTCGGACTGAGGCTCAACGCCGGAGGTGCCGCAGAACACGACGACCGCGCCGTCGAGTACACGCAGCGAACGTTCTACTTCAATGGTGAAGTCAACGTGGCCGGGGGTATCGATGACGTTTACGCGGTAGTTGTCGTACTGACCACGGGAGCCTTTCCAGAAGGTGGTAACGGCAGCGGAGGTAATGGTGATACCGCGCTCCTGCTCCTGCACCATCCAGTCGGTGGTCGCGGCGCCATCATGCACCTCGCCCATCTTGTGGCTCAGACCTGTGTAGAACAGGATCCGCTCGGTAGTGGTGGTCTTGCCCGCGTCAACGTGAGCACAGATACCGATGTTACGGTAGCGGTTAATTGCTGTAGTACGAGCCATAAAGCCCTCGCAAAATGATTGATGCTTGAATTAGAAGCGGTAGTGCGAGAACGCTTTGTTGGCTTCGGCCATACGGTGCACGTCTTCACGCTTCTTGACTGCAGCACCCTTGCCTTCGGCAGCATCCAGCAGCTCGCCGGCCAGACGCAGGGCCATCGACTTCTCGCCGCGCTTGCGGGCGTAGTCTACGAGCCAGCGCATTGCCAGAGCGTTACGACGGGATGGACGAACTTCAACCGGAACCTGGTAAGTGGCACCGCCGACACGACGGGACTTTACTTCGACCAGCGGAGCGATGGCGTCGAGAGCTTTCTCGAAGATTTCCAGGGGGTCGCTGTTCTTGCGTGCTTTGACGGTATCCAGGGCACCGTAAACGATGCGCTCGGCTACGGCCTTCTTGCCGCTTTCCATCACGTGGTTCATGAACTTGGCGAGGATCTGAGATCCGTATTTCGGATCGTCAAGGATCTCACGTTTTGCTGCTACACGACGTCTTGGCATGATAAGCCCTCAAACGGTCTTCAGGTTAGCCCGGGACGCGGGTCTTCGACCCCTGCCCGACCTTACTCTTATCGACTCAAATAAATGGATGTCTGCAAACGCCCGATTACTTCGGACGCTTGGTACCGTACTTCGAACGACCCTGGTTACGGCCTTTGACGCCCGAAGTATCCAGAGAGCCGCGAACGGTGTGGTAACGAACACCTGGCAAGTCTTTTACACGGCCGCCACGGATCAGGACGACGCTGTGCTCTTGCAGGTTGTGGCCTTCACCACCGATGTACGAGGAAACCTCGAAACCGTTGGTCAGACGCACACGGCATACTTTACGCAGTGCCGAGTTAGGTTTTTTCGGCGTGGTGGTGTACACACGGGTGCACACGCCACGACGCTGCGGGCAGTTCTGCAGCGCAGGAACGTCGGACTTCTCGACCGAACGCTTGCGCGGCTGACGTACCAGCTGGTTGATAGTTGCCATCTACTAGCTCCACTGATTGTCTTGCGACTCTATTGTCTTGCAAGAAAGCCAAAAATTGGCGAGACGGAGCCTCACCAAATTTAAGGGTACAAAAGTCTAAAGAGGATCTTGCACCCAGTCAAGACAAGGCCCCGACCCTTCCTGCCCGATCATCGGCAACAAATCATGTCACCGAGGCTCGGGAGGAAGGGGCCGGGGCCCCGCCTCTTCTTAGTTGCCGCTGGAGTTCAGCGCTTCGGTCAGTGCGGCTTCCACCTCACTGGCGCTCACACGCAGCGGCTTGTCGGCATCACGGCGACGCTTGCGCTCGCTATGGTAGGCCAGACCGGTACCGGCCGGGATCAGACGACCCACGACCACGTTCTCTTTCAGGCCGCGCAGGTAGTCGCGCTTGCCGGTTACCGCCGCTTCGGTCAGTACGCGGGTGGTTTCCTGGAAGGAAGCCGCGGAGATGAACGACTCGGTCGACAGCGAGGCCTTGGTGATACCCAGCAGGACACGGGTGAACTTGGAGATGAACTTGTCTTCACTCGCCAGACGCTCGTTCTCTACCAGTACCTGGGTCAACTCCATCTGGTCGCCCTTGATGAAGCTGGAATCGCCGGACTCGGAGATCTCAACTTTACGCAGCATCTGACGCAGGATGGTCTCGATGTGCTTGTCGTTGATCTTCACGCCCTGCAGGCGGTAAACGTCCTGAATCTCGTTGACGATGTACTTGGCCAGCGCGCTGACACCCAGCAGACGCAGGATGTCGTGCGGATCGCTCGGACCGTCGGAGATGACTTCGCCGCGGTTTACCTGTTCGCCTTCGAAGACGTTCAGGTGGCGCCACTTCGGAATCAGCTCTTCGTACGGATCGCTGCCATCGGTCGGCGTGATGACCAGGCGACGCTTGCCCTTGGTCTCTTTACCGAACGCGATGGTGCCGCTGACTTCAGCCAGGATCGACGCTTCTTTCGGACGACGCGCTTCGAACAGGTCGGCAACGCGTGGCAGACCACCGGTGATGTCACGAGTCTTCGACGTTTCTTGCGGAATACGCGCAATAACGTCACCGACACCGATCTGGGCACCGTCAGCCACACCGACGAGGGCGTTGGCCGGCAGGAAGTACTGAGCCGGTACGTCGGTACCTGGCAGGTACAGGTCCTTGCCGTTGGCATCGACCATCTTGATGGCCGGACGGATTTCCTTGCCAGCGGCAGGGCGATCCTTGACGTCCAGGACTTCAATGTTGGTCAGACCGGTCAGTTCGTCGGTCTGGCGCTTGATGGTGATGTTTTCTTCCATGCCCACGAAGGTCACGGTACCTTTCAGTTCGGTAACGATCGGGTGGGTGTGCGGGTCCCACTTGGCGACGATGGCGCCAGCTTCGACCTTGTCACCTTCCTTGACCGAAATCACCGCACCGTAAGGCAGCTTGTAACGCTCACGTTCACGACCGAATTCGTCGGCAATGGCCAGCTCGCCGGAACGCGATACCGCGACCAGGTTGCCATCGGCACGCTCGACCTGCTTCAGGTTGTGCAGACGCACCATGCCGCCATTCTTCACCTGGACGCTGTCGGCAGCCGAGGTACGGCTTGCAGCACCACCGATGTGGAAGGTACGCATGGTCAGCTGGGTACCCGGCTCACCGATCGACTGTGCAGCGATAACGCCGACAGCTTCACCGATGTTCACCTGGTGACCACGAGCCAGGTCACGACCGTAGCACTTGGCGCAGATGCCGTAGCGGGTTTCGCAGCTGATCGGCGAACGCACGACCACTTCGTCGATGCTGTTCAGCTCGATGAACTCAACCCACTTCTCGTCGACCAGGGTGCCGGCAGGAACGATGACGTCCTCGGTACCTGGCTTGAACACGTCGCGGGCGATGACACGACCCAGTACACGCTCACCCAGCGGCTCTACAACGTCGCCACCTTCGATGTGCGGCGTCATCAGCAGGCCCTGGTCGGTGCCGCAGTCGATCTCGGTCACGACCAGATCCTGCGCCACGTCTACCAGACGGCGAGTCAGGTAACCGGAGTTCGCAGTCTTCAGTGCGGTATCCGCCAGACCTTTACGAGCACCGTGGGTCGAGATGAAGTACTGCAGTACGCTCAGACCTTCACGGAAGTTCGCGGTGATCGGCGTCTCGATGATCGAGCCGTCCGGCTTGGCCATCAGACCACGCATACCGGCCAGCTGACGGATCTGTGCAGCGGAACCCCGCGCACCCGAGTCAGCCATCATGTACATCGAGTTGAAGGACTCTTGCTCGACTTCCTTGCCCTCGCGGTCGATGACCTTCTCTTTCGAGAGGTTGGCCATCATCGCCTTGGACACTTCGTCGTTCGCCTTCGACCACAAGTCGATGACCTTGTTGTACTTCTCGCCCTGGGTAACCAGGCCCGAGGCGTACTGGCTTTCGATTTCCTTCACTTCATCGGTAGCAGTACCGATGATGCGGGCTTTTTCGTCCGGGATAACGAAGTCGTTAACACCGATCGAGACGCCGGAAATGGTCGAGTAAGCGAAACCGGTGTACATCAGCTGGTCAGCGAAGATCACGGTCTCTTTCAGACCAACCACGCGATAGCACTGGTTGATCAGCTTGGAGATCGCCTTCTTCTTCATCGGCTGGTTGACCACGTCGTACGGCAGACCTGCCGGAACAACCTGGAACAGCAGCGCACGGCCGACGGTGGTGTCGACGATACGGGTGTTCTTGACCACCGAGCCATCACGCTCTTTCACGGTCTCGTTGATACGGACCTTGATTTTCGCGTGCAGGGCAGCCTCGCCGGCGCGGAATACGCGGTCGACTTCCTGCAGGTCAGCGAACACGCGACCTTCGCCCTTGGCGTTGATGGCTTCACGGGTCATGTAGTACAGACCCAGTACAACGTCCTGCGAAGGAACGATGATTGGCTCACCGTTGGCTGGCGACAGGATGTTGTTGGTAGACATCATCAGCGCGCGCGCTTCGAGCTGGGCTTCCAGGGTCAGCGGCACGTGAACGGCCATCTGGTCACCGTCGAAGTCGGCGTTGTACGCGGCACAGACCAGCGGGTGCAGCTGAATCGCCTTGCCTTCGATCAGCACCGGCTCGAACGCCTGGATACCCAGACGGTGCAGCGTCGGTGCACGGTTCAGCAGGACGGGGTGTTCGCGGATGACTTCGGCGAGAACGTCCCAGACCTCTGGCAGCTCGCGCTCGACCATCTTCTTGGCGGCCTTGATGGTGGTAGCCAGACCACGCATTTCCAGCTTGCCGAAAATGAACGGCTTGAACAGCTCGAGGGCCATCTTCTTCGGCAGACCGCACTGGTGCAGGCGCAGGGTCGGGCCTACGGTAATTACCGAACGACCGGAGTAGTCCACGCGCTTACCGAGCAAGTTCTGACGGAAGCGACCTTGCTTACCTTTGATCATGTCGGCCAGCGACTTCAGCGGACGCTTGTTCGAGCCAGTGATGGCACGACCGCGACGGCCGTTGTCGAGCAGGGCGTCGACCGCTTCCTGCAGCATGCGCTTTTCGTTGCGCACGATGATGTCCGGCGCCGACAGATCGAGCAGGCGCTTCAGACGGTTGTTACGGTTGATCACCCGACGATACAGATCGTTCAGGTCGGAGGTCGCGAAGCGGCCGCCATCCAGCGGAACCAGCGGACGCAGGTCCGGCGGCAGCACTGGCAGGACGGTCAGGACCATCCACTCAGGCAGGTTGCCCGAGCCCTGGAAAGCTTCCATCAGCTTCAGGCGCTTGGACAGCTTCTTGATCTTGGTTTCGGAGTTGGTCTGTGGAATCTCTTCGCGCAGACGACCGATCTCGTGCTCCAGGTCGATCGCGTGCAGCAGTTCGCGGACAGCCTCGGCACCCATGCGGGCGTCGAAGTCGTCACCGAACTCTTCCAGCGCTTCGAAGTACTGCTCGTCGTTCAGCAGCTGACCCTTCTCGAGGGTAGTCATGCCCGGATCGATCACCACGTAGCTCTCGAAGTAGAGCACGCGCTCGATGTCACGCAGGGTCATGTCCATCAGCAGGCCGATACGGGACGGCAGCGACTTCAGGAACCAGATGTGGGCGACCGGCGAGGCCAGCTCGATGTGCGCCATGCGCTCACGACGAACCTTGGCCAGGGCAACTTCAACGCCGCACTTCTCGCAGATCACACCGCGGTGCTTGAGGCGCTTGTACTTGCCGCACAGGCACTCGTAGTCCTTGACTGGGCCAAAGATCTTGGCGCAGAACAGGCCGTCACGCTCAGGCTTGAACGTACGGTAGTTGATGGTTTCCGGCTTCTTAACTTCACCGAACGACCACGAACGGATCATTTCAGGCGACGCCAGACCGATGCGGATGGCGTCGAACTCTTCGACTTGACCCTGGTTTTTCAGCAAATTCAGTAGGTCTTTCAAGGCCTTTCCTCCTGGCGGAGCAGGAAGCGGGCTGTACCAGCCCCGCTCCCCTTCGCGTCACGTGTTATTCGGTTTCCAGATCGATATCGATACCGAGCGAACGGATCTCTTTGATCAACACGTTGAAGGACTCGGGCATGCCCGGCTCCATACGGTGATCGCCATCCACGATGTTCTTGTACATCTTGGTACGGCCGTTCACGTCGTCCGACTTCACTGTGAGCATTTCTTGCAGGGTGTATGCCGCGCCGTATGCTTCCAGCGCCCACACTTCCATCTCCCCGAAACGCTGACCACCGAACTGCGCCTTACCACCCAGCGGCTGCTGGGTAACCAGGCTGTAGGAACCAGTGGAACGCGCGTGCATCTTGTCGTCCACCAAGTGGTTCAGCTTGAGCATGTACATGTAACCAACGGTCACAGGACGCTCGAACTTGTTGCCGGTACGGCCGTCGAACAGCACCATCTGGCCGCTCTCTGGCAGGTCGGCCAGCTTCAGCATGGCCTTGATCTCACGCTCCTTGGCACCGTCGAAGACAGGCGTCGCCATCGGCACACCTTTCTTGAGGTTGTTGGCCAGGGCGAAGATCTCTGCGTCGGAGAACTCGTCGAGGTTTTCCTGACGACCACCGATCTCGTTGTAGATCTCGGTCAGGAAGGTGCGCAGCTCGGCTGCCTTGCGCTGCTCTTCGATCATGCGGTCGATCTTCTCGCCCAGACCTTTGGCCGCCAGGCCCAGGTGGGTTTCGAGAATCTGACCGACGTTCATACGCGAAGGTACGCCCAGCGGGTTCAGTACGACGTCGACCGGAGTACCGTTGGCGTCGTGCGGCATGTCTTCTACCGGCATGATCACCGAGACGACACCCTTGTTACCGTGACGACCGGCCATCTTGTCACCCGGCTGGATGCGACGGCGGATTGCCAGGTAGACCTTGACGATCTTCAGTACGCCTGGAGCCAGGTCATCGCCCTGCTGCAGCTTGCGCTTCTTGTCTTCGAACTTGTCGTCCAGCAGACGGCGACGATCGACGATGTACTGCTGAGCCTTTTCCAGCTGCTCGTTCAGTGCATCTTCGGCCATGCGCAGTTTGAACCACTGGCCGTGCTCCAGACCGTTCAGTACGTCGTCAGTGATCACGGTGCCTTTCTTCAGGCCCGCACCACCGTCGACCACCTGGCCGTTCAGAGCAGAACGCAGACGCTCGAAGGTCGCGCCTTCGACGATGCGGAACTCTTCGTTGAGGTCCTTGCGGATCTCGTCCAGCTGCATCTTCTCGATCGCCAGGGCGCGGCTGTCGCGCTCAACGCCATCGCGGGTGAAGACCTGTACGTCGATGACGGTGCCCTTGGTGCCGGTCGGCACGCGCAGGGAGGTGTCTTTGACGTCGCTGGCCTTCTCACCGAAGATCGCACGCAGCAGTTTCTCTTCCGGCGTCAGCTGGGTCTCACCTTTCGGAGTGACCTTGCCGACCAGGATGTCGCCGGCGCCGACTTCGGCACCTACGTAGACGATACCGGCTTCGTCCAGCTTGTTCAGCGCAGCCTCACCCACGTTCGGGATGTCCGCGGTGATTTCCTCTGGGCCAAGCTTGGTGTCACGGGCCACACAGGTCAGTTCCTGGATGTGGATCGTGGTGAAGCGATCTTCCTGGACCACACGCTCGGACAGGCAGATGGAGTCTTCGAAGTTGAAGCCGTTCCACGCCATGAACGCGATGCGCATGTTCTGGCCCAGCGCCAGTTCACCCATGTCGGTGGACGGGCCGTCGGCCATGATGTCGCCACGCGCGACCACATCACCCTTGCTCACCAGCGGACGCTGGTTGATGCAGGTGTTCTGGTTCGAACGGGTGTACTTGGTCAGGTTGTAGATATCCACACCTGCTTCACCGGTCTCGACTTCGTCGTCGGCCACACGCACGACGATACGGCTGGCGTCGACCGAGTCGATCACACCACCGCGGCGAGCCACGACGCAGACGCCGGAGTCACGGGCGACGTTGCGCTCCATGCCAGTACCTACCAGCGGCTTGTCGGCACGCAGGGTCGGTACAGCCTGACGCTGCATGTTCGAACCCATCAACGCACGGTTGGCGTCGTCGTGCTCGAGGAACGGAATCAGAGAGGCAGCAACGGAAACAACCTGCTTCGGCGAAACGTCCATCAGGGTGACGTCTTCCGGCGCCTTGACGGTGAATTCGTTCAGGTGACGGACCGCTACCAGCTCGTCGATCAGGTGCTTCTGCTCGTTCATCGCAGCCGAAGCCTGGGCGATGACGTGATCAGCTTCTTCGATCGCCGACAGGAACACGATGTCGTCGGTGACCACACCCTCTTTCACCACACGGTACGGGCTTTCCAGGAAGCCGTACTGGTTGGTGCGGGCGTAGGCCGCCAGGGAGTTGATCAGACCGATGTTCGGACCTTCCGGCGTCTCGATCGGGCACACGCGGCCGTAGTGGGTCGGGTGTACGTCACGAACTTCGAAGCCTGCGCGCTCACGGGTCAGACCGCCCGGGCCGAGTGCAGAGACACGACGCTTGTGGGTGATCTCGGAGAGCGGGTTGTTCTGGTCCATGAACTGCGAGAGCTGGCTGGAGCCGAAGAACTCTTTCACCGCCGCCGCAACCGGCTTGGCGTTGATCAGGTCCTGCGGCATCAGGCCTTCGCTTTCAGCCATCGACAGACGCTCTTTGACCGCACGCTCGACGCGCACCAGGCCAACGCGGAACTGGTTCTCGGCCATCTCGCCGACGCAACGCACACGACGGTTACCCAGGTGGTCGATGTCGTCGACGATGCCCTTGCCGTTACGGATGTCGACCAGGGTCTTCAGTACATCGACGATGTCTTCCTTGCTCAGCACGCCCGAACCTTCGATTTCGGTACGACCGATACGACGGTTGAACTTCATGCGGCCGACTGCGGACAGGTCGTAACGCTCGGCGCTGAAGAACAGGTTGTTGAACAGGGTCTCGGCGGCGTCCTTGGTTGGCGGCTCGCCTGGGCGCATCATGCGATAGATTTCGACCAACGCTTCCAGCTGGTTGCTGGTGGTATCGATCTTCAGCGTATCGGCGATGAACGGACCGCAGTCGATATCGTTGGTGTACAGGGTCTCGATGCGAACGACCTGGGCCTTGGCGATCTTGACCAGCAGATCGGTGGTCAGCTCGGTGTTGCACTCGGCCAGGATTTCACCAGTTGCCGGGTGCACGATGGCCTTGGCAGTGGTACGGCCAATCATGTACTCGAGCGGAACGTCCAGCTGCTTGACGCCAGCTTTCTCGATCTGGTTGATGTGGCGCGCAGTGATACGGCGGCCTTGCTCGACGATGACCTTGCCGGTGTCGTCGGTGATGTCCATGACCGCAACTTCACCGCGCAGGCGCTGGGCAACCAGCTCCAGGCTCAGCTTCTCACCGGAAACGTGGAACACGTTGGTGGTGTAGAAGGTGTCCAGGATCTCTTCGGTGCTGTAGCCCAGGGCGCGCAGCAGTACGGAGGCCGGCAGCTTGCGGCGACGGTCGATACGGACGAACACGCAGTCCTTCGGATCGAACTCGAAGTCGAGCCAGGAGCCGCGGTAAGGAATGATGCGAGCGGAGTACAGCAGCTTGCCGGAGCTGTGAGTCTTGCCACGGTCGTGGTCGAAGAACACACCAGGCGAACGGTGCAGCTGGGAAACGATCACACGCTCGGTACCGTTGATAACGAAGGTACCGTTCTCAGTCATCAGGGGGATTTCACCCATGTAGACTTCTTGCTCTTTGATGTCCTTGATCGCTTTGTTCGACGATTCCTTGTCGAAGATGATCAGGCGCACCTTGACCCGCAGTGGGACCGCGAAGGTCACGCCACGCAGGACACATTCCTTCACATCGAAGGCAGGCTCGCCCAGGCGATAGCCTACGTACTCCAGGGCAGCATTGCCGGAGTAGCTGATGATCGGGAATACCGATTTGAAGGCCGCATGCAGACCGACGTCGCGGAACTGATCCTTGGATGCTCCCGCCTGCAGGAATTCGCGATACGAATCCAGCTGGATGGCCAGGAGGTACGGCACATCCATGACGTCCGGCAACTTGCTAAAGTCCTTGCGGATACGTTTTTTCTCAGTGTATGAGTAAGCCATCAGCGTTCCCCAGCTTGGTCACCTGCTTGTTTGGCTTCTCCCGGCGGGAGCAGCCAGAAAATCGTGCAAACCCCTTGGTTTGCGCCACCCACATGGGTGTCTTGCAGCTCGTTATCGGGGCCGACCTGATCGGCCACCAATAACGGAAAAAGGCCGGTGGCACAGGCCACCAGCCATCAGCCCTACGCTTGACGCTCAGGCTGCAGTCGCAAAGTCGAAATTACTTCAGCTCGACTTTAGCGCCAGCTTCTTCCAGCTTCTTCTTAGCGTCTTCAGCGGCTTCTTTCGAAACGCCTTCAGCTACAACCTGAGGAGCGCCATCGACTTTCTCTTTGGCTTCTTTCAGGCCCAGACCGGTCAGCTCGCGAACGGCTTTGATGACGTTCACTTTCTTGTCGCCGGCTTCAACCAGGACAACGTTGAACTCGGTCTGCTCTTCAACAACGGCAGCGGCAGCAGCTGGGCCAGCGGCAACAGCGGCAGCAGCGGTAACGCCGAAGGTTTCTTCCATTGCTTTGATCAGTTCAACAATTTCCAGAACGGTTTTCTGGCCGATTGCTTCGATGATTTGCTCGTTAGTCAGAGACATGACTATGAATTCCTGTATTGGGGGACAGCCTTACACGGCCATCAAATTAAACGTTTGATTTCGAGAGAAGCTACGCCGCCTTAGGCAGCAGCGGCTTCTTTCTGGTCGCGCAGAGCTGCCAGGGTACGAGCCAGCTTGCTGGTTGCACCTTGGATTACGCTCATCAGCTGTGCGATAGCCTCGTCGCGAGTTGGCAGGGTTGCCAGCACGTCGATCTGGTTAGCGGCAAGGAACTTGCCGTCGAACGCAGCTGCCTTGATCTCGAACTTGTCCTGACCCTTGGCGAATTCCTTGAACAGACGGGCAGCAGCGCCCGGGTGTTCGTTGGAGAACGCAATCAGGGTAGGGCCGGTGAAGGCGTCGTTGAGGACACTGAATTCAGTGTCAGCAACAGCGCGCTTGAGCAGGGTGTTACGTACGACACGTACGTATACGCCAGCTTCACGAGCCTCTTTACGGAGTCCGGTCATTGCGCCTACAGTCACACCACGGGCATCGGCCACGACAGCGGACAGAGCGACTTTGGCAGCCTCGTTGACTTCAGCGACGATGGCCTTCTTGTCTTCGAGTTTAATTGCCACGGGTTTACTCCTGGTTTCTACCGTTTCATCTGGCCGAGGCCGGATGTCGTTTTGGTGTCTGATTCGCGAGCGAATCGGGAGCACCATCTGCGTAGGCTTGTGTTTTAAGACTTGCGTCGCCTACGGTCTTGGATAGCCCCCGCCAGGCAGGGACCCCAATCTTGTTGCAGCCGGCGCGCTCGAAAGACCGCGCCGACTTTGCATTACACGTTCAGCGAGCTCTGATCGATGATCAGACCTGGGCCCATGGTGGTGCTCAGGGTAACGCGCTTGACGTAGATACCTTTCGAAGAAGCTGGCTTGATACGCTTCAGATCAGCGATCAGGGCTTCAACGTTTTCCTTCAGCTTGCCAGCTTCAAAGCCGATCTTGCCAACGGAGGTGTGGATGATACCGTTCTTGTCGGTACGGTAGCGAACCTGACCAGCCTTGGCGTTCTTGACGGCAGTGGCTACGTCCGGGGTCACGGTACCGACTTTCGGGTTAGGCATCAGGCCGCGAGGACCCAGAACCTGACCCAGCTGACCGACAACGCGCATGGCATCAGGGGATGCGATGACGACGTCATAGTTCAGGTCGCCGCCTTTCATTTCGGCAGCCAGATCGTCCATACCTACGCGGTCAGCGCCGGCAGCCAGAGCGGCCTCGGCAGCTGGGCCCTGGGTGAAGACGGCAACGCGTACGGTCTTGCCAGTGCCGTGCGGCAGCACAGTAGCGCTACGAACGACCTGGTCGGATTTACGCGGGTCAACACCGAGGTTTACGGCGATGTCGTACGACTCGACGAATTTGGCAGCCGGCAGCGAAGCCAGCAGGGTAGCGGCCTCTTCGAAGTTGTAGGCCTTGCCTGCTTCGATTTTCTCGGCGATTGCCTTTTGACGCTTAGTCAGCTTAGCCATTACACACCCTCCACGTTCAGGCCCATGCTGCGGGCAGAGCCAGCGATGGTGCGTACAGCTGCATCCAGGTCAGCGGCGGTCAGATCAGCCTGCTTTGCCTTGGCGATATCTTCCAGCTGAGCGCGGGTGACGGTACCGACCTTGACGGTGTTCGGACGAGCCGAACCGCTGGTCAGGCCAGCAGCTTTCTTCAGCAGAACCGAGGCAGGGGTGCTCTTGGTTTCGAAGGTGAAGCTACGGTCACTGTAGACAGTGATGATCACAGGAGTCGGCAGGCCGGCTTCTTGACCCTGAGTACGGGCGTTGAAGGCCTTGCAGAATTCCATGATGTTCACACCGTGTTGACCCAGTGCTGGACCAACGGGTGGGCTTGGGTTGGCCTGGCCGGCCTTTACTTGCAGCTTGATATAAGCCTGAATCTTCTTAGCCATGAGCTACTCCAAAATCGGGTTCGAACGCCTGGTGGCTCCCCGGATGACTTGCGTTTTATCCCAGTGACGACAAAACCCCGCAGCACATAGGGCTGCGGGGTATGGGATGCATCGTTCAGCTAGACCTTCTCGACCTGACTGAACTCGAGCTCTACCGGAGTAGAGCGACCGAAAATGAGCACTGCAACCTGCAGGCGACTCTTCTCGTAGTTAACTTCTTCGACGCTACCGTTGAAATCAGCGAATGGACCGTCAATGACGCGAACCACTTCACCCGGCTCGAACAGCGTCTTCGGCTTGGGCTTGTCACTGCCATCGGCAACGCGACGCAGGATAGCCTCAGCCTCTTTATCGGTGATCGGCGCGGGCTTGTCCGCGGTACCACCAATGAAACCCATGACGCGAGGGGTGTCCTTGACCAAGTGCCAAGTCCCTTCGTTCATTTCCATCTGCACCAGGACGTAGCCCGGGAAGAATTTACGCTCACTCTTGCGCTTCTGGCCGTTGCGCATTTCGACGACTTCTTCGGTCGGGACGAGAATCTCGCCAAACCCGTCTTCCATGCCTGCCAGCTTTACGCGCTCGATGAGGGAGCGCATTACATGCTTCTCGTAACCCGAGTAAGCATGCACAACATACCAACGCTTAGCCACGAGACACCCTTAGCCAACAATCAAGGAAACCAACCAACCGAGCAGGGAATCGAGACCCCACAACAGCAGCGCCATAACGAGCACCACAGCCACAACGATCAAAGTGGTCTGAGTAGTCTCCTGGCGGGTTGGCCATACGACTTTACGAATTTCGGTACGAGCTTCCTTCGCCAGCGCAAAGAACGACTTACCCTTCGCAGTCTGCAGAGCAACAAAGCCTGCGACAGCTGCCAGGGCGAGCAGCGCGAGGACGCGGTACAGGATAGGAGCAGCGGAGTAATACTGATTACCCACGACACCTACGACAACCAATGCAACTACAGCCAGCCACTTGAACAGATCAAAACGCGATTCTTGGGCTTCAGTTTTGGGAGTCATCGGGGAGGATCCTGTAAGAAGAAAGCCAATCACACCGAGGTGAATGGCAGGTCAGGAGGGAATCGAACCCCCAACCTACGGTTTTGGAGACCGTCGCTCTGCCAATTGAGCTACTGACCTGTAACGCTGTATCAGGCCGGCCATTATGCCGGCCTGATTTAGATAAATCAACTACTTATTCAATAATCTTCGCTACGACGCCGGCGCCGACGGTACGACCGCCTTCACGGATGGCGAAGCGCAGACCGTCTTCCATTGCGATGGTCTT
>NZ_JBXUNH010000019.1:0-2980 GCF_057197165.1 Pseudomonas sp. SYWMCR5
GTCAAGATTCATTTCGCAAAACCCCTATCTGCGCGAGCAGGTAGGGGTTTTGTCTTTCTGGCGTTCTGAAGCCAGACCGGACCAGAGCGCTCCTGCACGCCGACACCGCGCACGCCACAGGACAAGCCTGCCTCTACAGGGTATGGTTGGGTCTGCGCACCCGTTCTCGCAGGGATATCCCCGCCCTTTTCCTATGCAATCCAGCAGCCCGTGGCTATCATGCCAGCCTTATTTCAAGTCGAGACTGGCATGCTGAAGTTGTTGAATCTCCTCAAGGATGGCCGGTTTCATTCTGGCCAGGCCCTGGGGGAAGCCTTGGGGGTGAGCCGCAGCGCCGTGTGGAAGCAGCTGCAGCACCTGGAAAGCGAGCTGAACCTCACCATTCACAAGGTGCGTGGTCGTGGATACCAGCTTGCTACGCCATTGAGCCTGCTCGAGGCTTCGGCGATTGCTGCATTCACTCAGGGTGAGCAGTGGCCTGTTCTTGTTCATGACTCAATAGATTCGACCAATGCCGAGGCTCTGCGTCTGATCGGGCAGGGCCAGGCTGCGCCCTTCCTGGTGCTTGCCGAGCGCCAGAGTGCTGGTCGTGGTCGGCGTGGCCGACACTGGGTCAGCCCATTCGCCGAAAATCTCTATTACAGCCTGGTGCTTCGGGTGGAGGGGGGCATGCGCCAGCTCGAGGGGCTGAGCCTGGTCGTTGGCCTGGCGGTGATGCGTACGCTACATGCCCTCGGTGTAAAAGGTGCGGGGCTGAAGTGGCCGAATGACGTTCTTGTTGGTAACAAGAAGATTGTCGGCATTCTCCTGGAGCTGGTTGGCGACCCCGCGGATGTCTGTCACGTTGTGCTGGGTATCGGCATCAATGTGAACATGCAGAGCAATGATCAGGTCGACCAGCAGTGGACGTCGATGCGTCGGGAGACTGGCGAGCTCATCGATCGCAATCGTCTGGTTGCGCAGTTGAGCCAGCAATTGCAGCATGAGCTTTCGCGCCATCGTCGCTATGGCTTCGCTGCTTTCCAGGAAGAATGGGAGCAGGCGCATCTGTGGCAGGGGCGCAAGGTCTCGCTGATCGCCGGCAATCAGACGGTCGATGGCATTGTGCTGGGTGTGGACGGGCAGGGCGGTCTGCGCATGGATGTCGAGGGTGTGGAGAAGAGCTTCAGTGGTGGAGAGCTCGGGTTGAGGTTGCGCGATGATTCTTGAGCTCGATTGCGGTAACAGCTTTATCAAGTGGCGTGTGATTCATGCTGCAGATGCCACCATCGTGGGGGGCGGCATCGTTGATTCGGATCAGGCGCTGTTGGCTGCCGTCAGTGGGCTGGCTGCGGCACGCCTGGCGGGCGCACGAATGGTCAGTGTGCGCAGCGAGGAAGAAACCGATGCGCTGTGCGAGGCGATCAGGCAAGCCTTCGCCGTCGAAGTGCGGGTTGCGCGTCCTGTTGTCGAAATGGCGGGTGTGCGCAATGGCTATGAAGATCATGAGCGCCTGGGCATGGACCGCTGGCTTGCCGCCCTCGGTGCATTCCACCTGGCCAAAGGGGCTTGCCTGGTGATGGATTTCGGCACAGCCGCCAAGGCGGATTTCGTAGCGGCCGATGGTCAGCATCTGGGTGGATACATCTGTCCGGGGATGCCGTTGATGCGTAGCCAGCTGCGGACGCACACCCGCCGTATTCGTTATGACGATGCCTCGGCCGAGCGTGCGTTGAGCAGTCTTGAGCCTGGGCGCTCCACGGTCGAGGCGGTCGAGCGCGGATGCGTCCTGATGCTGCAGGGTTTCGCCCGCACGCAGATCGATCAGGCGCGCGCCCTCTGGGGTAGTGAGTTCAGCGTCTTCCTCACGGGAGGTGATGCGCCCCTGGTCCAGGTGTCTGCACCTGGTGCGCGGGTTGTACCGGACCTGGTCTTTGTTGGCCTGGCGATGGCCTGCCCCTTGAGTTGAGGTGCCTATGCGTTGGTTGTTTCTGCTGTTGGTAGTGCTAAATGCCGTCTATTACGTGTGGCGCCAGCAGGAGGCGCCGGTACGGGTCAAGGAGGTTGCACCCCTTTCCCTCTACAAGGGAAGTCAGCAGGAGATCCGTCTGCTTCGGGAGACGGGGGCGGCAGCTCCCGCCAGGCGCAGAGATGAGTGCCTGGTGGTGGGGGGATTTGCCGGGCAGGATGAGCTGGTAGCGTTGCGTCAACGGTTGCTTAGCCTCGATATCGCCGCTCAGCCGGTGCAGGGGCAGTTGGCTGGCGCGGACGGCTTCTGGCTCAAGGTAAGCCCTGACAGCGAGCGTTTGCTGGATGAGGCGGTCCTCGCCAGTCTTTCCAGTGATTTCAAAGACTTAAAACATAAAATTATTTTCTGCCAGGGTATTGCAACTGGCGAATAGCTTGATAGAATGGCGCCCGCTTCGCAGGGAACACCGCTCAGGTGGTGGTACCGGAAGTGTAGTCAAAGCAGCTAACTTTCAGATTTAATTGAAAAAATGCTTGACTACAGGCCGGCAGGTAAATAGAATGCCCGCCACATCTGGAGGGATTCCCGAGCGGCCAAAGGGGACGGACTGTAAATCCGTTGCGAGAGCTTCGAAGGTTCGAATCCTTCTCCCTCCACCAGTTTTAGCGAGAGCCGCAAGCTCCGCGGGTATAGTTTAGTGGTAGAACCTCAGCCTTCCAAGCTGATGATGCGGGTTCGATTCCCGCTACCCGCTCCAAGTTTGCTGTTTTGGCGCAAAGAGTTTCGCTCTTGTAGCTCAGTTGGTAGAGCACACCCTTGGTAAGGGTGAGGTCAGCGGTTCAAGTCCGCTCAAGAGCTCCATATAAACAAGGCAGATATGAAAATATCTGCCTTTGTTTTATCAGGGTAGTAACTATTTCTTCTGCGGAGGACTGTATCGATGGCTAAGGAAAAGTTTGATCGTTCCCTTCCCCACGTTAACGTCGGCACTATCGGCCACGTTGACCACGGTAAGACCACTCTGACCGCAGC
>NZ_JBXUNH010000020.1:0-1993 GCF_057197165.1 Pseudomonas sp. SYWMCR5
TGGTGATGCGGTAGAGGAGCGTTCTGTAAGCCTGTGAAGGTGAGTTGAGAAGCTTGCTGGAGGTATCAGAAGTGCGAATGCTGACATGAGTAACGACAATGCGAGTGAAAAACTCGCACGCCGAAAGACCAAGGTTTCCTGCGCAACGTTAATCGACGCAGGGTTAGTCGGTCCCTAAGGCGAGGCTGAAAAGCGTAGTCGATGGAAAACAGGTTAATATTCCTGTACTTCCAGTTATTGCGATGGAGGGACGGAGAAGGTTAGGCCAGCCTGGCGTTGGTTGTCCAGGTTTAAGGTGGTAGGCTGAAATCTTAGGCAAATCCGGGATTTCAAGGCCGAGAGCTGATGACGAGCGCTCTTTAGAGTGCGAAGTGGTTGATACCATGCTTCCAAGAAAAGCTCCTAAGCTTCAGATAACTGGGAACCGTACCCCAAACCGACACAGGTGGTTAGGTAGAGAATACCAAGGCGCTTGAGAGAACTCGGGTGAAGGAACTAGGCAAAATGGCACCGTAACTTCGGGAGAAGGTGCGCCGGCGAGGGTGAAGGACTTGCTCCGTAAGCTCATGCCGGTCGAAGATACCAGGCCGCTGCGACTGTTTATTAAAAACACAGCACTCTGCAAACACGAAAGTGGACGTATAGGGTGTGACGCCTGCCCGGTGCCGGAAGGTTAATTGATGGGGTTAGCGCAAGCGAAGCTCTTGATCGAAGCCCCGGTAAACGGCGGCCGTAACTATAACGGTCCTAAGGTAGCGAAATTCCTTGTCGGGTAAGTTCCGACCTGCACGAATGGCGTAACGATGGCGGCGCTGTCTCCACCCGAGACTCAGTGAAATTGAAATCGCTGTGAAGATGCAGTGTATCCGCGGCTAGACGGAAAGACCCCGTGAACCTTTACTATAGCTTTGCACTGGACTTTGAGCTTGCTTGTGTAGGATAGGTGGGAGGCTTTGAAGTGGGGACGCCAGTTCTCATGGAGCCATCCTTGAAATACCACCCTGGCAACCTTGAGGTTCTAACTCAGGTCCGTGATCCGGATCGAGGACAGTGTATGGTGGGTAGTTTGACTGGGGCGGTCTCCTCCCAAAGAGTAACGGAGGAGTACGAAGGTGCGCTCAGACCGGTCGGAAATCGGTCGTAGAGTATAAAGGCAAAAGCGCGCTTGACTGCGAGACACACACGTCGAGCAGGTACGAAAGTAGGTCTTAGTGATCCGGTGGTTCTGTATGGAAGGGCCATCGCTCAACGGATAAAAGGTACTCCGGGGATAACAGGCTGATACCGCCCAAGAGTTCATATCGACGGCGGTGTTTGGCACCTCGATGTCGGCTCATCACATCCTGGGGCTGAAGCCGGTCCCAAGGGTATGGCTGTTCGCCATTTAAAGTGGTACGCGAGCTGGGTTTAGAACGTCGTGAGACAGTTCGGTCCCTATCTGCCGTGGACGTTTGAGATTTGAGAGGGGCTGCTCCTAGTACGAGAGGACCGGAGTGGACGAACCTCTGGTGTTCCGGTTGTCACGCCAGTGGCATTGCCGGGTAGCTATGTTCGGAAGAGATAACCGCTGAAAGCATCTAAGCGGGAAACTTGCCTCAAGATGAGATCTCACTGGGATCTTGAATCCCCTGAAGGGCCGTCGAAGACTACGACGTTGATAGGTTGGGTGTGTAAGCGCTGTGAGGCGTTGAGCTAACCAATACTAATTGCCCGTGAGGCTTGACCATATAACACCCAAGCAATTTGCTGTGCAGATTGCGGTGGTGAAGACGAAACGAACCGAAAGTTCGAAGCGACTCACAAAGATCACATATCCGAATTGGCTGGCGTGTCTGCAAAGACGCACTGGCAACCGAATTTCTTGACGACCATAGAGCATTGGAACCACCTGATCCCATCCCGAACTCAGCAGTGAAACGATGCATCGCCGATGGTAGTGTGGGGTTTCCCCATGTGAGAGTAGGTCATCGTCAAGATTCATTTCGCAAAACCC
>NZ_JBXUNH010000020.1:2003-2826 GCF_057197165.1 Pseudomonas sp. SYWMCR5
CACACGTCGAGCAGGTACGAAAGTAGGTCTTAGTGATCCGGTGGTTCTGTATGGAAGGGCCATCGCTCAACGGATAAAAGGTACTCCGGGGATAACAGGCTGATACCGCCCAAGAGTTCATATCGACGGCGGTGTTTGGCACCTCGATGTCGGCTCATCACATCCTGGGGCTGAAGCCGGTCCCAAGGGTATGGCTGTTCGCCATTTAAAGTGGTACGCGAGCTGGGTTTAGAACGTCGTGAGACAGTTCGGTCCCTATCTGCCGTGGACGTTTGAGATTTGAGAGGGGCTGCTCCTAGTACGAGAGGACCGGAGTGGACGAACCTCTGGTGTTCCGGTTGTCACGCCAGTGGCATTGCCGGGTAGCTATGTTCGGAAGAGATAACCGCTGAAAGCATCTAAGCGGGAAACTTGCCTCAAGATGAGATCTCACTGGGATCTTGAATCCCCTGAAGGGCCGTCGAAGACTACGACGTTGATAGGTTGGGTGTGTAAGCGCTGTGAGGCGTTGAGCTAACCAATACTAATTGCCCGTGAGGCTTGACCATATAACACCCAAGCAATTTGCTGTGCAGATTGCGGTGGTGAAGACGAAACGAACCGAAAGTTCGAAGCGACTCACAAAGATCACATATCCGAATTGGCTGGCGTGTCTGCAAAGACGCACTGGCAACCGAATTTCTTGACGACCATAGAGCATTGGAACCACCTGATCCCATCCCGAACTCAGCAGTGAAACGATGCATCGCCGATGGTAGTGTGGGGTTTCCCCATGTGAGAGTAGGTCATCGTCAAGATTCATTTCGCAAAACCCCTATCTGCG
>NZ_JBXUNH010000021.1:0-2387 GCF_057197165.1 Pseudomonas sp. SYWMCR5
CAGCAGCCAAGCTTCACTGTCAAAGTGAACCAGCCGCTGGATCGTCCGCTCACCGTTACCTTGAGCAATGGCGACAAGGTCACCATCGCGGCCGGCCAGACTCAGGTTGAGTACAAGGCACCGGCACAAGGTGATGACGTCTTCAAAGACTCGGGCTCGCTCACCGTTGGGATCAGCGACGCCAGTGTTCCAGGTAAGACCTTCGAAAACCTGGAACTCGGCGGCTCGGCTACCGTGCAGATCGCTGATACCGAAAGTGAGGTTGTCGCCACCCTTACCGCCGACAAGACCACTGTGTCCGAGGGCGGCGAGATCACCTATACCGTTACGCTGACCAATGCCCAGGGTCTGGACGTCAAAGGCCACAATGGCCTGGTCTTCACGCTCTCGGACGGCACAAAAGTTACCGTTCCGGCGGGCAGCGCCACCGGCACCATCACCATCCATGCCCCTGACGACGTCTACGTCGGCGGTCAGCCAAACATCGTCAACAAGATCGAATCGGTCACCGGTGGTGATAACTTCGAGAAACTGACGCTGGGTGACGGTACCGTCACCACTACTGTGACTGACGAGCCGGGCACTGGCACTCCGGGCACCGGCAACGAAGGCGACAAGGTTTCCGTCACCATCGTCAGCAATGGCAATGTCACCGAAGACCAGCAGCCAAGCTTCACTGTCAAAGTGAACCAGCCACTGGATCGTCCGCTCACCGTTACCTTGAGCAATGGCGACAAAGTCACCATCGCTGCGGGCCAAACCCAGGTTGAGTACAAAGCTCCAGCTCAGGGCGATGACGTCTTCAAAGACTCGGGTTCGCTCACCGTTGGCATCAGCGATGCAACCGTACCGGGCAAGACCTTCGAGAATCTGGAACTGGGTGGCTCGGCCACCGTTCAGATCGCCGATACCGAAAGTGAAGTTGTCGCAACTCTCACCGCTGACAAGACCACCGTGTCCGAAGGCGGCGAGATCACTTACACCGTTACCCTGACCAATGCCCAAGGTCTCTCGGTTACCGGCCATAACGGCCTGGTCTTCACCCTCAGCGACGGCACCAAAGTGACCGTTCCGGCGGGCAGTGCAACAGGCACCATCACCATTCACGCACCGGACGATGTGTACGTCGGCGGCCAGCCAGCGATCGTGAACAAGCTGGAAGGCGTTACTGGCGCGGATAACTTCGAGAAACTGACTCTGGGTCAGGGCGAAGTGAAAACTGACGTCACCGATGAGCCAGGCACTGGTACTCCAGGCACCGACAACGAAGGCGACAAGGTCTCCGTCACCATCGTCAGCAATGGCAACGTTACCGAAGATCAGCAGCCGTCGTTCACCGTAAAAGTGAACCAGCCGCTGGATCGTCCGCTGACTGTCACCTTGAGCAACGGCGACAAAGTCACCATCGCTGCGGGCCAAACCCAGGTTGAGTACAAAGCTCCAGCTCAGGGCGATGACGTCTTCAAAGACTCGGGTTCGCTCACCGTTGGCATCAGCGATGCAACCGTACCGGGCAAGACCTTCGAGAATCTGGAACTGGGTGGCTCGGCCACCGTTCAGATCGCCGATACCGAAAGTGAAGTTGTCGCCACCCTGACTGCTGACAAAACCACTGTCAGCGAAGGCGGCGAGATCACTTACACCGTTACCCTGACCAACGCCCAAGGTCTCTCGGTTACCGGCCATAACGGCTTGGTGTTCACCCTCAGCGACGGCACCAAAGTGACCGTTCCGGCGGGCAGTGCAACAGGCACCATCACCATTCACGCACCGGACGATGTGTACGTCGGTGGCCAGCCAGCGATCGTGAACAAGCTGGAAGGCGTTACTGGCGCGGATAACTTCGAGAAACTGACGCTGGGTGACGGTACCGTCACCACCACGGTGACAGACGAGCCAGGCACTGGTACTCCGGGCACCGGCAACGAAGGCGACAAAGTCTCTGTCACCATCGTCAGCAACGGCAACGTAACCGAAGACCAGCAGCCGTCGTTCACCGTCAAAGTGAACCAGCCGTTGGATCGTCCGCTGACCGTCACCTTGAGCAATGGCGACAAGGTCACCATCGCGGCAGGTCAGACTCAGGTTGAGTACAAGGCGCCGGCACAAGGTGATGACGTCTTCAAAGATTCCGGTTCGCTCACCGTTGGCATCAGCGATGCAACCGTCCCAGGCAAGACCTTCGAGAATCTGGAGCTGGGTGGCTCCGCCACTGTTCAGATCACTGACACCGAAAGTGAGGTTGTCGCCACCCTGACTGCAGACAAAACCACTGTCAGCGAAGGCGGCGAGATCACTTACACCGTTACTCTGACCAACGCCCAAGGCTTGGACGTCAAAGGTCATGGCGGTCTGACCTTCACTCTTTCGGATGGCACCAAGGTTAC
>NZ_JBXUNH010000023.1:0-1379 GCF_057197165.1 Pseudomonas sp. SYWMCR5
GACGACGTGTACGTCGGTGGCCAGCCAGCAATCGTGAACAAGCTGGAAGGCGTTACTGGCGCAGATAACTTCGAGAAGCTGACCCTCGGCGACAACTCCGTCACCACAACCGTTACGGACGAGCCAGGTACTGGTACTCCGGGCACCGGCAACGAAGGCGACAAGGTTTCTGTCACCATCGTCAGCAACGGCAATGTCACCGAAGACCAGCAGCCAAGCTTCACTGTCAAAGTGAACCAGCCGCTGGATCGTCCGCTCACCGTTACCTTGAGCAATGGCGACAAAGTCACCATCGCGGCCGGCCAGACTCAGGTTGAGTACAAAGCTCCAGCTCAGGGCGATGACGTCTTCAAAGACTCGGGTTCGCTCACCGTTGGCATCAGCGATGCAACCGTACCGGGCAAGACCTTCGAGAATCTGGAACTGGGTGGCTCGGCCACCGTTCAGATCGCCGATACCGAAAGTGAAGTTGTCGCCACCCTGACTGCTGACAAAACCACTGTCAGCGAAGGCGGCGAGATCACTTACACCGTTACCCTGACCAACGCCCAAGGCTTGGACGTCAAAGGTCATGGCGGTCTGACCTTCACTCTTTCGGATGGCACCAAGGTTACTGTCCCGGCTGGCAGCGCCACCGGCACCATCACCATCCACGCACCGGACGACGTGTACGTCGGTGGCCAGCCAGCAATCGTGAACAAGCTGGAAGGCGTTACTGGCGCAGATAACTTCGAGAAGCTGACCCTCGGCGACAACTCCGTCACCACAACCGTTACGGACGAGCCAGGTACTGGTACTCCGGGCACCGGCAACGAAGGCGACAAGGTTTCCGTCACCATCGTCAGCAATGGCAATGTCACCGAAGATCAGCAGCCAAGCTTCACTGTCAAAGTGAACCAGCCACTGGACCGTCCGCTGACCGTTACCTTGAGCAATGGCGACAAAGTCACCATCGCTGCGGGCCAGACCCAAGTTGAATACAAGGCACCGGCCCAGGGCGATGATGTCTTTAAAGACTCGGGTTCTCTGACTGTTGGCATCACCGATGCCACCGTTCCGGGCAAGACCTTCGAAAACCTCGAGCTCGGTGTTTCGGCCACCGTGCAGATCGCCGATACCGAAAGCGAAGTCGTCGCAACCCTGACCGCTGACAAGACCACCGTGGCCGAAGGCGGCGAGATCACTTACACCGTTACCCTGACCAACGCCCAAGGTCTGTCGGTTACCGGCCATAACGGCCTGGTATTCACGCTCAGCGACGGCACCAAAGTGACCGTTCCGGCTGGCAGCGCCACCGGGACTATCACCATCCATGCGCCGGACGACGTGTACGTTGGCGGTCAGCCATCGATCATCAACAAGCTGGAAGGTGTTACCGG